>JBJOFG010000010.1:0-166169 GCA_046048875.1 Bacteroidota bacterium | reverse complement strand
CCCTCCAACTTCAACTGTTGGCACACTGTATTATTACTGCATTGTATCCACAACAGCATCTGGCTGTTCTGTAACAAGCGCAATCAGCACAGTAGTCGTTAATCCAGCTCCAACATTCACTACACAACCGGCTTCAAGTAACGTCTGTGTTGGAGGTACCCCAACACAAATGTGTGTTACCTATTCCAACGGAACTGGAACACCTTCTTACCAGTGGTATAGCTCTGCTACCAATTCAATAACAGGCGGAACCGCAATTACAGGTGCAACGAACTCTTGCTACACGCCGCCATCAGTAGTCGCTGGAACAACCTATTACTACGCGATCATTACACTTATTGGAGGAGGATGTTCAAGTATTACCTCGAACACAGGTGAAGTAATTGTAAATGCGAACACTTCACTATCAACTCAACCAACACCAACCCAAACAATATGTGTTGGAGGAACAATTCCTGCACCGCTTGGCGTTGTATATACTGGTGGTGCCGGGTTACCAACTTACCAATGGTTCGACTCACCTACAAATAACCCAATCGTTGGAGCTAACTCATCGAACTACACGCCTCCAGCTTTCTCGAATGCCGGAACATATAGCTACTATGTTATAGTAACATTAGCAGGAGCAGGATGTGGCATTCAAACATCTAGCATTGCTGATATTACTGTTGTTGCCGACCCCACAGCTACGATAACTTCGGGTGCATCATACTGCCAAAACGCAGCGTCAGTTAACGCACTTTCTGTCTCTGCTCTAAACGGACAAGGGACTTTCTCTTACCAATGGTATTCAAATACAACTGGAGGGAATACCTCGGGAACTCCTATAGCAGGCGCCAATGCATCAACTTACACACCACCAGTTAACCAAACAGGCACTACCTACTATTACTGTGTCGTAACTCAAAGCGGAGCTAATTGCGCGGTAAATTCTCCGGCTTCGCTTATTACAGTTACTCCAGCTCCTACGTTCACAACGCAACCAACACCAACACAATCGGTTTGTATTGGTGGAACAACCATTCAACTTAATGTTGCGTACACTAATGGAACAGGAACTGCAACATATCAGTGGTATTCCAACACGACGAACGGCTATACCGGAGGAACTCCGATTGCTGGACAAACAGCCTCTTCGTTTACTCCGCTATCTGCGAGTTCTAGTACACTCTACTATTACTGCATTATTTCATTCGCTGCATCGGGTGGCTGTTCAATGATCAATTCCAATATCGCGGAAGTTGTGGTACTTCCAGACCCAACAATTTCAGTTCAACCTTTAACCACGCAAACAATATGTGTGGGTGGAACTCTTCCATTGGCTTTGAACGTGAACTATACAGGCGGTGTTGGAACTCCGACTTACCAGTGGTTCAGCACTCCTGCTTCTTCCATCTCTGGCGCAACAAATAATTCATATACACCTCCAGTTTATTCAAATACCGGTATTTTCAACTATTACGCAACAATTAGTTTGTCTGGATCTGGTTGTGATGCTCTAACATCTGCGAACGCTGCAGTTGTGGTAGTTGCTGACCCTGCTGCAACAATTTCTTCGGGTGCGACTTATTGTCAAAATGCCGCATCTGTAAATGCGCTAACTGTCGTTCCTTTAAATGGAGAGGGAACAAATTCTTATCAATGGTATTCAAACACCACAGGTGGCAATACTTCAGGCACTCCAATAGCAGGTGCCAACACTTCAACATACACTCCGCCTGTAAGCCAAACTGGCATAACATACTACTACTGTGTTGTTACGCAAAGTGGAGCCAATTGCGCGGTGAATTCTCCTGCATCACTTATTACTGTTACTCCAGCTCCCACGTTCACAACGCAGCCTGCAACTACTCAAAGTGTTTGTGTTGGTGGCACAACAACTCAACTCAACGTTGCCTATACCAATGGAACGGGAACTGCTACATATCAATGGTATGAGAATACCTCTAATTCTTATTCAGGAGCAAACGCAATTCCTGGACAAACAACTTCTTCCTTCTCTCCACCTTCGCTTGTTTCGAGCACCGTTTACTATTACTGTATTATTTCATTCTCAGCTGCTGGAGGTTGTTCAATGATTAACTCTAACATCGCGGAAGTTGTAGTTCTTCCAGACCCAACAATTTCAGTTCAACCATTAACCACGCAATCAATTTGTGTAGGAGGAACTATTTCATTGGCTTTGAACGTGAACTACACAGGCGGTGTTGGAACACCGACCTATCAATGGTTCGCCGCTCCTTCAACATCTATTTCAGGTGCTACCAGCAACTCTTTTACTCCAACAGTATTTAATTCTCCTGGAACTACAAACTATTACGCAACCATTAGTTTATCTGGTTCCGGCTGCGATGCTCTAATATCTGCGAATGCAACGGTAATTGTTATCGCTGACCCTATCGTCTCTACTCAGCCGACAACGCCTCAATCCGTTTGTCAAAACACGGCAACTTCTCAGTTATCTGTTTCAATTACTGGAGGAACCGGAACCGCATCATACCAATGGTACTCAAATACGACCAACTCTAGCGTTGGAGGAACCCCAATCCCTGGAGCTACACTAAACACATATACTCCGCCAAGCACTGTCGTGGGAACGCAATATTATTATTGTGCAATCATGCAAACTGGAACGAATTGCGGAGTTACTTCCAATCCGGCTGCAGTGGTGGTAAACCTTGCCCCTATATTCTCCAATCAACCAATCAGCACGCAACAGCATTGTTTAAATCAAACAACAAATCCATTAGAAGTTGCATATTCCAACGGAACTGGAACTCCAACATATCAATGGTATATAAACAACACCAATTCAATTTCTGGCGGCACTCCTATAAATACCGCAATTAGCAGCAACTATTCTCCGCCTTCGAACATTGATGGAACATACTATTATTATTGCGTAATTTCCTTTGTTAACGGAGGAGGTTGTCCGAGCATAACTTCAAACATCTCAGAAGTCATCATTCATCCATATCCGATTGTTACAATTACAGGAGGAGAGACCATTTGTTTACTCGAATCCTCTGACATCAATTTTGCATTCACACCCTCAGGTGGCTTATATGACATCACCTATACCGCGAATGGACAAAGTGTAACCATTGACAACTATAATGGAGCAAATCCTACATTTACAGTTACACCTTCTCAAACTACGAATTATGCTGTAACTAATATTGCATACGACCAAGTGCCGCAGTGTGCGATTCAACCAAACGCTTCGATTGTTGTGGTAGTTAATCCTTTACCTGCTCTCAACAACCCGAATTACACTTTTTGTTCTGACGTTTCAACCACTTCCTTAGAATACAATCCAGACACCAATACATACACTTATAACTGGATTCCAAATCCTTCAGCGAACTATTTGGGTCAAAACAACGGATCTAGTGTTATAAGTGTTGCATTGCCAGACCCTTTGGGAAATAATCCAACTAACTATTATTATGTTACGAGTTTAACAAATAATACTACAGGCTGCCAAGCGCTTGACTCTATTTTAGTGACCATTAATCCCAACCCAATTGGAAGCTTTGCTCTCCCTACTACTGGTTGCATTGACTCTCCGATTGCACTGAGCAATGGCGACGCTACCATCGGCAATTATGAATGGACAATAGATGGCGTTTTATACAGCTTAAGCGCAAATCCAGCCCCTCCTGTTTTTACAACGTTAGGAATCCATACAATTGAGATGGTTGCAATCAATGCCTACGGTTGCACCGACACATTGAATTCCGTTATTCAGATTTATGATTTACCTGTTGCAAACTTCAGTACCGATTTAAGCAATGGTTGCGCTCCCTTGTCTGTTAATTTTAGCAACCTGAGTACAGGGTCATTCATTACAAGTTACGATTGGACTTTTGCGCCTGACACCGTTTCTTGGAATAACACATTCTCTTCAACAAGTCTAATAAATCCCCCTAACATAACTTACCTTCAAGGAAACGTAACAACCACATACACTGTTACTTTAGCTGTTACCAACGCATGCGGAACAGTAACGATGGGGGAGGATATTACAGTATTGCCAACACCAGTTGCTGGTTTTACTTTTGCTACACCCACAATTTGCTCCGGAAGTAGCTTAATTATAAATAATATTTCTACAGGAGAGCCTATCACTTATTCTTGGACTTATGGAAATACGATTTCGTCAAATCCAAACCTTCAATCGATGTTTTTCCCGAGTGACTCGTTGACAACTGTTTATCCCCTATCACTTACTCTAACAAACGCGTGCGGAACAGATACGTACATAGATAGTGTTACTGTGCTTCCTGATCTAATTAATGGAGGTTTTGTGACTAGCACTGATGCCGGTTGTTCTCCACTTACTGTAACATTAACAAACACGACTTTCAACACCAATTTATCTGCCATATGGCATATGGACGACCCTTTGAATACGATAATTTCGAATCAAAGCGCTGTTCAATTTACTTACTTCGCAACTAACAACACAACGCAAAACTACAATCCTTATCTTGTAGTAACAGATGGTTGCGCAAGTGATACAATTTATTCTAACCTTTCTGTTTTTGCTAATCCAATTCCGAATATCACGGCGTCCCAAATTAACATTTGTGCTGGAAGTTCTATTGATTTTTCGGGCAGCATATCTGGGGGCGGAACTGGTTTTGACTACGCTTGGGACTTTGGAGGGCTGGGTGCATCAAACACACAAAACTCATCATTCACATTTGCAAATGGATCAGCTCAGGGATTGAGCATTCCTGTGACATTAGTGGTTTCCTCGCCTACAAATACGGCATCGAATTGTTCGAACTCTGTTAGCACAAACATCTTTGTTTATAACAACCCAGATTTAAGTGCTGTTTCATACAGCACTACTGCGGGTTGCAGTTTACTTGATGTTCAAGTAGCTAACCTGCCTGCAAATTTGAATACCATAAACTGGGGAGATGGTTCAATTAATACCAACAACTTCCATACGTATACAAATAATAGCGGAGCTATATTGACCTATAACTTAAACGTTACTTCGTCTATAACATACCCAACACTGCCAAATTTAGTTTGTACTTCCACAATCACTGAACCTATTACTGTTCATCCTTCGCCTCTACCTGTTATCGCTTCATCAGCCACAAACAGTTGCGAAGGACAATTGGTAAACTTTAGTGCTTCAACATCAAACAATCAAAATCTTGGCGTGAATTATTCCTGGAATATTGGTAATTTGACTAACTCAAATGCGGAGAACACTTCTTTCACATTCACAACAGGCAGTGCCGCAGGAACAACTTATCCTATTGAATTAACTGCAAGTCAAACCACACTTGGGGTTACATGTAGCGAAATTGTCACTGTATCAATTGTAGTTTATGACACACCCGACTTAGCATCCGTTACTTTTAATACAAACTCTGGTTGTAGCGAACTAGAAATCATTTTAGAAAATCTTCCAACAGCAAGCAATCAAATCAATTGGGGAGATGGAATTTCGAACTTCAACAATTCTCACATTTACACCAATAACGGCAGCGGGTTATTAACTTACCCTGTTATCCTGACATCAACAAGTACATACGGAGTTCTCCCTCAACTTAATTGTGTAGCAACAATCACACAGAATGTCTCAGTATTTCCAACACCATTGCCTCAAATTTTCTCTTCTGCAATCAATATCTGCGAGGGAACTAACGTTGACTTCATTGCATCTACAGCCAATAATCAAAATACCGGGATATCATACATGTGGGATTTTGGGCCACTTGGAACAATTAATAATGCGAATTCATCAATGACTTTTGTTAATGGAAATGCCACAGGGCTGCCCACATCAGTATCACTTACTGCCTTTCAGAACACCTCAGGAACAATCTGTTCAGCAACTGCAAGCGAAACGATCAATGTGTACGACACGCCTGACCTGTCAACTGCAGTTTATAGTGACATAGACGATTGCAGTCCTTTGTTGATCTCTATCTCTAATCTACCAACATCAACATTTATTTATAACTGGGGGGATGGAACAACCACCTCAAATCCGAATCATATTTACTTCAATCAAGGTACAACTCCTTTAAACTTCAACATAACAATAGACGCGACAACTTTCTACCCTATTCTTCCGCTTCTCGCGTGCAGCGCAACAACAAATCAAATCGTGCAAGTAAATCCGCAGCCATTTGCTTCCTTCAACATGAATCCTGATGAGGAATGCTTCTATAGTCCTGTTACGACAACACTTGAAAACACATCCATTAATGCCATTGCACCTTATACCTGGAATTACGACGGAATAGCACACACAACGAACTCACTGAATTATATCGCCTCTTTCAACACCCCTGGCCCACACCCAATTGAACTGGTTGTTTCAAATCAGTTTGGGTG
This sequence comes from Bacteroidota bacterium, assembly GCA_046048875.1. Classification (GTDB taxonomy): domain Bacteria; phylum Bacteroidota; class Bacteroidia; order Flavobacteriales_D; family Sanyastnellaceae; genus CAIZGX01. The sequence continues at coordinate 159,800 of JBJOFG010000010.1, read as the reverse complement.
CACCGATTCAACAAGTCAAGATTTTATGATTTATGACTTACCCACGGTGACACTCAATGCTGTTGATGACGATTTATGTAGTGGGGCAACAACGGAATTTGAAATCGATGGCACAGGTATCGCTACCTCTACATGGGATTTTGGGGACGGAACAACATTGAATTTATTAAACCCAACAAACTTAGTGCATTTCTACAATCAACCTGGAATATATAGCATTACAGCAATTGTAACGAATAACTTTGGTTGTAGCGATACCGTTTCATTCCCGAATGAAGTTATTATTCATCCAACTCCAACTGCAAGCTTTACAAGCAATACCATTACAGCTGACATTGTTTATCCATATTTCGAATTTTACGATTATAGTGTTGGAGCAATAAACTATTATTGGAATTTCGGCGATTCAAATTGGAGCAATGATGCAAACCCAAGTCACACTTATGTAGCAGAAGGGAATTACCTTGTCGAATTAACAGTGAGTAATGAATATGATTGCTTTGACATTGCAACACAGATTGTGACTGTTGAGGGAATTGTGGTGTTTGTGCCTAATGCATTCACTCCACTCGACTACAACGGAGTTAACGATGTATTTAAGCCATCATTCTCAAGCATTGAAGGAATTGAATTTTATAAGTTCTCTATCTACAATCGTTGGGGAGCTCTAATTTTTCAAACCAATGATATCAATGAAGCTTGGATTGGGAATTCAAAAGAAAATCCTCAAGGTGATGATAATTACTATGCACAAAACGACGTTTACACCTACCAAATTGCGTATCGCAAGAAAGCACGAGCTGATGATCCGCAACCAGATAGAATTATAACAGGACACGTAACCATCATAAGATAAAAAAAAGCCCCGAGGGGCTTTTTTATTATGCGTCCAATTCACTTGTGAAGTGAAACGTAAGTTCTGGATAATTCTGCTTCTCCATGTCGAGCATAAACTGACTAGGCGCTAAGAACACATCGCGATCTTCTTTGTCTTTTACGATGTTGTTTCCTTTTATGCGAAGAAACTCTGCAAGCTTCGCCGGATCTGTTGTGGTAATCCAACAAGCCTTGTAATAAGACTTCGGCTCGAAACTACACTTTGCCCCGTATTCATTTTCAAGTCTGTATTTAATAACTTCAAACTGAAGTTCACCAACGGTACCGACAATCTTTCTAGAGCCGGGCTCCTGGAAGAATACTTGAGCGACTCCTTCTTCTGTCAATTGACGAATACCTTTATCTAGCTGCTTCGTCTTCATAGGATCTCGATTTACCAATTCTTTGAAAATCTCTGGTGAGAAACTTGGAATTCCCTTGAACATCATGTTCTCGCCTTCCGTTAATGTATCTCCAATTTTGAAATTCCCAGTATCATACAATCCAACAACATCGCCCGGATATGCTTCGTCAATGGTTGACTTCGCTTGCGCCATGAAGGTTACTGGATTTGGATATTTAAATTCCTTGGCTAAACGAACGTGCTTGTAAAATTTGTTGCGTTCAAACTTTCCACTGCAAACACGCAAGAAAGCAATGCGATCGCGGTGACGTGGATCAATGTTCGCATGTATCTTGAAAACAAATCCGCTGAATTTCGATTCAACGGGATCTACCTCTCTCGTCTCTGTTTCGCGTGAACGAGGCGTTGGCGCTATCTCAATAAATTTTTCCAACAACTCACGAACCCCGAAGTTATTCATGGCCGACCCAAAGAATACTGGAGCAAGTTTCCCAGCCTTGTAGGCTTCTACATCGAACGGATCATAAACACTGCTAATTAACTCAACATCGTGACGCAATTCATTCGCATACTGTCCCACCAACTGATCTAAAATTGGGTCGTTCAAATCTTCAACACTCACTACATCTTCTTCCACTTTGGTTTTGTTGGAAGCAAATAAATTAATGCTCTTATCGTAAAGTTTGTATACGCCCTTAAAGCTGAATCCTTTCGAAATAGGCCAAGACAACGGTTGAACTTTAATCGACAACTTCGATTCCAATTCATCTAGAATATCGAATCCGTCGCGCCCTTCCAAATCCATCTTATTTACGAAAACAATTACCGGTGTATCGCGCATGCGACAAACCTCCATCAATCGCTCCGTTTGTGTTTCCACACCCTTTACGCTATCGACCACCAAGATTACACTGTCCACAGCAGTAAGCGTGCGATAAGTATCTTCCGCGAAATCTTTGTGACCGGGAGTATCGAGCAAATTGATTTGCTTCCCTTGATATTCAAAAACCATGACAGAGGTTGCCACCGAGATTCCTCTTTGACGTTCAATCTCCATAAAGTCGGAAGCGGCTGTCTTGGTAATCTTGTTACTCTTAACCGCACCTGCAGTTTGTATTGCACCTCCAAAAAGCAAGAGCTTCTCTGTTAATGTTGTTTTACCCGCATCTGGGTGAGAGATAATTGCAAAGGTTCTTCTTCTTCCTATTTCTTCTTGCGCACTCGCCATGTCTTCTTTTTATTATTTCGCAGCCGACGGTTCAACGTAGGCTTTTATTTTAATGACCGTCTTCAAGTCAGGTTCTGTATTCGCTGTAATGGTCACAGACTTCTCTTGGTCTTTTTCTTTCTTAGTGCTGTCGAACTTCACTTTAATGGCTGCAGATTCGCCTGGTTTAATGGCTTCCTTCGGCCATTCAGGAACAGTGCAGCCGCATGAACCCTTACAGTCTTCAATGTACAAATCTTCTTTCCCTGTATTGGTGAATTCAAAATCGAACTCTCGCTTCTCACCTTCCTTCATTCGACCGAAATTGTGCTCCATTTTTTTGAACTTCATCTTTGTCTTTGGTCGCAACTGAGACTCCTCGCCCGAACCCGGCTTTGGAACTTCTTTTGGCACAACAACAGGTGCAGGCTGACTTGGAATAACTTCTCCAGTGTTGGTTGTAGAAGATGAGCAGCTCGTGAATACAAGCATAGCACTTCCTAAAACAAAAACTAGCTTTCTCATAGACTTATTTCTTCGATTTAGATTTTCCCATTTTGTATTCATCGAATCCCAATGGTAGCTTTTCGAATTCACCATTCACAAGAATTTCCATTCCACGTTTGAAGGCTGGATTCAGTTCATTAATGATTTCATAGAACGATTCGTTCTCGTATATACCTCTTCCAACTAATGCTTTCATTCGAATAAGAATTACTTGCTTCGAACGACCAAATTCCGCCTCATTGTATTTAACGTCCTTCTTCTCTGCAGCCTGAATGAAATCCTGAATTTCGCTTTCAGAAAACATAAAGTTCTTAATGAACTCTTTCGATGTTGGATACTTCTTCTTCAATTCATCGCGATGAGTATCTACATACTCCATGGTCCAATCGTTTGTGATTCCAATACGCAATAAATCTGAAAAGTACTTGCTGTTCTCCGAAGTATCCAACGGCACAAAAATGTCAGGCATAATTCCGCCCCCACCATACACTGTGCGCTTCGTTAAACGTGTTTCGTACTTGTCCTTTTCCGAAAACTTAATGCTATCAGCGTGGAAGAACTCTCCATTCTTCAAACGCTTCAAGTAATCCATCTCGTAATCTTCCAAACCTTTTTCGTATGGCTTCTGAATGCATCGTCCGGCAGGTGTATAATACTTCTGAACGGTCAACCGAACCATGGAACCATCAGGCAATGGAATCGGACGTTGCACCAACCCCTTTCCGAAAGATCTTCTTCCAACAATAACCCCACGATCCCAATCTTGAATAGCACCGCTCACAATTTCACTCGCACTCGCAGAAGACTCATCGATCAATACAACCAATCTTCCTTCTTCAAATCTTCCTTTCACACGTTGCTTCGCATTTGTTCTCTCTTCAGGGAAAGCGCGTCCTTTTGTAAATACAATTAACTTGTCTTTATCCAAGAATTCGTCACACATATCAATGGCCGCGCTCAACATTCCTCCTCCGTTGTCTTGAAGATCGAGCACTAAATCACGCATTCCTTTCTTTTTCAAATCGTCTAATGCCTTTCGTAATTCCTCAGTTGTCGTCTTCGCGAAACGAGAGACTTTGATGTAGCCAATTCCCTCAGCTGCCATGTACGCGGCATCTATGGAGTAGATTGGAATTTTATCACGAATAATTTCATAGGTTTGAACACCTGGAACACCCTTTCTCAAAATTCCAACTTTCACTTTGGTTCCACGAGGACCGCGAAGCTTTTTGAAAACGTCGTTGTTCTTCACCCCAATGCCTGCCATATTCACCCCATCTACGGTCACAATTTTATCTCCACCTCGAATACCCAACTTCTCAGAAGGTCCTCCTTGAATAGGCTCTACCACCATAATGGTGTCGTGAAGAATGTTGAATTGAACGCCAATTCCATCGAAGCTTCCTTCCAATGGTTCGTTGGCTTCCTGCAATTCTTCTGCGCTGATGTAGGTCGAATGGGGATCCAATTCCTCCAACAGGGAAATAATTGCCTTCTCTGTAAGTTTTTTTGAGTTAACCGAATCAACATACATATACTCGATGTAGTTCAACAACGAAGCGAATTTATCGGTTGTTGTTTTCGGATCAGGTTGTGCCCAAGCTGTGGCTGAAACAAGCGTTTGGACAACTAAAAACAGGACTAATTTCTTTTTCATAAGTTCGGGTTAAAGGTACAACGCAGATTCGTTGTACCAATAGCCCTAACTAAAAAACCGTACCACTATTGCACGTCGAATTCGACAATGAATTCTTCTGCTGAATTTCCACTTTCATCTATCGCTTGAAGCTCCCAATGCCAAACCCCTTGAATGGTATCGGGAACAACATACAAAAGCGTTTTCGTTACAGTAGTTCCCGACAATGATTGAACGCGGGTATCTACCCATAATCCTGTATTCGGAACAACAGCCACAGTATCCGTCTCACCTTCATGGCCATGACCATCCGCCGCGTCGTGTATACTTGCACGAAACTGACTCAATGAATTCTCATCGGTAACTGAAAACCTTATGTAAAGAGAGTCTCCTGGCAAGACCGCAAAATCCAGTCCTAAGGTATCGTTCACAGAAACTGAGCTTATCACAGGCGGAGTTGTGTCTTCCTGCTGACAGCCATAAAGTCCAACTGCTCCGAAGGCAACTAAAAATGCGGTTTTTAAAAATTGATTTTTCATGTTGATTTGATTTTAAAATTTCATAATTGTTTGAATAAATACATTTCTTCCCATTTCCGGAAGATTCAATCTTCTGTAATTGCTGGTATGATTGTAATAAAAAGTATTGAAAACATTGCTCACACCCAGGTTGCTCTCCAAGGTCATGTTCCGCCACTTCCATTCCATTGCTAAACGAATATCTAAAGTTTGATATCCAGCCGTGGGCTTCTCGTTGCGATCGACTCTTTCTTGCGCAGAAGCCCAATTACCTTGCACTTCTAACATAACTTTTAACTTGTTTTTCAGTTCGAATAATTTATGTTGAAGGTTTACACTTGAAGATATTGGCGGAGTGAAAGGTGAAGCTGTTCCTGATGAAAACAAATAAGAAAAAACAGATTGAGCGGTCCAAACTAATTTCATTCGATTATCTAGTTGAAAATCACTTCTCATCTCTCCGCCACTAAACAAAGCGCGATCTTCCGAATAACTGTAAATCTGCCCACCATCTGGCAATTCCGAAAAACGAGAAGTCGCCCGAAGGAAAATGTAATTGGAAAAATAATGCGCATATCCTGCCAAAGAAACACTCACCTTCTTGGCTTGAAACTCGTAAGACAAGTCGCACATATATGCGACCTCAGGATTCAAATGAGAAAATCCTTGTTCATGTCGGAATGTTCCATGGTGAACACCGTTCACAAAAAGTTCAGCTGCATTGGGCATTCGCCACGCGCGTTGCAGATTATACTTCAACGACTGCTTACTTCCCAATGCAACGGCTTCTCCCCATTCGAAAGACCAGCCTGAGAAATTCCGCTTGATTTGATTTGCTCTTACCTGATAAGACCCAATGCTATCGGAAGCCACGTATACGGGACTTAAGAAGGAATCGCATGACAATGCACCTTGCTCAATACGCAAACCCATTGTTCGAAAAGTCTCTTTTTTTCTATGTTGAAGTGAAGCGTTCTGTTGAACGTAAATCGCACTTTGATTTCCAAAATAATTCGGTAATAAAAAATCATAACCGCCACGCGAATGCAGCATCACTTCTGAAAATAATCCGAACAACGTTTTCAATCCTGAACTTGAAGTCCTGCGTAAAAAAGAATTAATCTGTGCTGAACGCAAACTCAAGTCGTGCGCGACGTTGTAATTCGGCAAGGGCTGAAAGCCTTCTCTTCGCGGAAGAATAAATTCTTGTCGTCGATGTTCTTGAATCCCCCCATTCAATTCAAACCAACCTATTTTTCTGTTGGAAGAAAAATGCAAAGCCGACTTGAAATGGCGCAGCGAAACATTCGGAAAATCAATATCTCTCGAATCTTCATCAGACTGAACATTCCCGACAGTTGGAACACCAATGGCCCCAACAAACATACCTGCACGCTGCGAATACAAACTTTGTGAAAGTTGAATTTTCCCTTTCGAAAGAAGCCTTCCAATCACAAATTGTTCGTGAATATCTTCCCCTGCGGTGTTCTGAAGTGCGCCTTCAGCGAGTGGATAGATTCGCCTTAAATAAGCAAATGAATCTGCAGGCAAATGCATGTCTTCATACTTCAATTGCGTTGCACGAAACTTTACATAAGTCTTTTCTCTTCGAAAAGTTAGCTGTGCCGAATTTCCAAAAGCGCCGTTGTTGGACTGATACAGCGAGCCAACATTTCCATGAATGCCTTCCTTAGGAACTTCTGGTAGACGAATGGTAAGCACTCCTCCAATGGCATCACTTCCGTACAAAACATTTCCGGCTCCTTTCTTCCATTCAATGTTTTCAATTTGAAACGGATCTATCTCCAAGCCGTGATCACTTCCCCATTGTTGCGCTTCGTGCTTCATTCCTAAATCTTGAATGAAACATCTCGCTCCAGAATAAGCCCTGATTTGTGGTTTGCTCATTCCCGCTCCCGTTGAAATGGAAGATATTCCCGGTTGCAATTTCAATTTTTCTGAGAGGGTTAAACCGTTTGCCAAAGCCAATTCAGAAGCAGAAATAGAAATCATGGCTTGTGAAGACCTTCGTACTTCAACCTTTGATGTACCGTCTTCAATAACCACTTCGGTCAATTGAAAATTGGTAGGAAATAATTCAATGCGCACGGTCGTAATGGAATCGTGCTCTACCGTAAAGTCGAAAAACTTTGCGGCATAATTATCCTTCAACACATGCAAATGATATTTTCCAACAGAAATATCTTGCACAATAAAATATCCTTTACCGTCGGTAATCACCTCGGTATTTAGCTCATGTACTTCAACATGCACATGTGAAAGGGGTAATTGCGTAGAAGCATCAACTACAATTCCGTGCAGTTGCGCCTGCGCACAATATCCCATTCCCAAAAAGAGAACAAGAAAAAATAAATGCATTAAAAAAAATTAAGGAGTAACTCGAAAAGAAAATTTCTGTTATCCTTTGGGGGGGCCTCTGCCTTTAAATTGAATCGTCTTGGTTTCAGAAAAAGACGACGTATAATGGGCAAAGTGAATTGCAGACTCGCAAAAACTCGTTGAGGAAAATGATAAAATTTCAACAGGCAAATAAGGCAATGCCTTAACAGCACAATACTGACAATCTTCGTCTTGATGCTCATGAGACATTTCAGACTCATGACTATGGGCTGAGAATTGATGAACAGTTTGAAAGGAAAGAACACCCACAAAAAGCACTAAGAGTGCTCCTGCCAACGATGTTCTTACATTCAATTTCATTTCGCGAAGATATAAGAATTGCAATTTACCAAGATCCTCCAGCTCCACCACCACCGAAGCTTCCTCCGCCAAAGCCTCCAAAGCCGCCACCACCAGAGCTTCCTCCACCCCAACTACCAAAGCCGCCGCTACCACCGCGGAACGAATTGTAATAACCCGAGTGACGCGTATTCATGGAAGCAAGCAATGCCCATGCTGCCCAAAAACCAAGATTGTTTGTGCGGGCATATTGACGAGTACTCTTCACTTTGAACAACAAGAAAACACCGGCAATGACAAGAAAGAAAACAACCGCACCTAGAATTCCGCCCTTGTGGGTTTTCTTTTCTGGTGCATATTCACTTGCTGGATATTTTCCGCGCGACAAGTCTGAGAGTATTTGTACGCTTTTAGCAATGCCTTCAAAATACTTCTTCTGCTTCGCCAACGGAATGAATTCATTCTCTACGATGGTGTATGAAACAGCATCTGGAATTGTTCCGTGCAGCCCTCTTCCAACAGCAATAAAAGCCTCGCCTTTAGATGATGCTTGCTTCGGCTTAATTAAAAAAACAATTCCGTTGTCTTGCTTGGCTTGACCAACTCCCCATTGCTCTCCGAGCTTTGTTGCAAAAGCATAGGGTTCGAATCCGCACAAGTCTTCCACAATAACAACAACAATTTGTGTCCCTGTGGTTCGTGCTAAATTCTGGAGACTGTCTTCCAACAACTGAACCTCATTGGCTGAGAGGATACCTCCGCCATCGTACACCAAACGTCGATCGTCTTTCACGGGAAAGCAATCTTGAGCCTTTGCTTGAGCGCCAAAGACGATCATAACAGCAACTACAAATAACTTAACGGCTGACTTTATTGCTGATCTCATTGATGTCGTTTGCTTGATAAGGAAAAGAAGATTTTAAGGCGTTGGCAATAGTCAAGAAACAAGAACGAATTCCAGCTGCGTATTGATCTGCTTTAAATTCATTGATTAGAGATGAAAGACTTTCTGAAAGAATTTCTTCCGACAAATGTGCCTTCGCGCCAGCATCCGCGAGAATGGAGACTTTGCGGTCGTTAACACTGACATACAGAAGAACAGCATTTCGCAGTTTGGTCTTATGCAGTTCTAATTCCGAAAAAACAAAAGCTGCTCGATCCAACACATCCTCGTTGCAAACCTCTTCGATGTGCAATTTGAACTCTGCTGAAGTGAGCAGCTCTGCTTCTTCAATGGCCTTCTCTACTTCTAGAGAAAATTGTTCTTCGAAGAAAAATCCCATTATTCGAAACTAACCTTTGGAGCATTCTCACTTCCGGCATCTGCTTCGAACATTTTACGCACCTTAAACTCCTCGTCGTCGTTAGCAACTAAACCCAAAGCTTTATGCTTCCAAAAACCTCTCACGTAACTGTTGAATTCCTTTACTGCTTCGTTGTACAAGTCGCGTTCAGTTTTTACTTGATTCTCGGTTCCTTCAAGCTGCGCTTGAAGCATTCCAAAATTCTCGGTACTGCGAATCTCTGGATACTTTTCAAACACCACTTGAATGTTGCGATTGATAATGCTTCCTTGCTGTTGAATTTCTTCAGGAGTGGTTGCATTTTTTATACCCGCACGAGCATTGGTGACTTCCATCAAAATTTTCTCTTCATTCGCTGCAGCACCTTTCACGGTGGCCACCAACTGAGGAACCAAGTCGGCACGACGCTGATAGGCTGTTTGAACGTTCGCCCATTTTTCGTTTACGGCTTCTTGCTTCTCAACAGCTCCGCTGTATACACTTGTGCCGTATAGATAAAAAATTCCGAACCCTAAAACTATGACTCCAACTACTGCGAGCAGAGCGATTAACACTTTGTTTGATTTCATTTTTATTTATTGTTGAACGAAGTTGTTCTTTTTTTTCTTGCTACGCAAATTATTTATTTAACGCTTCGAAGTTTGCCTGTATGAATTTTGTCAGCTCTGCACCTTTCAAAATACCTTTCGAAAGCATGGCCAGTTGAACCGCTTGTTGCGCCAATCCTTTACCCGCTTCTTTATCGGCATTGATCTTCTGCATTAAAGGATGGTTCGAGTTTACCACAATGGTATAACTATCTGGAAGTTCGCCGTAAAAGCTCATTCCTCCGCCACCCAACGCACTTTGCTCCTTCATTCTTCGCATGAATTCATTCTGAACAATGGTTACAGGCGCTTCGGTAGAAGACATGTTTTCAAAGCTCACATTGAAAGACTTCGTGTCTAAGTTTTCTTCGAACAATGGCTTCAACGCCGTTTTCTCTTCTTCTGTCAATAAAGAAGCTGAGTTCTCTTCCTTCTCAATCAACTTATCCAAGACATCGCTATCCACACGTTTGAACTTCAAGTTTTGATCTTTCGATTCTAATTGAGAAATCAAGTGTGGAGTCAATGGAGAATTCATTTCCACCACAACATATCCGCGATCTTTCGCTGAAGCAATAAACGAATCTTGCGCTTGCGCATCGTTGCTGTACAACACAACCGTACTTCCGTTTTTATCTTTTTGAAGCCCTTCAATCTTTGTTTTTAATTCTTCTAAATTGAAATATTCTCCTTCTGTTGTTTTGAATAAATTGAAGTTGACAGCCTTCTCGTTGAACTTCTCTTCAGACAACATTCCGTAATGAATAAAGACAGAGATATCGTCCCACTTTGCTTCGAAGTCTTTGCGATCGGAGTTGAACATGCTGTTCAATTTATCTGCAACTTTCTTCGTAATGTGTGCTGAAATCTTCTTCACGTTTCCGTCTTCTTGCAAATAGCTGCGCGACACGTTCAGCGGGATATCCGGAGAATCTACAACACCGTGCAACAAGGTCAAAAAGTCTGGAAGTATGTTCTTCACTTCATCGGTAATGAAGACTTGGTTGCAATACAATTGAACTTTGTTGCGGTTATTTTCCATGTTCGCCTTCAACTTAGGGAAGAATAAAATTCCAGTTAGGTTGAAAGGATAATCGACATTGATATGAATATGGAACAACGGATCTTCGAAGGAATACGGATACAATTCGCGATAAAACTTATCGTAGTCTTCTTGTTGAAGATCGGCAGGTTTTTTCGTCCAAAGTGGGGTTGTTGAATTAATCACGTTATCTATCGTAGTCTCAACGCGCTTTGCATTTCCCTTATCGTCTTTCTCTCCACTAGGATCATCGATATATTCCGTTTTCTCACCGAAAACAATCTCTACCGGCATGAAGCGACAGTATTTATTCAAAATTCCTTCCAAACGAGATTTCTCAGAGAACTCCATGGAATCGTCAGATATATGAAGAATAATATCGGTTCCAAACGTTTCTTTCTCGACAGTTTCCATGGTGAAATTTGGAGAGCCGTCGCACACCCATTTCACAGCAGGCGCATCTTTGCGCGACTTAGAAACAATCTCAACTTCCTTGGCTACCATGAAAGCAGAATAGAATCCCAATCCGAAGTGACCAATGATTTGGGCGTCCTTATATTTACTTACAAATTCTTCAGCACCACTGAATGCAATCTGATTGATGTATTTATCAACTTCCTCTTCAGACATACCCACTCCATTGTCGCGAATGGTAATGGTCTTGTCTGTTTCGTTGAGTATAACCTCTACTCTGTAATTTTCAGCAACTTCTTTTAATTCACCAAGGCTGCTTAATGTTTTTGCCTTTTGACAGGCATCTACTGCATTGCTGACCAATTCTCTCAAAAAGATTTCGTGGTCAGAATACAAGAACTTCTTAATAATTGGAAAAATGTTTTCGGTTTGAACTGAAATATTTCCTTGTCTCATAGTTTAATAATTTTCGCTCGAACATTCAACCAACATGCCATGCAGGGCTTTGCGACATCCTGTCAGCGAACACTGACAAATAAAAAAGGGGCCGATTGCTCGGCCCCTTTCAATCTGCTAAAAAGTCTCTTAGCGAATGACAACACGTGAAGAAGATGCTTTACCATCTTTCACCATTTGCAATTCGTAAATACCAGGAGCAATACCGTTAAAATCCAGCTCGACATTTTGAGTTCCTGTGCTTACAGTAATTTGGTTTGCTTGAACCATTTTACCTACAGCGTCAATTAAGTTTACATTCATTGCACCACCTTTTGTGCTGTTCAAACGAACAGTTAAGTGATCGGTTGCAGGATTTGGGAATACAACTACGTTAGAAATGGTCTCTAATTCTTCAACGCCTACAATAGAAATAACAACTTCTTCTCTTGGACCAGGACAGTCAAACGAAGGTGTGTGTGCATGCCAATCATAGAAGAAATAGTAGTAGTTATCTCCGTCTTGGTTTTGATTGCCATTGGTCACGGTTGTTCCCGTAACGCTAATTAAACCATTCACATCATATGGATAATCGTAAGGTGAAGCAACCGTTATGTCGCGGTCTCTCCATAATCCTGGGTTACCTGTTGTTGTTCTTAAACCATATCCAGTTCCAGCAGGAATGAAGAAGTTCAAATTAATGTATGATTCTCCATTTGGAATGTTTACATCAGCCGTTGCAATAACAGTTAAATTCGCATCAACAACTTGAATAGTTCGCACACCTGCTGAATTTGAATAAACATAAACACTATCCAAAATAACATCCTCTAACGCATCGAATTTATTGAAGTTGGTTGGAGTGTTCGCAAAGTAAGCGCCGCTTGCTGCATCATTTGTTGCTTTTCCACCAATTCCTTCCACGCCACCGAATGTCGCAACATCTTCTACCCAATATGAAACGGGTGAAGAAGTAATTGCAGGTGTTGTGAATGTTGAACCCGAACCGATTGGAGAACCACCTGTTGCAACATCATACCAAAACAAGTTAGTTCCTGTGGCAGTAAGGTCAGCAGTTATTCCTGTCTCTCCGATAGTTACATCAGCAGCTGTTGGAGCTGCTGGAGCATCATAAACAACAACTGTAGTAGCGGTAGAACTAGCGAATCCACAACCTCCTTCTACTTGAACCGTATACTCACCTGGTAAAGTAGCATTAATGGTTTGAGTCTCTTCGCCATTGCTCCATAAATAGCTAACACCTTCTGATGCCGTCAACTGAACTGACTGCCCCTCGCAGAAATCAAGCGCACCGGCAACCGAAATCGTTGGAGCCTGAACATCAGAATTCACATTCACTGTGATAGCGTTCGAGTGACCTGCGCAACCGTTAGCATCATAAGCTATAGCTGTATACAAACCTGGTTCACTCACAGTAATTGAACTTGTCGTTGCTCCATTACTCCAAATAAAGCTGCTTCCGCTAGCAGTTGCATTTAAAACTACTGATTGTCCAACGCACAATTGCGTGTTACCGCTTGCCGTGATTGAGGCAACTGGTGCTGTACAATCTACCTCAGTTATTCCGTGGTATTGGTCAATTCCCGGATTTGGGATTACTGTGGTTCCTCCGGCTGGCCAATGAATGACAGCGAAATCAATCGATGTTTCAGAACCAATACCAAAGTTTAAAATATTCGAGTTGGTTATACCGTAGCTAACACCTGAGCGCACCTCACGAACTTGCGTTCCCCATGCGCCATGAATTTCTACAATTGCACCAACAGCATTTCTGTTTGACATGACTCCTTCCAAATGAAAGCCTACCCAATGGTTAGAATTCCCACCATTGATTTGAAGACGATCAGCAACGTTACTTGGAGTTACATAACCGTTAGAGTTACCATAACCTGCGTAAACGTCAACGAAACCATCGTTGTTCAAATCGCCCAATCCAAAACCATGCATGGTTTGCGGGTTATTGAAAGAAGAAGAAGCTTGTGTAAACGTATGGTCACCGTTGTTGCGGTAGTAACCGAAAGCACCACCTGCATAAATAACATCAATAAAACCATCGTTATCGAAATCTGTCATTTGTCCTTGCATGAAGAAACCCGATACGTTCTGCAAACCAGAACCTGCAGTGATGTCTGTGAAATATCCAAGACCGTTGTTTTCATACAACTTCAAAGTACTACTGTGCGTAGTCATCATACAATCGAAGTCACCGTCATTATCGATATCACCGAAAGTTGCTGTCCAAGACTGCTGAAGGTTTACTAACCCGCGCGCAGCCGCATCTTCTTGATATAAATTATTTCCGTCGTTAACGAAAAGTAAATTTGTGCGACGCTTGTCCAACGGGTCATTAGAAGCCTGACGGCACTTAGCGACCAATAAGTCCAAGTCTCCATCACGATCGAAGTCTGAAAACTCGTTTCCGTAGTTACCCGACATCAAAGGATCGTTTGTTCCAGGGTAATTTCCAGGATAAAGGTTGTAATCTAAAACCGTGTTCCCTGCAGCGTCCGTCATAACCGTATTCTTGTGCACCAAGTTTCCAGTACCGTCGTTTCTCCACATGTGTGAAGCACCATCGTCATGACATGCGAAGAAATCCAACCATCCGTCGTTGTCCATATCTCCCAACGTTACAGCTTGAGTGAAAATGCTTACTGGCATATCTGTGATTACTGCCGTTCCGTTAGCATCTATGTTGTACATACGTAGGTTATCGTAAGCACCACCTGAGATTACATCTCCAAAGCCATCGTTGTCAATATCAGCTACCGTCATTCCCCACTGCGAAGAACCCAATTGAGTTCCTGTATTCACTTGAACGAAAGATCCGTTAGCTTGCTGATAAAGGATTCGAAGTGTTTTACTTTGGTCCATGACTACGATGTCGTTCAATCCATCGTTATTCATATCCCAAACGCCTGTAACACCTCCACTGAAATAATTCCCTGGCAGCGTTCCCGCTGTGAAGGTCTGGGCAGTTGCAGCAGTAAAGCTTACTATTGCAAGAGCTAAAACGTAGAGTTTTTTCATATAGGTTTAATTGGTTTTCAAAATTTCGAAGGGAAAATACAACAAAGCCAGATAAAACAATATCAGGCCTTGAAAAAAATAAGAGTAATTATTGAAAACTATATTCGAGCCACTAACTCTGAATATAAATCAGTTAGATACGCCTCATTACTCTGTGCTATCTCAATAATCTCCTGAATACTCGTCCTTTTCAATCGCGCCGGATCACAAGCGTCTGTTAAAATACTAATGGCACAGCAAGGAACTCCCATGTGAACGCAAGCAATAACTTCAGGAACAGTGCTCATTCCAACCGCGTCGGCACCTATGGTTCGTAAAAAACGATATTCCGCGCGAGTTTCCAAATTAGGCCCGGGGACAGAAACATAAACACCTTCGTTTAGTACAATGCCCTTTTCAGCGGCTATTTCCTTTAACATGTTGTTCAAGTTCTTGCTGTAAGGCTCTAACATGTCGGGAAAACGATTCCCCAACTCTTCGTGATTCGGACCGCGAAGTGGATTTTCAGGCTGAAGATTGATGTGATCATCAATGAGCATAAGCGATCCAAGTGCGAAATCAGGATTCAAGGCTCCTGCCGCATTCGAAAGTAAAATAGCCTTGGCCCCTAAAAGTTTCATTACACGAACGGGCAGAACCACTTCATCCATGGAATACCCTTCATAATAATGAAATCGACCTACGCAAGCTAGAATTCGCTTCCCTCCCAATTCACCATATATCAACTTCCCAAAATGAAATTCAACAGTTGCAATCGGGAAATTGGGAATCATGCTGTAATTGAATTCCTTCAAAATTTTTATCTTGTTCACCAAACCATGCAGTCCTGTACCGAGAACGATTCCAACATCTACATGCTCTACCCCTCTTTTGTTTAACCACTCAGCGCTTTCTTGAATTTCAATCATATTCTTTCATTTTAAATTATCTCACAACATCTGAAAAAACCTAACCTTCTTATTTCTTGCACTTTAAAAAAGTTATACACGTCTATTAACAACGAATACACAAATGTCGTGTGTAAAACTTCATTCAGAAAAAAAATGTTCTAGACGACAAAGCAACGTACTTTCGCTGAACGTGTGAAACACGCGTGAAACAAGTAAAAAGAACTATTAAAACCCTGATATCATGGGAAAAATAATTACCGTTGCGAATCAAAAAGGAGGCGTTGGAAAAACAACAACAGCCATTAACCTTGCGGCAGCATTGGGTGTTTTGGAATTCAAAACGCTTTTGGTGGATGCCGACCCTCAAGCAAATGCAACCAGTGGCGTTGGTATTGATCCAAACACGGTAAAGACCAGTGTTTATGAATGCTTGATCAACGACGTTGATCCGCGCGATATCATTATCACCACAGAAAGTCCAAATCTGGATTTACTTCCAGCCCACATTGACTTAGTAGGTGCTGAAATTGAATTGATCAATATGCCTAGCCGCGAGTATATGCTTCGTGGCTCTTTGAATAAGATTAAAGACGATTACGACTTCATTATTATAGATTGTTCTCCTTCTTTAGGTTTGGTAACGGTGAACGCTTTGGCAGCATCTGCAAGCGTGATAGTGCCTGTTCAATGCGAATACTTCGCGTTAGAAGGATTAGGAAAATTATTGAACACCATTAAGATCGTTCAACAAAAACTAAACACAGAATTAACCATTGAAGGTATTCTGTTAACGATGTACGATACCCGTCTGCGCTTGAGCAATCAAGTGGTTGAAGAGGTGCGCATGCACTTCCAAGACATGGTATTCGACACTTTAATTCACCGCAACACTACATTGGGAGAAGCGCCTAGCTTTGGTCAAACGGTGATTATGCATGACGCCTCGTGTAAGGGAGCGGTGAACTATTTGAATATGGCGCGTGAGCTTCTTCAAAAAAACAATTTGACGAAGATGAGTGGCGACGAAAAATACATTCCAGTAGATCATGAGTAAGAAACAAGCATTAGGAAGAGGATTAAGCGCTCTGTTAGAGCACTCACCTGCTTCATTAAAAAGTGAACTCGTTTCACAAGCGGCGCCACCAACCGGAGAGAAAGAAGTTGGACACGTGGCTGGCCCAATTACCTTATTGAACATTTCACAAATTGAAGCGAACCCTTACCAACCGCGTAAGGACTTCAACAACGACGCATTGATTGAATTGGCCACTAGCATTGGTGAGCTCGGTTTGATTCAGCCGATTACTGTTCGTAAAGTTTCTTCACAGAAATATCAAATCATTTCCGGTGAACGTCGTTTCCGCGCAAGTCAGATGGCTAACCTCACAGAGGTTCCCGTATACATTCGAGAAGCAGACGATCAGGGTATGTTGGAAATGGCGTTGGTGGAAAACATTCAACGTGAAAATCTGAACGCACTCGAGATTGCCATTAGCTACAAACGCTTAATGGAAGAGTGCAGTTTAACTACAGATAAACTTGCAGACCGCGTGGGTAAAGACAGAACAACGGTTACCAACTACGTTCGTTTGCTTCGCCTTCCACCAGAAATTCAATTGGGTATTATTGAAAAGCGCATTAGCATGGGACATGCACGCGCGTTAATCAACGCTGAACCAGAAAGCAAGCAACTGAAGATTTTCAAATTAATTCTTGAAAAAGATTTAAGTGTTCGCAAGGTTGAAGAGTTGGTGAAGGAAGACGACGCTCCTAAGTTGTTCACTTCGAAAACGAACCTCATGCCGCTTGAAGTTCAAAAAATGCAAGCCGATTTGAAACTTCGTTTCGGAAAGAAAGCAAAAGTGACTCGCAACGAAGGCGGTGTTGGTAAGGTTGAAATACCTTTCACGACAGACGACGATTTAGAGCGTATCATTTCGATGCTCGGACTCAACTAATACGTATGAAGCACGCGTTCATCGCACTTCTTATGCTCATTGCATTGAACAGCATTGCCCAAAGCAATGCTGTCGCTGTTTCTGATAGTTCCAAATTTCAATTGAAATGGAACCAACCGCACAGCCCTTTGAAAGCCACCATCTACTCTGCCGTTATTCCAGGAAGTGGACAGATTTACAACCGTAAATATTGGAAAGCACCGATCGTTTATGCAGGCCTTGGAACCTGTGTTTACTTCATCGCAGACAATACCAAGAACTACCGCTATTGGAAAAACGCATACATCGCTTTTAATGACACCGATCTTTCGACTAATCCCAGTGGTGAAGCCGAAGGGCTATCAAGCAATCAGCTCGACGCTAATCAGCTTTTCTACAAAAAGCTTGTCGACATTAGCTACATGAGCTTCCTTGGTGTTTATGCACTTCAAATTATTGACGCCAATGTCGATGCGCACTTGTTTTCATTCGATGTCAGTCCGAATCTATCGCTGAGATATACCCCTGTTGTTTCTCCTCGTTTCACTGGACTTCAATTCACTTTAAATCTTCACTAATGAAAATTGCATTGTTGGGATACGGAAAGATGGGCAAAGCCATTGAAACTTTGCTTTCCGAATACGGACACACGTGTGCTGGGAAATTCAATTCAGAAAATCTAGCCACTGTTGAAGCACTTTCCGAGGCCGATGTGGCCATTGAATTCAGCACGCCAGAACAATGTTCAAAAAATATCGCCTTGTGTTTTGAAGCAAATCTTCCTGTTGTGGTGGGAACTACGGCTTGGTACGATCGTTACGACGAAGTCGTTTCCAAAATGAATTCATCAAACGCATTATTGGCTGCTACGAATTTTAGTATAGGTGTTCAAATCACTTTCCACCTAAATAAAGAATTGGCTCGTGTGATGTCTAAATTCCCAGAGTACACAGCGAGCATTGAAGAAATTCATCACACCGCTAAACTCGACAAACCGAGCGGAACGGCTATTACGCTTGCTGAAGGAATTTTGGAGAACATCCCAAAACTCAATTCATGGACGTTGGACGAGGAGAATGGACAAGAAAAGTTAAAAGAGGGAAAGATAGGAGAAGAAAAGGCAAGAGAAGGGAAGAGAGGGGAAGATATACTCAGTGAGCTGAACATTTCAGCGCTGCGTTTACCGGATGTTCCGGGAACGCACACGATTCGCTACACAAGCGAAATTGATACCATCGAATTGAAACACGAAGCACACAACAGAAAAGGATTTGCGGCTGGCGCTATTCGCGCTGCCGAGTTTCTGCATGGAAAGTCTGGTGTGTATACCATGAAAGATGTTCTGAATTTGTAACTTCGCCCAACTAATAAAAAGAAAATGAATCTTATTCCTTGGATATTACTTCTGTTGTTACTCGCTATTCAATGCGCTACCACTCCCGCTTTAATGAAGCGAAGCGGATTGTCTTTTAAGCTTCCCGGATTCATTCCAATTCTACATTTTCTTCCTATGTTAAAAATCATTGGAAGACCTTGGTATTGGTTCTTGTTGCTATTGGTGCCGGGCGTAAACCTAATCATGTTGGTTATTGTAAATGTTGAAGTTGGAATTGTATTCAATCAACGTTCAACCGGAAACCAATGGAAATTCGGTGCTTTGCCATGGTATGCGCTTTTCGAATTGGCCTTCAACAAGAAAGAAGAAAAATACGTTGGTCCGCGCAACTGGAAAGACAAAAAGAAAAGTTGGGGACGTGAATGGGGAGAAGCTATTTTATTTGCGGTTGTTGCTGCAAGCATTATTCGTTCATTCACGTTTGAAGCCTTCACCATCCCTACTCCTTCCATGGAAGCGAGCATGAAGGTGGGCGATTATTTATTCGTAGACAAATTCACATATGGAACGCGCTTGCCGATGACTCCGGTTTCAATTCCATTTTTCCACAATGCCATTCCTGGCGGACTTACCAACAGTTATGTCGAATGGTTCAGTCTTCCCTACATGCGCACGCCTGGATTTGGAAAAGTCGAACGCTTTGACCCCGTGGTATTCAACTTCCCGAATGGAGACACCGTGCTGATTGACCCTTATTACGTTGGACACAATTACTACGAGTTGCTGCGTAATGAAGCCATTACGTTATCTGGTGGAAATGTCGATGTTTACCTTGCTGACAAAGCGAAATATGACGCAATGGCTCGCAACAATTTCAATGAAAAACTTATCTGTAAATCTTGTCGCGAAAACACACCAGGCGGACGTGGCAATTTGAAAATTGGAGGAACCCGCCACCGTCCGCTTGATAAAAAAGAAATGTACATCAAGCGTTGCATTGGTCTACCTTGGGAAACACTAGAAGTGCGCGACGGACAGGTTTTCATCAATGGATCTGCAATTGAAAACAAAGTGGGCATGATGTGGAACCATTTGATTTCAGTTTCTTCTCCTTCTGCCATTTCAAAACTTCAACGTGAGTTTGGAAAGTTGAATAGCGAAATTCAAATGGCTAATCAAGATGGGAATTTATTGCTCGTTCCATTAACTGCCGACGAAGCAAATAAGATGCGCGGCATGTCAAGCGATTTCCCTGCTGTTGTCCAATTTCAAGACACAACTTCTGACCACTCTCTTTCAATTTATCCGAACTCTGCAGATTATCCGTTCAGCGAATGGACCAGCGATCGCTTCGGACCGTTGACTATTCCGGCAGAAGGAATGACCATTGAAATGTCGCACGATGCGTTCGTTCGTTACGGTAGAGTGATTGGTGCGTATGAAGGAAATTCAATTCAAGAAAAAGACGGGAAGATTTTCATCAACGGACAAGAAGCCGCGACGTACACGTTCAAGCAGAACTATTACTTCATGATGGGAGACAATCGTCACCACAGTGCCGACAGCCGCTTCTGGGGATTTGTTCCGGAAGACCATATTGTTGGTAAAGCGGTATTCACTTGGTTCTCGAAAGAAAATATGGACTATCACGGAAGCAACAAGATTCGTTGGGATCGTATTTTCCACTTGGTCGACTAATCGTTCATGACTTCTCTTCCGCTTTGCTGTTTCGCTCCAATCAGTTGGTACGTGTTGTATGCTGAAATTAATTTTACGTTTAACGACGACGAATACTTTCAGAAGCAGACGTATCGCAATCGATTCGATATTCTTACTGGAAATGGTGTTCAAACATTAACTGTTCCAGTTGAATCGACAGGTGGAGAAAGAACGTTGCTGCGAGACATTCGAATAAGCCCAGAATACAATGGAAAGAAAATGCTGCAAGCCATTCGCAGCGCCTACGGCAATTCGGCGATGTACGACTTCGTAGAACACGAATTGGAAATTTTATTTTTGAAGGAAGAAAAGTTTTTGTTCGAATTCAATGCGCGTGCGCATGAGTGGGCATGTCGGTGGTTTCCCACAATTCCGAAGGAAAGATTGATTGAATCAAAGATTCCGGAGGAAAGATTGGCGGAGCCAAAGATTCACTTCGTGAAAGAATTAGAAGTTGAAAGATGGAAGCAGCGCGGGACAAGACCGGTTGAATTGAAAAGCTATCCGCAGGTATTTGCAGACCGTTTTCCATTCGAAAAAGATTTGTCAATTCTCGATGCTATTTTCAATTTGGGAAAGACCTCGTACAAGTCTCTTGGGCATGTTAACAATTCCTGAAATTAGTTTCGTTTTTCGCGGAAAGCATTGCATTTTTGCATAGATGAAGAAACGCAATTCCGACCTGGTTCAATTTTTTCTAACTGTAGGTATTTTATGTGCTGTTGCACTTCTTTCCTCAGTTGTATTTTTCAAGTTAGACATTACCGCAGAAAAAAGAAATTCACTTTCGAAGACTTCGCTTGAGATGCTCGAAAGTTTGGAGGAGCCCGTGTATGTTCGCGTTTATCTGCACGGTGAATTTCCGGCAGATTATAAGCGATTGGAACAAGCCGTTGAAGAACGTTTGGCCGAGTTCAACAATCTAAGCGATGGACTTATTGAATATGAATTCATTGATCCGTATGAAGAAGCCGACGAGAAAAAACGTCAAGAGATCTTCGCTGCCTTGGATGAAAAAGGCTTGAAGTTCTCGAACATCACCTACGAACAAGACGGAGCAGAAGTCAATAAAATCATTTGGCCAGGAGCAATCGTTGAGTACAAAGGCAAGGAATATCCGATTCAATTTATGCGCAGCGAAATGCCGTTGTCAGATCCTGAAATGGTGAACTTCTCTGTGAACAATTTGGAATACGAATTGGCGAGCAGCTTCAGAAGAATTCTTCGCGACCGCAAACCTTTGATCGGCGTGTTGGAAGGCCATAAGGAAATCTCACGCATTCACATGGCAGATTTACTCTACACGTTAAAGGACAACTACAATGTGAAGCCTGTAACCATTAACGGAAAGTTAAATGCGTTAAGCGATAAGCTTCCTGAATTTCAATACCGCTCCAATGCATATGACATGCTCATCGTTGCAGGACCCGACACTGTTATCCCAGACAAAGACCGTTTCCTCATTGACCAATTCGTCATGAATGGTGGAAAAGTATTGTGGCTGTTGGATGCTTTGCACATGGACTTAGACAGCATTAAATCAGGTGGATTAGCTATGGCGGTATCGAACGAAAATGGATTGTATGAAATGCTTTATGAATACGGCGTTCGTTTGAACAGAAACATGGTAATTGACTTCCAAGGAGCGCCTATAATTTTAGACAACGGCCCAATGGGAAATCAGAGAAGCTATGTGGAAAAAAGCAACTACTTCGCTCCTATCCTCACTTCTGAAAAGCATTCACATCCGATTGCGGCCAACCTTGATCCCATCTTCACCGAATTCGCAGGTTCCATAGATACCGTGAATCAGAGCAAGAACATTCGAAAGATTCCTTTTCTTTTCTCTTCTGATTTAGCGAAAGAATTCAAAGCTCCTGTTCGTATTGACCTTGAATTGTTGCGTGAGACCGGTGACTACTTCAAAGCCAACAACAAGCCTAATCAAATCATGGGTATCTTAATGGAAGGAACATTCCCATCGGCCTTTAACGATTACCTTCCGGATAGCGTAAGAAAATCTCCTGAAATTGCTTATCGCTCGTCGAGCGAACCAACGCGCATGATTGTCATCTCAGATGCCGACATTGCCTACAATGAAGTTCAAGTTGAAAACGGAAAAGAATATCCGTTGCCGCTTGGTTACAGTAAGCAATTCAAGCGCGTGGTTTATGACAACAAGGACTTGCTTTTGAATTGCGTGAACTACTTGTTGGACGACGCAAGTTTGATTGATGTTCGATCAAGAAACATTCTTGTTCGAAAATTAGACAAGGACAAAATCTCTACCGAGAAGAACTACTGGAAAACGTTGAACACCGCTTCACCTCTGTTCGTGCTGGCCATTTTCGGAACTGCAGTTGTGTATTCACGAAAGAAGCGTTGGACAAAGAAAAACTAAGATGAAAAAAAAGAATATCATTCTTCTTGTATTGTTTTTACTACTTGCAGGAGCTGCCGTTTTTCTTTATCCGAAATTGAGCAAAAAGAATTCAACCGGTGACAATCCGTTCATGCAGTTTTCCATTGAAGACACCGCTTCGATTTCTAAAGTAACGATCCAAGACAGAAATGGAAATGTTGCTCTCTTGGAACGCAAAGAAGGAACAACAGATTGGACCATTAATAAGAAATACGCAGCGCGCAAAGATGTGATTAAATTATTGCTGGAATGTTTTCACGATATACGTGTAAGAGGAAACGTCCCCACTAAAATGCGCGATAACATGATGAGTGTTATGGCAACCTCGGCCAAAGAAGTGAAAGTCTATGGAAAGAACAATGAACTTTTGAAAACCTATTTCGTTGGTCCGAACACACAAGACCACATGGGCACTATCATGCTGCTTGAAACGCCAGAAGACGGACGAAGTGAAGACCCTTACATCACGCACATTGAAGGATTCACTGGTTTTTTAAATCCACGATTTTTCACGGAAGAAATGGAATGGCGCAGTACCAGCGTGTTTTACTATCCGAACAACGACATTGCAGAAATTGAAGTGCTTCACATGACCGATCCTGCAAGCAGTTTCAAGCTTTCCTATTTAGGAAATAACAAATTGAAATTCGAACGTTATCTCAACGGAGTGCTAACTCCATATGCACAACTCGACACTGCGAGAGCCTTCGATTTATTGAAGCGCATGAAAAAAGTGAATTTGGAATCTTACAACACTTTATTGAAACCAACGGCTGCAGACTCGATAAAAAACATTTCGCCGACTTTTGTTCTTCGCGTTAAAAATTCAAGTGGTTCTATTCGCTCGTTGAGTTTGTATTTGAAGAAGGCGAAGCAGTTGACTCCTGATGCAACCGGACAACTGACTCCATTCGACCCCGAATATTTCTGGGCGAAAACAGATGAGAATGAACTCGGACTTGCGCAGTTCTTTGTATTCGAACCGTTGCTTCAACCAGCAAGCTTTTACGGCCGATAATTACGCGTTAACTTTCAATTGAAAAATAGCTATTCCTCCAGCAACAGAGGCATTGAGGCTTTCTGCATTTCCTAAGGAAAGAATTGTGAGACGTGTTGAAGAAGCTTGAACAAACTCTTGCGAGACGCCGTGACTTTCACTTCCTACTACCAACGCCCACTCCTGCGGCGCTTTGAATGATTGTATGGGTGTACCGTCTAAATCGGCGGCAAGAATGGCAATATCCTTCGAACTGAAAAAATCAATAATGTCTTTAGATGAGGAAAGCACTATAGGCAATCGAAGAATACTACCCATCGTCGCTTGAACCACTTTCGAATTGAACACGTCTACGCAATTTTCGTCTAACAACAAAGCATCTACCCCAAACCATTCACATGTGCGAATAAGTGTCCCCAGATTCCCGGGGTCTGCTATGGCATTGGCGATGCAAAAAGTCTTTCCCGCAATTGTTGAAAGCTCAGAAAATTCTTGCTTCAACACAGCCAAGTATCCGGGAGGTTGCGTAAGACTTGAGATCTGCTCCATGTCTCGCGAATGAATCAGCGGAACGCGAAACTTCAACGAAAAATCTTCATCGGTTGTGAAGACCTTTACAACTCTTTCTTCAAAATTTAAAGCCTCTTCCACCGCCTTTCTTCCTTCCACAACGAACAATTGCTCTTGCATTCTGAATTTCTTCTGTTGCAAGGAGCGAATTAGTTTGATTTCGTTCTTGGAAATGGACATTAAATTTTATTTCTACAAAGATGCGTTAGATATTTGTAGAAATGATGCAAAAGAAGATTTTTCAGAAAAGGGGGTTCACTCAAACAATTGTTTTCGTTGTTCTGAGCGTCGTCTATTCTTCATGCACCATTCAAAACAACTTGGGTGAAGGAGACGTTTATTTCGAAGATCACAAAATTGATTTCGTTGAACACAAGAACGATCTGCTTACGGTTACCGATGTAAGCGCCGATGAACTTTTGTATTTAACCAAGTTGAAGCCCAATCGGAAAACCTTGATGTTCCGTTTGAATATGCGTTTGAATACGTTTGTTCCTCGGAAGTTTTTGGAGCGTTCTCAACTGCGTATTGACAAGCGCTGCGCACGCATCAACAAAAAGCGATACGACAAAGAGACGCGTAAAAACAAGAAGCACAAAGACCCCAAGAAATGCAATGGACTATGGCCTTGGTTGGCCTATACCGTGGGAGAGCCGCCAGTGCTTTTAGACACCATGCTCGTAAACAAAGGTGCGAGACAAATGGAAATTTACTTGCGCAAAAACGGATACTTCAATGCAGAGGTAAAAGGCGAAAGCATCTTAAACACCGAGAAAAGTTTTTTCTGGAAGGCTGGAAAGAAGAGCAATGTGGTCTATCATGTTACCCTGAAAGATCTGTACACCATTAAAGACGTTACTTGGGCAACTGAGGATGTTAGCATTCAGAAGCAACTTCCGAAGCTGCAAGAAAAAACACTGGTGAAATCGGGAGAACGCTTCCGCGTTGAAAATCTCGATGCAGAGCGTTCTCGCATTACGCTGTTCTTGAGTAACGAAGGATTTTACGAGTTTATTCCCGATTACATCGTTTATCAATTAGACACCGTCACTTCACCAAAAGAAGTGAATGTAAAGCTTACAGTGCTCAATCAAAAAGCACTAGACGGATACGGAAATTTCACTGGAAAGACTTTGCCTCATCGCAAATTCTACATTGGTGAAATTTCATTCAACACTTCTTTCGATCCACTAAACCCGAATGAAACTCCAACAGATACCACTCAATACAAAGGTTTGGATATTTTCAGTGTAGGACTTTCTTGTGTAAAACCTGTATTGCTTGAAAGACGTGTTGAAGTGAAAGAAGGAATGCTCTATCAGCAGCGCCATCTCGATGAGACGTACAAACGCTTTACGCAATTGGGTGTTTTTAAAACCGTGAATATTCAACTTACACCACGGAATGACAGTAAGACTGGACAAGCATTGTTGGATGTAAAAGTGCTATTGGCTCCGAATAAAAAACAAGCATTGAGTTTCGATCCGCGCGTCACGAACCGTGCGGGTAACATGGGTATATACGGCAACTTCATCTACAAACACAGAAACGTATTTCGTGGCGCTGAAACCTTCGAATTCAAAACGGTTGTCGGTGCTGAGGCATCGCAAGTGTTAGGCGGAGGATCTGCTTCGGCAAATACAGGAGATCAGATTGTACAGCGTGCTTTCCAATTGAACACCTTCGAAATTGGACCTGAATTGAATTTGAATTTACCGCGCTTGTTTCCACGTGATTTAGCGAAAACAAGTCGAAGCAATTATCCAAAAACCACATTGCACGCCGGACTTAACTATCAGCGAAGACCTGACTATACACGAACACTTTCCCAAGTGAGTTTTGGCTGGACCTTCATTGAAAATCCAGAGAAGGTCTCTTCTTTTGACATTGAATGGGCTGAATTGAGCTTAATTAAAATAGATCGTTCTGATGCATTCGATCAATGGTTGAATTCGTTGAACGACGGCTACCTCGCAAACAGTTATCAAGATCACTTGATTGTTGCTTCACGTTTGGGTTACACGGTGAATACGCAGAAAGACGGCAGTCAGCCGCGTTCTTTCTACTACCGAGGAAACATTCTTGAAGGTGCCGGAAATTTATTGCGCGCGGTTTATCAGCGTCTTCCGAATACAGCAACGGATTCGTTAGGCAGTTATGAAATCAATAATATTCGTTTTGCGCAGTATGTAAAGTCTGATCACGACGTTCGCTTTTTCACGCAAACGGATGATAGAAACAAGTTCGCATTCCGTGCCTTTGTTGGTGTTGGGATTCCTTTGAAGAACTTGCCTTCTCTTCCCTTTGAGAAAAGTTATTTCAGCGGTGGTGCGAACGGATTGCGAGCTTGGCAGGCTCGAACACTTGGACCAGGAAGTTTCCGAGACACCACAGTTGTTCGTTCATTCAATAACATTGGTGATATTAAATTGGAGTTCAACGCAGAGTATCGATTCAAAATTACACACATGTTTCAAGCGGCATTTTTCGTTGATGCTGGAAACATTTGGTTGGCCAATAAAGACAATAGCCGTCCGAATGCAGAATTCGATAAGAATAAATTCTACAAGGAGTTTGCAATTGGCGCAGGAGCGGGACTGCGCTTAGACTTCGATTTTTTCATAGTTCGGATGGACGTGGGAATTCCACTGCGTGATCCTTTGAAGATTGACGGAGAGAAGTGGTTGTGGCAAGGAAAAGACGAGTACAACGAATTTCTTTCGAACGTAAATAATAAACCTTCAACGTTTAAGATGCAACCCGTCCTGAATCTCGGTCTAGGTTTCCCTTTCTAAGCTTTTTCTATTTCTTGTTGAATCAGCGAGCGCGTGTGATTCGCCATTTCCTCGATAGACATATTGAAAAACTCATCGCCTTTCAAAGCAGGTAAGACACGAAGTTCAACAGTGGCTGGGCGCAAGAAAAAACTTCCACTCGCCAACGCTTTTGCACTACCAATGACTGCAATGGGAACAATTGGAATGCGTCCTTCTTTCGCAATGGTAAACACTCCCTTTTTAAACGGCAACAACTCCCCTGTTTTCGTCCGAGTTCCTTCCGGGAAAGCAGCAATACTCTTCCCTCCTTTAATGTCCTGAATGGCAGTGCGCATGCTTGCCATAGCGCGTTCTCGGTTTTTTCGATCCACGAAAATCATTCCTACAATTTTCATGTATTGACTAAGAATGGGAATCTTCTTCAATTCGATTTTCCCAATAAAAAAGAGAGGGCGATTCACGCGTGTGCAGATAATTGGAATGTCTAATTGTGAAGCATGATTCGCCGCATAAATAGCAGGTTCATCGAGCACGTTTTCTAATCCTTTTGCTTTCACACGTGCCATGGAAATGGCAAGAATCATGGGGGAGAAAATGTAGTAACCCATTATTCTGTGCGAATAGGTTGGGTTTGTTGCAAGCGCGAACACCATTCCAAACAATCCGCAGAAAACTGTCCAAACAAGCAGCAACAACAATTGCAAAATGTTAATGGGCAACCACAAAATTTTCGAAATCATCCTTGCTCTCCGTTATACTTTTCAAATCGAACAATTAAAAACTTACTGATTGGCGTATTGCTTCGCTCTGCCGTGTGGTGCAGTGGAACTAGGCAATTCGTTTCCGGAAAATAAGAACCTACACAACCTTTCGGAATATCATAAGGAATAACATGGAACTTCACCGCTTTTCGTTCAACACCTTCATGAATGGAAATGATGTTAACCAATTCCTTGTGTTGAAATCCAGCATTGCGAATGTCTTCCTCGTTCATCATTAACACGCGACGTTCGTTCTCAACTCCGCGGTAGCGATCGTCAAGACCGTAAACCGTTGTGTTGAATTGGTCGTGGGTACGAATGGTCATAAGGACATAATGTCCAGATGGAACATCTATATGTTGAAGTTGGGATGTATTGAAGTGTGCTTTTCCAGAAGGAGTTGTGAACTTCCCTTCACGCGGGCCGTTCGGGAGATAAAATCCGTCTGCACCTCGCACACGCTCATTGTAATTCGTGAAACCTGGAATAACCGCTTCAATTTCATCACGAATTAAATCATAGTTCGTTCTCCACTTTTTCCAAGGTAGGTCTGAAGTCTTTTTGCAAGCATTACCAATTTCGCAAACGATTGCGGGTTCGCTCATGCAAAATTCAGAAGCTGGAGCTATTGTACCGCGTGAACGGTGTACGATACCCATAGAATTTTCCACCGTAACGAATTGTTCTCCGCTTTCTTGCATGTCAATTTCCGTGCGTCCTAAACTAGGGAGTATTAATGCTTCTTCACCGGTTACCAAATGGGAACGATTCAGTTTGGTTGAAACATGGACGGTAAGCGGCACGCGTTGCATGGCCTTTCCAGTAAATACACTATCGGGCGTTGCAGAAACGAAGTTTCCACCCATACCAATAAAGATCTTCACTTTGTCGTCGGCCATCGCTTGAATGGCTTCCACCGCATCATATCCGTGGTGTCTTGGTGCATTGAAATTATATCTATTCTCCAGTGCCAACGAAAAAGATTCCCATGGTTTCTCTGCGATTCCCATGGTTCTGTCGCCTTGTACATTCGAATGTCCGCGAACGGGACAAAGCCCGGCGCCTGGTTTTCCGATAGCCCCTAAAGCCAAATGTATGTTTACGACCTCTTGAATGATCGCAACGGCCTTTTTCTGTTGGGTAAGCCCCATGGCCCAACACGAAATAATATTTTTCTTTTTGGAAATAAGTTCTGCAATTTCGAAGGCCTGCGCTTTCGATATGCCGCTGATTTCAGAGCACTCGTCGAGGTTTACTTCGTCGAGACTGTTCCAATAATTGATGAAACCTTCTGTTTTTTCTTCTATGAATTTATGATCGAGGACACCTCCAACTTCTTGTTCAATAGTCTTCAGATAATGTCCAATCATCTTTAACAATGCATGGTCTCCGCCCACTCTCACTTGCAAGAAATGATCTGCGAGTTGTGTTCCTCCTTTTAAAATTTCTATTGGACTTTGCGGATCGATGAACTTCGTTGTTCCCACTTCCGGAAGTGGATTGATGTGTATGATTTTCCCTCCGTTGGCTTTGCACTTCGAAAGTGCAGCCATCATACGCGGATGATTGGTTCCGGGGTTTTGTCCAATAACTAAAATGGCATCTGCAATGTATAAGTCGTCCAATTTCACTGTTCCCTT
Source organism: Bacteroidota bacterium (assembly GCA_046048875.1). Taxonomy (GTDB): domain Bacteria; phylum Bacteroidota; class Bacteroidia; order Flavobacteriales_D; family Sanyastnellaceae; genus CAIZGX01. The sequence continues at coordinate 130,110 of JBJOFG010000010.1, read as the reverse complement.
TCCAATTCCGATGGCCTCGAAAAGTGCGCGTCCAGAACTTTCGTGACAGAGATTACTGCAATCTGGAAGGTTGTTTGTCCCGAATTTACGAACGAGCAATTGATAGAGGTATGCCGCTTCATTTCCTGTTCTTCCGGAAGTATAGAAAACCGCTTCATCGGGAGTAGCGCAATTGTCGAGTTCTTTCGCGATGCGTTGAAAAGCGAAATCCCACGACACCGCCTTGTATTTGCTGCTTCCTTTTTCAAGGAACATGGGGTTTGTTATGCGTCCGCTTTTTCCAATTTCATAATCGCTCCACTCACTCATTTCTTCCACCGAATGTTTCGCGAAGAAATCGGGAGTACATCGTTTATCAGTCGCCTCTTCGGCAATGGCTTTCGCACCGTTCTCGCAGTATTCTCCGAGTTTCGATCTATGTGTAGGATCTGGCCAAGCGCAACCTGGGCAATCGACTCCGTCTTTTTGATTTAATTTTTGCAGCAGCTTCCAACCTTTGATCATGCCCATTTCATCGGCAATGTGTTTAAAGGTTGAAGTAATAGCGGGTACTCCGCATGCTGCGTCTTTGAGGTGTTTCAAGCGAATGCCTGTAAGTGTTGCAGGCGGTACTATTCGGACGTTTCTCATAGCGCTAAGATAATGCTTTATTAGAAGATCGGGTACAAGTTAAGAGAGGTTAAGAAAGGGGAAGAAAAGGGAAGATTTAACAACATAGTTCCAATTATGAAATAGGAATTACGAAGTAGGAATTACGATCCCGATAGCTATCGGGAGGAATAAAACCGAAGGTTTTCCAATAACGAAGTTCATATAAACACGCATAACCGTTTCTTGACTTTGAGCAAAGCTCAATTCATTTTTGCGAGAAAAAAAAATCAAAACGCAAGTTGTCCGAATGAACAACTTAAACTAAATTTGCACAAAATGAATGAAGCTAAAAAGAGATTGATAATCTTCTATCAAGATTATTTTTCAAACTTTTATCTGAAACAAAGACAAAAAGTAAAAGATAAAATTTTATGGACTCTTCGAATTATTGAGACTCAAGAAATAATACCACATGAATATTTTCGATTCATTGAAAATTCAGATGGTTTATATGAAATACGGGTAAGTCAAGGGAATGATATATTTCGAATATTTTGTTTTTTCGATAAAGGAAATCTGATTGTATTGGCAAATGGTTTCCAAAAGAAAAGTCAGAAAACACCTAGAACTGAAATTCAAAAAGCGATTGCAATTAAAAAATTATATGAAAACGAAAAATAATACTAAGACACTCGATCAATTCATTGAAGAGCAATATGGCAAGCGAGGAACGGCCAAGCGAGAGAAATTCGAAAAGGGATATGAGTCTTTTAAAATTGGGGTTATACTTCAGCAAGCCCGGATTGAAAAAGGTTTAACGCAAGAGGAACTGGCTGTTCGCTGTGGCACCAACAAAGGATACATCTCGAAAATTGAAAACGACATTAAAGAAGTCCGCTTATCCACTCTACAACGCATTGTAGAAATTGGATTAGGTGGACATTTGGATTTATCTATTAGACTTTAACTCATACAGGCAAAATCATCTTCGATGATCAATCTTTCAGATCAATCACCGCGTGATCAAACCTTCGGTGAAATCGGAACGATTGATCGCAAAGCGATTGATTCGAAGAATTGATCTGACAAAGTCAGATTGATCTGTATGATTTCTGCTCGGCATAAACGCGCATAACCGTTTCTTGACTTTGAGGAATGCTCAATTCATTTTCGCGAGAAAAAAATGTCAAAATCCATTTCAACAATGACCATTCATTTGGTCTTTTCAACCAAGTATAGACAACCTTTTATTCTGCCTCAGATTGAAAATGACCTTTATGGTTTCTTATCCAATTTGTGTGATGAACTTGAATGTCCAAGTATTCAAATTGGGGGCTTTTACGACCATGTTCATGTCTTGTGTTTTCTCTCCAGAAAAATTGCAGTCATGAAGTTGGCTGAAAAATTAAAATCCAATTCATCGCGATGGATGAAGACAAAAGCTGATTTTCTGAAAGACTTTGAATGGCAGTTGGGCTATGCTGTTTTCAGTGTTGGACAATCAGAAATATCTGGACTCAAGAAATATATTCAAAATCAAAAAGCACATCATTCTGAAATGGAATTTTCAGGAAGAAATCGAAACTTCATTTTAGCACATATCAACGAGCCCCTTAGGGCGACATCCGAAATGCCCCCAGTGGAGCTGTGGGAAAAAGGTTAGGCAGATGACTATTGACTTAAGCAAAAAGTTGATTGCAAAAAATAACCCCCACCTATCAGTGGGGGCATTTCGGATGCCGTTCGCAGAGCGAGCTCGTCTCATTTTAGAAGAACAAAGAAGTTCCGTAGCCCCTTAGGGCGACATCCGAAATGCCCCCAGTGGAGCTGGGGGAAAAGGTTAGGCAGATGACTATTGACTTAAGCAAAAGGTTGATTGCAAAAAATAACCCCCACCTATCAGTGGGGGCATTTCGGATGCCGCTCGCAGAGCGAGCTCTCTCCAATTACTTCTTAACCTCAAACCTCTTCACTCCCTCACCCACTTTCACCACATAATTTCCAGCTGCAAAAGCTGAAGTATTTATGCGCGAGTTGGTTGAAATGATTTGTTGCTTGTGAATTTGTTTTCCGAGTGCATCGAAGATGATTAAATCAGAACCGATCATTTCTGCTGTTGTTTGAAGGTTTACTTCTGTGGTTGCTGGATTTGGAAAAAGTGAGAAAGCGGTAATGAATTCTTCTACACTTACCGGTACAACAACAACATCCTGAGAAAGTGTTGTTCCAACACAACCTTCAGCAGTAGTTTCAATAACGCTTATGTTTCCAAGGCCATTAGATGCCCAAAGAACAGTAACCGAGTTTGTTCCTTGTCCGCTTACAATAACTCCGTTGGTAATGGTCCAATTATAATTGCTATTAGCAGCACCGTTGCAAGTGTAGGTTGAATTCGAAAATGCTTCTGGACCAACAGGACCTTCAATGGCATTTCCTGAAACAATGCACTGAACATTCACATCGTAAACTACCGCATCGCCAACACAACCGTTTGCAGTTGTTTCAACTACTGAAACACTTCCAACACCTTCCGCTCCCCATAAGATGCTTACTGAATTTGTTCCTTGTCCGCTTGCAATAACACCGTTCGAAACTGTCCAGTTATAAGTGCTTCCCGCATTGTTGTCGCAGGTGTAGGTTGAAGTTGAAAATGCACCAGGTGTGTTGCTCCCTGCAATGGCTATTGGTACCACGTTGCATCCGTTGTAAAGGGCCAATACTTCGTCAGCGGTTAATGCGCGGTTCCAAATTCCGAAGTCATCAAGAAATCCTGTTAAAGCTTCTTGACACTCAGTTGGATCACAATGCCCGAAAACCAATTGACAAAGTTGACTTGTCGGCTGCTGAACAATGATATGAGAAAAAGTAAGAACTCCATTCTCATAAAACATATAATTACTACCTGATTTCACTACTGTTAGACTTCTCCAATTATTCAAAAGTGAATTAGGACTCAAGTAACTGCTATTACCCTCATTAAACCAACCAAAAGATTGACCACTACCATAAAGAAAAGATGTAAAGTTCGGACCGGCAAACCAAGAGTTGACACCATAAGCAATTACAGTATGTGGAATGGTGTTTAAGAGGATTTGAGAAGTGTTTGAATTTGAGTAGAACCAACATGTGAAAGTAAAGTCTAATGAAGCATTAAAAAAAGCATTAGTTGTTATTTGACAATCGGGAGTATTGTATTCATAAGAACTATTTGCATTACCAAATCTATCAGCAGTCAAAACAGCCTCATTAACCGTCCCGTTATTCCCATTCCCACTTTCATCGTTCGCATTACCGTTGAAAGGCCAGTAACCTACTAGTCCGTTTGTTGGAACGTAAGATGGGACTTGTGCTGTTGCAACTTGAGTTGCGCAAAAGATTAGTAAAAAGGTAAGAGAGGGTAAGAGAAGGGAAGAAAGGGAAAAAAAGCGTGTTTTCATTTTATGAAGGTTACAAGTTTTGTTTGAAATTCTAAACTCAGTTTAAGGTTGAACAAACATAAATCAAAAATCGTAAGTTATGTATATACATAACATTATTTTTTGGTTATCCAAGTTCCTTCGCTGCATGCCGAAGAACGACAAAGAATACCTTGAACAACTTGGTAAAAACATAAAAGCCAAGCGCAAGAAACTGAAAATGTCGCAGGCCGATCTGGCCTACAAAGTGGGAATGGATGTTCCGAACTTATCGGTAATTGAAAACGGAAAATCCAATCCGCAAATCCTCACACTCGCTAAACTTGCTGCCGCTATGGACGCGCAAGTATATGCTGTGCTTCCTGAAATAGAAAAACCTTCGCAGTTCTTGGAGGAGCCGGCGGTTTATGCACCCAGAAAGCATTAATCAACGAGCCCCTAAGGGCGACATCCGAAATGCCCCCAGTGGAGCTGGGGGAAAAAGGCTAGGCAGATGTCTATTGACTTAAGCAAAAAGGTTATTGCAAAAAATAACCCCCACCTATCAGTGGGGGCATTTCGGATGCCGCTCGCAGAGCGAGCTCGATAAAAATTGCATTCGTACATTCGCAATACAATGCAAGCAAAAACCCTCCACCTTCTTAAAAAATACTGGGGATACGATGCGTTTCGCGATAAGCAAAGCGAAATCGTCAATGCTGCCGCATACGGTGAACATGTGTTTGCGCTACTGCCAACAGGCGGAGGAAAAAGCATCTGCTTTCAAGTACCTGCACTTTGTCACAAAGGGTTGTGCATTGTCATTACTCCCCTGCTCGCGCTCATGAAAGATCAGGTGGAAAGCCTCGTTCAAAAAGAAATTCCTGCAGCATATCTTTCTTCCGAATTAAATAATTTCGAGATCGATAAAATTCTCGACGATTGCACGAACAGGAAATACAAATTCCTTTACGTCTCTCCCGAACGTTTGGAAAACGACAACTTCATTGCACGCATTCGCTACCTGAACATCTCATTCGTTGCCATTGATGAAGCGCATTGTATTTCACAATGGGGACATGACTTCCGCCCTGCCTACAGAGCCATTCCGAAATTCATTCAAGAACTTCGAGATCCTGTGGTGATGGCCGTTACCGCTACCGCTACTCCGCAAGTGGTGAGCGACATTGCAACGCTCATCTTCAACAACGATTGCACGATTATTCAAAAGAGCTTCGCTCGGAAAAACATCGGATACAACGCGCTCTTTTCAACCCAAAAAGAAAAGGATCTCGTTGAACGCATGCAAGTGCTTAAAGGTGCTGGAATTGTTTACTGCAACTCACGCAAAAAGACAGAAGACTTAGCAGCACTCTTGAACGAAAAAAACATCAAAGCCCTTGCCTATCACGCGGGTCTTGATCTTCATAAAAAAGATCTCGCCTTTCAAAAATGGAAGAACAACGATGTGCAAGTCATTGTAGCCACGAACGCCTTCGGTATGGGGATAGACAAACCCGATGTGCGCTTCGTGATTCACTTCGACATTCCTTCACAACCTGAAGCGTATTTTCAAGAAGTAGGAAGAGCAGGACGCGACGAGCAACCTGCCATTGGACTTGCACTCTGGAACGACAGCGATTTCGTTCAATTGAAAAAAAACATTGCGCTTCGCTATCCACCGAAGGAAGACATTGCAACGGTTTATCAAACACTGGCAAATATTCATCGCATTGCAATCGGTTCAGGTATGAACGAATTGTTCGCATTGCACCTCGATCAAATTGCAGAACGAAGTCAACTCAACGCGAACACCATCTCAGCTTCATTGCTGTTGCTCGAACGCGCGGGATACATTTCCATTCTCGCTCGCGGATTGCACCGTTCGCGCGTTCGCGTGATTGCTTCGAAAGAAGAACTTCGCGCGTTTGTAGATGAACATCCGAAGCACGAAGATTTTCTCCGTTCACTTTTCCGCTTATACGGAAGTATCTGGGACTTCGCTGTGCCCATTTCAGAATATCAGTTGAGTGTGTTGAATGAACGTTCGAAAAATGAAGTGCACACTTCGTTGAACGACTTGCATAAACTTCAAATCATCGAATACCTTCCGGCGAGTTCTACCTCGCAATACAGTTATTCCAAACCGCGAGTTGCAACCGCCGAGATTTCTATTCCGGAAAGTATGTACGAAGAACGTAGAAGTATCGACGAAGCGAAACTTCAACACATGCAAAACTTGCTTGCACAAGACCATTGTCGCGAACAATTCGTCCTTCGCTATTTCGGTGAAGACGCCGCGCCCTGCGGAAAATGTGATTCGTGTCAACGTGGGCAATCTCTTCCTTCCACCAAAGAAATTCTTCAAAAGTGTATGGAGGGAAAAACGCTTGAAGAACTCTTCGCATGGCCTGTTCCATTCAACAAAGAAAAAGTCATTGAGCTTGTGCAAGAAGCCTTGGCAGAAGGCTGGCTAACTTTAAAAGAAAACAAGTATTTCACGACCAAGTAAGTTTTCGGAGTAGTTTTGCCACATGTTAGCAAAAATCTATTTGAAGCAAGGGAAAGAGCAAAGCGCAAAACGTTTTCACCCATGGATATTCTCTGGCGCCATTGAAGCCATTTCTGAATTGTTGAAGGAAGGACAATTGGTGGAAGTGTTCACCCGTAAAAATGAAAAAATTGGAATCGGTCATTTCTCTGAAGGTAGCATTGCGGTTCGTATGTTTTCTTTCGGTGAGGAAATGTACTCGACTGACATCTGGCACACGAAAATTCAACGTGCTTATGAGCTTCGCAAGAAGACCATGGTTAGCACCGAGCAAACTACGCTTTACCGATTAATCAATGCGGAAGGCGATGGCTTCCCAGGTCTTATTATTGACGTATACGGTGAAACCGCTGTTATGCAATTCCACGGAGCAGGTATGTACCAGCACCGAAGCGAAATTGCTAGCGCTTTAAAAATGGTAATGGGCGATGGCTTGAAGGCTATTTACGATAAGAGCGGAGAGAAAATTAAAGGTGTTCCGAATGCACAAAATGAATATGTTGTTGGTGAAAAAGGAAACGACATTGCTTTGGAGCACGGTATTCAATTTCAAATCGATTGGGAGAAAGGACAAAAGACCGGCTTCTTCATTGATCAACGTGAAAACAGAAAACTACTTGGTGAATTAAGTCAAGGAAAAAAAGTATTGAACACGTTTTGCTACAGCGGAGGATTCTCTCTGTACGCATTGAAAAACGGCGCAAACTTGGTTCATAGTCTGGACAGTAGTGCTTCAGCATTGGCTTTGGTAGAGAACAACATTCAATTGAATAATTTAGATACTTCGAAGCACAAGTTGATTCAAGCCGATGCGGTGGAGTACATGAAAAATATTGAAGAGGATTACGACATTATTGTTCTTGATCCACCGGCATTCGCGAAACACTTAAGTGCAAAGCACAAAGCCATTCAAGGGTACAGAAGAATTAACGAAGCGGCTTTACGTCAGATTAAACCAGGCGGAATCTTGTTTACGTTCTCGTGCTCGCAGGTAATCGACAAGCAGCAATTCACTTCAATCTTATTGGCATCTGCTATTTCTGTTGGAAGAACAGTAAAGATTCTTCATCAATTGCACCAAGGAGCTGACCATCCGATTAGTATCTACCATCCAGAAGGAGAATATTTGAAAGGTTTAGTTTTAGAAGTTATTTAGTATTTTCGAGTTCATGAAAAAGATTCTGTTCCTCGCTCTATTTGTTTCGGTTGGAATGAATGCGTTTGCACAAACCGATTTGCTTCCTTATTTATTGAAATTGCAAGGCAATTGGGTTGGACTAACCGGAAGAGAGGAATGGACGAAGGTGGAAGATGAAATGGTTATTGAAGGCATTTCATTTTACAACGTGAATTACGAAGAATACGGAACGAATGAATTACCGAACGAACATTCGGTTATTGTATACGATAACGATCATTGGGTGTACATTGCTACTCCGCTTGAAGCGGACAAAAGCACCATCTTCACGTGCACGAAAGCGACAGCAACAGAATGGATTTTTGAAAATCCAACACACGACTTCCCGAAGCGAATTATCTATCGCTTCTTATCAGACGAACAATTGGAAACGACTATCGACGCGGGCCTCGGTTCCGGTCCGAAGGACGTGAAGGTTTGGAAGTATTGGAAGAAGAAGATCTAGATTTCTTCGAAGTGTAAGGCACTTTGCCGTTAGCATTCGTCCCTGACTCACTTCCCTTATCTTCCCATTTCTTAACTTCTCTTACCCCCTCTTCACCTCTATTATCATCTCTGTATCCTTTATTCGCTTGATTCCCGAAAGAATCTCCAATGCGTCTGTTCGGCACAGGCAATTTCTTCGCCGTATATGGCTTACGCACATCGTCTGTTGGCTTATCCTTCCAATTTTCAATGTCTCTCGGCGTAGGCTTCTGACCGTCGGTCAACAACTTCACTCCGAACTTCATCAAGTCAACTTTCTCGCGCTTGTACAACAATCCCGCAGCTTTCTTGAAAGTCTTCTTCGACATACGAAGTCGAATTTTAATTTCATCTGGATCACTGTCGTCGTTCAAGCGAATGTAGCCGCCGTTGTTTTCCAAGAATTCCAACAGACGAGCAGCAGCATCTTCAATAAGATCTACTCCTTCCTTCTGCATGCTCACTACCACATCTTTTCCTTCAATCTTGCGCACGTACCCTTTTACTTTATCGCCTTCAGAAACGCGACTCATGATTTCTTGTTGGAAGATGATTCCTTGGTATTTTCCATTTACAATCACCTTTCTTCCCACTTCCAATTTCTCGAAAATAGTCATTTCAATTTCTTCTCCGCGTTTGAAATCGGGAACCTCTTTCAAGTGATTGAAAATTTTGGTTGTTCCGAAAAGTCTGTGATTCGCAGAATCGTAACAAAGCATAATTAACGCTTTGCGATTAGCCAACAGCTCTTGTCTTTGCTCTCTCTTTGGAATAAGGACATCACGTCCAACACCAATATTGATAAATGCGCCAAGGTCGTTTGAGTTCAAAATGGTGAACATGCCCATTTCTCCCACTTGAATTTCTGGAAGCTTTGTGGTTGCCTCTAATTCTTTTCTATCGTTGAAATAGCTGAATATCTTCAGTGTTTGTCCCAACACAACTCCTTTGGTATCGATCTTATTCAAAGGAATTTCCTCGTGATCGTTTCCAACAAAAACACCTTCTTCATTGATTGAAGTCACCATTAACTCTTGAATGGATCCCGGACGCAAATAATCTGTCATAATGCAAAGTAAGCGCAGAACCGCTGAATTCAAGGCTTTTTCGCGATTTAGTTTTCAGACTTCCGCTGTTCGTGTTACCTTTGAATGACTAACCTTTGACCATGAAACCACTTGTACTTGCAACCTCAATTGTTCTATTTGCTGTCACAAATGCCTTCACGCAATGCGCTGCAGGAGAGACTTCTGTCACTTTCGTTATGCACACCGATCCATGGGCGTACGAGAATTATTGGCAGCTGAATTTAGCAGGTACGGGGTGTAATGCTTCTCCTATTGCAGAGGGAGCAAACTTAAATGTGGGTTGTGCAGGAACTGAATCGGACAATAGCGCAAACGGCTATGCCAACAACAGCACCATCACAGAAGGTCCTTTTTGCTTGACCAACAACACCGACTATGAAATCGTTTATGTCGATTCTTATGGCGACGGTGGAATGGTGATTGAAGTTTTTGAAAATGGCGCGTTGACACATGTATACAGTGGTGGTGGAAGTGGAAATACCTGGACATTCACCATTGGCGTAAGCAATGCACCGACATACGATAGTCCATGCGGAGCGGTTGAAATTACAGCCGATGGCCCTTCGGTGGTTTTGAACAACACGGAAGCCATTGCTGGATTCGGAGAAATTGCTCCGGCGGGAGTGGATTGCGGTGTCTATGGATTTTGGTGCGAAGGGAATGCGACCAATTCCATTTGGGCGAAGTTTATTCCAACCACAAGCTCAACTTCCTTCGAAGTGACCACATGTAATCCGGGCACTTCAATAGACACACAAATTGCCATTTATAAAGTGACCGATTGTGCTGACTTCTCGACGTTCGAATTGATTAGTTCGAACGACGACATGTTGGGTGGGTGTTCTGCGGGTGATTTATATGCTTCACAGACCTTTACTTCTTGCCTTGAGGCTGGGCAACTTTATCTCATTCAAATTGACGGATGGGAAGGCGCGGTAGGCGATATTGAACTCTCTCTTCACACCTACAGCAGTTCTATTTCATGGGATGCTTTAGTCGATGGCATATCTTGTCCACTAGATAAAGGAGAAACGGGTGACGGAAACATTTACCCATACAGCATTGGTGCAGGTGCCAACTTCACATCGGTTTGGAGCGGTCCAGGTGGATTCACATCGACTGATCATTTTATTCAAAATGTCGATCCTGGAACGTATACGTTAACAGCCACTACAGGATGTGGACAGACGTTCACACAATCGTACGAAATTGTTCAACCAGAGCCTTGGACAGTTACCACGGACATTTCACTTCCTAGCTGCGATGTCAATAACGACGCGACCATTCTAGTTAATGTTGGCGGCGCAACGGCTCCGTACATATTCACTTGGAATGACGAGACCGGAACGCCTGTTGGTAATGAAAACCCATTAACGGGTGTAGGCATTGGATCCTATGAAATGAATATTACAGACGAAAACAGTTGTGTCTATTCTTATATCATTAGCATAACTGATTGTGTAGGTATTGAAGAAATGGAAATGGCTTCTTTAAATGTTTTCCCGAATCCATCCAAGGGATCATTCACCATCAATCATGATGTTCTGAAAAACGCATCATGGAGTCTGTATGATATCTCTGGGAAATTGATTCATTCGGAAAGAATCGCATCGGGTTCAACCAACACTTTGGTGAATTTGAATATTCCTTCCGGTGTTTATTCTGTACGTATCACTGCTGAAGATATGCAGCTTCAGAAAAGTGTAATTGTGGAATAATATCTCCTTCGTTTAATTACAAACTCTGAAGCTTTTCTTTCAATTCTTCGACTTGTTGCGAAGTGACATTTCGGTGAAAAACGAATCGAATCCAATGCGGACCGAATGGGAAACACTTTATTCCAAAAGGAGATAATTTTTCAATCATGTCTGAAGATGAATTGCTCGTTGGACGCCAGATAACGATGTTCGTTTCAACAGGCATGATTTCCGCGCAATAAGCAACTGAACTTAAAACATTTCCAATTGCTTTGGCATGTGCATGATCTTCATGCAAACGAAAGCGCTCAACCTTCATCGCGTGCAACCCTGCTGCGGCAAGAAATCCAGCCTGACGCATACCACCACCCATGCTCTTTCTACGACGACGCGCTTTCAAAATAAATTCTTTCGACCCCACCAAGAAACTTCCTACTGGCGCTGAAAGGCCTTTGCTCAAACAAACGCTTATTGAATCGTATGCTTTCGCATATTCCGCGGGTGTCATCTTAGTTTCTTCCAACGCATTGAAAAGTCTCGCTCCGTCGCAATGCAAAGCCATACCATTCGCCTTACACACCTCTTGGATTTTCAATATTTCATTGAAATCCCAAATGGCTCCTCCACCCTTGTTCACGGTATCTTCGGTACAAACCAAAGAAGTATTAGGTAAATGCACATCTGCCCTGTTGTTAATGTTCGCCTTCACTTGCTCAGCCGTGAACATTCCACGGGGCCCTTCAATCAAACGGACGGAACTTCCACTGTTCAACGCAATTCCTCCGCCTTCATAAATATAAATGTGCGCTAGGTTGCTGCAAATCACTTCGTCACCCGGACGGGTGTGCACGTTAATAGCAATTTGATTCGACTGCGTTCCGCTTGAACAAAACAACGCTTCCTCCATGCCGAACAAATCCGCCGCGTATGCCTCTAAAGCATTCACTGTTGGATCTTCACCAAACACATCGTCGCCCACTTCCGCTTCAAACATCGCTTTTCTCATTTCCTCCGAAGGCAGAGTGAAGGTATCGCTGCGTAAATCAATTATATTCGCCATAGATGAATGCATTTTTCAATTCGAACAAAAATAAGCGGAAACGAGCCATTCCACTTTTTCTATTGCTTTCATTTTTCGTGGCCTGTTCAAATCTCGCTCAAGGACAACAATGGGGTTATGTTATTTTCAAAGACAAGGGCATTCACGATAATTCCTATCAAAGCAATTTTTCACCAGCTGCCATTGAGCGCAGATTGCTTCAAGATATCGCTTGGGACGAAAGAGATGTTCCTGTGCACAACAATTACATTGCACAAGTTGAAGCCTTTGCAGATAGCACATTTGGAACCAGTCGTTGGCTGAATGCACTGATTATAAAAGCTTCAGCGAACAACTGGAAATTGATTTCGGAATTACCTTGTGTGCAAGAAGTTGAATTTCTTGAAGGGCATTCACTCATTACAGCTGAAAACCCCGAACCCACTTCAACCGATTACGAGTCGGACTACAAAAAAGAAGAAATTCAAAATCAAATTGAATTGCTTGAACCTTCTCAATTCAACGAAAGGGAATTGAATGGAAAGAATACGATTATAGCCGTTTTCGATGCCGGATTCACAGACGCGGACGAAGTAACCCAACTGAAGCATCTTTTCAAAAACAATCAAGTCAAAGCCACCAAAGATTTCTTAAGTAAATCGAATCAAGTGTACTCACACTCTGTGCATGGCACAGAAGTCTTGACCTTCTTGGCGGGCAAGAACGACTCCATTCAATTCGGACTAGCAACCGAAGCCACTTATCTCTTAGCGCGTGTGACACCCAACATGGGATTCTTCAGATTTTTAAACGACGTACAATGGATACAAGCCTTGGAATGGGCAGATGAAAACGGCGCTAGCTTGGTAAATTCATCGCTAAGCTTTACCAATCAATTGTATGAGCGGAAAGATTTAAATGGAAGGACTTGCAAGATTAGCATTGCTGCCAACACTGCCATGGATAAAGGTATTCTTGTGGTGAATGCAGCTGGCAATGAATTTCAAAACAGTTGGGAAATTATTGGCGCACCCGCAGATGCAGAACGCATTCTTACGGTTGGCTCTGTGAATCCCAAGACAGGTTATGTATCAAGTTTCAGCTCAATTGGACCAACGGCAGACGGTAGACTTAAACCCGATGTCTGCGCTCCGGGAGAATTGATTTATCCGGAAAACGACGAGTATACGCGTATTCAAGGAACATCATTCGCCACGCCACTCGTGTGTGGATTTGCTGCGTGCGTGCGTCAACTTCATCCAGATTGGAACACGGAAAAGCTTTGGCAGGAAATCAGAAAAAGTGGTTCGCTTTACCCCTACTTCGACTATGCGCACGGCTTCGGAATTCCGAGAGCAAGTTATTTCTTTTTTGAAGAGAAAGATGAACCGAATGTTTATTCGGTTCAGTTCAATTTAGATTCGTTGAACTGCAACAATTTGCTTTCCATTAGTAGATCTGACACCCTTGAGATTGAAGAAAACTACTCTGCTCCTGTTGCATTTATTCAGTTTGTAAAAGCTACCGGAGAAGTATTCAAGTACAATGTTTCGCGTCCACAAAACAAAATCATTGCCTCTATACCCGTAGAAGAATTTTTAGGCTGTAAGCTGCGTATTGTCTACGACCGTCACTTTTTTGAAATCCCTATTCCGCAACCATGAAGAATGTTTTGATTTTTCTTTTTATGGTTGGAATTGGCTGTCAATTGCATGGACAAACCATTCTTTTTGAATCGACCATAGACTCTGTCATGAAGAGAACACGGGAATACAAATTGGAAGGTGTAAACATTGACAACTATTCTTCGTTCTATTATGAAATCGGAAACTTCATTCCAAACAACAAACATCTTTCAAAAGATGATCGAATGGAATTGGGAAGAAGTTTTTCGTGTGGATACACGTTTAAAAAAGACCTTGCTCCAATGTCGTCTTTGGTATTCGGAACCAGCTATTACCGAAGAACACAGCGCTTGAATTCAAATTATCCTGTGCAATCTTTTGAGCCAGACAGTGCATGGAATCGCGCGAAATACAGTTCAAATGCATTCAATGCACAAATACGATTTCGGAAATACATCTTGAAACACGGCAGTCAAACAAACAGTTATGTGGAAGGCGCGCTCGAAGGCTACTACTTCATCAATGCGAAATTTGTCGGCGTAAAAAAAATAGACGATTTAAAGTTGAAGCGTATCGAGAGTAACCCAAACGGCTTCAACCATTGGCAGTATTCAACATCGCTCAAAATAAGTTTTAGCACCTTAGCTATTGGGGTGCGCTATTTCCCCAAAGAATTATTCTCGAGTGGAAAATACCTCAATGAAGACTATGGTCGTTGGAGCATTTACTTCACAGTAAATCTTCCGGGAGCAAACAGCAAGAAAAAATAATTTATTGAATGAACATCCATTCGGATGTTTCAGAATGCCACTTTCCTGTCCCGGTATCACTGTTCACTTCGCACAACGCATGTTCATGTCCATTCGAAATAAATAACCAAGGGGCCTTCAATACGGAATTATACCGAAGTGTTTGACTAAGCACCCCTTCATCAACCTTCACCGTTGGTGCTTTGAATTCAGCAATTAACAATGGGAACGCTTCACGCGTATACAACACCAAGTCGGCTCTTCGTTTCATGCCATGGAAAACAACTTCAGTCTCAACCCCAACCCTTCCCTTTGGAAAATTCAAATCGTGAACAAAAAAATGAATGGCATGCTGACGAACGAATTCTTCAGGGGTGAGTGCCACCCATTTGTTACGAACAATGTCCCAAATCTCACGAGAGGCTTCTCCGCGAATGCGAAAGGAATAGGAGGGAAATTGGAAATTGAGCATAAAATTCGGTTGTGCAAATTAGTGTATATTTTTCAAGATTGAAATGTTGCAGTACCGCAGCACTATTCCCGATATTTGCAATACATGGAACACTCGCTAATTATTCGTGACATTCAAATGGGCAATCCAGCCCCTGTTTATCTTTTGCACGGCGAAGAAGCGTTTTTCATTGACCTTATTGCAGATGCCATTGAAAATAAAATTCTCGACGAAAGCGAGAAGGCATTTGGACTAACCGTTTGTTATGGCAAAGATTCAAACCTTGAATCTATTGTTTCAATGGCGAAGAGTTTCCCCATGATGGGAAACAAACAGGTGATTATTGTGCGCGAAGCGCAAGATTTGAAATGTTGGAAGAAAGAAGAGTTGTACAAGTGCCTGCTGAATTATCTCGATGCTCCAACACAAAGCACCGTTCTTGCTTTCTGTTATAAAAACGGAAAAGTAGACGGAAGATCTTCCCTCTTCAAAACATTGAAGAGCAAAGCCAAGACTTTTGAATCGGCTGCCATTAAAGAAAACCAACTTCCCACTTGGGTTCAAAACATAGCGAAAGATCAAGGCCTGGTCATTCGCGGAACCGCTACCCAATTGCTTGCCGATTATTTAGGCTCAGACCTTCACAAACTCACCAATGAAATTTCGAAGTTGAGTATTGTCTTAAATCAAGGCGACGAAATCACTACGCAAGTGATTCAAGACCACATTGGAATTTCGAAAGATTACAACGTTTGGGAATTGCAAACGGCACTTATTCGCAAAGATGTTTTAAAGGCAAATCAAATCATCAACTTCTTCGAAAAGAATCCGAAAGACCATCCGTTGTTCCAAGTCATTCCTGCGCTCTATGGCTTTTTCGCGAAGTTGTGCGTTATTCAAAACAGCACCAACAAAGACGAAGCCTACAAGGAACTCGGCGTGAATTATTACGCAGCGCAAAACTTCAAAGAAGGAGAGCGCAATTATCCTCCTGGAAAATCAGAACGTATTATCAAGTACTTCAGAGATGCCGATGAGCAATTGAAAGGATTAAAAGGAAATAGCATGTCGCACGGCGACATTATGCGTGAACTCGTTTTTAAAATTCTACATTAACGAATCAACGATCCTGCAGTGTGCATTTCGTTCTTTCCGTCTTTGCACAACGCATAGGTAAATCCGCCGCGCAATCCGAATCCTCCTGTATCTCCAGCCTTATCAACGGCGAGCACTCCTACTTGGAATTCATCGGTCATAAACGCATTGTTCGATTTCAAGCGCGCAATAGCCTCTTCGCAAGCTTCCTGAGCTGTTGCTCCTTGACGCATGAGTTCAACAACCAAGAAAGAAGTACATGAGCGAATAACGGTTTCACCTAAACCTGTGCATGTGGCTCCACCGATTTCATTATCAATGTATAGACCAGCGCCAATGATTGGACTGTCTCCTACTCTGCCGTGCATTTTGTAAGACAATCCGCTCGTTGTGCAAGCACCTGAAATTCTACCTTCGTAGTCCATGGCTAACAAGCCAATGGTATCGTGATTTTCGATATTTATAATGGGTTTATACTCTGAAGTCTTCAACCACTCCTTCCAAGCCTTGTGGGCTTCCGGATTTACATAATCGCTGTGCTTGAATCCTTGCTCAAGTGCGAATTGCTCTGCTCCTTTTCCAACAATCATGGCATGAGGTGTCTTTTCCAAAACAGCGCGAGCAATCGAAATCGGATGCTCGAAGCCTTGCACGAAAGCCACCGAACCTACCTTGTGCTGCCAATCCATAATACACGCATCCAACGTGGTTCTTCCCTCTCTGTCGGGCAATCCGCCAAGACCTACGCTCAAATTGGTTAAATCAGATTCTGTCTTCCAAACACCTTTCTCAGCCATATCAAGCGCATTACCGCCTTTCTTCAACGCCTCCATTGCCGCATCGTTGGCCGCAATTCCGTGATCCCAAGTAGATAGGACAAGTCCTTTGGTATATCGAACTTTTTCAGCAGTTTTTTTCTTTTTCTCACTGAATGAAAAAAGAGCAGGCGACATTCCTAACAATGCTCCTGTTGCTGCTAACTGTCCTAAAAATTTTCTTCTGTTACTTGACATTTACTTTACAATAAAAGGGGTTCTATATACACCGCGTTCTCCAATAACCTGAACAAAATAAACACCTTCAGCCAATGAAGAGGCATTGAAGAATAGCTTCGATTGTTCAGGAGACAAAATCCCCGAATAGAATTCTTGAACACGGCGCCCTTGCGCATCTACGATAAAAGCTTTCGCTTGCTGTGCCGCTTTCACGCTGAACTCAACACAAGTCATTTCGCTCGCTGGATTCGGATAAAGACGTGTAAATTGAAACGCTTCCTCATTGATGCTGTTTCCGTTGAAAACATCAAAGCTCCAATATCCGTCAGGCGCCGCCATTGGACGTTGCAATACTTTTCCGGTTGTTGCTTCACCTTCCACATAATAATACACGCGAGTGCCGGCAGGTTGAGCTGGAATAAATCCTTCCCAATTGTTACCGCCGATGTTCACCATGTTCACTTGTGTGTATGCGCCGTTCAATGAAGTCTTCCAATACATTCTTCCTGCAGCCACTCCATCTCTATGATTCATGTATGCAACAACGCTGTAGTCAACAGTTGTGTTATCTGTATCTGGAAGAGGATTGTGACTAATAAGCAAAGGATCTGACACACCAACGCTTTGGGTAATGCAGTGAATGGCACCACTTGCTGCAATGATGTTATCGGGATTGTTATCGCAATCAATTCCTACAATTTGATAGCCTGGAAGCGCTTCTTGCCAAATACGCAACGCAGTTGTATCGTATTGCTCACGGTATGTTGGAAGAATAACCATTTTGTTTACAAAGACAGCGTTTGTGTAAGTTCTGTATGAAGCCGGTGGATTTGAACTCGGCCAATTGCCTGCAACGCTTGGTGGCATTGGAATACGAATGGTCTTGTATGGCTCTCCCCATTTATTCATGAAGTTCGAAACCACATAATCCATGTTGGCATTGATTTGTGGACCGTCTGAAATTCCGGCTGGATACTCACCTACCAATAACGTTTGCTCGTCTATTAATTTCATGTGCATGTCCACGTGATGAATTCCATCATAAGGAAGTACAGGCATCTTAATGTAGCGATCTGTTCCCAAATAATTTGCAGTTATGGCATCAATTTCGGCCTCTGTCTTTGCTGTAACTCCGTATTGATTTCCCGCAGCGTTCTCCTCTAGAACCAACTCCGTTACGATGGCTGTACCGAACCCATCGCTCATCCAATTTCCGCCTGTATTCACCAAATCATCAGGTGCTGCAGTTGTTGTGTATAAGTCTAATCCTAAATAATCGGCAATGTACTGTGGTGAAGAATTATCGTTTGGACGAGTTGGACGATTGTAAATCCAATCAACTAAAAACAAATCATCCACTTCGTTTCCGTATGCTGGATTCGCGCCATAATCGCGCATCCAAACAGAATCAAAATTCGCAGGAAGAATTACTACGTTGTCTAAGTTCGTGAATGCTGGACCTCCTGAATTACCGAACAAGTAGGCTTCGGTTGCGGCAACGTCTTCCGACAAAATAATCACAAGCGTTTGCGTACGAGCAGCCGCTACAATTTGCTTCAGAATGGAGGGGTATGAAATCCAAGAGATCGTCAAACATTGAATCTCTTCCCATTCCGCCATAGCCCGAATATTCGAGAACGGCGGCGGAGATTCTATTCCTCTATCACTGTTAACGATAGAGAAATCGCCATGTGCAATCTGCTCAATCTCTTCTGGAGTGAGATTGCGAGGCAACGAAATCTGACCGAAGGCCGACCACCCGAGAAATAAGATGAAAACAATAACGGAAAATGACTTTTTCATAGCTGAGAAATTTCAGCTTGAAAATTAATCATCAATCGCTGAACTTCTACAAGTTTAGAAACAAATTGTTTGTTTGAAATGGGACACAGTAAAGACTATCCAATAAAAAATCTGTACCCGAAGTCGATATCATGACGCAATTATACTTCAACCACTTTCCTCCGTATACATTGCACTGAAAGGTCGTGTCCGCAACATTGCTAAAGGTTCGAACACTGCTATCACAGCAGTTGCAAGCGAAACTTGCACCTACCCAATTGAATTGAATAATGGAAGCTCCTGAAGTATTTTGAATGTTCACGAGAACGACAGACTCTGGCCAGAGAGATATGTTCTTCGTAAGATTCACTTCATTTCTTAAATCATCCGGGGCAATGGGAATTTCTTGCGGATAATAAAACGCTCTCGAAACAAGCATTCGAGCCTCAGTCAAATTCTCTTTTTTCCACTCCATTCGGTAGTTGCCATTCAGATCTGAAGTAGCTTGGGCAGCTTCCAAAAAGTAATCGGTGAACACTCCGTTTACAAGCGCTTTCTGCTCAAACACTGCAGTCACGTAGGGCAATACCGCACCTGTAGAGGCATCCATTGTCTTTCCTTCCAACGAAAAATTTTCTGAAGGTTTCTTGCATGAAAGAAAACACAGAAGAATGAAAATCCCTATTGCATACTTTTTCATTTCGAAGCAGTCTTGTAATGTTCAAAGATGGCGAGAATCTTATTTACAAAATTCACCGGACCGACTCCATTCAGATATCCGTGTTTCACACAAGACATGGCGTAATACTGACGTTGCGCTTTCAACATAAGCGCATCGGCCACATGCCCTTCCCATAAGGTGTCGTTTCGGCCAATCTGTTTCGCAATACACATAGCATCTAGAATGTGTCCCGGTCCGCAATTGTAACTCGCCAAAATAAACTTCACGCGTTCATTTGGATTATGAACATAGGGCTTCCAAAAATTATCTAAGTTTCTTAAATATTTTGCTCCAGCCATAATGTTGTTATCGGGCGGACAAAGCGTATCACCTTCATACTTCAAAATAGTAGCAGGCATCAATTGCATGAGCCCTCGCGCTCCTGCCCACGATTCTGCATTCGGATTGAATCCAGATTCTACAAAACTGAGTGCGGTTAACAAGCGCCAGTCCCAACCTACAATAGTCGCATGCACCTTGTACAATGAATCGTAAGGCGATAGCGCTCCTGCTTGGATTGGAGGCATTGAGAAATAACGTTGCACACCACCCGACCAATTTTCTTCCGCGCGACCAAAATACCTTCTGTACAATTTATTAATGTAGCGACTTCCGCTCTTACCCGCGATGAAGGCATTCAATCTTTCTTGGAGCATGTACGCATTCGGACGGACTGCCCAACCGATGTCTTCGTCTTCACTCAACTCGACCGACATATCCAAATTCGGATAATCTTCAAAACTTAAAAACGCCAAACTCTTGTCTGTAATGGTCGCTGGCACAGCGCCATTCGCAACCTCCTGAAGCAACTCTTCCGTTCCCACCTTCCCACTCGCCTCAATGACCTGTAAATTCATTCCTGTATTCTTAGTAATCTCTTCCAACTTTCTATAAAACGAAGAGTAGGCATGTACGTGAATCGGAAGTCGATCAAGTTCATTCAAACCGTGAACGACAATGCCATTTTCCAACAATTTATTCGAAGTATCTCTGCGTTGAACCAACACCTGCTTCGTCTGATAAATAGGTGGTGAGAATGCTAAAAATCGCTTTCGCTGCTCTGTTACCGTGAGGTTCGAAGCGATGATATCTCCTTCACCTCTGTAGAGCATCGCGAACATACTGTCGAGATTTTCGATTACGCGAACTTCCAATTTCACCTTCAAGAATTTTGCAAACTGCTTGGCTAACTCGTAATCGAATCCTTTCGGCTCTTCCTTGTAGAGATAATACGTCGATGAACTGTTTTCCGTGAGAATAATCAGCTTGCCCCTTGCGCGAATGCTGTCTAAATCGACATTCACCAGCTCGGGTAAATTGGGATCTTGTTCGAACTCGGTGACTTTCTTTTTTGGAGATAAGAGTATAAACATAAACGCCACCCCTCCGAGCAAAGCGATCGATACAATGATTACACGCCAAACAGATTTCTTCAATGCGAGCAGATTACTTTCGAGCACAAAGCACGAAAGGGTTACAGACAAACTTAATCAATTTATTTTTCATTCAAAAGAGCCTCTCGTTTCAACACAAAATCTCTTTGTAAATCTTGAAAAAACGAAGGGAAGTATTTTGAAGCAGCTTCAACATGATCTAAAAAATAATCTCCTGCTTGAATCAATGCTTCTCCGCGTGCAGAGCGCATTCCCATTTGTCGAACAATTACCGCCATTCCAACCGGATGAGCGTATTTCATCATGAACTCTTTGTCTTTCATGTGGAAGAAATAATTCTTCATTCGTTCAGGAAACTTCTCTTCGTATTTATTTAAAACGGAAAAAGTGAATTGTTGGAATTCCGACAATTCCTTTCCCGAATGCAATTGAAAATCTTTCGCCAAGAAATAATCAAAAACTAAATCAATCAGAACTCCGCTGTACAAGCCTAATTTCGGACGGTATTCCGCACGCAATTCCTTCACCAACTCATGTGTGTCTGTGAAGGAATCTACCCAGCGATGAAGAAGTATGCCCTTACGAATATTCGGAGTGTAGGCATTGAAGTCATTTCCCTTCACCGCATCGGCAATAAACTGACCGACCATTTCTTCTTCGTTATCGGAAGACAAGTAGAGATGCGCGAGGTGATTCATTCGACAAAGAACGAAGTTTAATTGTTTCGCTGAAGTATCTTTGCGCAAGTTATTTTAAAGACATGACCTTAATAAAATCTATTTCCGGCTTTCGCGGAACCATTGGTGCTGTTCCTGGTGAACATTTAACACCTCTAGATACTGTGAAATTCACAGCTGCCTTTGCTGCCTTCCTTCAACATAGAAATAACAAACAAAACATTTCTGTTGTAGTTGGAAGAGATGCGCGTATAAGCGGAGAAATGCTTCAGAACTTGGTCATGAATACGCTCGTTGGGATGGGTGTTCACGTCATAGACGCTGGACTATCAACCACACCAACCGTGGAATGGGCAGTTACTGAAAGCAAGGCAAACGGAGGAATAATTCTTACTGCCAGTCACAATCCGAAAGAATGGAACGCTCTAAAATTGCTGAATGAAAAAGGAGAATTTATTTCAGGCGATGAAGGAAAAGAAGTTTTAAGAAGAGCCGATGCCGATGACTATGCCTTCTGTACAGTAGACGAATTGGGAAGCATTGAAGAGCGCAACTTCATGAAGGCGCACATTCAACATATACTTGGAATTAACACCGTAGATGCTGCGCTTGTTTCAAGCAAGAAATTCAAGATTGCGGTAGACGGAATTAATTCAACCGGTGGAATTTATGTCCCTGCTCTTTTAGATGCGTTGGGAGTTGAAAACATTGTTCCAATTCATTGCAAAGCAGACGGACATTTCGCACACAACCCGGAGCCATTGGCAGAGCACCTTACAGACATCGTATCGATTGTTAAAAAGGAAAAATGTGATTTAGGAATTGTCGTAGATCCAGATGTGGATCGTTTAGCATTCGTTTGCGAAGACGGTAGTTTATTTGGTGAAGAATATACACTTGTGGCCATTGCAGATTATTTGCTAGGAATTACTCCCGGTCCTACTGTGAGCAATCTTTCAAGCAGTCGTGCCTTGGCCGACGTTACACACAAACACGGACAACGCTACGAAGCGTCTGCTGTAGGTGAAGTGAACGTGGTAGCCAAGATGAAAGAAATCGGGGCCGTAATCGGCGGAGAAGGAAACGGTGGTATTATCTATCCTGAAACCCATTACGGAAGAGATGCCCTTGTCGGTATTGCCTTGTTCTTAACACACCTTGCGAAGAACTTCAATTCAGTATCTGAAATGCGTGCGACGTATCCGACCTATCAAATGATCAAAGACAAAGTGGTCCTGAGTCCGAGTTTGGATGTTGATGGAATTCTTGCAACTGTAGCGAAAGAATTTCAACATGAAAAAGTAAATACCATTGACGGTGTGAAGGTTGACTTTGCCAACGGTTGGGTGCATTTGCGTAAGAGTAACACAGAGCCTATCGTTCGTATTTATGCGGAAGCACCAACGCAAGAAGAAGCAATGGTTTTAATTCAACAAATAAAACAACACATTCCCTCTGCTGAATGAAAGCATATTTAGATAACGCTGCAACAACCCCTGTTGCTACTGAAGTTGTAGATGTTATGTCGAATTTCTTGAAATCAGAATTCGGCAATCCCTCTTCCACACATTCATTCGGAAGAAAAGTAAAGACTCAAATTGAAACAGCGCGCAGAACCATTGCGAAGCATTTAAACTGTGAGCCTGGCGAAATTTATTTCACGAGCGGTGGAACTGAGGCCGATAACTTGGCCATGCACATTGCCGTTCGCGACATGGGATGCAAACGCATTATCACTTCCAAAATAGAACACAGTGCCATTGTTAAAACCGCTGAGAAATTAGAGGAAGAAGGAAAGGCATCTGTTCATTGGGTGGCGTTAAACGCCGATGGAAGTGTTGACTTAAACGATATCCGAAACACCTTGAGCGATGGCGTAAAAACCTACGTTACGCTTATGCACGGTAACAACGAAATTGCGAACCTTTTGCCCCTTCAGCAAGTGGCTGAAATGTGCGCAGAATTCGGAGCCGTTTTCCACAGCGATACGGTTCAGACGATGGGACACTATCGTTTCAACTTAAAAGAAACTCCTATTCATTTCATTAATGCTGCTGCGCACAAATTTCACGGTCCGAAAGGCGTTGGGTTTATTTTCATTCGCAAGAACGTTCCTGGATTTGCAGACATCACAGGCGGTGGACAAGAGCGCGGTATGCGCGGAGGAACAGAGAACACCGCTGGAATTATGGGCATGGCGAAAGCCATGGATTTAGCTTTTAATGAAGTTGAAGAACATCAAGAATACGTCAGCGGATTGAAGCATCACATGATTGCTGAATTGAAAAAACGCATTCCTGGAATTTCCTTCAACGGACAATCTGAAAGCACCGAGAGCTTATACACTGTTTTAAGCACAACCTTCCCTCCGACTAAAAACAACGACATGTTTTTGTTCTTGCTCGATCTTGAAGGCATTGCAGCTTCAGGCGGAAGCGCATGCAGCAGCGGCGCAACAAAAGGAAGTCATGTGTTAGACGGAATTGGTGCGTTGCGCGAAGGGCAGCCTGCTGTTCGCTTCTCGTTTTCACGCTACACGACGAAAGAAGAAATTGATTACGCAGTAGAAAAGGCGACTGAGATTTTCGAAGCGGGACAGAATTAATTGCAGTTCGTTCCGAACGTAGCAATGAAGAGCATAACATCTTCGATGTCAATGACGCCATCCTGATTCATATCTCCGAAACACGTTCCTATTAGATCACAACTTCCATCGTCTACGTTCGCCATTGGATTGTAGTTATACGCCGAAGGATTGGTGCATCCTACGTATTGACAGGTTCCGTTATCTACAGTTGCAGTTGAATTATAATTGGAAGCCGCACTGTTCGTGCAACCTGGGATAACTGCCGCAAACAAACAAGAGCCGTCATCAAACGTCGCTGTTGGATCGTAGTTTAGCGCATTCGCATATTTACATCCGTAGCACGAAGCAAAATCACACGAACCATCGTTGGTGTTTGCAACCGGATTGAAGTTACAGCTCAAAGGATTGGTGCATCCGAGAATGGATAAGTTACACGAAAATGTTCCCTCGTATGTTCCAGCGTTGGTGAAGCTACCGCCTACACGTATGAAATAAGTTACTCCTGCCGAAACCGGAAATACCAAATCGCTAGCGAATACCGGATTCACACAAGCATCGTCGTCTTCCGCAATAAAAACTAAATTTCCGCAACTGCCCGAATAGGCATGCACGCGGGTATCGTAGTTCGTGTTGTTGTTACAAAGACTTACTTCTGCTGTTCCGCTTCCAAGTGGTGTAAAGGTGTACCAAAGTTGACCGGCAGTTCCTTCGAAATTTCCTGAATCGAAATTATCTGGAAGGACACCGAGTGTGCTGCCACTGATGGTTTGTCCGCACGTTAGAGTCACTGCATTTGAGCAACTTGTTCCTCCCGCCTGACCAAAGATCAATGGCGAAATGAACAAGAAGCTCAAGAGTGCAACAACGTATTTTTTCATAGTAATCTTACAAGTGAATCACTTCGCCGTAAGCCGCAGCCGCAGCTTCCATTATGGCTTCACTCATGGTTGGGTGAGGGTGAATGGTCTTCACCAATTCCATTCCTGTTGTTTCCAACTTACGCAATGCCACACATTCTGCGATCATTTCAGTAACGTTAGCACCAATCAAATGCGCACCCAACAACTCGCCGTATTTCGCATCGAAAATCAATTTCACGAATCCGTCTTTGTGTCCAGCTGCACTTGCTTTTCCTGAAGCACTGAATGGGAACTTACCAATCTTCAATTCGTATCCTGCTTCTTTCGCAGCTTTCTCGGTGTAACCAACGCTTGCGATTTCTGGTGAGCAGTATGTGCAACCAGGGATGTTGTTGTAATCGATGGCTTGTGGGTGGTGACCTGCGATTTTCTCAACGCAAGTAATACCTTCCGCACTAGCTACGTGTGCCAAAGCTTGACCAGGCACGCAGTCTCCGATTGCATAGTAACCAGGGATGTTTGTTTGGTAGTACTTGTCTACCATAATCTTTCCTTTGTCGGTTACAATACCTACATCTTCCAATCCAATATTTTCAATATTTGCTACAACACCTGCAGCAGACAATACGATGTCGCATTCGATCACTTGCTCACCACTGGCAGTCTTCACATTCACTTTACAACCCTTTCCTGTTGTGTCTACCGAAGTTACTTCAGATGATGTGTGAATTTCAATTCCAACTGACTTGAACGACTTCGCCAATGCTTTTGAGATATCCTCGTCTTCTACAGGAACCACGTTTGGCGCGTATTCCACGATGGTTACTTTCGTTCCCATTGCGTTGTAGAAATAAGCGAACTCCACTCCGATGGCACCAGAACCCACAACAACCATTGACTTTGGTTGCTCTGGCAATGTCATTGCCTCGCGGTATCCGATAATTTTCTTTCCGTCTTGTGGCATGTTCGGCAAACTGCGTGAACGTCCACCAGTTGCGATGATAATATGCTTTCCGCTTACTTCAGAAACAGTTCCGTCAGCAGCAGTCACTTTAACCTTCTTTCCTGCAAGAATCTTTCCGTCACCCATGATAACGTCGATCTTGTTCTTCTTCATTAAGAATTGAACACCCTTGCTCATTCCGTCGGCAACGCCGCGGCTTCTTTTCACCACACCAGAAAAATCTGCCTTGGCTCCACTTACTTCAATTCCGTATTCTTTCGCGTGGTTGATATATTCAAAAACCGATGCGCTCTTTAAAAGAGCTTTCGTTGGAATACAGCCCCAATTCAAACAGATTCCGCCTAAAGCTTCACGCTCAATAACTGCTGTTTTCAATCCTAATTGGCTAGCGCGAATTGCAGTTACATATCCGCCGGGTCCGCTTCCTAAAACAATAACATCGTAATTCATAATTTCAATATTTCTGCGAAGATAATTCAGATGGTCGAAAACACCACGAAAACCATGCGTGTGTTGTACATTTGCAGTTCAATTCAACCCAAAGACATGATTAACATAGTACTCTTCGGCCCTCCAGGCGCTGGAAAAGGAACCCAAAGCGAGCGTTTGGTGAACAGATATAAGTTGGTGCATTTGAGCACTGGTGATATTTTTCGCAAAAACATTAAAGAAGCTACTGCCCTCGGAACGCTTGCGAAAAGCTACATGGACGCAGGGAATTTAGTTCCAGATGAAGTGACAATTAATATGTTGAAAAGTGAATTGGAGGCCTTTCCAGAAGCGAGCGGATTCATTTTCGACGGTTTCCCAAGAACATCACCTCAGGCCTTGGCTTTGGACGAAATGTTGAAAGAAAAGAATCAGACCATTTCATGCATGTTGGCTTTAGAGGTTGAAGAAGCAGAATTGGAGAAGCGTTTGTTGGGGCGCGCTGCTACTTCAGGACGTGCAGATGACGGCGATATTTCTATCGTTCGCAACCGCATTGAAGTTTACAAGAGAGAGACAGCTCCTGTGGCTGAGTATTATAAAGGTCAAGATAAATTTTTTGCAATAGACGGAATTGGTGAGTTGGATGAAATCTCTAACCGCTTATTCAGTGTAATAGACGCTTTATCATGAGCGGATCAAACTTTGTCGATTACGTAAAAATCTGTTGTCGCTCTGGAGCCGGCGGTGCTGGTTCTAGACACATGCACAGAGAAAAATTCGTCCCACGCGGAGGTCCCGATGGTGGAAACGGCGGACGTGGTGGACACATCATTATTCGTGGTAATCGTAACATTTGGACATTGCTTCACTTGAAATACCGAAAGCACGTTATTGCTGAACCGGGTGAAGGTGGAAGTAGTTCTCACAAATCGGGAAGACAAGGGGAAGATGAATATTTGGAAGTTCCACTCGGAACCATTGCGCGCGACGCTGAAACTGGCGAAGTGCATTGCGAGATTACAGAAGACGGACAAGAATATATTTTGGTGAAAGGCGGAAGAGGCGGACTCGGAAACCACAACTTCAAAACTTCCGTTAACCAGGCTCCAGACTACGCCCAACCGGGAGAGCCTGGTATTGATGAATGGAAAATTCTTGAATTGAAAGTGTTGGCCGATGTTGGCTTGGTTGGATTTCCGAATGCTGGAAAATCGACTTTACTTTCTGTTGTGTCTGCCGCGAAACCTGAGATTGCTGATTATCCGTTTACGACGCTTGTTCCTAATTTAGGAATGGTTCGTTACCGGGATGATCGCAGTTTTGTAATGGCTGATATTCCGGGAATTATTGAAGGAGCCTCTGAAGGAAAAGGTCTTGGTCACCGTTTCTTACGTCACATTGAGCGCAACGCAACGTTGTTGTTCATGATTCCTTGCGATTCAGATGACATTAAAGCCGAGTACAACATCTTGTTAAAGGAATTGAAGAAATTCAATCCTGAGTTGCTTGATAAGCCTCGCGTTTTGGCCATTACCAAGAGTGATATGCTTGATGATATTATGGAGAAACAAATGAAGAAACTTTTACCGAGAGGTATTAAGCATGTCTTCATCTCTGCCGTAAGTCAGAAAAACATAGATCAATTAAAAGATGTGATCTGGGACAGTATTAGTTCGCAGAACAGTTAATTGTTTTCAATTAACTCGAATCGCTTCTTCAACACACGAAATTCTACACGACGATTCTTGGCTCTACCTTCGTCTGAATCATTGGAAGTAATGGGCTTTGTTGCCCCGAAATATTTTATTTCTAGTCGAGACTTGTCTATTCCTTTTTTCACCAGATAAGCAACCACAGCTTCTGCCCTATTCTTCGAAAGATTCACGTTGTAGTCGTCTTTCCCTCGGCTGTCTGTGTGCCCTTGCACTTCCAAATACATGGCCTTGTTCTTCTTCAATAAAACATACACTTCATCCAAATCTTTTTTCGCGCTGTCTGTCAAATTAAACTTATCGAAGTCGAACAACACATCGTCCAATCGAATCACATCGTATTGACTTAATTGCAAGGGTGGATCAAAAACCAACGATTGCAAAACTTCATTCCCACAAGAACATTCCTCTTTCGTCTTGACTGGCTTCACCACAACATCGTCGACATACAAATAACTGTAATCGCCCATACCCTTGTCGTTACCTGTGCTGTGAAGAATCTTCGTTGACTTATCGCTTTTAAAATTTCCAATGGTAATAAAACGTTCTCCGCCTGAAGCACGATAGACATCGCCCATCTTCACCCAACCGTCTTTTTGATCAAGGATATACAAGCGCGGATTTTCAATGGTGGCTTTCATTTCAATGCAAGCCATTCCCTTTTGCTTTAACTCATCTGCGCTAAGCACAATGCCACATCCATCGGTTACGAAGTTGCACAAGTCGGCAGAAGAAATGCTTATTTCAATGCACACCAACTCACCTGGCTTCAGCGGTCTGCTTAGTTCTGAACTTAAATATTCTCTGTAATTTTTCTTGTTGAAGGTGTAATTCACAAACCCCGCATAGGCCTGACCCGTTGCCGCAGCCTCTTTTCCAAATACATTATTCGGAACACCCACTGCCTTGCTGCAACTGTTGAAATAATCCGGAGTGCCTTGTCCAGGCTGTTTCCATGAAACGATATGCGTAAGCTGACTTTGATTGAAATCGATTGGGCAACCTTGATGTTCTTCGAAGCTACCGTTGAGCACCAAATTCTGCGCGTAATTTTCACTTCGCGCAAGGCAAAGTAATGTGAGCAGGAAAGTATATCGTAACAATTTCTTCAACGCACCGAATTTAACGAGAAAACAAAAGGGGAGCGCATTTTATTGCCACTCCCCTTCAAAAAACTCTATGAATATTATTTCACTTTGAAGACAACACGTCTGTTTTGTGCGTGTCCTGAAGGCGAATTGAATGTACTTGCAGGTTGTGTATCATCCACTGAAGTAACTGTAATTCTTACCGCATTGATACCGTATCCAACCAAAGCCTCTTTCACCGCATTCGCGCGCTTCTCTGCCATGTTTGCTACTTCCTCGTCTACTTTTGCTTCAGCAATCTCGTCCGCATCTGAGTGGCCAATTAATTCAATGTTCATTGCAGGATTTGATTTCATCAAAGCTGCTACTTCTTCGATGTTTGAATCGAATTGTCCCGGAACCATTTCAGTCAATGCAGCGAAGTAAACAACTGTTGTGTTTACGATATCTGCTGGCTTCGCACCGGTCTCACGAGCAACAGAGCTGCTGTAAATGAATTGCGCTTGAGGCTTGCTCTTCTTTGAACAATTGCATTGGCTCTTCGCTTCGATGGCAACGATTTCAACGTTATCGATGAAGTAGTATGAATCGTTCATTACCGTTCCAGCAACTCCTGCAGGCTTCTTCATTTTCTCAACTTTCATTTTGTCTTCCGCCCCGAATCCACCGATTACGATGTACTCTTCGCCACCTGAAGCTGTGAATGTTCCGCAAATGTGTTCCCAAGAATCCATAATGTTTACAGGAACATTATCCGCAATTGTAACCTGTGGTTCAACCATAATAGCGTTATCTTTTGAGTACTGTAATTTCTTTTCAGTTACGTAAACACCTACGTTGTTCACTGCAAATTTCGAAAGATCTGCAAGGCTCAAGCTGTAACGGATGCAATACTGCTGTCCTTTCACAAGCTTTTGGTTTAACTTAACTTCAAGGTAGGTCCTTGGTTTCTTTGGATCTTTTGAATACGCTCTGAAACCGGCATAACTCGACCCAGAGGCTGGCTCTTGAACACCGTGCTCATTAGTTGGAACTTGAATCTTTGGACTCTTCACTCCTTTTGAGAACAAATCGCCCATGGTAACGTTTGGAGAAATCCAGGGCAATGCTAAATCTACTTGATTTGGGGTTTTCAATGATTTGAATTCAAAGTCATCGAAATTGCCATTCGGAACAATTCCTTTTGGCTCTGCTGCAGCCTTATCAGTTTTCTTTTGAGCCGTTGCTCCAACAACTGCAAGTGTCAATACAGCTAATAATAAACGTTTCATAATCATTTTACTTTTCGTTAGGGTATTCTTTTATGGTATCAATAAAGCATTTTAGGTTATCGGGAGAAATATCAGGATAAACTCCGTGGCCTAAGTTAGCAATATGTTTTTGAGTTCCAAACTTTTGGAGCATTTCTCTTGTGGCTTTTTTAATGCTTGCAAAGTTACCGTAGAGCACCGAAGGGTCTAAGTTTCCTTGCACTGTTTTCCCTCCTGCCCATTTCCGTGCCAATTCTGGTTGAACCGTCCAATCGAGTCCGATGGTCTCGCATGGAGAGTTCGCAAAATCTTCTACAGCATACCAAGCACCTTTTGCGAATACTGTTCTTGGAACCTCTGGTATTGCTGCAAAAATTCTGTTGATATATGGAAGTGAAAACTCGCGGTATGAATCAGGTCCCAATACTCCTGCCCATGAATCGAACAACTGAATTAAATCGGCACCCGATGCAATTTGCATCTTCAAATAAGAAATTGTTGCGTCTGAAATGGCTGAGAGTAATGCGTGAGCCAACTCCGGATTTTCGCGCATCATGCGTCTTGCCTTCGCAAACTCTTTGCTTCCCTGACCTTCGATCATGTAACAAAATAGTGTGAATGGTGCGCCTGCAAATCCAATTAACGGTACTCTTCCGTTCAACTCTTGCTTAGTCAACTTCAAGGCTTCCGCTACATAATTCAGTTTACCTTCAATTTCCGTGGTTGAAAGCTTTGCCAAATCTTCCTTCGTCTTTATTGTACTCGGGAAACGAGGCCCCTTCCCTTCGTCCATTTCATAAGGCAATCCCATTGCTTCTGGAATAACCAAGATGTCGGAAAAAATAATGGCGGCGTCTACGCCTAAGATATCTACGGGTTGAAGGGTGACTTCACAAGCCAGCTCCGGCGTACGAACCAACGTTATAAATGAACCCGCTCTTGCGCGTGTTGCGCGGTATTCGGGTAGGACTCTTCCGGCCTGACGCATGACCCAAACGGGAGTGCGTTCCACTTGCTCGCCCTTTGCGGCGCGAAGCAATAAATTGTTCTGCAAATTCATGTGGTGCAAAAATACATCAGACATGCGCTACCTTCGTTTTTATGTTGAAGGCAATTTCAATTTATCCCATTAAATCATTAAATCCCGTCGAACTTCAACGCGTGGAAGTGCTTCCGCACGGACTTGCCTTCGATCGAAATTGGATGCTGGTAGATTCGAAAAACAAATTCATTACACGTCGCGAGAGACCTGAACTCTCGCTCGTGAAGACAACTGCGCTTGAAAATGGATTTCAATTTTCCTTCAACACAAAAACTGTAAATCTCACTACTCAAGTCAACGAATTTCAAACTGAAAAAATCGAATCAAAGGTTTGGGATTCTCACGTCTTCGGAATTGAAGAGAACGAACAACTGAACGAATTCTTTTCAGATTTTTTGAAGGAAAATGTTCGACTCATTCGTATGCCCCTTCAATCAGAACGAAGAGAGACCGCCCCATTAACCGGAGAACAAACACCCAGTTCCTTCGCCGATAGTTTTCCAATTCTTTTACTTGGAACCGCTTCGCTTGATGCCTTGAATGCGCATCTGGAAGAACCCATTGACGCGCGTTATTTCCGTCCGAATTTACTTTTTCAAACTTCCATCCCCTTCGAAGAAGATGAATGGCAAAACATTCAAATCGGAGATGTCTCATTGCGGAAAGCAAAGGCCTGCGGCAGATGTCGAATGATTAATGTAAATCCAGATACCGGCGAATACAGAACCGATGTCATGCGTGAGCTCGCCAAGATTCGGACAGTCAAGAGCAAGGTTATTCTTGGCGACTTGTACTATCCGATTCGATCAGGAAGTATAGACATTCAATCTGAAGTAAAAGTTTTCACTACCTTCAACCCATAAATTCGAACTATGACCCAGGCACTTTTTAAAATGTCACGACCGAACAATCTCTTTATGATTGTTTTCGCCATGTTCGCTTTTCGTTTTGGCTATGCACATGCCATTGCCCCGAGTGATTTGAAGGAATGGATGCAATTTATCGGAATGATTCTAACCATTGTCCTGTTAACCGCTGGAGGAAACTTCATTAACGATTATTTCGATGTGCGTGTAGATCGCATTAACAAACCCGATGCTGTTTATGTTGAAACAAAGGTGAAACGAAGAGTGGTTATTCTTGCGCATATTGTCACGACGACCTTGGGAATTTTGATTTCATTTTTTGTTGGAAAGAGTATGCACTCTTATCTGCCGTTTATTGTGGCGATTGTAGTTTCAATAGCACTTGGATTGTATACACCGTTTTTCAAGAAACGTGTTTTATCGGGAAATTTATTGGTCTCCTTGTGCATTGGAGTCATTCCTATTTGGAGTGTGTGGCCGCAACTTTCGAATTTGCATATTGCCTTTTGGACAACAGTATTTGCGGGCTTCGCGTTCACGGTGAACTTCACAAGAGAAATTGTAAAAGACATTGAAGACGCGGAAGGCGATGGCGCGGAGAACTACAAGACATTGCCTGTTGTGATGGGCACGCAAACAGCACGCATCTACGCACTACTTTTTCTTTTTAGCGCATTAATTATTGGCGGTGTCGCACTCTTCATTGCAGCAACACAACATCATTCTTTAGGCACGCTGTATTTAATTGGAATAGGCATGTGTCTTCCGCTAACCATTTCGTTGTTCGCCGTATTTATAGCGAATTCGAAAGAAGGATTTCACAAAGCCAGTCTCATCTTGAAGATTGCAATGGCTGTTGGAATTGCATGTGGATTTGCGTTGAGGTTTGTTTAAGCCTCTTGTTTATTCTTCGGAATTAAAAACATCAATCCAAATCCTAAAACAAAGAATACAATCAATGCCAATATGCTATAGCGCATGCTGAATCTTCCTTCAATAAATCCGAAAGAAACAAGTCCGATAATCAAACCCACTTTTTCAGTTACGTCGTAAAAACTAAAAAATGACGCCGTGTCCTTGGTGCCTGGAATTAATTTCGAATAAGTGCTTCTGGCTAGTGACTGTGTTCCACCCATAATGAAACCAATAAGTCCTGCAACAATGTAGAACATATTCACTTGACCTTCTTGCACAAAGAAAAAGGCAAAGAAGCAAATGAACATCCACAAAGAAAGTGCTATTTTCAACACAGAAAAATTCCCAATTCTATCCGACAACTTCGAGAAAAGATAAGCTCCAGGTATGGCAATAATCTGAACCAAAATAATCGCTACAATAAGGTTTAGCGTTTCCAACTTCACTTCCTTCTTACCGAAGTAAGTAGCCATTTGCATAATCGTTTGTATACCCATGCTGAAGGTAAAGAAAGCCAACAAATAAGACTTCAATTGAGGCAGGTTTTTCAATTGCTTTAATACTCCCCCTAACTCAGAAAATCCTTTAGTCAATACATTGGCCTTTTCGGCATGAACGCGCTCTGTTTCCTTCAAACGAGCAAATGTAATTTGTGCAAATCCCATCCACCACAAACCAACAGCTACAAATGCATAACGCATCATCGTAATTTTTTCAGGGCCTGTCTTGGCAATACCCATTACAGCTATCAAGGCGCAGATAAGTAAAATCATACTTCCCAAATACCCCAACGAAAATCCTTTGGCGCTTAGTTTATCCTGTTCTTCCTCTGT
This sequence comes from Bacteroidota bacterium, assembly GCA_046048875.1. Classification (GTDB taxonomy): domain Bacteria; phylum Bacteroidota; class Bacteroidia; order Flavobacteriales_D; family Sanyastnellaceae; genus CAIZGX01. The sequence continues at coordinate 96,048 of JBJOFG010000010.1, read as the reverse complement.
TGCTACTATTGGCAAAAAACTATTGCTAAACGCATAGCTACCCCAAAATCCTATACACGCAAGAATAACACTCAAGATGCTCAGCTCCATGTTTGAAGGATTGAAAAAATAAAGGCTCATACAAGAAAGCGAACCCAAGTAGCAAAAGAACTTCAAAAAGAATTTCTTTTTTCCATAGTAATCTGCAACACCCGATAAAATTGGGAGAATGAGGCAAACTACCGTCAATCCAAATGCTGTTGCATAACTGATCAACTCGGTGTTTTCGAGCGTTGCACCGAAGACCTGTACTTTCGACGAAATAACTTTACCATCTGCATCTTTCACCGAAGTCATCACATCGTAAAAAATTGGAAAAATGGTTGATCCAATAACAAGGTTGTACACCGAATTGGCCCAATCGTACATGGCCCATCCGTTCTGGATTTTCTTACGGGAGAGAGTAGCGTCTGTCATTTTATTTTTCAATTTTCAACCAAAATGACCCGCCATGTTTTTCCACAACATGAGGAATGGCATTCCAAATCGGTTGTATGATTTGACTGAATTCTTTGTTTTCGGAAAGATAATAATTTGGAATAATTGGCGCATACTTCTCGCTGTTCGCCAAAAGAAATGCTGCCAACATGTATTGCTCTGAATAAAACCGATCACACATAAATTGCGGATAATCGAAAGGCAAATACACATCGTGAATCTGAACAATAACGCCCTTCTTTAAGCGAGGAAGCACTTCCAAAAAGAAAACCGTTGCATCTGAATTCGGGAAAACGCGGTGTGAATTATCAACAAACAAAATATCGTTCTCCTCTAGGTCTTCCAAAAAATCGAAATTCGAATCTTCAAACGGAGAACGAATAATGGTATTTGCCAAAGCGTCTATTTCAGCGCGAGGCATCGGATCGATTGAAATAATTTCAGTCTTTAACCCCTGTTCATTGATGGCCTTGTACGCAACCTTGGTTGAATTTCCCGATCCAATTTCAACATAACGTTTTGGCTTTGCTTCGGCAATGGCCGTGTACAACATAACCATGTCCAAACCTGGCAAAAACAAATTGTTCCAAAAAGGTTCTTGCGCCGATGGCTTCTCTGTGTTGTTTTTTATAGATTGAAATTGACCGGTGTATTTCAAGGCAGCGTGCAGCCACTTCTCATACTCTTCCTTCCTGTTTTCAATGATTGAAAGCAATTGCGGATGGGCCTCTTGTCCATGCCCATAACGAGGTTCAAAAGAAACAGGATATTCCAGAATTAATTTCTGAAACTTCGGATGAGCTAATTTGAATAATCTTTTAATCATGGTCTCGGTTCAATCTTCTGTCTAAAAAGTCAATAGCGAATGTACTACCTTTGTGGCAAAGACCGAAGAGGATTCATCGCTGGTTGCAAAACTAGAGGAAAGTCCGGGCTGCGCAGAGCGCCGCACCCTGTGAAAAGCGGGGGACGTTAAACGCAAGTTTAACGGACAGACAGTGCTGCAGAAATTAAACCGCCACTAGCAATAGTGGTAAGGGTGAAAAGGAGGTGTAAGAGACCACCGTCGTTCTTGGTAACAAGACGAGCTAGGAAAACCTTGCGGGCTGTAAGATCAAATAAACCGGGGCCGTTGGATTCGTTCCGACTGAAGAGTTGCTCGCTCAATCTCGGAGGGTAGATCGCATAGATAAATGATGAAACATGTGGCAACACATGAACAGAACCCGGCTTACGCTCACGGTCTTTTACTTTTTTTCTTGAAGTTGAATACGCTCTTCCGGCGTGTTCGCGTTCACCAAAAATTTAGAATCTTGAATTGGAAGTATTTCAACCGATCGGTTGAAAAGCATCTTACGCGGACAGCTTTTTCCATTCACCCAAACTTTCATTAACGCCGAAAATGATTTTGGTTCGTAGATGGAACACAACGGCTCTGGGCCGCCATCCATGGGCGATTCATAGCATGTCGCGAACACTTTCGCATTTCTATTCTTCACCAAAAATTCAAGTTGTTCTATTTGAAGATTCGGAAGATCACACGCCACGACTAAAAATGCAGTTCCAGGAAACTTGCGCATGGCAGAAGCTATTCCTCCCAGCGGACCAGCATCTTGAAGTAGATCCGTGATAAATGGACGATTCAAAAAAGAATAGTTTTCTTTTTGTTCTTCACGAACAGAAAGAAAAACTTCCAATCCTATTTCTTCCAACAAGGAAACCAAATGTTCCGCCTGTGTTTTTTCATGGTATTGAATAAGTCCCTTCTCTTCACCCATACGACTGCTCTTCCCTCCCAATAAAACCAATGCTCTTAAAGGTGCATCTTTAAAATAAGTTGAAACAAATTCCAGCACATCTTCCTTCAAACTAAAAATTTTAGTTTCGGGTTGAAGGAAAGGTTGAACAAACCCAGGAATCTCTGTCATTCCATTCGGAAGGACAACGGCTAGCACATTGGTTAGTTCTGCGCTTCGCTTGATGAGACTCTTTTCTTTTTCAAGATTTACAAAAATGATTTGGTTGAAAGCCGCATGATGATTGCCGTTGACCAATGCCCCGTCGAATTCCTGAAGAACCGTTTGATCAAGTCCTGTATTTTCTTGAAGAAAGAAATGACTTTCATGCGTGGTAATTCCAATTGAATTTTCAGAATTTCCCTCTGCATGGGAAGCGTCCACGTAGGCTAATCGCTGATTGATTTCAGCCTGAAAATAATTTACCCAGCTTCTAATTTCCTCGCAGGTGGTGCCGTAAAGCGCCAATTCTCGCGAATGCCAATTCGATTTGGATTGAAGCTTCATTTCTCTGAAATGTATGTCGATTTACCCCCTGACTTTTCCAACAATTTCACCGCTCCAATTTCCATCTCGAAGCTCATGGCCTTGCACATGTCGTAGATCGTAAGAGCGGTGACAGATGCGCCTGTAAGCGCCTCCATTTCAACTCCTGTCTTACCGAAGGTTTTTACGGTGCAAAGAATACGAGCTCCCATTTCGGTCTTTTCAATTTGTACATCAATGCTAGTTATGGCAAGCGGATGACAAAGCGGAATTAGACTTGACGTTAGCTTTACCCCTTGAATTCCGGCGATACGAGCCGTTTGAAATACGGGACCTTTTGGGGATTGGTATTCGCTGTTTTGAAACATCGCATTTAAATTCTCTGGAAAAATAATTTCGGCTTGCGCCTTCGCAATACGAAATGTATCGCCCTTTTCGGAAACGTCTACCATTGCAGCATTTCCGTTTTCATTTAAATGTGACAAATGTTCCATCGTCTCAAATTTATGGAAGGAATGCAATTAATTATTCTTTTTCACGAGCAAGACAACCTTTTCGCCGGTAAAAGGGTTTTATCTTCGTTCAGAATAGAATGCGTAGAAACAAAAAACATACTTATCAGCTTGCAAGCCTAAAGCTTTTGCTTTGCATAATGATTTTGGTTTTTTCTCAATCCATCTTTGCCTCGCATTTAATCGGTGGCGAAATTTATTACACGCACACCAATGGAAACAATTACACCGTAACGCTGAAGATTTTCAGAGACTGTGGTCCTGCGAATGTTAACGGAACAGACTTCGACGCCGCTGTTTCCATTGGAATTTTCACGAGTAATAACATTTTGTTCGATGAACTTTCGATTAACCTCATAAGCACGAACGTCACCAACATACCGGTGACCTTGAACAACCCTTGCTTCGTGCTTCCTCCTGATATCTGCGTCGAGCAGGCCATTTATACTGGCAGTGTGAATTTACCTCCTACCCCGGGTGGATATAACATTGTTCATCAACGTTGCTGTTTTCAACCGAGTATTGATAATTTGACTTCTCCACAATCTCAGGGAGTTTCTTATGTCGCACACGTGCCTGGAACAAGCGAACTCGCTGTCGGTTACAATTCTAGTCCACGATTCACAAACTTCCCACCTCCTGCCTTATGCAAGGATGCATCATTCACATTTGATCATTCTGCCATTGATCCAGATGGAGACGTGATTGTTTATTCGTTTTGTGCACCCTACCTTTTCGCAGATCAGTTCGATCCAATGCCCACCCCCCCGAACGACCCACCTTATCCAAACCTAACCTACGGACCTGGCTTCTCACCGACCTACCCCATCACGAGCAATCCAGTGATGGGAATAAATCCGACTACCGGGCTCATAAGCGGAACGGCGACACAAGTGGGACAATACACGATTACAGTTTGCGCAGAAGAATACCGAAACGGTGTTTACATTTCCACAACAAGAAGAACTTTTCAATTCAACGTAACACTTTGTGACCAATCAATTATAGCAAGCGTTCCCGAACAAACTTCCGTTTGCAATGGACTTGAAATTAGCCTAACGAATGAAAGTGTAAACTCATCGTTTTGGTCCTGGGACTTCGGGGTGCCTTTCGACAATACCGATGTGAGTACAGAGGAAAATCCGACATTCACCTATCCTGAACCAGGCACATACACTATTACCCTTGTCGCTAATCCTGGTTGGTCATGTTCTGACACTGCAACAGCTCAGTACACGGTCTTTCCTGATATTGACCCCATAATAACCATTGAAGAATATGCTTGTGTCAACAATCTCGACACGTACAATTTCTTGGGATCCGCAACCTTTGTGGCTAACAATGGAACATTACAGTGGGATTTCGGAAGTAATTCAGTTCCTTCAAGTTCCAACGTGGTTCATCCGCAAGGAATTATTTTCGATTCAAGCGAAGCAATTCACACAGTAACCCTTACAGCAACTGCAAGTAACGGTTGTTCAGCAGACACCACAATTACAATTGTGAATCCGCCTGACCCCGTGGCCATCATCCCAAATCAAACCACATTTTGTGATGGACTGTCCTATACTTTTTTGAACGACTCGCAAAACGCAACAGAATATTGGTGGGAGTTCAATACGGTATTTAATGGCGATTATTCAGATGATTTCGAACCACAATTTTCTTTTCCAGATACAGGAAGTTATACCATTCAACTCGTCGCTTATTCCGAGTTTAACTGCCCCGACACCACTACAAATTCCATAGAGATTCAAGGAAATCTCATTCCCTCGTTCCCGGCGCAAAACACCCAATGCCTTTCCACCAACAGTTTCGACTTTCAGGCAGTTGGCGCAAACACGAATTTCGCAACATACTTGTGGAATTTCGGAAGTCCAGAAATTCCAAACTCAACATTGGCCAACCCGCAAAATATTTCCTATTCGCAAGAAGGAACCTATACTGTGACGCTCACCATTACCGATAACGGTTGCACCGAATCTTACATCGATGATGTTTGGGTGCCGATAGATCCAACGCTTGACCCGTCTATCTTTCCTGCAGCAGGGTGTCCCCCTGTTTTCGGGACGTTCAACGCAATTGCCCAAGGTAACACACAGCTTTTTTACGAATGGGATTTTGGCGATGGCACCGGAAGTTTTCAAGCTGAAAATTTGCATATATACAACACTCCAGGGACTTACAATGTGTCGTTAATGGTTTATACCGTCGACGGTTGCATAGACACGCTCTACCAAAGTTTGAACAACGCTATTACTGTTTACCCACTTCCGAATGCAGGCTTCTCTATTACGCCTCAAACGGTAGATATTTTGAATTCCAATACCACCGTAGCCGACCTTTCAACTGGAGGAATTGACTGTGTGTATTCCATGTCTGATGGCGGAACTAGCAGCGATTGCAATTTCCCTTACGAGTGGACCGAAGCCGGAATTCAAACCATTACACAAACGGTAACGAATGAATACGGATGTATTGACCAAGCCACAGGAGAAGTCATCGTAAGCGGATTTTTATTCTACGCACCGAACAGCTTCTCGCCCAATGGCGATGGCATTAACGACGTTTGGATTCCTGAATCTACGGGGACTACAAGTTATGAATTGGAAATTTACGACCGTTGGGGACAAATGATTTTTCAAACAAACAACCCAAAAGAAGCATGGACAGGCAATGTCTTGGGTGGTGAATATTTCGCAGCGAACGGCGTATACAATTATCAAATCCGAATGAAGGATTTGATTGAATTGCCGCATGAATTCCATGGGCACATTGTGCTTTTTAGATAATCAAATAGGGTAAGAGAAGTTAAGAAAAGGGAAGAATTTGCGAAGCAATAATGTCTCGGACTGTCCTCTTAGAATACGAAATTGAACGACACATTGAATGCAAGCCCACGCATGTTGCGGGTGTTCTTGAAGGGAATCATGTAATTCATCTTCGAATCAATTAAAACGTATTTGTTCTTGAAGATTTCAAGTCCAACAGCAGGAGCCAAGTAACCAAATGTCTCCTTACGTTTGTCGTTCGATGCCAGCATTCCTCCTATCGTATATCCGCTATAGAGATTGAAGAATTTCTTCGAGCCTCTTCCTAAATGACGAGAATAAAAATCTTGACCGAATCCGAAGATGAACATCTCTGAATAGTGCATCGTGTCCGCATCTAATTTATCTGTTGTTTTGTATGCACCCAACGTCGCGAATGACTTGCCTTTTGTGAATACATACTTCAAAAAGACACCTTGATAGTATGGACTACTCAGTGTATCGTAAGGTTCTTCAATTTGAAAATAAGAATACTCCACCCCTGGCATGTTTATCCATTGAACGGAACTTGTCTGAGGGGTATAGGTTTCGTCTTCAATCTCCAAGTCAACGACGTAGTAATACTCCGCAGTGGTTAGATTGTTCAAATCTGTTTGTGAGCTGCGAATGCTTGTTTCCCAATTCTTCAACTCTCTCCACATGTTCTTGTATTGATCAGACTGTGGATCCATCTTTTCCATCAGTGAATTTTGAAGCTGAATTTGATCTTGATAATATTTGATGTTTCCTTTCAACTCTTCCACACGCGCGGTGTTGTCGGTTGTATTCAAATTATTTTCAGTGAACAAGCCCATGTCCTTCACAACCTCTTTGTAAACTGCATAAAGTTTCGGCTCAATGCTGAAATTCACGGTATACCTCAGTGGAGATTCATTCTGACGAGAAACCATAATGTTGTTGGAAGTAATGAACGAATTCATCTTCTGAACAGAAACCCAGTAATCTGTGGTTTGAATTCGCTGCTCAACGGTTGTGACTCTGTATCGCACTTGCGCATTCAACCCCAAAACATTTACCACTGCGAACAAAAGGAAAAGTATCTTTTTCATTTCAACATATTTCCACAAATATAAGTGCGTCCGAACTTTAAGATTAACTTTGCAACCTCATTCGAAGAATACCATGTTTGAAAATTTATCCGATAAGTTAGAAAGAGCGCTGAAAGTCCTGAAAGGACATGGCCAGATTACTGAAGTCAATGTATCTGAAACATTGAAGGAAGTGCGTCGTGCTTTATTAGACTCTGACGTTAGTTACAAGACCGCAAAAGAATTCGCCGATCGTGTGAAGGAAAAGGCACTTGGACAAAAGGTTCTGACAGCCATTAGCCCTGGACAATTATTGGTGAAGATTACCCAAGACGAGTTGAAAGACTTGATGGGTGGTGAACACAGCGAATTGAACTTCCAAGGGAATCCGGGTATTATCTTAATGAGCGGTTTGCAAGGTTCGGGTAAAACAACATTCTCTGGAAAGCTTGCGAATTACTTAAAAACGAAGAAAGGAAAGAATCCACTTTTGGTGGCTTGCGATATTTACCGTCCAGCTGCGATTAACCAATTGCATGTCGTGGGAGACAGCATTGGCGTAAAAGTTTACAGCGAACCCGAAAATAAAGACGCTGTTTCCATCGCGAAAAATGCATTGGCCTTCGCGAAGCAAAACGGACACAACGTGATCATTGTCGATACCGCCGGACGTCTTGCCGTTGACGAGCAAATGATGACTGAAATTGCTGCGGTGAAGGAAGCCCTTCAACCGACAGAGACCTTGTTCGTGGTAGATGCCATGACCGGTCAAGATGCCGTGAATACTGCAAAAGCGTTTCATGACAGATTGAATTTCGACGGGGTTGTTCTTACGAAGTTAGACGGTGATACCCGCGGTGGAGCTGCGTTAAGCATCAAGAGCGAAGTAAACAAACCGATTAAGTTTGTTGGTACCGGAGAGAAGATGGATGCGCTCGACGTATTCTATCCCGAGCGTATGGCTAGCCGTATTCTTGGAATGGGCGACGTGGTTTCCTTGGTTGAAAAGGCTCAAGAGCAATTCGACGAAGAACAAGCGAAGCGTCTTGAAAAGCGCATTAAGAAAGACCAATTCGACTTCAACGATTTCTTGGAGCAAATCGGACAGATCAAGAAAATGGGAAGCATGAAAGACCTTATGGGAATGCTTCCTGGAATGGGACAATTGAAAAACGTGGATGTGAACGACGATGCATTTAAATATGTTGAAGCCATTATTCACAGTATGACTCCCGCTGAACGTTCGAATCCAAGTATCATCAATCCTTCGCGCAAAGCGCGTATTGCCAAAGGATGCGGACGTCCGCTTGAAGAAGTGAACAAACTCATGAAGCAGTTCGATCAGACGCGTCAGATGATGAAGATGTTCACCAACAAGAGCCAAATGGCTGCCATGATGAAGCAAGCGAATCAAATGAAAGGAATGAGAAGATAATGAAAGCATTAGCCGGAACACATTTCAACTTACCGAACCAAACCAACTTTTACAAAGGCAAGGTTCGCGATGTATACAGCATTGGTGAAGACGTATTGGTAATGGTCGCTTCAGACCGTATCTCTGCCTTCGACGTGGTTTTACCACGCGCTATTCCCTTCAAAGGACAGGTGCTGAATCAGATTGCAGAACGCATGTTGAATGAAACAGCCGATGTTGTTCCGAACTGGAAAATCTCTTCTCCCGATCCAAACGTTACCGTGGGAACCCGTTGCGAACCTTTCGCAGTGGAGATGGTTGTTCGCGGTTATTTAACGGGACACGCTTGGAGAACCTACAGCAGTGGGCTTCGCACGCTATGTGGTGTTGCACTTCCTGAAGGATTGAAGGAACACGACAAACTTCCTTCCCCCATTATTACCCCTACCACCAAGGCTTCTGAAGGACACGACCAAGACATTAGTCGCGAAGAAATTATTGCACAAGGAATCGTTTCTGCTGAAGATTACGCCATCTTAGAAAAATACACCTATGCCCTTTACGAGCGAGGGACTGAATTAGCATTGAAACGAGGACTTATCCTCGTTGACACGAAGTATGAATTCGGAAAGCACAACGGCGAAGTGGTGCTCATGGACGAAATTCACACCCCCGATTCTTCTCGCTATTTTTATGCGGAAGGCTATGCCGAACGTCAGGCCGCTGGCGAAAAGCAACGTCAACTTTCCAAAGAGTTCGTTCGCGAATGGTTGATCAGCGAAGGCTTTATGGGCAAAGAGGGACAGCAAGTCCCTGAAATGTCAGACGCTTGGCTCGAAGAAATCAGCAATCGCTACATTGAACTTTTCGAAAAGGTAACTGGCGAATCGTTCATAAAGCAAGATTATTCAGAGGTTGAAAGTCGCGTAGAAGCCAACATTATCAAGGCTTTGAATAGCCTTTAGCCCTTGTTTATTTCAGTTCATATCTTACTGAAATAGAAAGGTCGTTTTTGTAAGAAATACCTATCTTTGAAGCCGTATTTTCAAACGAAAGCGATGGACGATAATTCTTATCTCGGCAATGCCGACGTGAACACGATTGAAGCGCTGTATAACCAATACCAGCAAGATCCCTCTTCTCTAGATATTTCTTGGAGACGTTTTTTTGAAGGATTTGAATTTCAACACTCCTCTTTTCCTGTGCTCTCAAGAGACACTGCATCTATCGGCGACGACGGTATGCACAAGGAATTCAAGGTAATCAACTTGATTAACGCCTACCGCCAACGCGGTCACCTTTTCACCCATACCAATCCGGTTCGTGAGCGAAGAAAGTATTCTCCAGACTTAAGCATCGAAAACTTCGGACTTACCAAAGCAGATCTCGAATCTACTTTTCATGCTGGTGTTGAAGTTGGATTGGGCGATGCCAAATTAAAAGACATCATCGCGCATTTGCAGTCATGCTACTGCGAAAGCATTGGTGCCGAGTACATGTACATCCGCGACCCTGAAAAAATTCAATGGTTGCGTTCGCGCTTGGAAGCGGTTAAGAAGACCCCATTCACCACCGAAGAGAAGAAACAAATCTTCGACATGGTGAACAAGGCAACCACCTTCGAACAATACATTCAAAGAAAGTTCGTAGGACAAAAAAGATTTAGTGTTGAAGGATGTGAAGCTGTGGTTCCTGCTATGGACTACATGGTTAGAGATGGCGCTGATAAAGGCGTTTCAGAATTTGTAATCGGAATGGCTCACCGCGGTCGCTTGAATGTTTTGACGAACATCATGGGGAAACCACAAGAAGAAATATTTGCTGAATTCGATGGAGTAGCCTTCGACGACGATGGCGTTTTCGACGGAGACGTAAAGTATCACTTCGGTTATTCGATTGACCGAGTGACTGCAAACGGAAACAACGTTCACTTAACCCTCTGCCCTAACCCTTCTCACTTGGAAGCGGTGAATCCGGTAGTAGAAGGTTTGACACGTGCGAAAATTGACCACTACCTTCATTCCGAAAATAAAATTGTTCCTGTGTTGATTCACGGAGACGCCGCAATCGCTGGACAAGGTATCGTTTACGAGGTGGTTCAAATGGCGCAATTAGACGGATACCGCGCTGGTGGTACTGTTCATATTGTAACCAACAACCAAGTTGGTTTCACTACGAATTACTTAGACGGAAGATCTTCAACCTATTGCACCGACGTTGCGAAAACAACGTTGTGCCCTGTCTTCCACGTGAACGCAGACGATGTTGAAGCGGTTATACAAACCATGAAGATTGCCTTCGATTACCGCATGGCTTTCAACATGGATGTATTTGTTGACCTTTTGGGATACCGCAAATACGGACACAACGAAGGCGATGAGCCGAAGTTCACTCAGCCGAGTTTGTACAAAGCCATTGCTTCTCATTTAAGCTTGCGCGATTTGTACGCAAACAAATTAATGGCTGAAGGCGTCCTTACACAAGACGAAGTAAACGCCGCGAAGACCACCTTCGAAGCGCATTTGGATGAGCAATACGACAAGTCACGCGGTGTGAAGCAAGCCTATGTGAAGCACTTCTTGGAAGAGACTTGGAAAGACATTCGAGTAGCTTCTGAAAAAGATTTCGAGCAAAGCATTGAAACAGCAGTAGCGAAAAAGAAATTGTTAGAATTGGGAATGAAGATTTCGACCCTTCCACAAGGCGAAAAATTCTTCCGTAAGATTGAAAAAGTATTTGAAGACCGCAGAGCTATGCTCGACAACAATGCGCTAGACTGGGCATTGGGAGAGTTGTTGGCGTATGCGACGTTGTTGGAAGAAGGACATCCGGTGCGCATCTCTGGACAAGACGTTGAGCGCGGAACATTCTCGCACAGACACGCTGTTGTAAAAACAGACGAAGACGAAGAGAAAGAGATTATTCCATTGAATGAATTAAGTCCGAAGCAAGCGAAGCTTTCGATCTACAACAGTTTGTTGAGCGAATACGGTGTGCTTGGATTCGATTACGGTTATGCCTTCGGAACTCCGCAAGGATTAACCATTTGGGAAGCGCAGTTCGGTGACTTCAATAACGGAGCACAGATTATGTTCGACCAATTCATTGCTGCTGCTGAAGACAAGTGGCGCACCATGAATGGAATTACCGTTTTGCTTCCTCACGGATTTGAAGGACAAGGCTCTGAGCACAGTTCGGGCCGTATGGAGCGTTTCTTGCAATTGGCTGCCGAGTTGAACATTCAAGTGGCGAACTGCACCGTTCCAGCGAACATGTTCCACTTGCTACGCAGACAAGTAAAAACAGAATACCGCAAGCCGTTGATTGTCTTCACTCCGAAGAAATTGTTGCGCTATCCGAAAGCCGTTTCGAAAATTGAAGATTTGGCGAAAGGCGGATTCCGCGAGATCATCGACGATAACATTAAAGCACGTAAGCAAACCAAAGTGGTGGCTATGTGTTCTGGAAAAGTGTATTACGAATTGTTGGAAGAAAAAGAGAAGCGAGGCTTAACCGACGAGATTTCATTGGTGCGTATTGAGCAGTTGTACCCACTTCCTGAAAAGCAAATTCGCGAATTACTTTCGAAATACGGAAAGAAAGCGCAATTGGTATGGTGTCAGGAAGAGCCCGAAAACATGGGTGCTTGGAGTTACATGATGCGATCATTGCGCGACTTAAACTTAGACGTTGTAAGTTTGCCAGCATCAGCTTCTCCTGCAACGGGTTCGCCACGTGTGCATGAGATGCGAATGAATAAAATGATAACCACCTTGTTTGATAAGGTTTCTAAAGCCTAAAAAATAGAAGTATGTCAGTAATTGAAATTAAAGTTCCCTCTCCAGGTGAGAGTATTAGCGAAGTTCAGATTGCCAACTGGGTTGTAAAGTCTGGAGACTTCGTTCAAAACGGACAAGTGATTGCGGAAATTGATTCCGACAAAGCTACCTTGGAGATGACGGCTGAAGCGTCTGGTGAAATTACCATTCTTGCTGAAGCGGGCGATACTGTAGCGGTTGGAGCAACAGCAGCAACCATTGACACCTCGAAGCAAGGCGGTGCGCCTGCACCAGCTGCGGCTCCGAAAGCGGAAGCGGCTCCAGTAGCTACACCAGCCCCTGCGCTAGCTGCGGCACCATCTCCTGGACCAGCACCGAGTTATGCAGCCGGACACGCTGCACCTGCCGCTGCGAAGATGATGGCAGAGAACAATGTTTCTGCTGCGCAAGTAAGCGGAACAGGTCCCGGTGGAAGAATTTTAAAGAGCGATGTAACCGCTGCAATGGCAGCCGGATTCGACAAAAGCGCTGTCCCTGTAAGAACAGGAGAAAGAACAGAGCGTCGCGAGAAGATGACCATGCTTCGCAAGAAAGTTGCCGAGCGTTTGGTTTCTGTGAAGAACAACACTGCCATGTTAACCACCTTCAACGAGGTGAACATGAAGCCGTCTATGGATCTTCGCGCGAAATACAAAGACGTATTCAAAGAGAAACACGGAGTGGGTCTAGGTTTCATGAGCTTATTCACCAAAGCCGTTTGCGAAGCGCTTCAGCAGTTCCCTGCGGTGAACGCTCGTATTGACGGAACGGACATCGTTTACAACGATTTCTGCGATGTGGGAATTGCGGTTTCAACTCCGAAAGGATTAATGGTTCCAATTGTTCGAAATGCAGAAATGCTTTCGTTGGCAGACATTGAAAAGAGCATTGGTGGTCTTGCGAAAAAAGCGCGTGAAGGAAAAATCACGGTCGACGATATGCAAGGTGGAACCTTCACCATTACGAACGGTGGAGTCTTCGGATCTATGCTTTCAACCCCAATCATTAACCCTCCGCAAAGCGCTATTCTCGGCATGCACAACATTGTTGAGCGTCCTGTTGCTGAAAACGGACAAGTGGTTATTCGTCCAGTGATGTACATTGCATTAAGCTACGATCACCGTATTATCGATGGAAGAGAAAGCGTTGGATTCTTGGTGAAAGTGAAAGAGATGTTAGAGAATCCAGAGCGCATGTTGTTCGGTGGAAAAACAGCTGAAGAAGTACTCTTGGGACTGTAATTACTTAGAACGATTTTAAATACTTATTGAAAGGAGGCTTGCCTCCTTTCTTTTTGTTTGAAACTTTGAATTTTCGTGTGAAAAAACACATCTAAAAACTATGTTAATCCGTTGTTCCTTCTAACTTTGCGACGCCCTAAAATGGGCTCCTGTAAGAAATGGAAAAAACATCACACCTTTGGGAGTACTTGCCCATCGTTTTCATGGCACTTGTTGCCGCTGGATTTGTTGTCACCACCATGTTGCTGACTCACCTTCTAGGTCCGAAGAGAAACACGAAAATTAAAAACGAAGCGTTCGAATGCGGAATTGAATCCGTTGGTAACGCGCGCACGCCTTTTTCCATCAAATATTTCTTGGTCGCTATTCTCTTCGTTCTCTTCGACGTTGAGGTCATCTTCATGTATCCATGGGCGGTGAACTTTAAGGAACTTGGAGTGTTCGGATTGTGGGAAATGTTTGCCTTTATGGGACTGATGATTGTAGGTCTGATCTACATCATAAAGAAAGGCGCATTAAACTGGGAGAAATAAAAAACTTTTAAAACGAAAGACATGAGTGTAAACATTGATCCAAGCCACAAGCCAGACGGCTACGAAGGCGCAGGATTTTTCGCCACATCGTTAGACAAAGCAGTTGGATTGGCTCGCGCTAATTCGCTTTGGCCATTGCCATTCGCAACTTCTTGTTGCGGAATTGAATTCATGGCAACCATGGCTTCTCACTACGACTTAGCACGCTTCGGTTCTGAGCGTTTGAGCTTCTCGCCACGACAAGCCGACTTGTTAATGGTTATGGGAACCATCTCAAAAAAGATGGGACCTGTTCTACGTCAAGTGTACGAGCAAATGGCTGAACCAAAATGGGTGCTTTCCATGGGTGCTTGCGCTTCTTCAGGTGGAATCTTCGACACGTACAGCGTGCTTCAAGGTATCGACAGAATTATTCCTGTTGACGTTTACATTCCTGGCTGTCCGCCAAGACCAGAGCAAGTTTTAGACGGCATCTTGAAAATTCAAGAGTTGGCGAAGAACGAAGGTCGCAGCCGCAGAACTTCAGAAGAATACAAAGCCCGCTTGGCACAATACGGAATTGAATAATGGCAGCTATGACCACTCAAGAACTTCACGATTTCGTTTTATCGAATTCTGAAAACATTGCTTCAAGCATTGTTACGAGTTACGTAGATCGTGACTTCCCTTGCTTCGAAGTAAAAAAAGAAAACATTCTTGAAGTGATGAAACACTTCAAAGAGTCAACCGAACTATCATTCGGTTTTTTGACTACCCTTTGCGCTATGCACTTTCCAGAGCAAGGCGACAAAGAATTCGGAATGGTTTATCACTTGCACAATATGCAAGCGAACACACGCATTCGTGTGAAGACCTTCTTCCCGAAATCTGATTTGAAAATTGCATCGCTTGTTTCTCTTTGGCCTTCAGCGAACTGGATGGAGCGTCAAGAATTCGATTTCTTCGGTGTGCAATTCCAAGGTCACCCAGACCTTCGCAGAATCCTGAACATGGATGAAATGAACTACTTCCCAATGCGTAAAGAATACCCATTGGAAGATGCTGGACGTGACGATAAACAAGATAAATACTTTGGGCGATAAACCATGAGCACCACTCCAATCATTAACCCAAACGATCCGGAAAAGGATTATTCAATCCTGAACCTAGGTCCTACACACCCTGCAACACACGGTATCTTTCAGAACGTCTTAACCATGGACGGAGAAATTATTGTGAAGGCTGTGCCAACCGTTGGATACATTCACAGAGCTTTTGAGAAATTGGCGGAACACCGTCCGTATGCTCAAATCACTCCAATCACCGACCGTCTGAACTATTGCTCTTCCCCAATCAACAACATGGGATGGCACATGACGGTTGAGAAATTAATCAACTGCGAAGTTCCAAAGCGCGCGGAATACTTGCGCGTGATCATCATGGAGCTTTCTCGTATTGCCGATCACATTGTGTGCGACACCGTTATCGCGGTTGACTCGGGTGCAATGACCGGGTTCCTTTACCTCTTCCAGTGGAGAGAAAAGATCTATGAAATTTTCGAAGAAGTGTGCGGTGCGCGTTTAACCACGAACATCGGACGTATTGGTGGTATGGACAAAGAATTCACCGAGAAGGCATGGAAGAAATTAACTGCTTTCTTGAAAGAATTTCCAAAAGCATTGAAAGAGTTCGATGCGCTTGTAACACGTAACAGAATCTTCGTAGACAGAACGGTGAACTGCGGACCTATCACTGCTGAAAAAGCATTGGCATATGGATTCACAGGTGCGAACCTTCGTGCTGCTGGAGTTGACTATGACGTTCGCGTTGCGGCACCTTACAGCTCTTACGAAGACTTCGAATTCTCTGTTCCTGTTGGAACAAGCGGAGACACCTACGATCGCTACGCTGTGCGTATGGCAGAGATGTGGGAAAGCTTAAGCATTATTCAACAAGCCATAGATAAACTTCCTTCAGGACCAGTGCATGCAGATGTTCCTGAATTCTTCTTACCCGCGAAAGAGTTGGTGTACAGCAGCATGGAAGCGTTAATCTATCACTTCAAAATAGTAATGGGTGAAACCGATATTCCAGTTGGTGAAGTGTACCACGCGGTTGAAGGTGGAAACGGAGAACTTGGATTCTATTTAGTAAGCGACGGCGGAAGAACACCGTATCGCCTGCACTTCAGAAGACCTTGCTTTATCTATTACCAAGCCTATCCTGAAATGATCACAGGTGGAATGTTAAGCGATGCTATTCTTACCATGTCTAGCATGAACGTTATTGCCGGAGAATTAGACGCATAAATTTTGGACGATATGTCAGAAAAAACAATTTTAAAATTCAGTGACGAAACAGCAGCAATCGCGAAGAAGATTGTTGCGCGTTATCCTGAAGGTCGACACAAGTCGGCATTGATTCCATTGCTTCACTTGGCACAAGCCGAGTTCGACGGATGGTTGAGTGTTCCTGCAATGGATTGCGTTGCTGAGTTCCTTTCCATTCAACCGATTGAAGTGTATGAAGTGGCTTCCTTCTACTCCATGTTCAATTTGAAACCTGTTGGAAAATGTACGTTGGAAGTTTGTCGCACCAGCAGCTGTTGGTTGAACGGCGCGGAAGACATCGTTCGTCACTTGGAGAAAAAACTAGGCATCAAAGAAGGACAAACCACTGCAGACGGAATGTTCACACTGAAAACAGTGGAATGTTTGGGTTCATGCGGAACGGCACCTATGCTTCAGTGCGGTGGTGATTATTACGAAAATCTAACGTTAGAGAAAACCGATAAGCTTGTGGATGCGCTTCGTGCTGAAGGAAAAGCGCGCGTTTACACTACCGATAATCCCGTTAACATAGACTAAGCCATGGGAAAGAAATTACTTTTAGCGAACGACCATATCGAAGGAATTCGTTTCCTCGATACCTATCGCAAACACGGCGGATATGCTTCTCTTGAGAAAGCATTGAAGTCTATGACACCCGATCAAATTGTTGAAGAAGTAAAAGCTTCAGGATTGCGCGGACGTGGTGGCGCAGGTTTCCCAACGGGAATGAAATGGAGTTTCCTTGCGAAGCCCGAAGGCGTTCCACGTTATGTTGTCTGCAATGCCGATGAGTCTGAGCCAGGAACGTTCAAAGACCGTTACCTCATGGCTCGCATTCCTCACTTATTGATTGAAGGAATGATTTTATCGAGCTACGCGCTCGGTGCAAAAACATCATACATCTACATTCGTGGAGAGTATTTTTATGTTGCTCGTATTTTAGAACAAGCCATTGAAGAAGCCTACGCTGCTGGACTTCTTGGAAAGAATATTTTGAATTCAGGCGTAGATGTAGATCTACACGTGCAAGTGGGTGCAGGTGCATACATCTGCGGTGAAGAAACTGCGTTGCTTGAATCGTTAGAAGGAAAAAGAGGAAATCCTCGCATCAAGCCACCATTCCCGGCGATTGCTGGTTTGTACGGTTGCCCTACCGTTGTGAACAACGTTGAAACCATTGCTGCAGTTGTTCCTATTGTGAATGAAGGCGGAGCAGCGTATGCTGCTATTGGTGTTGGAAACAGCAAGGGAACGAAATTGATTTCTGCATCTGGACACATCAATAAGCCAGGTGTTTACGAAATTGAATTGGGAGTTCCAGTTGAAGAGTTCATCTATTCAGATGAGTACTGCGGTGGAATTCGCAACGGAAAAAAATTGAAAGCCGTTGTTGCAGGTGGATCATCTGTTCCAATCCTTCCAACCGAATTAATCTTGAACACCGCTGCAGGAGAGCCGCGCTTAATGTCTTACGAAAGTCTTGGCGATGGCGGATTTGCAACTGGAACCATGTTGGGTTCAGGCGGATTCATTGTTATGGACGAAGACACCAGCATTGTAAAAAATCTATACACCTTCGCTCGCTTCTATCACCACGAAAGCTGCGGACAATGCAGCCCTTGTCGTGAAGGAACAGGTTGGATGGAGAAGATCCTTCATAAAATCTTACACGGACATGGCACATTGGAAGATGTTGATTTGTTGTGGGACATTCAATCGAAGATTGAAGGAAAAACCATTTGTCCATTGGGTGAAGCGGCATCTTGGCCTGTGGCTGCTGCCATTCGTCACTTCAGAAAAGAATTTGAAGACTTCATCCGCAACGGCGAGCACGTAAACGACGTGAAGCACTATTACAGACTGAACAACCTTACTGCTCCCATTAACTAATTGAAGAACTACTATTATGGCTAAAGTTACCATAGACGGAATTGAGATTGAAGTGCCAGATGGCACAACCATTCTTCAAGCTGCACGCATGATTGGTGGGGACATTGTTCCACCAGCAATGTGCTATTATTCGAAATTAAAAACCAGCGGTGGTTATTGCCGCACGTGTTTGGTGAAAGTTTCGAAAGGATCAGAAAAAGATCCTCGCCCAATGCCAAAGCCTGTTGCTTCTTGCAGAACAACAGTTATGGATGGAATGGAAGTTCAAAACATTACTTCTCCTGAAATCTTGGAAGCAAGAGCAGGTGTAGTTGAACTTTTATTGTTGAACCACCCACTCGACTGTCCGGTTTGTGACCAAGCCGGTGAGTGTCATTTGCAAGACTTGGCCTACGAGCACGGAAAAGCAGAGACGCGTTACGAATTCCCAAGAAGAGAATTCGAAAAGATTGATATCGGAGATAAGGTTCAGTTACACATGACACGTTGCATTATGTGCTTCCGTTGTGTGAAGACGGCCGATCAAATTACAGACGGACGTGTTCACGGTGTCATCAACCGTGGAGATGCCGCTGAAATTTCAACGTACATTGAAAAAGCAATCGATAACGATTTCTCTGGAAACGTTATCGATGTTTGTCCGGTTGGAGCTTTAACCGACAAGACCTTCCGCTTCAAAAGCCGTGTGTGGTATACCAAGCCGGTAGATGCGCACCGCGATTGTCCAACGTGTTCAGGTAAAGTTCGCTTGTGGTACAAGGGTGACGATGTTGCTCGCGTTACCGCTCGCAAAGATACCTACGGAGAAGTTGAAGAATGGATTTGTAACAGCTGTCGCTTCGAACACAAGAAAACAAGCGACTGGGTCGTTGAAGGGCCAACGAAAGTTGATCGCCATTCTGTTATCAGCGCAAACCACTACGAAAACCTTCGCTTGTTAAAAGCGTCTATCGACCGTCAACGTGCAGCCTTGCCGCACGGAGAAAAAGTAGATCTTGGAACAGGAGCACTTAATCCTAACAACGAAGAAAAATAAGAGCCATGGATCAGATCATTATCTATAAAATTATTCTTTGTGTGATTGTGTTCGCTGTAACGCTTGGCGCAGCAGCCTACATGACATGGGGAGAGCGTAAATTGGCATCGTGGCTGCAAGACCGCGTAGGTCCTAACCGCGCAGGTCCTTTCGGATTGTTGCAACCGATTGCAGACGGATTGAAAATGCTTTTCAAAGAAGAAATGATTCCAACCCATTCGAATAAATGGTTGTTCATTTTAGGCCCATCATTCTTCATGCTGACCGCATGTATGACCGGAGCGGTTATTCCTTGGGGTGCTGGATTCACCATTGACGGAACATACTTCCCCATGCAAATCGCCGACATTAACATCGGTCTTCTGTATTTGCTTGGTGTTATCTCTATTGGTGTATACGGAATCATGATTGGCGGATGGAGCTCGAACAACAAGTTCGCACTACTTGGTGCACTTCGCGCCTCTTCACAAATGATCTCTTACGAGGTGGCTATGGGACTTTCCCTTATTGCCTTGGTAATGTTAACCGGAACATTGAACTTGGGTGAAATTGTTGCACAACAAGATGCAGACTACGCCTACATCGTTTACCAACCACTTGGATTTTTAATCTTCATCATCTGCGCTTTCGCAGAAACCAACCGTGCTCCTTTCGACTTACCAGAAAGTGAATCGGAATTGGTGGGTGGTTTCCACACCGAGTACAGCTCTATGAAATTGGGCTTCTTCCTTTTCGCTGAATACATAAACATGTTCATCTCTTCAGCAGTGATGGCCTCGTTGTATTTCGGCGGATACAACTTCCCATTTCAACATGAATTAGGGTTAGAAGGAAATCTACTTTCTGCTGTTCAAACGGCAGTGTTCTTGGGCAAAATCTTAATCTTCATCTTTATCTTCATGTGGGTTCGTTGGACACTTCCACGTTTCCGTTATGACCAATTGATGAACCTCGGATGGAAGGTATTATTGCCTCTCGCTATTTTCAACATTTTCATTACTGGCCTTGTGATGTACTTCACTGGCAAACTGTAAATCAACAACACCATGAGTTTAACGAATCGTTCAAAAGTTGTTGCCAAGAAGGAACTAACCTTAATGGAGAGCTTGTACTTGCCTGCTATCTTCAAAGGAATGTCAATTACCTTGAGCCACTTGTTCAAGCGTAAGGCAACCATTAAATATCCTGAACAAACCAGAGAGATTGCTCCTGTTTATCGCGGACAACACGTGTTGAAGCGCGACGAAGCTGGCGCTGAACGCTGCACGGCATGCGGACTTTGCGCTGTTGCTTGTCCGGCTGAAGCCATTACCATGGAAGCAGCAGAGCGCGAAAAGGGAGAAGAAAAATTGTATCGCGAAGAGAAGTATGCGAAGATCTATGAGATCAACATGCTGCGTTGCATCTTCTGCGGACTTTGCGAAGAAGCTTGTCCGAAAGAAGCCATCTTCCTTACCGATCGCATTGTTCCTAGTTCATTCACCCGTGGTGAAGAAGTATTCGGAAAAAGCAAATTGGTGGAAGACGTGAACGAACGTGTAGACGTTACCAAGCGCCAAACTCCGAATGTTCTTGCATTCAAACAAGACAAAAAACACGCGCACAATCAAACCTTTCAAGACCGTTTAAAACAATGAGCTTAACCGAAATTGCTTTTTACTTTCTGTCATTCTTGGCCATCTTCAGCGGACTCGCTGTGATCTTAAGCAAGAATCCAGTACACAGCGTTCTCTATTTAATCGTAACGTTCTTCAGCATTGCAGGACATTACTTTTTAATGAATGCGCAATTCCTTGCAGCCGTTCACATCATCGTATACGCCGGAGCCATCATGGTATTGTTCCTTTACGTTATCATGATGTTGAACTTGAATGAAGAACAAGAAGAGAAAACGAAGTCTTGGGTGAAGGTGGCCGCGGTGGTTTCTTCATGCAGCATTATGCTCATCTTGGTTTCACTTATTTCGAAGTCGGCCATGGTTATGGGAAAAGCCCCAATGGCTGGCGATGCCGGATTGGTTCAGAACCTCGGCAAGGTCTTGTACAAAGACTACCTACTTCCTTTCGAATTGGCGTCTGTACTATTCCTTGCCGCTATGGTAGGAGCCGTTTATTTATCTAAAAAAGAAACCTCAAAATCGTAATTATGGAAATCCTTCCGAACATTACCATACAGCATTACCTCTGGTTAAGCACTGCCCTTTTCGCCCTTGGCGTTTTCGGAGTTCTTATGCGCAGAAATGCCATTCTTATGTTTATGTGCATTGAGCTTATGCTAAACGCGGTGAACATTGCCCTTGTTGCTTTTTCGAAAGTGCACGGAGATACATCTGGACAAGTATTCGTGTTCTTCATTATGGTTGTTGCCGCTGCGGAAGTTGCAGTTGGATTGGCCATTCTGATGATGCTTTATCGCAACTTGCACACGACAGATACTGACGCGTTAAACAACTTGAAGGGATAAACCATGGAAAAATTAATTACTCTCGTACCTCTTTTCCCACTTGTTGGATTTCTTTATCAAGTCTTCTTCGGGAAAAACACTTCGAAGCAACTCACTACCATTATTGGTTCAGGAGCCATCTTCGCTTCGTTCGTTGTTTCATTGATTGTCTTCAACAGTCAACTGCATTCACACCAAGCAGTCACTGTAAAAGTGTTCGAATGGATTCACGCAGGAAGCCTTCACATTGACTTGGCATTCTTGGTAGATTCACTTTCTTCCACTTACCTCCTTTTCATTACTGGAGTTGGTTTCTTAATTCACATTTACTCTTCAGGGTATATGAGCCACGACGAAGGATTCAATCGCTTCTTCGCGTACTTGAACCTGTTCGTTTTCTTCATGCTGATTCTAGTTCTTGGCGACAGTCTTGTGACGTTGTTCGTTGGATGGGAAGGCGTAGGTGTTTGCTCGTTCATGCTTATTGGATTCTGGTATAAAGAACACGCGAACAACGAAGCTGCGAAGAAAGCCTTCATCATGAATCGAGTGGGTGACCTTGGATTAATTGTCGCAATGATATTAATCTTCAGCAACACCGGAACATTGAATTATGTTGAATTATTCAACCACGGAAAAATTGCTTCTTTGTCTCCTTCATTGTTAACTACCATTGCCATCTTCTTATTCATTGGAGCAATGGGAAAGAGTGCACAGTTCCCGCTTCACACGTGGCTACCCGATGCGATGGCAGGTCCAACTCCTGTTTCAGCATTGATTCACGCAGCGACCATGGTTACTGCAGGTATCTATTTGGTAGCGCGTAACGGAGATCTTTTCGAAATGAGTCACACCGCTTCGAACTTGGTGTTGTACGTAGGATTGATCACGGCGTTAATGGGAGCAACGATTGCGCTAACTCAAAACGACATTAAGAAAGTATTGGCTTACTCAACCGTTTCTCAATTGGGATTCATGTTTGTAGCGTTGGGAATGGGTGCGCATAGCATTGCAGTATTCCACGTAATTACACACGCATTCTTCAAAGCCTTGTTGTTCTTGGGTTCTGGTTCTGTGATTCACGGAATGGGCGGAGAACAAGACATTCGCAGAATGGGTGGATTGAAGAAGTACATGCCAACCACACAGAAGACCTTCTTAATCGGAACACTTGCTATCGCAGGTATTTTCCCATTCGCAGGTTTCTTCTCGAAAGACCAAATCTTGGCGCACGCGATGGAGCACAACATGCCTGTATTTATCTTGTTGGTGATTGCATCTGCTTGCACAGCGTTCTATATGTTCCGCATGTACTATTTAACTTTCCACGGTAAGTTCAGAGGAACACACGATCAAGAGCATCACTTGCATGAGTCTCCGGCTTCAATGACACTTCCTTTGTGGGTGTTAGCAGTAATGTCTGTTGTGGGCGGATTCATCGGATTCCCACACGCATTGGGACACGCGATTCATTTCCCACACGCATTGGATCACTTCCTTGAAGGACCTGTTCTAGTTGCTGTTGGAGACATGAGCGTTACAGTTGAAATTATTCTTGCATTAGCAACCATGGGTATTGCAGTTGTGATGATTTATGTTGCACACAACATCTATATCGCGAAAGCCACACACGTTTTGGAAGACAACGAAATCACTTCACCCTTCCACAAATTGCTTCACAAGAAATACGGATTCGATGAATTGTATGAGGCTATTTTCAAGAAACCAGCGAACGCAATTGGACACGCATTTTCTACTGTTGTTGAATGGAAGATTATTGACGGCATTGTAAACGCTGCTGGAACTGCCGCTGAAGGTGTTGGATCGCTTGCAAGAAGATTGCACGGCGGACACATTGCGGGCTACTTGCTCACCTTCATGATTGGATTGATTATTTTATTGAGTTTGATTTTTAAAGCATAAGCACCTATGTTAACCCTCGCACTACTTTGTATACCCGCATTCTTCGGACTGATGATGTTTCTATCATCTGACTTATCGAAGACGTTAGCATGGGTAGGTTCTTTATTGAATGCAGCGCTAGCTATTGGCGCAGCAGTGGCTCTATCATACGGCAAAACAGAATTGCTTGAATTCGATGGTGGCGTAATTGCTCCGCTTGGCGCCCACTTCGCATTGTCGTTGAATGCAACCAGTATCTTGTTGGTTCTATTGAATGCCTGCTTGCTTCCGTTCATTGTTCATGTGGCTAACAAACACGAAATGCGCAATGCATCGACATTCCTTTCATTAATTCTCTTCATGTCATCTGCCATGATGGGAGCGTTTTTAGCGAACGATTCATTCTTGTTCTACATCTGCTACGAAGCAGCCTTGGTTCCGATTTACTTCATCATCCTTCAATGGAGCAAGGCTGAAAACAAAAATGCCGTTGTGTTGAAGTTCTTCGTTTACACGTTGTTTGCTTCGTTGTTCATGTTGTTCTCGTTGTTGTATGTTCGTCAGTTTGCAGACAGCTTCTTAATCTCAGACATGATTGCAGCGGGATCCAAACTTTCGCAACACGAGCAAACATGGGTATTCGCAGGATTCTTCATTGCCTTCGCAGTAAAAATTCCAATCTTCCCTTTCCATACATGGCAGCCAAACACATACAAAGCCGCACCAACAGCAGGAACTATTTTGCTTGCAGCAGTTATGTTGAAGATGGCAACTTACGGATTGCTTCGTATAACCATGCCTATGGTGCCTGCAGGAGTTGCAGATGCAGATTGGGCCATGTGGTTGTGTGTGATTAGCATTGTTTACGCATCGTTCGTTGCGTTGAATCAGACCTGTTTCAAATTGCTTATTGCCTATTCTTCTATTGCTCACGTGGGCATGATTGCATTGGGAATTTTAGCAAACGGAAACACAGCTTACGAAGGCGCATTAATTGAAATGGTTTCTCACGGTGTTATAGCCTTGGGATTGTTCTTCATTGCTGACATGATTGAATCGCGCGTTGGACACGATCATTTCAACAAGATGGGTGGACTTCGTGAAAAGCATCCGGCCTTTGCCTTCTTGTTCTTCGTTCTTGTAATGGCTTCTGTTGCCTTGCCGGTAACCAGCGGATTCGTAGGTGAATTCTTGTTGTTACAAAGTGTAGGAAGTCACAACATTGTTATGGCTTTGGTAGCAGGACTTACGGTAGTATTCGGAGCAGTATATATGCTTCGTGCTTTTCAGAGCACCATGTTGGGTAAACACAATGCTGAATTGTCGTTTGCTGAAATGACTGCTTCAGAGAAAATGGTCTTAACCATTCTTGTTATTATTACAATTGCTATCGGTATTTATCCGGGTATGTTACTCGACGTAGTTCACAAAGGCCTTCAACTTACTGGAATATAATTTTATGAAAGAGTTATTATTAACCGCATTATTGGGAATTGGTGTATTGGTTTTAGACATTCTAAACCTGAAGAAATACGTCCTTCCATTTATTTTAATAGCGTTGGCCACCTTGGTAGGATTCGTTGTTGCCGATTGGAACACTATTGAAACCCCATTCAATCACACCATGTTGGTGTATGAGAACGGAGCAAACCTTGCACTCGGTGTATTCGCAGTAGTGTTGTTCTTCTGGTTCATTCTTTCCTCTTCTTACTTCAAACAGCACGAAGGAAAAACAGATTTGTATGCCTTGGTAGTTTTCAGTTTTTGCGGAGCCGGATTATTGGCAGCGTTTGGCAACATGGCTATGTTATTTTTAGGCGTTGAAATTTTAAGTATTCCCGTTTATGTTTTGGCAGCAAGTAAGAAACACGATTTGGCTTCCAACGAAAGCGGATTCAAATACTTCATCTTGGGATCTGTTGCTTCTGCTATTTTGTTGTTCGGAATTACCTTGGTTTACGGAGCAACTGGAAGTTTCGATTTAGCGGTTATTTCAAACTTCATTCAAGACGGATCTGAAACTTCCATCATTATGAATGTTGGAATCACCATGATCTTGGTGGGATTCCTTTTCAAAATTTCAGCAGCACCATTTCACATTTGGACTCCAGACGTTTATCAAGGCGCTCCAACATGGATCACAGCGTTCATGTCAACCTTGGTGAAAGCAGCAGCCATGGTAGCGTTGTTTAAGCTCTTCACAGGACCCTTCCATTACTTTGTTGAAGCGAACGGTTATGTTATCGGAGTTATCGCGGCTGTAACGCTTATTGCGTCGAATACAGCAGCCCTTTGGCAAACCGACGTGAAGCGTATGTTGGCGTATTCAAGTATTTCTCACGCAGGATTTTTATTGTCGACCATCATTGGCAATGCATCGTTGTTGAGCTTGTTGTTCTACTTGCTCACTTACAGCATCGCTGGATTGATTGCATTCGGAGTAATTAAAGAAACACAAACGTTAGAAGGCAATCCGTTGAAAGGATTGTACAGAAGAAACAGCGTGTTAGCATTTGCATTCACAGCAGCGTTATTGTCTATGGCTGGTATTCCTCCGTTCAGCGGATTCATTGCGAAGTATTTCGTAATTGCGCAATTGGTTGAAGCGAAGTATTTCGCACTGGTTGTGGTCATGATCATCACCTCTGCCATTGGTGCCTTCTACTACTTGCGTTCATCGTTGTCTGTTTATCAGCACATCGAAAACGCCGGTCGCATTGTCCTTACTCCGCTTGTAAAATGGACGTACATTGTCCTTTCAGCGTTGTTGGTATTGTTGACGGTTGCTGCGGGATATCTGCATCTTTTATAATTTTATAAAAGATTTATCCGCATAGCGGACTAGTCCCGAAGGGATGTATCCACGAAGTGGACTGGTCCCGAAGGGATGTATCCACGAAGTGGACTGTTCGCGAAGGGATGTATCCACGAAGTGGACTGGTCCAGAAGGGATGTATCTGCGTAGCGGAATAAAAATATTTGCAATCACAATATTCTGTACTTAATTTCGTACAACATTACGTACAAAAAAAACAGCCCTATGCTTACCACATCCATCTCAGATTTTAGGAAAGACATTAAACGATATTTCGATAAAGTCACCCTAAACTTCGAAACGCTTATTATTAATCGAGGGAAAGACAACGGCGTTGTGATCATGTCTTTGGCTGAGTATAATTCGTTATGTGCCACTCAACACGAGCTTTCTTCAAAGGAGAATGAAAAAAGATTGGATTCCGCTATTGCAAAATTAAAGTCTGGAAAAACCTTAAATAAAAAACTTCTTGAAGAATGAAATTCATTTTTGTCGAAGAATCTTGGGAGGACTATTTGTATTGGCAGAAAACGGACAAAGCTAAGCTGAAGAGAATAAACGAACTGCTTAAAGACATTTCTAGAAATCCATTCGACGGAATCGGAAAACCAGAACCTCTTAAATTTAAATACTCCGGTTTTTGGTCTCGAAGAATTGATGATGAGCACAGACTCATTTACCAGGTGAAAGACGATGAGATTCTAATTGCAAAATGTAGATACCATTACAGCTAAACCATCCCTCGTCGAAGACATTCGCAAAGCATTCGCCCAAAGGGCATTCGTTACTGCGTAACATTCGTTGCATAACAACAGCACCCCATGACCAACCAAGAAATCTACTCCGAAGCTCCAACCTACTTCCACTACTACTACGGACTTATTCCGTCGAATGATTTGTTAGTGGCGTTGAAAGAAGATTTGAATGCAACGCTTGACATTCTCAAATCGATTCCTTCCGAAAAAGAAAACTTTGCATACGCTCCGGGTAAATGGACAACCAAAGAAGTGTTCAAGCACATTATAGAATGTGAACGCATCTTCGCTTATCGCGCCTTGCGTTTTTCACGCTTCGACAGCACTCCCCTTCCTGGATTTAACGAAAACGATTTCATTGAAAACTCGAAGCAAATGAATCAAAGTTTTGCTGAATTAATTTCTGAATTCGAACTCGTCCGCAAGTCAACCATTGCCTTATTCAAATACATGTCGCCTGAAATGCTTCAATTCCAAGCTATGGCGAACAACACCTCCTACTCTACCCGCGCAATCGGCTTTATGATTGTTGGTCATTGCATTCATCATTGCAATTTTGTGAAGAAGAATTATTTGTGAACGGAGATGTTTGAACTACGTTGTTGGAACTGCGTTGTTGGAACTGCGTTGTTGGAACTTCGTTGTTAGAACTATGTTGTTGAAACTACGTTGTTTGAACTATGTTGTTAAAATAGTCGCAGACATTCGCCAGAGGCATTCGCGAAGCATTCCTCGAAGAGATTAGTTACTTCGTAACATTAGTCGCAGACATTCGCCAGAGGCATTCGCGAAGCATTCCTCGAAGAGATTATTACTTCGTAACAATATCCTCCTCCCCATTTGCGTTAAGGGCAAAATTAAAAACAGTGAAAAGGAATTTCATCGCTTTGCTATTCTCGACCTTCCTGATTTCAACCAGTTGGTCACAAAACACAAACCTCGATTACAGAAATGGTTTGAAAATTTACAATCTAATCACCTTCGAAGAAAATTTCAAGTCAATTCGACTCTCTGACACTTCCTCTTACCAATTCACGAATACAAGTACACAAATTCTTCATCCAACAATTGCGTTTCAGTGGAAAGCCCAAAACAACAACTTCCATGAGATTGAATTGACCAATTTTGAAATTGGAAAAACTGGAGCGAAAACAGAATTTATTGCAGACACCAACGGTATTCCTTTCGTAAGTGGACAAGACATAGTAACCACCGCTATCTCTGTTCGATACGAGTACATTCTTACCTTTAACAAATCAAAAGACAACAAATTAGTTCCTTCGCTCGGGGTGGGAGTGAATCCTTACTTCGGAAAAAACAAATATTCTCCCTTGACTTCGAACTCTTTTCCATCGTCAGAAAGCAGTTTCGGTTTAAGAGCTTTTATAACACCACGAATTACATACTTCTTTACCCCAAAGATTTTTGTTGATTTTAATATTCCGCTGTGTCTTTTCGACAATTTCATCAAATCCGAAACTCTCGACAACGCCAACCTTCCCGTTGAGGAAAGATCCGTAAGCACTTTTAACTTCAATCAATTCCCGAACTTCTTCAGCGGAAGAATCGGCCTTGGCTTAAAACTATGACCGAAGCAATCGTCCCACTACTTTCATTGATCGCCTTGGAGGTGATTCTTGGCATCGATAACATTGTCTTCATTTCCATACTATCAGACAAATTACCCGAAAGCCAACGCAACAAATTACGTTATTGGGGAATTGGCTTAGCCATGGTCATGAGACTTTTGCTATTAGCCATAATCTCTTGGATTCTAAAACTAGATGAGACGCTATTCACACTATTCGAGATTTCATTTTCAGGAAAAGGTATCATCTTAATCCTTGGTGGACTCTTTCTCATCTACAAAAGCACAAAAGAAATATACCATAAAACAGAAGAGGCAGAGGAAAATACAGCGGCGCAGTCAACCGCCAAAGGGTTCGGCAAATTACTTTCTGAAATAATCATTCTAGACTTAGTGTTTTCCATAGACTCTATTATAACAGCGGTTGGAATGGTTCAAGAACTTTGGATTATGTACACGGCTGTCGTTGTCACAGTTCTAATCATGCTCATTGCCTCAAAACCTATTAGTGACTTTATTAGGAAGCACCCATCTTTTAAGATATTGGCCCTTTGCTTTTTAATGATGATTGGAGTTTCACTACTTGCCGAAGGCTTCCATTTCGAAATTCCGAAAGGATATATCTACTTCTCAATGGCCTTTGCTTTTTGTGTAGATATTATTCAATTCAAAACAATAAAGCACAAGTAAAATGAAGCTGATTGATCCGGAAAAAATTGTAATCAACAGAAAAAAAATTGAGGAAATCGATAAGGTTGTAAAATCAATTTACAGACTTATCATATACAGCCGCTATCACCTCGACGACGATCTTCTTGATATTTATCTCGAAGGTGTGAATAACCTCAAGGAGCTTCTAAGTATTAAAAACGCTCAAATGGAAGCGCAAAACGAAGAAGAGGCCAAAGAGTACATGCAGAATCTAAAAATCTCTTTAGACTTCGTTATTGAAGAGATCATTTGCCACAATAATTTCGAAAAAGAAATTCAACTGTTTCAATTGCTTCGTCTAGTCTCTCCAGAGACAAATGCGATTCATCCGAACCGCTACAGACAAACCTTTGTGCAAATTGGGGCGCACATTTGTCCTGAACCTGCAATTGTCCCACAGCTTGTGTCAGAACTGTTTTATAAGATTTCATTGATTTCCAACCCAATCGTAAAGGCTATTTATTTTCATCATGAATTGATCAGAATTCACCCGTTTGCAGATGGAAACGGCAGGGTGACGAGAATTGCCAAAAACTGGATGTTGATGTATAATTTATACCCGCCCATTTTCATCAACGATGCGCCCCAGAAAAAAGAATATATCACTACACTTGGCAATAGCTTCAGAGAACTTCTTTCCAATCCTGACCAATGGAACGATTCAACTGCACTATTCTTCGAGCAAGAATTGGATCGTGTTCTCGTAAATGCCAACTTACTTTATGAAAGCATAAACTTAATTGGTAAAGACCGAGAGATTAAATGGCAGAATACATAGTCTATGATTTCCTTCCGCTGCGGTAAAATACTTCTGACCTCCATTTTCATTGTTCTTACTTGTCAGCATATTTCTGCGCAAGCAAACAATCTAGGAAGTTGGAACATCTTAAATGTCAAGTTCAATCAAAATGAAAAATTAAGTTTTTTAGTGGAAGCACAATTGCGTTCATTGAAGCTGTACAACGACTTTCACTATTATGAATACAAAGGCGGAATAAGCTACAAGTTTCAAAAAAACGCGACGCTTACTTTAGGCGCTGGCAGTTACCAAACATATAGAGAAGGTGGCGATTTTGTCTTGCCCAAGAATAACAATGAATTCAGAATTTGGCCGCAAATAACGCTTTTTCAATCGATATATAATTTGCGAATTGAACAACGTTACCGAAGTGAATTGCGATTTACGAGCAATGGCTATCGTAACCGCTTTCGTTATAGACTTGGCTTGTCTTATCCCTTCGGAAAAGAGCGAGATGCTTACAACCAGTATCTAATATCTGTTAGCAACGAAATTTTCTTCACGAACAACGAACCTTATTTCGAGAGGAACCGAATTCAACTTTCACTGAACTACAAGCCCACTAAAAACACGTCTATTCAAATCGGGTACTTGCACCAATTCGACTATAAAATAAACGACGAAATCGGACGTGACTTTCTTCAAATCGGATACTTTATTGAATTCAATCACAAAGCAGAACAGATTCGTGAAAAGTAGCATTGACATCTATATTTGCGTTTGAGTCTAGTCGCAAAATTCAAGATGAGAAGCATCAAAGTATTATTGTTCTGCTGCATTGCCCTTTATTCTTCTATATCGTTTTCGCAACGAAAGAAGTTTCTTGGATTTAGTGCGCTTGACGACACCGTTAAAACTGAAACCGAAGGCACTTTCCTTCTCCCCCTTTTGTATTACACGCCTGATACGCGTTGGGCGGCGGGCGCAGCGGGTGTTCATTACTTTAATCTTGAAGCGAAAGATTCGACCGGGATTCCTACGCGTACAAGCAACATTCAACTTCTTGCTGATTACACGCAAAACAGGCAAGCCGATTTATGGGCATCTTGGAACGTTTTTACGCGAAATGAAAACTATCTGCTGAAAGGTGATCTACGCTTTAGAAATTTTCCTGATAAATTTTATGGCATAGGGAACAACACGAGCAAAGATCAAATGGAGCGTTATTCGTATAATCTCATTCAGATAAAATCCATGTTCTTGAAAAAAGTTAAACCCGACTTCTTCATTGGTTTTGACTACGAATTCGAAAAAGAATACGGAATAAAAACTACAGCAGGTGGATTGCTTGAATCTGGCACCATTCGCGGATCACAAGGAGGCATCGGATCAGCCATTGGATTTATAAGCGTATACGATTCAAGAGACATTGTAATTAATGCGCAAAAAGGTATGTTGTTCGAATTTTCAACTTATCTATTCAACAACTTCTTAGGCAGCACATTTAATTTTTTCAACATCAACAGCATCTATCAAAAATACTGGAGCATAAAGAAAAATCACGTCATTGCGTTTCAGTATAAAAACAAATTCAACTTCGGGAACATTCCTTTTATCGACATGGCCACGCTTGGCAACGACGATATCCTTCGCGGTTACCCCAAGAATAGATTCCGAGACAAGTATTTCATGGGAGCACAAGTGGAATACAGATTCCCGCTTTTCTGGCGTTTTGGCTTAACCACCTTTGCAGGCGCCGGTGATGTTTTCGGAGAGCTCAACGATCTTCATTTAAACAGAATAAAATACTCCGTCGGCACGGGACTGCGCTTTGTAGTCAATCCTCAAGAAAAACTAAATGTTCGCCTCGACTACGCCTACGGCCGAGAAGGCGGCTACTTCTATTTCATGGTCGCTGAGGCGTTTTAATTCAGCCATTCGTTGCTCCGCAAATTCTTCCCCTCTCTTAACTTTTCTTAACTTTAAATGAAGAATTCGCCAGCGGCATTCGCGAAGCATTCCTCGAAGAGATTCGTTTCTCCGCAACAGAAACTGCCAAAGAACTAAATTTCAAAAGATTTCTTTATCGCCTCTAGCGTGGGAAGTTGATTGCTAAATTCATCAGGTAGTTCTTTAGACGTAGTATAGCTCGAGACACCAATTCAAAAAACCAATAAAATACTCGTTTCCTTCGAGTTGAATTTTGAATTGACTTCAAATAAATGAAATTTGATTCCTGATTTCAAAAAGAAATTTCTCGTACCAATGGTACGAGATTTACAAAAAGGATTTTCCAATTTCCCAATACAAGCCAATAAGCTCTGAACTGCGTTGTTAAACTATCGTCGAAGACCCTCGTTCGAAGAACCTTCGTCCATAGGACCCTCGCAACGCCAGTTGCCCTCGTTTCGAAGAAACCCTCGCATAGCAAATTGCCTTCCCAACTCCCTTCTGCCCGGCATAAACCCGCATAACTAAATCAAAATTTAATTTCTAATCTATTTACTTTTAAATGTTCGTATGAGCACTTTCTTGTAAATAAAAGTGAATTACAAAAGCGATAAAAACAAGGAAAAAGAAATACAAGGAAAAAGAAATACGCGGAAACTCTTAAACAAATTAAAAAAACTAAAAAAGGAACCCAACGAAGAGTTCCTTTAATTCTTTTACTTGATTACATTTCTACGAGAGAAAGAGGCTTTACCAAGTCTATGTGATACAAATATAATCAGAAATTAAGAAATTGACAAACGAGTATGAAAATTGAATTACGAAGTAAATATTTATCCAGGCCAAGATATAACCGTTATCTAATAGCTACTGCCAACAGGAAAGACAGAGCAAAAAGGCTTTACAACGCAAATATTCGTTTGGCCCAGGCTTTCCATCCGCTATTAAGCCAATTCGAAGTAATCCTGAGAAATTCATTAAACACTGTTTTATATGCACACTTCAGAGACACCGATTGGATAATCAATCAAAAGAATGGATTCATGGGAGACAACTCGCTCAGAAACTCCAATTACTTTCTTAAATCTTCTGTTCAAAAAACAGAGATGAAATTACAACGACGAGGTATTCCCATAACAAGTGGAAAAATAATTTCAGATCAAACATTTGGATTCTGGATAGCACTCTTTCTTTCTCACCACTATTCATTAATTGGCGGAAAGTCCATTCACATCTTTCCACACAAACCTGCGCATGAAAACCGAGCGAGCATTTATGACAAGTTAGATAAAATAAAAGACTTCAGAAACAGAGTTAATCATTGTGAACCCATCTGCTTTAATGGACAAACTATTGATTGCTCAGACGCATTAAAAATCAGAGCAACCATATATACTTTAGTCGAATGGATTGACCCAAATCTCATCCCTTTCTTTGAAGATATAGATAACATTCAAAGTAAGGCTGATCAAATTTTGAAAATATAAATACACCTCGAAGAAGATCATCTCTATCATTTCATCTGGAGGGCATTCACTGACGACCATTAGGGTCAAACAGTGAAACACAAATTTCACTACGAATAACTGCGTATTTTTATCAGAGGTCTCATTGTGACTAGACTCGAGTCACACCCCAAAGACATTTCGTAAAACGCTTGAACAGTAATCCTTCCAGATTTTCTCAATATTGAATTGAATCACTCCCACGCTGCCTGTGAAAACCATTCTGTTGTTCTACAGATGTACAAAAAAATTTTGAAGGTCTACATTAGACCCGATTAAACACTAGACACTTTTGAAATTAATCGAAAACACAAAAATCTTCGATTTAGGGCGAAATTATAAAATATCAGCTGCACTTAAAGAATTACAATAAAAATGATTTGATATGGAAAATAAGAAAACAAAATTGCACTTAAGAACATCGGTAATAATAATGTGCATTTTCATAGCCGCGTTAATCTGTTTTAATTTCTGTTGGTCCAACCCACCAGCGCAAATTTCTGATGGCCTTATTGCTCTTGTCGCTTTCTTGACTGTTCTGGTCTTAAGTGAAACTTTTGATAATTTTTCGATTTTCCAACTCGTTTCCCTCTCAAGAAACGTAAAGGAAACCACGAGTAAAAATCAAGAACTAACAAAGGAAAATATGGAATTAAGAAATCAAATTATTTCAATTTCTACAAGCATCAATCAAAAGCAAATAAACTCAACCTTTATATTAAGTGACGAACTCGCTAAAATGTTATCTGTAAGACAAGCAGATGAACCCGAAAAACAACAAAAGCAAATAGAAACTGAACAAGAAGCTGAACAAGAAACAGTAAATTCAACAAAATCAAATCCTTTAACCCAGGAAACAACCGCAAGCCGTTTCATCAATCCCAGACGATATGAAGTAATTGCTCTTCCTAAATTTTTAGCTGAAGAAGGACTTAGTCAATTTTCAATTATTCGTGACGCTAAATTCACGAATCAATTTCAACAAATTGACCCCGTCAGTGAATTCAGTCCAATATTTGACGGGTACATTAAGACCATAGACACTGAAATTTTCATTGAAATGAAAATTAAAAATCGCAGTATGATATTGCTGCGTGAAAGGATTTATTTGATGCTAAGCAAAATCAATTATTACAGAAATATTAAAAGAATAAACGCCTATTTGTTTCTTGTTTTAATAATAAGACCCGGAGATGAGGAGCATAATGAACTATACCTTGAAAAAATAAAAAAAGAATTTGAACCTGCCATTGCAAATGGACTTTTGAGAATTAGAGAAGTTGAAATATCAATTGAAGAATACCAACAAATTCACAATGAACAATAACTCGAATTTAAACATCAGCTAAAAAGTCATCATGGCAACAATAGAGCAACAAAACCAACTCGTAGAGCAAGTAAAAATCAAACTTCAAAAGTGTTTGACTATTCCTATTGACCAACTTACTAGAGAGCCTCAACTTGGTCAACAGTTAAGCTTTAAAGATGCAGAAGAATTATTTGTCAAAATTATTGACCTGTTCAAAAGAGTTGATGGAATCGAGCTTTTAGATGTCCCTTACAACATTATAAATGGTTTTAACAGTCAACTTGACCATGCAACTAGCGTGTTTGATCAAATACGATCTTTCAATCCAGCAACAAACAACCCAATAGAACAAAGAAGCAGATTAATTACGAAGCTTGAAAACCAATACGAATCTTATTACGCTAGTGCAATTCCAATATTGACAGCAGGTTTATTAAACTCAAACGACCTTTCTTTAGAACGAACAAAACTACATGCGGCATTAACGGAATTGGAGTTAGAAAATGAAAGAACCAAGAGAGAATCGGAGAAATATTTATCAGAGATAAGAGATATACTTGATAATGCTAAACAAGCTGCTGTGGAAGTAGGTGTAGCTCAACATAACATGATTTTTAGAGATGAGGCAATTGAGCATAAGAAACTCTCTAGAAAATGGCTCCTATGGACTATTCTGGTTCTTGCAGCAATAACATTAGTCGGGATTGCACTACTTTTTATTAATCCTTCTGACGGAGGGACTCACTTTCTAATTCATTTTACAATAACCAAAATAGTTATCCTGACTGTGATGTTTTATGCGCTCGCAATCTGCACAAGAAATTACAAAGCTCACAAACACAATTCAATATTGAATAAGCATAGACAAAATGCACTGAATACTTTCGAAACATTTTCAAAAGCAGCAGGAACGGACACGCAAACAAAAAACGCTGTATTACTGGAGGCCACTCATACAATTTTTTCAAATCAGCAAACAGGTTATTTGAACCAGGACGGAGAAAGTGATTCACCAAATAGGATTATTGAAATTATTAAGAGCTCAACATCAAGAGTAAAAGACTAAATATCGACAACCGACACGATGGATACAACAGATCAATTAACATTCAAACCAGCCACTCTATGATCCTGTTATAGCTTAGTTCTGATAGACGACTTTATCATTCGAACTAACCGACAAAACAATACTCCCCCCTTTAAATAAAGAAAAATGGCAAATAGAAAACAAATCGCACAAAGCGAACACGACAGTGTAATTCGGACGGCCTGTGAGAACTTGGATAGAGTAAATTATAGAATTTATTCAAATCCGAATCAAGAAAAAAACACAAGCATAAATGGCCATTACCCAGATATAATTATCACTGCAAATAATGATGATTCCGTAAAATTTTTAATTGAAGTTGAAACTGCTGACAGTATTAATAACTCAGAATCTAAACAATGGAAAATCTATTCACATTTTGACGGAACCTTCTATTTATTGGTACCCCATGCTTGCTTAAGGCAAACCGTATTGCTATGCCGACAAAATAACATTACTGCACGGTTTGGAACTTATCGTCTTCAGAATGGCATTTACACAGTAACCTACGACTGACCAATGGAAGAAATAATTAAAGCAATTATTACGAATTACTCTATTCTACTTGGCGGTGTTGGCGGATCATGTTTGACAATTCTCTACAACCGTTGGACAGGCGGAATAAAAAAAATGTACTGTTGTTATATCCCTGTCTGAGAATTTTGAAATTCTGCCAGGGAGAATTTTGTAGTTTTCGCCCTACGCTTAGTATCACTCACATCCAAAGTGTTTCTTAAATTTTATGCTGCCGAATATTTCGCTCTGACATAGCTATATGTACTTTTCATTATCTATATATAGAACTAAAAAAGCACGATTATGAAATACCTGAAAACGAACGAACAATACCATACTGATGAAAAACAAGCTTTACTTAAATGGGCGGTGTTGAACTTTTTGCTCCGGAGAAGCGAAGAATGCTCTATAGAAGAAATTTTATCGAATTTTCCAACTGGAAATACTACCAAAGAAGCTTTAATCGCGTTAACGGGAGGATCATTTGCGAGCTTCGATGAAAGTTCAGGAAAGTATAAGGCTACAAAATATGGTCTGGAGCACCTGAAAATCATTCAAAAATTACAACAGTAGTAACTCGAGAATTCCACCAGCTATAAATAATTAAAAAATAGTTCATTGAATTGTCAACTAAGTAAACGTTGATCACTATAAGTCTCATAAACTAAAAAACAATAGAATTATGGGAAAAGTAAGTACAATTCAATGGACGGATGCAACATGGAATCCGTTTCACGGCTGTAAAAAAGTTAGCCAGGGCTGTAAATTTTGTTATATGTACCGCGATAAAGAACGGTTCAATCAAGATCCAACTACAGTATTAAAATCAGTAACAAAGTTCAATGAGCCTCTTAAATGGCATGAGCCAATGAAGGTATTTACCTGCAGTTGGAGTGACTGGTTTATTGAAGAAGCTGATTTATGGCGGGATGATTTATGGGAAATAATAAAAGACACGCCACATTTGACATATCAGATATTGACGAAGCGGCCAGAGCGAATTGAATCATGCTTGCCAAAGGATTGGGGCAATGGCTATCCAAATGTATGGCTCGGAGTTTCAGTCGAATCTCAGGAAGTCATAAATAGATGTTCAATCTTAGCGCAGATACCAGCAAAAGTGAGATTTATTTCCGCCGAACCTCTGATCGGTGCTGTAGATTTTAATAATACATTTATAAATAGTGAGTTTCATTGGGTTATAATAGGTGGTGAAAGCGGAAACAAAAGCGGGAGACATCGATTCAGGGAATGCGAATTCGAGTGGATTGAATCAATTATTATAGATTGTAAAAATCATAACGTTCCAGTTTTCGTAAAGCAGCTGGGAACTCATTTAGCCTCCAAGCACAGACTTAAAGACTTGCATGGTGGTGAGATAAATGAGTGGAACTCTTGGTTACAAATTAGAGAATTTCCAGAGTAATTATTAATGAGCAGAGTTTGTATGAACATAGGTCGAATTCATGTTACATACAAGCTCTGTCTCTTAAAATAAGTCAAGAGATATTTGCGTAGTGAGGCTAGCTTATGAGTAAAGAAACTGAAGATTATTTCTTTAAAAACCTTGTCTTTCAATTGGTCGCACAGTTCCAATATATTGCTCATTACTATTAATTGCTTCAACCCTTTCAGCATATGTTCCAACATTGGTCTGAAACAAAACATTATATTTAGCAAATCCTCCCAACGTAGTATCTGTATATCCATGCTGCTTGGCATAAGCGTCTGTATAAATTTCCTTTTTGAGATTATTGAGTTGAGCAATTCTTTGATGTTCTTCTCTGCAGTAAGGAATTTTATTTTGTATACAATAAAGATTATTCGGCTCAACCTCTAAAGGGGGATGATTAAGCAGATGACCAAGCTCATGTAACATTATTGCTTTAAGCACTTCGTTATCAAGATTGGCAGCATTACAATTCTCCTCATTAATAATGATCAATCTTAAATAATCAGAATTATGTAAATAATGAGTTGAAAATGCAAAGCCACGCTCAATAACATTTCTCCAATAACTAAACCTATCTTTCATTTGAAGCCATGTAGCAATGAAAATAGTATGCCTTATATCGCGGTATTTTAAGCAATTCTCCTCTAATAAGGTTCCTATCTCGTCTGTGGCTGTAAGCAAATGTTCGCTTGTCCTTTCTGGAAACAAAATATTCATATTGCAAAAATAAGCAAAACCATCAAGCATGCATCTGTTTCTCTACCAGTCTATTAGCGCCCTTCTTTATAAATTTTCGAACAGACGTAATCTTGGGAATGGTTTCATCAGGAGCCTGGTATTGATAAAAAGCAAAGATTTGCACGGTTGTTGATAACATTATTACGATTTATGTTAAAATTATTACGAAACAATTTGTTTTTATTCCAAATAAGCATATATTTGTATCGTTAATCTTTAAAAACTGAACCCCAAAGTATGTATACCGAAATATTAAGAATTATTGAAGGCGGATTAGCAAAAGACCAAAGCAAGGTTTATAGCTATGCGAAGTTGCTCGCAGATAAGCTACAGAAAGATGGTGACGATAAGCTTTCAGATATGATCATTCGGATTATTGAAAAAAAAGGGCCTGCTCATACTGTTACAATGGATGAACTTCTGACAACTCCTGTTGATCATGAGAGCCGAATGAGTATTGTAGATGTGGAGATGCCATCTAAAGGAAAAACACCTATTGTCCTACAGCCACTGATGCAAAATAAAATCTCTGACTTCGTTAGTGCTGTTAAAAATCAGAGTAAGCTAATGGGGCATGGCATTGAAACTTCAAATACATTATTATTATATGGTAAACCTGGATGTGGTAAAACAACTGTTGCTAAATATATTTCAGAGCAAACGGGATTGCCGCTAGTGATAGCTCGGTTTGATGCTATTGTTTCTTCACTACTCGGTAATACTGCCAAAAACATAAGAAAGATTTTTGATTTTGCACATGACAAACCTTGTATTTTATTTTTGGATGAGTTCGATGCTATTGCTAAAGCAAGAGATGATCAACATGAATTGGGTGAGTTAAAAAGGGTGATAAATAGCTTACTGCAAAACATGGATACCTTTTCACATAATAATATTTTGATCGCGGCAACAAATCATCCGGAGTTATTAGATAAAGCTATTTGGCGAAGATTTAATACAGTTATTGAAATTGGACTCCCTCAGGAAAATGAAATTATGGAGTTAATGAAAGAGTTCACTAGCAAATTTAAAACTGATTTTTTTGAAGATAAAAAGAAGTTAGACAGATTGGTTAAGTTATTTGAAGGCAAATCTCCTTCTGATATTAAGACAATTGTGAATAATGCGAAAACGCAAGCTGTAATACATGGTAGCGGTACTTTAACATACGATGAACTATTGTTTGAAATATTCGAATTCAATACTCATGGCACATCATCATTTGAAAAAATGGTTGAATTCTTAAACGAAAATGGAATACCTCAAGCTGTGATCGCAGACAAAATGAAGGTTTCATTACGTCAAATTAGAAATTACTTAAACAAACAATAAGGCATGGCTGAACACAAAAATCTTCCAATAAAATTCTTTCAGAAAAGACAGAAAGATGAAATGAACACAGAAGGTGGAGGTAGTGGCTCTATGCCCAAATGGGTGGACCCATCGCTTGTAGGGCAAAAATCAGCATACATACGTGAAGTTCTAGGAACTGTTGCTAAATCACTTTCAAATAAAGTGAAGCGGAATAGTTATGTTCCAACCGTTGTTAAACTGAAAGTAAATGAAGATGCATTAGCAAAGACATATCGAAAGGAAATTGGCAACTTATTTAATGTTGGAAAATTAAATATCATTGGGGTTAGTGGTGAAGATGAAGTATTGGTTAAAATAGATAATGAAGAAGACTTAAATAAAATTGTTCAGAATTTTACAAAAATAGAAAACACCCCTTTTCCAAGTAACTCCAGTATTATAGGGATTTCTGCGATCACAGATATTAAAGAATTCAAACCGCAGGTTGATGTGTCAGCCGAAAACGATACGGTTTTAAAGATTAAACTCTTTAACTATGGTAATAGTGAGTTAAACGGAATACTTTTAAGATCTTTTGAAAAATATTGTAGAGATAAAAAAATAAATTTCAAAGGCACAGCGTATTCCGCTGATCTAAACATTTATAGCTTAACGGGTGTAACTGCGGATGCACTGGAAGAATTAAAAGATTTTGATGGTGTACAACTCGTTACAGAGATGCCTTCTTATGAAGTTACACTTGATGAAGTTGCAGAGGATAACCAATTACCTATTAAGCAACCTGAAGCTGGCAAAGAGTACCCAATTGTAGGTGTGTTAGATACCGGTATTGCAAACATTCCGCATCTGGCTCCTTGGATTCATTCTGAGAATATCACGTATTATCCGGATGCTGATGTAAATAAAAATCACGGGACATTCGTTGCTGGGGTTTTGGTTTATGGTGATGAACTTGAAGGTAAACCTTATACGGGATTTGAGGGTTGTAAATTGTTCGAGGCAATAGTAATGCCCGATCTAAAAAAGCAGAAGATATACGAAAGTGAATTAATAGAGCAGATACGTGACGCAGTAAGTAGAAACGATCAAATTAAAATATGGAATCTTTCCTTAGGTACTGATAGGGAAGCAGACTTACATGACTTCTCTGATTTTGCCCAAGCATTAGACGAAATTCAAGAACATCATGATGTGTTAATTTGTAAATCTGCTGGTAATTGTCAGAACTTCAGAGTCGATGCTCCGAAAAGCAGAATTACAAAATCAGCTGACACGGTAAGAGGTCTTGTAGTTGGTTCCATAACCCATGATAAAAATTTAACGGATCATGCGGAGAAACATAATCCGTCTCCTTTCTCCAGAAAAGGTCCTGGCCCTTCCCATTTAATAAAGCCAGATGTTGTTCATATGGGTGGAAATGCTGGGTTAGATACTGCAAGCGCATTGGTGATTAACCCGGTAAAATCTTTTTCTTCAAATGGTGGTATTGCCAAGCAAGTAGGTACCAGCTTTTCCACTCCTCGAGTTTCAGCAATTGCAGCCGGTCTTGATTTTAAGTTGAAAGAAAATTTTAGCGCTACATTATTGAAGGCATTAATAATTCATTCAGCCAAATATCCGGAAGAAATGAAAATGTCTATTGCCGATAAAATAAATTCTGTTGGCTTCGGATTACCTTCAAGCATAAATGATATTTTGTATAACGAACCAAATGAAATCACACTAATACTACAAGATACATTGGAGAAAGGAAACTTTATCGACATACTTGACTTTCCTTTCCCTCAAAGCATGATTGATGAGAATGGTTTTTATTATGGAGAAGTTACTGTTACTCTTGTCACAGCTCCTATTCTTGAAGTATCACAGGGAGCAGAGTATTGCCAGTCAAATATTGATGTTATGTTCGGGAGTTATGATATCAAAGTTGAACGTGATACATCCAAGCCATTAATTAAGAATCCGATTGGTGCAGATGGACGTCAAAATATTTTGTCTTCTTCCATGTATAGTAAAAAGGCAAATAAAAATTTTGATTCACCTTTTGCTAAAGAGCGTATGTTAGTAGCGTACGGTGATAAATTTCAACCGGTAAAAAAGTGGTGCGTAAACTTTGATGAGTTCACGGATGCCAATAAAGAGAAATTCCTTAAAGGTCCCAAAAATTGGTATTTGAAAATGGAAGGACTTTACAGACACTACACAGAAACAAAGTGCGATCTGCAAAAAATCGTTCCGAGCCAAGAGTTTAGCTTAATAGTTACTATCAGAGACACAAAAAAGAAAGGGAATATTTATAATGAAGTAACACAGATGCTGGATAATTTTAGTTTCATACACAGCAACGTAAAAATAAGAGAGGAAGTTACTGTAAGAGTAAATAATAATTGATCGAAATAAAAAAGCCGAAGCTAATGAGATAACTTC
Source organism: Bacteroidota bacterium (assembly GCA_046048875.1). GTDB lineage: Bacteria > Bacteroidota > Bacteroidia > Flavobacteriales_D > Sanyastnellaceae > CAIZGX01. The sequence continues at coordinate 53,426 of JBJOFG010000010.1, read as the reverse complement.
GGCCGGTTGTAAGAAAATAGATTGGCGTCACATTTCTTTCGACCGCAAAGGTAGATAATTTTTCCTCGTCTACCAAAATCCATCTCTTGGGCGGTTATACACAGGCCTCAGTTTCAAATTCTGTGTATTCATAAATCACAAAAACTATGTCTAAAAAGCAAGTGCATGTGGTACCCCATTCTGAAGGTTGGGCCGTTAAAACTTCTGGAAGCGATAAAGCTTACAAAGTAGTCGATACTCAATCTCAGGCAATTGAAATTGGTAAAGGTGTAGCAAAAAATAATGCTACAGAATTACTTATTCATGGCTCGAATGGAAAAATACGTGAGAAGAACACGTATGGACCAGATTCCTTTCCTCCTAAAGGGTAAGGTATCCAGACTATTGAATTTTTAACGGAATTATTCCGTGAGGGATTCGTATGCCTTCGCCTTCCGGGCTATAGTGAAGGAATTTATTAACTAAAAAACTGTTGCCTATGAATAGAATTTCTACTCAGAACAAAGTTAGTATATGCAATAAAGGTGTTTGCGTAAATGTATACGGGGAAATTGCCCAAGCATTTGCAATAGCGCTTACGTTTGCAGCACTAGCGTACGGTGTCTCACAATTGGTGAAAGCCATTAAGTAGTACCAAACCGCTTGCGTGTTTACGCAAGCGGTTATTAAAATTCAATAATTAATATTAAAACAAAAAATAAATGAAAGATGATAAAATAGACCATGACAATGGACATGGCAATGATAAGAATACGATAATAGTAAATGGCAGAGAGAAACCGTGGAGTGAAAAAGAAATTTCTTTTGAGCAGGTGGTTGTTCTGGCTTTTGGTGCCTATAATAATGTTGAGACAACGGTTTACACTATAACCTATAAAAGAGGTCATGGAAATAAACCAGAAGGATCAATGGTTAAGGGTGAAGTAATTAAGGTTAAAGATAAAATGATTCTCAATGTCACAGCAACTGATAAATCGTAATCCGGATCTTAAGAGATTAAGAGACGAAGGTTATCATATTGAGGTAAAAGGTGGATACTTAGTTATCCACCATATTCCTTATGTGAATAGCAGAAAAGAAGTGCATATAGGTAAATTGGTTACGGTTCTTGTACTAAGGGATCCTGAGACAGTAGCCTCACCTGATAACCATGTAATCTTTTTTTTCGGAGAGTTCCCTCACTATCCAAATGGTGAGAAAATTGCCGCACTTGTTCATCAAGATGAAAACAGAGCTCTTGAGGAAGGAGTTGTTGTGAACTACTCATTTTCCAATAAACCCAAGAATGGTTTTAGTAACTACTTTGATAAAGTAAAGAGTTATGCTGATATAATATCTCACCAAGCCATAGCAATAGATCCTGAAGTTACTGCGACTCCCTTTAATGTGGTGACTGATGAAGATCCGGAATCAGTATTTCATTATCTAGATACAAATTCCAGTAGAGCAAATATTAATATGCTTAACGCCAAGTTTAAAGGGCAGAAAATCGCTATTGTCGGATTGGGAGGCACTGGGGCTTATATACTTGATATGGTTGCTAAGACTCAGGTTCAAGAAATTCATTTGTTTGATGGGGATGAACTTCTCTTACACAATGCATTCAGATCACCTGGGGCTGCATCAGTTGAGTTACTAAAAACTAAGCCGAAGAAAGCAAATTATTATCATTCGCTCTATTCTAATATGCATAAGCACGTGAAATCTCATCCGTACTATGTAAATGAGAATAACATCTCAGAACTGAATGGTATGAGTTACGTATTTATATGTGTAGATAAAAATCTGATCAGAAAATCAATCATGGATCATCTTCTCCGTATGAATATCCCGTTTATCGATGTGGGATTAGGAGTGAACACGGTTGGTGGTGAAAATGATTGTTTGGTAGGGACAATAAGAACAACCATCGGAACGCAGGAAAAATGCGACCATCTGTCAAGCAGAGTTCCAACTGGAGACAATGATAATAATGAGTACGGAACTAATATTCAAGTTGCTGATTTAAATAACCTCAACGCGGTATTGGCTGTTATGAAATGGAAAAAAATGACTGGATTTTACCAGGACTTAGAAAAAGAACATCATCTAACATATTCAATTAACGTAGCCCAATTATTAAATGAAGACCTTGCAACATAAATTTGTTGAGTTCATTCCTGAAAAGATTGAGGAAGGAATAATTTACATTTCCATTGAATACTGCACAGCTATACATAAATGTATTTGTGGTTGCGGTAATGAGGTCGTTACTCCACTTTCACCTACGGACTGGAGTATTGAATTCAACGGAGAGAGCATATCGCTTTCACCTTCAATTGGTAATTGGAATTTTAAATGTAAATCTCATTACTTTATTACAAGGAATAAGATACGAATGGCTAGAAGGTGGTTGGATGATGAAATAGAAGATGGACGCAAGCTTGATTCACGTTTGAAAAATTCTTTTTATAAAAAAAAGAAGAACAATTAACTAAATAATCATCATGTTACCAGATTGTAAAAAACGATTCGGTAACATGATTTAAGTTTTAACTTTAATCAAGGGCTTCGTTTGATGTATCTATATCTTCCTCATTCCAGCAGGTCAAACATATTCTAACATGACAGTCTTCATCTTCGTCTTCCTTATAAATCACATTACCCTTGCATCCCGGTTTTTTACAATCTTCCCTTAATACTTCAAATTGTTCTTGACAGACAATGCAGCTTATTGTAGTTGAGGCTGGCTCATTAGGTGTGAGGAACGCCCACTTAGATTCGGGCCGTTTGATTCCCTCCTTTGTAATAACCTCAGCATTTTGAATACAGTTGGGACAAAAATAAGCTCGGACTGTAATATCTGTAGTAAAATGTTTTTTCAGTTCTCCAATACCCAGAAAGAAATTTAAATGTTCCATTCGGTTGTAATGATTGTTTTCTTCCCATTCAATTTCAGGATCTTCATGCTCAATCCCTGGATGACGATAAAATTTATTAAGTACGGCATCCCAAAACTCATCTTTGCCTAGCAGAAAGGTAAACGTGTTCAAAACTAATTTTAAAACATATTCCGGCTTAAGATCAGCTTCACCTAAGCCATGAACGATTTTATTTCTTTTGCTTCTTACATCATTAAAATGCGCCAAAAAGTCCGCATGAACATATTTCGGCTCGACACATGCGAAATACATTTTCAGAAGATCATCACCACCAATAGTAAACATTTCCGAAAAGGATTCATCGGATGCTCCTGGTAAGGTCTTCCATTCACTTTTCTTTTTATCAATTAATAATAAAGGTGATTCGCTGCAAATATCAGCTTTCATAAGTCCCTCTAAGCCCTGATGAATGAGTACAATTGAAGTCCGAAGAACAATCTGATGATACTTCCATATTTCCTCCCTAGGAGTCTCGTTAGTTAACGAATTATCTACCTGTACTATGTTATTATAAGCCTGCACCAGACATTCAATGGCAACATCTTCATATTCTTCACTAGTTGGAATATCGATAATCATGGTTTAATTTATTGAAATTAAGCTGGAATCTCTTCCGTTGATACCGCGTCAAACTTTAACTTTGGCAACCCTTCAACAATGTCAACTGTTTGCACGCTGATATTAATCACGCTTAATAAAAGATCAAGGATATAACGCGGATTACCCACTTCTGTCGCCCAATCATTCGGGTCATTTTTAAGTCCGCTTTCTTTATGTGTGGTTACTTGATATCGCTCCATGATCCATTCGATAGCAGATTTTCCATTTACAACATACTCATAAGCTTTTGCGGGAATGTTTGAGATTGTAATCTTGCTATTATAAATGATAGTATCTTTTGTAAATTCCTGCGATGTTGACCCACCTGTTCCTTGCGATGTTGACCCACCTCAGAAGAACTGATTATTGTGGTAAAGCTAATTCATTTTTTGACTTGTTTTTTTCTAAGTGATTCTCCTTTTAATTCGATTCGATGATTATTGGCAATGAGCCGATCTAAAATAGCGTCGGCTAAAGTGGGTTCGTTGATATATTCATGCCACTTTCCCACGGGAACTTGTGAGGCTATGATAATGGAACTGAACTGGTAGCGATCCTCTAGTATCTGGAGTAACGCTAGTTTAACTGTTTGATCGAGCGGCTGCAAACCGAAGTCGTCAAGAATAAGCACTCTCACTTTTTCAAGTTGATTGAGTAACTTGATGTAGGTTCCGTCGATTTTAGAGATGGTTAATCTTTCACAAAAACGATTCATGTTGAGGTACAACGTCTTTTACCCCATCAAGCAAGCCTGTTGTCCTAAGGCACAAGCTAAGTAGCTTTTTCCGCAACCCGTGGCACCGGTAATTAATATGTTCTCGCCCTTGTCGATGTAGGTGCAGTCCGCTAACTGAGCAAGCTGTCCTTTGGTTAAGTTACGCTCAGAAGAACAGGTGATCTGTTCAATAGATCCGCTGTAGCGAAGCTTCGCCGAGCCCAACAATATTTTAGTTCGGTGCTGACTACGATGTTGTACTTCAGCATGAACAAGCATGGCCATGAGGTCGTGAGATTCAGGGTGTTTGTTTACCGGTTGTTCTAAAACAGATTGGTAACTTCTTACCATTCCATGCAATTTGAGTTGCTTTAATTGTTCAAGATTTTCTGTGGTGTTCATGTAGATTGATTTTATTGATTACTTGTTTTTTTTATTATTGATAGGAGCTCGCGCCACGAAGATTCTCATGAGGAGGAATGATTACATGAGAAAGCATATCAGTGGAGTCTAACCAGAGCTTATCGGTCCCGTTTGCCAAAACATTAAGATAAATTTGTAATTAGCACAGTTGGCTTTAAGCGCCATGCGACAAGCTATGATGAGTCTACTCGAGCCATATTTTCCGCGTAGTCGCAATATGCCTAAGCACGTGTTAAATGCCTGCTGCGGAAAAACACGCGTGTTTAAAACCCTCTCTACCACCTGCACAACGTCGGGGTCTATTTCAGCGGCCTGTGCTTTAAAGTAATCAGCATCCCAACCCATCTGGGCGCTGTAATGTTTGTGATTCTCGGGCATATGTTCCTTATCTGTGGCGTAAGAATTTCGACGAGTATTTTGTATGCGCGTATGCACGGCAATACGATGCTGCTGATGGTATATTTCCACGCAACGCGATGTGTATTCAACCTTCACATCCTTACCCGTGTATTGATAAGGGACGCTGTAAAAATGCCAGTCCTGTCCTAGCACGATATGATAGTTCTTTTGCACCTTAGCCATCACCGTTTGTTTTACTTCCATGGGCGCACTTGGAAGTACTTGTAAGCAGGGAAGTTCTTTGCTGAAAAAGAGTTGTTCACGGTTTTCTTCTTCACCGCGAAAAGTACGCTGGTGATGATGTTCCAGTTGCTGAACGATGGACGCATTGATGTCTTCAATACACGTGAATCGGTTGTTGCGAAGCGGCGCGTAAATTCTTTCGTAGGCCAACCGAACAGTTCTCTCTACAGAGGCCTTATCCTTCGGTTTTCTAACTCTAGCAGCCATTAATGTTGTGTTGTAATGAACAGAGAACTGAAGCATTAAATCGGTGAACTCGGGTTCGTATCTATTGGCTCTTTTAACGTAAGACTTTAAATTATCACCTACGATACATCCAGGGACTCCACCAAAATAGTGCAACGCTTTTTCCAAACACAACAGAAAATCAGACTGTTTCTGACTGTGCACAGCGTAGGTAAAAGTGTAGCCACTAAAAGGAAAAACGGCAACAAAAATCTGACATTTTACCTCGCTACCATCGGCTGTGAAGTAACTCATGGTTTTTCCGGCAAAGTCTATCAGTAGCTTTTCTCCGGGATAATGAACCATTGGCATGGTCACATCTTTGCTAACCATGAAGGCGTTTAAGTGATGACAAAAACGCGAGTATTCATAACCTTGCGGGTGCTCCAAACGGTACTCGTTCCACAACAATTGTCGCGTGACATGCTTGTTCTCCAGATCCTTTTTAAACGATGGAAATTTCTTTTGCAATTCCAAGTAACGCGCGTCCATTGTCTGAGAAGAGGGACCGCTCGGATCAAAAAGAAGAACGCTCAATGGCTCATCTTCCATTAAAAGAAGGGTGTCTAAGGGAACGTGTAATTGCTCTATCAACCGCAAATATTTCTTTACTGTATTGCGAGGCAACTGGGTTTGCTTGCTAATAGATCGCTTGGACGTATTCGCTTTTAATAATTGTAGTATTCTCCTAATATCAAGCATACTGATTGGTTTTGCTGCCATATAACATTTGTGTTTTTTAGGCGCCAAAGGTTAAAAGACATGGTTAAACACTAGCAATCAGTTCTTTTAGGTGGGTCAACTTGCCCCGGAATTGTTCTGACCAGGGTGGGTCAACTTGCTCAGGAATCTTAATAAAAACAGGTAGATATGGTCCCCCAAAGTATGTTTTTCAGGGTGGGTCAAATTGCCCCGGAATATCTCCTTGATTTATTAAATCCGTTTACACTAAGGGGTGGGTCAACTTGCGCAGGAACACATGGGTCAAGTTGAAACGGAATGGGTGGGTCAAAATGCCCCGGAATCTACAGAAAACACCAATTCTAACTGAAAACGGAGAACAACACAATAACATTTACACCAAAGAATTTTCACTCAAAAACACGACGGGAAAAGACATTTCTGCTTTCAGAATAATTTTCGAATTTGACGCTGACGCCAAAATCATCAAACAAGAAAGTTTCTGTAAAACTGGAAGGAATTCTATTAAACCAAAAAATAAAAAGAACAGTGAATGTAGTTACTTGATTAAAAATTTTAATCGTAATGACGAGTTTCGTTTCTTTTTTGACATTGCCAATGTCACAAATGACCACTACAATATAACAGAGGCTGACTGTTTAGGATTTAAAACAGTTGTTAAAGACAAAAGAAAAGCATCAATAAAGCGAAAATCCAAGGTGGTAACCAAAGACAAAATAGGCAGACATTTTTTCTTTTAATCTTGATTGTGTTTGTGCAGCATGTCAGATCCTTAACTCTTACTCTACCAAGATCTTCGAACTATCTAACCAAGCATTGTTGCTTAACCAATGTAACGTGTACATTCCCGAGCTGAGCGAAGAAATATTTATTTCAATGGTGTTGCTTGAATTCGCAAAGAGAAAAATATTCTCACGAAGGACTTCTCTTCCTTGCATGTCTATGATCACAATTTCATTCTGATTGCTCGGAACATAGTTTTCTGGAAAGGTGAAATTGAGTTTTACCTGATCACGCGCTGGATTCGGAAAAACAGTTATTGTGTTTTCTAAACCAACCACAATTTCTTCAACGTTCACATATTGACATCCCGGTTCTAGGCATCCCATGGAGTCTACTTTGAAGATCCATGGGGTTAATAGGTAAGGATTAGGGTCTGAATACTGCTGATCTATGAAGCCACTACAAACAAAACCCCCATCAGGTGTTGGTTTGGAATCAAGTAAGTAATGCCTCGCGGGTATGGTTGTGTTCGATTCTGGAAAATTGTTGTAGTAGCTGAATTTCCTGAACCACAAACTATCTCTGTTCATGTCTAACATTAGTAGTCCACCCATCCAGCGCCAATTGGGCCCTGAACCTTGCGCTGTTGTTAATTGATTGTCACAAACAATTAAGTAGCCAGTATTGGGAATAACATGCAAATCCACAAAATCTCCATTGTTAGTTGGGAGGTATTCTTTTTTTACAGTTGTTTCAATTAATATATCATTGGACAGCTGTTCTATGAGCGTTGTATAATAGAAACCCCCAAACATCACATCTGGATCATTAATTTCATTGGTAAGTCTGCCAGCAAGAATCAATTTATCCTCTTCATATTCGTATACAGTTGCCACTTCTTTTCCGCAACTGCCACCCATAACCAAGCGGTCTTCCTCATTGCCAAATTCATCAGTTTTTATAAGTACCAAATCAGAATTCTGAAAAAAGCCATCGCTACAATCCTCGAAGCCTGGGGTGTTGGCACAGACCCAAAAACCTCCATCGTGTGCCTTCACCACACCTCCCGGATAGGTTCCAAATGTGCCGGTATAGCTAACCTGCCAGATGTGATTGCCGAGGCTATCCATTTTCAATAAGAAAGCATCGGGTTCGGTATTGTTAATTACATCAAGAGAATCCATTAACCATCCATAACTCACATAAGAGGAATCTGTTAAGTCCTCAATGAGGCCATGAAAGGAATAGCGTGCAAGACTGCTATCAACTATATGTTGATCTACAATTTCTGCGTCCGAGTTCAATTGAACAAGGTAATTTCTAGTGTCACCATCGAACTCATTAGGTCCAACAAAAGTCGTGAAAATGGACATCAAACCTCCATTATGATTTTCAATCATTCCCCCCGTAGTTCCGTTGTAATAGTTGAACCATTGTTCGTTTTCATCAGTAGCCGCATCATCATATCTGTTCCACCAAACCATATCACCATTAGAATTTATTTTGGCCGAAAAACATCTTGTATAAGTATCCACACTATCTGGATGACACAACACTCCATTACCAAAAACCAAATACCCATCATAGTAATTGAATGCATTATCGTTAACAAATACATTCTCAAAAAAGCCATGAGCCTGATAATTGTACGCTGGCCATTGGCAGCTCACTGGATGCGCGCGGTTGAATTCGTGCCATTGCGTGAATGATTCATGTGAAAACGCCATAAAGAACAAAACACAGATGTATTTCATTGAGCAAAAATTAAAAATGCGCGGACCGAAGCTGACATTCAATCTATTTGATATTACTTTTGGTTTACAACAGTTAGTTTAATGCTTTCAACCACTTTGTCGAAGGCGCTGAGTTGCACAACATAAATCCCACTTTCGTAGTTCTTCAATGATAGTTTAACTAATCCATTGGTATTTGGGTGAAATGAATTCAATAAGCGACCTTGAGGGTCATAAACTTCTATAGTTGTATGTTCTTCTGCTTCTATTGGGTATTGCAGCCAGGCAGCTTCGCTTGCCGGGTTTGGCCACACTCCAAGCAATGGCAAAGTATTTTCTTCGTTCTCATTTTTCAATTGTATAGATCGGTGCTGAATAGGAACACGTGGCTCTGGTTCAAAATCTGATTCGCCTATTTCTTGTAGGATTCCCAAAGCCATGCTACTACTAAAGTCATTTGGCTGATTGTAAATGCTCCAAAGTTCGGCGATTTGCGAAGCGCTTAAAAGGCTCCATTCACTTGTTATTGATTGTTCAATTTCAAGAATTTTTTTGAAGTTGGCAAGCGACTGTTCATTTTCTATAAGTGAGATGGCGCCTGTGTAATTACCCCTTGAGGCTAGATAAGAAGCACGGCTGCGAATCATCACTACGGCATCTGACTGATTGATTTGATTCAGATAATCATTCAGGTATATCAACTGGTCTGTTTCTAACTCGGGGTCACTTTCATAAGTGAAGCCGGATTGTGCTAATTTCTGAATGAGCTTATCGCGATTTGTTGCAATCTCTGTAATATTTATCTCCATAAGTTTACGAAGGCTTGTGCCGCTATTTGCATTGTAAAGAAAATTCATGAAAAAAGGACTGAGAATTTGAGAACGTTCTATTTGCGCAAGCATCTCTTTGCGTAATGGGCTATTTGCAAGAAAAACTTCGGTAAGATGCCACGAACTTAGTCGGTTAGCTTGAGCAATCAATTGGGAAAGCACTTCATCACTTAACGGGTAACGACTAGAGAGTAAATCACGATAATATTGGCTCTCATGAGGAAATGCCTCATTGAGTATATCAATTGTACTTTGTTTCTGATTGTCGTCCACCACAGCATTGTATGTGCTTTTTGCCATTATTAACTGATTTCTAACTGTTGTTAGTTGTGCAATGATGCCACCAATACTTCCAGGTGTTTGTCCAACACCGCCTATGCCTACGAATGTGTTGGGGCAATCTGCTTCATCATAACTTGTGGGAATAACCGCATTAGTTAGCAGTGGCCCAACATATACAGGATGATCAGCGATGCCCCCACAATCCGGCGTGGTATTCAAATCAGCATGGCACCAATAATCGAGGTGTTCATCGTTGTATGGATCGCAAACAAAATCACTTATGACGCCACTGCAATCATCTGCACTAAAGCGATTGCCCGCTAATTTAAAGGTGCCATTTTGTTGCATGCCACCTTGAACCCAACGCATATATGTCTCTGAATCTCTGAATATGTCCGTTTGGCCATTCGTGTATGTGTTACAGAACAATTGCAAACCAGTTTGGTCATCAATTCCACCAACATCCACCGTTCCATTTATCCCTGTGACAAAGTCACGATTTTGTCTGGTTACATACGTACCCAGTTTCATCTCATTAAAATCGTTGTTGCGGATTTCATTAGAGGCATCCCCACTGTTGTCAACCCAAATACCTAGTGCACAGGGAAATTCATCGTTTACCTGAAAATCATCAAACCCATCAAACGTATTTTGCTCAACTACATATCCCGTGCTATTAGTCAAATAAATACCACGTTCTACAGTTTCATTTGAATTGAAACCTGCTGCATCTGGAAGCACAAAATTATTCAGATAAATTAAGACGTTATCAGTATTATAATTAACTATACCGTACAGACAATACTGAAACTCCTGTTCTTTACACGTGTAGAATGCATCTGGGTCATTATATCCTGCACTTCGAATACCGTATTGTAGTTTATAGAAAGTTGTCTGCTCTGAGTCCACAGGACTTCCACTCCACGTGTCATTCGATCCATCTACCGTAAAACTTGCTCTGCTACTATATATACCTGTGCCACGATTGAACCAATTGTATGTATTAATGTCCGTTTTGTTCATGAACGAGCAATTCTCAAAACTAATTTTATCTACGGATTTTAATAATACGTGATTATTTGGAGACAAGGAAGGGTTGTTTAAGTGTTCATCGGTAATAAAAGTGCACAGATTGAAGTATGATTTGTTTTGAACCGGATCTCCGCCAATTTCAAAACGATATTTCTTAAATATTACGTCATTATAATTGTTTCTAAACGTGGACTGTGATGCTCGAACTATTCCGCCAGCATTGCTAGGAATATTTCCGCCAACATCAATTCCAACCATAGCATTTTCAATGACAGAGTTCGTCAAATTCAAATAACCTTGATCACCACCTGAAACAGGCAATTGATCAATGGTGTTAGCGGAGTTAGTAGTTCCCAACAAATCAACCCCCGGCCACATAATATTCTCACAATCCAATGATGTCCATGTGGTACCATGTAAATAAACCGAGGCTCCTTTCTGAATAATAACATCTGCGTTAACATCAAATTCAAAAGTCATATTGTAAATATGAGTAACAGTACCTGTCTGGAAAACCAAATCATTTACAATTTTTATCGGCGATGATTGATTTTGAAATGGGTTTTGACCATTGTACCAATTCCCGTCAATTGATGTGTTAATTTGGGTTGGTGCATCATCATGAATCACAACGTAATCATGACAACATGAGCTTCCTGCCAAATAATCTTGAATAATTGGCGTGCCCGTATTTTGAGGCTGAAGGGTATAAATTGAATTTATATTGTATATATTATTAACCTCTGCTGAACAAGGCGGAATTCCAATTGCCCATGACACCGTTGTTATTGTCGAAGTATTCGGATTATTAGGACTTGACAACTTGTACAAACCGCTAGCGCTTGACAAATATATTACTTCAGCACCGGACTCGTCTTTCTGTCCTTCCATTTCACTAAATGCAAATTCCGACAAGTCAATTGAAGGTGGAAGGGAAGAGGTCGATAGAGGGAATGAAACTAATCCTGTATTTAAATTACATACACCTATTTGGGGTTCATGAAGTTTTGTGAACCACAAATTATTGCCATCAGGCGAAAACTCAAATGCGATTATTTGATCATTTGGATCACTGTTAATCTCAAATTCCGTGGTGCTGGCAATTCCAGCGGGAAAACTAAAATTATGAACGAAAAAAGGTAAATTACCTTCACTTGTTTGCCCTTGATTGCAAACAGATTGTGACGCAATTCTATAAACCCCTCCAGCCAAAGCTACTGATTTTAATGAGCCGTAGTACGTTTCTTCAGTATCCTCTCCCTCGATACTACAATTACTATCTATAGTTATATTTCCTGGTGTCAGTTCACAAAATACAAAACCATCATTTCGACTACCAATAATCACAATTTTATGATTTTCCGAAAGCTCTAATACTTCGAATAGGTTAAACGATTTTGTGGAATTATTGATTCCAGTTAATCGCCTTGCATATGTTGGCGGAGTGCCATTGTTATTGCTTGAATTAGCCTCAAAAAAATAATAAAATGGATCATCAACATCCGTTTGAAAATCTCCATTAACTAAAGTTCCTTTTCGACTTGGAATATTAGGAAAAAATGGATTCTGAGCATCTAAATCCAAAATAGAGCAGTAACCATATGTTATTGAAGAACCTTGTTCATATTGCACGGTATAAAACAGATAAAATTTATTGCAATGACCAGGCACATTCGTTATTGCAATATCATCTGAATAGCATGACATTATAGGATGACCATTTTCAATTGCAAATTCGCTGTATGGCGCAATAATATACCCATCTCTATCATAAATATTCCCATCAATGATAAAGAAGAGTAAATTCCCTTGATTGTCAAACTGACAATTCTGACCTCTCGTTGGAATTTGACCTGTGTAATGCAAATCTAGATCTACCCCTGGCTGCGGAAGATTGGAAGTGGTGATTCCTGTTTCAGAAAAATGAATCAATTTATTTCCATATATCCACAAAGGACTCTGCGAAGAAACAGAAACAACAAATGAAAGGCAAAAACAAACAGAAACAATCAAACGAACAAGTAGCTTAGATTTCATGACGAAATGTTTAAAATTATTATTGATACGGGTGAAATAAAATTCATTAAATAACTCGACATCAAAACAACTAAACCCTTCCGACAAACACAATACGTATTACTACCTATATTTATTGAAGAGAAATCGCGCTGCCTCCCCTACCTCGGGAAAATCTCAAAAATGTTATGCTGAACAGCAAAAATGGCTAACTCCGCTGGATTCTTGCATTGTGTTTTCCTAAGAATATTCTCACGATGCTTGGTAACGGTGCTAAGAGCAATACTCGCCTTAATTGCAATATCTTCTGATGTTAACCCTTCCGCAACTAAACTGGCTATGTACTGCTCACGAAGCGTAAGAATAAAAGTCGTTTTCTTCCCTGAGATAAACTGCTTGAATTTCTGTTCCGTTAGAAGTTTATTAAATACCATCTTCTTCTTGTGAGCTGAATCGACAGCGTTCTTGATTTCAATGACACTTGCCTCTTTCGGCAAGTAAGCAAAAATTCCAAGTTTCACTGTTAGCTCTATCATGTAATTCCGCGTATTCATACTTAGAACTATGGATGATATTTTCGGATACTTTTGCTTCAATACTTCCAACGTAGTCTCCCCACCTTTCACCGGCATTTGAATATCCATAATTGCGACATCGCACGGATTTTTTTTCAAATAGTTCAGAAAGTCTGAACCATTTCCGAAAACACCAACCACTTCAAATCGTTCCTGACGATCGTCGTTAAGCATATTACGCAAGCCTTCGCGAACAATGGTGTGATCGTCTACTATAGCAACTTTAATGGGATGAATCATTTTTGGGCAACGGAATTAAAAAGTTAATACACGTGAGTTTATTGAAGACATGTTCAACAGTAATAACACCACCTACTATAAGTATGCGATTCAACATGGAACTGCATCCCTTCCCTTGCCCCTTGCGCGCTTCTGCCATAAACTCGTCCTGAGAAAAATGAGAACCGTCGTGCGTAAGGCTGATGCTTAATTTCTTGTTTTCAATTTGAATCATGCATTCCATTTTTCCAGGACACGAATGATTCACAATGTTATTCATAGCTTCGCTTACTGCGCGGAAGATGCTCAATTCATCGAGCAATTTAAATGGAATTTTCTCTTCAATTTCCGAATGAAAATCAACTTGCAATCTTTCTGAGGCTAGATCCCTGAAATTACTTTCAATGGATTTTAGCAAACCCAATTTCTTTATCTGAGAAGGAAATATGAGGCTAGAATAGTTTCGAATATCGGCCGAAAGATCATATACCTTCTCGGCTATTTGTTCCAATTGTTCTCGAGTAAATGTATAAGAATCATGTTCATTTCTAACCGGCTGGATTTGTTTCAGTATTATTCCCAATTGCGGACCAAAATCGTCATGTAAATTATTCGAAAGCTCTTCGCGCTCCCTTTCTTGCGCTTCCACAATGGCTCTCTGCATTTTCTCTTGGAATTCCTTTTGCATCTTAATTTTCGACACATACAATTTAGCGATTTTCCAAATTGAAACAACTAGAAGGATACTTATAAAAAATGAAAAAATCGAAGCAAAAACGTAAATCTCATTTACCTGTATCATAATTCATTTTTTTTGCTTAAAAAAAAGAACAAGGCGAAAAGAGAATCGCGTATGACATTGCTTCCAAGCGTCAATCCTAGGCGTGCTTTATTAAACAATTTGGGCGAATCAAAGGAATCATCGATGTTGGTGATCATTTCTGGAATCAACATAGTTGCTACAAAGAAGAATATTGCAAGTATAGGCCATACATGAATATCCATTTTTAAAGAATCCATCGAAGTGTTTGAAATTAAAACGAAAAGAGCATGTAATGCGAATAGACACAAATATACACTTGACAGTATTTTTATGTAGTCGTTTTGAATTAGAAAGCGGCTAGCAAGGCAGAAATAAATTTGGTATAGGGAGAGTATAATACAAGCTGCAATTAGCAATATCTTGTGTTTAGGGCGAATAGGGTATACAGAAGTTAAAATGAATATGCAAATTGTTCGTTCAGTTATTTGATAGGCATTTGAAACAGGGGATGTTCTCATTCCTGAATTAGCGATCCATAAACCCATGAAGTCTGCTAGGAATGATGAAATGATTAAACTCGTTATGAGTAAGTTGATTTTACTAAAACTTAAATATTTAGAGTAAACAAGAAATACAAGTAATGGAAATAGATGAAAAAAAACTACAGAATAAATTAAAAGCCGCATTAAAAATCAGAGTTTAAGGGATTAGTTTTTGCGCATTCAGGCGGACAATTGGGTATATAATCAACAATAACCCCTTGAGACATATCATCTCCATCTGAATTTACCCCTACCAATACCAATTGCTTTTCACCTTTGCTATTTATTGCATAGTACAATCGAATCCCCATGCATCCCGTTTGATTTAGAATAGCATTCACTAAATTCTTACCAACAGCATGCCCAATGGTATCACCAACGTTAATCGTTGCACGGTAGTTAGCCGTCATTTCAGCACCTTCTGCAAGTGTAATAATAGCTCCTTCGTTTCCTGTGAATGTCATAGTCGTAAGTTTTAATGGTTTGTCGCTAAAATAGCGAAGACCTTTTCACCACAATCAAATAGTCGAAAAGTTATTTCAAAGACAAAAGAACTTCCTTCACTCTCTAAACCTCTGTTTCTCATTCGTTTAGAAATACAATCTACAAAAACGCTCTATAAAAAACATACGTAGAAATACGTATTGGAATTGAGGCGAGTGTGCCTTTAGTCTAAAAAAAAATCTACGCGGCAATGCGTATTGATATTCCCTCGGACCTGCATTTGTTTTGAATTCACTTAAAACGGATTTATTATGAAGAAAAAAAATGGCGATGATCTAACTAAAAAAGGAAAAGACTCAAAACAAGATGGTTCGAAATACGAACCGTGGGAAAAAGGAAAAGTAAAACCACCAAAGACCAAAGCTCCAGCGAAAAAAACGTGAGATGAACGAACTTATAACCAAGCAATCAAGTCGCCTACTCTTCTCAATTCTAACACGAGGGTTCTTCGGGATTTTTCCATATGCACTCATACTCTATTGTAACTTCAACTTTTGCAAAAACAACTGGAACTCATCATTGGTGTTGTTCGTTTTATTCTTTTTCAGCTTAGCCTTTGGTTTAATTTTTCACCTGCTAGGGGTAAAATTGGAATTACAAATCGATCGCATTCTAACCTGTTGTTACTGCAAAAAATTCGATCAAGTTTGGGAAGATTATTTGTCATTAGAACTGGACAAAATTGAAAATCTCAGAAGGAAATACATGAGTTTCTTGATAGATCGTTACCAGTTCCAACTTAACATGTGTCCAGCTTCAATCTCTGCCATCATTGGATTTTCTTATTTTCTACACCTCCAAAATTGGTCACCGTGGCATATTATCTTTTTTGCTCTGGTTGGTTTTGCCTTGGTTGTTTTACTCTTATTTCATAGCTACCAAGTGGGGACATTGTTACACGACAATCGAAAGAGTCTTTTAGCAGATGCCCGAAGAAATAGAAATAGATTCAAGAGATACCGAGGGAACTAGGTTGTTGGAACTTCGTTATTGGAAAATCGAAGATTTTATTCCTATTGCATAATTCCTACTGCGTAATTAAATCGTCGAAGACATTCGCCAGAGGCATTCGCGAAGCATTCGTCCATAGGACATTCGTTGCTCTGCAACCCTCGTCCGAAGGACCCTCGCAATGCTAATTGCCCTCGCAACGCCAGTTGCCCTCGTCCTTCGGACTAGTAGAGCAAAGTCTCTTCTCCCAAATTCCCGCGCTTCTGCAACTTCAGATCTTGCAACAACGGAGACTTAATGTTCAGCTGAATGTAATAACTCTGACGAAGTCCGAATGGAACCACGTTCGCGCTTAACTCCCAACAATGTAAATCGACGTGCAGTCCGATAGTCGTCGTGGTCATCTTCTTCGAATTGAAATCGTAGCCGCCGTTGAAGCTCAACGCCAAGCGTTTCGCGAAGGCAACATCGCCCATGAACGTGACCGCTTGCGTATAAATCGTGCTGTCGCGCTGTTGATCAACCAACCACTTCTTACTCATGCGCAAATTGTAATTCACACTCAAATTCCACGGTACATTGAAGTCAATCAACGACGCTTGATTGGTAGAAAGAATCTCCTGCTGCTGCGGTGTAACAGCCGGATTAGCCGACGTCTGATTAGAACTTGGCTTCGCCTGCTTGCTGCGCACAACAATTCCCATCGCCAAATTCGTTCCCTCCATGCGCGCAAAGCCTTTTCGCGATTCATTCAAAAACGTATCGATCTTTCGTCCCAACGAATCGCGATCGTACATGCTGTAAGACGACGAATAGTTCATGGTTAAGAATTTTCCAACCGTTGTAAACGCCGAGAAATTCACGTTGCTCCACTGCAACGAGTCGGCCATGAAATTGCGCGACGCACTGGTTCTGAAACTGTCAATAATCTTTACCTTCTTGTACGACACCTTCGCTGTAGACTCGTCGCGAACCTTCGCTTCAACATTTTGATTAACCGAAAAATTCATGTTGGCTGTCTGCGCAGAACTGGTGGGTGCAAATCGTGCCGCATCGAACGCCGAATACCCCAAGAACTCGCCATTCACCCCATAATAACCAAACTGCTGAAAGTTCTGATAAGGCGTATACGAGAACCCCACCCTCGGCTGAATCAAGTGTCGAACCGCTTTAATCTTCTTCGCTCCCTTGCGCACATACGTTCCGTAAATACGCGTATCTGCCGATATCTGCGTCGACCAATTTCCTGCTGCTTTAAATCCAGCAACTGTATCCAACTGGGCATCGTTAATCGGAGAGACAACTCTCCACGTGCCATATCCCGTGAACGTAGCAGACGGATTCAATGTTAAAAACTGTCCCAACTTCCACGAAGTACTCGCGGTGCTATTCAAGCGAACACCACTCGTTGCTTTATTCAACAATTCACTCATGGTCAATTGTCCGAACTGCTGCTCATAGGCAGAAAGCTGTTGCTCGGTGTTCAACGAGGCGTTAATTCCAATCGGAGATTTCGGAAAAACCTTCTTCAACAAATTAATCCTTGAAACGTTGAACGCCGCAGACGGCAATGTAATCTGAACCAATCGAGACTGCGTATTCTGCGTATGATTCGCTGAAAGCGCCAACGAAAAAGGCTTTCCAGGAAACGACTTCGACCATTGCACCGCAGAGTTGAAGGTGCTCGTTAAGAAGTCTTGTTGCGTAGCGTTCAAGTTATTTCTGAAATTCTGCGAGCTTCCTAAATTCACATTCGCGTTGAACGATTCATTCGGTCTAGCCTTCGGATCTTGCGAATGATTCCAACGAATGTTGAAGGTCGACTGCTGAATGTAATTTGGCAATTCGCGGAATCCAGTTTTGTTTATAGTTCTCGAGATATTGAATGATCCTTGATACTTGTAACGCTTCTTGTAATTTGTAATGTTCTTAATACTCCATGACCCACCCGTGTATACATCGAACAACAACTTTGTATCCACGTGATCGTTAATGGGAAAATAGTATCCCAAGTTCTGAACGAAGAAACCTTTCGCTCTTCCGTTTCCATATCCAGGAATTAAAATTCCATAGGTACTTTCTTTTTTATTCGGAAAGAATCCAAACGGCAATCCCAATGGAACGGGCACTTTTCGGAATTGCAAATAGAGCGGTCCGCTCACAATCTTTTCATTCGGAATAATAATAGCCTTCGACAATTGAAAATGAAAATGCGGATTCGGATTCGAACACGTGGTAAACTTTCCCTTCCGAATGTGAATGGTCTTGTCTAACTGCATCTTCGAAACGGCAGTATGCAAATACGCGTCGGACTCTTCCGTGCGGACGCCGTAACTGATTCCTCTTTTCGATTTAAAATTGTATCCCAACGAATCTTCTTCGAACGATGTCTCTCCCTGCGTGAACACAGGTCTGCCCGTATACACGCCCAAAGAGTCTTTGAATCCTTTCGCGAAGGCAATGTTATCGGTCATGGAAAACGCAATGTATCCGGCTTTCAACTCCAAATCTCCGTAAGTAACGTAGGAACCCAATCCGTATAAATACACGCGATCGTTCACCAAATCCATTACGGTACTGTCTTTGCCATAGTAGTGAACCTCCTCCATAGCTTGTTCTTCCGAAGAAAAATAAAGGGTGTCAACAGGCATTGGCGACAAGGAATCTGACTGCGCAAACAGCGGGTTCAATAAGGAGCTTATCAACACCACACACGTGAAAATTAGAGCGCGTCGGAAGTTCATGCCTTCACAAAGAAAAATAGTTTTGTTTAAATTGCGTTTACGTGTCAAATCTATGCTAAACATTCGAGAAAATAAACCATTCAAGCAGATGCCTAAGAAAATACTGTACATTTTTTTAGTGGCATTGGTTTTCACTTTGGGTTCGGCTTATCGCATTTCGAAGAAAGTAGAGACAACGGATAAAAAGTTTATTGTTGTGTTAGACGCTGGACACGGCGGAACAGATCCTGGAACGCTTGGAACAGGACGCTACAAGACTTCCGAAAAAGACATTGCCCTCGACGTCACACTGAAAGTGGGAAAACTCATTGAACAGAATTATCCGAACGTTAAAGTTGTTTATACAAGAACTGGCGACACCTTTCCTACCCTGAAACGTCGCGTTGAAATTGCAAACACAAACAACGCTGACCTCTTCATAAGCATTCATTGCAACGCCAATCCAAACACCGAGGCTTCCGGCTCCGAGTCGTTCGTGATGGGATTGCACAAGTCTGAAGAGAGTTTGCGCAACGCCATGCGTGAAAACGCTTCCATCTATTTAGAAAGCAACGGCGGAAAAGACTACGATGGTTTCGACCCGAACAATCCAGACACCTACATTGCTCTCAGCTTGCGCGAAAACATTTATCAGGACAAGAGCATCTTATTAGCGAAAAACGTTCAAGATGAATTCGTGAAGTTGGGTCGAAAAGACCGCGGCGTGAAGCAAGCGCCTTATTATGTGATCACCTTCACCAACATGCCCAGTATCCTCATTGAATTGGGATTCCTTTCCAACCACAAAGAAGAAGATTACTTGCAGAGCAAGGCTGCGAAGGAAGAATTGAGCTCTGCGGTGTACCGGGCTTTTGTCGATTACCAAAGCAAACTTTTCAACATTCAGCCGACGAATGCGCCCGCTCCGACTGTGGTTGTAGAACAACCCATCAAGCAAAATGCGTTTGAAGGACTTATTTGGGAAGAGATTCCTACCAACGAGGTCGCATTCAAGGTTCAGATACTGAGTTCCGCCACCCCTATTCAAAAAAAATCAAATCAATTTAAAGGTTTAGACAGAATTGAGGAATACCTTAGCAACGGCGCACACAAGTACCTGGTTGGAAGCACTCGAAGTTTAGACGACGCCAAGAAGAATCAAAAGATTCTTCGCGATGCTGGATTCAGCGGAGCATTCGTTGTCGCCTTCGAAAATGGCGTTCGAATCAGTAACGAAGAAGCCCTTAAAAAAATTCAGAAATGAGCGGTAAGAAAGCACGCAACGAAGTAGTCATAGGGGCAGTTGTTATTGTCATTTTAGCCTTGGTCTACTTCGGAGTAAGTTTTTTAAAAGGCGTAAATATTTTCTCTACACAAACGAGATATTACGCCGTGTACGATGAGATTGGTGGATTGGAAGTTTCAAGCCCAGTTATCATCAACGGTTTCAAGATTGGTATTGTTAAGAGTATTGAACTTGAATCGAACGGTTCAGGAAGATTGGTGGTTGAAGTGGTCTTGAACAACGCGGATGTGGCAGTTCCGAAAGATTCAAAATTAAAAATTTACGATTCTGACTTCTTCGGAGGCAAAGCCATTCAAATTGTTTTGGGAGACAGCTCCGTAATGGCGAATAACAAAGACACCTTGTTTGCCGTTTTGGAAAAAGGTTTTACAGAAACGCTGAAAAACGAAATCGACCCTATCAAACAAAAGTCTGCTCAAATATTTCAAGAAGTAGATAGCGTATTAACCAGTCTTCAACGCACACTAAACAACTCCGGTGCTGAAGGATTGCCTTCACTTTTCAGTTCGTTGCAGCGCACCATGAACAATTTAGAATCCACTTCAGCCAACTTGAATGTGCTTATTGCCAACAACGGCGGAAGAGTTTCTGAAATCATTACCAACGCGCAAACCTTGACCAATACGTTGAAAGCAAACAACGATAAAATTGATCAAGCTATTAAAAACATTTCGCAATTCACCGACACGCTCTCGCGTATTCGTCTAACAACTACGCTCTACAAAGTAGACCAAGCCATGGGACATTTTGAAGAGGTTATGGCGAAAGTGAACAGCGGTCAAGGTTCTTTGGGAAAACTCGTGAACAACGACAGTCTTCACCATGAATTGGTGAACGCTACACACAGTCTCGACTTATTGCTCGACGATATGCGCAACCATCCGAAGAGCTACGTAGGATTCTCTTTGTTTGGAAGACGCGACGCAGATAAATTCTCGAAATCAGAATTGGAAGACATGCGTAAAATCATTGACCAAATGATTCAAGAAAAAAGTGGTAAGTAATTCTTCAATTTAAAAATCGAAATCATTTATGATCTCTCAAATCATATTCGCTTTACTCCTTGTTGTTGCCGGATACTTCATCTTTAGAAGATATCAGTTTGTAAAAGGAAATATATTCCTCGGACAAAAAGGTCCTGAAACCGATCGCAAAGGCGAGCGCTTGAAAACCATGATCCTCGTGGCTTTCGGACAAGGTAAAATGTTTTCACGTCCGTTCGTGGCACTCATGCACCTGATTCTCTACGTTGGTTTCGTCGTTATCAATATTGAGTTGATTGAAATTATCATTGACGGATTAACCGGTGAGCACCGTTCGTTTGTTGGATTCGGTGGGTATTACCGACTTTTAATTAATCTGTTTGAAGTCCTCGCTGGATTGGTGCTTATTGCTTGCGTCGTTTTCTTAATCAGAAGAAACGTTGGAAAAATCAAGCGCTTTCAATCGGCTGAAATGAAGACTTGGCCGAAGCGCGATGCAAACATTATTTTGATTACAGAAATCTTATTGATGAAGGCTTTCTTGATCATGAATGCCGCCGACAGCTTGTTAACCGTTCGCAGCGCCACTCCTGCAAGAGTTCCCTCGTTTTGGGTGAGTCAAATCTATCAGCCCATGTTGAAACACATTTCAACCGGAGCATTAGAAGGAATCAGCCATTTCTGCTGGTGGTTTCACATTGTAGGAATTCTCGGATTCATTGTGTACTTGTCTTATTCAAAACACTTACACATCTTACTTGCCTTCCCTACAACCTACTTCAGTAAGTTGCAGGCTCCTGGAAATTTATCGAACGACAAAGCAGTAACAAATGAAGTGAAGTTAATGCTTGATCCGAACGCAGTTGTTGAACCTGTTGATTTCACGCGCTTCGGAGTAAAAGATGTTTCCGACTTAACACGAACACAGCTTCTCAGTGCATACTCCTGCACCGAGTGTGGAAGATGTACTTCTGTTTGTCCGGCAAACCAAACCGGCAAATTGCTTTCACCACGTAAAGTCATGATGGATGTTCGCGATCGCATGGAAGAAATTGGAAATGCGAAAGCAGCGAACAAAGGTGTTTGGGTAGACGATGGCAAGAGCCTCATTCGCGATTACATTTCGGAAGAAGAAGTATGGGCATGCACAACATGTAACGCTTGTACCAACGCTTGCCCCATAAACATTAACCCTATGGAAGTGCTAGTAGATCTTCGCAGATACTTAATCATGGAAGAATCTAAATCGCCCGACAGCATCACCTCTATGTTCAATAACGTAGAAAACAACGGAGCGCCTTGGGCTATGAGTGCTATGAACCGTGCAGACTGGACCAACGAATAATTCGAACAACATGGATTTCAAGATACGTACAATGGCCGATTGCATGGCCGAAGGAACAACACCCGAAGTACTTTTCTGGGTTGGATGTGCTGGAAGTTTCGACGACCGAGCAAAGAAAATTACCAAAGCAATTGCAAAAATTCTTCACCACACAAACACGTCGTTCGCGATTTTGGGTTCTGAAGAATCGTGCACAGGAGATCCGGCAAAACGTGCAGGAAACGAATTCCTCTTCCAAATGATGGCTATGCAAAACATCAGTGTTTTGAATGCCTACGAAGTGAAGAAGATTGTTACCGGATGTCCGCATTGCTTCAACACCTTGAAAAATGAATATCCTGAATTGGGCGGAAACTACGAAGTGGTTCACCACACGCAATTGATTCAAGATTTATTGAATACAGGGAAATTGAAAATTGAAGGCGGTGAATTCAAAGGAAAGAAAATCACCTTCCACGATCCGTGTTACCTCGGAAGAGGAAACGGAGAATACGAAGCTCCTCGTCAACTCATTCAAGCACTCGATGCCGAATTGGTTGAAATGAAACGTTGCAAAACCAACGGTCTGTGCTGCGGTGCCGGTGGTGCGCAAATGTTTAAAGAAGCTGAAAAAGGAAACAAAGAAGTGAATGTTGAACGCACCGAAGATGCGTTGAAAGTGAAGCCTAGCGTAATCGCAACCGGATGTCCGTTTTGCAACACCATGATGACCGATGGTGTGAAACACTTCGAGCAAGAGCACACCATAGCCGTGAAAGACATTGCGGAATTAATAGCAGAAGCAGTAGATTTGTAAAAATAGTTTATCATGAAATTATTAGAAGGAAAAGTAGCCATCATTACTGGCGCATCTCGCGGAATTGGAAAAGGAATTGCTGAAGTGTTCGCAGAACACGGAGCAACAATCGCTTTCACTTACGCATCATCTGACGAAAAAGCACGTGCATTCGAAGCGGAATTGGCTGCGAAAGGCGCGAAAGCCAAAGGATATAAAAGCGACGCTGCAGATTTCAACGCTGCCCAAACGTTGGTAGACGAAGTGGTTGCCGAATTCGGAACCGTAGACATCTTGGTAAACAACGCGGGAATCACACGCGACACCTTGCTTATGCGCATGAGCGAAGAGCAATGGGACGAAGTGCTTCGCGTGAACTTGAAATCTGTTTTCAATTTAACGAAGGCTGTGATTAAGCCTATGTTGAAAGCGCGCAGCGGTTCAATCATAAACATGACATCTATTGTAGGTGTTACAGGAAACGCTGGACAAGCCAACTACGCTGCATCGAAAGCCGGCATGATCGGATTCACGAAAAGCGTTGCGCAAGAATTGGGTTCTCGCAACATCCGTTGCAACTCTATTGCACCTGGATTTATTGAAACGGAAATGACTGAGAAGCTAGATCCGAAAGTGGTTCAAGAATGGAGAGAAACCATTCCATTGAAGCGCGGAGGAACGCCAATCGATATTGCAAACACTACTCTTTATCTAGCATCTGACTTAAGTTCATATGTAACCGGACAAACGCTTCACGTTTGTGGCGGTATGCACATGTAAGCTATGGCGCACTTAATCACTCAAGCATCTCCATGGCTTTTGAGCCTTTGTGTTTGGGTAGGATTGGCCTACGCCTTGGCTCTATATTTCTTCGGGAATTCGAAGGAATCTTGGTCTACAAAATTTAAAATTCTTTTAGCAAGCATGCGATTCCTGGTGGTATCGCTGCTTGTTCTTTTGTTGTTCCAACCACTTCTTGAAACAATAGAAACACGTGTTGAAAAACCCGTTGTTGTTTTAGCACTCGACAATAGTCAATCTGTAGTTTCTGCCAAAGACTCGAACGAGGTTCGAACAACTTTTTTAAACGATTGGAAAAGCATTTCGCAAAAATTGGGTTCCGATTACGAAGTGGTTCCGCTACTCTTCGGCGACGAAGTGAAGAACGGAGATGAGGCGAATTTCAACGACCAAATCACTCACTTCGGAAAATTACAGCGCAACCTCGACGCCCGATTCAGCGGAAGAAATTTAGCCGCACTGGTCATCGCTAGCGACGGACTATACAACAAAGGTCCGCATCCGGTTTCCAATTTGAAACAACTGAATATCCCGGTATTTACGGTTGGTCTAGGCGACACCACTTTGCATCGCGATTTATTAATCTCGAATGTAAGCGTAAATAAAATTGCATACTTAGGCAACGAATTTCCCATTCGATTAAACATTGAAGGACGCAAAGCGCAAGGATCAAGCACTGTTGTGACCGTTTCGAAAAACGGCGTTCAACTCGCTTCACAAAACGTGTCGTTCACTTCCGAAAGAGAATTTAAAAACATTGAATTCTCGCTTCCTGCCGATCAAGTTGGAATACACGCATACACTGTTACCATTCAACCCATAAACAACGAAGACAACACGCGCAACAACAGCGAGCAAGTGTACATCGAAGTCATAGACAACAGACAAAAGGTTCTCATCTTAGCAAACGCTCCTCACCCCGATATTACGGCCATTGCAGAGGCCATGCGCCTTCAAGAAAATTACGAAGTGACTGTTCAAACCGTTGATCAATTCACCGACAACGTGAACAAATTCGACATGCTTATTGCCTATCAAATTCCAGCCTTGGGCGGACGTGGAAACAACGTTGTGCAAGAAGCATTCAAAGCGAAAATTCCATGCTGGTTTATTTTGGGTGCGCAAAACGATTTCAATGCATTCAATGCGTTGAACAGTGGCTTTTCATTAAACGGATATCAATCGAAACTTTCTGACATTAACGCTTCATTGAATCCGAGCTTCAGCTACTTCTCTCCTTCGAACGAATTCACACAAGCACTTCCTCTACTTCCCCCGATGGCTGTGCCTTTCGGGAACTATGCGGTAGCGCCAGAAGTTCAAGCTTTGCTTACGCAACGCATTGGAAAAATTGCTACCGATGTTCCGCTTCTCGGATTCGGAGGAACACCAGAACACCGTGTTGCTGTGCTCTGCGGAGAAGGAATTTGGAGATGGAAAGTGGCCATGTTTCAATTGGAAGAGAATCACGAAATCTTCAATCAGTTTATCACGCAAATTACCCAGTTCATTGGCGTAAAAGAGAACAAAGAAAAATTCCGCATTCAACACAAAAAGAATTTTGCTGAAAACGAACTCGTTTATTTCAATGCGGAATTGTACGACGAGAGCTTCATGCCTGTCTTGAATCAGCAAGTAAACATGGAATTGAAATTCCCAGACAACAGCGTGCAGTCTTATCAATTTTCACCTTCAAACACGGGCTATCAATTGAACGCAGGCTTGCTTCCTCCGGGAGCGTATTCCTATACGGCGAAAGCGTTCAATGGAACCACGGAGTTTGTGAAGTCAGGCGGATTCACCGTAAACAACATTTCAGTTGAAACAGCACGAACAATTGCAGACTTCCAGTTGTTAGAACAATTGTCTTCCAGCACGAACGGAAAACGATTCAATGCAACAGCGATCGATGATCTTGTGAATGAAATTCGAAATAGAAAAGAAATTACAAGTGTCTCCTTCGAAGAGAAAAAAGTGAGAGAACTCATAGATTGGGCGCCCCTTTTAGTTGCACTTTTGTCGTTGCTCAGCATTGAGTGGTTCCTGAGGAAGTGGAACGGCAGCTACTAAAATGAAAGATAAAATTACGTTACGTATTGGAGGTGTTCCTGAACACTTCAACCTACCTTGGCAACTCGCCTTGGAACAAGATATTTTCAGTGCCTTGAAAATTCAAGTTTCATGGACCTACTTCGCAGGCGGAACGGGTGTTATGACCGAAGCCTTGCAAGAAGGTGATCTCGATGTGGCGCTTATGCTTACCGAAGGGTTTGTGAGTGCCTTTCACCGCGGGCTCGACGCTAAGATTGTGAAGGTCTATACCAAAACGCCTTTGACTTGGGGCATTTACGGAGGTTACGAAGACACGCCACGCATCACTTCCAACCACAGCAGAAAATATGCGATTTCTCGCAAAGGATCGGGTTCTCATTTAATGGCGCGCATTCACGCGAAGCAGTTGGGCTTCCATCCTGCCGACGATCAATATGTTGAAGTTGCGAATTTGCACAATGCCATTCAAAGCCTGAAGAATCGCGAGACGGACTATTTCTATTGGGAAAAATACACGTCGATTCCTTCCGTAAAAAAAGGACACCTGTGTTTCTTAGATACGTTTCAAGCTCCTTGGTGCGGATTTGTAGCGGTAGCGAACAGCAACGCATTAGAGCAAAAAAGCGAATCGATTCAAAAAGTATTGCAGCTCATTAACGAGCGTTGTGAAGCCTTCATGAACGACAAGGAAAACATTTTCCGTGTATCAAATCGCTTTGAAATTTCCACGGCTGCGGCTACCGAATGGTTCAATACAACGGCTTACCAGAATAATTTCGAAATACAAAAAAAGGAATTGGATGCTGTGCACGAAGCGCTTAATTTAGAATCGCCAAAGGACTATTCAGCGATGCTGGCTGGAAATATGGTTCTTGTATAAAACTCATTTTTTGAAAGACAGTCAAACGTATACCTACTTCAGTTCTCTTCCAACCCTGCGGCAGCTCAGTCGCATTTGGAAATGGATAAGCCTTGGCGCAGCGCTCACTTTTTTCATTTGCCTTTACATTTACCGCCATTCCCTTTTATGTGGAATTGGTGAATTTCTAACCGAAGCCGAATCACCCGCTATAACTTCTTCCAACCAAACATTTTTTGTTTTAGGTGGAAACGGATTCGAGCGAGGAAAAGGCGCCTCCGTTTTAGCGCAAGAGTTTCCAAATGCACAATTCATTTGCACCGGTGGTGGCGACACGCTGAATGAAATGCGAGCCTTGGGTTTGTACTATACCACTGCCAACCTCACCCGAAAATGTATGCTTGAAAACGGAGTCGATTCGATTCGTGTTTCGGAATTGGGTGTTGCTACCAGCACCTACGAAGAGTCGGAAGAGATCCTTTCTTATTGTATAAACAACAATTTGAAGGAAATTTCGGTGGTCAGCAGCGACTTTCATATGCACAGGATAAGCTTGGTATTCGGAGACAAGTTTCAAGAAAAGGGCATTACCGTGCACTTCTTTGGCACTGAAACCAAGGACTTTAAGGCGCAGTCGTGGTGGACCTTTGAAGAAGGACTCATCACCACCTTCAACGAGTACATCAAACTCGTGTATTACGTGTTCAAATATTAATCGGGGAACCCCGCGAATTATTGGTTATTTTTGACTTGAACTCTGAAATTACTCAATGAGCGAAGACCCATCAGATTACCACAACACCGGCGACCTCATCTCGCGATTCGAACAAATGATTCAACAGAACGAATCATACTACTTCGATGTTGAACAACTCGAAGCGATCATAGATGGTTATCAAGCCAACCTCAGCTACCAAAAAGCCATAAAGGCACTCGAATACGCATACTCTCTTTTTCCAGACAACACGGCCCTCATCATTAAGGAAGTTCAGCTTCTTTCAGGTATTGGTCAATTGTCTAAAGCACTTTCTCGCTTAAAGGTCCTTGAAAAATTCGAACCGAACAACGAAGAAATGTTGTTGACCATGGCTGCAGTGTATAGCCAATTGCGCGAACACAACAAAGCCATTCAATACTACAAACGCGCTTTACAAATCTGTTCGGAAGAAGAGATCGACGATGTGTACTTAGAGATTGCCTTGGAATACGAAAACCTCGAGCAATACGAGAAGGCAATCGACACCTTGAAAAAAGGAATCGAGCGCAGCCCTGAAAATGAAACCCTGCTTTACGAGATAGCCTTTTGTTTTGAATTGGCTGGATTGCCTGCCGTTTGCGCCATGTACTTCCAACAATTCATTGACGAGCATCCGTATAGTTTTGCCGCATGGTACAACTTGGGGAACGCTTTTCAAAAATTAGACAAGTCGGAAGATTCCATTGAAGCTTACGACTATTGCCTCGCCATTCAAAGCGATTTCGCTCCGGCATATTACAACAAAGCGCACGCGCTTTTCAAATTAGAAAAGTACGCTGAAGCTCTTGAAGTTCTTGAGGAATCTTACGTGTACGAACCGCCGCAAGCTCCGATCTTTTGTCATGTTGGAGAGTGCTTCGAGAAGTTAAACGACTACGACAAAGCGCTTTTCTATTACCACAAAAGCATTGAAACCGATGAGTATTGGGCCGATGCCTATTTGGGAATTGGTGTGGTGATGGACCTTCAAGGAAAGTTGGCTGAAGCCATTCCGTTCCTCGACAAAGCCATTGACTTGGAATCTAAAAATCCGGACTACGCCATTTACAAAATGGAAGTGCTGGTGAAGATGGAAAAATTCACGGAAGCCATTTCACTTGGCGAAAAGTTGGTGAAGGAATTTCCAGAAAACGAAGAAACCTGGATGGCGCTTGCCGACGCCTTCTTTAAATTCGGAAACAACGAAAAGGCGCTAGAGACGATGCTAGATGCGACTTTGGTGCATTTATCGAATCCAGACATTGGCTTCCGAAGAGCCGTGTACTTGATTGAACTTGGAAAGATTCAAGATGCTCAAGAACTCTTGCATTACCTCATGCAGAACGAGAGTTCACAGCTTTCTGAGTTGGAAGAGTACTATCCGAAAATTCTTCAATTACCCTTTTACATTCAATTAAAAAGCGACTTAGGCTTAGTGTAATTTTCACACTAAGTATATTTAACCGATATTCGCATAAAATTAGCAACTATGAACATTCAACTAAGCCACATGCCTAGCCGCGAAAAGAAAGAACGTCAGTTCGGTCTCACCATGGTTATGGATAAAGGAATCTCTCTTCGTCAAGCCGAAGACATGATCGCGAGCAGTTCTGAATATATCGATTTAGTGAAACTTGGATTTGGAACGTCAGTGTTTTCAACCCAAGTGAAAGAGAAAGTGAAGTTGTATCACGACGCGAAGATTAAAGTTTATTTAGGCGGAACGCTGTTCGAAGCGTGCTATGTGCGTGGAGAATTAGACAAGTACCGCAAGTACATCGACAGCCTTGGTTTAGACACGGTTGAAGTGTCTGACGGAAGCATGGCTTTGGATCACAAAAAGAAGTGTGCACTTATTTCTGAGTTCGCGAAAGACTATCGCGTTCTTTCTGAAGTTGGATCGAAGGAAGAAGGCATTTTAATCAGTCCAGCGAAATGGATTAAGATGATGCAAGCTGAATTGGATGCGGGTTCATGGAAGGTGATTGCTGAGGCTCGCGAAAGCGGAACCGTTGGAATCTATCGTCCAAGCGGACAAGCACACGTGATGTTGATCAACAAAATTCTAAGTAAAATCAACGGAAACGATATTATTTGGGAAGCTCCTAAGAAAGCACAACAAGTTTATTTCATTAAGCATTGCGGAGCAAACGTAAACCTCGGAAACATTGCCGAAAACGAAACCATTCCGTTGGAATGCTTGCGTATGGGATTGCGTGGCGATACGTTCTTCGATTACCTTCCCGAAGAGATTGTTTCTAAAATGAAAGGATAATATGCAACACCTGCAGCCTGAAGAATTACTCATTTGGAAAAACGAAAACAAGCCACACTTGTTGGTAGACATTCGTGAAGAATACGAAGTGGCCATTTGCACACTCGGAGGAATGCATATTCCCATGGAGCATGTGATCGAAAAGTACCCTTCCCTTCCAAAAGAGAATCCGATAGTCTTCCACTGCAACAGTGGCAAGCGCTCAGACGCGTTGGTGTATATGATTGAAAAGAAATTCCCCGGAGACGCCATCTACAGTCTTGCGGGAGGTGTTCAAGGTTACGCAGAACAATGCGCACCTGAAATTAAGTGTTCGCTTTAATATGGAAATGATACAGTCTTTTTTGCACTTCGTTCTGCACTTGAATGAAGAGCTGCCTCTTTTATTGAATGAATACGGTGTATGGTTTTATGCCATTCTCTTCCTCATCATTTTTGTTGAAACCGGATTAGTGGTTATGCCCTTTCTTCCTGGAGATTCCTTGCTTTTCGCCGCAGGAGCGTTGTGTGCGGGACAGAATAATTTGAGCCTAACAGTTCTTTTCGTTCTGTTGATTGCGGCCGCCATTCTTGGCGATCAATGCAATTATTTCGTTGGAAGATTTTTCGGATCGAAAATCGTGGCGATGAAATTCAGAGGCAAGCCGCTGATTGCACAAAAGCATTTAACCACGACTGAAGAATTTTTCACGAAGCACGGAACGAAAGCCATTATCATGGCGCGCTTTGTTCCGATTGTTCGCACCATTACTCCGTTTGTTGCGGGAGTGGGCAAAATGGACTACCGCAAGAAATTCCTTCCGTACGATATCTTCGGAGGAGCATTGTGGATTGTAAGTATGACCCTGGCTGGATATTTTCTTGGACAAATTGAATTCGTTCAAAAGCATTTCGAAGCAGTTGTCATTCTGATTATTCTTATCTCACTTGCCCCAATGGTCTTTGCTTATTTGAAAAGCAAATTCACTTCGAAAGTATGAGAACTTTTGGGCTACTCGGTAAGTCGCTGAAGCACTCTTTTTCGCAGACGTATTTTTCATCGAAATTTGCGAAGCACCTTTCAGAGAACCTTCCGAAGGACCTAATCCCAAAAACAGATTCTTCGAAAGGTCTTTCAGAAGGTGCTCCGCAAGGAATGGTGTATATTAACATCGAATTAGACTCTCTTGACAACATTCGTGATCGAGAGGAATTTCGCGGATTAGATGGATTCAACGTTACCATTCCTTTCAAACAAGAAATTATTCCGCATCTCGACGGGATTACGCCTGAAGCGAAAGCCATTGGCGCCGTGAATTGTGTTGAAATTATTGATGGACGTTGGATTGGGCACAACACCGATTACATGGGCTTCAAGCGCACACTTCTTCCACTGATTGAAAACCGCGTTGAAAACGCGCTCATTCTGGGAACAGGCGGAGCATCGCTCGCTGTTGCCTACGTTTTGAAAGAATTGGGCATTCGCTTTTTCTTCGTGAGTCGAAATCCGCAAAACGAACAGACCTGTTCTTACGAACAAGTCACGCCCTTGCTTCTCGACAAATGCAAGCTCATCGTGAACACCACTCCGATTGGTCAATTCCCACAAGTAGACGAAAAGCCCGACCTTCCTTATTCCAGCTTAACCGATCAGCATGTGTTGTACGATTTAATCTACAATCCCGAAACAACAGCCTTCCTACAAGAAGGAATTTCTCGCGGAACTCGCTATTGCAACGGCCGCAGCATGCTTGAAATTCAAGCCGACGAGAGTTATAAGATTTGGAATCTTCTTTCGTAATAAAGAACATATAACTTATACGATTTTGGCATAAGGATTCGGGAAGATTCCTTGGAAATTTGTTGCTGACAATAGCTATACGTACATTTATAAAAATTACACGTATGCAGACTAAATTAACTTTAATCATGGACAAGAAACTCATCGAAGAAGCGAAGGTCTACGCCAAAGAAACACAACAAAGTCTGTCTCAATTGGTCAGCGAACAGTTGGAAAGAATTCTGTGTAAGAACGAAGATCCAAACAAGTACAAGAATCATCCAATGGCCTATCTCGTTGGCTTACTCGATGAAAACTCGAAAGAATTCAAAGGCAAATCGCACAAGCAAATCATGTACGAACGCGTATTAGAAAAACACGGATGAAGCACGTATTTATAGACACAAATATTTTAATGGACATGATTTTTCATCGAATGCCATTCAAAAATCACGCACTTGATCTTTTCACCCTTCAAAAGAAAAAAATCATTACGACTTATACTTCCACCAACACGATTCTGATTGTGGCATACTACCTCAAAAAATCTTATCCGTCGAAAGTCGTTAAAGGTATACTACTTCAATTATTAGAAGACGTTCAAGTCATAGAAATAAACAAAGGCATGCTGTTGTCTGGATTAAATAGCATAACGGAAGATTACGAAGATGCTGTTCAATTACATTGCGCGCTTTCGAATAGGAAAATCACTCACGTAATAACGCGAAACAAGAAAGACTTCAAAGATTGTCCTTTACACGTTTGTACGGCAGAACAATTCAACGATCAATTTACTTCCTAACGATTACCTTCTTGCGAACAGCTGTTCCATTCAATTTCAGAACATAAATTCCTTCAGAGAAGTTCGAAAGATTTACAAGAGTAGTTCTTGCATTCACACGTTCAGACCAAACTCTTCTTCCACTTAAATCATACAATTCTAAAGCTATAACTTCATTCCAATTTGAACCCGCGTCAATAGTCAATTGGGTGCTCGCTGGATTCGGATAAACTTGAATGTCGTTGAAGAGCGATTCGCTCACTGAAATAATCGTATCGCTTGAATAAAAACCAAGTCCCCCTCCTATCTGTCCAATAAACAAATCGCGTTTCCCGTCGGCTGTTATGTCTTCAAACCAAACTGCGCAACGTTCACCTTCGTTTATTCCTTCGAAGTCTGTTGTATCAAGCGTGAAGTCGCCTAAAAGATTTCCAGACACATTCGAGAAGTGATTGACTTGTCCAGTTTCAGTTCCCAGCAACACTTCCCAATCATTCAATTCATTTTTGAAAAAATGAGGTACGCTGTATCCGAATATCCCTAGAATATTCGTGGCCACCATTCCACCTAAGGTATCTTCTCTGAATTCGTATGAGGCTGCACTGGCGGATCCAATGTTCGCATAGAAGTTCACATTACCGTTCTTCTCTCCCACTGCCAAATCCAAGAGACCGTCATCGTTCAAGTCGACATATTGCGGAGTCGCGAATTGACCTACATCAATCGTAAGTCCGTTGTTATCCTTCAACAACTCCCCGTTATCAGAAAAGGTATATCCGTTTATCGTTGAAGCTGCATTTTCAAAACGAACCAAATATCCATTCTGAACTCCAATCAGCATATCTTTGTCTCCATCTCCATCGTCATCGCCAAAAGTGATGTACTTGCTATCCAAAGTATCCGTAGCCAAGGGAAGCCAGTTGTTCGAATTGAAATCGAATGAAGGAACTGTGAGTGTTCCATTGTTGTAGTAACAAAAGATGCGAGAGGTGTGGTTGTTACTTGGGGTTATTGGATCGAATGATTTGCGATTCGTGATAAGTAAATCCTTCAATCCATCGCCATTCACATCTTCCAATACAGGATAGGCACCTGTGCCCAGTTCAATCATATCGTGCTGAAGAAAATCGTCCATCACGAATTGAAATTGCGGAGATGTTTCGCCGCCAATATTTTCATAATACCAAACGCTGTTTACGTCTTCGGCAGTTGCATAGGCATTCGGAGAGACAAGCAGATCGCTTACTGCATTGTTGTTTACGTCTTCGTAATATGCACAAGGAAACAAAGGCAAGCTCACCGGAAGAGAATTTCCTACTTGTGCAGGAAAGTCGAATTGAACTGTTGTAGCACTATCCAATCCGTTCATTGCATTTTCAAAAAAGATAGCCCCCAGATTATTTTCAGACACATCCCCAATTACAAAATCTTTTATTCCATTATTATCCAAATCAATGGAACAGATTGAACTTCCTGTATGCAAGTTATTTTGCGAACGTGGATCAGTAACATTGAAGCCACAATCAAAATCGGCACCTTCTAAAATGGAAAAACTTTCAGGACTTTCTCCGAACATACCGTAGCATCTGTTTCCACAGATATAACTCGTTGTTTCGCAATTGCCAGTTTCCGATTGCATCGACTTGAAGAAATAAACGGTAGTCGATTGTTCAGTGTATGAGAATATATCTAAGTCTCCGTCACCGTCATAATCTGTGATTGAAGGCACATCTAAACTAACTGTATAAATTGGTGCAGAAAATGGACTTCCGAAATCATATTCCGACTCTATTGAAGCGCCGTTGTTTACAGGTTCGAAAGATAAAACACCGTTCGAAGAGGTGTTCTTCCACAATTTTATTCCGCTGTAGTAATTCGCGAAAATATCTTCTTTTCCATCGCAGTTGTAATCGCGTAGCAACACCCAATTGGTTAATCCCGTTGGAAAAGCACTGTTGTATTCGCGTGTGTATCGGTAATAGGTATCGCCTTGCACATCGCCCATGTTTACGAAAATGGAAATGCGCGAACCAATTCTATCGAAGATGAAAATGTCCAAGTTCCCATCGCCATTAGCATCTATTCTTGAAATCTGACAAGAGTTCAATCCGCCCGCCCAAGGGTTTTGCATATAAAATCCATCGGCGCTAACAGGAGTGGTATATGAACGGAGGAGAGGCTGTGAAAAGCCAACCGCACAAAGAAAAAAGAATAATAATGTAAACGTGTATTTCATACGCTTCAAATATAGCATTTGCGTGTTAACACTTTAAGAAGTTTCTTTGCAACATGAACGCATCTCTTACATTTCTATTGGTCGCTATAAGCTTGATCATTGCAGGAACGATTATTTTCTTTTTGATGGAAAAACAGCATCGTCACAATGAGCAGCGTTGGCAATTGGAATTGCGCAAAGCCAATGCGAGTGCACTCGCATCTTTGCGTCTATCGGCTTATGAGCGATTGATTGTAATGTTGGAAAGATCTCGTCCGAGTAGTGTGGTTCTGCGCAGCAATCGTCCTGGAATGACTTGCACCTTGTTGCAGTTGGAAATGATTCGCAACATTCGCGAAGAGTTCGATCACAACGTTTCATTACAGATGTACGTGAGCGAACACACGTGGGCAAACATTCAACAAGCGAAGAGCGATATCTTAGAACTCTTCAAGGTATCTTATTCGAAAGTTAATCCGAACGACAACGGTATGTACCTGAGCAACTTCGTTATGGAGATGGAAGCGGCTGTGGGTAATCCTGCTGTTGAAAATGCGTTGAGGTTGTTGCGGATTGAGATGATGAGCCATTACGCCTAGAATGTTGCGAAGCAACGAATGTCTGCGACGAATGCCCTTCGGGCGAATGCGTTGCGAATGTCTTCGACGAGGGTTTAACAACATAGTTCCTCCCGATAGCTATCGGGATACGAAGTAGGAATTATGCAATAGGAATTACGCAGTAGGAATAAAACCGATGGTTTTCCAATTACAAAGTTCACCTAACTCTCACAACTCTCCCTAACTTCAAATCTCTCTCCACCGCAGTAATCTCAAACTCAGCGAGTCGTTTGGTGGAAGTAGAATAGATTAAGCTTTCTCCGTTTACATTTTTCAAAATTGTATCAGGAAGATTCGCCAAGGAGATTCGACCTGGAATTAAATGATGACCAATTTCTTGGTTCAGAGAAGTTCTATTTGCTGAAGGCACAAGTGCCTGATACTTATCGAGTCCCTTAGCGCGAAGAACGGCGTCGGATGGGACTAACAATGTGTAATCTTTTTTCTCTAATGAGTCTGCCCAATCGCTTAACTCAACTAAACTAGCCCAAACAGAGGTCTCGTAATCTGAATTCAAAAAAGTAATAATATTCTCTTCTTTCTTCGAATAAACAGAACGCTCATTCGGTTTCGATGATAAGCCCGATTGATCAGGCTCTGAATTGAAACAGGCCTGTAGCAGAAGAATTAATCCAATGCAACAGGCCTGTTTCATTTCAATATAAAAATTAAGCTTTCACCTTCGGAGATGCCGAAAGCAATGCTTCACTTGCGTAGTCTTTAAATTTCTCGAAGTTGGTAACGAACTTCTCTGCTAACTCATTCGCCTTCGCGTCGTATGCGTCTTTGTCTGCCCATGTATTACGTGGGTTTAACATTTCCGCAGGAACCTCTGGACAAGACGTTGGCATAGCCAATCCGAACACTTCATGTGTTGCAAATTCAACATCATTCAACTTTCCTTCCAAAGCTGCAGTAATCATTGCACGTGTGAAGCTCAATTTCATGCGGCTTCCAACTCCGTACGATCCTCCAGACCAACCGGTGTTGATTAACCAAACTTGCGCTCCGCTTTCGTCGATCTTCTTTCCTAACATCTCAGCATAAGCTGTTGGATGCAAAGGCAAAAATGGCGCTCCGAAACATGCACTGAATGTAGTTGTAGGTTCTGTAATTCCAGCTTCAGTACCTGCAACCTTCGCAGTATATCCGCTAATGAATTGGTACATCGCTTGCTCCTTCGTTAGCTTGCTAATTGGAGGCAATACACCGAACGCATCGCAAGTCAAGAAGAAAATATTCTTTGGAATACCACCCACACTTGGATTCATTGTGTTGTCGATGTGCTCCAACGGGTAGCTCACACGTGTGTTCTCGGTCTTCGCGCTATCAGCGTAATCAGGAGTTACTCCGTCGTCTTCAAAACCAATGTTCTCTAGCAACGCTCCGAACTTAATCGCATCGTAAATCTGAGGCTCTTTCTCGCGAGACAAGTCAATGGTCTTCGCGTAACATCCACCTTCAAAGTTGAATACCGTTGTATCGGTCCATCCGTGCTCATCATCGCCGATCAATCTTCTGTTTGGATCAGATGACAATGTCGTCTTACCCGTTCCTGAAAGCCCGAAGAAAACCGCAGTGTCGCCGTCTTTACCTACGTTCGCTGAACAGTGCATAGACAATACATTCTTCTCGTGTGGAAGAACGTAGTTCAATACTGTGAAGATTCCTTTTTTGATTTCACCGGTATAACCTGTTCCACCAATGATGGCCATTTTCTTGGTGAAATCAATAATTGCGAAGTTGTGCTGACGTGTTCCATCAATTTCTGGAACAGCCATAAACTCAGGTGCACAGATGACATGCCACTCAGGAGTCATGGTAGTCAACTCTTCTGCTGTTGGACGCAAGAACATGTTGCTTGCGAACATGTTGCTCCAAGGGAATTCCGTTACAACGCGCACATTCATGCGGTAGCGAGGATCTGCACAAACATAAGCATCACGCACGTACACTTCACGTCCGTTCAAATAAGCACACATGCGCTCATACAAGCGTGTGAATTTGTCTGAATCAAATGGAATGTTGAATTGGCTCCACCAAACACTGTTTTCGGTAGAAGCGTCTTTCACAATAAACTTATCTTTTGGAGATCTTCCGGTGAATTCACCGGTGTCAATGGCTAAAGCGCCTGTATTTGTTAAAGTTCCCTGAGAAAGTAAAATGGTTTCTTCAACCAATTCTGCAGGAGTCATGTTCCAGTATGCTGTGGAAACATGTTTAAGACCAAGGTACTCTAGAGTAGCACCTTCGGGACGTGTACCGATGTTTGTCATGAATAATTTTTTGGTTCGACTATCATTGAATCGTGAGGCAAAGGTAATAATAAAAAAAGGGGCGAAAATCTTTGAATCTCGTCCCTTTCTTAACCATTTCAGTTTGAAATGTTCATTAATTACTCTAAGTACAACTCTATCAAGCCTTCAGGGGCGGCTGTGGAAATGGTTTGACTTTTATCATCTATTTCCAAAACGAATTCGGGTTGAAGGGGAAGTAAGATGAGCTTACCCGTGTTGTGACGAATTTCGAGTTGTGGATTCTTTCGATTTTCTACCACCTCTTCCACGACGCCTATGTTTCCGTGATTGCGATCGAAAACGGTGTATCCGACCCAATTCACCATATCTCTGCGGTCTTCGTCTTTTACTGAAAGCTCCGACAAACGCACATAAACCAGAGACTTTAACAATTCCTTCGCAGAGGCTTCGTCGTTAATTCCGGCCAATCGCACTTTCGCTGAATCGTTTGTTTTCGGCTCGAAGAGTTCAATTTTGTAAGGAACCAAACTGCCCTTCATTTCAAGAAAAAGGAATTTCAATTCTTTGTAATCAGCCACCTTCGCCGTATCTAAAAAAACCGTTAACTCACCTTTGTATCCATGAAGCTTGGTAATCTTTCCCAAGCAGTGCATTTCGTCTTTATTCATGTTGCGAAGATAATGATGTAATTTTGCAACACTTATGAAAAGAACCCTTCAATCCATTATACCACCGCCGCCAACCAATTTCGTTGGAGACGGATTTAAAGTGCATCACTTCATTCCCGATTACTATTTAAGTATGGAAAGAATGAATCCGTTTATTATGCTGGATTATGCGGCTCCGCATTACTTCCCGCCTACCGAGATTCAAAAAGGTGTGGGTGTTCATCCACACAAGGGATTTGAAACGGTAACCATTGCGTACAAAGGAAAAGTTGCGCATCATGATAGTGCTGGCAATAGTGGAATTATTGGTGAAGGTGATGTGCAATGGATGACCGCAGCCTCAGGAGTTCTTCATAAAGAATACCATGAAAAAGAATTTGCTAAAGCAGGCGGAATTTTCTCTATGGTTCAATTGTGGGTGAATCTTCCTGCAGCAGACAAACTTTCCAAACCCAAGTATCAAGAGATCTTGAATACCAATATTCCGAAAGTTGAACTTCCGAATAACGGCGGTATTGTTGAAGTGATTGCCGGAAACTACGAGTTCAACAAAGGGGCTGCTTCTACGTTTACGGAAGTAAATCTCTTCAATGTAAAATTGAACGCTGGCGGAACAGCGAATTTTTCTTTCTGCGATAGAAACAACACAGCAGCACTTGTTATCTCAGGAAACATAACTGTAAACGGAGAACACGCTGTGGGCACCAGTCACTTCGCGCTGTTTAGCAACGACGGTGAAGAATTTAGTATCTCCTGCGAAGAAGATGCAGTGGTGCTCATCCTTTCCGGAGAGCCCATTCTAGAACCAATTGCAGCATACGGACCCTTTGTCATGAATACGAAACAAGAGCTTATGGATGCTTTCCATCAGTTTGAACGCGGAGAGTTCGGACACTTGGAATAATCCTTTTGTAGGACCTTTCGTAGAATCTTTCGCAGAGTCTTTGCCTTCGGCAATCTTTCCTTGAATCAGTTCTTGCTCAAATACGTTCGAAAGTATCCGCATTCACGAATCACATCGTTGTAAAACATCGTGTTCGAAAATTTCGATTTCAGATTCTTGAATCCATCCCAGGCTAGAAAATCAATTTCGTTGTTCACCCATCCGAAATTATAAAATTCATTGCGATCGCATTTCGCAATGAAGTACTCGCATTTCGCTCGTTGCTCGTCTGACTGCGCGCAGAGCAACGCCGTGCGATAGTAGTCTTTCGCGCGATTGCTGGAATTCAGAAACTTCGAATGAAAATCATCGATTGAATTTCCCCAGCTGTACATCAGTTTCGATTGATAAAACAAGCGCGAATTTCCGTGATAAGACAAGTTGTAATAAGCATTTCCCAAGGCAAGTGCAGAATAATACATGTCTGTGTTTCGAAGAATATTCTGCTGAAGTTGAATCATGCGATTCAAGGTAGACATTCGCGTCCATTTGCGTCCGCGGTAATTCTCATGATCACAATCGTGACAATCTTGAATACCCGCAACGAACGGATCAGATAGTAATTCTTCATTCGCCAATTTCGTTTTAACAAAATGTTCTTTGGCTTTTTCCAATTGTCCAGCGTAGGCTAAAACCAACCCTTCATACAACTCTATGTCTTCCAATTTAATTGGATAAATCTGAAGGAGAAGTTTCTCGAAATCACTGCGCTCCCCTTGCATGAATTTCTTCATTTCTGAAATATTGTATTTATCATGGTAATAAGCTTCATTCGGACTGGCCAATTCACTTTGAATTTGATAAGCGTAGTGATAAGCGTAGATCATACCTAGCATTCGTTTCGTCCATGAATACACCATTTCAACACGAACTTTAGTTTTCTTTGAAGAAACATCCCAATAGCTATAGCTATCGTAGGTCAGGGTTTCGCCTTGAGAGACAAGCCACTTCAAATGCGGATAAATACGCGACTCGAATGTGCGAGCTGCTGCTTCATCGCTTAGATTCCAAATATCCTTATCCTCGAACCCCACCCGCATGATTTCATTCACGATTGTAAGCGTGCGTGCCTGATCTTTTTCTATTTGACTTCCACTTTCAAAAACTTTATTTAGCTCTTCCTCTGCCCGTTTGTTTTCTCCGGTTAATGCGTTCAAATATGCCGCAGCTAAGTTCCAGGTGTGCTTGTCTCTGGTCTTCCCTTCGTTGTTGACTTGATTCACAAATTCAACCAATTTCTTATCAACGGAAAGCTGAACATCGGTGATGTACTCGCGGTAGTTATCTCGATTGGAGTTAGCCAAAGCGGCTTCCATTTTATTCAGACTCCGACTTAAAAGAAGATCAAGCATTTCACTGTTCGGCTTCAAGGCATATATTGCCTTCATAGCTTCCATCTTATCGGTATAAAAACCTTGCAACGTCCACATAGCAGCCTTTTCCTCTGGGTCTGAAACTAAACTCAGGGCGAAATTGAAGTCGTTTTGATTCAGCGCATGATAAGAGAAGGTAGCATCGAAGCGCAACGGCAGGCAATGTGCCATAACCTTACAGTAAGTAGCGTTTGCCATCGGGAAATTCTGCATCGAATGATAGACTCCGCCCAAGTAACTTAAAGCCCTGTAGTAATACGTCCCCTCTGGAACTTCCCCTTTTGTCTCCTCAAGAAATCCGATCAATGCCTTTTGATTGTTGCTGTAATACATGGCCTTCACCACTTGAAACCACCACTTCACTTTCATGATTTCATTCGTAGCCGACTTATACTTCAACTGCAATTCTTGAATTAAGATCTCTTCAACATACACCTCCGTTTTCTTGCTGTAGTCCCACGAAAAATATCTGCCATCCGCGGCATTATCAACCTCCAATGCCAATCGCAGGAACGACTTAAACTCTTTCATCTTCGGCGTATTCCAATTCAAATCCGGAAAAGACTTGCTGGAATTAGCGCCTTTGATAATGGCCGCAAACTCTTTTTCTCCATCATTCGTAAAAAGGTAAAAACGAATAGCCTCCTCCGAAATCTCACCTTTGAAGAATTCCTTCCATTCGATCATTGCCTGATCTTCCTTCCAATTCCAATCGGAATAACTGTTGTACCATAAGGACTCCGTTGCGTAAAACATGGGGGACAATGTTGAGTCTAGCTCTGCAACTTCTGGAGTGAAGATGGCTTGCCTTTCATAATTCATTCCAAACCAACCATGGAAGCAGGCTTGAATAGTTTTATAGCTAATCGTTGCTAATGCACTAAAAAGAAGCGCAAAGGCTATGAAAAAATTCCTTTTCATAAATTTGATTTTCAAAATTAAGTCCGTCTAAATCGTAAAGTATTATTTCCTTCGGGGTCTCTTGAAGGTATTCTGAAATGTCTTGAATAGCAGTGCGAATATCTTCAGGAGAAGCGTATTCCAGCTTCAACCGATCGCCTTTCGCAAAATATACATCTTCGAAAATTCCGTTGTGCAAGGCTTCAAATTCTCTTTCTGAATTCTGCTTGAATAATGTGTCTGATTTCAATTCTCTGAAATTAATTTTATTCAAAAGATCTACTACCGCATTTCCTCGCGATTGCACTCCCCAAGAAAAAACAGGTATAGCAATGTTCAATGGCAAATTGTAATCGTCGAGGCCAGCAATGTATTGCCTTGCGATGTCTCGGTCATAAATAGAATTAAGCGAGTCTGCCGCTATACGACCCATGTTGTAATACATGAGTGTTCCTGAATGAACATTCGGTATACCGGTTCGCTCTTGGTATTTCACTTGATGCAATCGAATGGTGGAAGTAATATCTAAATCCGGCCTCCGCTCTTTGATTAAATCAATGAAAGCAAAATATTCTTCCTCTGTACTTTCGTTCCAGTCGCAATCAAATTGCACTTCTTTGTATTCAATTCCTTCTGCGTTCGAGATGTTATTGATTAAAAGCAAAACACTGTCGGCTAATGCAAAGTTGGATGCGTATCCGCCTTTGGCAATCATGGCATCGGTTGTAATGTATACAACAGGAACCACCTCGCAAGTAGGCTTTTCCTTGAATTGAACAATGGCATCGGGCTTCAGTCCTTGTTCACTTGAAATGACATCGAAATACCGAATGTACAATCGCTTTACTTCTAGGTCTGCTAGCAGCTGATGTTCTTTCTCGGTCAGTTCAAAAACCGTTTTCCAGTAATAAAATGAAATAATAGGTTTGGTTGAATTACAAGAAAGTATTCTCCAACAAACAATAACCGCCAAGGCAGCCAGTGCGACGAAAATTAATTTTCTTTTCATTGAGTTGGGAATGTTATATTAAAAGTAATTGAATTCAAATCAGAAATTCAAATTGTTAGAAAATAAAAAGGACCCCTAAAGAGTCCTTTAAATTTCAATTCGAAAATTGAATTAATTCTTCAAAATCAAATACTGATAAGCCGATAGCGAAAGTGAACTCCCCAA
The DNA here is from genome assembly GCA_046048875.1 of Bacteroidota bacterium. Lineage (GTDB taxonomy): Bacteria > Bacteroidota > Bacteroidia > Flavobacteriales_D > Sanyastnellaceae > CAIZGX01. The sequence continues at coordinate 10,482 of JBJOFG010000010.1, read as the reverse complement.
AGTTACCGAGGCGCCCGTTAAGGCGTTCGTCCAAGTTGAATTGAGCAATGCCGTCGGAATGATATAATTGGTTGTCGCATTGCGAACGTTGGCGATAACCACTACTTGATCTGCATTCAAAACCTTCTTGAAACACACCACATCATTTGCTGTGTAAGGAACCGCAGTGCCATAGCGAGCAACAGCAGATTCTGAATAAAACGAAAGCATATCGCGATAGTTTTGCTGCATATCTAAATTCACCGTCCAGTTAATCGGAGAGTTTGAAAAGAAAGGAACCGTGCTCACTCTTCCCACTTCTTGTCCAGTGTAGATTAAAGGAACTCCATTGTAATAAGTCGTAATCACCGAAGCACATGTCGCTCCTGCCTTTCCGTTAAACAAAGTCATGGGTGTAGCTTCCCATGCGCTCTGATCGTGATTTGTTGTAAATCTCAACTTGCGATTCCCGGCTGGGACACCAGCATACTCCGCAGTATTGGTAGTATATATGGTTGAAGGCGAACTTCCCGCGAATACATTCTTAATCGCAGTATAAAAATCCCAAGCATAAGTCATTTGAAAGCCTGCAGCGTAATGGTCTGCACGTGTTCCTTCCGCAAGAAAAATTAAATTTCTATTTGGAATGGTATTCAGAGAGTCAATGGCCTGCTTCCAAAAATCATAGGGTACCCCATCGGCATAGTCGCAACGCAAGCCATCGATGTTCGCCTCCAATATCCAATACTTCATGGCATCAATCATATTCAAACGCATCGTTTGATTATCGAAATTTAAGTCTGCTACATCGGCCCAATTGGTTCCCGGAGGAATAATAATATTTCCACTTCCATCTTGTGAATACCAATCTGAATGCTGCGACACCCATGGATTATCCCATGATGTATGGTTCGCCACCCAATCTACTACTACAGCCATGTTACGGTTATGCGCCTCTGTAGTGAGCGTGCGCAAATCGGCAAGCGTTCCGTATTCACTTCCGACTTCATAATAATTCTTGACGCAGTATGGAGAATTCACAGAGTTGATTTGTCCAATCGGATAAATAGGCATGAGCCAAATCACGTTTACATTCAAGGCCTTTAGTTGATCGAGTCTATTAATGACTCCCTGCAAATCACCACTTGAACTGAAGGCACGAAGATTTACTTCATACATGATAATATTCTTGGTTTCAGGAACGCTGTCTAAAGGTGTTCCGTATTGCTGGTAGCCGACAAGAACAGTAGGGTCTTCTACCACCGCATCAGGAGGACAATCCTTCTTGCAAGCAGCAAATGATAATAATGAAGTAAAAAGAAAGAAGAATGTCGCTCGAGTTATGTTCATTGGACAAATCTAACCCAATAAGCGCCTAGAAAAAAACTTCAGCCAACATACAACGGGCACTGCCACCGCCTATGAACTCAACGGTTGGAATTTGAAAGCGAATCAATTCCGCTCGGGATTTTAAAAACGAAGCTTGAGCTTCTGCCAAGCTTTGAAATGCTGTTTCCGAAAGAACTAGTTTATTTCTTCCATGACGGTCCTTCAACAGCAACATATTGCCTGCAAAACGGTTCATTTGTTCGAGTGAAATTTCTAAAACCTTTTTGCCTAGTTGAGCAAACTTTTTCAGCAAATCCGCTCTGCTTTCTTCATCTGCAATTGCCTTCAAACAAATAACTACAAAATCATCGCCCATGCACATGACCACATTGGTATGATAAACAGGATGACCATTGCTATCGAACGCCTGAAAAACGATTGGCTTATAGCCTATTCGCTGGCACAGTTCTTTTAAAACATCTTCATTGGTTCGTGAAGAGAGAACGGCAAAGGCCACTTTCGATTGATGGTCAAAGACGACACTTCCAGTGCCTTCTAGAAACTTTCCTTGCGACTCAAAATGAGACAAGTCAATGACGTTTGTAAAATTAAATTTTTGTTGAAGTTGAAGCACAACTTCTAGACGTCTTTCGCATCGTCTATTCAACGCCTCCATGGGATATAAAACGAGCGTTTTATTCTCATGAAATGAAATCCAATTATTCGGAAAAATAGCGTCAGGCTTTGTTGGTATAAGCGAATCTTCAACGACATAAACATCAATCCCGTGATTCCTCATCAGATCTACAGCACCATCGAATTCGATTAAGGCTTGTTCTAAAATTTCTTCATTTGATAATTTCAATTCACGTTGAAAAGTATTGCTTTCCGCCGTTTCACTGTTAAAACCAAAAGCAGCTGGACGGACCATAAGAACGGTTTGTGCGAAGTGTGTTTTTTCAAGATTCAAACTGAAAGACATATTAAATCAATTTTACAAATTGCCAAAAGCTTGTTCCAACAATAACAACCAATACCGTGTATCGAAAAAAACGATCTGATGTTTTCGCTAAAATAAGTTTCCCAACATAAGAACCTACAAATGCTACGCCGATTAATATTGGAATAAACTTCAAGTGCTCACTTGCAAAGTATCCATTCCAAATATAAACGCCCGCCCTGCTGGTGTCTACGCCTAGGTCAATTAAGGCTGAAGTCGCCACGAACGAGCTTTTTTCCAACTCGAAAGCAATGAGTGTCAGGCCTCGAATAGCTCCTCCAGTACCAAGCAGCCCCGCCAGGAAGCCTGATAAAGCGCCACCGGCTATCAAGTTGAATCTTGTCTTGCGAAGGGCAATTTGCTTGCTGAAGATCATTGCAATCGAAAGTAGAATAAGCATAATGCTCAACCCCAACTCGAGTGATCGAACAGAGACATAAGCGGTAAGTACTGCTCCAATAATTACGAAAATGACAGCGGGAATACCCAGCTGAAAAAGGACATATTTGTTAACTCCCTTGCGGAAGAGATAAATCTTAAACACATTACTGAAGACATGAAAAACCGCTGTTATCCCAAGGACCACTTTCACATCGAAAAACAAGGCAGCAAGCGGAATAAAAAGCACCGAAGAACCAAAACCTGAGACTGTCCCGATGATTTCAGCAATTAACGCAAATATGACGAAGAGCAGCAGGTTGTCCATCGATTCAAATTTAGACTAAAAAAAAGGGAAGCAAATTGCTTCCCTTTTTCAAAACATTTATGAGCTGATTATTCAGCAGCTGGAGCTTCTTCAGAAGACGCAGCTTCTTCAGCAGCAGGTGCCTCTTCAACTGCAGGTGCTTCTTCAGCAGCTACAACTTCTTCAGCAACTTCCTCTTCAGCAACTGGATTTGCTTCTGCGTGGGCAGCAGCATCTGCAGCAGCACGAGCAGCAATACGCGCCTCGTTAACCGCACGCTCAGCTTTCAATTGCTCAGCTAACGCTTGCTCCTTTGCAGAAGAAAGACCGTCACGCTTCGCTTGAATCTTAGCATCTTTAGCATCTAACCATGCGTTGAATTTCGCATCGGCTTGCTCTTGAGTCAATGCACCTTTCTTTACACCTTTGTTCAAGTGTGCTTTGTACAAAACACCTTTGTAAGAAAGAATTGCACGAGCAGTGTCTGTAGGCTGCGCTCCGTTAAACAACCAAGTAACTGCTTTGTCTGTGTCTAACACAATTGTAGCAGGGTTGGTGTTTGGATTGTAGCTTCCAATACGCTCGATGAATTTACCATCACGCGGTGAACGCGCATCAGCGGCAACAATGTGGAAGAATGGTTTACCCTTCTTACCGTGGCGCTGTAATCTGATTTTTACTGACATAATTTTTTGTTTTGTGGGTACGAAACCCGGTTAACAATTTTTAATTGGACGGCGAAGATAACACTTTTTTCGCGAAATCCACATACTTTTCCCAATCCCACCGCAAAATCTCATGTTCCCCAGCTCTGAGATGATAAGCCAAATTCCCCGATTGAATTGCTTCGTTCGGAGAGGGGTAATTGTAAGGGATATGCAACAATGTGTCGTACAAGCTATAAACCGCTTGCGCTTTGTAGAATGAGATAAACTCTCCCTCTGGATCAGCCCACGCATCTTTACTAGCACTGGCTACATAAAGCGGACGAGGCGCCACCAATGCCAGAAGCATTTCTTGATCGACCAACAATAACGAATCGTTACCACGAAAACTTTGGAAGTTTCGGGCGAACCAATACGGAAAGCGATTCGTGATTTTCTCAATGTCTTCACCGCGCATGGTCCTGAATTGAGATGCTCCAGCGCATCCCGAATTGTTAGACACGACCATGTCGAACCGTTCGTCCAGTACGCCAGCCCACAATGCGGCTTTTCCCAATCGGGAATGCCCAATCACAGCTGTTTTGGAATTTTTTGTTTCTGGTTGAAGTTCGAGGTAGGTCTGCAACTCAGAAAGTCCCCATGCCCATGCTGAAATACTCCCCCATTCATTTCTTTTTCGAAGGTGGACTCTTCCTTCCGCCAGGCCATGAACACCATCAAAAAAACCGTTGTTTACATCTGGATCGAAATCGGCATAGTGCGCCGTTATTAATCCGCATCCACTTCCAACAATTAGATCTAAAGGCCAGCGGTAGGCTTTCGTTCCTCTTGATTCTTCAGTAACACGATGACCTTTCGTCTTCACTCCAGCATTCTTCATGACATAATGCTTCGATTGTGTTAATGTGGAAAGGGTATCAAGCGTGCTGTTGCCAAAAAAATTCAATCCAACAAAAACAATTGGATCTTTGATATTTAGCGGAAGAAACTTCGCGTAATACGATTTCATCTTTCTTCCTCTGTATTTGAAATCGGCTCTGATTTCTGTATGCTCCATTCGAACGCCACCAATTGCAATCGTATCGACACTTAAAATGGAATACGCCACCGTTGGATTGAATTGCGGACGTTTTCCGAAAACGTAATTTTCGTAATAGTCCTTTATTTCAAGCCTTCGCAGATTCTCCCACATGTATGTGTTGTAAACGCCGCGATCATCGTAGCACTTGGTAATACCTTGAAGCGATGGATCTTCTTTCCGCAATTCAGGAGAATGTACCTTTTCGATTGACTTCACACAAGAAGACAAGAAAAGCGTAACAACGCTTCCAAACAGGATAAAAAGAATTTTTACGTTTCTCATTTTTTTGAAACGAGTATGGCCAATTTATAACCTAGCCAAGCCATTGGAATGTATGCCAAACCTAAGTCTACTGCATCGAACCAAAGTGGAGAGGGCAATATAAAAACCATATAGGTCCCAGCCAGAAAAAACAAAAAGCCAACAAGCAATGCTCGGAACAATTTCCGTTCTTTTATAAAGAGCGTTACCAAAAATGCACCTACCAAAGTCCCTAGTGCATGAGCGAGAAATGGCATAATAAAATGCTTTGGCTCCATAACTTGCATAGCCGCCTTTAGTCCTTCTTCAGTTGTTAAATCAAAACCGATTGGAGGAGGAATAATTGCACTACTGTATTTCACAATTATCCCATTCAACATTCCGCCTGTTAAGACGCAAACCACGAAAACAAAAAGATTAATAATTGTCTTTTTCATTCTTTCAAAATTTCGGTGTGAAGATAGCACTTGAATCAAGACTTATCTCGATCGAAATAACCTTTGATTTCTACTTTGTTCGAAAAGAAATTGATAAACAAAACCACAAACATGAGGAAGAACAAGGACTGCGCACTCACTAAAAACTTTCCCATTGGGGAAACTGGGTAATAATCACTAAAGCCAATCGTAACGGAAGTAACAAAAGAAAAATAAATCGAATCAAACCAATGGGTAAAAGGCTTATTCAAATAATTTCCTCGCGCGTAGAAAACCCCAAAAGAGAATACAATCTCGAGATAGTTGATGAACAACAAAAGCATCGATCTTCTGTATGAACGCGGTTTAGAAAAAAGGTCCGATGCGAATATTAACGTTGGAACATAAAGCATTGTCTCTACGAGAAACCATGTCATTAAATAAAATAACCACATGTTATCCTGCCAACCGCAATAAATAATAAGAACGGGAAAAATTGCTTTTAAAATAACAAACAACTCAATGGACAAATCTGAATAGGCCCTTCCCAATTTACCAAACAACTCTTTGAGATATGTACCTAAAAATAAGAACTGAGAGATCGCTAAAATCAGACGTAAAACTTTCTCGATTCCAAAGTCATCGTGATGCTCGTTGTTCCAAATAGACAAAATATTGTGAGCACGTCGCCTAAGCGTTCCACCTCCCTCTTCAGCCCGATGCTCCTTGGAACCCAATGCGATATTCTTTATGAATCTTTTCACATGCTAAAGATACTGTGAAACAGACCAACAAAGATTGCCGGACGCTATCTTTTCAACCATTGCTTCGGAGTAAATACCGGCAACTGTGCGTGTTTGTAATCTTTCACATTTCTTGTTATCAATGCGTCAATCTTTTTCGAACGGAGCGCTGAAAAATATTGAACTCCATCTTCAAAGTCAGAAAACTTAGATTGAATGGAAGATTCGAAATCTTCATTACTGGCTTCAATAATCTTGAAATGCCTACTCACGAATGAAACGGAACTATTTGCAAATTTCACATCATGCAATTTGCGAATAATGAAATGAAGATTTGCGACTACAATTGACGACGAAAAGAGCAAGCACTTTCCTTGCTGATATTGGACAAACAACTGCTGAGCAAACTCAAAGTGTTCTTCTCGCTGCAGAACTAGATCTAGAATTACATCTGAATCAATGAACAAACGGGGCTTATTCATTCTTGTTCAACAAATAATTTAAACGCTCTTCTTCCAAATTCAGTTTACGCTTGGCCTTCAATTTTTTCAATTGCGAATGAAGTGCCTGAAGTTCTGTGCTCACTGGAGCGTAATTTCCTTCATCTTCTTTCACCAAAGACGCTAAATAATTTTCCACCAAAGATGAGATAGACTGATTGTGCTCAGCGGCATACTTCTTGGCCTTTTCAATAACCTCCTCACTCACGCTCAGCGTTAGCTTCGGACGATAGTCTGATTTACCTTTCAACTTTTTCACATCTCAAATATACGTATACTTTTTTATAAATTCACACGTATAAATTCCAACTAAAAAAAATATCTGACTTAACTACCTTTGCAACCTTACTTCAACAAACATGAAACAAATCATTGAATGCGTTCCGAACATTTCGGAAGGAAGAGACAAAGACAAAATCAACACCATCGCGCAAGCTGCTGCTGCTGTGCCCGGTGTAATGTTATTGGATGTAGATCCGGGATCTTCGACGAACAGAACGGTAATTACCATCGCTGGTGAGCCATCTGCTGTTTTGGAAGGAGCATTTCAATTGATGAAGAAAGCGCAGGAATTAATCGATATGCGCAATCACAAAGGTGAGCACCCGCGTCAAGGTGCGACAGATGTTTGTCCGCTTGTACCTATTGCTGGAGTTACACTTGAAGAGTGTGCAGCGTATGCCCATCAATTGGGTGAGCGCGTTGGAAGAGAACTTGGAATACCCGGATACTTTTACGAAGCAGCAGCAAAGCAAGAAGTTCGCGCAAACCTGGCGAATTGTCGCAAAGGGGAATACGAGGCTATCGAAAAAATTTCAACGTCAGAATGGAAGCCCGATTTCGGCCCGAGTGAAGTAACGGAAAGCGTTCGCAAGTCTGGAATTACAACCATCGGAGCACGCGACTTCTTGGTTGCCTACAACGTGAATCTGAACACCACTTCAACGCGTCGTGCGAACGCTATTGCGTTCGACATTCGCGAAGCTGGTCGAGTTTTAAATGAAGGTGGAAAGCCTGTGTTGGATGAAAACGGAGAGCCGAAGCGCATTCCAGGAACTTTGAAATCTGTAAAAGGTATTGGTTGGTTTATTGAAGAATATGGTATTGCTCAATTGTCGCTAAACCTAACCAACATTAACATCACTCCAGTGCATGTTGCGTTTGAAGAAGCGTGCAAAAAGGCCGACGAACGGGGTGTTCGTGTAACAGGAAGTGAATTGGTTGGATTAATCCCGAAGAAAAGTTTATTGGATGCAGCAGATTATTTCTTGAAGAAACAAGAGCGTTCTTTAGGAATTGCTGAGAGTGAAAAAATTAAGATTGCAGTCAAGTCTTTGGGGTTAGACGATCTAGCCCCTTTCAATCCAGAAGAAAAAATTGTTGAATACATCATTGAAAAGAATTTAGGCAGTTCGAAGAAATTGGTAGACATGAGTCTCACTGCTTTCGCGAATGAAACGTTAAGCGAATCTCCTGCACCAGGCGGTGGATCTGTTAGCGCTTATTGTGGAGTCCTGGGAGCTGCTTTAGCTGGAATGGTAGCAAACCTTTCCGCACACAAACGCGGATGGGATGCTCGTTGGGAAGAGTTTTCAAATTGGGCGGTTAAAGCGAAAGACATTCAAGATGAATTGAATTGGTTGGTCGACGAAGACACGCAGTCCTTCAACAAAATCATGGAAGCTTTCGGGTTACCGAAAAACAATGATGAAGAAAAAGCAGCTCGAACAGAGGCCATTCAATCGGCTTCAAAATACGCGATGGAAATTCCAATGAGAACGGCTCGTGTTGCTTTCAAAGCTTTCGAAGTTTGTGAAGCCATGATTAAAACAGGTAATTCGAATTCCGTCACAGACGCTGGTGTTGGTGCTTTAGCCATCCGCACAGCTGTGCTGGGCGCTTGTTACAATGTTCGTGTTAACGCAGGAGGAATTTCAGACAAAGCCTTCACCGAAAAATTAATGAGTGAAGCATCCGAGTTAGAAAAATTAACCGATGCGAAAGATGCGGAATTACGCGCGAAGGTTTTAGAAAAAATATAAGGGGCGAAATATTTTTCGCCCTAATTGTAGTGATTTCACCTCTTCCAAAGAATCCATGCGGGACCGATGAGCAGGAATTGAAGATCCTTCAAAAATGAAGGCTTCTTCCCTTCTACTTTATGTCCGTAAAACTGCCCAATCCAAGCAAGCACGAATACAATCAAAGAAATGTAAAAACTCGGCATTGTATTCAACGAAGCGATGAACAGATTTACTCCAATGCATAGCAGACTGAAGGTAAGCATCACCAGCATGAGTTGAAATTTCAGACGTGCATAGTATATCATTACGAGCAACAAGATGAAATACACCCAACGTATTTCGACTCCCTTCCACTCCATGAACTTCAAATCGAAGAGCATTCCAACAATTGAAAAATAAATAAGAGGAACGCAGATGTAATGAATAGACTTGTTCAAAGCATTCTGATGGCTCTCAGCATATTCATTTAAAAGGGAATCTAATTTTGTCATAATGCGAATATAATATTCTGGTCGAATTATTGTTTATCTCGCTTTGTGTTCAATGAAACAACTAAATTTATCACATGAACAAAGTAATTACTCTTTCAGCCATTCTTGTTGTGCTGTCTTCCAATATCAATGCACAAAGTCTTAAAGACCTAAAGAAACAAGCCGAACAAAAGCTTCAACAGACAGCCACTCAATCGGGCTTCACAGAAGAAGAAGCCGGAAAAGCCTTGAAGGAAGCACTGAGCAAGGGTGCGACGAAAGGAACGGAAATCGTATCTAAAACCGATGGTTATTTTGGTAATCCGAAAATTAAAATTCCATTCCCTCCAGACGCGAAGAAAGTTGAAGACAAGCTGCGCAGTTTAGGATTGAATAAAGAATGCGACGACGTCATTCTATCACTCAATCGCGCGGCGGAAGATGCAGGAAGCGCGGCGAAAGACATTTTCATTCGCGCTATTTCAGAAATGACCATTACCGACGCGATAAACATTGTTAAAGGTGGAGAAAACGCAGGAACAGAATATTTGAAATCGAAGACACGTGCTGCGTTAGTAGAAGCTTTCAAGCCCATCATTAAAACCTCGCTCGACAAAGTGGGCGCTACAAAAAACTGGGAGTTCGTAATTACTCGCTACAACAAAATTCCAATGGTGGAAAAAGTTAATCCAAACTTGGTTCAATTCGCTACCGAACGCGCCATTGACGGTTTGTTCGTTAAAGTTGCTGAAGAAGAACTTCTTATTCGCAAAGATCCAATTGCACGAACTTCGGAGTTATTGAAGAAGGTATTTGGAGGGTAACCTACGTCCCGCAAAACGTTTTAAAACTCAAATCGTGTTTCGGATTGAAGGTAGAAAAAACATCTTCCCCTTCTAATGCTTTGTATGGATTTCTCAAGCGATCTAAATACTGATTGAATAGGTTCCAATTGTCATTGTCTACTGCTGCGCTCAAGACATGCTCTACCCATTCGTTACGCGGAATGACCACCGGATTGACTTGCTCTTTTTCAATTTTATTGAAGTCATTTCGTTGAGCCAACCACAAATCAAACCTTGGGTGGTTCGCTAAATAAACTTCTGTCATTTCTTTTCCTTCCAAAAACAAAAATGAATTCGTGAAGTCTGAATGCGTCTCTTCCAAGATGGAAAGTAACTCTTCCACCCACTCTCTTCCCTCTTGCGTATTGATTTCAACACCCAACTTCTCGCCCATCATTTTGTAATAGGCATTTCCAAATTGTGAAGGAAATGCTTCAATGACTTCCACTACCATTTCCTTGGCGATATTTTGATTCTCGTGAAT
>JBJOFG010000009.1:0-13843 GCA_046048875.1 Bacteroidota bacterium | reverse complement strand
ACAAACATCACAAATGCATTTGTTACTATTCGTCCAGCGAAGCCAGAGGCTCCGAGAGGGTTTATGTTTCAGTATGCCTTAACGCTCTCTAGAAAAAAGTCAAGATCAGAGATTGGTACGTGAGCGTTAGATGCTTCGCAAGATACTTCGTAAGATGCAAGCAAGATACTTTGTAAGATTCTACGAAAGAAGCTTCGCTAGTATCTGCTTGCCGGAGGCATCTTTTGAAAAATCTTGTGTAACATCTTGTAATACATCTTTTGAAAAATCTTGTGTAACATCTTATAATACATCTTTTGAAAATCTTACGAAGTATCTTACAAAGTATCTTGTGAAACATCTTTCGAAGAATTGTATCTTTGAATTCCATGTTCCTAGAAAACACCGTAAATAGAGGAAGAAGCGCCGGCTGGATTGAAGTCGTTTGCGGGTCTATGTTTTCTGGAAAAACAGAGGAACTCATTCGTAGAATGAAGCGTGCCGAATTTGCGAAGATGAACGTTGAAATTTTCAAACCGAAAATGGATATTCGTTATAGCGAAGAAGAAGTGGTAAGTCATATAGGCACGAGCATTCGTTCAACACCTGTTGAACATTCTTCGCAGATTTTATTGCTAGCATCTACAGCGGAGGTCATAGGTATTGATGAAGCGCAATTCTTCGACGATGGATTACCGGAAGTGTGCAATCAATTGGCCAACATGGGTGTGCGCGTTATTGTAGCGGGATTGGATATGGATTACACGGGCAAGCCTTTCGGACCTATGCCCCATTTGTTGGCCATTGCGGAATACGTAACGAAGGTTCACGCCATCTGCGTTGAAACAGGCCAACTCGCACACTATTCGCATCGCATTATCGAAGGCGATAAGCAAGTTCAACTCGGTGAAAAGGAATCGTATGTTCCACTTTCAAGAGCGGCGTTTGTAAAGAAACAGAAATAAAAAAGACCTCCGAAGAGGTCTTTTCTTATTGAAATTAATATCTATCGCATTCAGAGGACCAACTTCCTGCTCCAGGCCAAGTCCAACTTAATTTCCAATCGTATGCTTGACTATGATAACTTGCTTCGAATGAATCAACTTCGCTTTCACTTCCGCAAAACTCTTGATCTCCTGGAAATAATGCCTGATTACCACCTCCCCCCCCTACAATTGTTGTCATTTTGCATTTAATACAAACTTCATCACTATTACATGAATGCAAAACTAAAACTGCAAACGCAGCGAAAAGAATTGATAATTTTTTCATGATGTCTATTTTTTATTTGTGCTAATTTAATACAAAGTCATTCGCCATTGCCATTGCCGCAGGTAATCCTGATTCATCGCTTCCTCCAGCGGTTGCGAAGAACGGCTGTCCGCCCCCACCACCTTTAATGGCTTTCGCCCATTCACGAACGAGCTGACCGGCATTCCATTTCTTTTCGTTCACCAATGAATCGCTTAACGCCAAAGAAATGGTTGGTTTACCCGCAGAGACGTTCGCCAATAAAATGAAGGCATTTGGGATTTCTGATTTCAATTGGAAACAAATGTCCTTGATCGCATTCGCATCTAAATCTACTTGATCAATCAAAACATTCATTCCGTTTTTCTCGGTGAATTTTTCTTTCAACACCGATTTCATTTGCATGGCTTTCTCGTGTTTCAAAGCATCCAATTCTTTTTCAAGACTTGAAAACTTACTTAACAAATCTTCAACGGCTTTGCTTGCGTTTTTGTTTTTCACCAATGCACGAACAGCTTCTAATTCGTTGCGCTCTGATTCAAGCAAAGCGTCTACTGCATCTGCAGTAATGGCTTCAATTCTGCGAATACCGGCAGCTACAGCTGCTTCCGAAGTAATCTGGAATGAACGAATATCGCTGGTCTTCTGAACGTGGGTTCCTCCGCACAATTCAACACTGCTTCCGAATTGAATTACACGAACGGTTGATCCATATTTTTCACCAAACAACATCATGGCGCCTTGCGCTTTTGCTTCGTCCATGGTTGCGTTTCTATTTTCATTCAATGGGAAAGCAGCTCGAATGCGACTGTTCACCAATTGCTCTACTTGCTTCAATTCGTCGTCGGTCATTTTCGCGAAATGCGAAAAGTCGAAACGCAAATAATCTGAATTCACCAACGATCCTTTTTGCTCGACGTGCGTTCCTAAAACCTCACGCAATGCTTCGTGCAACAAGTGCGTAACACTGTGATTGCGTTGTGAACTTTCACGCTTTGTTCGATCAACTACAGCTGTAAAAGTTGCGCTTACGTTATCGGGAAGTTGCTCCACGAAGTGAACACTTAAGTTGTTCTCTTTCTTGGTGTCAATCACCGCAATGCTTTCATTGATGGTCTTCAAAACACCTATGTCTCCCACTTGTCCACCACCTTCTGCGTAGAAAGGAGTATTGCTCAACACCAATTGAAAACTCTCTTTTCCTTTCGCTTTAATTTTTCTATACTTCAGAATTTTCGTTTCGCATTCCAACGAATCATATCCAACAAAAACAGGATCTCCGGTTTGCAATTCAACCCAGTCGTCGGTCTCTAATTTCGTAGCGTTGCGACTTCTTTCTTTTTGTTTTTCGAGTTCTTCTTCGAATCCTATTGCGTCTACTCCCACGCCCTTTTCAGAGGCAATTAACGAAGTTAAATCGAAGGGGAATCCGAACGTGTCGTACAATTCGAAAACTGTTTTTCCATCTAACACTTCAGCTCCTTTGCTGAGGTGATCGTCTAACAATTGAATGCCTTTGTCGAGTGTGCGCAAAAAGCTTTCTTCTTCTTCACGAATCACACGCTTCACTAAATCTTTGTTTGAAACGATTTCAGGGAAGAAGGATCCCATCTCTGCTGCAAGCACATCTACCAATTCAAAAATGAACGGATCTTTTCTGTTTAAGAAACTGTATCCGTAACGAATGGCTCTGCGCAAAATTCTTCGAATGACATATCCCGCTCCTCCGCTTGCAGGAAGTTGTCCGTCTGCAATGGTGAACGACACTGCGCGTACGTGATCGGCAATGACGCGAATGGCAATGTCTTGTTTTGAATCGCTACGCGTATAGGCAACTCCCGATGTTTTACAAATGCGATCAATCAGAGGTGAAAAGACATCGGTGTCGTAGTTCGATTGTTTGCCCTGCATAGCTACACACAAACGTTCGAAGCCCATTCCGGTGTCTACGTGTTTGTTTGGAAGAGGCTCTAGCTCTCCGCTTGCCTTGCGATTGAATTGCATGAACACGTTGTTCCAAATTTCAATCACTTGCGGATGGCTGTCGTTCACCAATATTTTTCCATCGACTTTCGCACGCTCTTCATCGGTACGAATGTCAATGTGTATTTCGCTGCACGGACCACATGGACCCGTCTCGCCCATTTCCCAAAAGTTGTCTTTTTTATTTCCCTTTAAAATTCGGTCTTCTGCAATGCAGCGTTTCCAAATGTCGAACGCTTCTTGATCGAATTCCAATCCTTCTTTTTCATCGCCTTCGAAAACGGTTACGTACAACCTGTCTTTTGGAAGTTTATAAACTTCAGTCAACAATTCCCACGCCCATGTGATGGCTTCTTCCTTGAAATAATCTCCGAACGACCAGTTGCCTAACATTTCAAACATGGTGTGGTGATAGGTATCTACACCCACTTCTTCCAAGTCGTTGTGCTTTCCACTTACACGAAGACACTTTTGAGAATTCGCGATACGCTTGTGTTCGATGGTTCCGTGTCCAAGAAATAAATCTTTGAACTGGTTCATACCTGCATTGGTGAACATAAGCGTTGGGTCGCCCTTCACTACGATAGGTGCCGACGATACGATGTGGTGACCTTTCGATTTAAAAAAGTCTAAAAAAGTTTGGCGAATCTCTTGAGCTGTCATCATGCGCGCAAATTTACATCTCACAAGGGAAGAAGCGATTAAAAAAAGTGACGTAAATTCGCAAGGCATGAAGAAATTCAAGTACAAATACATCTTCAACCCGAACACGCTGAATTACGAGGCTATCACGTACACCCTGCGCGACTATGCCTGGATTGTAACGCGTTACTTGCTCGCAGGTGTTGTTTTGGGTGGAATTGGTATTGTCTTGTATGCTTCGTTCTTCAAAGATCCTGAGACCGAACAACTCGAGAAAAAAATCAATTACCTCGAAACGCAAATTGAAACTTTCAATCGGAAGATTGATACGTTGGAATTGTTCGCGACCGACTTGGAACGTCGCGATGAAAACGTATACCGCTCTATCTTCGGGGCAGAGCCTTATGTGCGCAAGTATTCGGGACTTTCATCTAAGACACATAACGACTTTGCAACAGACAAAGACGTGGAGGAAACCTTGTTCCGCATTCGCAAGTTGCAAGAAATGTTTGTGAGTCAAAGCAAATCGTATGAAGAGATTTATTCGCTGGCTCGCGGACAAGACGCCATGCTTCAAAGTATTCCAGCCATTCAACCTGTCGCGAACAAAGATTTGGAAAGAATTTCATCTGGATTCGGATACCGTATTCACCCGATTTACAAGGTTGCAAAATTGCATACCGGATTAGATTTTACTGCCGACATTGGAACAGAAATTTATGCCACTGGAGACGGCGTTGTTGAAAAAATCGAAAGTATCTATACAGGGTATGGAAATAACGCTGTAATCCAGCACGGATACGGGTATCAGACACTTTACGCTCACATGAGTAAAATTTTGGTTAGACAGGGCGAAAAAGTCAAAAGAGGCCAATTGATAGGGCTTGTAGGCAATACGGGGGCATCTACGGGTCCGCACTTGCATTATGAAGTTATCAGAAACGGTGAAAAAGTAGATCCGGCGTTTTACTTTTACAACGACATTACGCCAGAGCAATACGAAGAGGTATTGCAGCGTGCTGCCAATGCCAACCAAAGTTTCGACTAATTATGTCTAAGACCTTCGAAATAGAAAAGATTTACTTCAGTATCTCTGAAGTTGCTGAAATGTTTGATGTGAACGCCTCTCTTCTACGTTTTTGGGAAAAGGAATTTCCGCAATTGCAACCGCGCAAGAACAGCAAGGGCAATCGCATGTATTCTAAGAAAGACATTGAGCTATTCAAGAAGATTCACGAGTTGGTGCGTGTACAAGGATTCACCTTGGAAGGTGCGAAGAACGCGCTTCGTCAAAAGGTGAACGAAACCGATGGAGCAGCTATTCAAGCGCGTTTAATTCGCGTTCGTTCAGAGCTCGTAAGTATTTTAAGCAGTTTGTAAAAACAAACGAACGCGTGGCTTGTTTCTAAGTCATGTTATCTGAAACAGACATTGATCGTATTGTGGAAATGGCGTGGGAAGACCGCACGCCATTCGACGCTATTACCGCGCAGTTCGGCATTAGCGAAGCCGAAGTCATTGTGCTTATGCGCAAAGAAATGAAAGCCTCTTCTTTCCGCATGTGGCGCGCCCGCGTGCAAGGCAGAGCTACCAAACACGTGATGCTTCGCACAGAATCGCTGAACGACGAAAGCCGCTTCAAATGCACCCGCCAGCGAAGCGTTTCCAACAATAAAATTTCCAAAAGGAAATGAGAATTGGACTCGTCTTTCCGCATCAACTTTTCGAAGACCACGAACTGTTTCGCTCCTGCGATGAAATCTTTTTGATTGAAGAGCCCCTCTTCTTTTCACAATATAAATTCCACAAGAAAAAAATAATCTTGCATCGCGCAAGCATGAAAGCCTTTCTGGAAGAGCAATCCAACGCCACTTCCAACTGGCATTACATTGCACATGACGAAGCCTCTTCCCTTCAAATTGAAAATAAATTGAAGTCTTTGGGGGTCACGGAATTGAAATGGATAGACACGGTCGACTTCAACCTAGAAAAAAAAATACGTCAATGGGCGAAACGCCTTGAAGTGAAAGAACTTCGCTTTGAATCTCCGAATTTCTACAATTCGGAAGCAGAGCTTCGCGAGTATTTCAGCCTGAAAAAATTCTTCTTGAACGACTTCTACATTCACGAAAGAAAGAAGCGTAAGATCCTTTTAGAGCCCTTTGGTGAGCCTATTGGTGGAAAGTGGACCTTCGATACCGAAAACAGAGCAAAAGCGCCGAAAGGAATGGAATTTCCGAAGCCCTTTGTTTCATCGCCGAATGATTTTGTGGTTGAAGCCACACGCTATGCGGAAGAACACTTTAGTGATCACGTTGGTAATGCTGAAGACTTCGTGTATGCGGTTACTCGGAAGGAAGCGAAAGCCGCCTTGCACTATTTCATTCAACATAAAATAAACGAATACGGAACGTACCAAGATGCCATTGTGCCGAGAGAAGCTTGGCTCTTTCATTCCGTGATTTCTCCGTATTTGAACATTGGATTGCTTTCTCCGCAAGAGTGCGTTCAAGCGGCGTTGAACTCGAATGCTGGAATGAACAATGTGGAAGGATTTGTTCGTCAGGTTTTGGGGTGGCGCGAATTCATTCGTGCGGTATATGTGTTGAAAGGGGTTGAAGAGCGCAACTCGAATTTCCTTCAACACGATCGCAAATTACCGAACGGATTTTGGGATGGAAACACCGGTATTCGTCCGATTGACGACTGCTTGGAAGGCCTTCTTCAAAACGCCTATTCGCATCACATTGAACGCTTGATGTTATTGGGGAATTTTATGCTGTTGAGCGAAGTTCATCCGCATGAAGTGTATGAGTGGTTCATGACGTTTTACATAGACGCTTACGATTGGGTGATGGTTCCGAATGTCTATGGCATGTCGCAATTCGCAGATGGCGGACTCATGAGCACGAAGCCGTACATGAGTGGCTCGAATTATATTTTCAAGATGAGCAATTACAAGAAAGGCGAGCCCTGGGAAAAAATTTGGGATGCTCTGTTTTGGAATTTCATTGAGCGCAATACGCCGTTTCTTTCGCGAAATTATCGCTTGAGTATGATGGTCTCTTTGCTGAATAAAATGGACGAGCAAAAAAAACAAGGGCACCTGGCCCTTGCTCAATCTTTTTTGAATAAAGTGGATTAAGATCCGCAGTAAAGACAGCCTTCGTCTGCGTCTTCCATTTCACCAGATCCGTGCACAAGGCGCTTCACTTCATTTTCTACATCTGCTTCAGACCAAGTAGGATTTACGGCCTTAATGCGTGCTTTTAAGAACATGTATTCGTTTGTTTCCATAATGGGTTTGTTTTGGTAGTTGGAAGTTACAAAGGTGAAGATGAAGCCCATGTTAAGTCGAATTGACTTACTAACAGCACCCGGTTCACGGACATCTATTTGCTGATTATCAGCGAAAAAACCCGTGGATAATCCGTTATGGAAATGAAGTATCTGCCGTTTGGCAATTCCGAAATGTCGAGATCGGTATCTTGTCGAATTCGTGCTTTCTTCACCAATATTCCCGCGCTGTTCCTGACTTCCAGGCATAGCGATTTCTTTGGAGCTTGAATGTGAACGATGTCTTTGGCGGGATTCGGGAAAATGCGAATGTCTGAAGATTCAGAGAGCACGTTGTTTCCTGAAAGGTAGTCTCCGAGAACAGGAGTCAAATTGAATTTGTGCAACTTCTGCTGCGTGGTTATGATACTCTGACTGAAGTATTCATTGGTGAGATAAACGTCTATTCCATTGGTGGTTGCTACACCTTCAATCTGATGGAAATTCAAAGACAAATTTATTTTTTGTTGAAACGAAGAGAAGAAATCGGTTCCTTCAAAATCGAATAAGAGATACATGAACGGTTGCAACAAGGAAGAATATCCGGAAAGGATGATGACTTTTTTATTGGGTAGATAAGTAGCTCCAGTTATGAGTCCGTTTACCGCAGAAGAATCCTTTCGTTGCGCTAGATAATTTCCAGGAACGTTCGGCACCCTGTAACACACGGTAGACAAGTCATTCCAATTTTTTGTGAATAAGAATAGGCTGTCTGTTCCAGCTATGAACGCCTCGCAATCGAAGGCAGTGTTTTGATTGGAAGGAGTGAAGTCTGTTTGATCTTCGTAGGCGAATGCTATGGTATCTATTGCAGGAGTGCCTTCAAGAAGTGATGATTTTTCAATTCGAAGAATATGCAGATCTGTTCTATTGCCGGCGTTGTTTCCAAAATCTCCGACATACAGATAAAAGCTGTCTTGTGTGATTTCTTCCCAATCGAAATTGGATGTTCCGTTCAATGAAAAAGTCTGAAGAACGGCTCCATTCAATGTGTCTATGACATACAGCTGCTCATCTGAATTGTCGTTGTGTGTCAACAATCCATCTTGAAAGAAAATAAGTCCGGAAGTCTCGGGAACTTGAGATGAAAGCTCGACAGAATAAACGGGAGAAAGGGTTACTGCAGGAAGGTTCGGTTGGGCGAATAATCGAAAACTAACCAACAAAAAAATAACAAGTGAAGCACACTTTCTAGGATCATCCATGTCCCAAAAATAAACTGAAATTTTGTTACTAAATTGGAACCTATTAATTGAAACGCATGAAACGAATTGAATCGTTCGAAGAATATAAATCGGTATACGCAGAGAGCATTGCTAACCCAGATAAATTCTGGGGTGAAATAGCTGAATCTTTTTCATGGAAAAAGAAATGGGAGACTGTTCTTTCTGGAACATTCGAAGACGCACGTATACGCTGGTTCGATGGTGGAGAATTGAACATTACCGAGAATTTAATCGACAGACATCTTACCGATAAAGGAAATGAGACTGCGCTCATTTGGGAACCGAATGAACGTTCGGTTGAAGCTCGTTTATTCACATATACCGGACTTCATAAAGAAGTTTGTATCGCCGCAGAAATGCTTCGCACCATGGGCGTTCAAAAAGGAGATCGTGTTTGTATATACATGAGCATGGTTCCTGAATTGGTTTTTAGCGTGTTGGCTTGCGCCCGTATTGGCGCAGTACATTCCGTGATTTTCGGCGGGTTCAGTGCGAAGAGTATTGCAGATCGCGTTGACGATGCTGAAGCTGATTTCGTGATAACCATGGACGGTGGACTTCGCGGTAACAAGACCATTCCGTTGAAATCTGTTGTAGATGAAGCATTGACTTCAACAAGAAAAATAAAAAATGTTTTGGTCTTCAACTACCTCAACCTTCCAACCGAAAAAAAAGAAATTGATGTCGATTGGAATAATTTGAAAGCTAAAGTTGTTTCAGCCAATAACTACATGAAGCCCGGAGAAACGCTTCAGTCGGAAGATCCGTTGTTCATCTTGTACACCAGCGGATCCACTGGTAAACCGAAGGGTGTTGTACACAGCACCGCAGGATACATGGTGTGGACAGCTTATACTTTTTTGAATGTGTTTCAATATCAAAAAGGCGACATTCATTTTTGTACAGCAGATATTGGATGGATAACGGGACATAGCTATTTGATTTACGGGGCCCTCTTGAATGGAGCAACATCATTGATGTTTGAAGGGATACCTACTTATCCAGATGCGGGAAGATTTTGGGACATTGTAGCGAAACACAAGGTGAGTATTTTCTATACCGCTCCTACTGCTATTCGCAGTTTAATGTCGGCCGGCGATGAGTTCTTAGCAGGAAAAGATTTGTCTTCGTTGCGCATATTGGGAAGCGTTGGAGAACCCATTAACGAGGAGGCTTGGAATTGGTACAATGAAAAAATTGGAAAAGGAAATTGTCCAATTGTAGATACCTTCTGGCAAACGGAAACTGGAGGTGTAATGATTTCAAGTTTAGCCGGTGTAACACCGTCGAAACCTGTGTTTGCCACATTGCCTATGCCGGGGGTTCTTCCTGTTTTGTTAGACGATAAAGGAAATGAAATTCTTGAAAACGATTTAACGGGGAATCTGTGCTTCAAGCAGCCGTGGCCTTCTATGATTCGCACAACGTATGGCGATCATGAGCGATGCATTTTGAATTACTTCAGCACCTATAAAAATTATTACTTCACGGGTGACGGTGCTTACCGAGATGAACAGGGTATGTACCGTTTGGCGGGAAGAGTGGATGATGTATTGAATGTAAGCGGACACCGCATTGGAACTGCAGAGGTTGAGAATGCTATAAATCACACGCACGGTGTTATTGAAAGCGCTGTGGTTGGTTATCCGCATGACATCAAGGGGCAAGGGATCTATGCGTTCGTTATATGTTCAGAGGAAGGTACTTCGAAAAACACCACGCAAGATTCTTCGAAAGATGTTGCACAAGACGCTTCGCGAGATTCTGCGAAAGGGTATGATCAGGAGATGGTTTATTCGATAATGAAGACGGTGAGTGAACAGATTGGTGCTATTGCGAAGCCAGATAAAATTGTGATTGTAAGCGGACTGCCGAAGACGAGAAGTGGAAAGATTATGCGTCGCATTTTACGCAAGATTGCGGAAGGAGAATTCTATGCAATAGGCGATACAACTACCTTATTAGATCCAGGTGTGGTTCAAGAAATTATTGACAAAGCAAGATAATTTCTTGACTTTTTCGGAATTTTTGTAATTTGCCCACATGAGGCGGAGGATGTTTTCTACTGATAGGACTAGCAGTTCATTTCTAATCATTGGTGCCCTAATCCCGAGTTCGGGATTGTTCGTGGTGAACAGTCTTTTTTTATATTCGAGCGACAACAGCGAAATTCTTTTACTCTATTTTCATTCGGTTCTTGCCGTTGTTTTCGGGGCCGTGTTTTTTGCTCCAGCATGGGGACGTATGCCTTTGAAAACGGAAGGTGAATTTATTCCTTATCGATTTATTGGAAGAGGTGCCGTTTCGTTGGCGCGCTTTCGTGGACTTTATTTAGGATTGTTGATTTTGCCTCTTGCCATGGCCGTGAGTATTCAACCGCTTTCTGAATATTTGTTTACGGAAGTTGAAAGTCAAAGGGAATTCACCGTCTTCACGTTTGTTATTCTGACCATAAATATCTTTTTCAATTCGCTTAAAAATCGCATACGCATTGACTCGGTTATCGGTTACTCCACGGTTCTTGTCGCGATCGGTTATTTACTGTTTCAAATTTTCATTGGTGAACATCATTTCATTCAATCTCCAAATCACCTCTCTGTTTGGATGAATAACATTCATTTCAAGCCTTTTCTTTTATCGATTGTTTTACTGTGGTGGTTCGCTATTATCGTGGACCTGCCAGATATGCGTGGCCAGTTATTACTCACTTTAAAAAACGGAAGTCAGTCAAGGCGAAACATGATTATTGCCATACTAATCGCCTATTTCATTCAAGGGATTTTACTTTCATTTCCGTTGTTATTTCCAGCCGAAAACCAATGGAGTTGGATAAGTAATTTATTCATTGTATTTGTTGTGATTAATGCGTTTCAAGCCATGTTCAGCACGAATCATTGGACAGGGAGTTTAATTTATGCAGGCGTCATAAGGCCTATGATTTCGAACGACAACAACGAAAGAACCTTCGGCATAATAACGATGTTTCTTGGAATAGGAATTTCAGCATTGTGGTTAGCAATGGGGAAGTCAACTGCAGAACTTTTCGGAACTATTTTTCTGTTCACTGCAGGCGTTGGTCCTGTCTTTATTGCGCGTTGGTTTTGGGCGAAGGTGAACGCGCAAACAGTTCTCTCAGCAATGATTGGAGCACCCTTAATTTGGATTCTTTGGCTATTTGTGAAGCAAACATGGGCTTATCCAACTCTCATGAATATACTCGGCATTTCTGAAACCTTTACAGACATTTTAATTCCTGGAATTTTAAATACTTTGGTATGGTTTACCACTTTGTTCATTACTCGGAACAAAGAAGAAGAATTACATGCCAAGAAATGGATTCAAGAAGTTGGAATACTGAATGAATTCAAGAGCGGAAAGAATTGGCTCCTGTTTGTTGGACTAACAATAATCTCAGGACTCATTCTGTTCGGGCCAGCTTTTATTTTGGGGAAATAAAAAACCAACGAAAAATCGTTGGCTTAATAGATGGCGGAGAGAGAGGGATTCGAACCCTCGGTACCTTTCAGTACACACGCTTTCCAAGCGTGCTCGATCGACCACTCTGACATCTCTCCTCAAAAATTTGAGTTGCAAATATAGGTGAATTGAAATAAATGATTATATTTGCAACCGCTTCGGTGCCATAGCTCAGTTGGTAGAGCAAAGGACTGAAAATCCTTGTGTCCCAGGTTCGAATCCCGGTGGCACCACAGAAGAGAAACCCATTCAAACGAATGGGTTTTTTATTGCCGTTACACGTTGTGATGACCGCAAAGCGGATGACCACTGCGTGGATGACGCTCCGCGATGACCCTATGGGATGACCACTTCGTGGAATAAATTATTTTGGAGTAGCAAGTGATTGTACAACTCTACACCTTGCTGATTCAAGTGCGAGAGATCTGCAAATTCATTAATGCCGAAGCCTTCGGTGTAGTAAGTTAAATCAATATAAGGAACACCGAGACGTTGGATAAGCGGATTGAATCGCGCTAAAAATTTATCATGATAATTATGAAGTCCAGGTGATGCGGGTAAAGGATGACTGCACAGAACAATGCGCTTGCCGTCGGCTTGCATCTGCTTCACCATCTTCTCAAATGCAACAAACATTTCTTCGTTTGCATCGAAAACAGAATCGTTCAAGGGCTCAACTGCATAGAGTATCCCTTTCTTCTCACAAAAGCCGTTCTTAATGTAATCGTTGTTCGGAGCTTCGTCAATCTGATTGAGGCTTGCCATGCGCACTGCAAGGGCATTTACAGTGTACATCTTAAATTCTTGCGCTACCAATTGCATTGCTGCCTTATCGGTGGGAACATTCTGAATCAAACGCATGTTGCTCTCAGTTCCCTCTAACTCGAAAACCGGATCGTAAATATCCAAAATGAAGACATTAGATCTGTCTCTCAAATACTCCATGTACAATACCCACGATCCTTTGGCATTCTGAGAGCTGGTTCCCGCATTGAAAAGACTAATCCCCGATTGCTCAAATATTCGAGGATCGTATCCTCTATAAGCGTGCGATGAACCTAATACTATTGCGTCGTATTTCGTTTGGTTGGCTATTAAATCACGCATCATCTTCATCTCTTGTCCTCCGTTGCGCTGCATATTCGGAATGAAAAAAGAGGAAATCCGTCGATCTACCAATTGAACATTCGAAAAAATGAAAATCACCCCAACGTAGATCACCATCGCTGCAAGCAAGACCTTCAAACTATTTCGAACAATCAATTTCATTAAAACTGAAAATATATAAAATCAACTTTTCCCCATTGACCGAATAAAGCCAAACTCGCTAGCAAAGCTGCGAACAACCAAACTTTCCGATTGGCACTTATTCCGCGTTCGGCAAACACAATCTCTGTCACCCTTCGGTCTATTAAAATAAATACCAGCAGAAGAAGAATCTTACCAATAATTACCGCTCCATTCAGTGGGACAAACACTGAAGGAAGGAATCCTGGCTGTGGTTGGAACGTTATTATTCCCTTAATAATGGCCGTTGCTTGATCAAACGAACTCGCTCGAAAAAATATCCAAAGAAGAGAAACGCCGGCAAAAGTCAAAACAGTTCCAATGAAGGCCTTCCATTTTCCTTCCCACCGAACGTTCATTCGGTTTTCAAGAACCAACCACAGTCCATGCGCCATTCCCCAAACCACGAAGGTCCAATTCGCTCCGTGCCATAATCCGCTTATGGCGAAGACAATGAACAAGTTCAACGAAGTGCGCGCCGCTCCCTTCCTATTTCCACCCAAAGGAATGTATACGTAATCTCGGAACCAAGTCGAAAGCGAGATGTGCCACTTCGACCAAAACATTCCCACGCCGGTTGAACGATAAGGTAGTTTGAAATTCTCCATAAGTCGAAATCCCATCACCCGCGCAGTTCCAATGGCAATGTCGCTATACCCGCT
>JBJOFG010000008.1:0-204214 GCA_046048875.1 Bacteroidota bacterium | reverse complement strand
ATTCTCGGACAAGTAATCGGTTGGTTCATTATCGGATTCAGCTATTCAAAATTGGCCATTCAGGCCTGGAAGAACTTGTCTGATCACGATGCGAAATTCTTGTGGAAAGCCTACAGCAAATTCCCAACCTACAACGCTCCAAATGCACTTGTAGATAATTTGCAGCAATACGGAATTGTCTTTTTATTGGGAACCTTCTTCGCAAGTGAAATCAGTTCTTACTACTTCCAATCGCTTCGCATTCTGGCAGCTCCATTGGCTTTAATTGGCGCCAGCATTTATCAAGTCTTTTATCCCAAGGCCGCACAAGCCTTTCACGACACCAAAAACATTCGCGGATATGTGTTGAAAATATACGCGGTACTCTTCGCCATTGGATTTCCGATTTTCGCTGTATTGTTTCTTTTTACGGAAAACATTTTCGTTTTCCTTTTAGGTGAAACGTGGCGAATGACGGCGGTTTACGCGCACATTCTTATTCCGTTTATCTTCTTCAACTTTTTAATTTCACCGGTAAGCGCAGTCACTGCGGTGGTGCACAAACAACACCAATCGTTCGCCTTTTCATTGGTTGGACTAACCCTTAAAATTGTGAGTATTCTTGTTGGTGGATTGATGCACGACCCCATCCTTGGATTCACGCTGTTTAGCCTTTCAGGCGTCGGCATCATGCTTGCTGGAATGTTTTGGTATTGGTACATCGCAAAAGAACGCGAAACATTCAATCATTTGGGCTAAATTTGAACATGCTCAAACGCAGAATTCTTTTTTATTTATCGAAGTGGATAAAGCCTGTTATGGTTGGACGTTACAAGCGTTCCGACGGAACAGTTCTTCCGCTCACGCGCATTTGCAGCTCAACTTTTTTGCAAGGCGAAAAGAATTTTCATGTGGAAGACAATGTCTATATCGGACATTCGAATTTCATTGATGCCTCAAACGGATTAACAATTGAAGAAGGTTGTCAGATTACAAACTTCGTGAGTATCATTACACATTCCAGTCACGACGCTATTCGCTTGTATGGAAAGGAATACGCTTCTACCCCAATGAAATTAGCCTACAACGAAGGGCAAGTAAAAATTGGAAAGTATTCCTTCATTGGACCGCACGCGGTTATTATGCCTGGAAGTACTCTTGGAAAAGGAAGCTTGGTTTCTGCATATAGTTTTGTGAAGGGTTCTTTCCCTGACTATGCAATCATCAGCGGAAATCCTGCAGTGATTGTCGGAGACACACGTGATCGCGACAAGAAATGGTTGGAAGAAAACGAAACGCTTCAAGCGAATTACAAATCTTGGAACGAAGCGTAAGATGAAGAATAAGCGATTGCTCATCATCGGAAGTTCTTCCATTCACACCGAAAACTTTTTTCAATTGATGAAAGAAGAGTTCGCTGAAATCAAATTAATTTCAGATGTGAATTTCAGCTTGTGGAGTCTTTCAGCGCAATTCAACACAGCTAAAAAAATCCGAAAGATTGCTCGCGACTTCAATCCAGATATTGTTCACATTCATCAAGTCAATAGCATTGCATATTACGCGTTGAAAGCCATCCTTCCATTGGGCATTCCCAATGTTTTAACGGCATGGGGCAGCGATATCTATTTAACACCCCACCGCAGTTACTTGTTGAAGATGCTGGTGCGTTGGAATTTGAAACATGCCGATTCATTCACAGCCGATTCAAAAGATTTGGCAGAGCATATGCAGGCTTTAGTTCCAAAAAGAAAAATGGAAATTCTCATTGCGAATTTTGGAATGAGCCTTCAACCTGTTCAAGCAGAAAAAGAAAAAGTCTTTTATTCAAATCGACTTCACAAGAAATTATACCGCATCGATTTTATTCTTCGCGCCTTCGCGAAATTCAAAAGTCAACCGAACAGAGAAGAATGGAAATTGATTGTCGGAGCGGTTGGCGAAGAAACAGAAAACTTAAAAGCACTTACTCATGCGTTGGGCATAGAAAGCAGCACAACCTTTGTGGGCTGGCTTCAACCCGAAGACAATGCGAACAACTACGCAAAGGCTACCTACTACATTTCCATTCCGGAAAGCGATGCCACCTCCATCAGTGTCCTGGAAGCCATGGCCTATGGATGTATTCCTATTCTTTCGAATTTACCTTCCAGCCGTGAATGGATTTCACACGGAGAAACAGGATGCATTGTTGAAGATGTTGATAGTGATTTCATTTCGAATGCCTTTACCTTTGATTTGAAAGAGGCTTCGCAAAAGAACAAAGAGCGCATTGAACGCGACGGAACGAAAGATGCGAACCGCAAGAAATTCCTTTCGCTTTACGAAAAACTTTTAGCGAAATGAAAACACGCATTGCTCATTTCACAACGCTGCACCCGCCCTTCGACAGTCGCATCTTCATGAAGGAATGTGTGAGTTTGTCGCAAGCCGGTTACGAAGTATTCTTGGTTGTCCCACACACGGAATCGCTCGACAAGCAAGGCGTTCACGTGGTTGCTCTTCCAACAACAACCAGCAGACTTAAAAAATTATTCATCACCGCTTGGCAAGGATTTTTCGCTATTCTGAAACTGAATATCAGCGTTGTGCACATTCACGATCCGGAGCTCATTCGCTTTGCACCGTTGTTTTGGTTGTTGGGAAAGAAGGTCGTTTTCGATTCACACGAACACGTGAGCAAGCAAATTGAAAGCAAGCCGCTCGGACCGATGTTCGTGAGAAAAACAGCGGGATTGATTTACAAATGGATTGAAAAATTCTACATGCTTTTTTGTGCGCGTGTGATTTCGGTAACACCAGAAATAGCTCGAGCGCTCTCGAGAAATAAATCGGCAGTTGTACGCAACTACCCCATTCTTTCGCTTCCGCAAATTCAACTTTCGAATCAGCAAGGAGCCATCACACAATTCATTTATTGCGGAGGACTCACTGAAATCCGAGGGATTTACGAGTGCGTTGAAGCCATTGCAGAAGTTGAGAACGCTTCGCTTACACTCGTCGGTGCGTGGGACTTCGAATCCTACAGGCAGAAGTGCATGTCTTCCAAAGGTTGGGAAAAAGTGAATGAAGTGGGACACGTTCCTGCAGCAGATGTTTATGGCTATTACGCGCAATCGCATGTGGGATTGGCCATACTTTACCCAGAGAAAAATTATTTGGAATCGCTGCCTATCAAAGCGTTCGAATACCTCGCTTGTGGACTTCCAGTTATCATGTCGAATTTTCCGTATTGGGAAAAAACATTTGTTGAAGGCTGTTCGTTCGTTACTCCTTCCAATCACAACGAAATGGTTGCTGCCATGAAGCGCAAACAAAGCGAATCGCTTCGTCTTGAAATGGGACGGAAAGGAAATGTTTGGGTGAAAGAAAATTGCAGTTGGGAAAACGAAGCACGTACGTTGGTTCAACTCTACAAAGAAATTACGAAATGAACTTACCGTCTGTAGGCATCGCCATTCCTTGCTTTCAAGAAGCACTACACATTGAAGAATGTGTTTTATCTTGTTTGAATCAAACATATTCGGGAATCATTCGTGTATACGTTGCCGATGGCGGAAGCACCGACGGCACGATTGAAAAGCTTCAGCAACTTGCCCTTCAACATGAAAATAAAATAGTTGTGTTGAAGAATGAACGTCGCGTTACTCCAGTGGCACTGAACATGGGATTGCAAGCGAGTAACGAAGATTTCAAAATGATTTTGGGCGCGCATGCAGCTCTTCCGAACAATTACATTGAAAAATGTTTGCAAACGTTTGAAGAGCATCCAGAAGCCGATTGTGTGGGTGGACTTATCGTGAATGAATATCAAGATGCGACTTCTCAAGCCATTGGATGTGCTATGTCTTCATCGTTTGGAGTTGGCAACGCGCATTTCCGAACTGGAAATAAAAACGGATTCGTAGACACTGTTGCCTTCGGCATGTATCGCAAAGAAGTTTTTGAAAAAATTGGATATTTCAGAGAAGAGCTCATTCGCAATCAAGACGACGAGTTCAACTTCCGCATGGAAAAAAATGGAATGAAGTGTTATTTAAACACCGAATTGCAATCGAAGTACTACGTTCGCGGAACATTAAGTAAACTGCTGAAACAATACTATCAATACGGTTATTGGAAGGTATACGTGAACATTCTTCACGGACAAATCACAACCGTGCGACAATTGGTTCCGTTTGCCTTTGTTAGCTATTTGATCTTGCTTTTGCTTACAAATATTATCCTTCCGAAATATTCCTTGTTCCTAGCTCTTCCACTTTTAGTTTATTTCATTCTTGCGCTGGTGTTCACTACGAAATCAAAAAGTAAAGAGCCTCGTTCAACTTTGTTAAGCTTTTTCATTTTACATTTAGGATACGGATGGGGCTATCTGAGAGCATTGATTGAAATGAAAATGTTTGGCAAGCGTCCATCGCTTCAAAACGCACAACACAACCGATAGAATATGCGATTAGCACTTTTTATTTTATTCACCTTTTTCATGAATACCCTTTCCGCCCAGTCACTCAGCGCAAAGCAGAACCTCACCTCGCCCTTCATGACATGGTATTTCAATGAAGAAGGAAAAACAGAATACATGTCCGCTGCTGTCCCTGGAAACGTTCATCGCGATTTGGTGTTGAATAAAAAAATTGCAGATCCGTTGGTTGGCACAAACGAAAATCTGGTTCAATGGGTAAGCGAAAAAAGTTGGGAATACACCCTAAACGATTTTGTTTGTGAACCGAACATTCTTCTTCACGATAAAATTGAATTGCGATTAAATGGAATTGACACGTACGCGAAAGTTTTTCTGAACGATTTTTTTCTGGGTGAAACGAACAATGCATTCGTTCAATTCGATTTCGATGTGAAGGGAAAAATACTTCCGAAGGGAAATAAGTTGCGCATTGTTTTCTCTCCGGCTGAAGCCTATGCGAAACAAAAATTAAGCGAACGCATCTTACCTCTTCCTGGAGACAGCATTCGCGCGGTTTGCAGAAAGCCTCAGTATCACTTCGGATGGGACTGGGGTCCGAAATTGGTAACCTGTGGAATTACCAAACCCATTGAGTTGGTGGGGCATACCGATTTGCTCTTCGAAACATTTGGCGTTGAAACGCTTTCGTTGAATGCAGGCAAAGCGCAGATGCGCGCACACATTCATTACCGCGCAGATAAGGAAGAAAAAGTATCGGTGGCTTTTAATTTCGGAGGACAAATTTTCAAAGAAGAATTCGTTTCGCGCAAAGGTGAACACGATTTCATTTTTCCTTTTGAATTGAATGAACCTCAATTGTGGTGGCCCAATGAAGCCGGCACTCCGTTTATGTATTTGGTGCAATGCACCTTGCAAACAGCGGGAGGAAAAGCCAACACACGCGCCATAAAAGCGGGAGTTCGCACGATTGAATTGGTGAACAAACCCGATGAATTTGGAGAGAGTTTTTTCTTCAAGGTAAATGGCAAATCGATCTTTATGAAAGGCGCCAACTACATTCCTTTGCGCATGCTACCGGGCGTTCATGGTGAATCGGAATACAGAACGCTTCTTGAAAAATGTCGTGGAGCACATTTCAATATGCTACGCGTTTGGGGCGGTGGCATTTATGAAAGTGATTTGTTTTATTCGTTGTGCGATGAAATGGGAATTCTCATTTGGCAAGACTTCATGTTCGCGTGCAGCATGTATCCGGGCGATGCGAAATTTTTAGAGAGCGTTCAAAAAGAAGCCGAACAAAACGTTCGAAGAATTACTTACCATCCGTGTTTGGCACTTTGGTGTGGCAACAATGAGAATGCTGAAGCCTGGTCGAATTGGGGATGGAAGGCTGGATTATCCAATGCCTCTGTAGCCGCCATTGACAGCGAATACCATCAATTGTTCAATCAGCTTTTACCTGGAATTGTCGGACACTTTTCGAATCTCCCTTATTGGCCCTCTTCCCCGCAATTTGGAAGAGGCAATAAAGAGTCGATTAATGTGGGCGACGCGCATTATTGGGGTTTGTGGCACGACGGCGAACCGTTTTCTGTTTTGGAAACGAAGGTTCCTCGGTTCATGAGCGAGTTCGGCATGCAGAGTTTTCCGAGTGAAGATGTGTTGAAGTTAATGTCGCCTTTAGCACCTTACGATTTGAATGCTGAAGGAATAAAATTGCATCAGAAGAACGCACGCGGCTTTGCGCTCATGAAGCAATACACCGAGCAATGGTATCCGGAAGCGAGCAAACTTCCAACCCAGGAATATGCGAAGTTGACTCAGGAAATGCAAGCGGAAGGCATGTGTCGCGCCATTGAAGTACAACGCAGCAATCCGCGTTGTGGAGGCACGTTGTATTGGCAGTTGAACGATGTTTGGCCATCGTTTTCATGGAGTAGTATTGATGTGTTAGGAATAGAAAAAGCTTTTCACAAAAAACTAAAAGAAAGTTACGCCCCGCAGCTGTTGACGTACAAAATTGAAAACGATTCGCTTTTTGTAATGTGGGTAGACGACCAGTATTCCACTTCTTACTACGTCAACATTTCCGGAGAGATAAAACAACTTCAAAAGAAGCATGCACGCGGCATCGGATTCAATGGAATTACGATTGCGGTGAACGGAAAAATCTCTCAGAGTGAAGGCATTTCACTTAGGGAGTTAAAAGGGAAGTATGAGCGAATGCTTTTGCTTAACGCTCAATATAAGGACATTCTTTTGGAAAGGAGATTTACTCTACGTCCGTAGGACCCTCGTTCGAAGAACCCTCGTCTGAATGACCCTCGTTCACCAGAACCCTCGTTCACCAGAACCCTCTTCGTCAGAAAGGAGACTCTTCCCCGCCTGTGAACGTAAAGTCTTCATCGTCGCCGAAGTCATCGTTCATCTTGGAAGCCACGGTAATGGTGGTTGCTCCGCTGTCAAGGAAGGCATTGTTTGCTGGCACTGTTCTCGCTTCGTTTGATCCTCCGATGAAATCATTGTTGAAGTTGTAGCCGTCGACATCGGCGAATTTCGCGAGGTTCGCAATAAATCGCAGACGAATGTTATCGAGTCCACCGTTCCGGTGTTTCGCGATAATTAATTCGGCGAGACCTTGCGAAGGCGTTCGCTCGTTATCGTTGAATTCGGTGAGGCCGTAGTATTCTGGGCGATAGATGAAACCAACGATATCGGCATCTTGCTCAATCGCGCCGGATTCACGAAGGTCGGAAAGCATGGGGCGCTTGTCTCCGCCGCGCGTTTCTACGGAACGTGACAATTGCGAAAGGGCAATTACAGGAACATCAAGTTCTTTCGCAATTTGTTTAATGGAGCGAGAGATGGTAGAGATCTCTTGTTCGCGGTTACCACCTTTGCTATCTCCAGCTGTCATCAGCTGCAAATAGTCGATGATGATGAGTTCTATGCCGTGGTTCGATTTTAGTCGTCGACATTTCGCGCGTAACTCGAATACGGACAAAGCGGGGGTATCGTCGATGAATATTGGGGCTTCGGACAGGCTTGTTACGCGCTGATGAAGTTGTGTTAATTCATAGTCTTTCAACTGACCTTTTCTCAACTTCTCGGAATTGATTTCAGTTTCGCTGGCGATCAAACGTTGAACCAGTTGAACTCCGGACATCTCGAGTGAGAATACGGCAACTGGACGCTTGAAATCGACAGCCACGTTTCGAGCCATAGAAAGAACGAAAGCTGTTTTACCCATACCCGGACGAGCCGCGATAACGATCATATCTGACTTCTGCCATCCGCCTGTCAGCTTATCCACTGCGTTGAATCCAGTTGGAGTTCCACTCACACCGTCTTCGTTCTTACGAGCGAGCTCAATGGCATCCATGGCGGATTTCACCAAGGTGCTCATTTTATCGGAAGACTTACGAATGTTTCCTTCTGCAACTTCGAAGATGTTACTTTCTGCTTTGTCTAACAAATCAAAGGTATCGGTAGTTTCGTCGTACGCCGCTTTGATAATGTCGTTCGACACACGAATTAATTCACGTTGGATGAATTTTTGCGAAACGATACGTGCATGTGTTTCAATGTTGGCCGTTGACGCAACGCGGTTGGTCAGCTGTGAAATGTAGAGCGGACCTCCTACGAAGTCCAATTTACCTGCTTTACGAAGTGCCTGGGTTACGGTAAGAATATCCACCGCCTGTCCTGCACCGAATAAATCGCGAATAGCCTCGAAGATTTCTCCGTTTTGCTCTTTGTAGAAAGACTCTGGCTTCAGGATATCGATAACCGCATTCAGCGATTTCCCTTCGAGCAGCATGGCTCCGATAACTGCCTCTTCCAAATCAACGGCTTGTGGCGGAAGTTTCCCCATTTCATTCGCTGGCATGAAGTCGCGAATAGCGGAAACTCTGTCTTTGCGTGGATTTTTCGGTTTGTAGTTATTGTCGTTTGCCATAGGTTTTCGGTTCAAGAAGGACCTCAAAATTAGTTCAGAGTAATTGATTGTGGGGTCAAAAGTTTTACAACTTGGATTGAAGATACTTTGTGAATAACTTGAATTGCGTTGCAATCAATCCGCGAAGCGGATCAATCTGAGTTCCTCAGATCAATTGCGAAGCAATATATGCGAGGGATATATCTGGATTTTTATTCCATAGCTACTGAATCTCTTTGTGGAGGTGGATTCTTGATAGAATATTAGGCGCATATCGTCGCATAAGCATTTTCGAAGCCCATTATCTATTCAAATACTTTTGATTCACGCGAGATATCACTCATTACAAAATAAATTTCCACGCATATGTATCTATATTTAGAAACCTGTATTACCTTTGTCACACCTTCCAATTTTCTAGTCGATGAAATATTTTGACACTATATTCTTGGAAGAAGCGCATGATTTTATTGAAAAACAAAATCCTAAAACCCAGCTGAAGATTTTGTACAACATTGACCGTGCAGCCCTGTGCAACGACGCAACTTTGTTTAAAAAACTAAGTTCTGATATCTGGGAATTCAGAACGTTACATGCTGGAATTCAAATTCGATTACTGGCCTTTTGGGATAAGAGCAAAAAGAACAAAACGCTCGTCGTAGCCACCCATGGCTTTGTCAAAAAAGTTGACAAAGTCCCAAACAGAGAAATCGAAAGAGCAATTATCGCAAGAAAAGAATATTTTCTAAATAAATAAAAGAGTTCAAATGCCAACTAAAAAAATTAAATCATACACCCTCGACGAAATGAAAGACAAATTCATTGGAAAGAGGGGAAATCCAGGTCGAGAGAAATATGAATACGAGCTGCGCATGGACTTATTGGGACAAATGATCAAAACCACCCGAAAAGAACGGAACCTCACACAAGAACAATTGGGACAATTGATTGGTGTTCAGAAAGCACAAATCTCTAAACTCGAAAACAGCGCTAACAGCGCGAGCATCGACACTATTCTAAAAGTGTTTCAAGCACTCAAAGCCGAAATCAGCTTTCAGGTTAAACTTGAGAACAATTTTGTGAAAATTTAATTTCCTCTACTAGTTGGTTAGTGGCACTAACCAACTGAAAACCTATTTCTTCAATTAATTAAATCGAAAAAAAATGGGAAGTGGTTAGTGTGACTTACCAACGAAAAAGTTCACAGGCAGATTGGAAGTAGAAGCACTTGATAATAAGAACAAGGTTATCACATAAAGCAACTATTTTAACTTTGTGAGTCTCTGAACAACTACAAAACAAAATCAACCATGAAAAAACTACAATTCACCGTCCACATCAATGCACCTGCAAGTAAAGTCTATGACAACATGTTGGGCATTAGCAATAAATCAACCTACGAGAAATGGACGGCGAAGTTCAATCCAACTTCGAGTTATGAAGGAAATTGGGCAAAGGGAAGCAAAATGTTATTTGTAGGAACAGATGAAAAAGGAAAGAAAGCGGGTATGGTGTCGGAGATTTTCGATTTAATTCCGAATAAGTTTGTTTCTATTCGTCATTACGGTTTAGTTCAGAACGATATTGAAATTACTACCGGCCCTCAAGTAGAAAAATGGGCAAACGGATTCGAAAACTATTCGTTTAATGAAACCGACGGCACCACTTCAGTTACCGTTGACCTTGATACAGCAGATGAATTCGTAGAATACATGAGCGGAGCTTTTCCAAATGCTCTTAAGGCCTTAAAAGAATTTTGTGAAATCTAAATCCGAAGGATTGATCTGAAAGATTGATTGCGGAGCAATTGATTCGAAGAATTAAGTCATCAGCTGAATTTAACTACTTTTAGCATATGCTGAAACTATCCAAAAATCTAAAATTCATTTCCGTAACAGCCTGGATACTTTTCTCGCGCAGTTACGACGCGTATTGCACACATACCCTTACGCCTGACCTCTCGAAAGAAGCAAATCCGTTGGTTACTGTAGGCGGAGTTTCATCTTGGACCGTGTTGATTGTAATTCTTTCAATCTTGACCGCCTATTCACTTTACACATTTTTTATTCGGACTTACAAACCCACGAATCTATTTCCAGCGGAGAAAGGATATTCATTCAGTTATTTCGTCGGGTATTTATTCCTTGGTAAAAAGGAACCCTGGACCTCTACCCTGTTTAAATATCCTTCCGATATGAAGCGATTGAATAATTACATGGGCGTTATTCTTACGCGTTGTCTCGTCTTTGCCGGAATTGTTTCCACAACCATGTGGATCCTCATTCACAATTCTGAATATTACAGATCAGTTCACAGTGCACCCATTGTGTACAGCATTTTAATTGCAGGATGCTTGGGTATCGTTTATCAATGGAATAAAGCGGAATATGCGCGCTACTTGGTTTAAAAGATGAACACCACCACTGAACACAACGAACGCATTGCTAAACTCACTTTCGCTGGAGTATATCCCCTTTACCTCAATAAAATCATTCGAAAAGGTAGGACGCAAGAAGAGTTAGATGAAGTTATTACTTGGCTTACCGGATTCGACAAGAAAACCATGGAAGATCTCATTGTGGAAAAAGTAACTTTCGAAGTGTTCTTCAATCGGGCAACATTGAATCCAAACGCGAATCAAATAAAAGGACTCATCTGCGGTTACCGCATTGAAGAAATTCAAAATCCCTTAACCCGAAACATTCGTTATCTCGATAAATTAGTTGATGAATTAGCGAAGGGAAAAAGTTTGGAGAAAATTCTTCGGAGATAATGCTTTCTCTATCACAACAAAAGAATTTCTAACGCCAATTTGGTTTACAATATAAACCACTTTACATTTGTGTAAAACTACGTAAAATGGAAACCAATAAAATGTCATTATCTGATTCAGTTAATACCATTCAAAAATCACTTGAATCTGCGAAGCGTGTTAAAACCAATGCTTCGTTCTACTACCTGTGGTGGGGAAGCATTCTTCTGATCTATTATTTCAGCAACTTCCTACTACTATCCTCTTTCAAAGAAACCGGAAATACAATTTCTCAATGGCTCTGGCTTATTTTTCCCTTAGGTGCAGTTGGATCTATTTTCAATAAGAAAAAGGATGACATAACTGAAACAGCCATTTCAAAATCAGAAAAAATATACTTTTATACCTTCACGGCATTTGCGATGATGTTTGCTGTTACTTCTATGTATTCATTAATAACAAATACTTTGTTATCTCTGAAATTTCTACCCATGATGTTGGGCACAACTGTCTATGTTACTGGGGGAATTACCAAGCACAAACCCTCTATTTTCGGTGGAGTACTCAGCGCTTCATTGACAATTTTCAGCTTGACCACAGATACAAGTCTCAATTACTTATTCGCAGCAATTGCAGTAGTTCTATCGTGTATTATTCCTGGCCTACTAATGAAGAATTCAAATGTTTGAAGAACTTGACCCGCTTCTTCATTCCCAACTTAGACTAGCGGTAATGTCATTACTCGTAGGACTTGAGGAAGCTGAATTCGTTTATCTTAAAGAGCAAACAAATTCCTCGGCAGGCAATCTAAGTGTTCAATTAGACAAGCTATCAAAAGCTGGATACATCAAAATAAAAAAAACGTTTAAAGGAAAATATCCTGTTACAAAAATCACAATAACTGCAAAAGGAGAAAACGCCTTCAACAATTATGTATCTGCACTTAAATCTTATATCACATTTCTGTGAATACAAGTAATCCTTTGTCATTATTGTCTAACATAGTACAATGCCTGAAAAAATTACAGTGAGCACTAACGAAAAAGAACTTTAAAAGAAACAATAAAAAAAGCCATCAAAATTTCTTCATAAAAACGGAGAGAACAGAAGCGTATTTCAGAAATTAGTTGTAAGCGAAAACGGAAATTACTAAAGGATCAACCTTCAATTTCAAAACGACATCTGAGCAACACAAATACCAAAAAAAAGCCCTCTCTCGAGGGCTTTTCGTTTTATTTAATTCCGAATATTTTCTTGAAATTCTTCGAAGTCTCTGCCGTTTCTTCCCAAGGGAATAAATTTACCTTCATCGTTTTTGGCTTCTGACCGTTTGGCATTTTGAACGTCTTCGTTACTGTCTTAGGAGTTCTTCCCATGTGACCGTAACTTGCTGTTTCCTTGTACATAGGTGTACGCAAGTTGAAACGCGTTTCAATTTCATACGGAGTCATTCCAACATTCTTTGATATCAAAGATGCTATTTGTCCGTCGTTCATTGCAACGCGAGCAGTTCCGTAAGTATTCACATAGAATCCTACTGGCTTAGCTACACCTATGGCATAAGCAACTTGAACTAACACTTCATCGCAAACACCCGCTGCAACTAAGTTCTTCGCAATGTGACGCATTGCATACGCTGCACTGCGGTCTACCTTACTTGGATCTTTTCCGCTGAATGCCCCACCACCGTGTGCACCCTTCCCACCGTATGTATCTACAATAATTTTTCTTCCCGTTAATCCGGTATCTCCGTGAGGACCACCGATTACAAACTTCCCAGTTGGATTCACGTGCAACGCATACTTTCCATCAAACAACTTCTGAATACGCTTCGGTTGCTTCTTCATTACACGAGGAATTAAGATCGTGCGAACATCTTCTTTGATCTTCGCCAACATCTTCGCTTCCTTATCGAAATCATCGTGCTGTGTACTCACCACAATGGCAGAAATACCCATTGGCTTGTGATCGTCTGAATATTCAATCGTCACTTGGCTCTTCGCATCTGGACGCAAGTACTTCATTTGCTTTCCTTCTCTGCGAATGGCAGACAATTCGCGCAACAACGAATGTGCTAACTCCAAAGGAAGTGGCATGTAGTTGTCGGTTTCGTTGGTTGCATAACCGAACATCATTCCTTGGTCACCAGCACCTTGGTCTTTCTTGTTCTTCTTGTCTACCCCTTGATTAATATCGGCAGACTGTTCGTGAATGGCAGATAAAATACCGCACGACTTCGCTTCGAACATATACTCGCTCTTCGTGTATCCAATTTCAGAAATGGTATCACGAATAATATCCTGAAGATCTACATAAGCCTGAGACTTCACCTCTCCGGCTACAACCACTTGTCCTGTTGTTACCAAAGTCTCACAAGCCACTTTCGACTCGGGATCTTGAGCTAAAAACGCATCAATCAATGCATCTGAAATTTGATCGGCTACTTTATCTGGGTGCCCTTCAGACACAGACTCTGATGTGAAAAAATATGACATATCTACTTATTTATTTTTCTATTTAATTTGAATTCAACGACTCGCTCCACTTGGTTCTAACAGGTGGCGTATAATCTGGATTGGGTGTTTGTTCTGGATCATATCCGAACAATTTATTTTCTTTAATCAACGTGTCCACGTACGTAGGAACCATTTCTTCCCAACCACCATGTCCATTCTGAATACGTTCTAAAGCATCTTTCGAATAAATCGATAACACATCTGGATTATACTCAGATATGTCTATGATACGCTTGTTATCTACCATATAATTAAACAATGGCTGCAAACGCGGATGAACAGGACAATTCTTCGTCGTGTATATCGTCTGTGACTTCTCGTCGAACCAAGGGTACAAATAAATCTTCAAGTCACGACTGAACAATATTCCGAAAGCGGCAAGAATTCCTCCATTCAAATTGCGGTAATACTTTTCGTCGAACAATTCTACCATCATGTTTGTACCCATGATAATTCCCATGCGTTCGTTCGTGTACTTAGAAAAATACTCTGCTAACTTGTAGTACTTCGAATAGTTGGAAACCAATACAGTCTGACCCAATGAACACAGGACTTCCGCACGATCTAAAAAGTCTTGCTCGTCTATCTCCCCCTCCGAACGCAAATTATTCAGTGTTATTTCAAACAACACTTGAACTTTTTCTGGATCCACTTTATTGTCTGCTTCGAACTTTTTCAAGCCCTTCGCAATCATATCAATATTCACTTTTGTTACCGGTCTGAATGATCCGCGTAAAGCCAAGATATGTTTCTTATAAAGAACATCTGCCGCCTGAAGGTTTTCACCATCTGGTGAAAAAATAACCGCTTCGGTCATTCCATTCTTCACCAATTGCAGAGACATAATACGGTTGTCTACGTGCTCGAAATCGGGACCGCTAAATTGTATGGTATCAATTTCAACCTGATCCCGGTTTAAATTATCATACAACGAAAGCAACAATTCTTTAGGTTGTTTAAATGTGTAAAAACAACCATAAAGCAAATTCACGCCAAGCGTCCCCACGGTAGCTTGCTGCAAAAGAACATCGCTCTCATGCAAACGAGCATGAATAATCACCACGTTCGGCTCTCTATTCGCCGCAGTTTGAAACTTCACCCCCATCCATCCATGACCTTGAATAGTCTTTTGGAAATTAATGGTTGCAAATGTATTTGCGTAACTGAAAAATTCTTTTGTTGGATGGTCGTCGCGATTCAAACGCTCTTCAATCAATCGATACTCGTGATTGAGCATGTTGTCTACGCGAGCTTTGCACACGTATCTTCCCTTCTCTTCCTTCCCGTAAATCGCATCACTGAAATCCTTGTCGTAAGCACTCATGGCTTTTGCAATGGTACCACTTGCACCTCCAGCACGAAAGAAATGACGCACGACCTCTTGGCCAGCACCAATTTCTGCAAATGTTCCGTAGATATCTTTATTGAGGTTAATCCTCAACGATTTCTGGGCAGGTGATAAAACAACGCGATCCAATTCCACTTTCCTAAAGTTTATTCAAAATTAAAGCACCTTTGGCTAAATGTCTTAAGAAATATACAAAAACTTTTACCCTCATTTTGAGCGCATAGCCTTCTCCAAAGCTTCCATGGCTACAAGCGTTGCAGGGCATCTGTGCAAGTTGGCGGTATAGACTTCTGTTTGATCGAAGAAGTCTTTTCGATACATGTGTGGAAACGTTGCGCAATCGTGAGGACGCAACTCGTAAACTCCACAAAGTCCTTTGTCCATATCGAAGAATTGACAAGGCTGTGTGGTATTCACCAAGTCACCCGTGGCTTCATCAACAAACAGCCACTTATCGAAGAACTCTTGGTAGGTCATGCCTAAATGCGCCGCCAAACGCTTCACTTCAGCCTTCTTCCATGTTGGAGTCATGGTTCTGCAACAGTTACCGCAAGCGGTGCAATCGACTTGCTTCCAAGCTTCTTTCTCAGCTGCGACAATGTGTGGCCTTGCAGATTTAGGTTGATTTTTTGAAAGCTTCTTGAGAAATGCAGTTAGCATTTTCTTTTTACGATAAGCGCGTAATCGGTATTTGGTAGCGAAGGCTGATTCTGACATAGCGCCAAAAATAAGACAAAAAAAAGAAGGCAAGCCCCTTATATCGCACCGCTACAACTTTCTACCTTTGCTGCCTTCCGGCCCTGGAGGATTTGAAAGGAGCTGGTCGTATAAGACTTGCCTTTGTGCAAATGTAAGGCAACTCTGTTATTCGCAAAAATCATTGCTTACTTTTGTTGGAAATAATTTTGAATGGAAGAAACTCCTGAATACATCATAGTTCCGAAAGGCAATAAAAATCAAACGCTTTTCATACTCCTTAAATTCGGTGTGGGAGCGGCTTTGGTCGGAATGCTCTTCACTCAGCTGGCCTTCACATTTCCTTCCGCTGGCTTTCTTTTTTCATTCCTAGGCTCATTGGCCCCTGTGTTGGCTTGCACCATTGGATTGGTGTATTACAAGCAATTCAACTTCGATTTAAGATTCGGAAAAATTTTTTGGTTCTGCCTGCGCATGGGCTTTGTGGTTGCAACCATTGAATCACTCTTCATCTATCTTAATTTGAAATTCTTTAACCGCGCGCTACTTGAAGCCCTTCGCAAACAGAAACTTCAAGAGTTAATTTCCTTCAATCAACAATACAATTGGATTTCACGCGAGGACCTCATTCAACAAACAGAGCCTTCGTATTTCAACACATACGTTTGCGGGCCTGGAATAGAAGCGACTGGAAACTTCTTCTGGTCTATTATTTTCTTCATTATTATTGGATTATTCATTGCGCTTTTCAATAGAAATAGAAAATCTAAAAATCCATTTCAACAAGCTTAACACATGAACTGCTCACTGGTTATCCCACTTTTGAATGAAGCGGAATCGCTTCCTGAATTGCAACGTTGGATCAACGATGTCATGCAGCGCGAGCAAATGTCATACGAAGTTATTTTCGTCGACGATGGCTCTACCGACAATTCGTGGGAAGTTATTCAGCAGTTGAAGCAAAACTATCCTACCGTTCGCGGCATTCGCTTTTCACGTAACTACGGAAAATCTGCTGCTTTGCACACCGGATTTCAAGCTGCGCAAGGCAATGTGGTGTTCACGTTAGACGCAGATCTTCAAGATTCGCCAGAAGAGATTCCTGCAATGGCTCGCATGATTTTAGAAGAAGGTTACGATGTGGTTAGCGGTTGGAAGAAGGAACGCTTCGACCCACTTTCGAAAACCATTCCAACTAAATTGTTCAACTGGGCCACGCGAAGAATGACCGGCATTCACTTAAACGATTTTAATTGTGGGTTGAAGGGATACCGAAAAGATGTGGTAAAATGTGTGGAAGTCTATGGTGAAATGCACCGCTACATTCCTGTTCTTGCGAAGCAACAAGGATTCAAAAAAATTGGTGAAAAAGTAGTGAAGCATCAAGCGCGAAAATTCGGTTCAACGAAATTTGGAATGGAACGTTTCATGAATGGTTTCTTAGACCTTCTCACCATTTCTTTCATGTCGAAATTCGGAAAGCGCCCCATGCATTTCTTCGGAACATTGGGAACATTGGTGTTTATGATCGGATTCATTTCGTTCGCTTACATTGGAGGAACAAAATTGTATGCGCTTTATCTTGGAGAGACTGCAAAAAACATTGCAGACCAAAGCGCATTTTTCATTGCATTGACATGCATGATACTTGGAACGATTTTATTTTTAGCAGGATTTCTTGGAGAGCTTATTTCGCGCAACAGCGCTACCCGCAACGATTACAGCATTGCTGAAACGTTGAACTAACGACTTCCGAATATAGCGCTTCCAATTCGCACAAGCGTGCTTCCTTCTTCAACGGCTATTTTCCAATCGCCGCTCATACCCATACTTATCTCGTTGAAAGATCCGCCGAAGAGCAGCTTCAACAAAGAAAAAATTCGATTGACTTCTTGAAACTCTTTGCGAATCAGTGCTTGATCTTCTGTGAACGAAGCCATGCCCATGACACCGCGAAAGTTTACGTTTGAATACAGCTCTTTTTGCGAAGCAATCTCTAAAACTTCTTCTTCTAAAAATCCGAATTTGCTTTCTTCCGTTGCAACATGAAGTTGCAACAAGATGTCGATGCGCTTATTTAATTTCTTCGCTTGCTTATCTATTTCTTTCAAGGTGGAAATGGAATTCACGCCGTGAATTAGCGCAACAAACGGAGCAATGTACTTCACCTTATTCGACTGCAAATTCCCAATGAAATGCCATTGAATGTCGGTTGGAAGTAGCATCTGCTTATCTACCAATTCTTGAACATAATTCTCACCGAAAATACGCTGTCCGCAAGCATAAGCCTCTTGAAGATCTTCAACAGGCTTCGTCTTCGAAACAGCCACCAGCTTCACGTGTGAAGGGAACTGCGCTGTATAGAATTTTATTTGATCTTGAATGTGGCTCATCGCATCGGATAAATAACCAATCCGCTTCTTAACTTAGGCAAGATGTAAGTGCTCTTCGGAGGCATGGTAGATCCTTCGTCGGAAATACGCATGAGTGTTTGGGTTGAAATCGGATGAAGTAAAAAAGCAAAATCTGCTTTTCCTTCGTCAACCATTTTCGCAATTTGATGTGAAGGAACCAATCCGTCTGCATGCGAGATACGCTTGTCGGTACGCTCGTCTTCAATTCCAAAAATGGGATGCAGAATATTTTTTGAAAGCCATTCAGCGTCTATGACGTGAGCGTCTTTTTCAAATTGAAAAGCATACCATTTGCCTGCTGCATACACACCAATTTTTCCTTCTGCCAATTGCAATTCTTGCTCATTCACTTCTTGAAGGCTTCCCATTTTTTTCAAATCGGAAAGGAATAAATTCAAATCGAATTCAACCACGCATTTCACCAAACGGTGAAAGCCTAAGATCTTGAGTTGCGCTTGCGAAAGCACCAACGCCATGAAATAATGATACACTTCATCGTTGTTTCCTTCTTCTGACTTACGCTGCTTCAACGCCACGCTGCTTGCGCTGCGGTGGTGTCCGTCTGCAATGTACAATTCGCTAACGCGCGACATTTCAGCTTCCACTTCTTGAATATCTTCAGCATTGCTCATTTGCCAGACCGTGTGCTTCACGCGATCGGTTGTACTGAAGCAATACAATGGCTGCTCTTTGCAAACGCGCTCCATTAAATTCGAACACGTTTCTTCCTTCGACATTAACAAAACAGGTTCAGCGTTGATTCCTGTTGTATCTAAATAATCGGTAAATCTCCCTTCACGCTGACTAATGGTGTGCTCGTGAATTTTTATTTTTCCTTGCTCGTAGTCTTCCACCGAAACCGCACCCAGCAAGCCTTGGAAGGAATACTCAGGAGTATCCTGACGATAAATAAAAAACGATGCGTTTCCTTCCAACGAAAAAATTTCTTCATTCAGAAACTTCTCATAGTTCTTGCGCACCTCTTCGAAATATGCAATGCGTCTTCCGCGGTAATCGCCGTCTACATCGGGATGAATGATGTGCAAAAAGGTGTAGGGATTCCCTCGAAGCTTTTCCACCAAATCTTCTTTCGAATAAGAAACATAAGATCGCGAAGCAACCAGATGCACCTTATCTGCTGCGGGTAACACAGCTTTGAACGGTTTGAACTTCATGCTTAGTTCGCGCCCATTATACGTTTTACATTCTCTGCAATCTCAAGTCCAATGCGCTCTTGCGCTTCTGCTGTTGCAGCGCCAATGTGCGGAGTAGCAATAATTTTCGCATGTTTCAAGAGCGCAGCATTCGGACGTGGTTCGTTTTCGAACACATCTAAACAAGCCCCTGCAATAACACCATTATCCAACGCCTCAATTAATTCACCTTCGTGAATAGTACCGCCGCGACTGGTATTCACTACTACTGCGTTTTTCTTCATGAGCGCGAATTCCGTTGCACCAATAACCGAACTTCCGTTCGGTTGCTTTGGAACGTGCAACGAAATGAAATCGCTTTCGCGAAGAACTTCTTCGAAGGAAGAAACGCTCAACTTCACTTCCACCGGTGAACCGTTAATAGAAAGCACCACCGTTTCGTCAGACTTCGATCGATCGAAGAACATCACGCGCATGCCGCATCCCAAGGCATATTCAGCCAACGATTGACCAATTCGACCAAAGCCGATAATGCCCAATGTTTTTCCTTTCACCTCTTTTCCTTTCCCGTAATTCTTCTTCAACACTTCAAACGTTTCTTCACCGTT
Organism: Bacteroidota bacterium; assembly: GCA_046048875.1. Lineage (GTDB taxonomy): Bacteria > Bacteroidota > Bacteroidia > Flavobacteriales_D > Sanyastnellaceae > CAIZGX01. The sequence continues at coordinate 184,387 of JBJOFG010000008.1, read as the reverse complement.
TACTGGCATTGATCCGCCCGCTTGATAAATAAAACGATTCGAAGCAAAGAGCATAGCCATTACCAACTCGGCAACGCTTGCGCTGCTGCTTGCTGGTGTATTGAACACATCTACTCCTTTTTCACGCGCATAAACCGCGTCAATATTATCGATTCCAACTCCACCGCGACCGATGAATTTCAAATTCGGACAAGCGTCGATTAAGTCCTTTCTCGCAGTGGTTGCACTTCGAACCAAAAGGCCGTCGATGTTTTCATTTTGAATGAAACTTGCTAGAGCATCTTGATTCACTTTTTCAGTAAGGACTGTGCATCCCATGGCTTCCAAGGCCGCATGACCTTTTGCATCAATTCCGTCGTTCGCTAAAATTTTCATCTTATCCGTTTTTACGTTCAAATTCCTTCATAACATCTACCAACACTTGCACGCTCTCCAATGGAAGCGCGTTGTACATAGACGCGCGATATCCGCCTACACTGCGGTGTCCAGCGATTCCGCTAATGCCCGCTTCCTTCCACATGGCATCGAATGCAGCAGTGTGTTCTTCGTTGTTCAAACGGAAGGTTGGATTCATCCAAGAGCGACTTTCAGGAACGCTGTGTCCATGGAACATACTGTTACGATCTAATTCAGCATAAAATAATTCTTGCTTGGCGCGGTTGTGAATTTCCATTCCTTTCAATCCACCGTTCTCTTTGATCCAACGAAGCATGAGCATGCTTGCGTATACCGAAAACACAGGAGGCGTATTTGCCATGCTGTCTTTCGAAATGTGTGAAGCCAAGTCTAAGTAAGAAGGAAGTTTTCTTCCGGTCTTACCCAACATTTCTTTGTCTACGATGTACAACGTTGCTCCAGCTGGTCCCATATTTTTCTGAGCACCTGCGTAGATCAATGAGAATTCGTTCGCATTGAATTCCTTCGAGAAAATATCTGAACTCATGTCGCACACCAACGGCACATTTACTTTCGGAGTGCTCTGATATTGCGTTCCGTAAATGGTGTTGTTGGAAGTGTAATGGAAATAATCGTAACCATCTACTGAAGGCAACTCGGGAATATGGTTGTGATTCGACTCAGAACTGTCGGTTACCACATCGATATTTCCCACCAACTTCGCTTCTTTAATCGCACCACTCGCCCAAACACCTGTGTTTGCGTAAGCTGCTTTTCCACCTTCCTTCAAAATATTCAATGGAACCATGTAGAATCCAAGCGTTGCTCCGCCTTGAAGGAACAACACCTCGTAACGATCTTCTAGATTCAAAATATCTTTCACCAATTGACGCGCTTCGTCCATTACACGCTCGAAGTTTTTACTTCTGTGTGAAATTTCAATCAACGACAAACCCATGCCGTCGAATTCTTGTATAGCCGCTGCAGAACCTTCAATGACTGAAGGAGGTAGAATGCAAGGACCCGCGCTAAAATTGTGTACTTTTTTCATGGTTCAAAGGTAATCTTTAAATGTTTCTTACTGATTTTGTAATTGTGAAATTTTCTGACGAACAGCCTCTTTGTTTCGCTCGAGAAAAAGCAGTTCCAAAAGGGCATCGATGTTTTCTAAATCAAACACATTTGACACTGCGGAAGCCATACAATCCATGCGGTTTTCTTCCAATTCTATGGTTGAAATAATTTTCACGATGTCTTTTACTTGAAAGCAATCGGCATCCAACTGCATACGTGCAATCATTTTTCTTTCCGTGTCGAACGACTTTGCCTGAAGCACAGCTACAAGCGAGTCTATGGTTGATTCAGAAGCTGGATGCTCACATCCTGTCTTCCCCGCATAAACGGCGTTATCATTCACAACCACTAGAGCAGCACTGTTGTTCCAAAACTGAAAAGCCTTGGGTTGGAGTTTCAATTCTCCGGAAGGAACCAATTCAAGTTTACCGTTAATGACGGCAGTGTTGTAACTATAGGAAATCAAATTCTTCGCGCTTAAAAGAGCGATGGATTCTTGCGACTGAACAACCACCTTCACGTTGTGTTTTCCAACATTCAATTTTGAAACATGAATGGAAGAAACGGGGACAGTGTTGAATTGAACGTCGTCTACAAACAAGACAAAAGAAAGGCTGTCGGGAGCATTCACTACCAACTTCGATTGGGCTTCCAGCTTGCAAGCCGCAAGAAAAAAAACAATGATTAAAACGATTCCACTACTCTTCATCGAACGCCTTGTAAATTCTATTTAAAAACGGAAATTTCCGAAATCTTTCTGGGACAATGAACAACGGATTTACGCTTCGTTCTCCCAGCCATTGCGGGCGAATGTACACCAATAAACATCCTCCAACAAACACACCGATAATTGCAAAAAGAAGCAACCAAATTCCGTCAATGTGCGAGCGAACCGCCATGTATTTCGCCAAATAAGCCGCAAGCAAAGTCATTGCGCCTATACGAGAGCCTGGAACCAACGCTGAAAGCTGTTCTTTCACACGAACACCTGAAATCTGATGAGCAAAGGTGATCATCATGAGGTAATGAATTCCTGTTGTAACGGCAATGGAGATTGCCACGGCTTCCACGGAATAACGCGCCGCTACCATGACACCAATGATCATCAAAAGCAAGTAAATCCCTTTGATCCAACTGCCTCTGTAGACTGCTCCCTTGGCGCGAAGCAGAGAGTCAATGGGTCGAGTAAGCGTTCTAAATATTACTGCAACAAATAACCATTGAAGTAAATGCGCCGCACCCATATATGTCTGGCCCAAATAGATGCGTAAAATATCTTCACTGAAAACAAAGACAAAACAAGCCACCGGAAAAATCAAAATGCTTAGCGCATTTGTAGCCGCCAAGACCACACGCTTCAAGCGTTCGGTTTCTTCTTGCAATTTCGACATACCGCTGAAGAGCACGCTATCGCTCAGCTTCGCCATAATTGTAATTGGAAGTGACGCTACGTATGCGCCTCTTTCGTACATACCCGCCTGATTCAACGAAACAGTATTTGGGAAAAGCGCAGTCCCCTTCGAGAAGAGGGGCAGAACGGACACATCTACTTTCGTCGCGGCGTAATTCAACGCGTTGAACAACGAGCTTCCTGCACCGTAATTCAACAATTGCAGTGTTGCCTTTTTATTCCATTTGAATTGAACACGCGTGGGTTGAAGCATCCAGCATGCCAAGGTCATGAGAGCATTCTGCGCAAAGAGTGCCCATACGTACGCCCAAATCTCGTATCCTCCGTATGCCAACCACAATCCCACAATTAAATTTCCACCCACTATGCTGAGCATGCTCGCCGTGAAGAACGATTTGAATTTCATGTTCTTCATCATAAGGTTTCGCGGAACAACGCTAAGCGCTGAGATGGTGAAACTGGAGCAGACCACAGGAATAATTTCCTTCAATGTATCAATGCCGTAGGCACGCGCAATCAATGGCGAAGCCGCAACGAAAGACAACGTGAAGATCAGACCCAGTGCCAGAGAAGTTGTGAAAGCTGAATTGATGTGCGACTGCCCAATGTCTTTTCGTTGAATAAGAGCAGGCCCTAATCCAATTTGTGAGAATATTTCAGCGAAGCCCATGAGGCTGAGCACAATTCCCATGACCGCAAAATTCTCGGGTGCGATCAACCTGGCCAACAAGGCTGTATAACCCAATTGAATAAGAATTTGCAAAACCACCGTAGCGGAATTCCATGAAAAACTAGAAACGAATTGTTTGCCTTCGGATGCCAATGGTCTGAAATTAATGTTCAACAAAGGTCGAAAAACAGCCGTTAAATAAATTCTTCTCGAAAAGAAAAGACGAACACCTTACTTTTGATAGCTCAATTGAATGTTATGTTGAAAAAGCTCCAGACCCTTCTTTCTGTTTTCGCAGTCCTTCTCGCTTGCGTATTCGCCTCTACCCTTGAATCGTGCAAAAGCTGCAATTCGAACAAAGACCTGGGGATTGAAGAAACGTCAGACACAACGCTTCGCGCTATAAACGCTAAGATTACGGCTGAGCCCAACAACTTCGCGCATTATTTGGAGCGCGCGCGCTACTACTCTGGACTGAAAAAATACAGCGAAGCCAACGCCGACATTGCTCGTGCGAAGGCCATTGACTCTACCAAAGCAGACATCTACTTCACGGCTGGACAAATTCACTTCGACCAGCAACGCGTTGTTGAAGCCTACAAAGACTATCAAAAGTGCATAGAAAAAGATCCTCAGCACAAGCAAGGCCTGCTGGAAAAAGCCGCTATGGATATTGCCTTGAACAACTATGAGTTGGCGCTTCAACAAATCAACAACGTGTTGCGACAAGATGAACGCGTGGCTTACGCCTATTACTTAAAAGGAAGATTGTATCGTCAGGTTCGCGACACCACTTTGGCGCTAAGCTCATACCAGACAGCGATAGAGGTTGACCCGAGTTATTACGATGCCTACGTAGAAGCTGGATTGGTGTGCGCAAGCTATGGCAATCCGTTGGCGAAGGAGTACTACAATTCAGCGATTGAAATTCATCCGAATTTCGTGGAGCCTTACTACAACAAAGCCATTTTCCTTCAGGAAACAGGTGTGAAAAATCCGAACAATTATCAAGAAGCTCTTCAATGCTACGACAAGATCATTGGCATTGACGCGAACTTCGCTGCAGCCTATTTCAACAAAGGTTTTGTCTATTTGGTTTATCTGAAAGACTATCAAAAAGGAATTGAATCGTTCAATCTAGCGCTAGAGAAAAACCCAGGATATTATCAAGCTGCTTACAACCGTGCACTTTGTCATGAAGGACAAGGCGATAAAGTAAACGCAGAAGCCGATTTGAATTTGGCCCTTAAGATTAAACCCGACTATACGGAAGCCGCCCTGGAATTGGGAAGACTGCGTGGCGACGATTAATTCGCTTTTACAAATGGTCGAATTATGAGTTCTTGCTCATGCTCTCCCCCGGGTAATATTTCGTAAGTAAATACGACGAACATTCTTTTCAGGTAGGTCACTTTCGGAGCGTCTTCCGGATGCAATACCAATTGAAGTCCTAATTGAATAAATCCCATTTCTGTCCGTGTTTCAGGGATTTCTAGAACCAAATCCATTTTACCATCTTTCAACACCTCGCCGGAAGCAGATACTCCAGAGTTTTCGTCAATGAAGACTCCATTCTCTTCGTGATTCAACAGAACATATCCGGGGGCATCAACACTCAATTTCAATATGGTCTTACCGGGTTCAACGGAAATGGTTTCCAAAGCCACAGCCTCTCCAGCATTCGGAGATTCGCCCGAGTATAAAGCCTCTTGGCTCACTACCGGATAAAAACTCTTCACTTCATTCGACACCATACGCCATTTGCGCAGCACACCGTAACCGCCTTCACAAACAAAGATTTCACTTCCAATTTTATTCAAGGCCATGGGACGTGTGAATTGCGCGGTGTCTGCCGCGCCGTCTTTCAATCCAACGACTCCGCTTCCCGCTCTGTTATTGACATTACCTAACCACGAAACTTTGTGATTGAACGGTTCACTCACCACCAAATCCCCGTTGTAAAAGGTGAATCCACCCGCTCTATTCAGCGGCGTTGCAGGCGCATAGGCCACCTGTTCTTTTTTCTTCTTGAATTTTGATATTGAACCGTTGCTCTTCAACATATAAAATTCCTTGTTCAGGAATTGCAGGGACAATGCGCTCAATGCATTTCCTAGCGCGTCTTTGTTTTCGCTTCTCCAAACGAGTTTGGAAGATTGGTCTGCAGGATTCCATTCCCAAACACTGCAATCGCTTCCTGCAAGGACATAGAACTTATTTTTCACAATGAGTACATCGGTAGGATAAGGAATAGCGCCTTTCCATGAGGTTGACTTCTCGAAGCTTTCGATGTTTGGCTGCTTTCCATTTCCGAGAATGGTTAACAGCACATGCTGTTCGTTGTCGTAAATGCGAATGGCATGATTCAAAGGATCGGCAATGTAAAGCAGTTGCTCGGTATAGCTGTAGGTAACACCCATAGGCTTTTTCATTTGAGCTACAGAATAATCACCGTCGGCATATCCACGCACACCACCAATTCTTTTCTGAATAAAACCGTCTTCGCTTATAGTACTCACGCGGAAAAGCGCAGGCTCAGAAACAGCTAATTCACCCGCGAAGTAGCACAAGTCGTTAGGAAGTTCAATCAGCGGATTGGCCCAATGCTTCGGTTCTGGCGTTACTGTTGGCTGCCAAAGGGAAAAACTGTTCACATCGGCCTTCACCCATTCGCTGATAGAAGCACTTACGGAAGCTAGGTTCCGCATGCCTTGAATTCCGAGTACAGCTGCTTTCAAATCTTTATTGAAAACAAGCATTTGCGGAAGTCGCGCATTTTCAATCATTGGAATATCGGCCCAATTGGGAACAATTCCAACCGGATGACTGATACCGTTTTGTTGAATGAAGTCGAATATCTCTTGACGGCTGTAGGCCGGATCGCGCGAAGGAATAAGGGTTATCAGCTGCACTTGCGGAACGATTAAGAATTCTTCTTGAAGTTCTACCATGGCGCCAATGCCTGTAATTTCTTCGGGTTGAAGACAACCGACTACCACCAACTTATCGCGAAGCAAATCGGTATTGAATTGGTAATCGGTGTTGAACCAAACAGTCCCAGCAGGAAACTGAAAGGCACTTGCTGATTGAGCCGCAATGACGAACAAAAAAAGAAAAGTGCGTGACAAGAAATTCTTCATATCAACAAAGAAAAGAAATTTCGAAATGAAAGAAGAATATCCCGTGCATCTTTTCGAACTTCGCACATTGAAAATATTTTTATGGAACAAAGACCCAACGCATTTTTCAAAACCACCTTTCAGTTAATGATTACCTGTTTGGCCTTATTCATAGGCGATTATTTGCTCGATGGGTTTTCGGTAGACTCGTCTGTAACCGTTATCGTTAGTGCTATTGTGATTACACTGTTGAACAAATTCGTGAAGCCTATCCTGGTGCTTTTCACCATACCTGCGACGCTGTTCACCATGGGATTGTTCTTGTTGGTGATTAACGCGTCTATGCTTTTAATGGCCGGAGAAATTGTTGAAGGATTTAAGATCGACGGCTTCTGGTCGGCGTTGTGGTTGTCGTTTGTGATTTCGTTGACGCATATTTTTTTGGGCGGAAGCACAAAAGTCCAGAGGACGAATGTTCGCTAGCGAACGAATGCCCAGAGGGCGAATGTTGCGAAGCAACGATAGTCGGAGACGATAACAATCGGTTTTATTTTGAATACAATTTAAAGAGTGGTATATTCGTATTGAATGCCTACAGTACTTTACATATTCGGTTGGAGATTGTTTTTCTACTCAAACGAGAACGCTGAACCCATTCACATTCACGCTGAAAAAGGTGAGATGGAATGTAAGTTTTGGATATTGGTTGAGGAAGTAGAAATTCAAGAAGATTTTTCATATAATTTGACACCAGCAGCAAAGAAAGAAATTAAAAAAATCATCTATCAACATTTCGACCTAATTGTAGACTCTTGGAATAATCATTTCAATAAATAATTCATGATTGCAACACACAAAATAGACTCGATTCGTTTTGATCAAAATTTCATCTATCTCAACATTGATGGAAATGACATCAAAGTTGCGCTTGATTCACTTTCATTGAAATTGAAATCAGCCGACGAATATCAACGGATGTTTTATAAAATCTCTCCGTCTGGTTATGGTATTCACTGGCCCCTGATTGATGAGGACCTCTCTATTGAAGGCATTCTGAAACTTCAATAAAGCAGAAGGGCGAATGTTGCGAAGCAACGATAGTCGGAGACGATTCGTGAAATAAAACAATTATTTAACGGCTGTTCGGGAAATAAGGTCCTTCTTTGCATGCGGGAAAAATTTGATTCCCTGTTATGCTGAAGAAAGTCAAGATATCTGTCTTAATGGCTGTGTACAACACAGAGTTCGCTTTTATAAAACGAGCCATTGATTCTGTGTTGAATCAAGACTTTCAGGACTTTGAGCTAATCATTATCGACGACGGAGGAACGAACGAAAGTCGTGCGCAAATGCTTCAATACGCCGAGCAGCATGAGGATAAGATCATATACGTTCGTCACAGCAATCGCGGTCAATCGAAATCGATTGACCGTGGAGTCTTGAACAGCATTGGCGAGTTCATTACGATATTGGACAGCGACGACGAATACAAGCCTCATCATTTGAGTTCTTGTCTAGAGAAAATAGAGTCGCTGGATTTGATCGCATCGTTCACCGAGAACGTGGTGAACAATTCGGACGATTACTTCGTTCCGGATAAAGATGATCATACGCAGTTGGTGCACTTGGATGACTGCATTTTATTCGGGACGTTATTCGGACGCCGCGAAGTGTTTACTACGATTTGTTTGAAGAGTGGTTATGCGGCGGACGCTGATTTTTTCGAGCAGGCAGAAGCGAAATTCCGCGTAGAGAAGGTCGATCTGCGCTCGTATATTTATTATCGAAATATGCCGAACAGCATTAGCGCCACGGTGAAGAAACAAAACGCTTCGCTTTCGAATTCATGACGGCTTCGTTCTATTACACCCCGAGGTCTGAGAACATTGTTTTGGCTTGTCACATTGCCGGGGTGTACGATGTGAATCGCAGCACCACACTCGAACACGACTGCTACGCCTTGGTTCAGGAATGGGCGGAAAGCATTGCTGCGCTTGGGTTACAAGGCGTTATTTTTCACAACAATTTTTCTGTAGACACGTGTGAAAAATACTCGAACGAGAACATTTCATTCATTAAATTTGAATACGATGAAAAATGGAATCCGAATGTGTTTCGTTATTTCATCTATCGCGACTTCTTATTGAATTTCGCTTCTACCATAAAATCGGTTTTCGTTACCGATGTTTCAGACGTTGTCGTGATTCAGAATCCGTTTACTTCGAAATTGTTTCAAGAAAACCGCAACAAATTATTTTGCGGCGACGAACCAAAGGTGCTCGACAACGACTGGATGAATGATCATTCGACTCACTTGCGAAATCAGATTTCAGGCTATGCTGAATATGAAAAGAAATTCGCAGAGTCAACGTTGTTGAACTGCGGAATCATTGGCGCATCGCTGGATATCATGCTTGAATTTTTAAATGAGCTTTGTTTCGTTCACGAGCATTTCAATGTAAACAATGAAACGTCCTACACAGGAGACATGGGCGCTTTCAATTACATCGCACGAACGCGTTTCAACGAGGGACTTATTCATGGCGCTCCGGTGAATACGGTTTTTAAGGAATATGAGAGAGCTAGGGAAGATTGTTGGTTCAGACACAAATAATTGAAAATCGAGGATTTTATTCCTACTGCGTAATGGGAACTGCGTTGTTGGAACTTCGTTGTTAGAACTACGTTGTGGGAACTTCGTTGTTAGAACTGCGTTGTTGGAACTTCGTTGTTAGAACTACGTTGTGGGAACTGCGTTGTTTGAACTTCGTTACAGATTATTAATCAATCTTGAAGGTTGCTTCGCAAGAAGTGCAATACCAATTCGTCTGCGTAACTTGAAAATTTCACTTGTTCTTCTGCGGTGGTAGTTACTTGATCTCCGTTTAATCTATTGATGAACGTGGCGCACACGACGGCAGCGGGAATGTTGGCGCGATGACAGAACGCCGAAAAAGCAGTCGATTCCATTTCAATGTTTCGAACACCTAGCGCATGTGCTTGTTTTAAAAAATTCATTTTTTCTTCTTCGGTGTAAGGCGGAAGCAGCGCGCCATCCATGCGACCTTGTCCTTCATAAAAATCGTCTGTCCCCATGGTTACTCCGAACTCGGCGCGGATATCTCCCCTCGACGCAAGAATAGATTCGGCTAATGCGCGATGGATTCCTGTTGGATATTTCACCGTTTTTCCCAACCCAATTTGCTCGAGGTTCGGTTCTAATTTTCCGTTTAACACCGATTCGGAAACGATTACAGTTCCTGGCTCAACGCCCAATCCGCCCGAGGTTCCAATGCGAATGAATTGCACATTTTCGCAAGCGGCATACTCGATGAGTTTCGATAATTCGTGAAGAAAAATTAAAATCGAAGGTGCACCCATGCCGTGAGATACGCAGATAACTGGACCAACTTTGTACAGCGAGCAACGCTCTGTTTTCCCAATGGGCTGAAGCCCTTCTGCAGAAATTTCTATGTTCAAGGTTGAAGCGACTTTCTCTGCGAAATCCTTTATTCGCAGGGCACTTCCCATCATGCAAACAAATTTCACATCGCCGAACAACTCCTTTAAATCTTGCGAAGAATCTAGACCCAGGTGATAGAGGTAGTCGTTTTCCAGCTGAATTAAATGTGGGTTTTTCATGGTATGAAATGTGTTAAGCGAGTGAAGTTAGTAAAACTTTAATCTTCCGAGTGCGGAAGAATTCCATTGTAAATTAGAATCGAAAATAAAACTCATGAGAACACCCCTTGCCTTGCTCCTTGCCATTGCTACTCAATCCATCATTGCTCAACCCACATTAAAATCAAACGCAAACGATTTCATTCCGAAGGGATATGTGCTTTCCAGCACATCGATTGGGGATCTAAACAAAGACGGCGTCGACGACAAAGTGTTACTCGTTAAAGGAACCGACAAAGGGGCATTTGTAAAAAATGAATACGGCGAGTTGGTCGATCGCAACAGAAGAGGCATTATTGTTCTCTTCAAGAAAGACAATCAGTATGAACAGGTCTTGAAAAACTTAAACTGCTTTTCTTCCGAAAACGAAGACGACGGAGTCTATTACGCCCCAGAGCTTTCGTTGGAAATAGGCAAAGGCAATTTGTATGTCAACTACGCCCATGGTCGATACGGTTATTGGAAATATACTTTTCGATACAGAAAAGGAGATTTCTATTTAATCGGTTACGACAATTCAGAAGGCGGCGCAGTCGTAGAAAAGGAAACCAGCATCAACATCCTTTCGAAGAAAAAACAAGTAAAGGAAAACGTGAATGAAAACGCTCAAGGCGGAGACGAAGTCTTCAAGGAGACTTGGACGAACATTACTGTAAACAAACTTTTAAAACTTCGCGAGATCAAAGACTTTGAGAATTTCGAGGAGGTGAATATGGGAGTGTATTAGGAACTACGTTGTTGGAACTGCGTTGTTGGAACTATGTTGTTGGAACTTCGTTGCTAAAAACCGTCACAGACATTCGCCGGCGGCATACGTTACGGCGTAACATTCGCCTGAAAGGCATTCGTCGAAGACATCAGGGGTATGGAAGAATAGTTTTGAATAATTAATTTTCTTATTTTATTTTAATTATCTATAGACACACGCATTAAGAAAGTTTGTGTCAATTACTAATTGTTAAATGAATGATTTATGGAACCAATAGAAAATTTCAAATCCAATTTCAAGTCCAGAATCTATTGAGCGGCAAACACAAATCGGTTATCCTAACTTACAAAGACACATTAGAAATATTCCCTAAATTTTCTATCGAATTCAGGAGACATCAAGTCACTGTTTCCAATGAAACAGAAAAGAAGGTTCTTGAAATTAGTGATATCTATTGAAACTTCCGAAAGTGAAACCGAGGTATATCTTTAGGATTATCAATTCCCATGCGGTGAATAAACCAAATATTCACCGCAAAAAATGCGGTGAATATTTCTGCCTTGAAGTTCTTCTACCTACATTAGTCTTATCATGACTAAACTCCCTACACTCCAATACTCCCAATTTATTTTTGTTTTCGCGATAGCACTTACCTTAACAATTTCTGCTTCCGCCCAAACCACAATCGAAGGGAAATACAATTCCAAAACGAAAAAATTCGAGGCGGTTAGCGATGTATACAACATTGAGGAATTCCGCGGTGCGTTCGCTACTTTCCGAACCAACGACAAACGCGGAATAATTGATACCACTGGAAAAGTTATCGTGCCGATGAAGTACGACGAAATTGAACCGTTCATGGACGGTGTGGCGCGCGTAGAAATTTTCGGGGACTACCCTACCCACTACGGATACATTGACGAACAAGGGAACGAAGTGCTTCCTGTTATCTATACAGATGCTGATGATTGGTTCTATCGCAGTATGCGATTCTCCGATTTGCTGGTTGTGGGAATAGATCAGAAATACGGATGCTTCGATAAGAAAGGAAAAAAAGTCCTTCCCCTGGAATACGGTGGCATTGGAAACTATTCAAGCGGATTAGCCACCATTTACAAAGACGGAAAAATGGGATGCATCAACAAAGAAGGAAAGATTGTCATTCCTCTCATCTATGATAGAATTAACGACTTCGGAATTGAAACCACTACCGTTCAAAAAGACGGCAAATGGGGCATCATTAACAAAGCCGGAGAAGTCGTACTTCCTATCATCTACGAAGCTGAAATTCGCTTCAGTGGCGAATTAGCCATTACGAATCTCAATGGGAAATTCGGTGCTATAACCAAAACAGGGACTGTCCTCATTCCGTTTAAGTTCGAAAGCCTCGCCTACTTCCGTGAAGGATTGGCGCATGCCATTTTAAATGGCAAGCACGGATTCATCAATGAAAAAGGAGAAACCGTTATCCCCTTCGAATACGACTGGGCGGGAAACTTCAATCAAGGTTTTGTCAATGTAAAAAAAGACAACCTCTGGGGACATTTAAATTTGGAAGGAAAAATTACCACTCCGCTCGAATACGAACAAACCGGAGACTTCAATCGCGGTGTGGCCAACGTGAAGAAAAACGGAAAATCGGGAAGAGTGAACACAGAAGGCAAATTGGTCTTGCCCTGCAAATACGACGGCATTAACGGCTCCTTCTCCGACGGCCGAATGATCGTAAGCATCAACTTCCCCGAAGGAAGAAAAAAAGGATTCGTAGATGAAGCCGGCAATGAAGTCATTCCGTGTATTTATTACGACGTGAAAAACTTTTCAAACGGCAAAGCCAATGTGCAGAAGGAGGCCAATGGTCCTTGGATATTCATAAACACCAAAGGCGAAACTGTCAACTGATTACCCCTTTCGCTTCGCGAACCTTTCATTCCATGAATCTTACACAACGTGTATCTTTCGTAAACGAATCTTTCTTAACAAGAACCTTTCGCTCCGCGAATCTTTGCTTCGCAACCTAAGCTCTGCTTTAGTATCTTCGCTAGCGGTATTTCAAACCATATTTTAACACATGAAAAAAGTAATTCTCTTTGTTGCTTTACTCAGCACTTTCGCTGCACAAGCACAAAACATCAAATTCATTGAATACGACTTGCCAAATGGCTTGCACGTTATTCTTCACGAAGACCACAGCACGCCTATCGTTGCGGTTACCGTTCTTTACCACGTAGGTTCGAAGAACGAACAAGTTGGTAGAACAGGTATGGCGCACTTCTTCGAGCACTTGTTGTTCGAAGGTTCTGAAAACATTGGTCGCGGCGAATACGCGAAATACGTTGAAAACGCGGGTGGCGGACTAAACGCCAACACTACCCAAGACCGCACCTTCTACTACGACCTTATGCCAAGCAATCAGCTTGAATTAGGCCTGTGGTTAGAAAGCGAGCGCATGCTTCACGCGAAAGTGGAAAACAAAGGAATTGAAACACAACGCGAAGTAGTGAAAGAAGAAAAGCGTATGCGTTACGACAACCAACCTTACGGAAACCTTCTTCCTGAAGCGTTGAAGCACGCGTACAAAAAGCATCCTTACGCTTGGTCTCCAATCGGAAGCATGGAAGATTTGAACGCCGCGAAAGACGAAGACTTCGTGAACTTCTACAAAACTTTCTACGTTCCGAACAACGCGGTTCTTTCTATCGCTGGCGATATGAATGTGGAAGAAACGAAAAAGCTTATCGCGAAATATTTCAGCGACATTCCAAAAGGAACAAACGCTATTCCTCGTCCAACCGTGAAGGAAGACATCAACACCGGAGAAGTTCGCGATACCATTTGGGGCAAAGACGAATTGGCTATGATTGTTCAAGCGTATCACATTCCTGCGCAAGGAACTCCAGAGTTCTACGCAGTAGACATGTTGAACACCTTGCTTTCAAACGGAGAGAGCTCTCGCTTAAACCGATCAATGGTAGAAGAACAACAACTTTCTTTGTACTGCGGTGCATTTACTTTCAACTTGGAAGATCCAGGATTGACGCTTGCTTTCGGATTAACCAACATGGGTGTAGATCCAAAGACGCTGGAAGACGGCATGAACAAAGAGTTCGACAAAGTGAAAGAAGAATTAATTACTGAAAAGGAATTCGAAAAACTTCGCAACCAAATTGAAAGCAACTTTGTTTCTGGAAATAGCACCGTTGCAGGTATCGCAGAAAGCCTTGCGAATTACCACACCTATTACGGAAACGCAAATTTGATTAACACAGAGATTGAGCGTTACATGAAAGTGACTCGCGAAGACCTTCGCAACGCTGCTCGTAAATACTACATCCCCGAAAATCGCGTGGTGTTGTATTTCTTAAACGACCCAAAACTTTCTGCTAACTAAGATTCGAACGAAAATGAAATTCATATATACACTCCTTGCCGCATTGCTTGTTTCTACAGCCATTGCGCAACCTTCAAAGAAAACGACTCCTAAACAGGCTCCGCTTGATAGAAGTATTGTTCCTCAACCAGGACCTGCTCCGAAAATTCAAATCGGAAAAGCAACGGTAAATAAGTTAGATAACGGAATGAAAGTGATTGTGGTTGAAAACCACAAGCTTCCAAACGTAACCTATTCGCTTTCGTTAAACCTAACGCCTATTGCAGAAGGAAACAAAGCTGGATACATCTCTATCGCTGGCGATCTTCTTTCAGCTGGAACAGAGACCAAGACCAAAGCGCAAATCGATGAAAGCATCGACTTCATTGGCGGATCACTTTCCACTTCCTCATCAAGCGTTTCTGGTTCTTGCCTCAGCAAGCACAGCGAAACCCTTCTTGCATTAATGCAAGATGTTCTTCTTCATCCAAGCTTCCCAGCCGATGAATTAGAAAAAACACGCAAGCAAATGATCTCTGGTTTAACCAGCGAGAAGACTGATCCGAATGCTGTTTCAGATAAAATTGGAAACGTTGTGCGTTACGGCGTGCGTCACCCATACGGTGAATTCATGACCGAGAGCACATTAAGCAACATCACACGTGAAGACTTGTTGGGATACTACCAAACCTACTTCTCGCCTTCTGTTGCGACATTGGTAATTGTTGGAGATGTTACGCCTGAGCAAGCCTTTGCGCAAGCGAACAAATACTTCGGCGCTTGGACCGGTAACGCTGTTCCTGTTCGTACTTACCCTGCTCCTGCAGAATTGAAAGCCAATCAAGTGGCGTTCGTGGCTATGCCCGGCGCGGTGCAAAGTGTGATTGACGTGACCTACGCGGTGCCGTTGAACATTACTTCATCAGACTATTTAGCTGCAACAGTATTGAATAATATTTTAGGTGGAAGCGGATTCCAAACTCGCTTAATGCAAAACCTTCGTGAAGACAAAGCATATACTTACGGTGCTTACTCTTCAATGGTTCCAGACGATGTCATTGGAAACTTCAGCGCAGGTGCAAGTGTTCGTAACGAAGTAACCGACAGTGCCATTGTTCAGTTGTTGTTCGAAATGGATCGTCTGTGCAACGAAGCGGTTTCTGCTGAAACTTTGAAGTCTGCAAAGAGCATTATGTCTGGTGCATTCGCTCGTCGTCTTGAAAACGCAGGAACAGTTGCGCAATTCGCTTACAACATTTCAAAATACAATTTGCCTGCAGACTATTACGAAACATACCTCGAGCGTTTGAACGCCATTACCGCAGAAGACGTTTTAGCGGCAGCGAAGAAATACTTGAAGCCAAACAACTGTTATATTTCAGTAGTTGGAAACAAAGACATTTTAGAGAAGTTGAAGCCGTTCAGCAAGAATGGAGAAGTTATGCAATTCAACACAGACGGAAGTGTTTCGAAAGGAATTATTCCTCCACCTGCTGGAGTAACCGCTGCTACTGTTGTTGAAGCGTATTACGCTGCTAACGGTGGTAAAGACAAATTCAAGAAAATCAAAAATTTGAAGCAAGAAATTGAATTAAATGCTGGTGGTAGAACTATTAAAATTGAAATCTTAACTTCCGAAAACAAAATGCTACGTCAAGAGGTGAGCATGGGACCTGTAACTGTTTCTACCCAAATTTTCGACGGAACGAAATTGGTGGTACGTGCTATGGGCAAAGACCAACCAACCGAAGAGAAAGATATTTTGAAAGCGAAGATGGACGCCGATTTCTTCCTACGTGATCACATGGCCGATTATGGCTATTCCATAAACCTTGTTGGCAGTATCATGCGTAATGAAAAAGAAGTTTACATGATTGAAATGCTTGACGCGAAGAAGAAAGTGGTGAAGACGGAATACTTCGACAAAGCTTCTGGACAATTGGTTTCATCGTTAGATATTATTGAAGGACCAGAAGGGACTGTTACTTCAGAAACAAACATCAAAGATTTCATGATCGTAGATGGAATGACCTTCCCGAAAACGGTTCAGTTGATTTCTGGCGGACAAACCGTAGAAATGACCATGAAAAAAATTACCATCAACGGAAAGGTGAAAAAGAAAACCTTCAAGGTAGACTAAACGAGAAGAATGAAAGAGAACACCAATTGCATTGTATCGCTCGAACGCGCTTCTATTTTTCAAGGGAAAATTTGTGTGTTGGAAGATATTGACTTCGAAGTATTCGACGGTGAATTCGTTTTCTTAATTGGAAAAACCGGAAGCGGAAAATCGAGTTTATTGAAGACACTTTATGCCGACATTCCATTGAAGAATGGAAAAGGACAAGTCTGCAACGCCGATTTGCGTAAGCTTTCGTTGAAACGGATTTCAGAGCTTCGCAGAAAATTGGGAATCGTCTTTCAGAATTTTGAATTGCTCACCGACCGTTCGGTTTCTGACAATTTAGAATTTGTACTGCGTGCAACGGGATGGAACAAAAGTTCCGCCATTCACAGTCGCATAGACGACGTGTTGGAACTCGTTGGACTTTCAGAAAAGAAACAAAAAATGCCATTTGAATTAAGTGGTGGAGAACAACAACGCTTGGCCATTGCCCGAGCGTTGTTGAACTCTCCGCATTTGATTATTGCCGATGAGCCTACGGGGAACCTCGATCCATCAACGGCGAAAGGCATTTTAGATTTATTGAAAATGATTAGCGAAGGCGGTACCGCTGTGGTAATGGCTTCGCACGATTACGACGCCATGCGTAAATACAGCTCGCGCATAGTGTTGTGCAAAGGAAAGAAACTCATCGAGTCTCCGCGTCCAGAAGAAATTGAAGAGGCCATCGCCTAACACACAGGTATGCAATGCTCGGTCATTATCCCCACCTTTCGCGATAACCGCATTGCAGCAGCGCTAGCCAGTCTTTCCACACAAAAAAACATTCAACTCGAAGTCATTGTTGTCGACGGCGCCAATGAGCCCGAAGCCTTTCAATCGCTTCCCTCCTATTCTTTTCCTGTTCATTTCATTCACGAAAAAGACAACGGCGTTTACGATGCTATGAACAAAGGCATTGCAAAAGCACAGGGCACTTGGATATACATTTTAGGAAGCGACGATGTCTTGGCGAATGAAAACGTACTTGCGCATTTAATGGCTCGCGGTGTAAACGCCGATGTGGTATTTGGAAACGTTGAGAACACCAACCTCTCGCACCAAGCCACCACCAAGCTTCACAGACCTTCCTTCCCGAAAGGAATGTTTTGGAAACACACCCTTCACCAGCAAGGAGTGCTTTATAGGCGATCACTTTTCGAAGAACGAAACTTCGATACAACCTACCAAATCTTGGGCGATTACGAATATCATTTCCACCTAAAAAATAAAAATGTAAAGGTTGAATACGTGAATGAAACAGTGGCGCTTTGCGATGCAAATGGACTTTCAAAGCGTTACGTTTGGAAATTGTATGCGGAAGAAATTCGTTTGAAGAAAGAACATTTGAACACGCCGGAATGGCTGTTGGCTGTGCCTTTCGTGATTTCGAAATATCTTTTTAAAAGTCTTACGAAGTAAGCGGCTTCACGCGGTGTCCTTGCGGAGAATCCATGAAGTGCTGAATGAATCCTGCACTCAATTCAGATGTGTTCAACGGAATTAGTCGGTCTTTCAAATCGTCTACGGAAGAAATTGTATCTACGTGCTGATCAATAAATCCGTAGCCCTTCGGCAATCCGTCTTCAACCAAAACAAAAACGAATTCACTGCTGTTACGCCCTCTGTGCGTAAGAATAGCATGTTGTGGGTTGAAGGCCATTTTCATGGCGGCTTGCATGCGTTCGTTGTGCTCTTCGCGCGAAGTCAATTCCTCTTCGCTAAACATACCAATGGCTTTCAATGAGAAGCCGTGATAACTGCAAAACTTCACTAACCACTTATTGGCTTGAGGTAACGTTGGAAAAATACGCAAAGGCGTTTTTTGACCAGACAATTGCGCAGCCATCAATCGCAAATAGCCTTGTTGATCTTCGAATTGAAACAGCCCCACTTTCGGACGTTTCTTCTTTTGCGCGGCGTTGTATTTCGGAGCGTGTGAACGAATCTCTTGGTCTTCCAACAGAAACGCCACCAACTCTGAAGCGGTTTCTACGTAATCGATGTGATGCACTTCATTCGAAAATGAAATCTTCTTTTCAGGTTCTCCGTTTTGAAAATGTTCTTTGATGCGCTTGCGAATGTTCTTCGCTTTGCCAATGTATATGGGCTTGCCCTTGTTGTCGCGCATGTAATACACACCCGTTGCTTTGGGAAGCTTGTCAATTGTATCTTCCGGAAGGTGATGCGGCAAATACGCTTCCGCGTGTCCTCTTCCCAACATGGAATTCACGCCGTCTAACCCTATTTCTTCAATGACTTTATCGAACAACTCCGCAGTGGCCTGCGTATCGCCCATGGCGCGGTGTGCGCTGGCGTTGGTAATGTTCAACTCACGACAAAGGTTATCGAGGCCATAGCGCGTCATGTTCGGAAACGCCTTACGCGCCAAGCGAATGGTGCACAAACGCTGGGGCGTCCACGAATATCCAATAGCATTGAATTCTTCCTTAATGAAATTGAAATCGAAATTCACGTTGTGCGCCACGAAGACCGCATCTTTCAGCATGTCGTAAATTTCGTCGGCCACATCTTCAAACACTGGAGCTCTTGAAAGCATAGCGTCAGTAATTCCAGTTAATTGAACTACGAAAGGTGGAAGTCTTTTCTCAGGATTGATAAGGGTTTGATACGCATCAACGATTTTATGCCCGTCGTGCAAGAGAATAGCAATTTCAGTAATGCTACCTTGCTCAGCTCTTCCGCCGGTCGTTTCAATATCTGTAATGGCGTACAACATCTTTTCTCCGTGGGTTCGAATTTCGGCTTATTTTTGAAGACTATCACCCATTGTTATGAAAAAAAGTTTCTTGTTCATATCTCTCTGCTACCTAAGCCTACTGTTTTCCAATGTGTTTACTCAAGACCGCGACGAGCGCAAAGGATTCCGCTTTGGACTGAACATGGGCATGTACTTCCCGTCGAAGGTTTCTGCGAACTATTACAACGGTAGTGGTTTCTACGACAACAATATTGATCCGAACGGCGTACGCTTGTATAGCATTGAAGAGCGATTAAATCTTACCCAACAGGAGACGCAGTATATTACAAATTTTTATAATGCCTCTGGTGGATTTGATTTTCCATGGGATGCATACCCGACAGCCATGCGGTACAACGGCGGATTCAACATCGGCTTTCAAACAGCCTATGATTTCAATAACAAATCATCCCTAATTTTTGATTTGAATGTTTGCAAGGTAAAAGCGTACGACCGATTCACCATGCAATTGATTGGAACCTCAGGGCAATTAAACGGTCAAAACGACATTCGTCTTTTTAATATTGAAGGAAACGAACAGCGATTGAACTTGGCGTTGGGGTATCGAACAGGATGGGCATTAAGTGGAAACGGATTGTATTTCATGCAATTTGGTGGAAGCATGCTCGGAACGAAAGTGGTGAACAACATTGCGCATGTGGCAGATCGCAATTACGAATTAATTATTGGCGCAGCGAATCCAGCGCAAATGATCAACTACCGTCCGCAAACCGGAATAGGTTTCGGATATTACTTCAGCACCGGATTTTTCCTTCCACTTGGAACAAACAAAAACGCCGAGCTTTCGCTGGCGTTTTCGAAGGATAAAATGATATTAAACATGAATGAATTCAAAGGTTGGAACAAGTTGCTCACCTTCTGTTTTTCTATTTAAGTTGAAACGAGTCGGCATCGTTCAATGCCGGAAATTTTTCACGAAAGGCATTCAATTCTTCCAACGACAATTCTGTTGTGTGCTCACCACGGAAGTTCACGATAGCTGAATCTCCGCTGTACGCGTGTCCGTTTCCGTCTTCACCAACTCTGTTCACCCCAATGACGTATGCCACATTTTCAATGGCGCGCGCCTTCAACAAGGTCTTCCAGACTTCAGCGCGAACGCTTGGCCAATTGGCTACATAAATGAGCAAATCGTATTTCGGAATTCCATTCAGCATTTCATTTCGAGACCAAATAGGAAAACGCAAGTCGTAACAGATGTTCAATAAAATATTCCATCCGCGCCATTCCACCAAGCATTGCTCCTCGCCTGCTTCGTAGTGTTTGTGTTCCCCAGCGAAAGAGAACAAATGACGTTTGTTGTAAGTGGAAACTTCTCCGCTCGGACGAACAAAGAACAAACGATTGTAGGCCTTGCCTTCCTCGCGCACAGAGAGACTTCCAACGATAGCCGCGTTCAATCTTGCGGACTCTTCCTTCATCAATGTAACACTTGGAAACTCGCCGTTCACAAGCTCTTCAGACACTTCGGTATTCATGGTGAAACCGGTAGAGAACATTTCCGGAAGGACAATGAGATCCCACTGATTGGGTTGTTGCTGTTGAAGAAGAGCCTTGAAGTGCGCACGGTTTTCTTCTTGATTTTCCCAATGCAGGGAGGTCTCCAGTAAAAGTGACTTTAGTTTCATTTGCAGTCGAAGTTATGTGAAATAATAATAAATCAAGTATCTTGGCTTCATGAAAAAATGGATCTTTCTTTCAATTGCAGCAGTAGCTGTTGGATGCGCCGCTTCAAAGCAAGTAGCAATTACTGAAGCCGATGTAGCATTAGCCAAAACAGAATTCTCTGGAGTAACCCTTGCTGAATTGCAGACCGGACAAGTGTTGTACACAGAGCATTGCCAAAGTTGTCACGCGTTAAAAGATCCTGCATCTGAGGGTATTCGCGGTTGGAAACACCATGTTCCAGAGATGGTTGAAATGGCAAACAAAGACAAAGGTGCAGGCATCGACAAAAAGGAAGAGCAAGCTATACTTCGTTACTTGGTGACGATGGGACCGCTGAAAAAATCATAGGAACTTCGTTATTAGAAAACCGAAGGTTTTATTCCTACTATGTAATTCCTACTCCGTAATTCCTACTGCGTAATTCTCAATAAAGAATAACAACTCAGTTCCAATTATGCAATAGGAATAAAATCTGCGATTTTCCAATTACGCCGTAGGAATAAATCCGAAGGATTTCCAATTACGCAGTTTTAGAAGCTCGGGCACGCAATCGTTCTAAACTTCGCTTTCGAAACTTTCATAGACTTCGGAGTTTTGATGCTGTATCCAAGAGTGACAGTTTTGCTTTCTCCAGGTGCGAGTTTCATGTTCCAAGAAAGTTTGCCGGTGTTCTTTTCTAAAACGGCTCCAGAGATTTCCAACATGGCTACTTCAATTTCTCCGTTGGAAGAAATAGGCAGTTGGTCTTCTAACAAAACATTAATCTCTTTGTCGCGATTGTTGCGAACGGTTGTTTCGAAATAGAAGGTTTCTTTTTCGTTGTTGCCTAACAACTGACGCTTACTCAATTCAGATTGCTTCTTACGCGCCAAAGCGACACGCTTGTCTCTTCCCAATGAAAGAGAAAGGGTATCGTCGACAGATGCTGTATTGATAAAACTCTGTCCCAAATAGGCTCCTGCGAAATAAACACTCGCCTTTCCACTTACCAAATTCAAGGTGTTCCAACCAACAACTTTCGCCATTAAGAACGCATCGGCATCTTGTTTTGGAACAGCATAATGCATGTAGGTTGCAGGAAGGGAATAAGATGTTACATCTACCACGTAAGGCTTTCCGTCTGAAAGAATGGTGTATGGCAATTCAATTTCAAACTCAGCACTTAGCTCTTGAACAGCAACTTGCTGAAAGGCCACTTCACCACCTCTATCTTCCTTCTTCAAATAATCGCTTCGGGTACTCTTCATGTCCATGACCATAACAGACTCCAAATTCTTTTGAACCCCAGCTATTCTTTGGGTCGACTCTGCTATGTCCCAAGTCTCTAAAGTTGGCTTCTCAGCTCCTTGAAGAGGTTCGCTTGTGCTTAGAATCATTAACACTTCCGTCCAATCCAATCCCGATTTGTTGAACACATTCGCGTGATAATCTAACTTCACTGGGTCAACCGCATTCTCTGCGCGAACATCATACTTCGGAGCCCAACCCGCATTGCGAACCAAATACTTCAAGGTGAAGATGGCTTCTCCTCTCGTCTTCGCATCCAACACCACCGTTACTTCAGATGTAGGCGGATTTTCTTTCGCATTCAACTCTAGCAACTGCGCAGTATAACTTGCTGACTCTTTAATTAGCTTGCGCTCTTCGGCATCTGCCTTCAACAAGAAAACATTGATCTCATTGTTGCGTTTGCGGAAGAAATCGGCAGCCTTTTCAATCTCTGCAATAGGCACATTGTTCGATGTTCCGCCAATGGCCTCGTTGCGAAACAACATGTCGCGTTCCTTTGCATAAACACTTTTCTCTGCGCGAAGTGTCGCTAACTTCTCTTCCACCAAAGCCGACTTCTCTTGCAGTTCCGCAATCTTCGCATTCGGGGTTTGCTCTTTCAAATAGTTGTTACGAATGGAAACACTTTGAAAGACCACATTGCGGTTGCTGCATTCCAACACCACACTTTCGGGTTGCATGTCTGCACTTAAACCCGTGAACACTACCGTCTGCTTCCCTTGCGAAACCTGCGTTTCAGCTGTATGCACCAACTGCGCACCTTGAAGGTAAACAGTCACTTGCGTAATCTTCGAAGTCACATTCGCTTGAGCAAACATTCCCATCGAAACAAAAAACAAAGAGCTAAATGCAAAAAGATTTTTCATAATTAAAATTTATATTGAAGAGAAATTTCGTGATTCAAATGTTGAAGCGATTTGTGTTTATCGCTTGCGAGTCCAGTGTATACGCCAACAAATTTTCTATAGATAAGCATACCTCGAATGTAAGCCCCGCCGTGCACATTATCCCATGTTCGCACTCCCATTCCAATAGCATATTTCCGAGTTGAAAGATTCAGTCCTGCTTGATACTGACGAAGCTTCGATTCATCTTCAAAACCACGCTTGTATATTCCTGAAAAAGCTAATGTGGATCTTCTTGAAATATTTAGAAATGACCATCCCACTTGCGTGCACAAGACTTGCGAAACATTTTTCACTTCGTTATTGAAAGGCATCACTTGAAGGTCATTCGATTTATAAGACAAACCAACCATGAACTTTCCAGCTGGATTGCTCATGACGTTCAAACCGAGGGCATATGCAAAACGTTGATTGTCATCATTTGAAAACTCAGCACGTCCACCAATTCCCACGTGCAAATTACTCCTTGTGGTATACGAATGCGTTGCGAATTGAAGGGCTGCTGCATTGAAGGCATTTGAATTTTGATAAATATCTACACCCACTGCAGAATAGATTTTATCTAAATTCATTTGTCCTTGTACTCCTCTTCCTCCCGACGACTGATAATAAGCCCCTAATTTGTTGTAGTCCATGGGTGAAACCACAAACGATGGATTTTCGCTCGGTAAAAATGACATCGGGTTCAACGAACGGAATTGTGCGTTCGCTTGAAGCGTCAATGAAAAAAGTATGAGGAATAAAATGCGTCTCATCGTTAGCGAAGATAAGCCTTCAATCGATTGGCCGCTTCCAATAACTCATGATCTTCCTTCGCGAAGCAAAAACGCAAACGTTTTTCTGCGCTTCCGTTTTCATAGAAAGGTGAAAGTGGGATGCTTGTGACCTTCGCTTCTTTGTTCAACTTCACCGCGAAATCGAAATCTGATTCGTTTGAAATTTCATTGTAATCGAGCACTTGGAAATATGTTCCTGCGCACGGCAACGCTTTCCAGGAGCTGCCCGCAAGTGCTTCCACAAATAAATTTCGTTTACGTTCGTACATGCGCGAAATTTCAGAATAGTCAACCGTCTTCATGTATTCGGCAATGGCGATTTGAAAGGGAGCGTTGCAGGTGAAGACATTGAACTGGTGTTGCTTTCGAAATTCAACCATCCACTTCGCATCGCAAACCGCGTAGCCCAATTTCCATCCAGTAGCATGAAACGTCTTCCCGAAAGAATACACCAACATCATGCGTTCGCGCAATTCCGGGAACTGCGCTAAACTCTCGTGCTTTCTTCCATCGAACACAATGTGTTCATACACTTCATCGGAAATGACGAACACATTCGTATCGCGAACGACTTCTAAAAGATTGTGTGTATCATCTAACGTATTCACCGCGCCGGTCGGATTGTGTGGCGTATTCACCAACATCAATTTTGTACAATCATTAATGGCGGACTTTACTTTTTCCCAAGGAATGTGGAAGTCTTCACCTTCCAATTCAATCCAAATAACCTTCCCTCCGTTCAACTCTACTGCGGGTGCATAACAGTCGTATGCTGGCGCAAAAAGTATCACTTCATCGCCTGGAAAAATTAACGTTGAAATAGCCGTGAAGATGGCTTGCGAAGCGCCCGCGGTAATATTCACTTCGGTATTCCAATCGTAATTGCAACCGTGGCGTGCATTCAATTGCTCTGTAATTATTTGTCGAAGCACAGGCATACCTGGCATGGGAGCATATTGATTGAATCCGTCCTTCATGGCCTTGGTAACCAGATCTATTAATTTTTCATCTATTGGAAATCCTGGGAATCCTTGTCCCAAATTCAACGCGCCTTCTTGCACAGCAAGCGCAGACATGGTTGTGAAGATAGTGGTTCCTACGTTTGGCAATTTCGATTTCATGGAACGAAGATAAAGACGACGCTTCGTTGCGCAAGATTCCTTAATTTCACGGACATGAAGAATAATTTTCTGTTTCTCATTCTGTTTCTGCTTCTCATTCTCCCCCCGTCACTGTGCGCGCAAGAATATCCAACCTTGCCAGGCTACGCGTATAAAATTTCTGGAGAAGAGATCAAGTATTTCTCGCCGTTGCACGAATTCGCCAATACAGCTTTACTAACGAGAGCGAATGGAAATTCGGCGATTGAGTTGCAACTGGAAAGTGAAACAGAAAGAGACCAAGAAACGGTGACCTATGAACTCCTGCTCGGACATTCAACAGGCACAAGCGGTGGCGATCGCATTTTTCATTTCTCAATAGACGGACAACCGCTATTCGACTTCGATACTACACCGAAAGAATCGCTGGAAACGCGTAAAGGCGGAGGAAACGAGGAAGGAGTACAATTCAATTTCATTCCAACAGAACACGACATTAACAAAGACGCATTTGGTTTTATTCAAATTGAAATTCCGAAAAAAATCATTTCGAAAGGAGAATTAAAAGTAGTCGGAGAAAATTCCAACAGCCGCGACTGGCTCATGATTTTCGAATACAAACGTTCATTAAAAATCATTACTTCTCCAACACAGTTGGTGCTTCGAAAAAGCAACAAATTGCAAATGAATGTGGCAGTTGACTTCCCTTATTTGCATGACAAAGTACCAAGCATGACAGTGGTTTCGAAGTATTTCGAAAACACATTTCCCGTTACTACCGGATACAATTCCATTTCCATTGAAAGTTATCCTGCAGATTTCACGGGAATTGATACGCTTCGCTATTACCTCGGAAAGAAATTGGTACATACCGAATTGGTCGCTATTCAACCTAGAAAGAATTTCGACTTCCACATTATTCATCATTCCCACAACGACATTGGCTATTCCCACCTTCAAACCGAAGTTGAAAAAATTCAAACTGAAAATATTTATAAAGCGATTCGTTGGTCTATTGTGCCCTACCACGGCGACTGTCGGCCCATCTGGCACATCGAGAGTTTATGGGCGGTTGACAATTTCATGAAGCAAGCTTCCAAAGAAGAGATTGCGCTGTTCATTCAAAAAGTAAAAGAAGGACGCATTGTTCTTTCTGCGAACTATGCGAATGTGTTGAACGGATTGTGTCAGCCCGAAGAACTTAATTGGATCGTTGCTTACGCGAAACGCTTGGAAAAAGAATTTGGCATTCGGATACAGAATGCGATGATTACGGACATTCCAGGAATTACTTACGACGCGTTGAACATGTATGTTCAAAACAACATTCCGTATTTATCGCTTGGACCGAACTATGTAGAAACACATGCCGATCATGGCGACCGCGTGGGCAAAGTCATTCGCGAATGTGGCGACGATATTTATTATTGGACTCCACTGAATGAGCCGAACAAAAAGCTATTGGTTTGGACTGCAGGGAAAGGCTATTCCTATTTCCACAACATTCAGGAAAACGAAAAGCAAGTGAAGTGGGAGAATAAAATTTCGGCGTACATCAACGAGTTGATGGATAAAAAATATCCGTATGAATTGGTGCAATTGCGTTATACGAAGAATGCCGATAACGGTCCGGTTGACACTTCGTTAGTCACGTTCGTGAATAACTGGAACGAGCGTTATTCTTCGCCCAAGTTGACACTTTCAAGTGTGGATTATCTCTTTTCTGAATTTGAAAAACGATATGGCTCTTCTCTAAGAACAGTCACTGGAGAAATCTCACCTTATTGGGAAGACGGGGCTTATTCCACAGCAGAAGAGGAAATGTTGAATCGAAATTTAGCGCGTATGACGGTTCAATTGGAAAAGCACATTTCGAAGCAAAATCATTCCAAGGAAATTCAACAGAAATTATTTGAACTACAGAAAAACATTATCCTTTTTCACGAACACACTTGGGGATCTTGGTGCAGCATTTCCGACCCTGAAATTTTCTTCACCACGGAGCAATGGCGCATTAAGAAATCGTTTCTCGATTCTGCATTGAATCAATATTTGAACCTTGCCGCTCAGGTCAAATTTAATTATGTTGAAAAGCGGCCTCTTCGGAAAACAAAACCCATTTATGACTTTCACGTCGACGAAAAAACAGGTGGAATTGATCGTATTTATTTCGAAAACGATTCGCTCGTCTTTCCAGAAAACAATCACTTGTTTGAATACATCTATTCGAAGGGAATTGCCCCGCAAGAATTCATGTATCCGAAACATGTTTTTACTTCGACCATTGCCGACACGCACGATAAAAAATATGTGCATGTCACCTATGAAATTTCGGAAATCAAAAACATTGCGGTTTCTTATTCCTTAGACAAAAGAGACGGTGTTATTCGCATGAGCACGTCATTCAGCAAGCCCGTGGAAAAAGAAAAAGAGTCGATGCACATTTCCATTGGAACCGGAAAGAACGGCTCACTCACGTATGGAAAAGAAGGGACTTTGCTGGAATTCAATAAATCGCAATTACCAGGATCGAACGCCGATTTCATTTGCACAACAGACGCCTTCAAAATGAATTACGGGAAGTACACAGCTTGCGTATATTCTCCGCAATTGAATCTGGTTGAAGTAGGGGGCATCGTCAATGAAGAGCAGGTGAATGGTGCAAAGGTTTGGAAAGAAAAAACAACAGATATTTCGCAGATGCACCTTTACCTATTCAACAATTACTGGCACACCAACTATAAAGCATATCAGGAAGGGTCATTCTTGTATCAAATAGATTTTTGGATGGAGTGAAGGGCTAACGAATTAAGACCGTCTAAAGTATTTCAATCGAGGTAATTCCTGAAATTCTCCCAAGTATAATATTCTTCACAATACGACTTTCAGACGACTTCCAACTGGCGAACAAAGGCATGTGAACGCCCATTTTTTTGAACACTAGAATATCACCCGTTTGAATTTTCTCATCTGTGGATTCAACAATTTGAAAAACTTCGTTATTAGTATATTTCGCAGATACAACGTTATTTGGCGCGTATGAAAACCTTACTATATCACCTGTCTTCAAATTTGAGGCATGTATTGCTTCAAGAGACTGACGTTGAAGTATGCGATTTGGATTAAATTCGTTTAATAATTGATCGTAATTTATATACCCCAGATATTTAGCCAAAATATCTAACGTGTACAAACGAGGCTCATTCTCTGCTTCAATTATTCCAAAAAGTCTTTTAATTGTGGAGCAACTAATTCTTTCATTCGTAAATGCAAAAATACTTGTTGCTAGAACGTCACAATCCTTAGCATAACGAACAGGCTTACCAAACTTCTCCTCAATTTTTCCTCTAATCAACTTTGAAAGCATCTACCAACTATTTAAACTCGAAATTACAGTAATGAAATTGAAAGTTGTGATTGCGACTATACACATATGCATGTGTATCAATATACTTTCACTTTTAAAAACTTAGAATTAACTCCGATTCTCTTGACCGAAAGAACCTTTTAAATCAATCTAACTATATTTCTAGAGACTCACTTAAATCTCCAAGAGAGAGAGTTGCATTGTAATCAAGTCTTAAGTCTTCTGCCGAATCGTAACCTAAATAATTAGCTAAAACACCTACGGTATAGAGTTTAGGTTCTTTGGGCGTCGTATGTATCCCAAAAAAATCAATAAGAGTTTGTTCACTGATTCTGTAGCAAGTGTTCTCTGTAATCCACAAAGCCAGATTTCTGCAGTCCGCTTCGCTTTTAACAGCACGTCCTACCTTCCTCTCAAGTTTAAAACGTATAAACTCATTGAACATAAAATCTGTTTTGAGCGAATCTAAATTCTTCTGAAAAGACACTTGTATTGTCAGATACACATGAGCATGCGTAAAGCTTACGCATAATGATGTGTAAGGCATCGATTTCTAACACTAAGTCGCAATCACCATAGAATTAAAACATATTTTTGCTCTACAGGTTATAAATTCAAAAGAGATGCATTGTCAAAATAAAAAATGGAAAATAACACTTTTCGTTGTCTTGTCTCTTTTGACAACTTCTCCGAAGGCGCAATACATGTATGCGAAAATACCACCTTATGACATCAATGATGGTTTGCCGCATAATGGAATCAATGACATCGTCATGGACAATGACGGTTTCGCTTGGATTGCTACTGATAACGGAATTTCAAGATACGATGGATATCACTTTGTGAATTTCAACAGCACCACAAGCCCTTTCATTTTTAATGACAATAGAATTTCAGAAATAAAAAAAATAGGAGAATCACTCTTTCTATTAACGGAAGCCGACGGGCTTATTGAGTTAATCCCCCGCCAACTGAGATTTAAGAAACTCTCCAAACAAAAACCTTTATCAATATCAAATTCAAATGACACTACAGCGTTTTTGTTCGCCAATGGCGGACTGTTGATTAAGAAAAATCAAAAAATAATTTTTAACGAAACCTATGAAGTTAATGAGGCCGCAAGTGTTTTAATATATCAAGGTGATATTCTCATTTCATTAAATCAACATAAAATCCTTCGAATTGACATAAACGATGCACACATCATCACAAATATTCCGATGCATAACCCAGAATGGAGTTCTGGAGAACTCATGCTTTCGAAAAAATATGGTGTAATCAATTGGAACGGTTGGCGTGTATTTGCTCTTCAGAAGAATGAATTCGTTGAGCACCCCGATTTTATTGGGCAAATTCGCGTAAGTTTCTTTTCTGAGGAAAATAATGGAAACATTCTTTGGATTGATAAATTTCGAATTCCTGTTTTTAATATTAAACAACAAAATATTGCTGTCCACTCTGCAAAAGAAGCAAACTTTCAATACAGATGTATATGCAGAGTCAATGAAAATTCATTCCTTGTCGGCACGAATCAGGGACTAATTCAAATGGGGCAAACACCAGATCTTTCAAAAAGAATTCCCGACTTCCCTCTTGTAAAAGAAAACGAACTCATCGTTAGACGCAAGATTCTAGAAAATGGAAACAAGCGTTATTACCTGGGTTTTCCATACATCGTTGAAGAGGATGAAAATCATTCGCTACGATATCTCAGCACCACCGCTTTCTCAACCTACGATGGTGTAATATTCAACAACCAACTTTTTTGTACAACCGAGGGAAGTGGACTAGTAAGCTTCAATCTAAAGACAAAAACAGAAACTACCCATTTAAATCAATTTCTCGGAGCAAAAGACCAACTGTCTGATATATCTATATTTTCAGATTCAACGCTCCTTATCACCTCAGAAAACAGAATCATTTCGTATAATCCACGGAACCAGAAAGGGTTTGAATTATGGCTAGAGAGCGGAAATAAGATTTATGTAGCAGCCCAAATAGGAAAAAGTAATACAATAGTACTTGGAACCTCAAAGGGATTATTTAAAGTCCTCTACTCACCTGAAAAAGGATTCCAGCTAACTACAACTATTTTAAATGACATTCCTGAAATTCGCGATATACTGATTCGAGAAAATGAAAACGAACTTTGGCTAGCATCAAACAACGGAGTTACTGTCATGCGATTGAGCAATTTCCAGATCACGAAAGTATTTTCCAATGAATTTGAAGTTTCACATCCAAAAGTCACCGCGCTCGTTGAAGATTACCACGGTTGTATTTGGGCTTCCACTTATTCAGGAATAACCGTATACAACACCCTAGATGGAAGCATCAAATTCTTGAGTAAACCGCAAGGTCTCATCAATCATGAATTTAATTACAAGTCGGCTTGTACCTTGCAAGACGGCAGTTTAGCATTTGGAGGATTAAACGCCTTTGAAATTATTCAACCTACTAAATTGAATGACTTCCATTACCACAAAGGCTTTCGTATCTCAGGAATAAAAAGATTGGTAAATGACAATCTCAAAGAATTCTTCAACTACGAAATTGGAAACACCATCGCGTTTCAAACGGGAAAAGAATCGGTAATTATTCAGCTTGCCAATTTGGATTATCAATTCGGTAAAGGTTATAATTATAGATACACCATCGATGGTAGAAACTGGTTCGAAACGGACGAAAGTAAAGAAATTATACTCTCTGATTTGACCTACGGAGAATACACGCTTAGAATCCGCATGTTTGATCCATTTGGAAATGTTGTTGAAGAACAATCATTTGCTTTAGTTGCTAACGCCCCTTTTTATGTCAAAACAGAATACCACATTTTGTTTTCCGCCTTAGGATTAGTCATCCTCACTTTAGTCGCACTCACCTTCATTCGTTCTATTCGAATTCGAACGATTACAAAAGCTAAAATCGCTATGGATCTTCACGACGAATCTGGGACAATCCTGACGCGCCTACTATTGATTAGCAATAAAGAGAAATTCGAAACTAAAGAAAAAGAACAAATTCAAAATGGCTTGAAAGAAGCACTCTATAGTTTCCGAACCTACCTTGATTCTATTTCGAACAAAAAACATTCACTTCAGGATCTCTCTGATGATTTAAAAGAATTCATTTCTAAAGCATCCGCTGATACAGGACTAAGGCATATCTATAAAACAAACTTCGAAAAAAACTACAAGCTTAATCGAGAGCTGTACCGGGACATAAAATTAACTGTATATGAGATAATAACAAACTGCATAAAACATGCAAATGCAAATTCCATCGAAATTCATTTCAACATCGTAAACAAAAAACTAATCCTCAAAATTTCAGATAATGGTATTTGTGATTTGAAAAATCTTGAAGCTTTGAAAGGTAATGGAATTCGTAATATTGCCAATCGTGCAAAAAGAAACAACGGATTCGTGCGTCATTACATTGTTGAAGGTGATACTGGATTAACCACACAAATTGAACTTCCGCTGAAATGAAAAATGTAATCATCATTGAAGACGACATCCATCTTGCACGACTGATGCAAGAAAACGTCAATAAAATTGAAAATATACGCTGTGAACATGTCTTTACAAATCCAGTGGAATACTTGACTAATCCTATCGAAGCTGATCTTTTCCTACTAGATATTCTAATGCCTGAAATGAACGGCATTCAAGCCATTGATAAGATCTTGAAACTTTTTCCAAACGCATCAATCGTAATGAACACGATTAAGGATGATTCTGAAACAATTTTCAAAGCGCTGCAACTTGGTGCTTCCGGGTATATAGATAAACAAAGTTTCGAGATGAATTTCCGTGAAGTTTTTGAAAGTATTGAAAATGGCGGTGCCTACATGACTCCGAAAATTGCAAGACAAGTCATCACCTTTTTCAATCAGCCTCGGAACATTT
The DNA here is from genome assembly GCA_046048875.1 of Bacteroidota bacterium. GTDB lineage: Bacteria > Bacteroidota > Bacteroidia > Flavobacteriales_D > Sanyastnellaceae > CAIZGX01. The sequence continues at coordinate 151,994 of JBJOFG010000008.1, read as the reverse complement.
CAGAACAGTTAACTGAGCGTGAAAAAGACATTGTGAATGGCATTCTCGACGGGTTGAGTTACAAACTTATTGCCGATCGCTATTCAATATCATTAGATACTGTTCGAATGAACGTTAAAAAGATTTATCGCAAACTCAAAATAAATTCCAAATCTGAATTATTTAAAATAATGGGAGGTTCCAATACATAAAATTCTACTCCGCCACAAGAAACTCTTCTAAGATTCCACTCAACTTTTTTTGTTGAGAAAGCGGAAGATTTTGAATTTTATTTCCTATCCGCTGAACATCTACGCAGCGCATTTGATCACACGCTATTTGTCCTTTCTTGCCTTTCAAAGTTAAATTAAGTCGCATAGGATAATTGCGCAGTGTCGACGTGATTGGGGCAATGATAACCGTGCTCATGTGTCGATTCATTTCATTTGGAGATAGAACAATGCACGGACGCGTTTTCTTCATCTCACGTCCAACCGTTGGATCAAGATTAATCCAATATATTCCGTAGCGTTCTACCATGTCCAATCCTCCAAGTTTTCATCTTTAAAGAGGTCTGGCAATCGTTCGTTGCTCTTATCAGATTTGGCCACCTGTGCAATCTTTTCCTCCCAACCTTTTCGTGCACTGGAAATCGGACGAATGACTAACGTATTCTCTACCACCTCCATTTCGACCGAATCGGTTATCCCCAAGTCTTTCATAAATGAAGAAGGGATAATGACTCCTTTCGAATTTCCTATGGGAATTATTTTCGATTTCATATCTCTCAAATATCTTTCCGCAAAGTTATAACTATGTATTAACACTCACAAATTGTTTCCAACAAGATTCTTCGAAAGATGCTACGCAAGATTCTTCGAAAGATGCTGCGCAAGAATGATGACAGAGAGTCTCATAATAATTCAAAAAATTCTTCGTTCCCGAATTCTCTTCACGAATAAAAATTTATCGGCATGAATAAACTTGCGACCTTTTTTAAATTCGGAACAATTTCATTGGTGGTTGCGGCAGCGGTGCAGTGTTCAAGTGTTACAACAAGTCCGAAGGAAGGTGTTCCACAAGGTTCTTCGAAAGGTCCTGCGGAAGGTGCTGAGCAAGTTATCTCGGAAGGAAATACGGTGGCGACACGATTTGAAGTTCCGGAGGGTTATACAAGGAAAACCTATGCTAACGGAACGTTCGGAAATTATTTACAGCAGTTGCCGCTGAAACCTGCAGGAACGTTAACCAAACGATACAACGGCGAAACAAAGCCGAACAAAGTGGCCGCTGCCGTCGTTGATATTTCGGTGGGAAATTCAGATTTGCAACAATGTGCCGACGCCATTATGCGCCTTCGAGCAGAATGGTTGTTCTCCGAAAAACGATTCGACGACATTTCCTTCCACTTAACCAACGGATTCAACATGAAATATTCCGAATGGAAAAAGGGCAAACGATTAAATGCGGCTTGCAACGGATGGACCAGCGGAGGAACAGCTTCCGAATCGCACGAAGATTTCTTGAATTACATGAAAAAGATTTTCACTTATGCTGGAACACTTTCCCTTTCGAATGAACTTCAAAGCAAAAACATTTCAAACCTAGAAGCTGGCGATGTCTTCATTAAAGGCGGATCTCCCGGACATGCGGTCATTGTATTGGATGTGGCGGAAGGTCCTCAAGGAAAAGTATTCTTGCTTGCGCAGAGTTACATGCCCGCGCAGGACATTGAAGTTCTAAAAAATCTGAACAACGCTGGAATGTCCCCGTGGTTCAAAGCCAGCGATGCGGGAATACTTGAAACACCGGAGTGGGATTTCGATTGGACTCAGCTTAAAACATGGCCGTGAGTCTGATTATATTTGAAGATGAAATTTAAAATCTTCACCCTTCTCGCTGTTTTATTCTCCCTGCAAGGCTTCGGTCAAGCAAACGACAATTGGTTTCAAGATGCTAAATTGGGAATCTTCATACACTGGGGAATTTATTCGGTGAAAGGCATTGACGAGTCGTGGTCTTTTCACAACAAGAAAATTTCACACAGCGACTACATGGCGCAAGCGAAGGGCTTCACCGCCAGCAAATACAATCCAGAAGAATGGGCTGAACTCATTGAAAGCTCTGGGGCTAAATACGCTGTTATCACTTCCAAGCATCACGACGGTGTGGCGCTTTGGGACACTAAGATTCCTTATCACAACACAAAAAGAAAGCAGCCTTTCATCAACAGCATTCCCGCTACAACACCTGCTAAGCGTGATGTGTACTCTCCTTTGATTTCTTCCCTTCAACATAAAAAAATAAAAATCGGTGTTTATTATTCACTCATCGATTGGAGTCACCCGTGTTATCCAGGCTTTCTGAAAGACAGCACGCGTTATAAAATTGCCGACGATCCATACCGCTGGTCGCTCTTCCAGAAATACAACGAAGCGCAAATTATGGAACTTCGCAATGCATACAATCCAGACCTGTGGTGGTTCGATGGAGGCTGGGAACATTCTGCGCAAGAATGGAACGCCTTCGCTATTCGCGACAGCTTAAAAGCGAAAAACAAAAACGTCCTCATCAACAACCGTCTTCCTGATTGCGGAAATTACGAGACTCCAGAGAACTCTTTCCCTATTCACAGAAATGAAAAACCCTGGGAATTGTGCATGACCCTGAACACCAACTGGGGCTGGCAACCACAAGACACGGCGTTTAAAACCCCTGAGCAGATCATTCATATTTTAACCGACGTGGTTTCTTTAGGAGGAAATTTATTGCTCGATATTGGACCGAAGGAAGACGGAACCTTTCCACCACAAGTCACTTCAACCCTTTCGGAATTGGGTGAATGGATGAACCATTACGGAGCAGCGATTTATGGAACACGTGCTGGATTGCCGCGCGAATATTGCGAATTCCCAACGACGGTGAGCGCAAATGGAAACACCCTGTTTATTTTCGTTCCAAAGGGAATCGAGACCGTTTATGTAAAAGGACTTCTTCCCGCTGTGAAATCGGCGTTTTATCTCGACAACGATGCTAAAGTGAACTTCGAAATCATTGGTAAAATTTCTTGGAGTTCACACCCCGGACTTATTTCGTTGAAAACTTCCGGAAACGGCCCAACTCCCTATGCACGCGTACTAGCGCTAGACCTTAAGGAAAGCCTGTGGAACGACGAGGGAAAAATGAAGTTAGACGACTTGAAATAAACTATCTTCGCGTCAGTTTTTTAAACGTACTACATGTCAAACGCATCTACGCAAATTGCAACGCTTGAACAAGCGCAAGAAATGGGACTTCGTCCTGAAGAATTCGATCAAATCAAAACCATCTTAGGCCGCACGCCAAATTTCACAGAGATGTGCGTCTATTCTGTGATGTGGAGCGAACACTGCTCTTACAAAAACAGCATCAAGTGGTTGAAAACACTTCCGAAGGATGGACCACACATGTTGGTGAAGGCTGGTGAAGAGAATGCAGGTCTAGTAGATATTGGCGATGGCTTAGGTTGCGCCTTCAAAATAGAATCGCATAACCACCCAAGTGCACTTGAGCCTTATCAAGGTGCAGCAACTGGTGTTGGCGGAATTAACCGCGACATCTTCACCATGGGTGCGCGTCCGATTGCACAGTTGAACTCGCTTCGTTTCGGAAAACTTGAAAATCCGAAAACCAAATGGTTGTTGGAGGGTGTGGTGAAAGGAATTGGTAATTATGGAAATGCTTTCGGTATTCCAACCGTTGGTGGTGAAGTTTTCTTCGACGAGAGCTATCAAGTGAATCCGTTGGTGAACGCCATGTCTGTGGGTTTGGTTGAAAACGGCAAGATGATTAGCGCGAAAGCGAAAGGTGTTGGAAATCCGGTTTATATCGTTGGTTCAGCTACCGGAAAAGATGGAATTAAAGGAGCGTCGTTCGCTTCAAAAGATATTACTGCAGAGTCTGCGAAAGATTTGCCTTCTGTTCAAGTAGGCGATCCGTTTCAAGAAAAATTATTGTTAGAGGCTACCATGGAATTGGCAGAAACCGATGCTATTGCTGGAATGCAAGACATGGGTGCTGCTGGTATCACTTGCTCTACCTCTGAAATGAGCGCAGGTGGTGGTGTTGGAATGGACATTCATTTAGATAAAGTTCCAACCCGTCAAGAAGGCATGCAGCCTTTCGAAATTTTGCTTTCTGAATCACAAGAGCGTATGCTTATTGTAATTAAGAAGGGACACGAAGCGGAAGTAGAAAAGATTTTCGAGAAGTGGGATTTACATGCTGCTGAAATCGGTGTGGTGACAGAAGGACCTATGGTTCGTTACTACATGAACGGAGAGATTGTAAGCGAGATTCCTGCGGAAAGCCTTGTGCTTGGCGGAGGAGCTCCTGTTTATGAAAGAGAATACAGCGAGCCTGCATACTACGCAGAGAACAAGAAGTTCAGCATGGACAACGTGGCTGAGCCGAAAGATTATGTGGTAACAGCAAGACAATTGATTGCCTTACCCAACATCGCGAGCAAGCGTTGGGTGTATGAGCAATACGACAGCATGGTGGGTACAGTGAACATGAGCACGAATCGCAAGAGCGATGCTGCTGTGGTGAATGTGAAAGGAACCAACAAAGCGGTTGTTTTAACTGTTGACTGTAACGCGCGTTACGTGAACAACGACCCAGAAATTGGAACACAAATCGCGGTTGCGGAAGCAGCGCGTAACATTGTGTGTTCAGGCGGTGAGCCTTCAGCAATTACCAATTGCTTGAACTTCGGAAATCCATACAACCCCGAAGTGTACTGGCAATTTGTTGGAGCCATTAAAGGAATGGGTGCAGCATGTACAAAATTCCAAACCCCTGTAACTGGAGGAAACGTAAGCTTCTACAATCAAACTGCAAATGCAGACGGTTCAGCAGCGCCAGTCTTCCCTACTCCAACCATTGGTATGTTGGGTGTAATGAAAGACAAGAGTTTGCAAATGACTTTGGATTTCAAATACAAAGGCGATTTGATTTTCCTTTTGGGGACTTCACACAACGAAATTAATTCCAGCGAATATTTAGCGAACATTGTTGGAACCCTCGGTTCTCCGGCTCCTCATTTCAATTTGGACGAAGAACACCAACTTCAACAATGCATCAAAGGATTGATTCAAAACAGTTTCATTAACGCAGCGCACGATGTTAGCGACGGAGGATTATTTACCACGTTGGTTGAAATGTGCTTGCCGAACGATTTAGGATTCGACATTGTAACAGACAGCGAGATTCGTAAAGATGCTTTCTTGTTTGGTGAATCACAAAGTCGTGTGGTTGTTTCTGTGGTGGAAGACGACGAAGACAAATTCTTAGACTTCGTTGCGGAACACAATATTCCTTGCTTGTTGTTGGGACACGTTACAAAAGGAAGATGCACGGTTGACGAACAAAATTTTGGAATGATTGCAGATTATAAAGAACTTTATGACAATGCAATTGGAAAAGAAATGACCAACGCTTAATCTGAAGTCTATGTCGTTTGTAAAATTTTTAAAATCGAAATACGGAAAGAAGCAAATACTCATCATTCTGGGTGTGAACTTGTTCTTGTTCCTTTTCGTGATTTTCTTTTTGAAGTTTTATACGCGTCACGATGAAGCGATTCAGATTCCCGATTTAAAAGGAAAGTCAGAAGCCGAGGCGCGCGCTATTCTTGAAGACCTCGACCTGGAAATGGTAGTCACCGACAGCCTCTTTGTACCAACCGCTGCTCCAGGCACTGTTCGCGAACAAAGTCCGAAGCCAGGAAGTATGGTAAAAGATGGACGTGTCATTTTTATTAGCATCTTCAAGCGCACACCACCAATGGTTCCGATTAATGTGAAAGAAGGTGATCACATTCAAATTGCATCGCTTCGATTGACCAACAAAGGAATCAAATTCCAAATCAAATACGCTCCGAACAACAGCATGATTGGAGTGGTTATGAAGGTGGAATACAACGGTCAATCTTTGAAATATGGAGAGCTCTTGGAGCATGGTCAAACAGTAGTACTAACAGTGGGCGAGGGAGCGAAAACAACGGTTCCTGTACCGAATCTTTTCGGATTGACTTATCAAGAAGCATTGAATTTATTGAATAGTTTGAATTTATCCGGACAAGGATTCTTCGAGCCTGCTGCATACAGCAGCGCAGATTCCGCATTATATCGGGTTTGCAGACAGGATCCTGAATATTCTTCGCAAGCAATACCCATGGCTGCCGGAAGATTCATGGATTTCTGGTTGAGTAAAGAACCTTGCACAATAGATACGATAATCAATCCGTTTGAGCAGCAACAAGACCTATTTGTACCTTAATGAAAAATCTGCTTACCCTTCTATTCGCTGTTTCTTTGCTGTCTAGTTTTTCGCAAGAAACGGAAACTGTTATTCGTTTCGATGCCCAGCGCAACCAGCGTTTTCAACAAGAGAAAATTTGGAGAGAGCAAAGTGAATTGCGTGGAGGAACTGCTAGCTTAACACTTCCATTCTTCGACGATTTTTCAAGATATTCTTTGCCTACCAATGACCCTGGAGTCTTAACGAATTGGCAGCGTTGGTCTGATACGTGTGCATTCATTAACACCGGATTTCCAATTGCTCCTCCTACCATTGGCGTGGCAACATTAGATGGTCTTCGAGCCGACGGATATCCCTACAACTTTGCCGATGAATTTTCATACGGAAGCGCAGATACGTTGACTTCGCTCCCGATTGATCTTTCCACCTTAACTGCTACCGATCAAGTTTTTCTTTCATTTTTCTATCAGGGCGGAGGTCTCGGAAACAATCCCGATGTGGGCGACAGTTTGATTGTTGAATTCTATTCACCTTTCGGCGCTGGACAATGGACACAAGTCTGGACCAGTCCAGAAGTCTTTCCAACAGACACCTTCCAACAAATATTTATTGCAGTGACTGCTCCTGAATATTTGCTCGATGGATTTCAATTTAGATTCAGAAATTTCGGAACGTTAAGTGGTGCATTTGACCATTGGCACATTGACTATGTTCAACTTGATGCCGGCGTAGATTCAAGCAATGTCATTTTCGATGAAGTGGCGATGCAGTATCCTCTTCGTTCATTGTTAAACGAATACACCGCTATGCCTTTGACGCATTTCGCTGCGAATGCCGCAAATAACATGGCTTCCAGCATTGCTGTTCAAGAAAGAAATCTAGGTAACGACGAGAACATTGTAACCAGTTACAGCATCACGAAGCAAGACGGAACATCACAAGTATTCAATGCTGTTGATTTCAACACAGCGTTAAATGCGAATTCTTCATTTACACGAACCATTGGATTGAACGGATTCACCTACAACGTAACTCCTGACGACACCTGCTCTTATTTCGATGTAAAGACTTATATCAATCCGACCGACGCTCGTTTGCAAAACGACACTGCAACGCTTCGTCAGTATTTTTATAATTACTACGCATACGACGACGGTACTGCAGAGCGCGGATATTCGAATGCTGCGGCAGGTGGAATGATTGCAATGAAGTTTCGTGCTGAAGTAGCGGATTCACTTTTAGGTCTGTTTGTGTATTGGCTTCCTACTGGAGTAAATGTAACTGCTGAAACATTCTTGTTGCGCGCATGGAGCGACGGGGGAACTCAACCAGGCGCTGAGTTAGGCGAAAATTTTAATTACCATCACCCTGCGTTTTATCACCACGGTGAAAATTACTTCTCTTACTACTCGTACGACAATCCAATTGCGGTATCTGGAAACTTCTACGTTGGTTGGGTACAAAGTGGCAGCGTTGGTCTTCCTGTAGGAAACGATAAGAGCGGGACTGTTAATGCAACAAAGGTATTTTACAACAATGGTTTTCAGCAGCCTTGGGAACAATCGAGTATTAACGGAGCGCTAATGATTCGTCCGGTTTTCAAATCAGGGAAAACCTCTGTATGGAACTCAGTTTCCGAAATTGAATCTGTTTCTCCTTCCATATACCCTAACCCTTTCAATAACGGATTTACCGTTCAAGGATTAAACGCAAATTCAACATATTCGGTTTCTATTCTTTCTTCCACTGGACAATTGATTGCATCTTCAACACATTCAAATGTTTCGCAAATAGACATTCAAAATGAAACGCTTTCCGCTGGATTGTATTTCATTCAAATCACCAATAAGTCTTCGAACGAAGTGATTCGCTTAAAAGCGTTGAAACAATAAGATGGAAGAAAACGAAGTTTTCGACGAACAAGAGGAAGGATTTTTCGAGCATCATCGAATTGTCGCTGACAAAGGGCAAAAGCTTATGCGAATTGACAAGTTCTTGGTAGACCGCCTTGAACGAACTTCGCGCAATCGTATTCAAAATGCACACGACGACGGATTTGTGAAAGTGAACGGTGTATCTGTTAAAAGCAGTTACAAAATTAAACCTCACGACATCATAACCATTGAAATGCCTTATCCCGTTAGGGATATGGAATTGATCCCAGAGAATATTCCCATTGATATTGTCTATGAAGATGACGATTTAGTTATTTTGATGAAGCCGAAAAACATGGTCGTTCATCCCGGATTCGGAAACTTCTCGGGCACTTTGCTCAATGCTATGCTTTATCATTTTCAGAATTTACCTGTGAACAGCGATGCTCGTCCCGGATTGGTTCATAGGCTTGATAAGAATACGACGGGATTGATGGTAATTGCAAAAACGGAAGAAGCCCTCACTCATCTTGGAAAGCAATTTTTCGATCGAACCATTGACCGTCGATATGTGGCTTTAGTCTGGGGAGATGTAAAAGAAGACGGAACTGTCATCGGGAATACGGGAAGAAGTTTGAACGACCGTAAAGTTTTTACGGTGTTTCCGAATGGCGATCACGGTAAGCATGCTGTAACTCACTATAAAGTGCTCAAGCGCTATGGCTATGTAACGTTGGTTGAATGCAAACTAGAAACTGGAAGAACGCATCAAATACGCGTTCACATGAAGCACATTGGTCACACGCTATTTGGGGATTTTGAATATGGGGGAGACAAAATTTTAAAAGGAACAACATTTTCGAAGTACAAGCAATTTGTGCAAAACTGTTTAGACCTACTTCCAAGACAAGCTCTTCACGCAAGAACACTTTCATTCACCCACCCCACTACTGGAAAATGGATGAGTTTTGAAAGCGATTTACCCGCTGATATGCAAGCCGTTTTGGATAAATGGGAAAACTATTCAGAAAATAGCATGAAAGGATAGTTTTTTAAGAATCTTCCTTTACCTTCGTGCTTTGAACAATATGATAAAAATCATGTTTTTCAAAAACTATGGCAGAATCTACAAGCTCCATTTACAAGACACTCAGTGAACTGCTGAAACTTGAAAAGTATTTCATCCGAAAAGTCATTCTCCTCTCCTCCCTTGCCGGTCTTTTTTCATTGGCAATTCCAGTTGGAGTGCAATTGCTTTTAACTTTTGTAACGGCTCAAGAAGTTCGTCCTGGGATGTTCGCCATTTTATTGTTAATTCTATTCTTTGTTTGGCTCAATGGTTCATTGCAAATTAGATTGATGAAAGAAGGTGAAGATGTCGAACAACGTCTTTTCGTTCAGCTTGCGTTCACCTACCTTGGACGTATTCTGAATCAAGATCCACAATCGAATGATCGCAGTTTCGCCAAGTACTTCATCGAAATCAGTTATTTGCAAAAAGGCTTTAGCAAACTTTTTATTGATCTTCTCTTCGCCTCATTGCAGTTGACATTTGGCCTGTTACTTATTTCGTTTTACCATCCGATGTTTTTCCTATTCGGATTGTCATTTGTAGTAACGTTTTTCTTCTTACTTCGTTGGAAATTCAACGCTGCTGTAAAATCGAGCTACGAAGAATCACGAGCGAAATATGAAATGGTGAATTGGTTATCACTTGCTGAATTATTTCGTAAAAAATTCAATCGTCCTAATTCAGATTTCGCTTTCTCTGAGGCGAACAAGATTTCAGAAGACTATCTTCAATCTAAACGATTTCACTTCAAATTACTCTTACAAAAACAAAATGCATTCCTTATCTTCAAAATTATTACTGTAGGCGGAATGTTACTGTTGGGTAGCCTTTTGGCTGTTGAACAAAAAATTAGTATAGGTCAATTCCTCGGGGCGGAAATAGTCATTGTTTTAGTCATCTCAAGTATCGAAAAAATCCTTTTTTCGTTGAGCACCATTTTCGATACGCTAACGAGCATGCAGAAAGCTCTTGCTTTTCAAAACCATAAGCAGTCTGCACATGCTCTGAACGACTCTAGCAAAATTCAGATAGAAAGAATAGACTACATTGAATTACACGCTGCCCATTCGAAAATACTCGAGCATGGCAACATATACACACTCACCGGAAACAGCATACAATGTAAGAAACTGCTTCAATCGCTTGACCTGAGAAACGACAATTTCTTTGGATTGAAATGTAACGGTCACGACGTCAAACACATTTCTGCGTATAGTTTTAAAAAGCGTATTGCATGGTGCGATCATTTGCCTGTCATTCTTGAGGATTCTTTCTTCGAGAATATCAAATGGAATTCAAATGCTTCCAATGAGCAAATCATTGCTGCTGCTGAGTTGGTGGGCTTGAATGCCTACTTCGACTCGAAAGAGAAAGGGATTTTCACGAAAACCCACCACCGCGAATCCTTCTGGACACTTGAAATTAGGGCACTGTTAGAATTGGCACGAGCAATTGTTGCCAAACCCGATTTGTTGGTGCTCCGAAATCAGTACATACTTCAAAATCCGAAGGGACTTGAGATTATAAAAACTGAATTCAAAGAAGCGATAGTGCTCGTGCATAACATAACAGAGATACCCCTTGTTGGTGTTGAAACGATTCAAATCAATTAATTGATGGCAAAGACGAACCCAAATCTTTTAGACGAAGTAGATTCTTCCCTTCAATTTACTTCTTGGAATAAAATAGAACCTCGTTCGAAAAACATTCGCACTGCACGAATACTCATGATAACTGCAGCTATTGTTGTTGGTATTTTATTCATTCCTTGGACACAAAACATAACGAGTTCTGGAAGTATTATTTCATTGAATCCAGATTCACGTCCTCAATCCATTGAAACCATCATTGGTGGAAGAATAGAAAAATGGTATGTTCAGGAAGGAGATAGCGTAAAAAAAGGTGACACCATTCTATTCCTTTCGGAAGTTAAAGTAGATTACTTCGACCCGAATTTGATTCAAAATACAGAGTCACAATTACAATCGAAAGAAAGTGCCCTAGAAGGTTACATGTCAAAAATCGCGTCTCTCGACATTCAAATTAACGCCATGATCAGCGGCAAGGAGGTGAAGAAAGATCAGGCACGTGCAAAGATTGAACAAGCACAATTCAAAGTAAGAACAGACAGTACTGATTTACTAAATGCGCAGCGCAACGCGAGCATTACTGAAGATCAATTCAAGCGTTACGAAGAATTATTCAAACAAGATTTAATCTCGAGAACTGAACTTGAAACACGCAGAATGTCTTTTCAAAACGCCGCTACAAAAGTTCAAGAGCACTTAAACAAATTAGCCATTTCAAAGAATGAACTTCTTAATGCAAAGCGCGAACTAAGAGCCATTGACGCGGAATACAGCGATAAAATATCGAAAGCAGAAAGTGAGAAATATGCCTCTATGTCTACCCTCTACACTGCCGAAGGAGAGCTTACCAAATTGCAAAATCAATTCAACAACTACGACAGAAGAAATGGCTTGTACTACATTCTTGCTCCGCAAGACGGCTTCATAAGCAAGACCACAAAATCTGGAATTGGCGAAACCGTTAAAGAAGGTGAAGAAATTGCACGCATCAGTCCATTTGGTTTTTCTCATGCCGTTGAAATTTTCATTCATCCTACAGACATGCCATTGGTTCATCCGGGCGAACAGGTGCGCTTGATTTTCGATGGGTTTCCAGCATTCGTGATAAGTGGGTGGCAACACATCTCAAAAGGAGTTTACAACGGGACCATACTAACGGTTGACCCTGCATTGCATGAATCAGGCAAATTCAGAGTTTTGGTAAAGCCGGCAGAGGGCGAGCAATGGCCTGCGGTGCTGAAACAAGGCGGAGGTGTTCAAGCAATTATGTTACTGAACGACGTTCCTGTTGGATATGAGTTGTGGCGAAAATTCAACGGATTCCCTCCGGATTTTTACGCGCCAAATATGGATAAAAAGAAAACCGAAGAGAAGTCAAAATGAAAAAGCTGATATTCCTTTTCGTAATCTTCACAAATCTAGCTTCAAACCTTTATTCGCAAGAATTAACGCTTACGGAATATTTGAATTGGGTGTTGGAAGAACATCCGCTTGCGTCAAAGGCTCGATTAAATCCACAAATGCGAAATGCACAATACCTTCAAGTGAAGGGCTTGTTCGACCCGTTGTTAGAAAGCAAGTTCAAGAATAAATTCTTCAATGGGACTGAATATTATTCCACCTCGGAAACTACACTCTCATACAATACTCCATATGCCATTGGGCTCATTGGACATTTCGATGTGAATACAGGGAGTTATGTAAATCCCGAGGACTACACCTCAAATGCAGGACTTCTCTCGCTTGGAGTGTCGGTTCCCTTGCTGAAAGGCTTGGTTATAGACGAACGAAGAATGGCAAAGAAACGCGCTGAAATTTTACTAGAAGCGGGAAATCTTGAACAACAATTGGCCATAAACGAATTACTTGCACAGAGCGTTCAACTTTATTCCGACTGGTATTTCGCTGTTCAAAAAAACAATGTCATTGACTCGCTCGTTAAAACCAGTGAGCGCAGATTTATTGCTGTGCGATCTAGATACAGAGGAGGTGATCGTTCTGCAATGGACACACTCGAAGCTTATGTTCAAAATCAGAACCGTATACTTCAATTTCAAGAATCAAATTTAGAAGTCGTTAAAGCTCGTATTGCTCTTGTAGCCTTTTTAGATTCGCCAGATGAAAATAGAATCGCCATACTCAATGAAAGCGTTTCACCTTCATTAAATTTCAAAAACGAATTAGCACCTTTTCGCTTGGCCTCTTCACTTCAAGCGAATTTAGAGGAACACCCGGAATTGGCGTTGTACGCGAACAAAGGTGAGTCTCTTCGCATTGAAGAAAAATGGAAAGCAGAAAAATTAAAACCGAAATTGAACGTAGAATATCATTTCCTTAACAAAGATTTTAGTGAAGGACTTCCCTCCTATTTTTCAACCAATAATTACAAATGGGGTGCAGAGTTTTCTATGCCTTTGCTGTTGCGTGAAGCGCGCGGAGATTTAAAAATTCAACGCCTTAAAATTCAAGAAAATGATTTGAATACGGAATGGAAGCGCAATCAACTTGAACAAAAAACACTTGCTCTTGATGTTGCCTATACAACCACCCTTTCACAAAAACAACTGGCCGAGTCGAACGCAAAATTATACGAGCGGTTATTGCAAGCCGAGAACAGCAAACTCTTCAACGGCGAAAGCACATTGTTCTTGGTGAATCAACGTGAAAACACGTATTTCGAAAACGCTATAAAAGCGATTGACCTCGACCGCAAAGTTCAGCAGGTGAAGATTGAGCAAAGCGCCTTGTGGGTGTTGAACTTCCTGAATTAGTGGCAATGAACATTCAGTGATCCTGTCGGTTTTATTTACATGAAGCGTAAAAAAATTATGGGATACACATTACTCGCTGTTGCTGTACTGTTCATCCTATTCCAATCTTTCGTCTACATGTCGACCAGTAAAACCAAAGAACAACCATACACAGTCCTTGAGAAAGACGGTCGTATAGAAATCCGACTTTACCCTCCAGCAACATTGGCAACGGTACAATCAACCGCGAAGTCATACAGCGAAATGGCCAGTCCCGGATTCAGAACTTTGGCGGGTTATATTTTTGGTGGAAACGAAAGCGAAACTCAAATTGCAATGACCGCCCCGGTTCAGGTCGACATTAACGACAGTATCTCTTCCATGAGCTTTGTTATGCCGGAAGGGTATGACATGAGCAATTTACCGAAGCCAAACAACACTCAAGTTATTTTATCGAAAACCGAAGAACAAGTCATGGCCGCCATACGATTCAGAGGATTCGCGAATGACGAAGATCGCTTGAAGCATCAAGAAGAATTGGCTGCTTACCTCAAGTCCAAAGGCATTCAGACCAAAGGCAATTATAAATTTCTAGGATACAATCCTCCTTATCAACTCTTCGGAAGACGCAACGAAGTTGTGGTTGAAATAGTTCGATAAACATCCGAATGAAATACCTTCGTGACGGAAACGATCATGAAGCAAAAAATCTACTCTTTAAGCTTTCAGTATAAATCATTCAAAGTGGTTGAATGGAGTAAATCCGACAATCCCACTGAACTGATTTTATGCTTGCATGGATTCGGGAGAAACCCTGAGGACTTCGAATCGTTTGCAAATCACTTGAAGGACCATGAACGAATGGTCGCCATTGGCTTCTGGTCCCACAAGGGCAGCGACTCTTTCAGTGATAAAGAACTGAACGAAGGCTTGAGTGTTGAGGCTTGGATGAGTCAATTTAAATTCTTATTGAATCATTTTCAGGTGGAAAAATGTAAGCTTATCGCTTACAGCATGGGTGGAAGACTGGGGTTGATGCTTCTTCAGCATGCCGGAGAAAAGATATCGTCTGCAAAATTCTTAGCCAGTGACGGACTTACAAGAAATAAGTTGTATGCCTTTACAGTGGGCACTTGGTTGGGAAGGAAAATTGCCACTGGATTGAAGAAAAATGGAAGTTTCGTGATTAGACTTGCGCGCTTCTTGAAAGCGATCAAGCTTCTTCCTGTTAAATTGTTTCGTTTTGTGGAATACTACATGCACGAGCGTTCCGTGCGGGAGCAGGTGTTCGACGTTTGGATGGGTTACCGCAAATGCTATCCGAAAATGAAAGCCATTGCGCAATCCATTGAAGCGAATCACATTTCGGTTGAATTCATTTTCGGAAAATACGACGTCGTTATTCCGTGGAAGCACGGGGATAAACTGCGCGCGCTCACATCACACCTCTCCTATGTTGAATGGAAGATTGAAGAGAAAGGGCATCGGTTGATGTAGCGCACCTTAATTTCAAAATATTAGCAATCACTACATTCACTTCAATCATTTCATTCACTTTGACATCTGCCCGTTTCTTCACATATTTTCGCTAAAAAAAATAATGTCATTTAAAATATTAAAAGATAAAATCGAAGAGAAATTTGGAAGCGTAATCCGATATGCCAAAGACTGTGACGTTTTAGCGGATGTTATTTCAATTGAGACAAAGCAGCCTATTAGCGGCTCTACTTTAAAACGCTTCTTTGGCATCATTCCAGGTGTCAATGAACCCCGATTATATACGCTTGATTTAATTTCAAAGTACATTGGCTATACTAACTACGACGACTTCGTGGAGCAAATTCAAAACGATGAAAACTCACGATTTGAATCCATACAAGAGATAAATATTAACAACCTCAAAACTAGTGAAAAGATCAAATTTGAGTACGAACCTGAAAGACTAATCATTGCAGAATACGCATCCAATTCAGAATTTAGAGTTTTAGAATCTATCAATTCAAAACTACAGGTCAACGACATCATAAAATTTAATCAAATTGTATTGAACTATCCTCTCTTTATTAATGAAGTGATCCGAGGTGATGAAAATCTAGGCGCGTTCACTGCAGGAAAATCTTCAGGTATTACGTCATTGGAGAAAATGAGTTAATTTCGGCGAATGACCTCTAGTGGATTCAATGCAGAAGAAAATTCAACCGCTCTGACTTCTGAAGTAATCTTTACGGGTGAAAACTTCGTTATTACAAGAAAGATATATTTCCACCAATTTCGAATCGAGAAAAAGGCGGTAGCCTCGAAAAGACGAAGTCCAGTCCTCATTAGCGCACTTCGACGAGAATTCAACATCGGCTTACACTTAAAGCATCCCAATATTGTCTCGTATTTTTTTCTTCACGACAGAGCTGAAGAAGGACTTGTTATTGAGATGGAATTTATTGATGGGAAAAACTTAAAGCAATTCATCGAGGGGAACAACATCAAAAATAAAAATGGTGCTAAAATCATTTCGGGAATTCTTCGGGCCTTAAATTATTTGCATTCAAAAGAAATTTTTCATCTCGATTTGAAACCAGAAAACATCATGATTTCGAATTTAGATGGACAAGTGAAGCTTATCGATTTCAGTCATTCCTCCACGAGCACGCACATCAAATCATGGGGAAGCTCAACACACTATTCCGCTCCAGAACTTCACAATCAAAAATGCTCAGCGAAAAGTGACGTATACTCCTTGGGGAAGATCATCGAATACCTTCAAGAAAATGAGGCTATACCAAAGACGAGATTGTGGAATTCGATGGTTAAAAAATGTACTCAAAACAATACGCGTGATCGTTTTCAAAACATATCAGAGATTGAACTTGTGCTTCGGAATGTAAGAGTTCGAAGATTCTCGTTTCTTTCTGCAACTGCAGTATTAGTAGGTATACTGTCTATTTTGCTCCTTCCTAAAAAGGAGGTCACATCTGACATTCCGCAAGCAATCTCCATGACCACTCAGCAGTCAAAGCCAATTTACACGGTTGAAACAGACCAATCCATGGAAGACGAAGAGACCAACTCAAATATCAAATCAGCTCCATCAAATTTAAAAACCACTCTTTCGGTTGCCGATTCACTTGCTATTGAAAATACGGTGAGGCAATTCTTCAACCGTTACAAAAACCGGATGGAGACATTAGCAATACCCAGCCTTTCCAGCGCAACTTCCATACATCAAGAGGAATACACATTGTTATTGAAAGAATGGAATACGTTCACCAAGCAATTTCAACCGGAATCTTCTGGAAGTATCTCTTCGCAGCGTATTTATCAAAATGCGCTATACCGTAACAATATAGAGATTGGGAAATTGAATACCGTGATGATTAAATAAAAAAAGAGTAGGCATAGCCTACTCTTTTTCTTGTCCGCCAAAACTAAAATCTAACCTTTCATTGCCTTTGAAACATACATAAGTAAGAACAAAGCAATTATGGTATTTATAATAACCCAAATAATATTCACAAGAATTGCCTTTTTCAATGTTGTTTTCCATAGCTTTTTACCATAGGCCACATATGAGATAAAGGTGAATAAAAAGTGTAGAATTAAGGCCACTAATGCGTCATCCTTCCCTCTTAAAATTCCGAGTCTCATTTTTGGAGAAACAATTTCGACTTGAACCAGTATGAACCAAAGTGCATACACTGATAGCAATGAAAATAAAGAGGTCAGATATGAATTTTTGAAAGTCACATTTTCAACTTTCATCATTTTTGCTAAAAACATCAAAACAGGAGCTGCTATAAGACTAGCAAAAAGGGTATTTATTACTACAACTGTATAAAACATAAATAAGATACTTTAGGTTATTACAAGGCTGCCTGAGCAATTTTCATTTGAATAGCTGAAAACCTCGATGCAAAAGCCGGATCTGATGCGCAACTCATTGTTTTGGTAGCCCAAGAAGAGGCTTGACCCAAAAGATTTGTATAATCAGCCATAAGATCTTGGTCATCTCTGTTCAATGCATATTCTTTTGCAACTCTTACGTATTCAGTCATAAAAGCCTCATACTCTTGCAAAAAAATCTCACAATCACTACCTGATGAAGTTGAAGTAGTTTCTGATTGTGAAACCTTCGGACCTTTGATTGCCGATAAAATATTGAATGATTTTACTTTCATCCAATCAGCTTTACTGAAGAAATCATCCGCACTACTGATCATCTGAGGACCACGCATTTTAAAAACCTTCTCCCCACTTCCCGTTTTCAAGAAATTTACAAAAGCCTCGTGTTCCAAACCTGCTAGACCAAAGCTTTCACTCACAGGAGAAGCGCCTGCTTCATCATGAAAGGCTAACGTCAAATCAACTACGTTATATGTTTCATCTTTTGGTAATTCAAAATCCAAAGGTTTAACCAATTTAAATTTCACATTAACATATGCCTGAAGGTCATTACCTTCGATTCCACCACCCTTTTCAAACTCTATTAAATAAGGTTGATCTACAACTTCAATATAACCTGCAAGGGGCCCTTCTATTGATTTACCTGCTTCCACTTTCATTTCTGGCCCCTTACTTGAACCACCGCAAGACATTAACAAAGCAGCTCCAATAATTGGGCTGAAAAAGTGTTTTAAATTCATTTGATTAATTTTATTGTTTCATCCAGAACCATTTCTAGACAACACCAAAACTAGAATTTGAACTTGATGAAAAAAATGTTCATTCGATGCATTTGATGCATTTAATGCATTCGAAAATAATATTCGAGAGGATTACAGATTTTCAAAATGAACTTCAATCCTTAAATTGTACTATTTACTTGTCTCTTTTATGGTCTTTGAATACAAATTTCCGATCAGCCTTTAAGAGGAAAGCAAAATTCAGACTGTCCCATTGAAAGATTTGTGAATTATGAAATATCCTCTTTACCACATTGTCAACAACTGTTAAAATCTCTACTTGCACCATAACCTATGTTAGTTGTAATTTCGCAACCGTATTAGAAAAACGCCTCTTACTTCATCCTACGAAGTGAGATAAAAAAAAAATGCCCAAAGACAAAAGCATTAAGTCGGTCCTCATCATTGGTTCTGGACCCATCGTTATCGGACAAGCATGTGAATTTGATTACTCCGGAAGCCAAGCTGCGCGCTCGTTGCGTGAAGAAGGCATTGAAGTAACCCTCATCAATAGCAATCCTGCAACAATTATGACCGACAAGGTCGTTGCAGACAATGTATACCTCCTTCCCTTGGAGCCCGCTAGCATTGAAACCATTCTGAA
This sequence comes from Bacteroidota bacterium, assembly GCA_046048875.1. Lineage (GTDB taxonomy): Bacteria > Bacteroidota > Bacteroidia > Flavobacteriales_D > Sanyastnellaceae > CAIZGX01. The sequence continues at coordinate 133,147 of JBJOFG010000008.1, read as the reverse complement.
AAATCATAAGATCGATGTTGTTCTTCCAACCATGGGCGGGCAAACAGCGCTAAACCTTGCTATTCAATGCGAAGAAAACGGCATGTGGGAACAATACGGCGTTCGCATGGTGGGAGTAGATACCAAAGCCATTGAGATCACCGAAAACCGCGAGGCGTTTCGCGATTTAATGACAGAAATCGGAGTGCCTATGGCTCCGCAGTTAACAGCAAAGTCTTTCCTTGAAGGAAAAGAAATTGCGCAACAATTTGGATTTCCTCTTTGTATTCGTCCTTCATATACGCTTGGTGGTTCGGGCGCGAGCTTGGTATACAACCAAGCCGACTTCGACCGTTTACTCACTCGTGGACTTCACCTTTCCCCTATTCACGAAGTCATGATCGACAAAGCGTTAATGGGTTGGAAGGAATACGAACTCGAGTTGCTTCGCGATGCGAACGACAACGTAGTCATTATATGTAGCATTGAAAACTTCGACCCCATTGGAATTCACACCGGAGACAGCATTACCGTTGCGCCTGCCATGACTTTAAGCGACACGACCTTCCAAAAGATGCGCGACATGGCCATTCGCATGATGCGCGCCATTGGAAACTTCGCAGGCGGATGTAACGTTCAATTCGCGGTTTCACCCGATGCCAACGAAGACATCATTGCCATTGAAATTAATCCGCGTGTGTCGCGCTCTTCAGCGTTAGCGTCGAAAGCAACCGGATATCCAATTGCCAAAATCGCCTCGAAACTAGCCATTGGTTATCACCTCGACGAACTTCAAAATCAGATTACAAAGAGCACTTCCGCTTTATTCGAACCCACGCTTGACTATGTAATTGTGAAAATCCCGCGTTGGAATTTCGATAAATTCCCAGGATGCAACCGCGAGTTAGGTTTGCAAATGAAGAGTGTTGGTGAAGTAATGGGAATTGGAAGAACCTTCCAAGAAGCTCTTCAAAAGGCTTGTCAATCCTTAGAGATCAATCGTAACGGCCTTGGTGCCGACGGTAAAGAATTGCGCGACCAGCAAGAAATCTTAGACTCTTTAGAACACCCAAGTTGGAACCGTATTTTCCACATTTACGACGCCATTAAATTGGGAATACCCTTCAAAACTATTCAAGAAAAAACACGCATCGACTTGTGGTTCTTGAAACAAATTGAAGAGTTACTTCAGTTGGAACGTGTGATTGAAAAGCACACGCTTGCTTCCATTCCGAAAGAATTGTTGTTCGAAGCAAAACAAAAAGGGTATGCCGACAGACAGATTGCGCACCTATTGAAATGTTTGGAGAGTGAAGTATACACCAAGCGCGACGAGATGGGCATTCAGCGCGTGTACAAATTGGTGGACACCTGTGCAGCAGAGTTCGAAGCAAAGACCCCATATTACTACAGCACTTTCGAATACGAGAATGAAAGCGTTCGTTCCGAAAACAAAAAAGTAATTGTACTGGGAAGCGGCCCGAACCGCATTGGTCAAGGTATTGAATTCGACTATTCGTGTGTGCACGGTGTGCTTGCAGCGAAGGAATGCGGCTACGAAACCATCATGATCAATTGCAATCCGGAAACCGTTTCAACCGACTTCGACACCGCAGATAAGTTGTATTTCGAACCGGTTTTCTGGGAACACATTTACGACATCATTCGTCACGAAAACCCCGTGGGAGTAATTGTTCAGCTAGGCGGACAAACAGCTTTGAAGCTTGCTGAAAAATTACAGCGCTACGGAATTAAAATATTGGGAACCTCTTTCGACGCCTTAGACTTGGCAGAAGATCGTGGTCGCTTTTCAAATTGTTTGAAGGAAAACAACATTCCATATCCGAAATTCGGAGTGGTGGAAAACGCAGAGCAAGCTATTGAACTTTCTAAAGACCTTGGTTTCCCGCTGTTGGTTCGCCCGAGCTACGTGTTAGGTGGACAGAAGATGAAAATTGTGATTAACGAAAACGAGTTGGAGCAGCACGTGGTGAACATTCTTCGCGACATGCCCGACAATCAGATTTTGTTAGACCACTTCTTGGAAGGCGCTATTGAAGCGGAAGCCGATGCTATTTGCGACGGAACAGATGTTTACATCATTGGCATTATGCAGCACATTGAACCGGCTGGAATTCACAGCGGTGATTCATACGGTGTGTTGCCTCCTTACAACTTGGGTGATCTTGTTATGACTCAGATCGAAGAGCACACGAAGAAGATTGCCGTTGCACTTGGAACCGTAGGTTTGATAAACATTCAATTCGCCATTAAAGACGACGTTGTATACATTATTGAAGCGAATCCGCGTGCATCGCGCACGGTTCCTTTCATTGCGAAAGCCTACGACGAACCTTATGTTAATTACGCAACGAAAGTTATGTTGGGTGAAGTGAAGGTGAAGGACATTAACTTCCAACCGAAACGCAACGGCTACGCCATCAAGATTCCTGTATTCAGCTACGAGAAATTCCCTGAAGTGAACAAAGAACTCGGTCCGGAAATGAAATCAACTGGCGAAGCCATTCGATTCATCAAAGACCTGAAGGATCCGTTTTTCAGACAGATTTTTTCGGAGCGCAACTTATACCTTTCGAAGTAACTCCGCAGAGCGGTCATCACACAAAGTGTGTCATCGCAACTTCGTTGCGTCATCCTTCGAAGAAGGTTATAATCCTTTGATGTAGTTATCAAACGAATCATTAAACGCCGTTCCTCCCGTGGTGCGACGTTTTGAAAGCTGCTTCAATTCTACCAAGGCCCAAAGGATGAATTCCTTCAAGAAGAGAAGGTCAGCTTCTGCAACGCGGGGTTGATATTTTTGAATGAGTTCGTTCAACGGTTCTATGGATGCCAATGCGCTCAAGTAATCCTCTTGATTCGATTCGTCGGTTAATTCAAAACCATCGGCTTCGAAAAACCAATTCACGATTTCATCGTAAGGAGTCACCTGATCTTGCTTCTTCAACTTTTCAATCTTCGGAAAATATTGCAAGAACAACGTTTTCGTGGCTTCACCAATGAGGTGATTCGCTACGAATCCACTCCCCTCCTGTTCGCCTTCGTAAACCAATTCAACCTTTCCTGTTATCGAAGGAACAACACCCATGAGGTCGCTGAAACGAACAGTGGTCTCCTTTTCATGATTCATTAAAGCACGACGTTCAGCAGTGCTGATTAAATTTTCGAATGCCGTAATACTCATACGCGCACTCACACCGCTCTTATGATCGACGTATTCGCTTTGTCTGGCTTCGAAAGCAATTTGTTCGAGGATGTCTCTTGCCAATTCCGGAACATGAACCTTGCACATACGGTCTTCCAACTTCTCGGATTCTTGCTTCGTAATTTTCTTAGCGGTCTGAAGATCCATGGAATAGTGCGTCAAAATCTGAGAGCCAATGCGGTCTTTCAGCGGAGTGACAATGCTTCCGCGATTGGTGTAGTCTTCCGGATTCGCGGTGAACACAAATTGCAAATCTAGCGGAAGGCGTAATTTGAATCCACGAATCTGCACATCCCCTTCTTCCAAAATATTGAAGAGAGCAACTTGAATACGCGCTTGCAAATCGGGCAATTCATTAATCACAAAAAGACATCTGTTCGCTCTTGGAATCATTCCGAAGTGAATCACACGTTCGTCTGCGTAACTCAATTTCAAGTTGGAAGCCTTAATCGGATCAATGTCTCCAATTAAATCGGCAATGGTCACATCGGGTGTTGCCAACTTTTCGAAAAAACGTTCTGAACGATGAAGCCAAGTGATGGGTGTTTCATCTCCCTTCTCTTCCATGAGATCACGCGCGTATCTGCTAATCGGATGGAACGGATCATCGTTCATTTCGCTTCCATCTACAACAGGAATGTATTCGTCTAACAAGTTTATCATGAGACGCGCTATGCGTGTTTTCCCTTGTCCGCGTAGGCCCAAAAGATTAATGTTGTGCTTCGATAAAATAGCGCGTTCCAACTGTGGAATCACGGTTTCCTCGTATCCGTGCATTCCAGGAAATGTATTTTTTCCTTCTTGAATGGAAACGATGAGGTTATCGCGTAACTCGTTTTTTATGCTTTTCGAAATATATCCCGACGCTTTCAATGCGCCGAATGTTGTGATTGAAGTATTCATTTATTAATTAATTCGTTTTTTTCTATTCGTTTCGTAATCGTGAAAAATCATTTCACCCAATCCTTTCAATCCCGTGTAAAACGCTTTGCCCTTGTTCGACTGTGTGAATTGCTCCACGAACGATTGCAGATAAGGATCTTGTGCAATCATGAAAGTTGTAATGGGAATGTGCATCTTGCGGGCCTGCGCCGCCATGGTGTAGCAGCGTTCCACAATGTATTGATCCAACCCGTTGCTGTTCTTATAATATTGTCCGTCGGGCAAGCGAAGGCAGCTCGGCTTGCCGTCCGTAATCATGAAAATTTGTTTGTTCGTGTTTCGCTTTCTTCGAAGAATGTCCATGGCCAGTTCTAAACCGGCAACGGTGTTCGTGTGATAAGGACCCACATTCAGATAAGGCAAGTCGGCAATTTTTATCGGCCAAGCATCGTCGCCGAAGACAATCACATCCAATGTGTCTTTCGGATATGAAGTGGTGATGAGTTCTGCCAGTGCCATAGCCACTTTCTTCGCGGGAGTAATTCGGTCTTCTCCGTAAAGGATCATGCTGTGGCTAATGTCTATCATGAGCACCGTACTCATCTGCGATTTGTGGTGTGTGTCTTCCACCACCAAATCTTGTTCGGTTAATTTGAAGTCGCCAACGCCGTTGTTGATTTGCGCGTTCTTCAAACTTTCGGTCACCGAAATATTTTCGAATGAATCTCCGAATTGAAAGCTTCTAAATTCACCCGTTGACTCGTCGCCTTGTCCGCTTTTCTTACTCTTGTGATTTCCCGCACCGCTTTTTCGAATCTTCCCGAAGATCTGATCCATGGCATTTTTGCGCAGGGCACGTTCAGTCTTTGCGGTAATGGCCATTTGTCCTTGTCCGTCTGGAAGAATTTCTTCTTTAAGGTATCCCTTCTTCTTCAGGTCTTCCACAAAATCTTCCATGGTATAGTCGTCGGTGGTAAGCTTGTACTCCTTATCGATCTCTTCCAACCACTCCAACGCCTCATCTACATCTCCTGAGGTATGGGTAATGAGTTCACTGAACACATCGAACAGTCTCTCGAACGGAGTAAGATTGGGTTCTTCAAAAGGTTTAAAAACGTAACCAGACTTTTGCATGCAAAAGGAATTTTATAGATAACATAACGCTCATTGAAAAGTTCAAAGCGGAACGAAGTTACATGAACTTCGTAATTGGAAAATCGAAGATTTTATTTCTACTGCGTAATTCCTATTGCATAATTGGAACTGCGTTGATAGCAGCCTCCGCGAAGCGGTTATCACGAAGTGTCATCCGGAACGGTCATCGAACTTGTTCGTCATCAATCGTAGATTGTCATCACATGAATTGTGTCATCCACGAAGTGGTCATCCGGAACGGTCATCACAAAGTGTCATCACGAAGTGTAATTGTGTTATATTCGTAAACCATAACCTTACTCATTACTCACATGAATTTTAAATATTTACTGATCGTTGCAATTGCCTTGTTGAATTGCTCTGCTTTTGCGCAATCGATTGCACCGTCTGTGATCAACAGCACCGGCGGAACGGCCACTGTTGGAAATCTTGTGGTTGATTGGAATGTTGGGGAATCGATGGTTTCCACGCAGACGAATGGAATCATTGTCACGAACGGACAATTGCAACCTGTAGATCAAATTATCTCGGTTGAAGAATTGAATTCATCTTGGAATATTTCTGTTTATCCGAATCCTACTCGCGATGAATTTGTCATTACTGCGCCTAGCTCAGAAATTTATGAAGCGTCTCTTTTCGATTTAGCTGGAAAATTCATTTCTAAACAAACCTTAATGTCAACCAACCGAATGGACGTTCGGTCGTTGGCAAACGGAAGTTATTATTTACAAGTTCGAAACAAAGCATCTCAAGAATTCAAGACCATTACCTTAATCAAAACCATCTAAGATGAATCTCAGATCCAAATTAATCTTACCCTCTCTTACCCTTTTCTTATCTTTTCTTACGTTTCTGGCAAGTGCTCAAGCTCCGCTTCAAATCCCCTATCAGGGAGTTGCTCGTGATGCACAGGGTAACGCGTTGCAGAATCAGAGCATCACTCTTTTGCTTGCCATTGAAGATATTTCAGGAACTGAATTATTTTCTGAAACACACAGCACGACAACGAATCAGTTTGGTTTGTTCAATGTGAAAATTGGAAGTATTTCTACCATGCCTTCAAACTTGTGGAACAACGGCGATCGATTTTTACATGTGAAGATGGATCCAACAGGAGGTTCTGTATTTACTGATTTAGGAACAACACAATTTTTAAGTGTTCCTTATGCGTTGTATGCAGAGACATCGAATACTCCTGGTCCACAAGGACCAGCCGGACCTCAAGGACCAGCAGGGGCAAACGGAACGAATGGACAAGACGGTGCGCAAGGACCTCAGGGTATACAAGGTATTCAAGGTGAAATGGGGCCACAAGGACCAGCTGGATTGAATGGTACAAACGGACAAGACGGAGCAGAAGGCCCTCAAGGTATTCAGGGTGAAGTTGGTCCTCAAGGGCCAATCGGTTTGACTGGAGCTACAGGTCCACAAGGTCCAATTGGTTTAACAGGCCCTGCGGGTGCGACAGGAGCAACAGGACCACAAGGACCTATCGGATTAACAGGAGCTACTGGTGCAACAGGACCTCAAGGACCAATTGGATTGACAGGTGCGACAGGACCACAAGGACCAATCGGATTAACAGGCGCTACCGGTGCTACTGGAGCGACTGGTGCAACTGGGCCTCAAGGTATTCAAGGTGAAGTTGGTCCTCAAGGTCCAATAGGATTTACAGGTCCTCAAGGACCTCAAGGAATTCAAGGTGAGACTGGTCCACAAGGTCCAATAGGATTGACAGGAGCTACCGGAGCAACAGGACCACAAGGGCCTATCGGTTTGACCGGTGCAATTGGTCCTCAAGGTCCTATCGGATTGACTGGACTAACGGGTGCGACTGGATCTACCGGTGCAGTGGGGCCTCAAGGCATTCAAGGTGAGACTGGTCCACAAGGACCTATTGGATTGACAGGACCGGCGGGGGCCACAGGAGCGACGGGTGCTACAGGCCCTCAAGGACCAATTGGATTGACCGGACCGGCGGGAGCAACTGGAGCTACAGGTGCAACAGGAGCAACTGGACCACAAGGACCTATCGGATTAACAGGAGCAACGGGAGCAACAGGACCTCAAGGACCTATCGGATTGACAGGAGCGACGGGTGCTACAGGAGCTGCAGGAGCAAATGGTGCAACGGGACCACAAGGTCCTATTGGATTAACGGGAGCTACCGGTCCAACAGGACCACAAGGACCTATCGGATTGACAGGAGCTACCGGAGCAACAGGTCCACAAGGGATTCAAGGTATCCCTGGGGTGGGGATTCCTCAAACCTTGAGTATTAATGGTTCAAATCTAACTTTGAGTGAAAACGGAGGAACAGTGTCAATAAATGACGCTGATTCGAATCCAACTAACGAATTACAAGCACTATCGCTTTCCAATGACACATTGTACTTAAGCTACGGTAATAGTGTATATCTCGGCAGTTTAATATCGAACTTCAGCAATAATCCTCCGGGGTTTTCCAATACTTTAAATTCAAATTTACCAATATTAGGTGCAACAAATGGTTGCATGACTATCGGGACTCCAGCAAATGAAAATCTTATCGATGCTTCACCAGATGGAAATGGTGGTTTTTGGTTACTGATAACTCAAGATTTAGAATCAAATAGCATTGTAATCCATTTAAATTCTCTCGGCGAAATACTCTCTCAATTTCGCGTCGGTCAAATTTCAGCAACAAGTCTAGTTTACAGCATTTCTGAAAACGCATTGTATCTCTCTAGCATAAGCACAACGATACGAATTTACAAGTTAAGCGCAGCCGGAGCTTTTATAAATGGAGGAAGTTTTTCTAATTCTCTCGGAAATAATGTTGAGAGATTGAATTTGAGATTATTGCCGGGAGGAAATCTAGTAATTCAAGCCTCTGGGCCTCCTAATGTTCACCTTCTAATAATTGACCCAAGCTTTAATATCCTCTCTAGTAAATCATATACGCCAACCGGTGGAAACGCTTACCCACTTGATATTTGTGGATCATCAGACGGAAATATATTTTCTCTTTGCCGAACAATTAATGGCACACAACATACTGTTAACATCTCCAAATTCAATGCAAATCTCGATTTATTGTGGTCTAAAGGTTTAGGTTCAACCAGCACAAATATTCAATTTTCACTAGGTCAAATATCAACTACAAACTCTCAGTCTTTAGTTGTTGCTTTTTCAAATGGCAGTAATATTAGATTTGTTGAAATTTCTTTCGATGGTGCAATCTTAACTAATGATCAAATTAATTTCAGCGGTGAATACGCAAATGCTACATCGTATGTAGTCGAAGACATTGCATTCAATTCTAACAATGGCAATACGTACATCACCGGATACGTTGAAGGCCCAAGCACGACAAAAGGTTTCTGTATTAAATCCAATAGTTCGTCTAGAAGTGGAGTAATCTCTGATGGTTCTTTCACAGATTTATCCGATTTTGATTTGTTTTCATCAATAACTTTTCAAAATAGTTCAACAGTATTGTTTGGGGTTACAAATTGCAGCGGTAAAGGATTTAATGATATTAAAATCACAAAAACATCAGTTGATCTAAATAGTTGCTGCCTGACTTCCTCAAACTTAGTTTCAAGTGCCTTAACTTCCTTTACGACAAGCACACTTAGTTTGACAAACGTAACATTCACAAAATCTGCGAATACCATTGGAATTGAACCCGCATTCACTGAAATTTCATCATCTTGTTTTGAATAAAAAAGATTTAATATTCATAAAACTCACCCTCACTGAAAAGTGGGGGTTATTTTTTAACTACTCACCCAAACCTTAGCCCACTCAACTCCCGACCAATCTGCTGAATTCCTAGGAACTGCGTAATGGGAAAACCTTCGGTTTTATTCCTACTGCGTAATTGGAACTTCGTTGTTAGAACTCCGTTGTTGGAACTGTGTTGTTCTTTGCAAAAAAAACGAGCTCGCTCTGCGAGCGGCATCCGAACTGCCCCCAGCAGAGCTGGGGGAGAGAATTCCAAGATAGTTCTCCTCCCTTAAGAATTTGAATTATTCTGAGCCTTTCCCCCAGCTTCACTAGGGGCTTTTCGAATGTCGCCCTACGGGGGTCGGGAACTGCGTTGTTGGAAATGAGTATTTGGAAATAAACCTATTCCAACTTTAAGTTCAAACGCTTGAAATAAATCAAAGTTGGAATATCATAGCCTAACCAAACAAGATGACGAAGTACCACCTCTTCGAATTTTCGAATCGATTCTGTGCTAAACTCTTTTCGTTTATTGAAGCAAATAGCTTCATGATGTGCAATTCTATTTCGGAAATTTAAAATGAATAATAAATCATTGAAAAGCTCTCTGGGAGATACTCCCTTGGGCCGATACAAGTAAATATGGTGCAGACACTGACCGCCCTGTCGAAATTGCTTCGGTGCAAAAAGGTGTACCCAAAAACCAAGAGTCATTTTCTCTATTCCTTTGGTACTGCTGTTTCGCATCATTTCCTTCGGAAAGAGGCCAATCCAATCCTGACTATTGAATTTCTCTTTGTAAAAACGATCAACCTCATTTCGAAAAGCCACTTCAAAAATGGAAATATATCTCAGACAAGTACTCGACAAATTAATGTTCTTCTGATACAATTTTATTCCATTCAAAATATTGCAGTCCGCCGCATCTACATAGGTTTTTAGCCTTTCAACGGACACCGCCTTGACATAATTTCTTTCCAAAATATTTCTAAATTCTTCCATTCTGTTTTAATTTTGCTACAGTATGCCGCCGGTCCCTGATTTTCACACCGGCGGTTTTGTTTTTTAGTAGCAAACCTATTTCCGCAAGAGCGGAATTTCAAGAAACGGTTATGCGGGTTTATGCGCAGGAACTTCGTTATGGGAAAACCTTCGGTTTTATTCCTATTGCATAATTCCTACTTCGTCATGAGAACTGCGTTGTTGGAACTTCGTTGCTGGTATTATCCGCGAAGCGGTCATCACGAAGTGTCATCCTTCGAAGAAGGTCATCACAGAGTGTCTTCCGGAACGGTCATCCACACAGTGGTCATCCACACAGTGGTCATCACACGAAGTGTGTCATCCACGAAGTGGTCATCGCAACTTCGTTGCGTTAAGAAATCCCACTCCAATCACTCTTCTTCCGCTTCAATCGCAACAACTCCTCACGAATAGGAGCGTTCTTATCACTGGTCAACTGCGGATCTTCGGAAAGCCATTCGTTAGCAATGTTGCGCGCGGCTGCCATCATCTGCTGATCCTTAACCATATCCGCAATGCGCAATTGCAAAACACCGCTCTGCGCTGTGCCCGCTAAATCGCCAGGGCCGCGTAAGCGTAAATCGACTTCCGCTATTTCAAATCCGTCGGTTGTACGAACCATCGTCTCCATGCGCAACTTCGTGTCGTCGCTGAGCTTATGTCCCGTCATGAGAACACAATAACTCTGATCGGCTCCACGACCTACCCTACCGCGTAACTGATGTAATTGCGACAAGCCAAAACGCTCGGCGCTCTCTATGACCATGACACTCGCATTCGGCACATTCACTCCTACTTCAATAACCGTAGTAGCCACCATAATCTGCGTCTTCTTCTCAATGAATTGCTTCATCTCGAAATCGCGATCTTCAGCTTTCATTCTTCCATGAACAATGGAAATGAAATACTTCGGCGATGGAAACGCACGCGACATACTTTCGTATCCGTCGAACAAATCTTTGTAGTCCATCTTCTCGCTCTCTTCAATCATCGGATAAACCACATAGACCTGACGGCCCAAGGCTATTTCCTGACGAATGAATTCAAACAACATCAACCGATAAGCATCGGTGTGCCACTGCGTATTCACCGGCTTTCTTCCCGGAGGAAGCTCATCAATAATACTCACATCTAAATCGCCATATACCGTCATGGCCAACGTGCGCGGAATCGGCGTTGCAGTCATAACCAAAATATGCGGAGGCAAGGCTGCCTTCTTCCATAACGCCGCGCGTTGCGCAACGCCGAAACGATGTTGCTCATCAATGACCACCAATCCCAAATTCGCAAATTCAACCACAGGTTCAATGAGCGCGTGCGTGCCTATGATGAACTTCAATTCACCACTCTTCAAATCTTCCAACAACTGCACACGATTTTTTTTCTTTACCGATCCCGTGAGCAATTCAACCCGAACACCTAACGGCTCGAGCAATTCAGAGATTCCTTCAAAATGCTGATTCGCTAAGATCTCTGTTGGCGCCATCAAACAAGCCTGAAACCCATTGTCTATGGCTAGCAAAACAGCCATTAATGCCACAATGGTCTTCCCACTTCCTACATCGCCCTGAACCAATCGGTTCATGTGAAAGCCCTTCATGACATCGGTGCGAATCTCTTTCACCACACGCTTCTGCGCTCCCGTTAATTCAAACGGCAAATGCTTTTTATAAAACGAATTGAAGAGCTCTCCCACCTTCTCGAAAACCACTCCCCTCTGCTCTACCGTACCCGCCAACTTCGTTTGTAATAATTGCAATTGAAGGAAAAACAATTCTTCAAACTTCAATCTTCTTCTCGCCTGCTCCAACTTCTCTGCATTCGCGGGCGCATGCAACTGCACCAACGCTTCCGCGCGAGAAATTAATTTGTATTGTTGAATCAATTCCTGCGGCAACACTTCCGGAATTTCATGTCGAACTTCCTCGCATAACTGCAGCGTTAATTTTCCAATAACGTTGCTGTTCAAGCCCTTATTCGTCATCTTCTCTGTTGTGCTGTAAACAGGCTTCAACCCCACGCCAGCGGCCATTCGCGAAGATTCCATCTCTTCCACTTCCGGATGAGCTATGTTGAACTTCCCTTTGAACTCGGTTGGTTTTCCATACACCAAACACGGTTTGTTCACCGGCAAACTGCTCTTCAACCAACGTGCGCCTTTGAACCAAACCAACTCCATCGTACCCGTCTCGTCTTGAAACACGCCGACCAATCGCTTAGCCCGCCCTTCGCCTAATTCAGACAAGCGAACAATGGTTCCCTGCAATTGCACAGCTACCGCATCTGACTTTACATCTCGAACTTTCTGAAACTGACTCTTGTCTACGTATCGAAACGGATAATGCATGAGCAAATCTTCCCACGTGCGAATACCCAATTCCATGCGAAAAAGGTCGGCGCGCGCAGGTCCAACACCCTTCAAAAAAGAAATATCATTTTCCAGTTTCGACATTCCTCACGAAAATATAATAACTTGTGCAAGCATTCATCCTTTGTGGACATTTAACCATGAATCAACAGCAATTCAACAGACTCTTTTATGTGCTTTCGGCAATGGTGCTGTTGGAAAAATTGCTGGTGTATTTCTTCTTTTCCATTCAATACACAGACAGCGATCAAACACTTCTTTGGCAAGTGGCTACTGATCTTTCGAACGGTGTTTTTCACGGACCGTGCTTCTACGGACAAAGCTACGGCCCCAACATAGAACCCTTGCTAGCCGTGCCATTCATGAAATTCGGGATGCCCGTTTACGCGGCGCTTCCGTTGGTCACGATTCTACTTTCCACCATTCCGTTTTTCCTTTTGGCCATTTACTTCAAACGAAAAACGAACACACAAACCGCACTCATTCCTTTACTTGTTTGCCTATTGCTTCCGCTCGAATACAGCTTGCTTACAGCTATTCCTCGCGGATTCGTTGGCGGAATCTTTTTTGTGAGTCTTGGAATTTTCTGTTGGAAATATTTCCGAAACAATCTCGCACTTGTATTCGCCGGACTTTTCATTGGTTTAGGGCTCTATGGAAATTTGAACAGTGCATTGCTTCTTCCTCTCATTATTCCAAGTATTCATTGGAACCAGAAATTCTTAACGCGTGCAGCCCTCTTTTTTGGAATGGGATTTATTGTTGGACTTGTACCCTTTTACCTCAACCATGTGTTCTACCAAGAACATCCGGAACTGCTTATTCACGTGGCACCTAGCGTAAAACTCAGTTGGAACAGTTTCATTGAAACTCTCTTGCGCTTCAACAATTATTTCGATCAAGTCTCACCGTTTTTCTGGCGCTTCGGATTTATAAGTTTGCTCTTGTTTCCACTTGCCATTTATTTTTTGTGGAAGAAGAAAAAGCATGTCGAAGCCTGGGCCGTTACCTTCATTCTCTTGGCTATTGTGGGTTCCTTCTTCATGGAAAAAACAAAGGAAAGCGGCTACTCTCTTTTCTTCTCAGGCGGAAGATTTTTCCTAGCTATTCCCTTCGTATTTGTTTTCATTTCGCTCTACGTTTATTCTTTCCTTTCAACAAAAAAGAAAAAGAAATTCAATCGAATTGCTCTCACCCTCGCATTCATTTCCTTCGGAGTAAAATTATTTTGTTATTCGCCGTTGCTGGAAAACGCCATTGACAAAGAGAAAGCCTGGTATGTGCATGTGGTACGCATTGACGATTTGAAAAAACAATGTTCCGAAATGAAAGCTTTCGGCGAAAATCCTTCGCTGCTTGTTGCTGTTACCGGAGACACTCCTGAACAGCCCGTAACCTACGGCTGTCAGTGCCTTCAAGTCGATTTCCCTTCCACCTACATTCCGCATTACGAAAGAAGAAGATGGCTCATTTCGGAATACAACAAAACTGTTTTTCCTACCATTCTTCTTCATGGAAAAGATACTACGCGTTGGGACAGAAGTAAATTCGGACATCTCGACATTGTAAAGTTTAACAAAGAAAAAGGTTGGATGTTGGTTCGAAATTCTGAAACAACCGACGTGTTTCTTTTTGAAAGTGGAATTGTAAAACCTGAATAACCTTCAACATGAAAATTGTTCTTCAACGTGTCTCAAGCGCTTCTGTGAAAGTAGATTCCAAAATTGTTGGAAGCATTAATCACGGCATGCTTTTGCTCATTGGATTTTCATCCAACGACACCGAAGAAAGTGTTCTTCCTACACTGGAAAAAATTGTGAAGTTGCGCATCTTCTCCGACGAAGAAGGCAAGATGAACAAGAGTGTTTTAGATGTAAATGGAAGTGCATTGCTTGTGAGTCAATTCACATTATATGCCGACACAAAGAAAGGAAATCGTCCGAGCTTCATTGAAGCCGCTCGTCCTGAACAAGCCATTCCGCTCTATGAGTTTTTCATTACTGAAATGAAGAAGAGAATCTCAAAAGTTGAGACGGGAATCTTTGGTGCCGATATGAATGTTGAGTTGGTGAACGATGGCCCAGTGACCATTGTCTTCGATTAGTTCAAGTGCTGAACAGATTCTCCTTTTTTCATTTTGTTGTATTGAAGCGCCAACAAAGCCATCACGTCTGAAAACGTCTTCATGGCTTGCACTGTCTCTTCTGAAATTTCTTGCTTGCGCAAACGCAACATCATCAATCCGTACAAAGCTGTTAGATACGCCTCAACATCGCTTAAGGCTTTTCCATTTGTTCGCTCACGGTAAGCATCTAGATTATCCTTTGCGCGTTCATTCGCCGCAATGTATTCATCATCGCGAAGAAGTGTATTCAATGTGGTGTGAAGCAAATTCAATTCAGAAATAACCTCTTGCAATTCTTCTACGTTTCCTTTTTCTTCCGCACTGCTTCGCTTCATACTTTTCGCCAATGCAGCGAACCACATTTTCTCTTCTTGAATTTTTTCTTCGGTGGGAAGAAACGATCTCAAGAATCCGTCGAGCGATTCAACATCCATGTTCACCGCACGAAGCAAGTCTTGCATCTGCCACATGTAGATGACATATTCGGCGATGTTCTCGGCGTATTTCCTTTCAGCGATTGTCATTACTTTCCTTGCTTTTCTGATTCGTATTCTGCGTTCAGTCCTTTCACAATTTCACTGGTCAAATCGTAGATTGGATTCGCAAATAAAATAAGCGGTGCCGTGCTTTGGTAAGAGAAGATGTAATCCCATCCGTTTGCTTTCGCGTAATTCGCAGTATACACTTCCAACTTCTTTCTTAAATCTTCTTGAAGGGCAGCTTCGCTTTGCATAAGCATTTGCTCTTCTTGTTGCTGAATTTGGGCCAATTCCCCTTCCAACTGACTCAATCTATTTTGAACCGTTGCTTGCTCGTCTTTTGGAAGATTTCCTCTTTGAGCATAGGCTACCAACTCGTCCACTTCTTTCTGACGTTTTGCAGCTTCGGCTTTTACTTTCGTCTCAGCTGCGGTTGCACTTTTTTCTAATTCTGCTGACTTTTCTGAAATAAACAAGTACTGCGCGTTCAATGAATCTAAATTCACATAAGCAATCTTCATCTGCCCTGGGCTAATGGTATCTACCACCTTGGACTTTTCAGCTAGTTCCATGGCGGTGTTCAACTTATTCCACATGACCATTAAGGCCACGAAAGTTCCAGCAAAAAGAATGACTAAAATTAAGTTAAACGCGAACGGCTTTTTCACTGCCTTGTTTTCTGAAAGTTGATGCTCCATGCTTTATGTAAATTT
This sequence comes from Bacteroidota bacterium, assembly GCA_046048875.1. Classification (GTDB taxonomy): domain Bacteria; phylum Bacteroidota; class Bacteroidia; order Flavobacteriales_D; family Sanyastnellaceae; genus CAIZGX01. Next base: position 117,486 of record JBJOFG010000008.1, on the reverse strand, counting down.
TGAAATTGATTTTCAATTTCGGTAATAAATTCTGTGTTAACTAACGCTCTTACTTCCTCAATGGACTTCACAGCCTCTTGATCTATCTTAATGGCTTGACGATACGCCGCAGCCTCGAATTCTACAATCCACTTGCCATTGTAAGCATGTACTGCAATGCGAATTTTCGGGTGGGGAATTGTTTCAACCAATCTCATAGTCGCGAATTTAATTGTTTTCTTCTACTTTTTTCGCCAAGTTTTTCAAACGAAGCATCACAAAGAAAGCCACAAGTGTGAAGCTCATAGCCACGTATCCAACGATGTGATAATTCTGCAAAGGTGCATTGGCATTGGCTTGCGTAATGATGCTTCCTGCCAAGGCAGCGCTAATTCCAGATGCCGTGCTTTGTGCAGCAGAGTTCAAACTCATGAACCCGGCTCTGTGCTTGGGATTCACTACACCACTTACAATGGTGTTCGCCGGAATCATTCTTCCAGTTACCATTACGAAGAAAAATCCGGCTATGGTTAAGACAATCCACAAATCGGTTTCAGGTAAATTCGTATTAATGAAAATTGGAATCAAAGAAAGCAAAGCGAAAAATCCGAACACCTTGAACCTTCCAATTTTATCTACCGCTCTTCCAATGAGCATGCTGCTAATTACCGTGCAGAATCCACCCACCAAATAAATGTACTTCACTTCGTGTTGTTCCAATTTCACGTTTGAAATCATGTATGGAGTTAAGAACGAAATAATGGTGAACTGTCCCAACACCAGCAAAACCGTAAACAGCAATGCGTTTCGCTGTGCCACATTTGAGAAGGAAGCCTTGAAGGTTTCCATGGGTTGAAACTTGTGGGTTCTGCGTTCCAAGTGATCGCGCAACGGTGGCAACGTTTTCCAAGCCATGAACCAAAACGGAAGACTCAGCGCACTCACCATGTAGAACGGCACGTGCCAATTTCCATCGAAAAAATCGACCATGGTCAAGGCCATTGGAACGCCTAAAATAGAAGCCAACGAGAACGCCAGCGTCACTGCAGCCACCGCCTTTCCTCTTCGTTCCATTGGGAAAACATCTGCAACAATGGACATGACCAGTCCGCCCAATAATCCGCCTGTAACTCCTGTCAAAATTCTTGTCCCAACGAACAAATAATAATTCAATTCATTGTTGTCGGTCGTTGGCACCAACGCGCTACTCACTGTTCCAAGCATGAAACCTAGATAGGCGAATAAGAGTGCTTTCTTTCTTGGAAGATTGTCTAGATAAAACACACCGAGAAAAGAAGTAACTCCGGCAGCTAAACCATAGGAACTGACTAGCCATCCAAAACCCGCTGGACCAACTCCCAAGTCCCGCTTCAAGATATCGCCCATGGGCATCATAATCATGAAGTCTACGATATTGGTAAACTGAATGGCTGCCAACGCCACTAGGATCCAACGTTCCTTGTTTGTTGAATTAGCCATTGTATTGGGAATTCCATTCCCTTTGTTTTTTATCGAGTTCGTTTTGCCACTCTTGTTTGAAGGGAAAACGTTGAGGTTCATTTCCAGGATGAACTTTCGTGAAGAACAATTTCAGTAGGGCGTTTCGAAGTCTTCCGGGATGACGCAAGGCAATGCGCATTTCAACAGGAACTGCACCGAAGGTAGATTTAATTTCACCCGCAGTCCTTCCAAATGCAATCTCCTCGCACTTGTTTTCAATTCCCCAATTCACAAACGTCAGTAGCATGTTTGAATACATACCGTATTGCGCATTCGCGTCATAATCTACTCCAACCAAGAAGGCTTCCAATTCGGTACTATTGATAAGACCGATTTGATATCCGACCAATTCATTCGAAACATAATAAGCCTGAATGAGCATCTTGTCTTTCAAGACGTTCTTCAATTCAACTAAAAAATCGACAGTCAACGGTTCCATAGCGAATTCCGCACGGTCATAGACATTACGATAAAGCGCTTGAACCAGGTTTGTATTCGCCAATAAGTCTGAAGCTTCCCAGATTCGAGTTTCTAGATTTTCGGCTTTCTTCAACGCCGCTTTCGCCTTCGTTCTGAACTTCGTGTTCAACGCGTTCAAATAATCTTCAAACGTATTCCACCCTTTATCCAACGGCATTTTCAAATGGTGATCAACCGCAAAGGTGTGAAAACCACATCCTTTCAATTCATTCAAAGCATTGTAATCTTTCGGATAAAAATCCTTTACCACAACCGCTTGGGTATCTCTGTTGCTCTTTCGTAAAAAATGAATCACGTCGGTAAGCGCATAGCACAATGCCGTTGTAGCCTCTTCCACCTGAATTTCCTTTTGAAAAATATAACCGTGCGGACCGGTACAGAAAGGACTTCCACAAACCACCAACGGATATTGTCTCGACTGTCTTCCGAAGACACGTGCAACAAACCCTGCTCCTCCTTCCACGTCTACGTGCGACTTCAATTCACCCGAAACGAAGTAGGTGTATTGCAACACAGCGATACCAATTGGGCTTTCATCTTTGAAAAACAAGATGTAAAACAAATTGCCTTCCCAAGATTTCGAAAGGGCAGAGAGGTATGAAGAGGAAAGAAAAATATTGTTTTCGTGATTCAGCGCATCCCAAGTTTCCGATGGAACATCTACGAATTTATCCGTAACGGTATAACTGAGCTCAGAAGAGCCAAGTGACCATCGTACCTTCTTTCGTTCACCAAACACACAGCAGTTTACCATAATTCGCAAGAGATTTGCAAAGGTAAAGACACTTCAAGGTTAACTTTGTTTAATTCCTCAAGAATGTTAGACCCCAAAAAGATACTTTTTTTCGATAGCGATTGCCTCTTCTGCAACCGTTGGGTACAACGCATTCATAGACATTCAAAACGCTCAGATTTATTTTTTTCTGGACTGAAGGGAAAAACCGCTGAATCGTTTTTATCTGCTGAAGAAAGAGCTTCGCTCTCGGGTATTATTTTGGTTGTAGATGGAAACAAATTCCACAAAGGATTGGCTCTGCGTCGTTTATTTTTTGAAGTAAAACCTCCCCTTTCGTTTCTTTTGGTTTTGACTTTCATTTGTCCGCTTTTGTTGTTGAATGGGATTTATAATTTTATAGCGAAAATCAGACACCGCATTGGCCGTCGAACAACTTGTGAATTTGAACCTACCTTGCACTCGAAAATACTTTCATAATCATGATTGAAAACATACCCTTTTCGTTAGTCATTGTCACTTGCATACTCACTCTACTTGCAGGAGTAATGATGACCTATGCATTCGTTCGTGGTCACTTCCGTGCGCAACAACGTGCACATACGTTTGCCTTGGCACTTTTGGGCTGGTCTATTTTTCAAGCGACACTCGCGTTGAATCGCTGGTTCATGGACAAGAAAACCGGAACAGGACATTTGTTGTTTCCAATCATTTTTTCTTCCGTGCTTATTTTGTTATTGGCCTTTACGCCGCGTGGAGCACGATTCTTAAGATCACTGCGTCCATCTTGGTTATACAGTCTTCAATACCTTAGAATTCCAGTCGCTTCTATGTTTTACATTTTAGCAACGTGGAAGCAAACCCCTTGGGAAATGACTTTTTACAGAATGAATTTCGACATTGCGTTTGGTGTATTCGCCTTGATGTGCATGCCTATTTTCCCCAAGAAAAAAAGCAAGTATAAACTTGCTTTTTCATTGTTCAATGTTGTTGGAATTGCCTCTATTGTTTGGCAATACATTTTGGTGTTGGGAAGTGTACCTAGCGATTCACAATGGTTGGGATTGACTCAACCGAATTATGCAGCGACTCACTTTCCTTACGGATGGATGGTCACAGTCATTCTTCCACTTATACTTGCTTCCAACGTTGCGCTATTGGTTCAGAACCTCACGCATCACGAGAAGCCCGTTTTGTAATCAGGCCTTTTTCTCTTCCTTGTACACCATGAATCCTGCGAAGGCAAGCAATGCGAATAGCAATGCAGAACCTGCGTAAGAGATTGTTGTTCCTTTCTCCCAAATCTTCGGCTCGAAAGACCATTCAACGGTGTGTGTTCCAGCTGGAACCATTGCTCCGCGTAGGACGTAGTTCACACGAGCGGTTTCAACTTCATTTCCATCTATTCTGCAAACCCATCCTTGCGGATAGTAGATTTCACTGAACACAACAGGTTGTGCTTCGGCAGAAGTGTTGTTCACTTCGTAACGCAACACTTTCGTCTCATAAGCCAACAGGCGAACGGAAGCGGTGCTGTCCACAGCATTCTGTGGTGCATGGAATTGTGTTCCGAAAGCTGCTTGTGTTGTAGCTTCTACCTTTGGATCAATTTCACCCAACGCAACAATTTCTTCATCACTGTTGTTCGTGGTATTCACTCTAGAAACGAACCAAGCATTGCCCAAGGCAAATTTGTTGGGAAGGGCCGGTTGCTCTGGATTACCGATATAGTACTTGGTGTTCAACATGTTTAAAACGGTGAGGGTTCCACCCAACGAATCGAATGTACCGGCTTGCAAATACGCTAAAGCACTGTCCAATTCTTCAGCTAAATGGAAGTCGATAATTTCTTGATAACGCTTCAACTTCGCGCCGTGGTATCCGCCAATACTCTTGTGGAAGAATGAAGTCTCGGCATCGCTGAACGGATTGCCAATACGAGCAACACGGAAATCTGAATTCAATTGAAGCGTACCGAAATTGGCGACTTCCTTCAACGCATCTTTCGATTTCACATGATCATAAATTCCAGAATTCTTTAATGCTTGTTCCAACGCGTTCGACTTATTGTCGAAATCTGCAACAGAAGATTTTTCAATATCGAGAATCGAGAAATCTGCGGCATTCGCTTTTACTGGAATTTCTTTTGCCTCCAAGGCTACAAACTTTTTGTAGGCTCCTTTTTCTTTTTCAAGATTCAAATAACGTCTTGAAACACTGAAGCCGTCGAACAACGCAAGTATTCCAATTACAGGAAGCACCGCCATTTTCAACGTTTTGTTCTGAACGTATATCAATGCAAGTACAGCCCCTGAAACAATCACTACAAAGAACAAAGAGCGTTTTGCATCTGCCTTGAAAATTTCAGCACGCACATCTTCCAAAGCACCGGCGTATTTCTCCATCATAGCCACTTGTTCTTTCGGACCGCCCTTAGACATTTCGTCGAATTGTTCTTGCTCTTGCGAACTCAGCAATGGACCTGTTGAACTTGGACTTACATACAAGTACATCATTACAATTACGAAAACCGCAACGGCACCGGTAAGAATTTTCTTACCGTTCTTTCCCCAAGCAACCTCTCCTTCCACTAACTTTTTCAAGAACATCATGCCCATGGCCGCTGCCATGACTTGAATAAGAACCAAGATCATTTTCGAATCGCGAAACTTGTTGTACATCGGAACCTTTTCAATGAACAACGAGTTCAATCCACCCATTTCCTTCAAGCACAAACCAAGTGCAAGAAGAGTAATAACCAAGATCGGCCATTTGATTCCGTCCTTCAATCCAACAAATGCAAGAATGAACAACGTCATAATAGCAGCACCAAAATAGAAGGCTCCACCGGTTGAGTTCTGTGCACCCCAGTAGCTGTTTGAACTGGTCAGAATGGCATTCTTTATTTCTGTAATATTTACATCCTTGTTATTCTTGCCCGCCGCGGCAACTGCTTCTCTATTATTCTTCCCAATGTATTCTGACGCTCCTCCTTTTGCATTTGGAATGATCATAGACCATTGCTCTCCAGAAGCAAAATTGTAATCGAGAATATAAGAACTGCTCAAACCTTCCTGTTCGGTATTCGATCTAACTTTTGGTTTCAAGGTAAGGTCTGAACTTCCGCGAGTGGTAAACTTGCTATACTCGTAGGTGGTCATTAAATTACTTGCACTCGGAAGGACGGCAACAACGCTAGCAACGGCTAACACGGCCAACGACATACCCAACGCTTTGAATTGTTTCGCAAGCACTAAACGAATTGATTCTCCTATAGCAACAGCCACAAGCAAGAATGCCAAGTAGTAAGTCATCTGCAGGTGATTCGCAGCAATGTTCAATCCCAAGAAAAGCATAAAGATGGCTCCGCCTAAATAAGCTCTTCCTCTGAACGCTAGAATGAATCCACCAAGCGCTGGTGCCAAGAATGCAATCGAAGTAACTTTACCTGTGTGTCCTGCACCCAGATATAAAATATTAATGGTTGCGAAACCGAAAGCAACAGCGCCTACCAAACTGTACCAAGGACCCAATCGAAGGCACAAACCAAGAATGTAATAACCCAAGAAGCACAAGAACAAGGTTCCAATTGCTCCTGGTAAACCTAGGCGAAGGGTTAGTAAAATTGGACGAAGCAAGTTAGCGTTGTGTTCTGTAGAAACTTGGTAAGCGGGCATTCCTCCGAACATGGAGTTCGACCACAAGGCTTCTTCGTTGTGCAATTCGCGATAGTTCGAAAGCTCTTGCGACATACCTCTCCATTGCACTATATCATGCTGGTCTAGGTCATAGCCCTGCCAAAGTGGGGAGAAATAAACACTCGAAAGAATTACAAGTGAAAGAATTGCCACTGCATGTGGCCAAGACAACTTCAAAAATTTGTTCATTTAATCTTGATCTTTAATTTCAACAAAATCTACATATTCACTGTCGGGAGTTTTATTTCCTCGCGAAGCATTGCTCTTCGTTTTTTGAGAATTACTCTCCGCCCGTTGATTTCTTTTTACTTCTTCATTTACTTTATTCACTGCGTAAGAAGCAGTTAGTCGAATAAAAAAACGAAAAGCCGCTGATAGAAACAGCAGCCATAGAATAATCTTCACTACCCCACTTAAACTCGCTTCCATCATTTCGTTGTGAGTTCTTTAAATACTTGTTCTAACTTTTGATCTGAGGCAGTCAACTCATTCACTGGCGCATTCGCTACGACATTTCCTTTACTGATGATGACCACACGGGAACACATAGCCTCTACTTCTTGCATGATGTGGGTGGAAAGTAAAACGGTCTTTTCCTTTCCCATTTGAATAATAATCTCACGAATATCTGCAATCTGGTTTGGATCTAAACCACTCGTTGGCTCATCGAGAATAAGAACTTCTGGATCATGAATAATGGCTTGTGCCAATCCAACACGCTGGCGGTAACCCTTCGACAATTGTTGAATAGGCTTGTGTGCTTCAGGAGTAAGTCCAACCAGTGCTATAACCTCTTCCACCCTGTTCTTCAAATTCTTTACCCCGTGAAGGCTACCCGCAAATGTCAAATACTCACGAACATACATATCGGTGTAAAGCGGATTGTGTTCCGGTAAATAGCCAACACGCTTTTTCACTTCCAATGGCTTTTCATTCACATCGAATCCACACACAGAAACTTTCCCTGAATTACAAGGAATATAACCCGTAATAATTTTCATCATGGTACTTTTTCCTGCTCCGTTCGGACCTAAGAACCCGATGACCTCTCCTTTTTTCGCTTCGAAAGAAACGCCATTGAGAGCGGTTTGAGTGCCGAACATCTTGACTACTTGACTGACTGAAATTGACATAAACCGCTTAACTTTTGTTTGTAAAATTCGAATGTAAAGATAGGAGAAATCACTTGTCAGTTCGGCGACTGACTTGTGTCAATAATAAACCTCGCTATTAATTCGTATATTCGAAATCCTTTTCCAGCCAATACTATGAAAACAGAGCAATTACAATGGACCGTCAATGAAGATTGGGATATTTCTAACATTCAACTCAAAAATGCCCAGCTTGTTCTGGTTTTCGCGGGGATTGATGTCATCGATAATTGTAAATATTACGAGTCATTAAGTGTGGCGTATCCGCAATCAGACATCGTCCTTGTTAGCACTTCCGGGGAAATCCATGGAAATGAAATGTTCGAGAATTCAGCTTCAGCTACCGCCATATATTTTGAAAATACACCCATTCGTATTTCAACCAAAGAAAACACAGCTGGCAAAGATGCAGAGCTCATAGGCATGGAAATCACAAAAGATTTATTGCAAGATGACCTTAAGCATATTCTTTTGTTTTCTGAGGGTGGACACATGAACGGTGATCACCTCGTCGCAGGAATTTCGAAAAATCTTCCCAAACACATCGCAGTAACTGGTGGATTAGCTGGCGACTCGGCGCGTTTCTCTAAAACTATGATGGGACTGAACAACACCGTTTCTGAGAACTTAGTAGTGGCTATCGGCGTGTACGGAAATGCTATCGAAGTTGGGTATGGTTCCAACGACGGTTGGGATTTGTTTGGTCCATTGCGTCTGGTTACTAAAGCCGAAGAGAACGTGCTTTATGATCTTGACGATACCAACGCACTCGAACTTTATAAAAAATATTTAGGTGACCGAGCGAATGAACTGCCTGGTGCAGCGCTGCTGTTTCCAATTTGTATTTTGAAGCCCGACGGCACAAAACTCGTTCGAACCATTCTTTCTATCAATGAAGAAAATCAAAGCATGGTCTTCGCAGGAAATGTTCCCGTTGGATCGAAGGTTCAATTCATGATGGCAAACTTTGACCGCGTTATTGACAGCGCGAGCAATGCCGCATTGAAAAGCCGAATTCACGAAAATGAAAATCCAGATCTAACAATCATGGTTTCTTGTGTGGGCAGAAAGTTGGTTATGCAAAACCGAACCGAAGAAGAGATTGAAGCTGTTGCAGACACTTACAATGACGAATCAACTTTTTGTGGATTCTATAGCAACGGAGAAATTTGCCCATCTACCGATGGCGTCAATTCTTTACACAACCAAACCATGACCATAACGACGTTGAAAGAGAGAGTATGACGTTTGATTCCCTCCATCCTCTTCTTAAACGCCAAGTAAAGAAATACTTGGGATTGCAAGAGGAAATCCCTGAGCATCTTTTCAATTTCTTGAAAAGCATTAACCAAAGCTATCAGCTATACGATAGCAACAGAGAGTTGGTAGATCGCGCAATGAAGTTAAGTGGAGAAGAGCTTTTCGAGAAAAACGCAAAATTGTTCGAGGAAGCTGCCCGCCAGCGCTCACTCATTAACAACATCAAAGATGCTATTCGTACCATTAGCCCGGAACAAGAAATTAACGACGATGACATTTTGCGAATTGGTGAAATTTTGACCAATACGGTTAAGGAGCGAAAAGAATTTGAAAAACAATTGGAAGAAGCCCGTCAAAACGCGGAACAATCCCTAGAAACCCGAAAGCTCTTTCTTGCGAATATCTCTCACGAAATTCGTACTCCCATAAACGCCATTTCAGGCATGTCGGGTATTTTAGCCGATACTGAAATTTCTGAAACACAGAAACAATATGTAAAAGCCATTCAATCCTCTTCAAAGAGTTTAATGGTTATTGTGAATGATATTCTAGACATGTCGAAGTTGGAAAGCGGAAAATTCTCAGCAGAATTCATTCCCTTCGACATTCAATCGATTATCGATCCATTATACACCAGCTACTTACTAAAAACCGACGAGAAAGGTATAGCATTTAGTATTGACTACCCGGACAACATGCCCAAATGGGTATTTGGAGATCCAACGCGCTTGGGACAAATTTTAAACAATCTGATTTCAAATGCCATAAAATTCACCGACAAGGGAAAAGTATGCTTGAAAATAACATTTAAGAAAAAAGAGAAATCCAATGAATTCTGCTTCATTGTAACCGATACCGGAATTGGGATTGATCAAGAAAAACTTAAGACAATTTTCGAATTTTTCTCACAAGAAGACAACACCATCACCCGAAGATTCGGCGGAACAGGTCTTGGACTTGCCATTTCCAAATCAATCGCTGAACTCTTGGGTGGAGAAATAAAAGTTAGTAGCGAAAAAAATGTAGGATCACGTTTTGAGTTTTGTCTTTCGATGCCTGAAGCTTCTGAACAGACGAAAAACGAAGCAAAAGTTCAAACAAATTTGTTCGGAAAGGATATTTTAATCGTAGAAGACAATGAGCTGAACAGGTTCCTAGCGGTAACAATCCTGAAGAAGTGGAATGCCAATATTTACATTGCTGAAAATGGACAAGAGGCTGTGGATGCAATCAAAACTAAAAACATCGACCTTATCCTTATGGACATTCAAATGCCCGTTATGGATGGTGTTGCGGCTTCAATTGCTATTCGAAAAGAATTGAAATCAAACGTTCCAATTATCGCGCTTACAGCCAATGCACTTGAAAGCGAAAAAGAAAAGTGTTGGCAAGCTGGCATGAATGAATATATCACCAAGCCCTACAATCCTGAATTCCTCAAAGAGAAAATTCTCTTTTTAACAGATAAAAACTACCAAAAAGATAGTGAGGAAATAGAGAATATTTCGCTTGATAATTTAAATGATTTAATGAATGGAAGTACAGATCAAATCATACGAATGACGACTGTATTTTTAGACCAGATCGAGAAGCATTTCAACGAACTAAAAGTAGCATTGGGAGAAAGTAATTTAGATGAAATAACTTCTATTTCCCATAAATTAAAATCATCTTTCAAACTTTTTGGATTAAATAAAACGGGAGTTCTACTCGAACGCATTGAGCAAAGGGCCAAGTCCTTAAGCGGTCAAGAACTTAATTCAGAGTTGCAAGCCATACTGAACATGCAGCCGCGAATAAAATATCTGGTACAAAAAGAATTAAACCAACTCATTCTTTCGAAATCCAAATCATGAACATTGCCATTTTAGCATCAGGAGCGGGAAGCAACGCAGCAAACATTATTCAACACTTTAAAAACAAATCTGTCAAAATCTCTCTCATTGCCTGCAACAATGAAGGTGCTGGAGTCTTTCAGATTGCAGAAGATAATGGAATTGACACTTTCCATCTAACCAAAGAAAATTTCAAAACTTCCAACATCTTTGTTCAAGAACTTCAAAAAAGAAATATTGATCTCATAATTCTTGCAGGATTCCTTTGGCTCGTTCCAAAAAATCTTGTGACTGCCTTCGAAGACAAAATCATAAATATTCATCCCGCCTTGCTTCCAAAGTTCGGAGGAAAAGGTATGTATGGGCATTACGTGCACGAGGCCGTTTACGATGCAAAGGAATCTGAAAGTGGAATAACCGTTCACCTTGTGAATGAGGAGTTCGACAAAGGAGCCATACTCTTCCAAGCCAAGTGCAATGTCGAGAATTGCAACGCTTCGGAAATTGAGGCTAAAGTGAGGGCTTTGGAGATTGCTCACTTTCCAAAAGCTATTGAAAACTTTATTTCCAAAATGTAATTTGTTCTCGGTCATTGCTGTGTAATTTCGCAGCATGAATTGGGTAGAAATTGGCTCTTGTTTCATGGTATTGTTCGCCGTTATTGATATTGTTGGCAGCATACCTATCATTCTCGACACGCAAAAGAAAACTGGGAAAATCCAACCACTGTTAATCACTGTGGTTTCCATGGTGCTCATGCTTCTCTTTTTATTCGGGGGAGAATCAATACTTGGCATCTTCGGCGTTGACGTATACTCCTTCGCAGTTGCCGGTGCCTTCATCTTGTTTTTTATTGCCATGGAAATGATTCTTGGCATTCAAATCTTTAAGCAAAAGGAATCTTCTTCGAAGGTTGCGGCAATTATGCCGCTTGCATTTCCGACTATTGCTGGAGCAGGAACCATTTCCACACTCATTGCTCTTCGTGCCGAATACCAGAGCATTAACATCGTTATCGCTATTCTGCTGAATATGCCTATCATTTTTATTGTGCTAAAACTAACCAACCGCATTGAGCGCGTTTTAGGACCCAACGGATTGGCGATTCTAGAAAAAATGTTCGGCATTATTCTTCTTGCGATTGCTCTAAAATTATTCAGTAAAAACATTGCATTTCTATTTCCTCATTAATCTTTCAACATGAAAAAAATATACCATCTCGCGAATTGCGGCACTTGTCAAAATATTATCAATGAATTAAGTCCTCTTCCAAAAGGAACAGCACTTCAAGACATTAAAACCGAATCAATCACGGAAGAACAGTTGAATGAAATGCACGCACTTGCAGGAAGTTACGAAGCTCTATTTAGTCGCAGAGCATTGAAATACCGTGAACTCGGATTGAATGAAAAGAAGTTGACCGAAAAGGATTACAAAAAATATATATTGAAAGAATATACTTTTTTAAAGCGCCCGGTGATGGTATTCAACGATCAGATATTCGTTGGAAATGCACCTAAGGTTGTGGCTGCCGCGAAAGCGTTTCTGCACAAGAAATAATTCTGCCCTGTGGCACAAAGTAAAAATGTAGGTGCTCACCTGGCATTGTTCGCAGTTGCCTTAATCTACAGCGCTAACTACCTTGTTGCGAAATGGGTCATGCCTAATCCCATAGGAGCGAATGCATTTATAGTTTTGAGAGTTTCAGGTGCACTTGCGCTGTTCTTTTTGGTATCGTTTAAATTTCTTGAACTTCCCAAACTCAGAGACCTTCCTCTTTTTCTTTTTTGTGGATTAACTGGGGTTGCAACGAACCAGTTATTTTTTTTCAATGGCCTCTCACTCACCACTCCGGTGAATGCGTCCATTATAATGTGCACGAACCCCATTTTAGTCGCCATTCTGTATTTCATTGGAAAAAAGAAATGGCCTTCACTCATGACAACCTCTGGCATTCTATTGGGATCCATTGGTGCCTTGGGAATAATTCTTTTGCGCGCTCCTTTCGAAGCGAGTGCCGACTATCTTAAAGGAGATCTCTTCATTCTCATCAATTCTCTATCCTACGGATTGTATTTAACAACTGCTCCGCGTCTAATGAAAAAATACAAACCCATTACAGCCATCACTTGGGTTTTCGCCAGCGGTTTACTTTTCATTTTACCCATTGGCTATTCCGATGCTAGCGCCATTGCCTGGGGGTCTCTTACTTTCCTTCATTGGGTCAGTCTGGCCTTTATTGTTGTTGCTGTTACCTTCCTTACCTATCTGCTTAACATTTATGCATTAAGCAAAGTTTCACCAACGGTAACAAGCGCATACATTTATTTACAGCCCCTATTGGCGGGAGTCTTTGCATTTCTATTTGCAGGAATTGGAAATCAAGATCACACGGGAAGTATAACCTTAGAGAAGATCCTATTCGCACTGCTGATATTTGCAGGCGTGTATTTGGTTGGAAAACGAAACGATTAGAACGACATTTCCAATCCTACAGAAGGAAGCAATGGCAATTGATCTACACGCTTAGAGGTAACACGATCAATGTAAAACACATTGGCTCTGTTGTAGGCATTCGTCAATCCGAAGTTCAATTCCAACGTAGACTTCTCCCACTTAAAAGTCTTTCTTAAGTTCGCGTCTAATCGGTGGTACCATGGTAACCTACCTTCATTCAAAGGAGCATATTGAATGGCCAAGGTTCCTGAATTCGTAACCGTGTAATCCGTCGCAATTCCACCAGTCAAAGTTGGCGGCTCATAGCCTCCTTGTGTTTGAGTAAATGGAAGACCGCTTCCTAAATTCCAACGTGCACTGACCTCCCAAGAATCGTTCTTACCCCATGAATGAGAAGCTACCACGTTCACGTTGTGTCTTCGATCGAATACAGGATCGTACCAACGCAAACCGTCCCAACGATCTACATTCATAATTGAATAAACTACATTCACATTCGAATGCTTTGTGGCGTACTTCAGAACAACATCGATTCCTTTCGCAAATCCACTTTCCAAGATAAAATCTTTACGCAACAATTCCGGTTTATCCTGATTGTCTGCATCATCTGGGAATATCTTGTTTCTGTTGGTATTCGTTACTTGCTTGAAGTTTCTGTAATACCCTTCTACATTCAAATTCAATTCCTCAGTTATATCAAACTCGAATCCAGCAACCAAGTGCGAGGCTTTTTGCAACGAGTTTGCAATATCTCGTATTTCGCCATCGGGCATAGTCATGGTATTTTGAATTTCATCAGGACTCGCTAAGAATCCGTAAAACAAATTCACCACATCACGGTCGCTGTTTGTTGCCATTAAATTCTGTGAGTACAACCCTGCCGCAGTCTTCAGACGCAATCGCTCGGTAGCTTTGTACTTCATGCCGATACGCGGCTCTGGTGAAACGGCTGACAGTGCGCTGTAATATTGAATACGGAAGCCCGGTTCAATAATCAATCGCTTTCTGTTGTATTTGTATGAAAAGAAACCATTCAATTCAGTTGTGTTTTGCTCAAGGTCTATGCGAACTCCAAGTGGATTAAACGTGTTGAAATTTGTTGAAAAACCCACAACTTCCACACCATACTTTATTGCGTCCTTACCAACACTATAATTGAAATCTAAACCGAAATTAAATGATGTAATTCCACTTTTACGATCTGGAACCGATTCTTCTTGAAGTAAAATATTGTATTTACTCCACGCGAAATTTCCATTAATCAAGACTGGAGAACTTGTTGGAACAACAACAAAATTTCCTCCAGCTCCAACGTTCTTCCAATTTAAATTTGAAAGTGCCTGGTACTTCGTTACATTATCGTCGAAAGAAAATCCAAAGAGGTTGAACTTACTTCCATTCGAACCTCCAAAAGATAGTTTTCCGTATAGGTCGGTATAGCTAAACGGAAGTCCATTTCCATCATTCACGAAAGGATAAACCTTTGGCGAAGTTCTGTCGAGGTAGCTATTTTTTGCGCTAAGGATGTAGGATATTCCACTTCCGTTTTTGGAAAGTTTCTTTAATGGTCCCTCTAACTGAACCTTTCCACCGAATGGACTAAAGCCAATCTTTCCATCGTGACCTTTTTTATTGCCATCACGTGTTGTGATATCAATAACTGAAGAAATTCTTCCACCAAATTGAGCCCCGAATCCACCTGTAAATACATCGGCATTGGAAATAATGTCCGTATCAAAAACTGAAAATAATCCAATGCTGTGAAACGGATTGTAAACGATCATTCCATCTAGCACGACTTTGTTCTGTACCGGACTTCCTCCGCGCACAAAGACCTGACCTCCTTGGTCTCCTGTAGAAATAAATCCCGGAAGTGTCGTTAAAACCTGAACAATATCTGTTTGACCACCAAACGAAGGAACGCGCTTGAAATCTTTCGGACGAAGGGTTTCAGATGAAATGTTCACGTTATTGATTTGTTCAGAACGACGGTCGTTGATTTCCAATATACCCATCATGTTCGACCCCGACTCCAAGAGAACATTCGTGGAAACAAGCTGTCCTTGCTTCACCGTAATTGTATCGCGATATTCGTTGTAATTGATAACTTTTACAAACAAATAATAAGTTCCAGGCTGTAACTTGGTTAAACTAAAATAACCGTTCTCATCTGTGTTTGTACCTGTAGTGGTTCCTTCAAGGGCAACCAGGGCCGCCATAATAGGCTCGCCTTTATCCTTGCTCTTCACAAAACCGCGAATGGTGCAGTCTTGAGCTTGAACGCCCAGACCAATGAATAAGGCCACTCCAAAAAAGATGTTCTTCAACTTCATGATTTTCAATTCGAATAGCCGCGAAGATAAGATAGTTCAACGCTTTATTTTGCAAGGTTTCCCGATAAATTTCATTCAAACAAAGTACCCAATTACCTCGACTAATTTGGCTCGAATCCATTCTGTTCTTACCTTAGGCATTGTATTTGGCTATGTCCCAAAAATTACTCCTATGAAAAAACTATTGTTATTCGTTTTTTTAATCGGCTCATTGAAGAGTTTTGCTCAATCAGACTATCCCGATTTATTAGCCATGTTCGTAGATGAGAAATACGAAAAATGTCTTTACAAGGCTGAGAAATATACGCTAAATGAAAAAACCAAAAAGGATGCTCTTCCTTATTTGTTCATGAGTCGTTGCTACTTCGAAATGTCGAAGCGCGATGAGTTCAAAGAAAAATTTCCAACTGCAGGAAAAGATTGTTACAAGTACGCTTCGAAATATGCTTCCAAAGACAAAAACAAAACGTTTTACGCAGAGCATGAAGACTATTTTACAGAATTACGCAACACAGCTGTCAGCGAAGCAGAAGTTATGCTTGACGCACAAAAATTCACTAAGAGTAAAACGCTTTATGATAATCTAATCGATTGGGATGCGAATGACGCTGGAGCTTGGATCATGCTCGGTGTTTCATTTCAAGGAGCGAAGCAAAAGAAAGAAGCTGAGAATGCATACAAGACTGCAAAAAAATTACTGACCGACAAAACATGTTCTGTTGAAGTCAAAGGGCAAAAAGATTTATTACGAAATGCCATCATCTACTATTCTGAAAAACTTTATACTGAAGGAAACTCTGCAGAAGCAAAAGTTTGGTTAGAACTCGGGAAAGAGTGGTTCATGGATGACAAAGAATACCAAGTGACCTATTCACAATATGCCAATTAATATTTTTTTCCAGACAAAAAACCACCTTCGGGTGGTTTTTTTATTTCAATAATTTTCGAAGAGAATACAAAATTCCATTGCCTCCTTCGATTGAGAAATAAGGCAATAACTCTCCACCAAAAGATCGGAAAAACAACTCAACATCTGGGATCATTGAACCCTCGAAATCGAAAGCAAAACAACCTCTGCGAATACTTTCTTCAACACAAAATTTCACACCACATGCTGAAAGGGCATTGTCGTTCTTCGCATTACTTGAAACCAAATAGTAACACACACCGCTTACAATCACGCAGAACGCTTGGTATTCTCCACCTTTCGCAATTACCGTGAACGCAGAAGATGAGTTCAACACATTAAACTTGGCTAACAAACTTTCATGCGCAACTCCTTTCGAGGAACTCGAGTTCATAAACAATTCAATCTCGGAGTCTGTAAACCCACGAACTTCGAAAGAAAAATCATTATATCGTTTTAACTTATTCCGAAGTTTAGAATCAACTTTCTCTTCCCAATTTGACAGATTTAAAATTCTGTAAGTGTACTTAGTCTTAGGCGAATTTCCTCTCCAAATGGCTTCTTGAAAATCGGTATACTCAACAGGAAAATCGAACTTCCAATAATTCCATTTTTTACTTTCAACAAAAGAAAGCAAAGCCTTTAAAACATCTTTCTCCTTCGCCCGCTTCGTCGCCGGCTTCTCGTATTCATTTAAAAAAGTCAACCAACAATTCGGTTGAAAAGGAGGTGTGATGAGGCTATTAAAAAATTTCTTCCCCGATTCCCAAACCCACATAACAGCGATCACCTCAACATCTTCTTTGAATTGCAGCAACTTCAACTCACCACCATAAGCTTCGCGTAGAAAAATCGGAAAACCCTTCTTTTCCCAAAGAGCATTCGCGGCTGAAGATGGCTCAATGTTTATCTGCATACGGAATAGTATTATAGGCTGAAATTAAGACTTGTTCTTCAACTTCCCAATTCAAAATTTTCTTCGCAGACTTTAGTTTTGATCGATAAATACTCAAATCTTCCTTCAACATTTCATTAACGACAACATTAATTGTTTCGCTATTCCACGAAGGAATAACTCTTCCAACTTGGAACTCATTCACGAGCGCCACACAATCGCGCAATGGATTTGTAAGAACTGGAATCTCCGACTGAATGTATTCAAATAATTTATTCGGAAGGGAATACTCGTAGCTTAAGCATGTTGGTTCTACTGAGTTTACACCAACGTCGGCACTGCCGGTATATAACGGTATTTCGGAATAAGAAACAGCAGGAACAAAGAATATGTTTTCATTGGTTGAAGCACACGCTTCAATAGATTCTTTCAGCGCACCGAATCCCATAAATACCAATGCCGCATCCTGTGTCTTTCGCGCTTTAAACGCTTCCATCAACACTTCAATACCTCTTCCCTTTCCAAGCATACCCTGGTAAAGAAAAACCATTCGTTCGTTTGAAATCCCCAACTTTTCACGCAGCGTATTCGAATGTGTGACATTCATTTCGTTGGGAAGATTACGAACCAAAGCGACGACTTTCACGTTATAACTCTTCTTGTAAAATTCTTGAATGGAAGGACTAACCGTAATGACCAATTCCGTCCAAGGAATAAACAATTTTTCAATTGAACGTATCGCAAAGCGCATAATCCTTCCTTTTCCGTTTCGGTGCGATTCCAATTCATGACAATCATAAACGAGCTTCAGTTTTGGACGAGCGATTTTAGCAAGCACGCCAATTAGGAAGGCCTCGTAATCGTTACAGTGCCAAACGTCTGCGCTTCGATAATTTTTAACCGCACGAAATGCGAATTCAAAATATTGAATAGCTCCTATGATTATGTTTGAACGCTTCCATCTGTCCGAACGAACAGTTATGCGTTTCACATCCACTCCATTGAAATTCTCCTTCGTCAATACATCTCCCTTCTTCCATGCCACAACGGTTGTCGGAAAACCATTCTGCGAAAGACTTTTCGCCATTCGATAAACCCGATTGTCGTTTTTAAAATTTGTAACAAGTAGCGAG
Source organism: Bacteroidota bacterium (assembly GCA_046048875.1). GTDB lineage: Bacteria > Bacteroidota > Bacteroidia > Flavobacteriales_D > Sanyastnellaceae > CAIZGX01. Next base: position 99,125 of record JBJOFG010000008.1, on the reverse strand, counting down.
ATTACTTTCATGCTTGTTCGTGGTTCTTTCGTACATAGCGTTCCAAGAAGTACAAGACAACCAAAATGTTGAACGAGAAATAAATGACTTTAGAAATCACCAAAAACTTAGTGGCTTCCAATTCATTCATTCCCCAAATATGCGCAAGATATACGGCAACAATAGCCAGAACAAAATGCAATGCATCTAGGAATAAACCTACACGTTGCATGTTTATTCTGTAAGTAATAAAGGCTAATGAAGAAGTAACAAAATTCAAGGCGAACCAATAGATGAGATACTTTAAATACATGAATGAATTTCCCCAAGCCTCACCAAAAATAAATCCCATCGTATTCCCTGGAAGCATTTGCACGATGAAAATCATTCCTGCTGCTGCTGCTAAAAACCGCACCAGCACTTTGTAATACAAGGCACGTAATTCTCTCGGATCTTCAATTTCCGAAATCCGTTGGAAGAAGACCTGCGAATAAGAATTACTAACTACGTTTAAAGGAGCCATGAAAATTCTTCGACACAAGGCCATAAATCCAACAGCCACTAAACCGTAATACAAAGTGAAAATTCCAACGTGTGCCCATTGTGCTAAACGATTCAACACGCTGCCCCAAATACTGAACATGGGATAATCTTTATGCAATGAGGCCAAAGCCTTCATACGTTCATTGGAAAGATTTTTCAACCCTTCAGGTTCCGACTTTAAAAACTTCCAAAAGGCGTAAACACCTGCAGCTACAGAGCCTATAATGGTTGAAAAAATTAAACCGCTCGTTCCCCACGCTCCAACTCCAGTTGCAATTTTCACGGGCTCTGAAGACACCGCAGAAATAACCTTTGAATTAGCTGCGATCTTATATTTCTTCAAACGTGAGAACCAATAGTTAAACACATTGAACACCGCGGTAAAAAACAAGACAATGGGCAAGGTCCAAAGGTAAATGGCAATGGGTTCATTCATTAACCAATAGGAAATATCTCTGGCGAAGAACAAAATAAAAATAGAGAGAATTACGCACGAGTAGAACGCCACCTTCAATGCTAAACCTGCTATATGTCGCGCATCGTTCTGGTCCTTCGGATGCATAATTGCAAACTCATACTTTCCTGTAACAACAACAGAAAGTACAGTAACAAGCATCGTGTATTGCTCAAGTAATGTAAAATCCTCCGGCGTAAATAAACGCGTAATGAATGGAGCCAAAACGAATACAAGCGCCTGTCCAATTACAGTTCCCGCCATAAGCGTGAATACATTTCGAATGTACTCGGCGCGCATAAACTTCGTGAATTGTTCAGTGACTCTGTATCTCATAGGTTGAATTAACCGTTGGTTTTAGCCGCCGAATAAATTCGTTCGATAATTTCAACCACCTTCAAACCCTCCAAGGCATTCGTTGTGATGTTCGAAACCCCACTAATGGCATCAACAACATTTTGTATGATGTAAACATGATTCGCTGCACTTCCTTTGTAATGTCCGTAATCGTTCGCCGGATTCCCTTCCGCCAAAACTGGCATGGTGTAATTTTCAATTTGACAATACGCCACCTCGTTCATGTATTGTCCACCAATTTTCACGGTTCCCTTTTCAGCAACTACAGTCAAACTACTTTCGTAGTTTACTCCGTTAACGGCAGTCGAGAAATTGATGGATCCCATTCCTCCTTCAACCAAATCGAACATCACAATTCCTGAGTCTTCAAACTCAGTTGAGTGGGTATGATTAAAATCGTGCAGTCTCGCTTGAATATTATCGATGTCTCCAAACAACCAATACATAATGTCTATGAAGTGAGAGAACTGCGTGAACAAGGTTCCTCCGTCTAAATCTTTGGTTCCCTTCCAACCGCCTTTCTTATAATAGCGATCATCTCTGTTCCAGAACAAATCAATATTCACCATGTATATTTTTCCTAATACACCTGACTGAATCAACTCTTTCATCCACACGCTCGGAGGACTGTATCTATTCTGCATAACACAGAAGACCTGTTTGTTTGCGCGCAAGGCTTCAAAAATAATTTTTTCGCCATCGGCTTTATTCAAGGCCATAGGTTTTTCCACAACGACATGCTTTCCAGCTTTTAGAGCCAATAAAGCATGCTGAGCGTGAAGACCGTTTGGTGTGCATACACAAACAACATCTACCTCTTCGTTCTGAAGCATTTCTTCGGGCGTTGAATAGAATCGAATATCCTCTGCTACCCCACATTCTTCGCGTGAGCGAACATCACACATCGCAGACAATTCTGTTTGTTCATTGCGCTGAACCATTTCAGCATGACGCTTACCAATGTGGCCAGCACCAATGACAGCAAATTTAATTTTACTCATAAGTCTTATTCTAGTGCAAAAGTACGGACAACCCGACAAATTAATTTCGGGCCGAAGGGTTCGATATGATAAAACCTAGGTTGAAAAGTATACTCCAAGGTTTTTCCTTTTGCTCGTAATAATTAGCCGATAAACTTACGGGGCCAATTGGAGAATGATAAACCAAGGTTCCGCTGCCTAAAGTATAAGTTCTATATATATCTGAAGACGGAACAGCGGTAGCTTGAAAAGGCTGATAGCCGTATATATCAGCACGCAAATCTAAATTCTTCGTAACATGCAACACTGGTGAAATTCCAATCGTGAAAAATGAAGTGCCTCTGTATACTGGCAAATAGAACGTGTTGAATTCAGGGAAGAAACTTGGCGTTGGGCTCATGATTGACGTGGCTGTTTCATTCTGAAAATCTTTTTGTCCAGACCACAAAATTTCTGACTTCACACCAAAAGAAAAACGGGGTTGATCAATGATGTAGTTCTCATAGTATACGCGCATTTGAAGCCATGAATGAGCATCGGACAACGTATCTCTGTTATCGCTAGTGCTTCCCGGAATAGTGTATTCATTGCCACTGACTGCTTTCCCCACGACTCTGATTTGAGATCCTGAAGAAGCATATTGCACACGATTCAACGTACTACGCACATAACTGAATCGAAGCATTTTAGCATTGAATTCCGTGACATCTGCGGTATCGATACTTAAAAAGTTTTTCGTTTGGTAATAACTATCATACTGGTGTGTGTATATCGCATCTACTTTAAACTTAGCCTTTCTACCTGCTGGCAATATCCAGCTGGCCTCACCAAATTGCTCATTCAACAGAACGTAAGATGGCTTCACATCTTCGAAAAATGTTGTCAGACTCTTGTAAAAATCCCAACGATTCTGTGTGAAGGAAAGTTCAAATGCAATGGGCTTTTGAGCGACAATGATTTTAGAACGAGCCTTCACGTGCACAGACCCATAATACCTTCCGAAATAGCTATTCGCTTCTAGTGTGGTATTAATCAGTCCAAATAAATTATAACGCAGCCCGACAAAGCCTGTATTAATTGAGCGTGAACTAAAATTCCCTCCAAAAGAGACAATCAAATCTTTTTCACGTTGAACGCTCAAGTCTAAAACGTATTTACCCGTTTCGGGTTTGTAATGCATTTTAGGATAAAGAGATTTGATACTTCCATCTGCAAGAACTCGAAAATACGTGCGTTGTAAGTCACTCAACGGAATAGCAGATTCCTTTCTTCCTAAAATCTCACGAACGTATTGTGTTTGACCTTTTGGAATTCCTTGAAGACGAACTTCGTCTACAACCAGCGGCGCACATTTCGAGGCAAACTTTTCGCGTTTTTTCCGAAGTTCTTCTTTCGAAATTTCCCTTCCAACAATATTTTTAATTGCTGATATAGAACGAATGGTTGAAACATAACCAGAGTCAATAGCGGCCATTGTATTCGAAAACTCAAAAGTCGCTGTGTTACTGCTATTAGGCTGAACAATAAAAACCTCTTCACAAGGAATAAACGCTTCCTTCTGCGAAACAATCATCGCCTCCAATTGCGACATGAGATCGTTCTCTTTCGGATCAGCAGGAGTGCTAGATACGTTACAACCCAATATGACATCGGGATGGAAATCGCGATACATGACATCCATCGGAAAGTTATTGTAAATACCACCGTCATAAAGAAGCTTTCCATCGACTCTTCTCGGAGGGATATAAAACGGATAGGTACACGAAGCACGAATAGCCTCATTCAGTGATCCTGATTTGAAAATAACCTCACGCTTATCTTTCACATCTGCGGCAACACAGCGAAACGGAACAAACAAACTATCGAAATTCTGACGTGCAGCCTCACTGGCTGCACTCAACAATTTCATGTGCACCCAATCCATAAGTGCAGGATTAATTAAGTTCGTTGGCAAAGTATTAGAGATATTATCACCGCCCGAATACTTCAAACTAACCATAGACGCTGAAGGCTCTTGCTTGAGATAATAAAACTGCATATCTATAGGAAGCTCCTCACCTTCTGAAAGCATAACAAACTCCGGAGTTCTACAAAGCGAATCCATTTGACGTGTTGAATAGCCCGCTGCATAAAATGAAGCAATGACTGCACCCATACTCGTTCCACAGATATAATCAATCGGGACATTGTTATCCTCCAACGCTCGCAAAAAGCCTATATGAGCCATGGCTGTAGCACCACCACCACTTAAAACCACACCCACGCGCTGCGCATTTGCCCTTTGCACACAAGCAAAGATCAACAAAAGCATAACCGCGAAGCGTAATTTAACCATACTGCAAAATTGCATCTACTTTTCGAATGATAGACGAAGAAACAATTAAATTTCAAACAAGATAAGATTCGCTCCTGTTTCGCTCATACCGACGTACTTTTGTGGTATGAAATCCATTCGAAATAAACGCAGATTGTTAGGGGTTCTTTACCTCATGGCTGCTTATCTCGTCTTTCAATTGGTTTGGTGGGGCTGGCAATTGTATAGATTGCAATTCGCCTATTTGCAGCATTTAAAATCAGAAGGAAGTCCACTTCCTGAAAATGCACTTCGCAATAAAATTTTCATGATCATTGGTGAAGGAGGTGTATTTCTTCTGCTTTTGTTTTTAGGAATTTGGTGGATCAAAAAAAATGTTTGGCAAGATTTAAAAAGAGCGCAAAAAGAAAAAAACTTTTTGCTTGCAGTGACACATGAACTAAAAACACCCATTGCTGCTATTCGTTTAAATTCACAAACATTAAAAAACAGAGAACTTTCGAAAGAACAATCACAAGAATTATGTGCAGATATTATCACTGAGTCGAACCGTTTGGAAACCCTAGTTAACAACATTTTATTAGCCACGCAATTCGAACAAAACACTTCACTCGGAAACTGGCAATCTGTTAATCTTTCAAACGTGGTTGAAAATCAAGTGAAGCGCTTTCAACAACTTTTTCCTGAACGTCAGGTGAATTCAACCATTCAAATGAATATTGAAATGAATGGTGAAGAAAATATGCTTGTCAGTTTGCTTTTCAACTTGCTTGAAAACGCCAATAAGTACTCCCCCATTACCGAGCCTATTTCTATTTCGTTGAAAGCTAGCGAGCACCTTATTCAATTATGCGTTTCAGACCTAGGAGTTGGAATTCCGGTTGAAGAACGTAAAGCAGTATTCGAAAAATTTCATCGCGTTGGAAACGAACAAACACGCTCGCAAAAAGGAACCGGCTTGGGATTATATATCGTGAAAGAAATCTGTAAAGCACACCGTGCAGAAGTAAACATTAGCGACAACACACCGCGTGGAAGTCGCTTTCAACTTACATTTTCAAAATGACCAAAAAAGTAGGCTTAATCATCCTTGACGGATGGGGAATTGGAAAGAATGATCATTCAAATGCAATTCTAAGTGCGCAAACTCCTTTCACCCATCACCTGAATCGCACGGCGGCTCATGCTACTTTGCGCACAGACGGAGAGTTTGTTGGTTTACCGGAAGGGCAAATGGGTAACAGCGAAGTGGGACACATGAATATTGGCGCTGGCCGTGTTGTCTATCAAGACTTGGTTAAAATTCATTTAAGCATTCGTAACAATGAATTGCATCAGAACGAAGTACTCTTGAATGCATTGCAATACGCAAAAAAAGAAAATAAAAACGTTCATTTCATTGGGCTTGTTTCAGACGGTGGTGTTCATTCACACATCGATCACCTGAAGGCACTCGTAGACATCTGCGAAGAGCAAGAATTGACCAAAGTATTCATTCATGCTATCACAGACGGAAGAGATTGCGATCCAAAAAGTGGAGAAGGTTTTATTGAAGCTTTAGAAAATCACTTGGAAGGAAAGCACGCGAAAATAGCCAGTGTCATCGGAAGATATTTTGCTATGGATCGTGACAAACGTTGGGAACGCGTTAAGAAAGCTTACGACTTATTTGTCTCAGGTTCTGAAAACAAAAGTGCTTCGGCTTCGCTCGCTGTGGCGCAGTCATACGTAAATGGAGTTACCGACGAGTTTATTGAACCAATCCAAATAGATGGCAACTACCAAGGCATTGAAGAAAACGATGTCGTCATTTGCTTCAACTTCAGAACCGATCGTTGCAGAGAAATCACCATGGCACTTCACCAACAAGACTTCCCTGAATTCGAAATGAAAAAGATGCCATTGTATTATGTAACCATGACACGATACGACGATTCGTTTCAAAACGTCCACATCCTTTTTGAAAAGGATAACCTCATGCACACACTCGGAGAAACTTTGTCTTCCGCCAACAAAACACAATTGCGTATAGCGGAAACCGAGAAATATCCGCACGTTACTTTCTTCTTCAACGGAGGAAGAGAAGAGCCGTTCACGGGTGAAAGCAGACTTATGGTTCCATCTCCTAAAGTGGCCACCTACGATCTTCAACCCGAAATGAGTGCAAAAGAAATTGCGTCTTCCTGCATTCAATTCCTTCAAGAAAAAATCCCTGACTTTTTCTGCTTAAATTTTGCAAATCCAGATATGGTTGGACACACCGGTGTATACGAGGCAATTGTGAAAGCTATTGAAACAACCGATGCATGTCTTCAACAAGTTGCTGAAACAGCCATAGGATTGGGGTATTCACTCATTGTAATTGCCGACCACGGAAATGCAGATTGCGCGGTGAATGAAGACGGCACTCCGAACACAGCTCACACCACGAACCCTGTTCCAATTTGGATTGTAGATTCTGAAATTAACAAAATCAACCACGGAAAATTAGCCGATGTGGCTCCAACAGTTTTGGCGTTGTTGGGTATAGAAAAACCCCAAACAATGTCTGGGGTTTCACTTATTTAATTCTTATTTAATTACGGCTTCTTGTGCATGACGTGCACATAACCTTCTCTGCTTATTCCATCTGATCGATTGAATATCCAGAAGTAGACTCCGTCTTGAACATCTGTTCCGTTCCACGGATTGTCGTTGTTGTAATTCAGCGACTCATACACCAATCCGCCCCAACGATTAAAGATGCGCAATTGACTGTTCGGGAAACTTTCAAGTCCCTTTATAATGAAACTCTCATTATCGAATTCGTCGGCGTTGATCAATAGAATATTTGGCTCTTCCGTATCGCAGACCGTTAGAATAAATGGAATCACGCCGACTTGATTACAAGCATCGGTGATGGTCACATCATAATTTCCACCAACAACACCAATAGCCGCATTCGCCGCACCATTAACTACAAAAGCACTTGGAACTGAAGGCGCAATAACATAAGGTTCAAGACCTCCAGCCACTAAAAACTCGGATTCGATCCCGGTGCATAAATCCTGCAAAGGAGCAAATGTAATTGCAGGGGGCTCTGTTATTATAAATAATGCAGAGTCCGCGTTTCCGCAATAATCAGTAACCGTGAGTTCATAGTCACCTGCACTTCCAATAGCAAAGGACTGAACTGCATTTGTTCCAATTGTTGTTCCTGAACCATCCTGCCAGTTGAATGTATAATTCGGGACCCCATTTGAAATCAATGGAACAGCATTTACAGGAACAACAGCATTTGGACAAAGATTTAAAATATCTGTCAAAGGTGCTAATTCAGTTGGAACGTAATCGATGATATTCAAAAAAGCAGTTGCTGTATCCATCGCTTGTATGGAGGGGTTGAAAAAGACGAATCCTATTTCGATGGTCTCATACCCCGCAGTGATATTACCGAAAGTTACAGTTTGAGTTCCTTCAACTAAATTATCTAAAACCCCATTTACAAATAAGGTGTCAGAAATACCCGGCACCAAAATAATTTCGGTAACGCCATTGGTATTGTAATCTTCATTTAATGTTGCAGAACCCGAGAATATCAATTGAATGGTATCGTTCTCCAACAAACAAGGCGGAGGTGTAATAACGAACTGTCCATTGTAACACCCATCTCCCTCCAAGATCGAGTTGGCAGGAAAACCTGGAATTGGACTTATACCCGGGTTGGTCACAGCGACAGATTCAATTAAACTTCCACCTACATTAAAACTACCTTCTTTTAAGAATACCGCAGAATCAAAAGCAGTATCAGACACATCTGCAATAGCCAACTTGATATGATATGTCTGTCCACACTCTAAGTTCTCATATACAGCGGTTAAAACAACTGTTAATCCATCGTATTGAATGTAATTTGCATCTGTGTTGTATGGCGCCTGAAAGCCAGTTCCATTGTAAACGTAGTATTCACAATAATTGCAATTCGGACCACCCGGAACGGCCAAACCATCACAACCCGCGTTTAAATTATTGATGGAAACAAACTCTGTTGTTCCTGGGATAAGTGCAATATTCACAGAAGCGTTGCTGAATGTCCCGGCAATTCCAGGACCTGAAAGAAAGAACCCGAAAACATCACTTACGTCTCCGCAACTTCCTGCTCCTGTATACTCTGGATATTCCTCAGACGCAAAAACATAATCAAATGAAATCGAGGTTCCAGTTGCAATAAAATCAAATTCCAAAATAGCCGCATCATTGTGAGTCAACCCATCCAACAAATTCAAATCCGCATCCGTTGCTCCAAAGTTCCCTCCAGTAATACTGCTGCTGCCTGAATCATTCGGACCAATGGCATTCGATATTCCTCCTGTTCCCATTATTACACCAGTTGGAAAAGGCAGGTTGCTCGATGTTGAGTTGAACAAACCTATCTGATCTGCATCGCCAGAAAAAACAACATTACTGAATTGAACATTCGGACCCAATAAATTTTGAATGACCGTATTAATTGGCTGCGAGGAATCTACCGTTAACTGTGCATGGGCAAACACTTGAGCCATCGCGAACAACATTAAAAATAACTTCTTCATTGCAATAGTTTATGATAACTTGACGATTAGTTTCATCAAAAAGTTGTACAAAGTAAAGCCTAAAACAAAAAAACCTCAGATTTCTCTGAGGTTTTTCTTCAATAATCTTTAATTACGGCTTCTTGTGCATTACGTGCACATAGCCTTCTCTGCTAATTCCATCTGAACGGTTAAATATCCAGAAGTAAACTCCGTCCTCAGCGTCCGTCGCATCCCAAGGGGTCAGGTTGCTATAATTCAATGACTCGTAAACCATCGTTCCCCAACGATTATAAATTCGAACTTGGCTGTTCGGGAAACTCTCCAATCCTTGGATTTTAAAAAACTCGTTGTCATAGTCATCTTGATTAACAAGCAACAAGTTTGGTTCGTGTGTATCGCAAACTGTTATGACGAAAGGAACAATCGCTTGCTGGTTACACGCATCGGTAATGATAACGTCGGAAGCATTATTGGCGATACCTACTATTGTATTCGTTAACGGATTTAACAGCATCGACAACGCATCATACTGATAAACATATGGCTCAAGACCACCGTACACCAATAACTCAGATTCAATACCTGCGCAAAGATCCTGCGCAACCGCATAACCAAACACAGGGGGTTCGGTTATTACGAAATCGTCGGTAAAGGTTGCTCCACAATAATCAGAGAAGGTATACGAGTATGGTCCGGCAGAGCCCTGACTGAACGTCTGGGTGGCTCCTGCTTGTCCATTCGACCAAGAGTAAACATAAGGCATCCATCCTCCAGAAGCTCCCGGATTAACCGTTTGTGAAGTACCCGGACAGATAAGGAAATCATCCGTCGGAGCTACCGCAAAACCAACGTAATCCAATAAATCCAATGAAGCACTGATAGAAACTGAATCGCAAGCGCCTTCGCATAAATAGCTGCAGCTAATGATAATTGTTTCTGTTCCTTCTGTAATGTTATCTAAGATTGGAATAATGTCAATAACGAAAGCTGTATCGGCAACCACAAATTGTGTGACACCGTTAGTATGGTAATCTTCTAAGTATGTAGCTGTACCTCCAAAAATCAAATTCACTGTATCGCCCTGTGCCAAACAATCCGGGAAGTTGAAAGTTACTTGCCCGTTTACACAACCTTCCAAAACTGAATTCGGTGGAATATTAGGAGCCGGATTTACTACACTCGATGAAATTCCTGCATTGTCAGTACCCGTAGTAAATGAACCCGCTTCAATGATAACATCCGATTTCAACGCTTGGTCAGATCCGTTCGCAATAGCTAAACGAATATGATACGTTTCACCACACTCCAAATCGTATTGAGCTGCTAACTTAACTGTGAATCCATTCAAGTTAATGGGAATTGTCCCCGGACCATTGTCTACGTAATAAGGTGCATTCAACACGTTGTTCACTGAACTAATGGTAATGGGAAGTGGTGGTGTTGATTGAGGAACAATGGCAATGTTTACAGAACCTCCTGGAAAAGCTGCAGGACTGGCATAAGGACCCGTAATTCCAGGACCACTCAAGAAAAACGCAAACACATCGTTGTACTGACTGTTCACCCAAGTCAAATACTCATCTGATCCGAAGATGTAGTTAAAATTCAAACTATCACCAATTGCAACGAAGTCAAATTCTAAAGAAGCAATGTTGTTTACCGACCCAACGGTAAATCCTTGTCCAATCAATGGAGGAACTGAATTCGCAACCGCCAACAAATCGGGATCCCCTGAAATATTCGGTGTAATAGCTGTCCCGAAAAAATTCGGAACAACCTCTTGGGCATCTGAACATCCGATAACAATTCCTTCAGCAATTTGGAAATTCGCATCGGTATTACCCGTCATTTGTCCCAATTGTTGTGGAATACCATTAAAAACCGGATTCGCGTAAGTCACACCAGGACCTAACAAAGCTTGCACCGCTTGGTCAGCAGTAACGTAGGTCACAGCAATCTGAGCGTTTACCAATTGTGTTGCCAAGAGGCCAACAAGAAAAAATAGTCTTTTCATTCGGATAAAGTTCTTCCAATGTGACAAAATAGTTTCAACTATAGTTGCCTCATTAGGATTATTCTTCAAATATAGCAAATCCGAGTTAGTTTTGTCCCATGCACGAAGTCATTCGAATTGAAAACCTCACCCGATTCTACACCATTGGCGAAGAAACAGTGCGCGCTTTAAACGGCATCAATCTAACCATTCAAAAGAATGAATACGTAGCTTTAATGGGACCATCGGGTTCAGGGAAATCCACTCTAATGAATATTATAGGGTGTTTAGACACTCCCACTTCCGGAGAGTATTTTCTTAATGGACCGAATGTAGCCCAACTTTCAGACAGCGAACTAGCAGCCATTCGAAACAAAGAAATTGGGTTCGTTTTTCAAACCTTCAATTTGCTACCTCGATTGACCGCACTTCAAAATGTGGCTTTGCCACTCGTCTATGCAGGTATTCCGGAAGCAGCCCGATTGAAAAAGGCAAAAGAAGTTCTTGAACAAGTCGGCCTTGGAAATCGAGTGACACACAAACCTAATGAGCTTTCCGGCGGGCAGCGTCAGCGCGTTGCCGTTGCAAGAGCCCTTGTGAATAACCCTTCAATAATTCTTGCCGACGAACCCACGGGAAACCTCGACACCAAAACCAGCGAAGAGATTATGCAGCTCTTCGATATCATACATCAAGCAGGAAACACCATCGTCTTGGTCACTCACGAAGAAGAAATTGCCCTTCGAGCTAAACGAGTGGTTCGCATGCGCGACGGAATAGTTGAAAGCGACCAAGCCCAAGTATAACCTCTCGTGGCTTATATTTGCCACTCATTTTTTCACCATGAACATCAAAGAAATACTTTCTTCTCTCCCCATAGGAACTACCCTTCAATTGAACGGTTGGGTGCGAACATTTCGCAACGAGCAATTCATTGCTCTGAACGACGGTTCCTGCATTTCTAATTTACAAGTTGTTGTAAATTCAGATTCTCTTTCAGAAGAAGACAGCAAGCGTATTCATACGGGCTCTTGCATTAGCGTTCATGGAACCCTTACTGAAAGTTTAGGAAAAGGACAAGCGATAGAACTTACAGCATCTAAAGTTGAAATTCTTGGTGAAAGCAATCCGAACGAATTCCCCATTCAAATGAAAAAACATTCATTGGAATTCCTTCGTGAAAAGGCGCACCTTCGTTTCAGAACATCTACGTTCAGCGCAGTATTTAGACTTCGTCATCAATTGTCTTTCGCCATTCATAATTATTTCAATCAAAACGGATTCGTAAACATTCATGCTCCAATCATCACTGGTAGCGATGCGGAAGGTGCAGGAGAAATGTTTACCGTTTCGAATTTCGATTTAGAAAATCCTCCTCGCAAAGAAGACGGAACCATAGACTTCGGAGAAGACTTCTTCGGAAAGCACACGCACCTTACGGTAAGCGGACAGCTTGAAGCTGAATTGGCTGCACTTGCACTTGGAAAAGTATACACCTTCGGACCGACCTTTCGTGCAGAGAACAGTAACACCAGCAGACACCTCGCAGAGTTCTGGATGATTGAGCCGGAAGTTGCCTTCAACGATTTAGCAGCAAACGCTGATTTAGCCGAAGACTTCTTGAAATATTGCATTCGCTATGTTTTGGAAAACGGCAAAGAAGATTTGCTTTTCCTTCAAGAACGCGAAGCCACTGAAGACAAACAAAAACCAACCGAAGAGCGCCAAGCCGCTCCTTTGATTGAGCGTCTTGAATTCGTTGCGAACAACACGTTCGAACGAATCACTTATACAGAAGCCATTGACATCTTGTTGAATTCAAATCACTACAAAAAGAAGAAATTCAAATACCCTGTTGAGTGGGGAATTGATCTTCAAAGTGAACACGAAAGATATCTGGTTGAAAAGCATTTCCAAAAGCCTGTCATTCTAACCAACTACCCGGCTGCGATTAAGGCATTTTACATGCGTTTGAACGAAGACCAAAAAACAGTAGCCGCTATGGACATTCTTGTTCCTGGCATCGGTGAAATTATTGGTGGAAGTCAGCGTGAAGAACGCTACGACGTGCTTCTTGAAAAGTGCAAGCAATTCAACATTCCGGAAGAAAGCATGTGGTGGTATTTGGAAACCCGCAAATTCGGAACGTGTCAACACGCAGGTTTCGGATTGGGCTTCGAAAGATTAGTGATGTACGTTACAGGAATGACCAACATTCGCGACGTTATTCCTTTTCCACGCACACCGAAGAACGCCGAATTCTAAATTGACTTTTACTTCTGAATGATTGCTATCCACACCGAAGTGCGATAGTTATCAATGCGTGTCCAGATGGGACGAACAACTCCATTCACAGCAGAAATGTTGTTGTAATCTCCTAGGAAAACAGCTGCATTGGTTTCAAACGGTTTTTCGCTAATGCGCTCGTTCGTCCAAGTTTTCCCGCCGTCTACTGAAGACGCAAGATACACATCGGTATTGAAGTCGGAATGGTTTCTTCTGTCGTAAAAAACCGCGTACAAATTTCCAGTAACCACATCAACGGTCATCCAAGGAAAAAACTGCTGCGTGTGTGTATCGTCGTTGTTCACACGCACAGCTTCGGTCCAATGATCTCCGCCGTCCTTCGAGGAAGAAACAAAAACATCTACATCACCATTGCGCTCATCGCTCCAACATAAATAGAGTGTTCCTCTGTTCGGGCCACTGCTTAAATCACTCAAAAGAATTGGCATTCCGTTCGCTCGGTACACTCCAGGAATTTCTTGATTCCAACCGCCTGGAATGCTCATTACCACTTTTGACTTTGGCATCCATGTTTTGCCACCATCCAAGGACTTATTGAAGTATATATTCTCTTGATGTGCCCAAGCAACATAAACTTCATTGTTCAATCCAGCAGCTGGAACAGCACCCTCAACAGTGTTATCATCGTCTAAACAACCACCTACAACATCACTAAGAGTAATCGGATTTGAAAACGACGCTTCACCTTTCTTTCCTTTCGAAAAAAGAATTCTCGAATGATCATTCGGTGCTGTACTTTCATATTGATCGAACTCGGTCCAAGTCACATAAATCTCACTTCCATCTTTCGACGTTGTGGCCCATTGCTTGTCTTGATCTTTCGGCGCATTCGTTCCTATGGCTATTCCATCTGCCCAACAATTTTTCTTACATGAAAACTTCTTTTCTTTCAATTGCTGAATAACAATTGATTCGAGTATGCGTGAGCTGCTCCATCCCCTGTTATCGGGATCACCCAAATGAAGAAAATAGAAATCTCCTTTTGGCGAAGCAACAATGGTTGGGTCACCATACACACCGTGCGATGATTTCATCACGTCGTGATCCCACGTTAATCCGCCATCAGAGCTTTTGTATACATTGTTCAAAATTGAACCAGCAACCATACGCTTCGGATTAGATGGATCAATGGCTATGCTCGGCTCGCAAGGGTCGAACGAAGAAAACCTTCCCTTCCGAGAGACAAGTTCAACATTCTTATAATCGCTCTGTGCAAGAGCGCACAAGCTCAAAAAAAGACTAAAACTTAGAATGAAATTTCTGAGCATACTCTTTGGCGAAATAAGTTAGAATAACATTTGCTCCAGATCGTGCAATGCTCGTGAGCATTTCAGGCATGGCCTTGTTGTAATCTATCCAGCCTCTTTCCGCTGCGGCTTTCAACATGGCGTATTCACCACTTACGTTGTACGCTGCTATGGGTAGAGACGAATAATTACTCAAATCACGAATCACATCTAAATAACACAACGCCGGTTTCACCATCAAATAATCTGCTCCTTCTTCTTCATCCAACTCTGCTTCGCGCAAAGCCTCTTTTCGATTCGCATAATCCATTTGATACGTCTTCTTGTCGCCGCTCTTCGGTGCGCTGTCTAGAGCTTCTCGAAATGGGCCGTAAAAAGCACTAGCGTATTTTGCAGTGTAAGACATAATGCCCACATTCACAAAACCTTGTTCATCCAAAGCATCACGAATCTCACCTACACGTCCATCCATCATGTCGCTCGGACCTATGATATCGAAACCCGCTTCGGCCTGCGCCACTGCCATTGCCGAAAGAATCGGCAAAGTTTCGTCGTTCACGATTTGTCCATCAATGACCAAACCGTCGTGACCGTCTGAACTGTATGGATCCATAGCCACGTCGGAAATGAATACAGCTTCAGGAAAGCGCTTCTTCAATTCTCGAACGGCAGTTAAATAAAAGTTTGAAGCATCCAATGAAAACGTTGCATACTTGTCCTTATGACTCTCTTCAACAGCTGGAAATAATATGAAGTTCGTCACTCCTGCATTCATGCACTCATCAATTTCAACCATTAATTTTTCTAGACCGAATCTAGAAATACCCGGCATGCTTGAAATCGGTTGAACTGCATTTTTGTCTTCCAACAAAAACAACGGATAAACCAATTGCTCCAGTGACAATCTTGTCTCGCGCACCATTCCACGAATGGATACGTTGGCTCTATTTCTTCTCGGACGAATGCGCATTATAACAATTCAGATTCAACTTGAGATTTCAAAATATTGAACAATGAATCTTGCTCTTTAGCCATTTTCAAAACTTCTTCGTCCTTCTTATCCTTGAAAAAAGCATCATCTTTAATAGCAGCTCCTTCTGGAATTTCCTTCAAATTCAACTTGTAGTTTACTACCTCATCTTT
Organism: Bacteroidota bacterium; assembly: GCA_046048875.1. Taxonomy (GTDB): domain Bacteria; phylum Bacteroidota; class Bacteroidia; order Flavobacteriales_D; family Sanyastnellaceae; genus CAIZGX01. The sequence goes on along the minus strand of JBJOFG010000008.1, from coordinate 83,255 downwards.
CAACGTATTAATCATCGAAACACGCTCAGACAATTCATTAACACGAATAATCCCAGCACTGTCTAAAGGATTTTGCGTGAGTGCTGAAATCTCCTTTTCCGCCGCTGCAATTTCTTTATCCAAGTCTGCCACCAAAGCATTTTGTTTCGAAAGAACACCTTGTTGTGTTGTGCGCGCTTGCTTTAAGATTTCTGTTTCAGAATCGAAACACGCCACCAAACTCACCGCCAACATCACTCCTAGAACTACACCTAACTTTTTCATATTATTATTTTTTTTTAATTGTTCTTATTCAAATCCGATTTTTTCGGTACCGGATCAAAACCACTTTTCCCCCATGGATGACAACTCAATATTCGTTTTCCACCTAAATAAATTCCTTTCATTACACCCCACTCTTCTATGGCCTGCACCGCATATGCACTGCACGTCGGTTGATATCTGCAATTCGAGCCTAACCAAGGAGAAATGAACCCTTGATAAAACCGAATCGGCAAAATGAAAAGCCATTTAAAGAATCTCGACAAAGTTACTTGCTTTTAATTTTAAGGAAAGTTAATGTAGGACAAGAAAACAGCGTAAAGAATCACAGGTACTAACAAAATTCGAGTAACCATGTTCGCATGAATGCGCAAAAGTCTGTTCAGGGCAACCGAGAGGAGAAGAATTCCCGAGATACACAGTAATTGTCCAAGTTCCACGCCTATGTTAAAACCAACAAGTTTTCCAACCAAGCTATCCTCCTTCATCAATGTCATTTTCAATTCTGTTGAAATTGCTGAACCGTGAATGTATCCGAAGAGTGAAATAACAAGAACTGTCTTCCAGGGAAGAGTTGATGTTTCAGTTGGTGAGATTAGCCGTTGAACTCCGCGAATGAAAATTGTCACTGGAATTGCGAACTCCACCCACTTCAACGATAACATAGGGAGTCCGAAAATAACAGCAACGGCTGCAAAAGCGTGACCCAAGGTAAATCCGGTGATGGACCACAACAACATTCTTCGGTCGTTAAACGTAAGCCCAATCGCTAGCACCCACAAAAACAAGACATGATCTAAAGCTCCCCAATTCAAGATATGAAAAACACCATGCTGTATATCTTCGAAAAGTGTCATGCTTATAAACCGCTTAATACTTCTTTTTGAACTTCTTTTTCTTGTTGTTACGCTTCTTGTTGTTGCGGTAACTGTCTTCAACAAAGTCGTTGTACTTCGATCCTTGGATGGTTTTCACTGCGTGAATTTCCTGAATGTTTTCTACTGATAATTTCCCGCTGCTTAAATACTTTAAATCTTCCAAAATAACATCATCGGTAATTGTAGCGCGATTCCAATTCAATGCGTTCTGCTTCATCAATGTCGCAATGGAACGAGTGAAATTCATCTTCTCTTCACCGTCTTCCATACCTACACACTTATCAATCATCTTCTCTACATATCTTCCGTAGTGACCAAACTTTACAGGTCCTTGCGGATAGTTGATACGCTCTGGTTTTACTGCGAACTGCGAAGGCTCTGGCTTTGGATAGGGTGAATCAACATCCAGTTGAAATCCGCTCATAATGTGCAAGTGATCCCATAGTTTGTGATTGAAATCTTCCATGTCGCGCAAATACGGGAACAACTGACCCATTACTGAGATAATAGCCTTGCAACAGCGTGCGCGTTCATCGCGGTCTTCAAGTGTTAGAGCATACTGCACCATCTTCTGAATATTTCTTCCGTATTCGGGTAAGGTAATTTCAGGACGTGCACTGTTCATCTCTAACGGCACAACAACATCTGGCTTTTGAAAGCGGTGGGGATTCATAAATAAATTAAATGAGGTCTAACAAATATACGGCACAATTAAGCGCCTACAATTTTGAGTTTTGCGAATTTCAACAAGAGCTGCTTCTGCCCTTCCGATGGGAAGAAAACAGTTGCTTTCTCATTCGGACTTTCCCCTTCTACTTTCACAACTTTTCCTTTTCCGAATTTCTCGTGGTGAACTTCGACGCCCACTTGAATTTCGTGCGGCAAAGCCCAATCACCCGCAGGAAGCGAAACAGGAGCGCTCATGTCTACCTTCTTCAACTTGCTTGTATCAATCTGCGGAGGTGTTGGTGGAGGGGGCGGTGAAGACGGTGGGAAAGAAGACTTCGGCTTGTCTTGCAAAGGAAGTTTATTTATTCCCCCATTGAACTTGCTACGCTCCGCGCCAAAGTCAAATGACTTCGATTGCAGAGGCGTTTTCTTTCCTGAAGTCGTTTCTAAAAACTTCTCGTCAATTTCTTCAATAAAGCGTGAAGGCTCACAATAAGTGAACTGTCCCCATTTGAAGCGCGAATTCGCGTAAGAAAGAATGGCTCTTTTTTCCGCACGTGTCAGCGCTACATAAAACAGTCTTCGCTCTTCTTCGAGGTCTTCTCGTGCGTTCAACGACATCTGCGAAGGGAAGAGATTTTCTTCCATTCCCACGATAAAGACGTTCGGAAACTCGAGTCCCTTTGCTGAGTGAATGGTCATTAAAGAGACACTCTTAGTTTCATCGACATCCGTGCTTTCCGTATCGGTTAACAAAGCTACATCTATTAAGAAATCAGACAACGAAGGCATAGAACCGTCTTCGGTTTCTCTTTCTGAAAACTCTTTCAAACCTGCTAACAATTCCTGAATGTTCTCTACGCGAGCAACGCCTTCCGGCGTGCGATCGGCATTCACTTCAACGAGCAATCCAGATGCCGCAGCAATGTGCATTCCCAGATCATAAGCCGGCTTCGTCAACAACTCTGTTGCAAAGCTCTGAATCATGGTTACAAACTCGTTCAGCTTATTGGCAACAGCTCCTGAAATGCCCACTTCGAAACAACGGGCTATCATTTCCCAAATACTGATCTCGCGTTCTGAAGCACCAACGATAAGTTTCTCCAGTGTCGTTTTTCCAATTCCACGCGCGGGATAATTAATCACACGCTTCAACGCTTCTTCGTCTTTGTGGTTAGCGGTTAGTCGGAAATAGGCCAACAAATCTTTGATCTCTTTGCGCTGATAGAAGCTTAATCCGCCGTAAATCTTGTATGGAATATTTAATTTTCGAAGGGCTTCCTCCATAGCACGCGACTGGGCGTTGGTGCGATAAAGAATAGCGAAATCGTGATACGTTCCGCCGTCTTCTTTTTGCAATTTGAAGATGGTGTTCGCCACGAACATCCCTTCTTCGTTATCGGTTGGTGCCTGGTGCAGACGAATCTTATTCCCTTCGTCGTTGGCTGTCCAAACGTTCTTCTTAATCTGATTCTTATTGTTCCCAATGATTGAATTCGCCGCTTCAACTATCACTTTTGTCGAGCGGTAATTCTGTTCCAATTTGTACAACGAATAATCGGGATAGTCTTTTCTAAAATTCAGAATGTTCTGAATATTCGCTCCCCGGAAGGCATAGATGCTTTGCGCATCGTCGCCTACTACACAAAGGTTTTCATTCACTGCGGCCAATTGCTTCACAATTAGGTATTGCGAGAAGTTGGTGTCTTGGTACTCATCTACCATGATGAATTGAAACTTGTGTTGGTAGCGGTGAAGCACATCTGCATGGTCTCTGAACAGTACGTTTGTCTTGAACAACAGGTCATCGAAATCCATGGCTCCTGCCTGAAACAAACGTTGGTCATACTTCCGGAACACTTCGGCCATCATTGGGCGTTTCGCAGCGTGATCGTCAGAGACTAGCTCCACTTGTTCCGGATAATCTGCAGCACCGATCAAATTGTTTTTGCAAGAAGAGATGCGGTGCTGCACCATGCTTGGCTTGTATATTTTATCGTCTAAAGACATTTCTTTCAAAATGTCTTTGATTAATCCTTTGCTGTCTGCTGTGTCGTAGATGCTGAAGTTTCTGGGATATCCAATTCGATCGGCTTCCGATCGAAGGATACGCGCGAAGACGCTGTGGAAAGTGCCCATCCAAATGTTTCGCGCGTTGTCTTCGCCCATTAACTTCGCAATACGCTCTTTCATTTCACGAGCAGCCTTGTTGGTAAAGGTTAGCGCCAGAATACTAAACGGATCAACACCGTTCTGAATCATGTGCGCAATGCGATAAGTCAAGACACGTGTCTTTCCCGAACCCGCTCCTGCAATCACCATTAATGGACCTGAAATGTGTCGAGCTGCTGCACGCTGAGCGTCGTTCAACTCACTTAAAAAATCTCTTTGACTCACTGCGCAAAGATACTTTTAGCCGATTGAACACCCCGCCAAAACTTCCACTTTCCGAAAGAAACTTATCAACGCTTTGCGCTACTTTTGCGAAAAGCCTTAAACATGTCAAAAATTTTAATTGTCGACGATGAAGCTGCAATTCGCAGCGCCCTCAAAGAAGTATTGGAATACGAAGGATTTACCATTTCTGAAGCGGCAGATGGAGAATCTGCCTTGAAAATGGTTTTAAAAGAATCATTCGATTTGATCTTCTGCGACATTAAAATGCCTAAACTCGATGGGCTTGATTTTTTATCTGAATTGAAAAAGGAAGAAATTCAAGTTCCAGTGGTGATGATAACTGGACACGGCACCATAGACACCGCCGTTGAAGCCATTAAGCGAGGAGCCTACGATTTTATTCAGAAACCACTTGACCTCAATCGTGTTTTAGTTTCGACCCGAAATGCGAACAAGCACGACGCGCTTGTGAAGGAAACAAAGACGCTTAAGAAAAAACTTAACAAAGTCATTGGATCGAATATCATTGGTCAGAGTAAATCCATTCTTGAAATCATTAAAATGATCGACACTGTTGCGCCAACCGACGCGCGTGTTTTGATTACTGGCGGAAATGGATGCGGAAAAGAATTGGTCGCTCGACAACTTCATGAAAAAAGTAACCGAGCAACGCAAGCCTTTGTTGAAGTGAATTGTGCTGCCATTCCATCTGAGTTAATCGAAAGTGAATTGTTCGGACATGAAAAAGGAGCGTTTACTTCGGCGGTTAAAACCAAGCCTGGTAAATTCGAGCTCGCTGACAATGGAACATTGTTTCTAGATGAAATTGGAGACATGTCGCTTTCCGCGCAAGCCAAGGTGCTTAGAGCACTTCAAGAAAATAAGATAACACGCGTAGGCGGAGAAAAAGACATGAAAGTAAATGTTCGAATTCTAGCTGCCACAAACAAAGATTTGAAAAAAGAAATCGCTGCTGGAAACTTCCGCGAAGACTTGTATCACAGACTTTCAGTTATTGTCATTAAAGTTCCTTCACTCAATGAACGCAAAGATGATTTGCCCTTGTTGGCTGATCATTTCCTGCAACAAATTGCCGACGAATACGGTCAGCCCAAAAAGAACATTCAGCCCGGTGCACTCAAAGCCCTTCAACAACACGATTGGACAGGGAATATTCGGGAATTCAGAAATGTAATTGAACGATTAATTATTCTTTCGGGAGATAGTATTGATGAGAAAGCGGTGAAGCAATACGCAACACCTTATTTCAATTGACGCTTCTTCGGAATTAAGAAAGGCACATAGGCCAGGAGAAGTGCTATGCCTCCTACCGCCAAGAACGAAATGTTAGGCGTTTGTGGTGGCATTAAAAATGTTGTTCCTATGATGAACAAAGTATAGCAATATAAGGCAATCGAAACTTGGTAATGCTTCAAACCTATCGCCAATAATCGGTGATGGATATGGTTTTTATCTGCTAAAAAAGGTGACTTTCCATTTAAAATTCGAATAGTGAAAACGCGAAGCGTATCAATTAATGGATATGACAAAATCGCCATTGCGAAAATCGGTTTCGATACAATTTGCATAGCCACCGATAATTTCGAAGGAGGAAATTCAATCAGCTTCATGGCGAGCACGTACATGCAAATACCTATAATCAAAGAACCAGAATCGCCCATGAAGATTCGCGCTGGCTGGAAATTAAAAATTAAAAATCCAAACAACGAACCCGCCAATCCCACGGCCAACAGGGCCAATGGCATGTCTCCTGTTTTGTAAAACCACAACGTAAAAGTCACACTTCCAATGAAACCAATACCTCCAGCCAATCCATCAACTCCATCTATCAAATTAATCGCATTCACAATAACGATATAAATGAAAATGGAAAGCACCACGCTCAACCAATAAGGCAATTTATCTACTTCGAAAAGCCCCCAGAATTCGGTAAGTCGAATATCTGCAAGGACAACCAAGGTTACTCCAACCAACAAGTGAACAATTAATTTTTTCAGTGGGTCAACTCCTACAATATCGTCCTTCAAACCAATAAAAAACAAAGCAAACATAGAAGCTAGCACGTACTTGAATTCATTCAATGCTTGAAGCGGGTTGTAATTCGCTCCGAGCTCCCAAGCGTCTCTCGAAGGAAACCACAGGCAATAAGAAATTATAGTTGCTGCAAAAATTAAAATACCCCCTAGCGTTGGAATACTCTTTCGGTGGAGCTTCCGATCATTACCCGGCTCATCAACCAAGTGCTTCATTTTCGCAACTTTTATCAGTGGCGGGGTAGCGATTAGTACGATGGCAAAGGCACTCAGAAAAGCGAAGACGATGTCTTTCACAGGAGATTTCGATTAGGTTGAACCAAATGTATTCAAAAATCGCGATAAACAGCGTGCAGTCCTGTTCGAATTCCCAACATCAAAATTGTTGCGTGCTGTTTTACCAAATCATCTGACTTATCATCTATTCGGTCTGAATAGGAAATGATGAATTCTGAATTCGTTTTTGGATTTATCCAATAACCCACTTCCACATCCCATTGCTTCAAATTCCGATTGATCCAAGTTGGCTCATCATTGCGATCTTCCATTCTATTCTGAACAATGTAATTCCATTTCACACGTGCGAAATACCTGCCGTAGCGATAGCGCGTGCGCATAACATATTCGTACATATTATTCAAGGGATGTCCAACGGTTTGATTCATGTGTGTGGCATCCGTGTAAAGGGCAGAGAATGAATAAACATCACTCTGAACGCGGTTGTATTCAAATCCTAAATCAAAATTCTTCACACCTAAGTTGTACGACTGAATACCCAATTGCAAAGCTCCATTTTTCTTGTAATCACCCAATGCATCTGCATAAGCTTGTCCATATACTTCAATACCCTTCAACAAACGAACATTCGCATCGATACCTACATTAAAATTGTTTCTTGTTGAATTCGCTTGAGCGAAACCTGTTCCAATAAGCGGAGAATAAAAAGAAACAGGAAGAGACTGAGGCATCTTATTCGCGTCGTATCTGTTCCAAATGACCGATTCAAAAAGAGAAAGTTCCACCTTCGAAGAAGGTTTCCAACTTAAATATGAAAAACTGCCGGCTTTTCTTCGAAACGTTGACTCAGGTGTATCTCCAAGAGGCAGGCGCTCTAGGCTTTGCATAATGTTCCAAACATGTGAGTACTTTACCTTCCCTTTCGTAATATCGAATTGAACATACGGATAATTGTACATTCCATCAGACCAGAGCAAGGAACGATATCCATTTCCGATTTTATGTTTGCCATACCCCATGTGGAGACGAATAGCGTCTCTTGGTTGAATAGTGATTCGCGAAAAAGAAGAAGAATAATCGACAACATCTCGAATAATCGTAAAATCTTTATCTCGACCGAAACCAGGAATCACTCCTAAACTATCGACGTAGTTTTTCAAATATTTCGGCATATACTCTTGACTCTCATAAAAGCCCGTCTCAACAGAAACTTTTTCGCCAAAATCTGCCTGAATCCAGAGACCACGGGTATTGCTAATAATTCGATTAGATCGGGGATAATTCAAGGTGTCAGTAAAATCCTTTCCACCGCCTATGTTGTATAGAAAGTTCATTCGAACATGAACATCACCTTCGTTGTACTCGAAGATATGTTTTCGAAGTGCGATGGCTGCAACGTCGTGATAGATCTTTACGCTATCTTTCAATTCTCCTTCCATTTTCGAAAGAGGCAAATCGTTTCTCATGTATGGTTGCATAGATAAGAACACAGGAGCATCTGTTTTCAAAGCAGCTTCCCTTGCAGAACGCGTAAATCCAAATCCGGTTGGATATGCAGATGGCTGAGCAAAGCAATGGAATGCTTGAACTACCAAAAACAAAACAGCAAATAATTTCAATTTCATTTCATCAATATTATCAATTCTCACGAACATCCAAGGCATCGCGTAATCCATTTCCAACCATCATGAACGAAAGTACTAACAGCATGATACATATTCCTGGCAAGAAAGCCAAATAAGCCATGTCGGTGGTCAAATAGGAATAACTCTCTCGAATCATATTTCCCCAACTCGGAGTCGGAATCTGCGCACCCAATCCCAAAAAACTCAGTCCAGCTTCCATGAGAATCGCCGATGCAAAATTCGCTGCAGACATCACAATAATTGGAGACATAACATTGGGCAATACATGCTTGAAAATTATTCGAGAAGACGAATTGCCAATTGCCTTTGCCGCTTCGATGTATTCTTTTTCGCGAACACCAAGTACTTGTCCGCGTGTTATGCGTGCCACTTCCACCCACATGGTTAATCCAACTGCCACAAACACTTTCCAAAATCCAGTTCCAAAAGCAAAACAAATGGCCATTACCAAAAGCAAAGTTGGAATGGCCCAAACCACTTGAATGAAATAAGAGATTACCGCATCTACCCAACCTTTGAAATAGCCGGCCCATAGACCCAGGGTAACACCTAAGAGTAACGAAATAACAACGGCAATAATGCCAACCAACAACGAAACGGAAGCGCCCGCCATTAATCGTGAAAGAACATCGCGACCGTATTTATCGGTTCCCAACAAAAATTTCTTTCGAAAAACAAATTGATTCTCTTGATCAACTTTCAGATCTTTTACTGCAAAACTCAGAACTTCACCACCACCATTCTTTTCATAGATTTCAACCCGAAGTGAATCACCATTTAACTCCGACTTCCTTATTGGAAACCAATCCTCCGGATTTTCTTTCAAAGCAATGCAATCAACAGAGAAACCCGGTTTTGATAGCGCTAGATTCAATTTTTGATCATTCGCATTCTCCGTTCGATCCAATCGAAAATACGAACCAAAAAGAGAAATTAAAACCATCAAAAAAATAAAACATAGCCCAGCCATTGCCAGTTTGTTTTTTCTAAATCGGTGAAAGGCTGAATACTGTTCCATGCTTATTTCAAACTTACTCTTCTACCCTTCCATTTCGGAACGAAAAATAAACTACTTATAAAGATGAGAAGACTGAAAAACGGATAAAGCAGCATTTGAGGAATAGCCAAGACAATTTCATTTGCACGCATTCGGTTACCAAAAACGAAATGCATTCCTACTAGTTCAACAAGTACTTTCAGCATCAAAAACTTCGCGCAAACCAAATGCAGCGACAACTGAAAAAGCCCAAAAAGAGCTAATAGATGTATGCCGCTTAGAAGTGCAAATGCAATATGTAAAACAGTCGATTTCGTAAAGGGAAGTTGAGTTGTTTTTCCTGCCCAACGGATGCGCTGATGCAAGGCTTGTTTCCAAGCGTTAACTGAAAATATTTCCACGGAACAAAATGCTTCCCACGACAACGAAATAATTCCATTTTCTTTAAGTATTTCACTCATCAAAAACATATCGTCGCCACTAGACACGCTTTGATGGCTTTCAATTTTATCGAGAAAAACACTTCGCTTAAAAATAAGATTCGCACCGTTGCACATCATCGGCATTTTCACCTCGGCGCTGAGACGTGTCATGAACTGCAAGTACCGCCATTCGTTGCTTTGAAGTATACCCAGCAAAGAATTTTCAGACCGCATAAATACAGGAAGTATGACTAAGTCTCCCTTCAATTCGAACTGAAAAGAATTAAATTTCTCTTCTCTAAAATTTACGATCTGAACATCTGCGTCTAAGGTCCAAATGTACTCCGTCTTCGCCTCCTCAATGCCCAACCTCAGCGCTGCTTTCTTCCCAAAAACATCTGCATCCAACGCAAGTAACTTCCAATTCGATTGTTTGAATTCCTCAATCCTATGCACGGACTCCTCATTAGAATGATCATTGACCAATATCACTTCTTCCACACATTGAGAAACTCCTTTCAAGGACAACAAGAATGCAACGAACTCTTCGTTGCCTTTTTGAGCCTCATCGTTTATATTCCGAAATGGAACGACAATCGATATTTTAGAAGAAGTGTCTTTCACTAAACAGATTACCTTTGAGGCTCAAAGTAAATTCATTTGAGCACAAAAGAACGAATCATTTTAGGAATTGACCCAGGAACGAGCATTTTGGGGTACGGTGTTATTCGTGTGGAAAATAAGAAGATGACTTTGTTGGCAATGGATGTGGTTCGTATGGACAAGATTTCTGACCACGCGCTCAAGCTCGAAAAAATATTTACTAGATGTATCGAAATTATTGAAGAGTTTCATCCCGATGAACTGGCCATTGAAGCGCCGTTCTTTGGAAAAAACGTTCAATCGATGCTCAAACTAGGAAGGGCTCAAGGTGTTGCTATTGCTGCGGCACTCAGCAGAAAACTTTCTGTGGTTGAATATGCTCCAAGGAAAATAAAGCAGAGTATTACAGGAAATGGAAACGCTTCGAAAGAACAAGTTGCAGCAATGCTTCAGCAAGTATTAAAAATCAATCAGGCCGACATGCCCAAGAAAATGGATGCTACCGACGGTGTAGCTGCAGCTGTATGTCATTATTTCCAAACGAGTTCTCCATTGGCGGCGAAAGGAAACTACAAAAGCTGGGACTCATTCTTGAAGAACAACCCTGACCGCATTCGATAAAATATTCAACATTCTTGTCTTCAATAAAAGCGACGAAATAGTCTTGTTTGTTCTGTAGGTATACCCTATTTTTGAAGAGATGCTAAACCGTGCCTTAATTACGCTCTGTCTTCTTTTCATTTCGCAAATTGAAATGTTTGCGCAAGTGCTAGGCGTGCCTTTATACTCCTGGGATTTTGCATCGGGTCTACCTGCCACATGGAGCAACGGAAGTAATTCGAACATTGGAGTGTGGGAGTACCGCGGACCGAATACTGTTCCAAGCAACGCTATTACATCACGCGGTTCATGCGCCGGTGGTAGTTCAGCTTTCAATTCGGTAACTCAAAGCAACGGTTTCATGATTTTCGATTCCAACTACTGGGACGACAACGACAACCAATGTGGAGGCTTTGGAACAGGACCCGATCCTGGTCCACATACAGCATGGCTTATCTCAAATTCATTTTCACTTACTGGTGTAACAGGTGCAGTTGTTACTTACCAGCAGCAATTCAGAAACTACAGTTCAACCATTAAAGTTCAATATTCAATTAATGGTGGAACAAGCTGGATTGACATGATCACCCAATCTGATTTCCCGAGTGCAACAGCTGAATGGAAATCAGCGACTTTTCCGGCAGGAGCGATCGGTCAAACGAATGTAAGACTTCGGTTTTTGTACAGCGGAAGCTACTACCATTGGGCAATTGATGACATTACGGTATACAAGCCAAGTATTAACAATCTCTCAATAAACAGCACGCGATACACCACTTTCGGAAACACGAGCCCAGTACCTCCCAACGACTTTCACGATTTACCCTATGATCGTTATCCGAAAACAATGCTTGTGCCTTTCAAGTTCAACGCAAAAGCTACAAACATTGGAAGCGCTACTCAAACTTCCACAAACCTGAACGTAAAAGTTCTGAATTCATCGAATACAGTTTTATACAATCAGACAACTGCGAATAGTAATGTGGCCGCTGGGGCTACAGGAAACTATACCCTCGCAACGGGTTTCACCCCAAGTGTTACTACAGGATATTTTCGAATAGCCTACCAAATCAATCAATCGCAAACTGACGAAGCCCCAAACAACAATAGGGATACGCTAGATTACTTCATTACAGATTATCAATATGCGCGAGATGAAGGTCCTATGGAAGATGAGTTCACACCAAGTGCGCTGTATGCCGGACAAACTTATCAAGTTGGAAATATTTTCCAGGGTCGCTCGAACACCGTTAAATGTACATCTGTAGCAGTTGCTGTAGGCCCTGGAACAGCTATTGGAACAACTATAAGAGCACGTATCTACAGGACTGACTTCACAAATCTTCAAGCCACCTCTGTTGAATATCCAGTTAATGCATGGGATGTAAACACCATAGGACAGCAAAAGCTTATCACTCTCCAACTTCCTACACCATTGACACTAATGAACGACAGTGTTTACATTGTAATGGTAGAAAATACAGTCGGAACGCAAGCTTTCAAAGTATGCCGAAGTGGAGCAGCTATTGATCAAACAAGCTTTGTACGATACCCAGAGAATAACGGATTTTTCTTCATGGCAAAGATGCCTGTCGTTCGTATGAACTTATTTACTGCGGCTCAAACACCCGGTTGCACAAACCCATTGGCGAATAATTACCTCGCCACTGCAAATATCGATGACGGTTCTTGTGATATTCCGGGATGTATTTACCCATCATCCTCTAACTACAACCCGAATGCAACATGGTACGACGGATCATGTGTTGTAAGTGGATGTACAATTCCAACAGCCTGTAATTATTCACCAATTGCTACGGTTAACGACGGATCATGTGTACTGCCAATCACCTATTACGCAGACACTGACGCAGATAGTTTTGGAAATGCCGGAAGTCCATTATCAGCATGTTCACCACCCATAGGTTATGTTTTGAATTCCCAAGATTGCAACGATAACAATGCCAATGTGAATATCAATGCAACCGAAATTTGCAACACATTCGACGATGATTGTGACGGATTAATCAATGAAGGCCTGGCAATTACTACATATTATCTCGACAACGATGGTGACGGATTTGGAAATCCGAGCATAAGTCAGAATTCCTGCACCCCACTTTCAGGATATGTTACGAATAATACTGATTGTAACGACTCGAACGCTCAAGTAAAGCCGGGAGCAACAGAAATTTGTAATCTTATCGACGACAATTGCAACGGCCAAATCAACGAAGGACTCATTTTCGTAAACTACTACATTGATTCAGATCTTGATGGTTATGGCGCTGGGACAGCCACCAATTCTTGCACTCCAATCTTTGGTAATTACGTGACCAACAATTTAGACTGCAACAATAACAATGCGAATATCCGCCCAAACGCATCCGAAGTTTGCAACAGCATTGATGATAATTGCAATATACTCATTGATGAAGGACTTCAGTTTATAAATTATTATCTCGACACTGATGGTGATGGATTTGGCGCGGGTACTGCGCTGAACTCATGCAGTAATCCTGGTTCTTCTTACTCAACAAGTAACACAGATTGCAACAATAACAATCCAAACATCAGCCCCAACGCCATCGAGATTTGCAACGGTATAGATGATAACTGCAACACCCTTGTAGACGATGGATTATCATTCACAACTTTTTATTTAGACGACGACCACGACGGGTACTATTTATCTACCTTGACAGCTTGTATTTCACCAGGATCTTCTTACACAAGCAATGGAATTGTGCTTGGGGATTGTAACAATTTCGATCCTAATATTAATGCTGGCGCTTCGGAGATCTGTGGAAATGCTATTGACGAAAATTGTGACGGTCAGGATTTTGCATGCATTGTTTTAGGTTGTACGAATACAATTGCAACAAACTATAACCCACTTGCAAATCAGGAAGATGGAAGTTGTATCATTCTAGGTTGCACAGACCCGAATGCAGACAATTTCAACTCCGCTGCGAATACACCGGATGGCAGCTGTATTTATCTCGGATGCACAGATCCCTTTGCAAATAACTTCAATCCAACTGCCAATACGAACGACTTTAGTTGCGAATACAACGATGCGGCAATATCAGTTGAAGACTCCACAATTTGCCAATTTGATAGCATACTTCTCTACAATCAGACGCTATTTTCCTCTGACGATTCTTGCGTTATAGATTTCGGAGATGGTACTATTGAAAATTATTGCTCTCCATTTTATGTCCATTTATACAACCAGCCAGGAACCTACACGATTCAATTCACCTACTTTCAGGGAGACACAAGTTCGTTTGCGAACAAAGTTGTGACAGTAAAAAGCTTGCCCGACAGCTCATGGCTATCTTTTGAGTTCCCTCAAATAACATTAAATTACAATATTTCAGATACTTTTGAATGGTACTTTAACGGTGAATTATCGGCAATTGCTGAGCCTAGCTTCAATGCTTCATTGGATTACGGTACAGATGGTTTCTACAGAGCAAAAGTCAGAAATGAAGCGGGTTGTGAAATAATGACAGATTCCATCTACTTCGTAATTCCAACTTATTCATACACACAGACCACTCCTTGCGGACCTAGCGAACTTATTTTCGAAAACACGACACTCGCTACTCAAACAATTCAATGTCATTTCGAAAACGCCAATTCCCCAGGCAATATATTTGAAGCGCCCTATTCGTACATCTTGAATGAAGGAGAGAACATCTCTATTTTAGAGGTGTGCTCTGCATTCGGAAACACATACTACTCTCTGAATAATCCCAACGTGCAGTCTTATCCCATTCCCTCTGCACCGACCTTAAGTTTCAACTCGAATATTATTGAAGTTTTAAATTATAACGGGAACGATGTAACCTGGATTTTGAATAATTCCGCTCTTTCTGGAAATGTCAATTCGTCAAGTCTGAATACTCTTTCAAACAGCATCGTTCAAAACGGGAACTATAGCGCATTTTACACGAATGAATTCGGATGCGAATCAGAGTTAGCGAGCATTTTCGTGCTAGAGCTGAATGCTTCGGTTACCAATAATCAAGGATGCTACCCCTTATCAACTTCAATCATTAACAACACCTCTATGCCCGATGGAATCTCGTGTGAAATACTAATTCCAGGATCAGATTTCGTTGCAATTCAATCTTCCTACAACTTTACCCTTTCAGACCCTGGCATATATGAGCCCATTCTGTATTGTTACTCTGGAATATACTCCAGCACTTTAACGCTTGAACCTATTACCGTATTTGAACATCCGAGTGAACCCAATATTGACTGGAGTTTCGGCGAAGTTCATGTAACGAATAACTCATATGAGAATGTTGTTGCATGGCAGTTAGATGGAAACGATTTAAGCGTTTCTACCGATTCAATTTCAACTTTTATCAATGGTATATACGAAAACGGATATTATTCAGCTACGTTCACAAACGCTCAGGGTTGCTCTACTTCGAGCGACGCTGTCGTGGTTATTCAACCACAATTCGAAGTAATTTCAGGAGCCGGTTGCGGTCCATTCAACGCTGTGCTTGTTAACACAACTGACCCTATTTTCGGAATGACATGCACCATCAACGATGGGCTTGGTGGAGCAAATATGCCTTTCCTTACTTCCACCCAATTTACATACTCTGAAACAGGAAGCTACAGTCCTGAGGTGACATGCCAAGTCGGAAATAACTTTGGATCATTCAGTGACTCCATTATTACCGTATACCCCAATCCATCTCCAAGCGAATTATCATATTTAGATGGAACAATCACAGCTATCAACGTTCCTGCAACAACATCTATTGAATGGATGTTAAATGGAACATCCATGAATATTGATTCCAACCCCTTGGTTTTATCAAATGGAAACTTAAGCGGTTATTTCTTCGGCATACTCACAAACGAATTCGGTTGTATTTCGTCTACAGACACGCTTCTTCAAATATTCCCTTCATACACACTGAGTACCTCGGAGGGTTGCGGACCTCTGAATGTTCAAGCGTCGAATACAACTCCGTTTTTCGAGGGTATGTCTTGTGTTTTGACAACAAATAACAATACCTACAACTTCAACAACTCGACCATCATCAACTACAATACTGATGGTGAATTCACCACATCTATAGCTTGCACACTTGATGGCCAGACATTTATTTCCAATGGAGCTAGTGTGACTGTACATCCTAATGCGCCGACACCACTACTTTCCTCCGCATATGGAGCTGTGCTTTGTTCCAATTGCTCAGGATTGTTCACACAATATTTCCTAGACAATGTCGCATTCGCGCAAGGTACTTCCTCAATAAGCACCCTTCAAGGAGGTGTATATCAAAATGGATATTACACAGCGCAAGCTATTTCTGGACAGGGGTGTTTATCTGAAATTTCAAATCCACTTCTTGTCATACAACCTACTCTTAGCTTCAGTCCGAGTGAAGGTTGCGCACCACTTTTCGTGACATTTGTAAACAACACTGATGAAGTAGAAGGAATTTCTTGTGAACTCTTTTTAGGAAATGGCAACGGAAATATCCCACTTTCTTACCTTGAATCTTACGACTTCAATTACACCATAGCCAATACCTACAACCCATACCTGACTTGTACTTTGGCAAACGTTGTAGCAAACAGTCCAAACACTACACTTACAATTAATGGGGGAACTATTCCGTCTTTGATTTTCGAGAATGGATTTGTAACGTGCACAAATTGCTCAAATCAGGACAATACCTATTGGACCATTGACGGGAATTTAACTCTTGATTCATTGGTAAGTGTTTCAGACACATTGGGTGAATTCTTCTCGTGTAGTTATTTCAATGAATACGGTTGCTCCGCGAATGCCTTCATTGTTTCTGTCGCTGAAGCTAATCAAGAGTCATTCTCAATTTTCCCAAACCCTGCTCAAGATTTCATTCAAATCAACGGATTACGAGTGTCGAGTACTATCGAAATTCATGACACACAAGGTCGTCTTTTATTAAAAGAGAAAGGCATAGGAACCTCAAGAAAGTTAAACACTCTCAATCTTTCAAACGGATTGTATACCATAATTGAAATTTCACAAAACTCAATCCGAAGTGGCACGCTTTTAGTTAATCACTAGCGACTTTGAAAATTCTTACCGATATTTGAAAACTAACAATCAATAATATGAAAATCAATTTTACCCTTTTTGCTGCAGTGGCCTTCTTCTTAGGTCTTGCTGGATGTGCTGAAGCGCAGCCTGGAAAAATTACAACTTTTGGATCTCCTATGTTGACTCCCGATAAAACGGAACACAACTACGGTCAAGTGAAAAAAGGATCTGACGGAAACTGTACGTTTGAATTATCAAATACAGGTGATCAAAATTTGATTATCAGTTCTTGCCAAGGTTCTTGCGGTTGCACAACTCCGAAGTGTGACCCTAACACAACTATCGAACCGGGCAAAAGCGTTAGCATCACTGTTCACTATGATACAAACAGAATGGGTCCTTTTACTAAAACGGTAATGGTTAACTGGAATAACCCAGAAGCGAAACCAACAGTATTAACTATCAAGGGTGAAGTAATCGAATAATTAGAAATATCTTAATAAAATGAAAAAAGTAATTTTCTCTCTAGCAGTTGCATTTGGATTAGCTATTTCTGCAAACGCTCAAACACAATTAGTAACTGGCCCAGCCATTACCGTTGACAAAGAAGTTCATGACTACGGTACAGTAGCTTTCGGTGGTAACGGTGCTTGTGAATTCAAGGTGACCAACTCGGGTACTGAGCCTTTGACTTTAAGCAAGTGTAAAGGTTCTTGCGGTTGTACTGTGCCAACTTGCGACACGACTCCAATTCTTCCTGGTGGTTCTTCAATCATTCAGGTGAAGTACGATACAAAGCGTCCTGGTCCAATCAACAAGTCTGTGACTATCAACTCTAACGCAGTAAACGAGCCTGTAAAGGTTGTTCGTATCAAAGGAAATGTTGAACCAGATCCGAACGCTCCAGCTCCTGGAACACCAGGTGGTGCTCCAGTGAAAGAGCAAGGTGGTGCTCCGAACAACTAAGAATTATTCTAATAAAAAAAGGGTCTGATTTTCAGACCCTTTTTTTATTCCTTCCAATCATCACCCCTATTTCCATCGAGCAATTACAGTCTCGTTTCCTTTGGTGACATCGTCGATATTCGCAACAATCTCTGTTCCCAATGGGAAGTATAAATCCACACGACTTCCGAACTTAATGAATCCAAATTGATCATTCGTATTCAACTTATCGCCAGCATTCACATACCATACGATTCTGCGTGCTACTGCACCAGCTACCTGACGTAACAAAACATCTTTTCCGGGTGCATGCTCTACTACAACTGTCGTGCGTTCATTCTCAGTGCTGCTCTTTGGATGCCAAGCCACCAAAAACAATCCAGGATGGTATTTGAAATACTTCACTTCACCTGAACATGGGGTCCAGTTCGCGTGAACATTTAAAGGAGACATAAAAATTGAGACCTGAATTCTTTTTCCCTGAAAATATTCTGGCTCTTCAACTTCTTCAATAACCACAACCTTTCCATCACATGGTGCCACCAATTCATTTTCATTTGCCCGATTCACGCGATGTGGAAGACGGAAAAATTGCAAGAAAAGCAAGAAAACGATTCCACATGCAATAGCTGTCAAAATCCAAATCAGCGCTGCATCAAACAACAAAAATGCGCTACCAACTAAAATGGTAGAAATCAATAATGTTCCACCTAAAATCTTAAATCCCTCTTTGTGAATAGTCATATTAAAACAAAATCAAATAAATAATTACAAGTGGCATGGCAATAAGCAACCCGTCAAAACGATCCAGCACACCGCCGTGACCAGGCAATAATTTTCCAGAGTCCTTAACGCCTTTGATCCGTTTGATTTGAGACTCAATCAAATCACCGATATTGGCAAATACCGCGACAATAGAAGCAATAGTAATCCACTCAATCCGCGTGAAGGAGTTCGGCATCAATGAGTACAAAAAATATCCGGAAATTATCGCACTTCCCATTCCTCCAAATAATCCCTCCCATGTCTTTTTTGGAGATACTGCTTCCAACAATTTATGCTTTCCAAAAAACTTCCCAACCATGTAAGCACCTGTGTCATTCGCCCACAAGATTAAAAAGAAACCAAACGGAAGTCGAGCATCAAAATCACCGTTTACTTTTCCAAGAAAAACAAGAAGTGAAAATGGGATAACTGCATAAATAAAACCCATTAAAATTGTTGAAGTATCGAGAATAAAACTTGCACTCACCTTCATCATCTCTACAGACATGAAGATTAACCAAAGCGCGGGTACAATAAGCATCCAACGCCAATCTGTACCATAGACCATAGTAGACGCTGCTGACAAATAAAGTAAAATAGCCAAAGCCAATCCAGCTCTTCTTTGAAAGCGTTTCATCCCAGGATTTACCAAACGTATGAATTCTTGAAATCCTTTAGCAGCGAAGAACCCGAACAACATCGTAAATGGCAAAAGCCCTGCAAATGCAGAGCCCACCACTACTAAACTAAATACGAGACCTACTAAGGATCTTAATACTAAGTTACTCAAACCTAATTCTCCTCTGTTTCTGTAGTTTGCGTTCCGTTATCTGAATTTTCTTCCGATGAATCGATCTGTTCTCCTGATAGATGCTCTTCTTCAACTTCAGTACTCGCAGCATCTTTGGCTATCTGAGCCGACGTTTCTGCCTCATCTATCTGGGTTTGACGATCAACATAAGGTCTTACGCCAAGAATTCGCTCTAAATCTTCTTTGAAGATAACTTCCTTGTCCAATAGCAATTGTGCAAGTTCCTCCAACTTTTCGCGATTCTCTGTTAACAGGTGAAGTGCTCTTTGATAAGCGGCTTCAACCAACTTACTCACCTCTTCATCCATAGTGCGAGCAGTCTCGTCGCTGTAGGGCTTGGTAAACTGATTCTCACCTGAAGAATCATAATAACTTAAGTTACCTATTCGATCATTCAATCCATAGATACCAACCATCGCGTAAGCTTGTTTGGTTACTTTCTCCAAATCTGAAAGCGCTCCCGTTGAAATCTTACCAAAGATTACTTGCTCTGCTGCACGTCCACCAAGTGTCGCACACATCTCATCAAGAATCTGATCAGTTGTCGTTATCTGTCTTTCTTCCGGTAAATACCAAGCGGCTCCCAATGATCTTCCACGAGGTACGATGGTTACCTTTACCAAAGGCGAAGCGTATTCCAACAACCAAGAAGTAACGGCATGACCAGCTTCGTGGAAAGCTATCGCGCGTTTCTCATTCGGCGTGATAATTTTGTTCTTCTTCTCTAAACCACCAATGATGCGGTCCACAGCTGCCAAGAAATCCTTTTGTTCAACTGTTGCAGCGCCATGACGTGCTGCAATAAGTGCAGCTTCGTTACAAATGTTGGCGATGTCAGCTCCAGAAAATCCAGGTGTTTGTCGTGCTAAAAAGTCTACATCTACGGTTGGATCGGTCTTCACGTTTTTCAAGTGAACGTTGAAAATTTGAACACGCTCTTTCATGTCAGGCATGTCAACATAAATCTGACGATCGAAACGTCCTGCGCGCATGAGGGCTTTATCCAAAATGTCTGCACGATTCGTAGCCGCAAGAATAATAATTCCTGAATTCGTTCCGAAACCATCCATTTCCGTTAACAACTGATTCAAGGTATTCTCACGCTCGTCGTTACTTCCGAAATTCACATTCTTGCTCCGTGCACGTCCTATCGCATCGATTTCATCAATGAAAATGATAGCGGGTGCTTTTTCTTTTGCCTGACGGAATAAGTCACGCACACGGCTTGCACCTACCCCAACAAACATCTCAACGAAATCAGATCCTGAAAGCGAGAAGAATGGTACTTGCGCCTCTCCGGCTACAGCTTTTGCTAACAATGTTTTTCCTGTTCCCGGAGGGCCAACAAGCAACGCTCCTTTTGGAATCTTCGCTCCAAGTTCTGTATACTTTTTAGGATGTTTCAAGAAATCTACAATCTCTTCCACCTCTTCCTTCGCACCTTCTAAACCGGCAACATCTGCGAATGTTACGTTCGTCCCTTTTCCCTTTTCAAAAAGCTGCGCTTTACTTTTTCCTATATTGAAGATCTGTCCGCCGCCACCGCCGCCACCACCGCCCATGCGACGCATGATGAAGGTCCAAGCCGCGATCATTACTCCTAAAGCAATTAACCACCACAAAAGACTTTGAGCAGTTTCATTGGGCGGTTGGAATTTCACTTCGAAATTGTGAACGGGTCCCAATTCATGCAATTCATCAATGAAATGCTCACTTGGAGGAATATTAAACCAGAAGTCACTGCCTTGACGAGTGCCCATCATTCCTTTCTGCTCAGGATATTGTCCTTTCAAATTAGCCTTGCCTAGCGAATCTAAATAAACCTTTCCTATTGAACCGTTGTACTCTACACGAGCAATGTAATTACTCTCTGCCCATGATTTCACTTGAGCATAATTCGCTTCAGTTCCATCTGAACTACCGTTAAAAATCATTAACCCAATCAGCACAATCGCTATAACAGCGTAAATCCAGTAAAAACTGAATCCGCCTTTCATTGGATTGCTTGGACCGCTTGGCTTCTTATTGTTCTGATCACTCATCTTTTGATTTTGCTTTTTTCGTAGTTACCGCTTTAGTTTTAACAGCCGCCTTCGCTTTTGGTTCAGCCTTTGGTTTCGCTGCAGCTTTCGCCTTTGGTTCTGCTTTGGCTTTAACCGCTGCCTTAAGCTTTGGCTCTGCCTTAGGCTTTACTTTCTTTGGTAAGGCCATCTCATCAGCATCTGCCCATAAACCTTCAATGTCGTAATGATCGCGCATCGGCTCGTAGAATATGTGGACAATGATTGAGAAATAATCCATCAACACCCACTGTGCATTGCGCAACCCCTCAACACGACGAGGCTTCTCGTCTAATTCTTTTCTTGTGAAATTCTCAGCGCTTCTCGCGATTGCTTCAACTTGCGTTGTACTTGTACCTGTGCAAACAACAAAGTAATCTGCAATAGCAGATTCAATGTTTCGCAAATCAAGAATCTTAATATCGTGACCTTTTACTTCTTCTATTCCTTCAATAATGGAAAATAACAATGCATCATCGTTACTTTTACTTGCTGCTTTTTTCTTCATTTTTTATTCTTCTGTAGCAAAGGTATTCCGCTACGGCGTAATTTCGTTGTAATCTTTAAGTTTTCTGCATTGAAAGAGTCCTTGTTTGAACAATCCGCACATTACCATTTCGAGCAGCTCGATAGCACAAACAACTATGCTTCCACAATTGCAAAACTGCCAGAAACCCAAAGCGGAACTGCCATAACTGCCGATTTTCAAGCGGCAGGACGCGGTCAGCGTGACAATAAATGGCTCGCCGATGCAGGAACTTCCTTCCTTGGAACTCTTATTCTGAAGACCCCAATTAAAGCAGAAGATATCTTCTACTTGAGCAAATGGTCGGCCTTACAAGTCGCAAAAACTCTCATTCAACTTGAAATCAAGTATGTCCAGATCAAATGGCCTAACGATATTTATGTTGAAGGAAAAAAGATTGGAGGAATACTCATCGAGAACTCTTGGAGCGACCAACAACTCCATTATTCCCTCATTGGAATCGGACTCAATTTTTCCACTGCCCCAATTGGAAATGCCACTTGCCTTTCCAAGTACACCCCAGAAATTCCAAGCATTTCATCCTTTCTGAATTTGCTTCGAAAGCAAATGGCTTATAATTTATTCTATTTGGAAGAAAAAAACTGGGAGGAAATTGACCTCCAATATCATGACCTGCTTTTCCAAAAAAATAAAAACAACGTCTATCGTATCGCAAAAGACGATGAAGTATTTTCAGGAAAAATAATTCGCGTGGAAGCCGACGGGAAATTGATTGTCAAAAAAGAAGACCAATCTTTGTTAGGTTTCTACATGAAAGAAATCATATTTCTATAATTCAAGTTGAAGGAAAGAAAGCTTACCTTCATCTTGCTAATTCACCAAAATGAAAACTATAAAAAGAATTGCTGTGCTTGGCTCTGGAATCATGGGATCGCGTATTGCCTGCCATTTCGCACAATGCGGAATTCCTGTCCTTTTACTCGACCGTGTCTCTGAAGAGAATGACCGTAATAAAATCGTGAACGAATCTTTGAAGAATGCGCTGCAGTCTTCCCCTTCACCCATCTATTCCAAAAAATTCGCTTCGAGAATAACGACCGGAAATTTCGATGACAATTTGAAGGATATTTCGAATTGCGATTGGGTAATGGAAGTAATCATTGAAAAACTCGAACCCAAGCAAAGTCTCTTCGAAAAAGTAGAGCAATTCAGAAAACCAGGAAGCATTGTTTCCACCAACACAAGCGGAATTCCAATTCATCTTATTGCTGAAGGAAGAAGCGAAGATTTCAGAAAGAATTTTACCGGCACACACTTTTTCAATCCGCCAAGATACTTGCGCTTGCTCGAAATCATTCCCATCAAAGAAACCAATCCTGAATTGATTTCTTTCTTGAAAGAATTTGGAAGTTTGAAATTGGGAAAAGAAGTTGTGTTGTGCAAAGACACTCCAGCCTTCATTGCAAATCGAATTGGCGTGTTCAGCATTCAAGCGTTGCTGCACAGCATGAAAGAACTTGATTTAACCGTTGAAGAAGTAGATAAACTTAGCGGAACAATAATGGGCAGACCGAAGTCTGCCACGTTCAGAACATGCGACGTTGTTGGACTCGATACTTTGGTGCATGTGGCCAATGGACTTCATGCCGTTGCGAAAAACGACGAGCATCATGCCTTATTCGAATTGCCCGAATTCATTCAAACCATGATTGCCAATCAGTGGTTAGGAGATAAGACAAAACAAGGGTTTTACAAAAAGACGAAAGGAGAAAACGGAGAAAAAGAAATTCTTGTCCTCGATTTAAACACACTCGAATACCGCAAGCAAAACAAAGTGAAGTTCGCTTCTTACGAAGCTGCAAAATTGATCGATGATCTTCCTTCACGACTCAAACATCTGTACAATTCAAACGATAAGGCAGGTGCATTTTATAAAAAAATGATGCACGCATTATTCTCTTACGTGAGTTTCAGAATGAATGAAATTGCAGATGAGCTGAAAGACATAGATGCTGCTCTTCGTGCGGGTTTCGGATGGGAACTCGGTCCTTTTGAATTGTGGGACACACTTGGATTCGAAGCCTGTTTAACCAATATGTTGAATGAAGGCTATTCGGTAGCACCGTGGATTCATGAAATGAAAAAAAACGGATTCACTTCATTTTACAAGCACTCAGAAAATCCAGAGCAATACCTTCCAAACGAAAACAAATACGCCCCAATTTCAATCAGCAATCAAGCTCGCGCATTGGATTCGTTCAAAGAAATTATTTGGACTAACAGCGCATGCGTGATTCGTCACATCGGCGATGGAATTCTTGCTCTTTCGTGGAAAACAAAAATGAATACCATTGGCGGCGAAGTGCTTGCAGGCATTAACAAAGCCATTGATCTTGCCGAAGAAAAATACAACGGTTTGGTCATCTACAATCAAGGAGATAATTTCTCTGCAGGTGCAAACGTGGGAATGATCTTCATGTTCGCCGTTGAGCAAGAATATGAAGAGTTAGACATGGCCGTTCGCTACTTCCAAAAGACGGTAATGCGCTTGCGCTATTCGAACATACCCGTTGTTGTTGCGCCACATGGTCTTGCACTTGGCGGTGCCTGCGAAATGTCAATGCATTCAGACGCAACTGTTGCTCATGCAGAGACGTACATGGGATTGGTGGAAATGGGAGTTGGCGTCATTCCGGGTGGAGCAGGCACAAAAGAATTTGCGCTCCGCGCTTCAGACGAAATGAAAGAGGGTGACATTCGCTTGAATATTCTTCGCAATAGATTTTTAACCGTTGGTCAAGCGAAAGTGGCTACCTCTGCAGAAGAAGCTTTTGAATTGGGATACTTAAGCAGAGAGAAAGATGAAGTTTGCGTAAGTCGCGCTCATCAACTGATGCGAGCGAAAGAAGTTTGTCTCGGTCTTCATCATGCTGGTTATTCTGCACCACAGGAACGCAAAGACATAACAGTTTTAGGAAATGAAGGATTGGGAATTGTATACGCGGGAGCCTCTTCCATGAAATCTGGAAATTACATTTCGGAACACGATCAGTTGATCAGTGAAAAACTAGGATTCGTAATGTGCGGAGGAGATCTTTCTGCACCGACGAAAGTGAGCGAACAATATCTCCTCGATTTAGAGCGAAAAGCATTTCTCGAATTGTGCATGCAACGCAAATCGCTCGAGCGCATGCAGAGTCTTGTTAAATCAGGAAAAATTTTAAGAAACTAATTCCATGAACGCATACATAGTTGGGGGTTACAGATCGGCAGTAGGAAAAGCGCAAAAAGGGATTTTCAAATCCATGCGTGCCGACGAATTGGCGGCGCAAGTCATTCAACATTTAATGAAAGACTTTCCGCAAGTAGACAAGGATGAAATTAACGATGTCATTGTAGGAAACGCTACGCCCGAAGCAGAGCAAGGGTTGAACATTGGACGTATGATTTCTTTAATGGGATTGAATACCGAAAAAGTTCCTGGGATGACCGTGAACAGATATTGTTCAAGTGGACTTGAAACCATTGCGCTTGCCAGCGCAAAGATTCACTCCGGAATGGCCGATTGCATCATTGCTGGAGGTGTGGAAACCATGTCGCCCATTCCGTTCGGCGGCTGGCGCATTGTTCCCCACCCGAAAGTTGCAAAAGAACACCCCGATTGGTATTGGGGAATGGGCCTCACGGCAGAAGCCGTTGCGAATGAATACAAAATTTCGCGCGAAATGCAAGACGAATTCGCTTTTCATTCACACCGAAAAGCGTTGGAAGCCATCGCAGCCGGACACTTCGCTTCGGGGATTGCTCCCATTGAAGTCGAAGAAATTTTTCTTGATGAAAAAGAAAAAAGACAAGCTCGCACAACCACTGTTACCATCGACGAAGGGCCACGTGCAGGCACAACCATCGATGCGCTTTCAAAACTGAAACCCGTCTTCGCTATGAATGGTTCGGTGACAGCTGGGAATGCTTCGCAAACCTCAGACGGTGCTGCTTTCGTAATGGTTTGCTCCGAGGCATTCATGAAAAAACACAACCTCACTCCTATCGCGCAATTGAAAAGTTATTCGGTTGCCGCAATCGCACCGCGCATCATGGGCGTTGGTCCTATTTACGCCATTCCAAAAGCATTGGAAGCGGCGGGAATAAAACAAAGCGACATTGATTTATTCGAATTGAATGAAGCATTCGCTTCACAAAGTGTGGCCGTCATCAATCATCTTGGTTTAGATCCAGCAAGAACAAATATCAACGGTGGAGCCATTGCACTTGGACACCCACTCGGATGCACAGGCGGAAAACTCACTGTGCAATTGCTCAACGATTTGAACAGAAGAAATGAAAAATACGGCGTAGTTACTATGTGCGTTGGCACAGGACAGGGTGCCGCCGGAGTATTCGAAAGATTTTAAAAAAACACATTATGAAACCAATTACAGGAGGAGAATTTTTAATTCGCAAAACAGCTTCATCAGAGATTTTCATTCCAGAAGAATGGAACGAAGAACAAATGATGATGAAACAAATGTGTGATGATTTCGTGAACAACGAAATCACTCCAATTCTGGACCGTCTCGACAACTTGGAAGAAGGACTCATGCAATCTGTCATGCACAAAGCAGGAGAACTCGGATTGCTCGGAATTTCCGTTCCTCAAGATTTAAATGGAATGGGTATGGATTTTAAAACCACCATGCTTTGTACTGAGACGCTCGGCGCAGGTCATTCGTTCTCGGTAGCCTATGGCGCACACACAGGAATTGGAACTTTGCCTGTTCTGTATTATGGTAATGAAGAACAAAAAAAGGTCTTCGTCTCTAAACTTTCAACGGGCGAATGGTTTGCGTGTTACTGCCTAACCGAACCTAACTCGGGCAGTGATGCTAATTCAGGAAAAACAAAAGCGACATTAACAGAAGACGGAAAACATTACAAAATTTCCGGACAAAAAATGTGGATTACCAATGCGGGATTCGCCGATGTGTTCACGGTGTTCGCGAAAATTGAAGACGACGAAAATTTAACAGCATTTCTACTTCACAAAGACATGCCAGGTATCTCATTGAACCCAGAGGAAAAGAAGATGGGAATCAAAGGATCTTCCACCCGTCAAGTTTTCTTCAACGATGTTTTAGTACCTGTCGAAAACATGTTGAGTGAGCGTCAAAACGGTTTCAAAATCGCCGTAAACATCCTGAACATCGGAAGAATCAAATTGGCTGGAGCCGTTATGGGTGGTGCGAAAGCCACGGTAACAGACGCTTTACAATATGCCATTGCACGTGAACAATTTGGAAGATCCATTTCGAAATACGGTGCAATCCGTCACAAACTTGCCGAGATGGCCATTCGTTGCTACGCAACAGAATCTGCATTGTATCGCGCAACTCAAAACATCGACGACTCCATTGTTGGTTTATCCGAAACTGGCATGGAGAAAGGCACTGCTGTACTGAAAGGCATTGCTGCATTTGCTCCTGAATGTGCTATACTAAAAGTATACGGCAGTGAAACACTCGATTATGTTGTAGATGAAGCTGTCCAAGTGTATGGCGGAATGGGATACAGCGCAGAGTCACGGGTTGAGCGCGCTTATCGCGACTCGCGCATCAATCGAATTTTTGAAGGAACGAATGAAATCAATCGCATGCTTATCGTAGACATGCTTCTGAAGAAAGCCATGAAAGGCGAATTGGATCTCATGACTCCTGCCATGAATGTGGCCAATGAACTTATGTCTATTCCAGACTTTTCTGAACCGAGTGAAGATGTTTTCGAACGCTACTTAAGTTACATCGAAAACTTCAAAAAGGCCGTGCTTATGATCGCAGGAAGTGCAGCTCAAAAACTCATGATGCAATTAGCGAAAGAACAAGAGATACTCATGAACATCGCAGACATGGCAATCTGGACGTACGTTGCGGAAAGTACAGTTCTGCGAACACAAAAAAGAGTTCAGCTCAAAGGCGCAGAAAATTCAGCCAGTCAAATTGCTATGATGCAAACGTTGGTAACCGATCTTGCGGATAACATTCACAAAGCTGGAAAAGATGCATTGAATTCATTTGTTGAAGGCGATGAGCAACGAATGATGATGATGGGCTTGCGACGATTCACGAAAACAGAACCTTTCAACACTAAAGAAGGAAGACGCGTTGTTGCAGCTGAATTGATTGCAGCCGGAAAATATTGTTTCTAAAAGAATTGAAAAAGAAATAGGGAATTAATTCCCTATTTCTGAATGAAACTTAATGCGCATCAAGCGAAGAATTTCTTCTTCGTAATCACCGTCGAAATATTCTTCGGCCTCTAAAATATCGTCTGTTTCCGATTGCATGAAATACTCCATGATTTCATCTTGAGCATCTTCATCAATTTCATCATCGATGAAATATTGAATATCCAAGCGGGTACCCGCGTGAACAATGGTTTCTATTTCTTCAATTAACTCGGCGTACGTTTTCCCGATTCCCTTCGCAATATCGAATAGAGGGATGCGCTTGTCAACATTCTGAATAATCTTAATCTTGTGACTGCTCTTCGCGTGAGCACTCTTCAATACAAAATCCTCTGGACGTTCAATGTCATTGTCCTCTACGTATTTCTTGATCAAGGCTAGGAAAACGGGACCAAACTTCATAGCCTTTCCTTTTCCAACACCACCAACGTGCGAGAGCTCGTCGATAGTAATTGGATATTGCGTAGCCATTTCTTCTAAAGAAGGTTCCGAAAAAATCACATAAGGAGGAAGACCCTTTTCTTTTGAAACCTTCTGACGAAGCTCTTTCAACATTAAGAAAAGTGTTTCGTCAGCCGCTCCAGATCCCGCTGCCTTAACCGCATGAATCAATTCACCGTCATCGTCTGTCTCTCCAATTTCCTCTTCTTTCACTAAATCCATTTGGAAGGGCGACTTCAAGAAATCAGTTCCTTCAGAGGTCAATTTTAACGTTCCGTAAGTTTCAATTTCTTTACGAATCAAATTCTTCACCAAGAGTTGACGCATAATAGCGTTCCAGTGCTTGTCCGTCTCTTCCTTACCCGCGCCAAACAATTTATGTTTGTCAGCCTTATAGGTTGAAACTTCAGCGTTATTAATTCCACACAAAACATTCGCAATGAATTTGGCCTTGTGTGTTTCTTTGAATGCCTTTATGCATTCCAAAACCAACTTTACATCTTCTGTGGCATCGAATATTTCCTTCGGCTTGCGCGAGTTATCATCCATGCCCGCACCCTCTCCGGTTACTTCATCCCATTCCTCACCAAAATAGTGAAGCAAGTATTTTCTGCGACTCATGGCCGTTTCTGCATATGCCATCACTTCCTGAAGAAGTAACATTCCTATTTCCTGCTCGGCCACTGGCTTTCCATGAAGAAACTTTTCTAGTTTTTCTACATCCTTTGGAGAATAGAACGCCAAACAATGTCCTTCTCCTCCATCTCTTCCCGCGCGTCCTGTTTCTTGGTAATAACTCTCTAAACTTTTCGGAATGTCATGATGAATCACAAAACGAACATCCGGCTTATCGATACCCATTCCGAATGCAATGGTTGCTACAATGACATCCACATCTTGCATCAGGAATTTGTCTTGCACATCGTTACGCTGATGGCTGTCCATTCCTGCATGATATGAAAGTGCCTTAATACCATTGGCTACAAGCAACTCTGCGATTTCTTCTGTTTTCTTTCTCGACAAACAATAAACGATTCCGCTCTTGCCTGCGTTGCCCTTTATAAATTGAATGATTTGTTTTCCAACGTTTACCTTTGGACGAACTTCGTAATATAAATTTTCACGGTTGAAGGAAGACTTGAAAACTTTCGCGTCTACCATTCCCAAATTCTTCTGAATATCTAATTGCACCTTAGGTGTAGCAGTGGCTGTAAGTGCCATAACAGGCAGATCCGCAATCTGCTGAATAATGTTTTTGATTCTTCTGTACTCAGGTCTGAAGTCATGTCCCCATTCTGAAATACAGTGCGCCTCGTCAATAGCAACAAAAGAGATTTTGCACGTGCGAAGGAATTCGATATTCTCCTCTTTTGTTAAAGACTCAGGTGCAACATATAAGAGTTTTGTTTTACCACTAAGCATATCCTTCTTCACTTGCGTTATCTCGCTTTTGTTTAGTGAAGAATTGATGACGTGTGCTATTCCTTCTTCATTCGAGAAACCGCGCATGGCATCTACCTGGTTTTTCATGAGAGCGATAAGCGGAGAAACAACAATTGCCGTTCCCTCCAACATTAAAGCAGGCAGTTGGTAACACAAAGACTTTCCGCCCCCTGTTGGCATGATTACGAAAGTATCATTCCCAGCAAGAACGTTATCAATAACATCTTGCTGTAAACCTTTAAAATTCGAAAAACCAAAAAAATATTTCAAGGCCTCTTTAGGAGCCATTTCTGTCGCTGTAATCATTCTATTTAATAATTGAACGTTATGAAAAGTTAACGTCTCTATAAAATTCGCTAAACGAATGTAAGCACAAAAGGCTCTGCACACCAAAGAAATTCCAACGAAAAAAAAGACCACAAAAACAGCTGTTTATTTGCATCTTTGCAAAGTGAAATTAACCCCATCTCCATCTATTTTAGAGGCAGCCAAAGAGGCTGTTAACCTTGAAGCGGGAGCCCTTTCTGCTCTGAGCGAATCACTCAACGAAGTATTCATTGCCGCTGTAAGCACTGTATTGCAAACTAAGCAACCCGTTGTGGTGACTGGCATTGGGAAAAGTGGGATCATTGCTCAGAAATGGGTTGCAACGTTTAACAGCACAGGTCAGCCTGCACAATTCTTACATGCCTCAGAAGCCATTCACGGA
This sequence comes from Bacteroidota bacterium, assembly GCA_046048875.1. Classification (GTDB taxonomy): domain Bacteria; phylum Bacteroidota; class Bacteroidia; order Flavobacteriales_D; family Sanyastnellaceae; genus CAIZGX01. The sequence continues at coordinate 52,525 of JBJOFG010000008.1, read as the reverse complement.
GATTTGGGAATGGTTCAAAACAACAGCGTGGTTTTCTGCCTCTCAAAAAGTGGCGATTCTCCAGAAATTCAGTACTTAGTTTCATTGTTGAAATCGATGAACGTGGTTTTAATTGGCGTTGGGGCAAATACTAACAGCTACTTAGCAAAAGAATCTTCTTACTTTCTGCACACACCCATGACAAGTGAGGCTTGTCCGAACAATCTTGCGCCAACCGTAAGCACAACGCTGCAATTGGCCGTTGGAGATGCTATTGCAGTATCGTTAATGACCGAACGTGGATTTAGTAAACTCGATTTCGCGAAATATCATCCCGGTGGTGCACTTGGAAAAAAGCTTTTTACCACTGTAGAACAAGTCATGCGAAAAGACGCTATACCAAAGGTATCACCTGACTGCAACTTCCGTGATTTACTCATTGAAATATCTTCAAAAAGAGCGGGTGCAACAGCGGTTGTTCAGAATAATGAATTACTCGGGATTGTTACAGATGGGGATATTCGTCGTGCTGTAGAACGGAACATTAACCTCGATATCTTGAAAGCATCGGACTTAATGAATGTTTCTGCGAAGCGAATTCAAAAAGAAGCTTTGGCTGTTGAAGGATTTCAGTTAATGGAAAACAACAAGATCAGTCAGCTGCTCGTGGTCAATGATGAAGGAACATATTGTGGTATCATACATTTGCACGACTTATTAAGCGCTGGAATTAATTAGGAAGCATGGCTGAAGAAAAGAACATGAGTTTTTTAGAGCACTTGGAAGAACTGAGAAAAAGGTTATTCCGCGCTGTATTGTTCGCAGTAGCCGGTGTGGTCGTTGTTTTTCTTTTTGATACATACGTCATTGAGAACATTATCATGGCTCCGAGAAGAGCCGACTTCCCAACTTATCGTTTCTTCTGTTGGTTGGGTCACAACCTTGGTTTAGAGGATCAACTCTGTTTCACTGATGCGAACTTCACGCTTCAGAGCACCACTATGGGCGGAAATTTCTCTGCTTATATGACTGTCGTGCTAATTGGAGGTGTAATCCTAGCTTTCCCCGCAATCTTCTACCAAATTTGGGCGTTTATCCGTCCTGGTCTTCGAAAATCTGAATTGAAGTCAGTTAGAGGAATAGGTTTTTATGTTTCGCTGCTGTTCTTCTTGGGAATTCTTTTCGGATATTATGTTCTCACCCCACTCTCAATTCAGTTTTTGGGAAATTTCGCCTTTGCAGATGTGGAAGTAAACGCGACGATACTTTCTTACTTGAAACTTTGTTCTTCTCTTATTTTGGGGACAGGACTTGTCTTTCAAATGCCTGTTGTAATATACTTCTTGGCCAAAATTGGTCTAGTAACATCCGCATTTCTCAAAAAATACAGAAGGCACGCATTTGTTGTAAACCTCATTGTGAGCGCCATCATTACTCCGCCAGATGTAACCAGTCAATTACTGGTTTCATTACCCCTTCTTTTATTGTACGAAATCAGCATCAGAGTGGCCCAACGCGTTGAGAAAAAGAAAGAAATCGAGTCTTAATTTTTAGGTGGATTTTCCTTGAATTGTCAACCAAGAATTTCCTTATATTCGTAGCCACAAAAGTTAACTTAAATTTAAACAAATGAAGAAAATCTACTTATTAGGTTTGTTCTCAGCTGTAGCGAGTGTATCATTCGCACAATGGTCTGTGCAACAATCACCTGCTCGCAGAACTTTCACTAGAAATGAAATTTCTCCAAAAGCAACTATCCGTCAGGAGATGGCACCATCGATTGACTGGAGTAACCGTGTTGTTCTTCTAACAGAAGACTTCCAAGGCGTAACAGGTGCAATGCCAGGGTCTTTACCTGCTGGATGGTCTACCAACACAGTTGTACAAGCTGACGGTTCTAACGGAAACGCATTTAAAACACATAACAGCACAACCGCTAACGGTGGTGGTTACTGGCCAGTTCCTCAGGTTGGAACAGGGAACAAATTCGCTGGTGCAAACGATGATGACACCCCATGCGATTGTGACATGGTAGATGTATATGTTCAATCACCATCTATGGATTTCTCTGCGGCAACTAACATCGCTATTTCATTTGACATTTTCCACGATCAGAATTTCGGTGGTGGTGATGCTACACTGCAAGTCTCTACAGACGGTGGCGCAACTTTCAACATTCGTCCTATTGGAGTTGATGAAACAGGTGCAAGCATCGATGTATTTCCAATTGATCAAGATTACTGGCAGTCTATCATCGTTCCTTTATACGATATAACAGCTTCTAACGTTATCATCCGCTTCCAATGGACTGACGCTGGATCATGGGCTTCTGGATTTGCAGTTGACAACATCGTGGTTGGAGAACTTCCTGCTAACGATATTCGTGTAGTGAAGACAAAAGGTGGTGACTGGAATCAAGCAAACTTCGGTTTAGGCTTCTGGGATTACAACAGAGTCCCCGTTACTCAAGTTAGCCCAATTCACGCTACTTCAGTAATCTTCAACGGTGGAACGAACGACCAAGTTGACGCTACAATGAGCTACGAAGTAACTTTCAACGGTACTCCTGTTGCGGGTTCTCCTTTCGCTGCTGATCAAACCTCTGCGAATTTCTTATCACTAGATAAAGATACTATTTCTGTTTCTACAACTTGGACTCCAAGCGCTGTTGGTTCTGTTGTTGTGACTGGAACTACTACTTCTGCAACAGGAGATGATGTAGCTTCTAACAACACAGGCACTACGTCAATGGAAATCACAGACTTTACATACGGTCGTGATGCAAATGCCGCACAAGCATTCATGGGTCCGACTTCAGATTTCGAAGTTGGTAATTTGTTTGATATTTATGCTGACGATCAATTCGGTGGTATTGATGTTGCTATCGGTGCTGGTTCAGCTGCTGGAGACCCAATCTTAGGTCGTATATACTTATGGGAAGGATTCGACGCAGCTGGAGATCCAATCTTCACTGATATCGGAATCGAAACACTTGAGTATATCTTCACAGGTAACGAATTCAATAGCGTTGGTGGAAACACTTTCGTAACACTTCCTTTTGCTTCTCCAGTTACTTTAAATGCTGAGAATGTTTACTTAGCTGTAGTTTCATGCGTAAGCGGTACTCGTATTCCTGTTTCAGGTAGCAACGAATGGGTCGTTTCTTGGTTGTATGACGGTACTTCTTGGGGTGCTACTGGATCTGTACCAATGGTTCGTTTGAATTCAGACGAGACTGCTGCTGTTGCCTCTGTTAATGCAACTACTGCTTTCGAATTAGGACAAAACATGCCTAACCCATCTAACGGCAACACAACTATTACTTATAACCTTCCAAGCAACGAGCGTGTAACTTTGACAGTTCGCGATTTGACTGGACGAGTTGTAGCAGTATCTAACGAAGGTGTTAAGCCAGCTGGTAAAAACATGATCACTTTGAATACTTCAGCTTTCGGTGCAGGTGTTTACACTTACACTATCACTGCTGGTTCTTCAAGTTTGACAAAAGAAATGATGGTGAAGTAATTCATCTTCTTTCATTGAAAGGAAAAAGTCCCGCGTCTGCGGGACTTTTTTTTTGACCTTTGGGTATGTATGTTAAGATATTTATTACCTTTCCATCCTAAAATTAAACCTGTTAAGATGAAAAAAATTTTTACTCTTTGCGGTGCTATTGGTTTAGCTTTCTCTGCTACAGCGCAAGTAACGCCTGTTACAGATATTAAAGCTGCACCTAAAGCTCCTTCAAACACTGAATTGGAACGTTCAGCTCACGCGACTGTATCGTCTCCAACATCAAACGCTGATCGTGTTGTCGTTTATAGCCAAGATTTCTCTAATGGTTTTGGTGATATGACGCATGAAGACAGCAGCCCTGCTGGAACCATTTGGATGGTAGCAAATGCAAGTTCACCTGCAGGACAATTTTCTTCTTCATTACCAGCATTAGCATCTCCTACTGCATCAAATGGTTGGGTAATCTTCGATTGTGACTTATACAACACCCCAGTTTCAGATGGTGTTGAAGACGTTACAGGAAGCCTTTCAACTCCAACTATCGATTGCAGTGCCATGACCTCAGTTATTGTTGAATGGTCTCAATACTTCCGTTATTGCTGTTTCTCTGCTTCACCATTGACAATTGAAGTTTCTACTGATGGTGGTGCAAACTGGACTGTTTTTCCTGCAAATGGAAGTTTCACGCCTAGTGCAAATTCACTTTCTGCAAACCCATTGAATACCCGCGTCGATATTTCTTGCGCAGCTGCAGGACAATCAAATGTTCAGGTGCGTTGGGGATACAACACATCTGCTGCTGCAGGTTATAGCCACTACTTCTGGGGAATCGATGATATTGAAATCTTCGACAACGCTGTTGTTAACGATCTTGAAATTCTTCAAGTAACCAATGGAGATGTATTCAACATTTGGGAATACCGTGTAACTCCTTTCGAGCAACGCACGTTTGCTGCTGACGGAGGTCTTTTAGTTGGTGTTATCTACCGCAACAACGGAAGTGCAGATCAAACAAACACTTTCATTAACGTTGACATTCTTGACGAAACAGGAGCTGTGGTTGGTAACGCTGTCTCTTCACCATTCACCATGGAAGCTTTCGGTAACACTCCAGAGTGCCCGTCATTCTTAAATGACACCCTGTACATTCAGACAGGTTGGGAGCCAAGTGCAATTGGAACTTATACAATCCGCGCTGGCATTTCTAGCCTTGACACTTTTGGTGATGAGGAACCTGTTAACAACAACATGGACAAAATCATCGTATACTCTTCAGACGAATATGGTCACGAAGATGAAGCAAACCTTGACATCGAATTAACGCCACGTGAAAGTGATGATAGTCCAGGCGAATTTGATCCAACCGGCTACGGAGCGTTCTTCACATGCCCGAATGCTGGTTCTCTTGCTCACGGTCTTACCGTTGTGTTCGGTCCGAGTTCTGACGCTGATGTAGATTATTCAGCTGTCTTGTTCGAGGGTAGCCCGAATGACGCTGCAGTTCTCGCATCTCAAGATTACGTCTTAAACGCAGGGTGGATTGATAACGGATATCAGTACTTCCCATTCGATGCTCCTGTTGACCTTCAGCCTGGTACTGTTTACTTTAACGGCGTATTGAATGAAAATACAAGTGCATTAGAACTAACTGTTGCTGCTGAAGACAACAGCGATACTGACAACTCAACTGCTGTATACGAAATGGCCGGTGATGGTTCATTCGTGTGGTTCAGCAGTCAAAGCTTCTCGCCTGCTGTTCGCTTGATCCTTTCTGAGCGTGTATCTGTAGACGAAATCAATTCTGACAACCTTACTTTCTTCCAATTCGCTCCAAACCCAGCTGTTACTTCAACTCGTGTGAATTTCGAGTTAACATCAGCTGCAAACGTTGCTTACGAAGTACGTGACATCACTGGAAAATTAATCGAGTTCAAAAACTTAGGTAAATACACTCCAGGAATGAACAACTTCGAATTAAACGTTGCTGGCTTGAACGCTGGAAACTACGAAGTTTCATTAGTTATTGGTGGAGCTAGAATGTTCACTAAAACTCTTTCAGTTAAGAAATAATAATTTCTTCTTGAATGGAAAGGCCACCTTCGGGTGGCCTTTTTTTTTATTCGTATCGTAAAGCTTCTATTGGATCTAACTTCGAAGCTTTCTTAGCGGGATAATATCCCGACGCAACCGATACCAAAAACGATATCGTTGCTCCTAAAAGCAACCATAGCCAAGGAATTGTGAATCCAACTCCGATGACCAAGGAAACCACGTTACCCACCAATACCCCTAAAATAATTCCAATAATTCCTCCAATTTGACCAATGACGACAGCTTCAATCAAAAACTGCTGCCGAATAATCTTCGAACTCGCACCAATGGATTTGCGAACACCAATTTCACGTGTGCGTTCGGTCACCGAAACAAGCATGATATTCATTAAACCAATACCTGCACTGATTAGGGTAATAATCCCGATACAAATCCCTCCCAATGTAATTCCTGAAATCAACCCCATGAGCTGCTCAACCAAGCCATTACTCATATTCACTTCAAACGTGTTCTCCTCACCCGGGGCGTCTGCCCTTGCCACACGCATAGCCTCAACTGCATGTTCCGTAGCAGATTCAAGTTGTTTTGCCGATTTTACAGCAACACTAATTTGGTATTCTGAATTTGCGTCGCCAAACGTCTTGCGAACATTGGTAAGAGGTATTAAACATTGATTGTCACCCGCAAATCCGAAAGTATTCCCCTTTTCTTTCAAAACTCCAACAATCACATAAGCCCTTCCACTTACATCAACGGTCTGACCAATGGGAGAGACTCCTCCTTTAAATAATTCTTTCGCTATATCGGCTCCGCAAACCATTACGTTTGCCCCATCTTTCAATTCGAAGGAAGAAAAATTCCGTCCGTCGTTCAACACATAAGAGGATAATTCAAAATAATTTTCGTCGCAACCTAAAACAGATACGTTCGGATTGGTCTTTAGACCGTTTCGAGAAACTGTTGAAGTCGCCGAAGCAAACACACTTAAGGAAACAATAGCATCTTCCTGAAACAATTCTTGAAACTTCTTGGCTTGGTCATAAGAGATTACTTCAACGTTTTTACTGCTCTGTCCGCGACGCATTCCTTGCCGTGCGTTATTTCCAGAACGAATTAAAAATGTGTTCGACCCCAAACGAGAAAACTCTTCGCTAAGCTTACGCTCTATGCACTTCACAGCGGTAATCATTCCAACCAAAGCGGTGATGCCGATAGCTATAATAGATACCGTTAATGTGGCTCGCAACTTCTGACTTCTAACAGAACCTATGGCTGTTTGAATATTTTCTTTGAAAGATGTCGATAAAAGGCGAAGCATAAAACAAAAGTAGGGTTGTAATTCGCTCAATTCCTAACTATTTTTGCCCCGTAAAAATCTACATACAATGAGTCAAGTATTCGACCTAGACATGATTAAAAACCACTACAGCAGATTGGCTGAACGAGTGGAAAATGCAAGAAAAGTTGTTGGAAAGCCGCTAACCTTGAGCGAGAAAATTCTTTACTCACATCTTTGGGAAGGCTCGACGGACGTGGCTTTCGAGCGTGGAAGTTCATATGTAGATTTCGCTCCAGACCGTGTTGCCATGCAAGATGCAACTGCGCAAATGGCTTTGTTGCAATTCATGCAAGCAGGTAGAAAAAAAGTTGCCGTTCCTTCAACTGTGCACTGTGATCACTTGATCCAGGCGCGTGTTGGCTCTTCAACAGACTTGAGCGATTCATTGGTAAAAAACAACGAAGTATTCAACTTCCTTTCGACAATTTCAAACAAATATGGCATCGGTTTCTGGAAACCAGGCGCTGGTATCATTCACCAAGTGGTGCTTGAGAACTACGCGTTTCCGGGTGGATTAATGATTGGTACTGACTCTCACACTGTGAATGCAGGTGGATTAGGGATGGTTGCAATTGGTGTTGGTGGTGCAGATGCCATGGACGTAATGGCTGGCATGGCTTGGGAATTGAAATTCCCGAAGTTGATTGGTATTAAATTAACAGGGAAATTAAGCGGCTGGTGCTCAGCGAAAGATGTTATTCTTAAAGTTGCTGGAATTCTTACTGTAAAAGGTGGCACCGGATGCATTGTAGAATACTTCGGTGAAGGTGCAAAGTCACTTTCATGCACAGGTAAAGGAACAATTTGTAACATGGGTGCAGAAATTGGAGCAACCACTTCAACGTTCGGATACGACGACAGTATGGAAAGATACCTTCGCTCTACTGGACGTCCAGAGGTGGCAGACCTTGCAAACAACATTCGCGAACACTTAACCGGAGATGCGGAAGTATATGCCAATCCTGAAAAATACTTCGATCAAGTCATTGAAATTAATCTTGACGAACTAGAACCCTACATCAACGGACCTTTCACTCCAGACTTAGCGACACCAATTTCTAAAATGAAAGAGGCTGCTGCTGCTAACGATTGGCCAATTAAAGTTGAAGCGGGTCTTATTGGATCTTGCACCAACAGTTCATACGAAGACATTTCACGCGCTGCATCACTTGCAAAGCAAGCCGCAGAAAAAGGAATAGAACCAAAAGCGGAATTCAGTATTACCCCAGGTTCAGAACAAGTTCGTTACACCATTGAGCGCGACGGATTAATTGAAACCTTCTCTAAAATTGGAGCGAAAGTTTTTGCAAATGCTTGCGGACCATGCATTGGTATGTGGGCAAGAGCGGGGGCTGAAAAGAAAGAGCGTAACACCATCGTTCACTCGTTCAACCGTAACTTCTCTGCACGTCAAGACGGAAATCCAAATACCATGGCTTTCGTGGCTTCACCAGAAATCACTACGGCATTGGCCATTGCAGGTGATTTAACATTCAATCCTTTGACCGATTCATTAACCAATTCAAAAGGCGAACAAGTGATGTTCGATGCACCAACCGGATTCGAATTACCACCACTTGGCTTCGAAGTAAAGGACGCGGGATACCAAGCGCCAGCAGAAGATGGAAGCGCTATTGAAATTGCAGTTGCTCCGGATAGCGAGCGCCTTCAATTGCTTGCACCATTCTCTGATTGGGACGGTCACAACATTGAAAATGCACGTTTGCTGATTAAAGCGAAAGGAAAATGTACAACTGACCACATCTCTATGGCTGGGCAGTGGTTACGTTTCCGTGGACACTTGGATAACATTGCGAATAACACTTTGATTGGTGCTACCAATTTCTTCAACGGCGAGCAAAACAAAGTGAAGAATCAAATCACAGGCGAATATGCTGAAGTACCAACAGTACAACGTGCATACAAAGCGGCTGGCGTTCCTTCAATCGTTGTAGGAGATCACAACTACGGTGAAGGGTCTTCACGCGAGCACGCAGCTATGCAACCTCGTCATTTGGGTGTTCGTGCAATACTTGTAAAGAGCTTTGCACGTATTCACGAAACAAACTTGAAAAAACAAGGGATGTTGGCGTTAACTTTTGCTAACGAAGCTGACTACGACAAAATTCAAGAAAACGATAAAATCAATTTTATTGACTTGGTTAATTTTAATGCTGGCAAACCATTGACTTTGGAACTGGTTCATGAAGATGGTTCGAAAGAAAACATTTTAGTAAACCATACGTACAATGCTCAACAAATCGAATGGTTTAAGGCCGGTGGAGCATTGAACTTAATTAGAAAATCTCTTTAATAGTAAAAAGAAAAGGACTTGTTAAAGTCCTTTTTTTTAATCTTCGCATTATGAAAAATCTACTCTATTTATTTCTTGCTGTAACACTCTTCGCGTGCGGAAATGCTACGCCGAATGCTGAAGCAACACCAGCAGCGACAACCAATACAGTTGTTGATGGAACTAACAAAACTGAAGCTGTACTTTCCATAAGTGGAATGACGTGTGCCCACGGCTGTGGTGGCAAAATTCAAAAAGAACTTCAGAATTTAAAAGGAGTGGTAACTACCTCTTTGGACTTCGTTGAAGACAGAGATGTAAATATTGTGAAAGTTGAATTCGACCCAACTGTGGTTAAAGAAACAGAAATGACGAATATCGTGAATACAATTGCCGACGGTCAATACCACGTTGTGAAAGCTGAGATAATTTCGCACAAAGCTTCATAATGTCCACCCTTCAACAAACAAAAAAAAGACTGAACATTGCGGGGTATGTTGCTCTCGCTTGCATGTTTTTAATCATTTTAGCAGGCAGTTTTGTTCGTATCACCGGAAGCGGAATGGGGTGTCCCGATTGGCCGAAGTGCTTTGGCTATTACATCCCTCCTACTGATCTCTCAACGGTTCAGTTGGAAGAAGGAAGAACATATTCAAAAGGACAGATGGTCATACACCATGATACGCTTTGGATTGCAGAAAGTGAATTTCAGTACACATCAGATTTTTGGAAAAACAATTTTGGAGAAGCTGCCGCATTGAAAGTTTACCCAAAACATCAATACGCCGAATTCAATGCGTTTCACACGTGGACTGAATACATCAACCGATTGCTCACCGCACTCCTTGGATTGCCTATTTTAGTTATGTCCTTCTTGGCGTTGATTTACTACAGAAAATCAAAAGACATTTGGCCAGTGGTGTATTCCATTCTCGCAATTATCATGATACTCTTCGAGGCATGGTTGGGCAAAATGGTGGTAGACAAAAACCTCAATACTTCCACCATAACCCTGCATATGGTTGGTTCGCTCGGAATTCTACTGAGCTTGCTCTTCCTTATTCGTAGAACTTCTGACCTTCCGAATATTATTCTTCCAAGCACCCTCCGCAAAACGCTCTCTTTTTTCTTCCTTATCCATCTTGTTCAATTGCTCCTGGGAACGCAGGTAAGAGAGTCGGTTGATATGCTTTTGGAAAATGGTATTGGAAGAAATATTCTGATTGAAAATTTACCTGTCGGATTCAAGATTCACCGCAGTTTCTCAATCTTGATTGTCATTCTTTCAACAATGATGTATTTGCAATACAGTAGACTTGAAATCAAGCCCCGAAAGTTTCAATTTTTATTTTTCATAATAGGATCAGAAATTCTTTTCGGAATGGGTTTGGCATACCTCGGTCTACCCATTGTCTTGCAACCCCTGCACCTCTTGTTTTCTATCCTTTTGTTTGCAATAAGTGGAATACTGCTTCTACAATCGAAAAAGAAATAAACAAGTCTTATATTTTTTAACATTCCTGCATTTACTTTCAGCGTCAATTATATTTGACCTTTGCTATTAGGAAATGAAAGGCACAATTTTTTTACTCTGGTTAAGTTTTACTTGCTTGATTTCAAGTGGTCAGGAGATTGTTCCTACAGCTTTAAACAAAATCAAACCGGAACGACAACTTACGAATTTCCTTCCATTAGATTCCATTAAACAGGCTAAACCGCATGCGAATTACCAACTTATTCTTTCGCGCGGTAAATGGTACGCAATTGGAAATGGTGATGGTCAAGTTTTCACTCCAGAAAACGGCAGATGGAATCGAATTGACAAAACCAGACTTGAGGGTTATCACTACGGCGCTTTTTTATTCGATTGTAACGGAACGCTGATGAAGTACGGCGGCTATGGTTTTTGGAGGAATCACGGGATGTTTGTATACTTCCATGAACATCTCGGAGATTGGCAAATAAAGCCAAGTAATCGCGATTTACCCTTCAGTGGAAACCTCGCCTTTTTCAAAAGAAAAGAAAACGCCTTGTATTCTTTCGGAAATTATGTTTACAATCAGTCAATGAGCGAAGACAGAACCTTTCTCGACAGTCTTTATCGAATAGATTTACTAAAAATGGAATGGGAAAATCTGGGGAAGTTGAATGACGTGCTCCGCGATAAGTATCACCTGCACTTCCGTCAAAATTCACTGGCCAACAACACCGGTTGTTTCATACTTCCAATCAGCAACGACTCAACTGCACTATTCTTCAATTTCGAAACACTACAGTACAACGTTTTTGACTCTAAGAACAACCCAAGATTATTTCATTTCTTTCGTGAATTACCTTCAAACCAACAAGTTTATTCCGATGCATTCGGCTTAAAAATACTCGCCAATGACTCGTTAATTAATATTGATTCTATTTCTTGGGAGCAGGCTTTAGAAAACCCCGTTGAAACTTCAAATCTTCTATATACTGAAACACCTTCAGTGTTTATGAAATACCCTTCAATTTTCGCCATTTTTGGATTAACCGTAGGTGGTATACTCTTGTATTATTTGTTTCAAAAGAAAAAAACTTTCCAAAATCCTGCTGTCGATGAGAGACCTCATATTACACCTTTAACTCTTGACTTGTCGATACTAAATACGATTGTATTCGAAGGAGCCATGTATCCGATAGAAGCGAATGACTATTTCGTTGTTCGCAAGTTATCAGAGCAAGACGCGTCAACAATAGATTTGAATGAATGGTTAGGACTTGAAAACAAACAACCCGAGAATCAAAAGAAGCAACGTGCAGAATGGATCAAACGAATGAATGTCTTCTTTAACTCCATTGGATTCAAGGAAGACGCCTTCAACAGAGAAAGACAAGAAACAGACAAGCGCATGTTCGTCTATAAAATGAATACGAAACTTAAACAGAAAACTGATACAGTTCATCCAGACGGGGAAAAATAGGTGAAGAGGTCTTTGCTCTCGATGTCGCGCAAACCACTGCTTTACAATACTTTAAAGCAGTAAAATAGGTGAAAAACCATAACAACACCCAATTCACACGAATTTTATAGTATTCGCTTCTCTACAATTATTCATTTGTAAAAATTAGTTTTTGCAATGAATCGGGTACAGGAGATAAAACATTGGTTGGAAGAGGGTAATCTATATCGAGCTGAAAAAGCAATTCAAAACTGTAACGACTCATTGCTGCCGGAAGAAAAAGAGGAATTTGAAAATCTTTTAAACGAAATCAGCGTGCGACATTATCGACTATTGGCTGGCAAAGCTGTTATTTCTAAAGACGAGAGCCTTTTAAACATTTGTATTCAAAAACTTAAGGAAAAGAATTCATCAACCGAGGGCCTACAAAATTCTCTGAACCAAATCATCTTAGAGCGAAGAACTGCTCAAACTCAAAAGATTCTGGTCATACTATTCGGTCTAATTGGCATTGTTTTCTTTACACTATTTCTTCTCGCCTGATTCGCGCTTGGAATTATCCAATAGTGTATCCATACCCATCATCTGTTTCATCACTTTTTGCATTCCATCAGGAGATCCGTCTAAAAAAAGGACATTTCCTTTACCGTATTCTGCGAAGTTTTTAATAGCTTCTGTCCACATGGAAAACATAATCATCGAAGTATCCAAATTCGCCTGTTGCATCTCACGCGCAGCATTTTGCATTCCCTTAGCAACCTCCTCTCTAAACAAGGCAACTCCTTGACCTCTTAACTGCGCAGCTTCTCTTTCCGCTTGGGCGGCAATCTTTATGGCGTTTCCATCCGCTTCAGCCGCATTGGTTTTCGTAATTAATAAAGCCTGACCCTCATTCTCTGCAGCCGCTTTTAAGTTGCTTGAAGCTACAACCTGGCTCATCGAACGCATAACTGCTTCGTCAAACGTAATGTCATTAATCTGCAAATCGTGCAAATGATATCCCCACTCTTCAATGACATTATCGATCTGCTCTTTGACATGATCAACTATTTCATTTCGAAGAGACAAAACTTCCGATTGTTTTTTAGTAGCCACAAACGCTCGAATATTTCCTTCGATGGTGCGAATGAGTGCTTGCATTAAACTCTTTTCGTCGATGAACTTGAAGGCTACTTTTTTAATGGTTTCTTCCTCTTCATTCTGAACCGAAAACAACAACATGCTTTTGAAATAAACATTTGCTTGGTCAATGGTAACTGCCTGAAACTCTAATTCAACAGAACGATTCTGTGTCGAAATACGTTTGAAAATATTCTCAATAAATGGAATCAACAAGTTCAATCCCGGACGAATAACACGTCGGTATTTTCCAAAAACAGTAACAACGGCGACGTTTCCTTGTTGAACCGTTTTCAATCCAGAAAAAATAAGCAAAGCAAGTATGGCTAAAAGAATGTAAAGTGGCATATTCGTTTTTTTTTACGAATGTATCCAAACTATTCCACTAAAATTAGAATCGATTCAATTCAACCTAAAAAAGTGTAATTTTGGGCATGCAGAATTCCGAACTACTGAACGCCGAAGCCATTGAGCAAAAGCTCACGCGTATGGCCTATGAAATTGCCGAACGTCATTACGAAGAGAAGAACATCGTTTTTATTGGTATTGAAGAAAATGGGGCGGCTGTTGCCAAACGTTTGTTCGAATTGGTGAAAGAAATTGTCACAATACCCTGTGAAATCAGCAGCATTCAGCTTTCAAAAGAAAATCCGATTGGAAATGTTCAACTTTCATCTACACTTTCATTAAAAAACAAATGTGTTGTTCTTGTTGACGATGTATTCAATTCAGGACAAACCCTCATGCATGCAGCAGCATTCTTGGTTACCAAAGAAATTCATCGATTAACCACAGCGGTTTTGGTGGAAAGAAAACACCGACGCTTTCCAATTAAAGCCGATTTCGTCGGATTGAAACTATCAACTACCCTGAAAGAACATGTCACCGTTAGCATGAACGGAAAAAACGCTTCTGTTACGATTCGTTAATTGATTTCGAAGGCGAAATTCAACATGAAGTTTCTTCCCGCTTGCGGATAGTAAAAACGTTCAGTTATGGTTTCACCATAGATGTAAGAAAACGCATAGCCATTGCTTGAGTACATACGATTGAAGGCATTGTTAACCCAAAACGTAATTTTAACAGAGGGCTTCGGACCGTATTTCGAATCCCATTGAATCCCGAAATCAGAGACAGCAAAAGCAGTAATTACAGCAGTGTTACTTCCTGTATTGTCGAGATGCTGTTTACCTACAAACTTTTCGTTGAACAAAAGATACAACTGCTTTCTAACCGGCTTCATGGTCATGCGCCAACCGTGCGGAAAAACTTGGTACTCGGCAGACAATCCCGCAATCATATTCGGGCTGAAAGCAATGTTTGTATTTCCTCTTTCGATTGTTTCTTCAGCATATGTATCGTAATTAAAAATGCGCTCCTGGAAGTCAATAATTTTATTTTCACTCAACGTGATATTTCCATTCACCTTCAAGCGTTGTTGATTGAAGAGTGCCACTGCACTTAACTCAACACCTCGTCTGTAGGACTTTGCAACATTGGTCCTCAGAGGAGCACCTACATCGTTTACAGCACCTGTTAACACCAACTGGTTGTTGTAATTCATGGAGTACATATTCACATCGAATTGAAATAATTTATCGTTCCCGAAATGAAAACCCGCTTCAAAATCGGTCATGTATTCATTTTGCGGAGTTCTTCCAAATGGAGCATCAACAAAGTCGTTGCGATTCGGTTCCTTTCCCGAATGAGCCACTGAACCATACAACGAAACAGACTTGTTCAAGAAATAACGCACACCTACTTTCGGATTGAAAAACTGGGTAGACATATTCACATCATAAACGCGCTGGTCGTTATCGGTTCCCATTGTCACGTAGGAAATAAATCGCGCTTGCAAGTCGGCATTAACCATAACTTTATTAGGAACCACCGCCCACTCCATTTTTGAAAAAACATTGGCGTCGTACTTATCTGACTGACCGTAATAATACTCATGATCAACATCAAAAACCAACGGCTCTCCCATTGCGATAACCCTTCCATAATGCTGACCGCTGTAATGATTCGCACCGAAGCCTGTTGTGCTTATGAAGTTGTTTCTCTTCAAAACATAAGAACCTGTAACGCCATAAAAATTATTGTTCAGCCAACGTCTACGAACCAAATTTGCAGTGGTAATGGTGTCTCCATTTATAATTTCAGGAAGCAAGTTGTAATTCACTAAATCTTGATTTGTCTTGAATTGTTCGAAGTAGCCTTGACCATGTGTAAAGTGGGCTGAAGCGCGAAATTCATGTGTTACCCCATTCTTTTTCTTCGATGAACAATAATGTGCCTGCGCATGATCTTGTTCGTAGTTGTCAATTTCATTCTCGTACAAATACGCATTGTATGTTCTTCCTGAATTCAAAAGATTTTCAGTATCAATTTGCGACAATCCATTTCTCCCGGCGTAGTTTAAAATATCCGATGCCGTCCCAAAGAGTTTTTCGTAGGGAGTTCCGTTCCAAGCTTGATAGGTATTTTCTCTTCCTCCAAAAGCAAAAATGGTCAAATCACTCTTGCGATTTTCTTCTTGAGACAATTTCCATTTTCCTTTCGTGAAATAAGAAAACAATCGGGTCTCTGCACGATCAATGTAGCCGTTCGACTGAATGCTACTCACGCGTGCATTGTATTCGAATTTGGGACTCCTTTTGCTCGCTACTTCGACCATAAATTTATTACTTCCAAATGAACCTCCACCTGTATTGAACCTAACAAAATTTCGCTCTAAATCTGTATCCGTATCCAAGTGAATGCTTCCACCAAACGAGCCAGTCCCATTTGCAGAAGTGCCTACTCCACGTTGTATTTGAATATTGGAAGTTGAAGAAGCTAAATCGGGGGTATTCACCCAGAACACTTGCTGACTTTCCGGATCGTTCAACGGAACTCCGTTAATGGAGACATTGACCCGCGTTGGATCACTTCCGCGAATCCACAAACCTGTATATCCAATTCCATTTCCAGCGTCGGAGGTCACAGTCAAGGATGGTGTAAAACGCAACAAGAATGGAAGATCCACTCCATTATTAATTTTTTCAATATCCTTCGGAAGAAGATTCGTCACAGCGAAAGGGGCTGTTTTATTCGCCGACCATACATCGCGAATACTAATGGGTTCAAGAACAAAACTTGGGACACCTGTAGTGTCTTGCTTCTCTTGACCGAAAAGATGGGTTGTAACAAAAAGTGCACAACCTACAAAAGCAATTTTCTTAAGCATGTATTTTTAATTGTGCACACGACAGGGGTCATTGTGTGCTTTGTTCGTTTTCCTTGGCGGCATTACCCGCCCAGGTTCCTCTTGTTCTGAAACAAGAAGGGTATAATCTCAGCCATTTTTTTTCGAATGGCACCCCTTGAGAACGGGGCAAATATAGAAAGGTATTACCTTAGACAAGTGAAAAAAGGATTGGTATTAAAAACAACAGGAAAATTCTACGACGTTTTAATTGACGGAAAGGTTGTGGTGTGCTCGTTGCGGGGGAAAATTCGACTGCAAGGACTGCGAACCACGAACCCTATTGCTGCAGGAGATTACGTAGATGTTGAATTAGACACCGACGGCAATGGCAGCATTCATCGCATTCACGACCGAACGAATTACATCATTCGAAAATCGGTTAACCTTTCCAAAGAAGCACAAATCATTGCAGCGAATATTACGCGCGCGTTTTTGTTGGTAACGGTTGATCGTCCGCAAACAACACCAGGATTCATCGATCGTTTTCTAGTTACCGCAGAAGCTTATCGCATCCCGGTCACGCTCGTCTTTCACAAGTGGGATATTTTTTCAGATGAAGAAAAAGAGAAAGCCATTGACTTAGCTTCCATCTACAAAAGCATTGGCTACGAGTTGTTGTTTACGAGTATTGAAACTGGACAAGGTCTGAAAGAATTAAAAGAACTTATTGAAACCGGAACATTTTTATTTTCGGGACATAGTGGTGTTGGGAAGTCTTCTTTGGTAAGTAAGATTTCCAACAACGAAGACATTCGTATTGGTGAGATCAGCGACTGGAGCGGGAAAGGACAGCACACGACAACGTTTGCAGAAATATTTCCCTTGAGTGAAACTTCATTTTTGATTGACACTCCGGGCATCAAAGGATTCGGATTGGTTGATTTCGAAGAGGAAATGTTAGCGAATTATTTCCCTGAATTTTTAGAGTTGCTGCCTGCATGCAAGTTCAACAATTGCAAGCACATTAACGAACCCAAGTGCGCTGTTCTAGAGGCATTGAATGAAGGAGAAATTGCAGAATCGCGCTACATCAGTTACCGATCTATGCTAGAAAGCGAAACCGAAAAATACCGATCTTCATGAAGTTTCAATTATTTACGACCGAGCATTTTTTCATTATTGGAGGAACTGTTTTCCTCTCACTTTTTTTTGTTTGGGTTGGAAGGAAATACGCGAAGTCACAAGATATTCTTCGCTGGTTTTTCGGAATTCTTCTACTTACGAACGTGATTGTTTATCAGACATACCGCTATCAAATAGGTCTTTGGGATGTTCGTCACGATTTACCTCTAGAGCTTTGTAACCTTGCGAACATCTTAGCCGCATTGGCATTGCTTCTCAAGCGTCGCGGCATGGCTGAAATAGCATGGTGTTGGGTCATGACCGGCACGTTGAATGGATTAATCACTCCGGACTTCATGGGCGTGTTTCCGGAAGTGCCATACGTCTCTTTTTTCATTGGACACGCGGGATTAATCATTGCAACAACTTATTTGGTTTTCGGAATGAAATTGCATCCTGAAAAAGGATCGTGGTTGCGTGTGGTTATCGCCTCGCAAGTTTATTTCGCACTTGCGTTTTCAGTCAATAAAATTATCGGAAGCAATTACGGCTACCTCATGCACAAGCCTGAAGGCGGCAGCGCCATGGATTTCTTCGGCCCTTATCCGTACTACTTAATCACGCTCGAAGGTTTAGGAGCTTTGTTGTTTTTCTTGGTGTTGTTGCCGTTTAGGAAAAGAGAATCATTATGAAAAAAACTATAGTAGTCGCTGGTGCGACAGGGAATTTAGGAGGAAAGATCGTCGATGCTTTATTAGCGAAAGGCGCAGAGGTCAGAGCTATTGTTCGCGTGGAAACCGACCCTGACAAAATAAAAAAATTGGAAGAAAAAGGTGTGCTTGTTTTTCAAGTAGACACGAATAACAAATCTGAAATTTCCAAACATTGCACAGGCGCACACTGCATGGTCTCTGCCTTAGCAGGATTAAGAGAAACTGTTATCGACGCACAAAAATTATTTTTAGAAGCCGCCATTGAAGCTGGAGTTCCGCGATTTATTCCAAGCGACTTTTCAAGCGATTTTACAAACCTTATAGTAGGGCAGAACAGAAATTTAGATTTCAGAAGAGAGTTTCACACCTATCTCGATTCAAGGCCCATTCATGCAACGACTATTTTCAACGGTCCATTTATGGATTTGTTAACGACTGACATGCCCTTAATTCTATTCAAACAAAAGCGCATTCTTTGTTGGGGAAATCCTGATCAAATCATTGAATTTACTACCACATTCAACGTTGCTGCTTATACAGCTGAAGCAGCTCTAGATGACAACACTCCACGATTTTTACGGATTGCCGGTGATCGACTTTCTTGCTACGATTTCTTAAAATTACTTCCTGAACTTACAAACGAAAAGTATAAATTATTTCGACCTGGAGGCATCCGACTTCTGAATACTGTTATTGCTTTAACCAGATTTTTTTCACCTTCCAAAACAGAACTTTATCCAGCTTGGCAAGGCATGCAGTATATGCGCGATATGATGGAAGGTCGAATCATTTTCCAGGAATATGACAACAATAGATACCCAAACATCCAATGGACGTCGGTTAGAGAATTTTTACTTCAAGAAAAAATAAACACGAAGTAAACCGACTGCTTGAGTTTAAAGTTAATTCCAACTCGGAATCATTCCGCGTAAGCCCATATCAATAACTGACTCTCCAGCTCCTGGTTCCCAATTCCCATCTGGATTGGTGTCTAACCATTCGAAACTTTTGTTGGTTGAAAGTGAAAGCGTGACATAAATATCTTCGGTTTCATTCCCTGTAATCACAAGCGGCGTAGAAAATCCACCTGTGACAACACAACTTCCCTGAGGAATTGGAGATGTTGCAAATATTGGATTAGGTACTGTGGTTGCACCCGGTGGAGCTTGTCCAGAAGTAACATAAGGAGTTCCAAATACACTCGTTTCAAATCCCCAATATCCTTGCAACACATCGTCATTCACTGCAACGGTTTGTGTATTGATTAAATAATTCGTTATATACGTATTGAATCCCACAAAGCTTGCAACACGCCCCGTTAAATCAAAACCATTCGCCAATAAGTTCACATCATAATTCTGATACAGCAATGAAGCGCGAACGTATTCATAGATTCCTGGAGTGAATGAACTTATTGGAACAGCAACGAATATTTCTCCTGGCGCTGCGATTCTAGCTTTCGCGAAATCTATGGCATTCGCCCCACCAGCAATGGTTTCATCAGCGTGATATACAACTTCTCCTGCACCCAACGCGGTATACATGTTTGGTGTGAATTCAATATAATGGGCAGAAATTTTATGAAACAATGGACTCAATGCTGCATGTCCAGCTGGAACTGTAGAAGGTGCTCCCAAATTATTCAAACGCACTTGCGTTGAATCTGTAACAATCTTAATGTACACCGTTGGGCCGTCCAATGAACGTGGATCGTCCTTACAACGATTGCAAGAAACCATGACCATCATCATCAATACCGCAAAAAGAAACTTTGATTTTTTCATAATGGAAAAATAATACTTTTTATGAAACTCAATTCATGTAAATCCACGCACTTTCATACGATTCTTGCAATTCAAAAAACTGAATCATCTCTTGATAAAATAAATCTCCGCCAATGGTTGCGCTATCTCCAATTACAATCAACTTCTTCCTAGCGCGAGTAAGCGCAACATTCATCCTGCGGTAGTCTTTCAAGAATCCAATTTCATTCTCGTCGTTACTTCGTACCAATGAAATAATAACCACATCTGCCTCCTGTCCTTGAAACGAATCCACCGTATTAATTGTCACCTCCTCTTCCTTGAATACACGCTCCAACAATTCAATCTGCGCACGATAAGGTGAAATTAAAGCGCATGAAAAAAAATGTTGCGTTTGTTCCTTCAACAGAGAATACATTTTCATGGCTAATTCAGCTTCGCCCTTGTTCATGCGCGAATTACCCTCTGCTCCCGCTTCTTCATTGTATCCCGTTCCAGCGGTGTCAATGAATTGAATCGGATTCAAATCACCTTCCAACATACGATGCGCAACGGAAATATCTGCCGTGAGTTTCCCTTCGTAGAAATGCTTATTACTAAACGCTGCAATTTTCTCGTTCATGCGATATTGTACATTCAGAAAATGCACGCCTTTTTCAACACTTGCAGCTCTTTCCATTAAAGAAATTGCTAAGCCCCTCTGGGCAGCTTCATTCGAAAAAATAGTTGGTGGAAGTTGCAAGTGGTCACCCGCTAAAACTAATTTGTTTCCTTTTGAAATGGGGATCCAACAAGAAGGCTCAAGTGCCTGTCCAGCCTCGTCGATTACAACGACATCAAAAATGCGATCTCGTAGCATCTCATTCGCAGAACCTACCAACGTCGTACAAATCACATCGGCCTGATCAATGAGTCTATCCAATAAGAACAATTCCGTCTCACGCGCTTCGCGCATCATTTCTTTTGCTTCCTTGAAAATTAATTTGCGCTGCTCCGCTTCTTCTCTTCCAAACGAACGTTTGTATTTACTTCCCAATGAACGAAGCTCTTTTGCTTTTCTTTTCCATTCACGAACGCGTGAATAATCTTTGTCTTCAATCAACTTCACATCCACCGTAAATGCGTTGGCCTTAGAATGCACCTTTGCTGGATTCCCTAAACGCAAAACCTTCAAACCTTTTTCACCCAACCCCTCCACCAAATGATCGACGGCGGCATTGCTTGGCGCACAACACAACACTTTTTTCTTTAAGCCCGCAAGCTCTTCCATAGCGCCGATAAGCGTTGTTGTCTTTCCGGTGCCTGGCGGACCGTGAACAACACTGACAATCAAATCATTCACGACTCCACGCACGGCATCGTTCTGCGAGTCGTTTAGATTCCCATGTGCATCTTGAAATTCTTTTTCACAAATTCTCTTTTCATCATCAACAATGGCATCTCTAATTTCAGCTAAACGATTGTTCTTCGCATTGATGACATTGTTCAAGGCAGCAAACATTTCTTTGTAGGACTTTTCATCGAAGGAAATATTCAATCCAATTCTTCCATCGTCTGTCCATTCGGGCAATTCATCAATTCTGAATTGAATTTTCATTCTAGAATGATCCACGAAGGCGATGGTACCTTTCAAACTTTCACCTTCATGATTTTCATGATTGGAAAACAATTCCACGGGCTGTCCCGATTGGAAGGAATGCTTCGCAGGACCGTTTGTTTTTTCAACCACCAAGAATGGGTATGACCCGAAACCAAATCCCTCTTCAACAATTTTCAGTGGGAACCATGTTAATCCTTCTCTGACTCGAGCATTTACCGGCTGCTCTTTCAATTGTTTTTGAAAGCGATTCCAATCTTCATCACGTTCTATTTTTAGAAGTTCTGCAAGATTTCCGAGGTAAGCTATATTTTCTTGAAGGGTCATAGGTAGAAATAAATAAGGGGCGAAGATCGCCCCTTATTCCAATATAAATCAACTATTAATTTCTCATCAAATGGAAGTAGCCTGTGTAGTCTTCCATCTTTCCAGCTGGTGTAGTTACTTTCAATATGTAATAGTACACACCGTCTGAATAATCTGAAGGCGACCAATCGTTTTGATAGTCTGAACTTTCGTAGACTAAGTCACCCCATCTACTGAATACTTCAACACTAGCACTTTGGAAGTATTGAATAGCATCGCCAAAATTCAATACCTCATTCAAATCGTCGCTATTAAGCGTGATAATATTCGGCAAGAACACTTCACAAGGAAGAGAAGTCACTTCAAAGTCTGAAGTACTGTTGAACAGACAAACAGGCTCTGAAATGGTAACACTGTATTGAAACGGAGTGAAAGGAACGTTTGCATTCGAAGGATAGTTAATACCTACAGCACCTGGAATTGCGCCTGTTGCATCTGACCATTGGTATAAATACGTTGGATCAATAAACGGCGCCACCAACAACATATCCTCGCCAATACAAATTGAATCTGTCGACAATGGAGCAAATGAAGGAGTCTCTGGTGTGATTAACATAATGTTATCCGTAACCGTACATTGTATGTCATCGATTGGATGAACAGACAAGGACACTTCCGAAGTTCCTGAAGCTCCACTGAAACTTGGGAAAGGTATATTGGAAGCATTGAACGAACCGCCATTCGCACTGACCACTGACCAGTCATAGACATAGTTAATGCCTGCAACTTGACCAGAGAGATTACTTGTTAAGTTCACAGAATTCAAGCAATATGGAAGGTCGTCTCCCAAATCTAAAACTGGAGGTGCAAAGTAATTCACACCAATAGTATCTGAATACGTGCAACCGAAGTTGTCCAATGCAGAAACAATAATATAGTAATCACCAGGGGTTGTTGGGTTCAAAACAGCACCACCGCAGTTTGCTACTGTATTTACGATACCAGGACCTGTCCATGTAATCGAATCACACGTATATCCGAAGGAAGGAAGGAAAGAAACCAACGGTGGGTATAATGTTGAGTCGAAAGTTACAGACCAGTCGAAAATCCATCCGTCATCAGATCCCCAAAGATCACAAACCTCTACTATCCAAGCACCGTTCAAAGGGCAACCAATAAGATTGGTGAATGGTTGAACCGAGTTATATGTTCCACTTGGTAGGGTGCCTCCGGCATTTGCCGCCCATGTGCCGGCTGTAGCGTCTGGCGCCCAAAAATAATCGTATCCGACACCAGCTGGATCTGCAGGTCCCATAATGTCTACTGGCTCACCCAAGAAAGTACCGCTTCCACCTTGTTGGTGCACAATAATGGTTTGTCCATTTGGACACTCAAACGAAATAACGATATCACCCATGAAACTATGTTCGAAATTGATAAAGAAATTATCAAGATCAGAAGCACTTTGAATAGTCTGTCCAGCATTGAATCCACCGAAATAAATTGTATCAGAGAAACATTGTGTTTGATCATCTGGAATGAACAAGGCACCACCTAAGTTAGCTGTTGGAAGAGCAGACCAGTAGGTTGGATCAATAGAAACAGCCAGATTAATTTCTTGTCCAAGACATGCTTGAAAATCATCAGCGGCAATACTCATCGAAGGCTCGGTATCTACAAGAATTAAAGCATCGATAAGGTTAATGTTGCCGCAACCGTTAGTATCAAGAACCATCAACTCAACCATGTATGCACCTGATTCAGAGAATGAATGCGTTACGATTGGCCATGAAGACACATCGGTTGTTCCATCATCGAAATCCCAAGTGTGACTTCCCAACACTGAACCAGGAGCGAAAACAGTACCTGAGGCATCGAATGTAATCGATTCTCCTACGCACAAACGCGTTGGTTGAAAATCGGGTTGGTCAACAGTTACAGCAACTACCGGTGGTTCGCAAGGAATACCACAAGAAATTTCAGCTCCGAAACTTCCAACACTTGCGTCAGCATCAGAGGTAAACAAAATTGTTAAACAGTTTGAAGGATTGCTTGAAGAGATAACGATATTGTTCAAATCTGTTCCAGTGTATGTTCCAATCAAAGGAGCAGAAGCATCACCACCGTTGAAGATAGCCAACTGGTCACCCGCACCTAAGTTGAAGAAGCTGAAATCTAAGTTGACTTGTCCTGGCACAGTTGCGTCTGAACAAATCACTGAAATTGCAACGATGTTCGGTCCGTAATCTGATGCACTTAATCCTGGATCGACCAAGAAACCACCACAATCAGAAATGAAAGGAGTACCCACAGCATATTCTTGCGCAGTGGACTGAAAAACGGACAAGGCCGCTACAAAAAGGGAGAATAATACTTTTTTCATCTTACTTGGCTTTGTTGTTTATCATTTGTCTGTTGTACAACGTCTCTAGGCGCTTTGCAGAAAAGACTGTGATTACATATCCTGTATTTCCCCAACGATAGGTCTTTGTCGTTGTCGCATCAGGTTGAAGTGAAGGCGTGTTGTTGAGCGCAGCAAATAACATTTGCGGCGTTGGTACAGCAGAATCTAAAAGATTGTCTGCATTAGAACTCAACATAGGAGCCGTTGCAGCCTTCTCAGGAGCCAATGTCACTGACACCATATTATTCTGTAAAAAATTCAACCATGAAGCATCACTGTTGTGGCGACTGGTAATGTTCGACTGAGCGAACGTGAATCCAATTGTTCCGAAGAACAAAAGAAAGGAGAGTAGAATTTTCTTTTCCATATAAAACAAAAATAGGTAATGTCTTGACTATTTCGCTAAGAAAATAGTTGCCCATTCTTGAAAATGATTTCAAAAAAAATAGGAATTTAAAAAATTCGTGTATATTTGCACCCGCTTTTGAGAGCAAGATGATCTCGTAGCTCAGCTGGTAGAGCAATACACTTTTAATGTATGGGCCCTGGGTTCGAGTCCCAGCGGGATCACAAAAAAGAATAAAGGGCAGGCAACTGCCCTTTTTCTTTCTCAATTGCCCTGGTGGTGAAATTGGTAGACACGCCATCTTGAGGGGGTGGTTCCGTAAGGTGTGCTGGTTCGAGTCCAGTCCAGGGCACAAAGGGGAAATTTTCCCCTTTTTTTATGTTCGAAAATTCCTGTGCACGCGGTATTGGGGTACTTTCGCAGAACGAACGATTCGATGAAATGGAAACGATGAAAGATAATTTTGCTTGGATTGCAGGTCCTTGCAGTGCTGAGTCTGAGGAGCAAGTGGTAAACACTGCTCGAGACCTTCGTTCCCATTTACCTTTAACCTATTACCGCGCAGGATTGTGGAAACCGCGCACAAGCCCGAATTCCTTCGAAGGTATGGGAGCCACAGCGCTTCCATGGATGAAAAAAGCCAAGGAAGAAACTGGAGTGAAAATCATTACTGAAGTAGCAACCGCCCAACACGTTGAACTTTGTCTTGAATACAATTTCGATGCGCTTTGGATTGGGGCACGTACAACCACGAACCCCTTCTCTGTTCAAGAAATTGCTGAAGCCCTTCGCGGTGTGAACATTCCTGTCTTTATCAAAAACCCCATCAATCCTGATTTATCTCTTTGGATTGGGGCATTTGAACGCTTTCAAAAAGTTGGACTTGCAGATTTAAGCGCCATTCATCGCGGGTTTTCAGTGGCCAATAAACTTCCCTACAGAAACAAACCTTTGTGGGAAATTCCAATTGAATTCAAAACCCAGTTTCCAGAAATTCCATTGCTCTGTGACCCAAGCCACATCTGTGGTAACAGAACTTTACTCAAGGATGTAAGTCAACGCGCCATTGATTTAGGAATGAATGGGATTATGATCGAGAGCCATCCGAATCCCGACAATGCGTTGAGCGATGCAGCGCAACAAATTACACCGGCCCAAGTTGGTGAAATGGCCTCTACCCTACACTACCGTACCACTTCATTGAATTCGAGTTCTGCAGAAAAACTTCAAATTCTAAGAGATCGCGTGGACGCTTTAGATGCCGACATTATTGATTTACTTGGAAAACGTATGAACATTTCCCGCGAAATGGGCGCGTTGAAAAAAGAGGAAGGCATCACAATCTTTCAATTGGAACGTTGGAAAGAAATTCTTGAAAGCCGCGAGCAGTGGGGAAAAGCAGCTCAGTTGACCGAAACATTTCTCTCTTCCTACCTTGAAGCCATTCACAAAGAAAGTATCCGCGCTCAAAACGGCGTCATGAACACGGACTAACCGCGTTCCTTGTGAATGAATGGTGAATAAAATCAATGACTCTCGTTCATGTGTCTGCCCTAATTTTACGGGATATGCGCACTTGGCTAATTTTTGCTTTTCTAGTCGCAAGCTTTTCTATGCTTGGCCAAGACCCTGCGCCCCAAGATTCTTTGTTGCCTATCGTACCCTATTCTTCTGACGGTGCTGCAAGACAATGGTTGAACGGAAGCGATAAATCGAGTTTACCGAAATTCACTGCTGCGCCTGTTCCCATTCAGCCCATTGTAATTTATTTCGAAAAATCAGGTGTTGACTTGAGCACAACAGCTCAACAACAATTAAACGACATCGTTGAGAAACTCGCTCGAAACAGCAAAACTGGCGTTTTGATTACCGGTTATTCAGATCGAAACGGAAGTAGCGAAAAGAACTGGAAAGAATCTGAAAAGCGTGCGAAAGCGGTGCGCAATTTTATTGTTAGTTCGGGAATAGACTCGAACAGATGCGTCGCGAAATTCGTGGGAGATGTTGGATCCATTGGTAAAAACCCTGGAGACCGAAAAGTTATTGTTGAATTTATTGCTCGTCCGTAATGAAGATTATTTGCATTGGAAGAAACTACGCAGCACATGCTGCAGAATTAGGAAACGCCGTTCCTGAAAATCCTGTTGTATTCTGCAAACCAGATTCAGCTATTATTCAACGTGGAAACCCCTTTGTCATTCCTGCATTCACGAACGATGTGCATTACGAATTGGAATTGGTCTTTCGAATCAATCGTTTGGGAAAACACATTCAAGAGTCTTTCGCTCCGCGCTATTACAACGAAGTTACCTTGGGAATAGACTTTACGGCTAGGGACGTTCAAGATGAATTGAAAAAGAAAGGGCTTCCTTGGGAAAGAGCAAAAGCCTTTGACGGTTCTGCCTTCGTAAGCGAAAAGTTTTTTGAGTTAGAAAAACTTCCTTCCCCGCTACTTTTTACGTTGAAGAAAAATGGAACGACCGTTCAAGAGGGAAACAGTTCACACATGATACATTCCATTGACAAACTCATCGAAAATGTTTCAGAGGTTTTCACTCTAAAAATTGGCGATTTGATATTCACGGGAACTCCAGCTGGCGTAGGTCCCGTTGCCTCGGGCGACTTGCTTGAAGGCTATCTCTTCAACGAAAAGATTTTCGCCCTTCGAATTAAATAAGATTTACGACTTGGTATTGCTTCTTTTTTCCAGCATAGGGACAAAAGAAAACTCTCCGTAGTAGGTGTTCTGAAAATTCCCTTCTGCATCTTCTTGAATAAGCGTCATCTCTTGTTTTTCGCCTTCGCCATAAGGCATAACCAACTTTCCTCCCGGCTTCATTTGCATCAACAGCTCTTCTGGAACTATGGGGATAGCACAGGTGATAATGATGCGATCGTATGGTGCAAAAGCGGGAATTCCTTTGTAGCCATCGCCGTAGGCCAAATGACATTTATATCCCATTTCAGCCAACATTTTCTTTGAGGTATCGAAAAGTAATTTCTGTCTTTCAATGGTATAAACCTTGGCACCCATTTCACACAAAACGGAAGTCTGATATCCTGAACCGGTTCCAATTTCCAACACCTTCATTCCCTTTTCAACATCTAACAATTGACTTTGAAATGCAACGGTATAGGGCGCAGAGATGGTTTGTTCTGCACCTATTGGAAAAGCCTTGTTTTCGTATGCTACTTCTACAAAAGCACTCGACAAAAAAGCATGCCTCGGCACCTTATTAAGAGCGTCTAACACGCGAACATCGGAAATTCCCTTCTCACGTAACTCGTCTACTAATTTTCTTCTCAGTCCCTTATGTCTGTAATTATCCTCAATCATACCGCCAAGGTAAGGGACTATTTCATCCGCTTTTCAGTGTTGAAAAGTAAAAATCAACCGAGTTATGTAGACATCAATTTCAATCACTTTTGCAGTAGAAGAGAATTATTTATGTTGAAAATAGGAGTATTAGGAACGGGCTACTTAGGGAAGATTCACATGCAGGTGCTGTCGGAATTACCCGAATTATTTCAATCTATTCATTTTTTCGACCCAGATATTAAAGCAGCAAAAGAAGCCGCAGCTCGCTTCGGCATTGAACCTTGTCACAGTTTGGATGCGTTAATTGAAGAAGTGGATGTGGTAGATGTTGTTTCTAGCACACCTTCACATTTTCAGTGTGCCTCCAATGCGATACGTAATTTGAAACACGTCTTCATTGAAAAGCCTATTACTTCAACGCTTGAAGAAAGTAACCGCTTAATCAAACTCGCCAAAGAAGCACAAGTTATTGCTCAAGTTGGACACATTGAACGATTCAATCCTGCGTTCTTAGCCATTTCTCCACTATTGGAACATCCAAAATACATCGAAGCACACCGACTGAGTCAATACAAAGGACGCAACAACGATGTTTCAGTAATTCTCGATGTTATGATTCATGACATTGATTTAATTCTGGCCGTTTCGAATGCCAACGTTCGTAGGGTCTCTGCAAATGGGGCGTCAGTCATCACGCCTCACATTGATATTGCGAACGCACGTATTGAATTAGACAATGGCTGCGTAGCAAACCTAACCGCCAGCCGCGTTGGGACTGATGCTATGCGCAAAATGAGATTCTATCAGAAAGATGCTTGCTATGTTTCTGACTTCTTGAACAAAACAGCACACAGTTACGAGCTCATTCGTGAGAATGAAGAAAATGAAATCACGAAGAAAAGTCTCGAAGTGCCGAACAGCAACGCACTCAAGCAAGAGCTGACGAGTTTCGGAGAAGCCGTATTGCGACAAACCGAACCAACCGTTTCTTTGGAAGATGGACATAAAGCCTTGGCTGTTGCTGAAATGATAGCAGAGAAAATTCGATTGAGCGTATTCACTTCCGAAGACTAAAATCTATAGATTTTCTCAGATTACAATAATCTCAATTTTCTATCGTTTCCTTCGGGAACCTTTTGATGCGAATGTATATTCGCAACCCAAAACACAGCCCTTGAAACCTCTAGTTTTTTTACTAAGCGCTTTTGTCCTTGCATTGCAAAGCTGCGACATTATTAATCCAAAGGAGAAAGAACCTGCATACCTTTATATCCCTTCTTTTACTTTTCAAGCCAATCTTAATCAAGGAACCTCTAGTGAAGCCATAACAGAAGTATGGGTATATGCAGATGACCAAAATCTCGGTGTTTATGACTTACCTGCCAAAATTCCAATTTTAGACATAGGAACTTCAAATATTCGGATTTTCGCTGGTATAAAGAATAATGGTATTTCAAACACGCGCATTCGATATCCTTTTTATGCTCCATTCGATACAACACTTACCATTTCAGCTTTTCAAATTGATACCATCATACCTCATTTCACATATTACAATCAAGCCGTAATTTCAGAAAAAGGATTTGAAAGTGGGAATTTCTTCGTGCAGACAGGGACGAACAAC
Organism: Bacteroidota bacterium; assembly: GCA_046048875.1. Classification (GTDB taxonomy): domain Bacteria; phylum Bacteroidota; class Bacteroidia; order Flavobacteriales_D; family Sanyastnellaceae; genus CAIZGX01. Next base: position 22,910 of record JBJOFG010000008.1, on the reverse strand, counting down.
GGAAGTTTTTCAGTCACTAACCAGGCGGATCAAGTTTTTGAAGGAAATAGAAGCGGATGGGGACACATTGACGTAGGGATGACTCGACTCTACTATAAAGATGACGAGAATTTGAACTATCAGAGTGGTGAGAATGTTTTCCTAGAAATGAATTACAGCAGTAACAACACTTTTTCAGTGGGATTTATAACGACTACTGGGGGAATAACAGCCAAAAACGTTGCGCTTATTATCAATCCATCTGCAAATGGAGATGGGCTTGTTCCTGTCTGGAAAAAAATATATATTGATTTTGGATTCGTGCTTCAGCAAAATCCTACAGCACAATTCCATGAATTATATATCGAAGCGATTCCAACGAATTCAACTACCCCAGTGAATATTTTTTTAGATAATTTGAAGTGGGTGACGTGGTAAGGTGAATAAAAATTGAAGAATAAAGGTATCATATTTTCATACATCGCTGCGGATTGGATAGCCGCAGGAGCTTCATGGGCGAGTTTATATTTTCTTCGGAAAAAATTCGAGTCTGTGAAATATGGCTATGACCTCGGATTTCATACCGACACGAACTTTTTCGCAGCACTTGTTTTCATTCCGCTCGCATGGATTTGTTTTTATGCCATGTGGGGAATGTATTCCGACGTTTTAAGAAGACACCGACTAAGAGAAATCGGACAAACTATAGCCACTTCTCTTCTGGGAAATATTGTCATTTTCTTTTTATTCCTTCTCGACGATGAACTTCCGAATTATAATTATTACTACACAACATTTGGCTTCTTATTGCTAGGTCATTTAGGATTGACATTGATTTTCAGAATGATTATCACTTCAAGAACTGTGAAGAAAATTCAGTCAAGACAGTGGGGATTCCCAACTGTCATTGTTGGTGGAAATGCACGTGCAGTCCAGCTCTTGGATGAAATAAACACCTTAAAAAAATCTCCAGGCTTTTTATTCAAAGGATATCTAAAAATCAATGGTGCCGACGAACAGCTTTCATCAAGCCTGCCTTTATTTGGAAAGTACCACAGCCTTCCTTCAATTATCGAAGAACATGAAATTGAAGAAGTGATTCTTTCCATCGAAAGTGGTGACCACAAGGAACTAGAAAATATTTTGGCGCTTTTAGAAAACTATAATGTTCGCATCAACATTATTCCTGACACCTTCGACATATTATCTGGAAACGTAAAGATGACGAGCATTTTCGGAGTGCCGCTCATTCGATTGAACACGCTGCTTATGCCAAGCTGGCAATTCAGTATAAAACGAATTCTTGACGTCGTACTTAGTGCAATTGCATTGGTTGTGTTGGCACCCATTCTTGTCGTTATTTCTATTTTGGTGAAGGTAACCTCAACAGGGCCTGTGTTCTTTTTGCAAGAGCGCATTGGGCGTAACGGAATACCTTTTCAAATTATAAAATTCCGCAGTATGCGAACAGATGCTGAAAAGGCCGGACCACAATTGAGTTCCACAAACGATTCACGAATAACTACACTTGGAAAGTTTCTTCGAAAAACAAGACTCGACGAGCTTCCTCAATTTTGGAATGTACTGTCGGGAGATATGGCACTCGTAGGTCCAAGACCCGAGCGTCAGTTCTACATTGATCAGATTTCAAAAATAAACCCGCACTACCACAAGCTCCATCGTATTAGACCAGGAATTACTTCTTGGGGACAAGTGAAATATGGCTATGCCGAAAATGTAGATCAAATGGTTCAGCGTCTCCGCTACGATTTACTTTATCTCGAAAACATGTCGCTAGCAATGGATATAAAGATTCTTTTTTACACGGTTGTGATTGTTCTTAAAGGAAGCGGTAAATAGGTCCTGTTTTATTTCATTTTTATTACTTTAACAAAAAAAAACATGAGCCGATTAAATTGGATTCAACTTATTTGTGTTTGCGCTATTGGATATTTTCTTTTTTCTTCAAACAGCAATGGAAGAGCAACCGTAGCAAATTCAGGTAATACAGGCGCTCCTGGCGAGAACACCTGCGGACAATGCCACAGCGGCGGAAATTACAATGCATCGGTTACAATACAAATGTTTGCAAATGGAGCAACCGTGCCGACAACGCAATTCGTTGCTGGTAATACCTATACAGTAAAAGTTACGGTTGGAAATACAATAGGAAGTCCATTCGGATACGGTTTTCAATTTACGGCATTAACTGCGGCAGAGGATTCACCTGTAAGCGGTTATAGCAATTTGGCGACAAACGTAAAGCAAAAAACAATCACGATTCAAAACGCATTCAACGGCAGAACTTACCTTGAACACAACGGTGTTACTGCAAACAATCTATTCCAATTCAATTGGACAGCTCCGGCGAATCTTAATGAAGCTGTTACTTTCTATGCGAGTGGAAATGTAGTAAACGGCACTGGCTCGACGGGTGGAGATGCAACAGCAAATAATTCATTAACCATATACCCCGCGCTTCAAGTCAGCAACGATATTGTTCAACCCGATTGTTCAAACAACGGCATTGGAACAATAACCTTAACAATCAGCGGAGGTGAAGCACCGTACAACGTTGTGTGGCAAGATGGTTCAACAGCGACAAGCCTACAAGGAGGACCCGGATCGTACTCTGCCGTTGTAACAGACAACGCGGGAAATTCGGTAACACTTCCAGCTGTGCTGAACGCATACACACCCTTGGTTGTCGAGTCTACTTCTACTGACGTATCATGCTTCGGACTTTGTAACGGCAGTATTTCTCTAAACTTTATTTCGGGGACAGCACCGTATCAAATTTTATGGAGTGATGGCTCCGTTGGAAGCAATAATCTTTCGAACATTTGCGCTGGCGTTTACACCGCAGAAATTAACGATGGAAATGGATGTACAGTTTTAGTCATAGACACCATATTCGAACCTGCGGCTATTTCAAATTCTCCGAACATTCAAAACGTCTCATGTGTAGGGAATTTAGACGGTTGGATATTTAACAATCCACAAGGAGGAACACCACCGTATTCTTATGCTTGGAGTCACGACGTTTTCTTGACAGAAAGTAGCGCTATTTATTTGTACGCTGGTGATTATACAACTACTATCACTGATGCGAATGGTTGCGAATATTCAGAAACCGTAAACGTAACAGAACCTGATTCCTTAGACTACACCGTTGAACTTTTTATTGAAGGAGGACTGGGCGTTGGCGAAGTACAAATGACCACGCTCGGCGGAACCCCGCCCTATCAATGGAACTGGCTTCATGGGGACACAAACGAAGACACTTTTATTCCTGAAATGAATACAAGTTACTGCATTATTACTGACGGAAACGGGTGCTCAATTCAAACGGAATCATTCACGACTCTTACTTATGTGGAAGACTTCAAAATCACTTTTGAACTTTTCCCTCAACCCGCTTTTGAATCGTTGAATATCTCTTCAACCCATTCATTCGATAAGTTGGAAATTTTGAAAACCACAGGAGAAAGTGTTATCGCGCTTAACAATCCTCAGCGAATTCAGAATATTTCTGTTTCGGAATGGAGCAATGGAAATTACGTCCTCCGATTAACAGAAGGAACTCATTCTGTGAGTCGCTTGTTTGTGGTGAAACACTAATTCAGTTCCAACAACTCGAAAGCTTTCTGCATGTCGGCATGCTGAAAGCGATCTTGAACATAGTGCGAAACAACCGCTCTTAATTGAGCGTGCATCTCTTCGACTACTTTGGAAGATTTAAGTGGACGTCTGAAGTCTAATCCTTGTGCCGCATTCAGCCATTCAATGGCCAAAACAGATTGAAGATTTTTCACAACTTGAAAACACTTTGTTGCACCGTTTGCACCCATGCTCACGTGGTCTTCTTGACCGTTGCTACTGTCAATGGTGTCCACGCTTGAAGGTGTGCACAATTGTTTGTTCTGACTTACAATAGACGCAGCGGCATATTGTGGAATCATAAATCCGCTGTTCAAGCCTGCGTCTTTAACTAAGAATGCTGGAAGTCCACGCTGACCTGAAATAAGTTTGTAGGTTCTTCTTTCGGAAATGCTCGCCACTTCTGCTAGCGCAATGGCCAAAAAGTCCATGCTTAAAGCCAACGGCTGACCGTGAAAATTTCCACCAGATATAATCTGATTTTCTTCCGGAAAAATAATTGGATTGTCTGTTACCGCATTGATCTCGCGCTCAACAATGGTCAACACATATGCAATAGCATCGTGCGATGCGCCCAACACCTGCGGTATGCAGCGGAATGAATAGGGATCTTGTACGTGTGCTTTTTTCTGTGTTTGAATCTCGCTGCCCTTTAATGCATCTTGCATAGAGATGGCTACAATCTGCTGTCCCTCTTGATTGCGAACACGATGTGTTAAATCTATGAATGGCTCTGGACGCGCATCGAACGCATCTACAGACATGGCTGCAATGTTTATGGCTTTGTCGAATAAGTGTTCAGCACGAATTAAATTCTCTACTGAATACGCCAACATAAACTGCGTGCCGTTAATGAGTGCCAATCCTTCTTTCGATTGAAGTGCAATGGCTTTCAATCCCTCTTCCTTCAATACATCGGCAGCATTGCGCTCACTTCCTTTATACATTACCTTACCTTCGCCAATCAACGGGAGGCACAAATGTGACAACGGCGAAAGATCTCCGCTTGCTCCCAATGAACCTTGGGTAAAGATTACAGGTAAAATATTTCTGTGATAGAATTCTAACAACAATTCAACGGTTGCCAGTTGCACGCCGCTATGTCCGTGAGAAAGACTTTTAGCTTTCAGGACTAACATTAAACGAACGATTTCTTCAGGTACGCGATCGCCCATTCCACATGCGTGTGAGCGAAGTAAATTGTTTTGAAGAAGATTCAAATCGTCTTTTGAAATTTCGGTATTGCACAACGAACCGAAACCTGTGTTGATTCCGTATACCGGATTTTCGCTTGTTTCCAAGTAAGAGTCTAAAAAGGCCCTGCAAGCATTAATTCTTTCCTTTGCTTCATCTGAAAGTTCAACTCGAATGTTTCCCGTTCTCACCGAGATGAGGTCGTTCAACACCCACTCTTCGTTCGGACAAAGGACTAAATTTTGACTCATAAATTATTGTAAATGAAAATTGATCGGCAGTGTGTAATACACTCGTTTCGGCTCACCATTCATGGTGCCTGGAGTAAAGTCTTTTAAATTTCTAACTACTCGGATCGCTTCCTTAGCCAATACTTTTCCGAGATCTCCTTGTGGTTGTTTCAATACAGTGATATTTGAAATTTTGCCATTCTTTTCTACAACAAATCGAACGTATACCTTACCTCCAAAATCATTGTCAACACACACTTGAGGGAAAACCAAGTTGTCGAAAATATCTTTCATTAGTTGTTTTTCGCCTCCCGGATATGCAGGCATGATTTCCGGAAAAATCGTAGGCTCTTCAATCTGAATACCGGGAGGTTGAGGAGGGTCCGGCATCGGAATTGGATCGGGATCGGGTTGCGCAGCGCAATAAAAAGCACTCACAACAAACAAAACCGAAAAGATATATTTCACTATACCCATGATTCGCCTTTGTTAATCTTAATGTCGTTAACGAACTGCTTAATCTTTTGTTCGTCTTCCTTCTTACAAACCAACAATGAAACTCCGGTGTCAACTACAATGTAACCGTTCAATCCGTGCAACACGACCAGCTTTTCTCCCCCTACATGCACAACACTGTCTGAACAATTGTAAAGCATAACATTCTCTCCGACTACACCGTTGTTGTGTTCGTCTGAAGACAATTGTGTATGCAAAGAACCCCATGTTCCTAGGTCGCTCCATCCGAAATCGCTTAAGACAACATTTACATTTTTTGCTTTTTCCATAATACCGTAATCGATACTAATGTTTTCGCAACTGCTGTACATGTTGTTAATGAATGCTGCCTCTTCTGCAGTTCCGTATTTCCCTTTTCCCTCTTCAAATTGCGAATACATTTCTGGAAGATGGCTTTGGAAAGCCTTCAAGATTGAATCCAATGTCCACACAAAGATTCCAGAATTCCAATAGAAATCACCGCTTTCAATGAAGTCCTTCGCCAATTCCAAATTTGGTTTTTCGGTGAAGGTTTTTACCTTCTTCACACGATCATTGTCTACCTCTTTCGCATCGGCCCATTGAATGTAGCCGTAGCCAGTGTCGGGGCGAGTAGGCTTAATTCCAAGCGTTACTAAATTCCCTGACTTGTTCGCTTGATTCATGCTAATTTGAATATCTTCAATGAATGAAGCTTCACGAGTAATCAAGTGATCACTTGGTGCAACAACGATGTTTGCATCGGGCGTTCGCTCTGCAATCCAAAACGCTGAATAAGCTACGCATGGAGCCGTGTTGCGCATGAATGGTTCACACAAAACCTGTTCAGGCTGAAGGTCTGGCAATTGCTCCAATACGAGCGCCTTGTAACGTTCGTTGGTAACCACCAAAATATTTACTTTCGGAACAATCGGTAAAAAGCGATCGTACGTCATTTGAATGAGCGTGCGTCCTGTTCCAAGAATATCATGAAACTGTTTTGGGAAAGCTGTGCGGCTCATTGGCCAGAAGCGAGAACCAACTCCTCCTGCCATGATTACACAGTAGTTTTTTGAAATATCAGTCATGTACTAAAAGTATCAAATTATTTTGGAAGTTTTCCAACCATTTTAGAAGGCACCACAATCTCGTCGTACTCTTCAGCAGTCACATGTCCTAAACGAATCGCTTCCTCACGAAGAGTCGTTCCGTTTTTGTGAGCAGTCTTAGCAATTTCCGCCGCTTTGTAATACCCGATTTTTGTATTTAATGAAGTCACTAACATCAATGAATTGTTCACCAGCTCATCGATACGCGTGTAGTTCGGTTCAATACCAATTGCGCAATTCACATCGAAAGAAACACATGCGTCTCCCAATAAAATAGCACTTTGCAAGAAGTTAGCTGCCATCATTGGTTTGAATACGTTTAGCTCGTAGTGACCTTGAGTTCCACCCACTGTAATGGCTACATCGTTACCCATTACTTGCGTGCAAACCATCGTTAACGCTTCGCATTGTGTTGGATTCACTTTACCCGGCATGATTGAAGAACCTGGTTCATTTTCAGGAATAAAAATTTCACCAATTCCACTGCGAGGTCCGCTTGCCATCATGCGAATGTCGTTCGCGATTTTATTCAATGAAACGGCTAATTGCTTCAACGCACCGTGTGTTTCAACGATACCATCGTGTGCTGCTAATGCCTCAAATTTATTCGGAGCGGTTTGAAATGGAAGACCACTGAATTCCGCAATTTTCGCCGCTACCAATTCTGAATATCCTTCAGGGGTGTTGATACCTGTTCCTACAGCTGTTCCACCCAACGCTAATTCACCCAAGTGAGAAAGCGTATTGTTCAATGCGCGAAGTCCGTGATCCAATTGCGCCACGTATCCACTTAACTCTTGTCCCAAAGTCACTGGCGTAGCGTCCATCAAGTGCGTGCGTCCAATCTTCACTACGTTCATGAATTCCTTTGACTTTGCAGCCAACGTGTTTCTCAATTGTGTAACACCTGGGATAGTCACTTTCACCACCGCCTCGTAAGCGGCCATGTGCATGGCAGTTGGATACGTATCGTTAGACGATTGTGACTTATTCACGTCGTCATTTGGATTCAACAACATTTGCCCTTCACCCAACTGTCCGCCTGCTAAAACGTGTGCGCGGTTTGCAACCACTTCGTTTACGTTCATGTTGCTTTGTGTACCTGAACCTGTTTGCCAGATGACCAATGGAAATTGATCAAACAATTCACCACGAACAATTTCATCGCACACTGCAGAAATTGCATCGCGCTTTTCAACAGGCAATACGCCAAGCTCGCAATTAGCGTGAGCTGCAGCTTTCTTCAATGTACCGAAAGCCTTAATGATTTCCTTCGGCATGCTTGCCTCTGGACCAATTTTAAAATTATTTCTAGAGCGCTCCGTTTGTGCTCCCCAATAAACGTTTGCGGGCACTTTCACTTCACCCATTGTGTCTTTTTCAATACGAAAATTTTCCATGATGGTATTAACTATTAAATTATAAATCGTCATTATCGGAATGCTGAACTCCTTTCCCTTGTCCCATTAAAAAGGCCTTCAAGAAATTATCAATTTCACCATTCATTACTTTTTCTACATCGCTGGTTTCTTCACCTGTTCGAACATCCTTCACCAATTTATACGGCTGCATGACGTAATTTCGAATTTGAGAACCCCATTCGATTTTCTTTTTTCCTGCTTCAATTTCGTCGCGTGCAGCGTGACGCTTCGCCAATTCAGCTTCGAATAATTGCGACTTCAACAACTGCAAAGCCTTCTCTTTGTTCTGAAGCTGTGAACGTGTTTCGGTATTGTCAATGATGATTCCAGAAGGCTTGTGCTTCAAGCGAACTCCGGTTTCTACCTTGTTTACGTTTTGTCCACCAGCACCACCCGAACGGAAAGTATCCCAAGAAATATCGGCTGGGTTAATGTGAATGTCAATGGTATCGTCTACAAGCGGATACACATAGACACTCACGAACGACGTGTGACGCTTCGCGTTTGAATCGAATGGCGAAATACGCACCAAACGATGCACGCCGTTTTCACCCTTCAGCATACCGAATGCAAAAGGACCTTCGAATTCGAGTGTGCATTGTTTAACACCCGCAACATCTCCTTCTTGAAGATCTAGTTCTTTTACTTTGTAACCGTTCTTTTCACCCCACATGATGTACATGCGCATGAGCATACTTGCCCAATCGCAACTCTCTGTACCACCTGCACCGGCTGTAATTTGAAGAACTGCACTTAGATTATCTTCTTCCGCAGAAAGCATGTTTTTAAACTCAAGCTCTTCCAACTCTGTTGAAGCAATTTTGTATTGCTCGTCGAGTTCAGCTTCGTCTACTTCACCTTCTTTGAAAAATTCATAAAGCACCTGGGTGTCGTCAACCGCAGATTGACATTTTTGAAAAGCATCGGTCCACAATTTCTTATTGCGGATTTGCTTCATGGTTGCCTCGGCTTTTTTCGGATCGTTCCAAAAGTCGGGGTCTTGCGTTAGTTTTTCGTCTTCACGAATTTGGAGGAGTTTTACCTCCACGTCAAAGATACCTCCCGAGCGCTCTCGTGCGCTCTTTCAGTTCGTTGATCGCGTCAATTGTTATCGCCATCTTGAATGAAATTTTATAGCGCGAAAGTACGTCAATTAATCCAAAAACGACTCAAAACTTTCGTTCATTTCACGAAGTACTTTAAAGACTTCATCCGTTGAAAAACCCTTTCGAATCAAGGCTTTTGCGACATACTGATTTTTCAACCTTCCTTTCTTTTCATATTTTTTTTGCAGGGAAGGAATTTGCAAGCGAATCTGAATAACATCACCGTCATTCGGTAAATTTCGAATCGCATCTTGAATGTTTCTGGCTGAAACTCTCTTCGCTTTCAAATGCATCTCTATTTTCCGCTTACTCCATTTTCGAAATTCGAAATGGTCGTGTGCGAAAGCTGAAGCGAATCGAGACTCGTTCAACAAATTCAACGAAATCAATTCAGCCATTAGGCTTTGACGATCGTTCGGCCACACGCCCCATTGTATCAATTTCTTTTCTACATCGAAAGGCGCACGCTCTGCTTTATCGCAGTACCGTTGAATTTTCAAGCGACATTTTGAAATGTCTATTGGTGCCTCATTTTGCATGGTTCTAAATTATAGTGAATCCTTGGTTTCGAGAGAATTGTTCAGAGGATTTATAAAATTTCTTTGTTAAATTTGTGAGAGAATCGAAGAATAAAAATGAAAGAGGAATTAATAGGCCAATTGCGCGACTTACTTCAGGCTGAAGATATTATGCTGGTGCGTGATCAAGTAAAAAATATTCGCAGTAATTGGAAAGCAGAAAGCGTGAAAGAACGTCAGTTGCAATGGGAACAATTCAAGACTGAAAATGCTGAGGGTGCTGAAGTTGATTTCGTTTATACGCCTCATGAACTTGAAGGCACGTTGCAAGAACTACTGAAAGAATACGAAGACAAAATTCAAATTGCTGGCAAAGCTTTGGCGCAAGAGCGTTCGAGAAACTTCGAAATTAAATCTGACTTGTGTGATCGCATGGAAAGACTTTCGAAGAATGAAGAAAATATTGGAAAGGCTTTTTCACTACAAAAAGAAATTAAAGAATATTGGGACAATACGGGAGACGTGCCGGGAGATAAATACCCTGCGCTCATTGAACGTTGGCACAAAGCGAATCAAGATTTTTTCTACCACATTAACATCTACAAAGAACTTCAAGCAAACGATTTAAAAGTTAATCAGAAGCTGAAGGAAGAGTTGATGGAGCAAGCCAAAGGACTTGCAGCTATTGAGTCGATTAATGAGTTGGAAGTTGAAGTGCGAAAGCTTCAACGCGAGTGGATGCAAATTGGTCCTTCTCCGAAAGAAACTTTCCAGAAAATGGGAGATGACTTCTTCGGAATTCTTCGTGTGGAGCAAGAGCGTATCCAAGCTCATTATGATGCGTTGAGCGCAAGTAGCAACGAGAATTTAGCGAAGAAGACGGTTCTCATTCAACGCATGAAAGAGATTCTTGAATTAGATCTTTCACAAAGTAATAGTTGGAATAAATGGACGGAAGAAGTTTTAAAACTTCAAGAAGAATGGAAGACCATTGGTTGGGTGAAGAAAAAAGAGAACGAAGAAATTTGGCAAGAGTTCAGAGGCCTTTGTGATTTATTCTTTACTAAGCGCGGCAACTACTTTGAATCGCGTAAAGAAGTTTACGAGAAAAACAAAAAAGCGAAAGAGACTTTAATAAACGAAGCGAAAACGCTTCAAGACAGCACCGATTGGAAAACGGCTACAGAAGGAATAAAAAAACTTCAAGACAAGTGGAAGCAAGTTGGTGGTGCTGATCCGAAAGAAGAGCAAAAGCTTTGGCAACGTTTCCGTTCCGCTTGCGATGTATTCTTCCAAAGAAAGAAAGAACACTTCGGTGAGTTAACGGGTATTCAAGAAGAGAACTTGCGTTTGAAAGAAGCATTGTTGACTGAAATTGAAAACACTCCTCTTTCAGGAAATAAAAATGAAGATCTCGCTATGTTGCGTTTATTCAATGAGCGTTGGCAAGCACTTGGTCATGTGCCGCGTGAGCACTACTCAAAAATGCAAGCTAGACATAAAGCGGCCTTCGACGATAAGTATGGTAAGTTGAATGCAGATCGTAAAGAAGCCGACATGACTCGTTACAAATCGCGCATTGAAAGCATCAAGTCCACAGGCGATAAAGGATTGAGCAGAGAGAAAATGATTCTTCGCGACAAGATTGACAAGTTGAAAGGAGATATTAAATCATACGAAAACAACATGGGCATCTTCACCGGAAAAGGTGCTGAAGGCATGCGTAAAGAGATCGAGAAAAAGATTGCTTCAGCGAAGCGTGAAATTTCTGAAATTCTTGAAAAGATTGCGCTCATTCAGAATTAAAACTTCAAGATACATTCATAAAAAAAACCTCGGAGATTCCGAGGTTTTTCTTTTTCACCTAATTCTATTTTAATGCTGCGCGCGGTGTTTAAAGTCCTCGTAGGCCAAACGCTCAACTTTCACTGAACAGTTTGCTAGAACCACTTTCATAACGCCATCTTCATACAACATGTCGTAAACGTTCTTTGCTTCTTCTTGCTTCGCAAGTGTTTGCTTTGCTAATTGATCTAAACGCTCTTCGTCGACTGGCATTCCGTATGACTTGAAACGATCTACCAATGAAGCTTTCACGTATTCCATTGCATCGTCAACCGATACTTTGATTTCGTTTTCTTTGATGATTTTGTTTTCGATTAACTGCCACTTCAATCCGTTTGCATACCCAGGGTATTCCATTTCCAACTGCGCCATTTCAATTGGCTTCTCGTTAGTCATAAGAATAAAACGCTTCAAAAATTCGTCTGGCAATTCAATAGAAACCATGTTCACGATATCTTTTGCAAAATCGCGTTTGAACATCCACTCTGAATCTTTCTCGAACATAGCCACTAAGTCTGCTTTCACACGATCCTTCATTTGCTCTTCTGAAGTAACTGTGCCTGGTTCGAACAATTTATCAAACAGTTCTTGATTAAGCTCAGCAGGTTCCATGCGCATAATTTCAGAAATTGTAACTTGGAATTTCGAATCGATGTGGTGAAGCTCGTGGTGAGTTACACCCAACATACGAGAAAGATCTTCGTGATCTGCATTCAATAAGAATGGATCAACAACAGCTGTTTCTCCGATGTTCTTTCCAACAAACAATGATTTGGTTCCTTCATCTTTGATGTACTCTAAGAAGATTGACGTCTTGTTTGAAACACCGCCTTCTTTTACTGAACCGTCTTCATTTAATTCAGCAATCTCAGCCATAATCATGTCTTCAGGCTCTGTAACTTCTGGCTTCGACAATTGTCCGTGACGACGAGCATACTCTTTCATTTGACGAGAGATTAACTCTTCATTCACGTCTACTTCCAGTTTAGTGAAAGTCTTTGACTTGTCTAGATTCAAATCGAACGTTGGTGCGAAACCAATTTCATACGTGAAAGTGAATGTTGAAGGATTGTCCCAATCACCCACGTCATCTCCTTCTTTTGGAATTGGACTTCCTAACAACTCAAGCTTATTTTCAGAAACATAGTTTCCGATTGCCTCTTGAAGCATACGGTTGATTTCGTCAGCCAATAATGACTTTCCGAAGCGTTGCTTTACCAGAGACGCAGGCACTGCACCTTTACGAAATCCAGGTAATTCAACTCTCTTACGATAAGTCTTAAGTGCTGTCTCGTAGTTCTCGTTGTAATCAATAGGGTCAAGAGTCACCTTTAACTCTCCAGTAAGAGAGCCGGTGTTGAGTTGTTCAATATTCATAACGTTAGATTATTCTTCCTTGTATGGAAGTATTATTCAGCTAAAACCATTACTTGGTTATTCAATACCTCAACGGTACCACCAAGCACATCAAAAGTCAATTCTTTGCCTTGAGCATCCTTCACGCGCACACTGCCTTTTTTCAATGAAGAAATTAAAGGAGCGTGATTGTTCAAGATTCCCAACCCACCTGAACTTCCTGGTAGAAAAACATATTCTGCCTCTCCTTGGAAAAGTACGGTTTCTGGGGTAATTATTTCAACGCGCATAGTTGCTCTTAGTTCTTGTTTTCAGCCAACATTTTCTTACCAGCTTCAATAGCTTCTTCGATAGTACCTTTCAAGTTGAAAGCAGCTTCTGGATACTCATCACACTCACCGTCAAGGATCATGTTGAAACCTTTGATTGTTTCTTCAATTGGAACCAATACCCCTGGGATACCAGTGAATTGCTCCGCCACGTGGAATGGCTGAGACAAGAAACGCTGCACTTTACGAGCGCGGTATACAGACAATTTATCATCTTCTGATAACTCGTCCATACCCAAGATCGCGATAATATCTTGTAATTCTTTGTAACGTTGAAGGATACCTTTCACACGCTGAGCACAACGATAGTGCTCGTCACCAACAATCGCTGGAGTCAAGATACGTGAAGTAGAGTCCAATGGATCTACTGCTGGATAGATGCCTAACTCGGCAATCTTACGGCTCAATACTGTTGTAGCATCTAAGTGAGCGAAGGTTGTTGCAGGAGCAGGGTCAGTCAAGTCATCCGCTGGTACGTATACCGCTTGAACCGAAGTGATAGATCCTCTCTTTGTAGAAGTGATACGCTCTTGCATAGCTCCCATCTCGGAAGCCAATGTTGGTTGGTAACCTACCGCAGATGGCATACGACCTAGAAGAGCCGATACCTCAGAACCCGCTTGGGTGAAACGGAAGATGTTATCAATGAAGAAAAGGATATCACGTCCACCTGATTGCTCATCTCCATCACGGAAGTACTCAGCAACTGAAAGACCGCTCAAGGCCACACGCGCACGTGCTCCAGGAGGCTCATTCATTTGTCCGAACACCAATGTCGCTTGGCTCTCCGCAAGGGCTTTCATATCTACTTTCGATACATCCCATCCACCTTTTTCCATTTCGTGCACGAATGCATCTCCATATTTAATAACGCCAGATTCGATCATCTCGCGCAACAAGTCATTTCCTTCACGAGTACGCTCACCAACACCAGCAAATACAGAAAGACCTGTGTATGCTTTAGCGATGTTGTTGATCAACTCCATGATCAATACGGTCTTACCTACTCCGGCACCACCGAACAATCCAATTTTACCACCCTTCGAGTATGGCTCAATCAAGTCAATTACCTTAATACCTGTTAAAAGAATCTCAGTAGCAGTAGACAAATCTTCGTAACGTGGGGCAGCACGGTGAATAGAGTTACCATTCTCGTTGCTCACTTCTCCGATACCATCGATAGCTTTTCCAACAACGTTGAACAAACGACCTTTGATTTGATCTCCAGTTGGCATAGTGATGCTGCGCCCTAAAGCCACAACCTCAGCGCCTCTTTGAAGACCTTCCGTTGCATCCATTGCGATAGCACGAACAGTGTCTTCTCCTACGTGCTTTTGGCACTCTAGAATAAGATCGTCGGCGCCAGCACGCTTGATAGCAAGGGCATCTAAGATGTTAGGAAGCTTTTGACCAGCAGGGAAAGAGATATCTACCACAGGGCCAATAATTTGAACTACTTTACCATTTTGAGTTGACATAGAAAGATGTATTCAGGTTGAATTTCGGGCGCAAAAGTAATACAGGAAGTCCAATTTTGTACTGAAAAATGTCTCGAATTGCCATTTTTTATTTTAGGCCTTGAAAAATCAAGGCAAGGCAATATTTCCGACCAAACTCCTTTAAGCAGTTCGAACCGCCTGCAAAAGACCTTACTTTTGCAACATCATTGACCAAAGCATGAATACCCAAGGAAATAATTCTGAAGAAAACCTGAATTCGTCGAACCTCTTAGTGGTTGTCTTTAAATGGCGCAAACACCTTTTTATTGTCACAGCTGCCGCAGCGATTATTTCGGCTGCCGCTTCCTTTTTGATTACCGAGAAATATAAGAGCACAGTGGTTCTTTTCGCTTCGCAACAGCACAGTTTTGGAGAACAACTTTTGGAAGATGTGAAGAAATCCGATGTCTTGGCCTATGGTGAAGAAGAAGATGCGGAGCGTTTGATGCAGATTATTAACTCTGACCAAGTTCGAGGACGCATTATTGAAAAATATAACTTGTGGGAAGTCTATGACATTGCGAAAACAGACCGTGGTGCGAATACCTTAA
This sequence comes from Bacteroidota bacterium, assembly GCA_046048875.1. GTDB lineage: Bacteria > Bacteroidota > Bacteroidia > Flavobacteriales_D > Sanyastnellaceae > CAIZGX01. Next base: position 7,639 of record JBJOFG010000008.1, on the reverse strand, counting down.
TTGGAAAAGAATACAACGAGAACGTTTCTGCTGATTTGACCCGCTTTGGTTCGATTGAAATTACGGTTCTTGACGCGTCTCCGGAACGAGCGCGTGACATCGCCAATGACATTGCCCAATTAACCGACTCGGTGAGCAATCAAATGAGAAGTGACCGAGCAATGTCGGCATTCTTGTACGCGAAAACTTCTTTGGAGACTCTTCAGAATGAAATTAAAGTTCTTGAAGACTCGATGCAGTATTTGCAAGAAAAAGGAGTATACAGCTACAAGGATCAAATTGCTTACCTCACTGAGCAATACGGAACAGCTATTGTTGAAGGACATCCCGATCGTGCGCAAGAAATTAAAGTACAAATGGATTTCCTTTCGAAATACGGAACGCGCTACAAAAAGATTGAGAGTGAGATTGACGGTGGTTATGAAAAGATGCAAATTTTGAGAAAGCGCTACGACTTGATGAAGATTGACGTTGAGTCCAACATTTCTTCTCACCTGGTGGTAGACAAAGCTGCAGCTGCAGATAAGAAGTCCTACCCTATCCGTTGGCTTATTGTAGTTGTGAGTGCCATGGCAACCTTCGTATTCGGGGTTGTGGTAATATTGGTTCGCGACAATATCGAAAAGTTGAAAAAGGCGTAAGCAGTGAAGTCCTTCACAGCATTCATTCAACATAAACCAATTCTCTTTTGGGGAAGTCTGTTCGCTCTTTCGCAAGGGCTCGCCGTTGCATTTGAAATGTATCTGCTTTTCATACTTCCCGCCGCGCTCTTCGCTCTATGGCTTGCTATTCATAAAATTGAATGGGTATGGTTCTTCAGTGTCATGGCAACCCCATTGTCCATTAATTTGGAAGAAATGGAAGTAGCACATGTGGGGATGTATCTACCTACTGAACCAATCATTGCGTCGCTTCTCTTACTTATGATCTTCAAGATACTATCTGGTAAGAGTGTTGACCGAAGAATTTTCAAACACCCGTTCACGTATGTCATTGGACTGTATTTGCTTTGGATGATATTCACCGCGGTGACAAGCGAATATCCGCTTGTCTCGTTCAAATTCATTGCAACCCGTCTATGGTTTATCTCAGGCTTTTATTTGTTGGGTGCACACCTTTTCCAAGATCTTTCGAACATAAAGAAATTCTTCGCTAGCTATTTGGCGCCACTTTGTATTGTAATTATTTATACGGTATCTCGACATGCACAATTCAATTTCGACAAGGAAAGTGCACACTGGGTAATGGAACCTTTGTTTAAAGATCACACGAGCTATGGCGCTGTTTTAGCTATGTTCTTTCCTGTTTCTATTGGATTGCTATTCTTGAAAAAGAAAAGCCCCTTGGTTACCTTTTTAATTTATTCCGCCCTTTTCATTTTAACCATTGGGCTTGTGCTTTCTTATACACGCGCAGCGTGGGTATCTGTAACCGTGGCACTTGCTTTATTTGTCGTTATGATATTCCGAATTCCATTAAAATATGTTTTCTATGGAACTGTTATATTCGGAAGTGTGCTTCTCTTTTCTTGGGATAACATACAACAAGAATTGGGACAGAATAAACAAGAGAGTAGCGACAAGTTGGACGAGCACGTCTCTTCCATTTCAAATGTGTCTTCAGACGCCTCGAATCTAGAACGTCTCAACCGTTGGCACTGCGCCATGGAAATGTTCCGAAGAAGACCCATTATGGGATGGGGTCCTGGAACTTATCAATTTGTTTACGCGCCGTTTCAGCAAGCCAAAGACAGAACAATCATAAGCACCAATAATGGCGATGGCGGTAATGCACATAGCGAATATCTTGGACCATTGGCAGAAGAAGGAGTCTTGGGAATGTTGCTCTTCATTTCCATTTTCATTTACACCGTAATTCTAGGCTTCAGACTTTTTTATTCTGCTACAGAAAAAGAGCATCGCGTAATCATCATTAGCGTATTGCTTGGACTTATAACCTATTTCGTTCACGGCACATTGAACAACTATTTAGACACCGATAAAGCCTCTGTTCCGTTTTGGGGATTTATTGGAATTCTCGTCGCTATGGACCTATTCCACCTGCAAAAAAAAGAAGAAATTACTACTTCCAGCAAATAGCTAGAATAGCTACATCGTCGTTGAACTTGCATTCACCGCGAAAATCATTCGCGGAGGTTTCAACAGACAAACAAACATCTTTCGCGTGGCTCCCCTTAAGACTTTTCTCAATTCCATCAATTTCGAAATAGTCTCCTTCCGCATTGTTCACTTCAACAAGACCATCAGTATATCCGAGGAGAATATCTCCGGACTTCACTTCAACATTTACTTTCGAAACTTTTGGAAGTTCAGGCAACATACCCAAGCCAATAGAGGTTGCTCCAAAATGTTTGAAATCATTGGCTGATTTAAAAACTGGGGCATTATGCCCGCAATTTACATATTCCAAACTTTGATCTTCGGCGTTATAAACCCCAAGGAAGAAAGTGATAAATTTTTCACCTTGTGCTGCATCCCAAACTCGTTTATTCAATTTACTTGCTAGGTTAACTAAATTAGGACGCTTCTCTTCAAAAGCATTTCGAACATACGCTTGAAAATTCGACATTAAAAAAGCTGCAGGCATACCTTTCCCAGAAACATCTCCCAAGCAGAAAACCCATTCATGCGCTGAAATCTGAAAGACATCGTAATAATCTCCACCTACTTGCTGATGAGCGCGATAAATTCCTTGAACACTCCAAACAGATGTATCTGGAAAATGACTTGGCAGAAGCAATTGCTGCATTTCAGCTGCAAGCTCTAACTCTTTCTTCAACCTTTCTTGCTGAACTAAATTCGTCAATAACCTCTTATTCTCAAGTGCAACACTCAGGACAGAAGTCAATGTTTGAAGAAATCGCATATGCTTCAACGCAGGGCTCATTCCTCGAGCATCTTCTTCGTTATCGCCTGCAAGGGCAATTGCAAGTGGCTGATTGTTGTGTAAAACTGGAACTACGACATCATAAGACTCGTGCGCAGCATCTTCAGAAAGCGCAACACCCTTGTTTGAATGAAAAAAATCATCCGCTGGAATTACAAATTCCGAAACATTCAAATCACCATATTGAAGAAGACATTGCCAATCTTCTCTCTTTACAAACAGGGCCAGCTTCTCAATTCCTAAATGTGTTTGGACAATATTTTGGAACTGAAAAACCAAATCTTTCTCAGAACTATTGGCATTGATAGCCTCAGTAAGTTCAAGCAACGCATTCAATTTGAAATCGCGTTGTTTTATTTTCGATGAGAGTCGCTCAGTATTTGACATCTTTGCAAAGTAACAACAAAGTATTCAATGCGCATTGCTTTCACCGGACCAGAATCAAGCGGAAAAACAACTTTTTCAAAGTGGCTCAGCGCGCATCTTTCGAATTGTCGTTTAGTGAATGAATATGCACGTGAATATCTTTTAAAATATCAACTCATTAGAGCCACAGAAAAAGATTTTCAGAAAATAGTCAGACAACAGAACCTCCTCTTCAAAGCGCACCACTCCTATTCATATGAGATTTTCGATACAGATATTTTCGTTTTGCGAATTTGGAATGAAGAGATCTTCAACTTGCAATTAACAGATCTAGAATTGAATGATGCTAATTCTATGGACATTCATTTTTTGTGCTTTCCTGACATTGAATGGGAATCAGACCCCCTTCGAAGCGCACCTGATCAAAATGAACGAAATAGACTTTACGAAAAATACAAAACCGAGCTGATTCATCATCAAGCTCGGTTTGTAATTCTTCAAGGCTCATTTGAAGAAAAAATTAAAACGATTATTGAGTCATTGAATAATCTTGGGACGATTACATTGAAACAATAATGAACTCGGTTCTTCTATTCTTTTGATGTTCTTCCTCAGGACAATTTGATTTAACGTTTCCTTCGCACGGACAATCTACTTTGAGACGAGACTCGCCATATCCTACACCCTTGATTCTCTCCGGATTCGTTATTCTTTTCTTGATATAATCTGCCGATGCCTTTGCTCTTTTATCTGATAGAGTCTGATTGGACGCTTTACTTGATCGGCAATCTGTATGAGAGCCCAGTTCAATCTTCATTGAAGGATACTCATTCATAACCTTTACGATCTTATCCAATTCAACTGCCGCATCTTTTCTGATAGCAAATTTTCCAAGGTCGAAATAAATTGGATTAATATCTATCATCTGTGACAAGTCATTTCCAACTTGCAATTTATTTAAAGCAATATCAAGAATTTCGCTCACATTTACTTCACGAGATTGTATTGGAATTTGCACTTTGACTGTTTTGGTCAAATAACCCTCCTTTGAAAGTGTAACTTGCATATTCAGCTTATCTCCAACTTTATACGTTGGACACAATTGTTTTGCAGTTCCCTTTGAATCTGTGGTTAAGTTTTGAATTGTTTTATAGGCTAGGTCTTCCAATTTGATTTTAACATCAGGTAAAGCTGATTTTGTCCCTTTCTCTTCAACATTGAAAACAAGTACAACTGTATTTTCTTTCAGGCTAAAATCTTTTATAACTGAAGTTTCTTGGGTTGTCAATACCGCCTCTTCCATTTGAAACCCATCGTGTTTGACTTGAATCGTATACTTCTTTCCAGATAACGCAGGAAGCACATAATGACCATTCTCGTCTGTTAATACCGACGTTATTTGCTTTCCTTTTTCATCAATTAAAACAACATAAGCACCTGCAATTATTTTTTTGCTTTCAGCATTTGAAACGACTCCCGAAATTTCAATTTCAATTGGTCCAGTAAAGGTGAATGAATAAATATCATCCCCTCCCTTTCCACCAACTCTGTTGGAAGAAACAAATCCTGTTTTCTTGTCCTTTTTAAGGATAAAGGCGAAATCATCCTTAATACTGTTCAAGGGAACCCCCAAATTCACAACCTCCCCTTTCTTATTCAACATGAACACATCTAATCCCCCAAAACCAATATGTCCGTTTGAAGAGAAATATAATGTGCCATCAGTTGAGATAAATGGAAACATTTCATCTCCTTCCGTATTTACGTTTCCTTCTAACCTCTTAGGTGTGCCGAACTTGTTTGGTCCTTCAATGGCAACTTGATATATATCTACACCCTTTGAACCTGGCATATCTGAAGCGAAGTAGAGCGTCTTTTTATCTGGAGAAAGGGTTGGATGCCCGACTGAATAATCAGAGGAACAAAAAGGAAGAACTGTAATATCAATTCCACCTAAAACGTCAACTTGTCCGAAATACATCGATAAGTTTTGAATCCCATCTTTACCATATTTGTCCTTTCCTGCACTATTCCTTGTGAAGTACAATCCTGTTCCGCCGTCGAAACATATGGGCCCCTCATGATACTTTGAAGAAATTCTTTCGAACAACTCTACGTTTCTCAAATCTCCCTTTTCATCATCGGCTAGGAAAGCATCTAAGAATCGTGTTTCATCCCATGTCCACTGACGCTTGACAGCAAGTGATTGATTTCTCGCCGAAAGGAAGACAACTGAGTTGAAATATTCGTATCCTCCAAAATCTGAGAATTCTGAATTAATAGAGAGGTTCTTTAATGAATATTGTTCACCCTTCGCTTTGAGCTCGTCAAAATAATTCAGATTATCAATGAGAGATTTCGCTCTTAAGTCTTGGTTCGATTTTGCATAGAGCTGTTTCAGTTGATCATCACCTTCTTTGATCTTTCCCGATTGCTTAAGAGATTGAGAATAGAAAAACAACTCGTCGGCTGAAGCGGTCTCGGTTTTAACAAATTTTGAAAAAGTCGCAGCCGCTTTTTCCATTTGGTTCGTGTTGTAGTAACACATTGCTAGGCGGTTCAAAACAGCTGAAGTCATTTCCTTCGAATCTAGAAAATCTTCGTAGATGTCGCTGGCAGCTTCGAAAGCGAGTTTATTGTACAACTTATCCGCCTTCTTTAGACGAAGTGACTGCGCAGTACTTGAAATACAAAATGCGCCAATGAAAATTGCTAAAAATATTTTTTTCATAAAATGCTATTAAAAATAACGTGGAGATCTAACACCCTCTTTTTTAAAGTTCAAATCGTACGACAAGAGAACTTCGAACGAACCCGTATTGTAGCTACGCAACAATCCTGTGTCAAACTCACTCGCCACACCAATCTTAAATTGAGGTGAAACTTGGAATTGAGCGAACACACCATAAGCCGCATTCAATCGATACAGACCGCCAATCCAAAATTTATCTCGGTATACACCTGCAGCACTTAAGTCAACGCTTAAAGGCGCACCATCAGTAACTCGAAGTTGAGCAGCAGGCTTAAATTTCCATTCGTCACTTATTTTGAAAATACCACCAACGACTCCAAAATAATGGCGCATTTCCAAATTCGTGGCAGAAATAGGATCATAGCTTTGTTTTAAAACCTTTGGTGAACTAATTCCAATATACCACTTTGGAGAATGATAATAAATTCCTGCTCCAAAATTAGGATTAAATTCGTTTTGAACTGTTTGCGCTAGATACGGATCATTCGGATCTGTTGTCACCAGACCTGATGAATTTACGTTTATCAAATTGAAGCCTGCCTTCAGTCCGAAAGAAAGCTTTCCTCCCTTATTATTCACTTTAACCGCATAAGCGAAATCCGCAAATAATAAGGTTTGTTTTACCGGACCAACTTGATCATGGATAAGATTCAAACCGGCACCAATAGATTCTCTGAATATCGGAGAGTTAATAGTAAGCGCAGTGGTCTTTGGATTTCCATCGAAGCCAACCCATTGAATTCTACTTAAATCTGTAATATTCAACATTCCTCTGCTACCCGCATAGGCAGGGTTAACATAGATCATGTTGTCAAAAGACTGTGTAAACATTGGGTCCTGTTGTCCATATATCGATACGGCAAACACTAAGCTTAAGGCCGTAAATGAAAGTTGCAATATATTTTTCATAATTCTTATTCTACTGCTTTTATCGCTTTAAATAAATAAATCCTTTTTGAATATCCACTCCGTCGGTTTTCGGATCGAACAAGTAGTAATATGTTCCCGTAGGTAACTCCTCACCTCCGACATTCAAATTACTTTGCGAAGTACCATCCCAGTCGTTCTGATAATTCACAGAACGATATACTTCATTACCCCATCGATTGAAAATGATTAACTCATTAGAAGGATAGTATTCAATACCAGGTATCACAAAGAAATCATTTATACCATCGTTGTTCGGAGTAATTGCCGATGGGATTTCCAAATTACAAGGAACAGGACTGCATGGGTCTCCTGGATTTCCTCCTTGATTCATTTCTTCTATATTAGTTAAACCATCACCGTCACAATCCAGGTTGTCCCATTCAGAAGAAGGCGTCAATGTCTGGCTTTCTAATATTAAGCTACATGGATCGTTTGGATTCGTTCCATCTGCGATCTCATTTGTATCTGTCACTCCATCTCCGTCTGTATCAGGATTCAATGGGTCAGTGCCAGTTTCATCTTCGTTAGGCGTTCCATCACCGTCGCAGTCTAACGCTAACCACGCAGCTGAAGGCGCTACTGTTTGGCTTGCGATGATTAAGCTACATGGATCGTTTGGATTCGTTCCGTCTGCGATCTCATTTGTATCTGTCACTCCATCTCCGTCTGTATCTGGATTCAATG
>JBJOFG010000007.1:0-21556 GCA_046048875.1 Bacteroidota bacterium | reverse complement strand
ACGTACCAATCTCTGATCTTGACTTTTTTCTAGAGAGCGTTAAGGCATACTGAAACATAAACCCTCTCGGAGCCTCTGGCTTCGCTGGACGAATAGTAACAAATGCATTTGTGATGTTTGTAATTTGAAGCGTAAAGCGATGTCCGTTCTTAATGTATCCACCACGTAAATCAATAATAGCAGATGGTCCGCTGAAGTCTTTTCTGAATTGAGCCAATCCAGGAACGAAAATTTCAAAGATGGAATCGACCTTCTCCATGTAGCTATACGCGCGTATTCCAGCGCCTATGGTGAATCCTTCAGGCGACTGAGCGTCAATGTTGAACTTACCCATGTGGCGGTAGCGATATTTCAAGATGGGAGTTCCTGCGCCACGTTCGTCTTGCGCAAACGACTGCACAGCGTACTTCACATAAGGTGCAAAGGATTTTAATTCCGGAGAAATGTTCATGTCTATTGGACAGATGTAAGTGTAACCCCCGTTGAGATTGACTTTCCATTTCCCAATGTAACTATCGCCGTTTAAAGCAAGTTCAACCCCGCCGATTTGTGCATCGGTAATGTTGATGCTCTTGAATCCGAATCCGAACAAGGGATCTGTTGGCAATCCCCATTGATCGAACGAAAACTCCAATAAATTTTTATATCGAGTAAGGAAGAAAGCTGCATCAGCAGAAGCGTTCCATTCGCCAATTTTTATCTTTTGCTTAACGCCAATTTCTGCACCCCAGCCTTGTTCTGGTCGAAGATCTGGATTTGGATAAATGCGAATTATGTCTAGGTTGGTGTTCACGAAACGCTCAGCTGGTGAGGGGAAACGGAATCCTTGTCCAATAGAAGCGCGAAGAAACGTGTTCTTTCCCGCTTCGTAATTAATGCCCGCTCTTCCTACGGGAATGGAGCGTACAACCATTTGGTCTAGACGAAACATTTCCATGCGCGCCCCCGCACTAAACTGAAATTTCTTCCACGGTTGATCGAATTGAACATATGTTCCCGCAAAATTTCCGTCGTGTCTTCCACCCAATCCACCGTCGTCGAAAAAGAATTGCGTCGCACTAATTCCACTCACTAAAGTTCCTTTCGATTTGGTGTTGTGTTGAAATTGATATTCCGTGCTAATGAGGTTTGTAGCAGGATACCAGTCTTTTCCGCCCACTTGAAGGGTGTAATAATATCTTCCGCGAAGGGTGTGCTTGTTCGCTTTTTTATCAAAGGCAGTGAACCAGGGATCAATGTTCGCCCACAGGTCGTTCAATTTCAGCAAAGTGGTTTCACTGTATGGTAAATACGAATCGGCACCGGTTCCTTTCCACATAAAAAAGAACCCTTGTTTTTGATGCATAATGTTTCCGTCTATACCTGCACTGCGTCTTCCGTTCTTCCAAATTTTTCGTGTGCGAAATGAAATGCGCTCACGGTCTTCGTATTCCCCATTCAACCAGCCCACACTTCGTAATACATTTCCACCTATAACGAAATCAATTCCGTTTTTCAAACGCTCTTTGTGACGGAATTGCAATCCGCTTTGATAAGGAATGCGATTGCCGGTCCACCAAGCCATATCGCTTTCTTTCGGCTTGCCATACGTTGTTCCGAAGGTGGAGACAAAAGTTTCAGGTTCTTTTCCGGGGTAAGCCGTGCGGACATGAATGACACCGTTCAACGCGGCACTTCCGTATTGCACAGAAGACGCACCTTTCACCACTTCAATTTGTTCTGCCAACTCAAGTGGAACATAGTTCCATTTGATGTCGTTTCGATCTGCTGTGATCAGGGGCTGATTGTCTACAATCAGCAAAACTCGTGTTCCCGCGCCAAACGCATAGCCACTTCCTCCGCGAATACTTGCTTGTCCATCGATGATGGTCAAACCAGGCAAACGCTCTGCAGCCTTCGCCAAATCAGGAGTAATGCGTTGAATGAGTTCAGTTGATTTTATAACGTCTATGCTTAACGTTTGAAGTTCAAGAGCTTGTAAGTAACGCGAAGATCCAATTACGACAGTACCTGTTGACGAACTCTGTACTTTCAAGAAGATGCTCAATCCAGCATCATACATGGCATTCGTAACAGCCAATGTGCTGTCGGCATGACCAAGATGTTTAATGGTTATAGAATCTAGAATGTCTGTTTTGTTGACTTTTGAAGTTCCCGAAAGATCGGTCACTCCAATGGTCACACCCTTCGAAAAAACCATAGCACCGGGTAGCAGCTCACGAGACGTTTCGTCGAAAACACGAACTTTCAGAGTCTGAGCTGAAAGAGAAGTCGCAACAATTGTTAGGAAAAGGAAAAGGCCGAACCGCATGTTGCTAAGATACAAAGATGCAGGCAAGATACTTCGTAAGATTCTACGAAAGAAGCTGCGCTAGGGTAGACTTTGCCGAAGGCATTTTGTACACCATCTTACAACGTATCTTTCAAAGAATCTTGTAAAACATCTTCGCTAGACCTTCAAGTTATTACTCAAAAACGAAATGCATACCTCATTAAACTCCACCGGCTTCTCAATATTTACAACATGTCCACTGTCAGGAACTACGACTAGTTCAGAAGAGGTGAATCGCATGGCGAGTTTTTTAATGGATGGAAGAAACATGTGATCCTCTGCGCCCATGATGTAGAGTGTCTTTGCGGTAGTTTCTTTTTTCCGGAAGGAAGAGAGAAGCGGATTCACTTGAGAAACAAGTCCGAACCATTTTTTGAATTCGGTTTGTTCCAATTTTTTCGCTTCTTGAATGAATAAATTTCGCGCTTCTGAATTGCTTTTTTTCGGCATAATAATGAAGGCGAAAAAGCGATACAAAATCAAGTAAGGAATAATAGACTTGAACGTGTCGCCGAAACGCATGAGTATTTGTCCGCGTATGTTCAATTTCATGGTTGCCCCCGCCAGAACCATTGATTTGACAAGGTTTGAGGCGCGTTCGCTAATGTCACGAATGACAATGGTTCCCATGGAAATGCCAACGAAGTGTGTGCATTGGATTTTCAAATGTTCCAACACTTCAATGACTTCGTTTCCTATTTCTTCGAAATTGTATTTTTCTTTTTGAAGGGGTCGAACATTTTTCGATTGTCCGTGTCCGCGAAGGTCGATGAGTAACACGTTGAAATGTTTTTGAAACGCGCGAATCTGTTTGAACCAAATGGCGCTGCTTCCACCAGCTCCGTGAATGAAGGTTACCCATTCATTCGAACTGTCGTGATTGAAAATGGAGTAGTGAAGAATTTGTCCGTTAGAAGAGTTGATCACGCGCCTAAAGATTGTGCTGCTTGCTTCCCAACCAATTCAACCGCTGTGCGCACCATACCTGCAACGTCGTAACCACACTCGGCGTACAACTGATCTTGTGTACCGTGCTCAATGTATTCGTCAGGAATTCCAAGACGTTTCACTTGTGCGTTGTATCCGTTGTCTGCCATGAATTCAACCACAGCGCTTCCCATTCCACCTTGAACACATCCGTCTTCAACAGTGATCACGTGCTTGAATTTTCCGAACACTTCATGAAGAAGCATTTCATCAATTGGCTTCGCGAAACGCATGTCATAATGAGCAGCAGAAATGCCTTGCTCTGCAAGTGCTTCGCACGCTTTCACAGCATAGTTTCCAATTGGGCCAATGGTTAAAATAGCCACATCGTCGCCAGACTTAATCTTTCTTCCGGTACCCACTTTAATTTCTTTCATGGGTGTTTTCCAATCGGTCATAACACCGTTACCGCGCGGATAACGAATGCTGAATGCACCTTGATCTGGAAGTTGTGCAGTGTACATTAAATCGCGCAATTCACTTTCATTCATTGGGCTTGAAACCACCAAATGAGGAATGCAACGCATGTATGCAATGTCGTATGCACCGTGGTGTGTAGGGCCGTCGGCACCAACTAATCCACCGCGATCTAAACAGAAAACAACGTTTAATTTTTGAAGAGCAACATCGTGAATGACTTGGTCATAGGCACGTTGCATAAAGCTCGAATAAATATTGCAGAAAGGAACCAATCCTTGCGTAGCCATTCCAGCAGAAAACGTTACAGCGTGTTGTTCAGCAATTCCTACGTCGAAGGCGCGCTTCGGCATAGCCTCCATCATTAACTTCAATGAACAGCCGCTAGGCATAGCAGGAGTAACTCCAACAATCTTTTCATTCTTCTCTGCTAATTCGATAATGGTATGTCCGAATACATCTTGATACAAGGGCGGTTGTGGATTCTTCGGAACAACTTTTACAATTTCACCGGTCTCTTTGTTGAACAATCCTGGTGCGTGCCACTTCGTTGGAGAGCCTGCCTCTGCTGGGGCGTAGCCTTTTCCTTTCTTCGTAACACAGTGTAAAATTTTTGGACCAGGGATGTCTTTCAAATCGCGCATCACCTTCACCATATAATCCACATCGTGTCCGTCAATCGGACCGAAGTATCTCCACTTCAACGATTCGAAATAGTTGCTTTCCTTGATAAGGGTTCCTTTTAAAGCCTCAGAAATCTTGTGTGCGATGTGTTGTGCATTCGGTCCGAATTTCGAGACCTTGCCCAACAACTGCCACACATCGTCCTTCACTTTGTTGTAGGTGTGCGATGTGGTAATGTCTGTTAAGTATTCTTTCAAGGCACCCACATTCGGATCAATGCTCATGCAGTTGTCGTTCAAAACAACAAGCACGTTGCAGTCCGCAGTAGATCCGTGATTCAGACCTTCGAAAGCCAAACCTGCGGTCATGGCACCGTCGCCAATAACTGCAATAACCTGACGGTCTTTTTCTTCTTTCACTTTGCTTGCAACAGCCATTCCAACTGCAGCAGAGATAGAAGTTGAACTGTGTCCAACTCCGAAAGTATCGTATTCACTTTCGCTTCTTTTAGGGAAGCCAGAAAGTCCTTTATAAACGCGGTTTGTGTGGAAGTTGTCTCTTCTTCCCGTTAAAATTTTGTGACCGTATGCTTGGTGTCCCACGTCCCAAACGAGCTGATCGTAAGGCGTTTCGAAAACATAGTGAAGAGCAACGGTCATTTCAACCACACCAAGGCTAGCACCGAAGTGACCACCTTTTTCAGAAACAATGTCAACAATGTACTGACGAAGTTCGGTACACAATTGTTTAAGTTGCTCGTCTTTTAATCCGTTGCGAAGGGCAATAGGATTATCGAATTGAGCGAGTAACGGGCCTGGGGTAAATGTCGACATATTAAACAAAGTTAACAACTACTCACCAAGTTTGTTCAAGGAAAGCTTATTCGAAGACAAGTTTTCGATGGGTAACCGCGTTTCCGCTTTGAATTTGAACAATGTAAAAACCAGCAGATTGCTTCGGAATAGCGAACGTGTGCGTGCCAATGCTAAGATTCCCGCTGTAGATTTTTTCAACGATTTCACCTGCGCTATTATACAAAGCAACGGTTGTTCTTTTGTGTGCTGCACTTCCAAGTACAAGTGTTGCTGCTTCGTTTGCAGGATTCGGATAAAGTGAAATTTCCAAAGGTGATTCGGTAATTTCAATGAAATTTCCAAGGGTATCTACAGCGGTAATGTTAATGTCATCGAGGTACAAATTATTTCCACCATAACTGATGAATTCATATTTCAACTGAAAATGATCTGTCATGTAACTCGAATTGGTGAGAGTGAGTGTTTCTCCGCTCCATTGGTCAATTCCAGTTGGAGTAAAGGCCAAGTTTGTTCCGGTACGTGTAGGAAGATTTGTAGTTCCTTTTCGAATACGTGCAAGTGTCCAAGCTGTGCCACAATCTCCTGACGCACTTATTCTCAAGCGATCGTCAGTGGTATTCACTCTGTTGGCATACGCCCATTTATAGCTCACGAAAATAGTGTCTATGGCACTCATGTCGAAGGTGTTCGAAATGAATTCATCGACGTGTCCAGATTCACTTGTGAAATTGGAAAGCTTCAATCCGTTTACTCCGCTATAACCAGTATTTACTACTTGCCAAGTCTCGTCCCCATCGGGATTGTTTACGAACCAATTGTTTGCAGGCCAAGTACCTTCGAACCCTTCCATTAATGGGGTGTTCAAACCTGCGCCTCCGAGAACAGTAATAATGTTCGAATATGTTTTTGAAAGTTGATCTGCACCATTGCTAACGGTAAGCGTTACCGTGAATGTGCCTGGGGTGTTGTAGATATGCGTAGGATTTTGATGAATATTTGGATCGTTTCCAACCAAAGTTTCTCCATCGCCAAAGTTCCAATTCCAAGAGGTTATTCCATGGTACGAGATGTCTGTGAAAGTTACGCTGTCTCCGGCGCACATAATGTTTTTATTGAATTCGAAATCGGCAACACAAAGAGCAGGGTTCGTTACTCCCGTCGCTAGGAGATTTGAAGCGGTGATAAGGCTACTGCGTTGCGCTACGCTGCTGGTTATGGCTGCACGCATACGTGTGCGCTGTCCCTCCGTGAACATGCGCGAGCAGTATGAATACTCCATATAGTTTTGAACGTTGTCTACTGTATTTCCGCATGAACTTCCGGTTAAAGAACAGGTTGTCCAACCAATCGTGTTTGGTGTATCTGTTACATTATCGTCCTGATTACAGTTCGAAGCTACACCAGGTGAATTACCCGGTCCCCAGGTGTGGTAGAGGTTCAGCCAATGACCGACCTCGTGGGTGAGTGTTCTGCTGCGCTGAGAGGTACTGGTGCCAATGGCGCCCATATAATCAGAGCGAAGGACAATACCGTCGGTTGCGGCACCCCAAAAGCCTGCAACATCGCCAGGCAAATTAGTGTATCCCGCAGCACCCGCGGCGTCTAGGCATATCCAAACGTTTAAATACTTATTTCTAGGCCAAATAATCAAGTCTTTCATTTCTTGACCGCCATCAGAAGTTAGCGGAGAAACAATACGGTTAATCCCTCTTGTGCAATTGCCATCGGGGTCTTTTGTGGCAAGGGCGAATTGAATTCCAATATCAGCCGTAATATTCTCAAACGCCGAAACAACAAGACTTATGTCTGTATTCAACATAGCGAAGTCACGATTCAAAATAGAAAGTCCATTGAGAATTTGTTCATCTGAAATGTTTTCTGGACCGTTGTTGTGAATGACATGAAAAACAACGGGAATCGTATAGATGGTTTGTCCGCCGCGCTCTGGAGCATCATCTTGAAAATTTTGAGTGTATGTTTCCAGGGCTTCGCTGGCTCTGCGTGAGATTCCTTCGGCTTCTGGATACATACCAAACATACGAACACGACTTTCGCGTTCACCGCAATACAAGTGTTCTTCCTGAGCAAATGCTCCGGTTGCAACAAGTCCAAGTATTGCAACGAATAAAGATTTCAAAATTTTCATGATGAACAAAAATAAACGAATGTGGGCTAGAACAATTTTTGTTTTTGTCTAATTTCTTTTCATTGTTTTATACCTAGCTTTAGGCGTACCTTTGCACGCCTTAGTAAGAACATGAAAAATATTCGAAATTTTTGCATCATTGCACACATCGATCACGGTAAATCTACCCTTGCAGATAGAATGTTGCAAATCACGAAAACCATTGAAGATCGCAAGATGGTTGCACAAGCGCTTGACGATATGGATTTGGAGCGTGAGAAGGGCATTACCATCAAGGCTCATGCGATTCAAATGTTGCACAAAGTGGGCAACGAGGAGTTTGTGTTGAATTTGATTGACACACCTGGACACGTTGACTTTTCATACGAAGTATCGCGTTCTATCGCTTCTTGCGAAGGAGCTATTCTTATCGTTGATGCCTCTCAGGGAATTCAAGCCCAGACCATTTCGAATTTGTACTTAGCCTTGGAAAACGATTTAACAATCATTCCAATTTTAAATAAAATCGATCTTCCGAATGCCGATCCCGAGTTGGTGAAAGATCAGATTGTAGATCTTATCGGATGTGAGCGCGATGAAATTTTAGCCGCAAGTGGAAAAACCGGTGAAGGTGTTCCTGCTATTTTAGATGCTATCTGCGAACGCATTCCTGCTCCTGTTGGAGAAGTAGAAGCGCCCTTGCAAGCAATGGTTTTCGATTCAGTATTCAATTCTTTTCGGGGAATTATTGCCTACTTCCGAATCAAAAACGGTGTCCTTCGAAAAGGAGACAAAGTGAAATTCATGAGTACGGGCAAAGAGTATTTTGCCGACGAAGTGGGTGTTTTAGGAATGGACTTGAAGCCGCGTGACTTTGTTGCTGCCGGCGATGTGGGATATATTATTTCCGGAATTAAAACCGCCACTGAAGTAAAAGTGGGCGATACCATTACAACCGTAGCAAATCCATGTGTTGTAGCCCTTCAAGGCTTCGAAGATGTGAAGCCAATGGTATTCGCAGGTATTTATCCCGTAGATACCGACGAGTACGAAGAGCTTCGTGCGAGTATGGAAAAGCTTCAGTTGAACGACGCGTCATTGGTTTTTGAACCAGAGAGTTCTGCTGCACTGGGTTTCGGTTTCCGTTGCGGTTTCTTAGGAATGTTGCACATGGAAATTATTCAGGAACGTTTAGAGCGCGAGTTCAACATGACCGTTATCACAACTGTTCCGAACGTAAGTTATTTCTGCTACACCACGAAAGGGGAGAAGTTGGAGATTAACAACCCGTCTGAACTTCCTGAACAGAATTTGATTGCACATGTTGAAGAGCCTTTCATTAAAGCTCAAATCATAACCAAGACTGAATTCATTGGTGCAATTATGACCTTGTGTATTGAAAAACGCGGAATGCTTACGAATCAGTTGTACCTAACAACAGACCGTATTGAGTTAACGTTTGAAATGCCTCTAGCCGAAATTGTATTCGACTTTTACGATCGTTTGAAAACGATTTCAAAGGGATACGCCTCTTTCGATTACTTCAGAATTGGTTACCAAGAAAGCCAATTGGTGAAATTAGATATTCTGCTTAATGGAGATCAAGTAGATGCCTTAAGCGCACTCATCCACAAAGACCACGCATACGAATTAGGAAAAAAGATTTGTATGAAACTGCGTGAACTTATCCCGCGTCAACAATTCTTAATAGCCTTGCAAGCCGCTATTGGCGCGAAGATCATCGCGCGTGAAACCATTAACGCCTTGCGTAAAGACGTTACTGCAAAATGTTACGGTGGTGACATCTCGCGTAAGCGCAAACTTCTCGAGAAACAAAAGGAAGGTAAAAAGAGAATGCGACAAGTGGGTTCTGTAGAAGTTCCACAGGCAGCGTTTTTGGCGGTGCTTAAACTAAATAGCTAAAATCAGACTACGTCTGATCAATTGCGTAGCAATCAATCACTTTATGATCAATCTTCGGATCAATCAGTCTGCGACTGATCAATCACTTCGTGATCGAATTTGATGAGGTTTTCTTGCGCAGTATTTATCCGTCAGTATTAATCTGAAAGATTGGTTGCGAAGCAATCGATCCGCAGGATTGATTACGTAGTAATTGATCAGTCGAAGACTGATTGATCAGATTCCGTCTGATTACATCGTCCAATCTTCCAAGAACTTGGTCGTGAAGTTTCCTGAACGGAACTTCTCATCTTTCATAAGTTTTTGGTGGAAAGGAATCGTTGTCTTAACGCCCTCAATGATATACTCGTCCAACGCGCGTTGCATTTTCGCAATGGCTTCTTCACGGGTTTGAGCAACGGTAATCAACTTCGAAATCATTGAATCGTAGAACGGAGGAATCACGTATCCCGCATAGGCGTGAGCATCTATACGAACACCGTGTCCGCCTGGACAGTGATAGTCAGTAATTTTTCCTGGAGATGGAATGAAGTTTTTGAAAGGATCTTCAGCGTTAATACGACACTGAATGGCATGCATGGTCGGATAGTAATTTCTTCCTGAAATTGGCTCACCTGCAGCCAATTTAATTTGCTCCTTCACCAAGTCGTAATCGATTACTTCCTCGGTAATAGTATGCTCTACTTGAATACGTGTATTCATTTCCATGAAGTAGAAATTACGGTCTTTGTCGACCAAGAATTCTACTGTACCAACACCTTCATAACCAACAGCCAAAGCAGCTTTAATAGCAGCCTCACCCATGCGCTCGCGCAACTCAGGTGTCATGTATGGTGAAGGAGTTTCTTCAACTAATTTCTGATGTCTTCTTTGAATAGAGCAGTCACGTTCTGAAAGGTGACAAGCTTTTCCGTATTGGTCTCCTGCGATTTGAATCTCGATGTGACGAGGTTCAACAACGAATTTTTCCATGTAAATACCATCGTTTCCGAAGGCAGCACCGGCTTCGCGTTTTACCATTTCCCAAGCGCTTTCCATTTCGTCTTCGCTGTTTACCACACGCATACCCTTTCCACCACCACCAGCGGTAGCTTTCAAGATAACTGGATAAACAATGCCTTTCGCTAATTCTTTCGCGTGGTCAAGACCTTCAATAAGTCCATCACTACCTGGAATAGTCGGAACTCCAGCGTTTTTCATGGTTTGCTTTGCCGAAGACTTATCGCCCATAGAGTCGATCATTTCCGGAGAGGCGCCAATAAATTTGATTCCATTTTCTTTACACACTTTCGAGAAAGTAGCGTTTTCAGAAAGGAAACCATATCCCGGGTGAATCGCATCTGCATTGGTGATTTCAGCCGCAGCAATAATATTTGGAATCTTTAAGTAAGAATCCTTGCTTGAAGGCGGGCCAATACAAACAGCTTCATCTGCGAAGCGCACATGAAGGCTATCACGGTCGGCAGTTGAATAAACCGCAACCGTTTTAATACCCATTTCTTTGCACGTGCGAATAACACGTAGCGCAATTTCGCCACGATTGGCAATCAATATTTTGTTAAACATGAGAAGTAGTGTTTAAGTGCAATTAAGCGGGTTCAACCAAAAACAATGGTTGGTCAAATTCAATTGGAGACATGTCGTTCACCAAAATCTTCACGATCTTACCTGAAACTTCAGATTCGATTTCGTTGAACAATTTCATTGCTTCAACGATACATACTTTATCACCAGCTTTAATCTCTGTACCAACCTCTACAAAAGCAGGTTTGTCTGGAGCAGAAGAACGGTAGAATGTACCAATCATAGGGCTCTTAATCTCAATAAGATTCGAAGCAACGGGTGCAGCAGCAGCCGGCGCAGCTGGAGCGGCCGGAGCCGGAGCAGCAGCAGGCATTGCCACAGGAGCAGGTGCAGCCATCACAGGAGCAGCAGTCACTTGCACGAATTCTTGCTTTCCTTTTCCTGGAGTCTTAATAGTGATTTTGAAATCTTTTTGCTCGATTTCCACCTCACTTACGCCACTTTTTGCAACGAACTTGATTAAATCTTGAATTTGAGTAATATTCATCGTTTTTCGAATTTTTCGTTAGAATTGAGGGCAAATATAGGGGTTTTTAGCAAAAAAAGGTTCTTATTACTACTAAAGATGCAGAGCAAGATTCTTCGAAAGATGTTACACAAGATTCTCTGAAAGATACTTTGTAAGATGTTACTCAAGATGCGGAGCAAGATTCTGCGAAAGATGTTTCACAAGAACCTTCAGGAAGTATTCCACTTGCGAAGCATCTTGCTTCTGGCATCTTGTGAAACATCTTTCGCAGAATCTTGTATAACATCTAGCCTAAAGCTGATCCTCCCTTTTTCTTATTTCTGACGAATCTCATGAGGGCATATAGTTCAGCAACAATCTGCTTACAGTCTTTTTCAAAAAGCTCATATTTGTCTTGACTTATGTATCCTTTAATCTTCAATACTCTGAGCCAGTAACTCGTTTCTTCAGCTTCACGAATTGACAGAGAAACCTTATGCAGATACATCTTGTCTGAAATAGAAAATTTAGCCTCACTCAAATTCGCAGCAATGGAGGTTGAACTTCTGGAAATTTGATCAGAAACATGGAAGTCTTTATTAAATCTATCCGAAGCATTTACTAATTCCAAAATGCCAAATGAAAACTCTTCTGCTTTTTTGTAGACACTCTTTTTCTTCATTTTTTCTTTCAAAATTCTTCAATTAAAGGCATATTGAAAACAAAGTGTTATGCGTTCAATTTCATGCAAGCCAATGAATATGAGTGTTTCGAACGAATAAGTTCTTGCCGAAGGCATCTTGAGAAACATCTTTCGCAGAATCTTGCTCGCATCTTGCTTGCATCTTCCCAAGAATCTTACAAAGTATCTTGCATTTCAAGAAAATAAACGTATCTTTGCCGTCCTTTTGAAAATCAACCTATGCAAGATCCACTTTATATCCTGAATTTTTCAGGCTGGAAACTGGGAGAGCATGAGTTGAATTTCGAATTGGACAAAACGTTCTTTGCAGACTTTCCTGAAAGTGAAATTCAAGAATCAAAACTGAATGTCACAGGCACTTTAGATAAAAAACAAAACATGCTGGTCCTAGACCTGCAAGTGGAAGGTGAAGTCTTGCTGCCTTGCGACCGATGCGCTGAAGATACTTGGATTCATGTTGAAAACGTTGATCACCTTTTAGTGAAATTTGGAGAGCAGACAAACACCGACGAAGACGATGTTTGGACCCTCGGACCAAGTGAACATCAATTGGACATTAAGCGACGTATTTATGAAATGGCGCTGCTATCTCTTCCTCCAAGAAGGGTGCACAGCAACGAAGCCGACTGTAACCCAGTTGTCTTAGGCGCCTTGAATACTTACCGAGTGGAAGAAAACGCAGACAGCATCTGGAAAGACCTCAAAGATTTTGACACAGATGAATTTGATCCTTCCGACGAGGAAGAATAACTTTTTAAATAAGAACCCATGGCACATCCCAAACACAGGATTTCCCAAACGCGTCAAGCAAAGCGCAGAACGCACTACAAATTAGAAGCACCTAACGTTTCTACTTGTCCGACTACTGGTCAACCACACCTTTTCCACCACGCACACTGGTACGAAGGAAAGTTGTACTACAAAGGAAAAGTTCTCGCTGAGAAAGAAGCCTAACGTTCGCTCACGAACGTAGAACTTCGTAGAACGTTCCGTAGAATTTCATAGAACCTTCGGTAGAGTAGTTGTTTAAAGCAATTATTCTACACGGAGGTTTTCGTGTTTTATTCAAAATCTTATCGAAGATATCTTGCGAAGCATCTTTCGTAGAATCTTACAGAGTATCTTGCCATAGCATTTGGCATCTTTCGTAGAATCTTACAGAGTATCTTGCCATAGCATTTGGCATCTTTCGAAGAATCTTGCCTTCGGCATCTTGTGAAACATCTTTCGAAGAATTGCCTATCTTCGCATCTTCAATTTATCACACACATGAGAGCAGCCATTACCGCAATAGGCGGTTACCTTCCACCAGACCTTCTAACAAACGCAGATTTAGAGAAAATGGTAGATACCAACGACGAGTGGATTCGCTCGCGTACAGGTATTTCAGAACGTCACATCTTGAAAGGTGAAGGACTTGGAACCAGCGATATGGCTGTTGAAGCGGTGAAAGTATTGTGCGAAAAGCGCGGTATTTCTCCGATGGATATTGACTTGCTTATTTGCGCAACAGTTACTCCGGATCACGTTTTCCCAGCAACCGCAAACATTATTTGTGACAAGATTGGTGCGAAAAACGCTTGGGGATATGACTTAGGCGCTGCTTGCTCAGGATTTCTTTTTGCTGTAGCAACGGGTTCTCAATTCATTGAAACAGGAAAATGCAAAAAGGTTGTTGTTGTAGGTGCCGACAAGATGTCGAGCATCGTCGATTACACCGATCGCACAACGTGTGTTCTTTTCGGAGACGGCGCTGGAGCAGTGCTTCTTGAGCCTACTGAAGAAGACAACGGTATCATGGATAGCATCTTGAAGACTGACGGAAACGGAAGACATTACTTGTATCAAAAAGCAGGTGGATCTGTTTATCCGCCAACAGCTGAAACTGTTGCAAACCGGGAACACTTTGTGTTTCAAGACGGACAACCGGTATTCAAAGCAGCTGTTGTAGGTATGGCCGATGTTTCCGCTGAAATTATGGAAAAGAACAACCTGAAGTCGGAAGACGTAGCTTGGTTGGTTCCGCACCAAGCGAACTTAAGAATTATCGACGCTACTGCACGCCGCATGGGAGTTGGCAGCGAGAAGGTTATGATAAACATCCACAAATACGGTAACACCACAAGTGCTACCATTCCCTTGTGTTTGTGCGATTGGGAATCTCAATTGAAAAAAGGAGATAACCTCGTACTTGCCGCATTCGGCGGTGGATTCACGTGGGGAGCGATCTATGTGAAGTGGGCTTACTGACGTAGATACTTCGTAAGATGCAAGCAAGATTCTGTGAAAGATACGTTGTAAGATGCAAGCAAGATTTTTCAAAAGATGCCTACGGCAAGCAGTTTTTTAGCGAAGCTTCTTTCGTAGAATCTTACGAAGTATCTTGTAACACATCTTGTGAAACATCTTACAACGAATCTTACGAAGTATCTTGTAACACATCTTGTGACACATCTTTCAACGAATCTTACGAAGTATCTTGTGAAACATCTTTTTCCTAAACCAAAATTTAAACATTAATTTAGCCCTTTATAAAAATCAAAATGGCAGCAACTACCGCAGACATTCACAATGGAATGTGTTTCAGAATGGATTCACACATCTGGAAAATCATTGAATTCTTACACGTAAAACCAGGAAAAGGTCCGGCTTTCGTAAGAACGAAAATCAAGAATTTGAATAACGGAAAAATCGTTGACCACACCTTCAATTCTGGAGTGAAGATGGATGTGGTTCGAATTGAAACGCGCGAGTATCAGTTCTTATTCCAAGACGATCAGTATAATTTCATGAATTCGGAGGATTTCGAACAAATCACCATTCCGGGTACGATGATTAACGCACCGAAGTTCTTGAAAGAAGGAATGGTGTGTATTGTTATGTTCAACGCGGAAGACGAAGCGCCTATGTCTTGCGACCTTCCAACATTGGTTGAATACGAAGTAACTTATACCGAGCCTGGTTTGCGCGGAGATACAGCAACGAACGCCATGAAGCCAGCAACCATTGACGTGGGTGTTGAAGTGCGTGTGCCTTTGTTTATTGAAGTGGGAGATAAGATTCGTATCGACACTTCAACCGGACATTATCACGATCGCGTTAAGAAATAAGCATGTACCAATTAGATCAACACACCTTCGCGAACAAAGCGGTGCTTGTGCGCGTAGATTTCAATGTTCCTGTGAACGAACAATTCGAAGTAACCGATAACACGCGTATTCGCGCAGCAGCGAAGACCATTCTGAAGTTGTCTTCAGACGGTGCGAAGGTGATTTTGATGTCTCATCTGGGAAGACCGAAAGGCGGACCAGAAGATAAATTTTCGTTGAAGCACATTCAACAAGAAGTATCAAATGTGTTGGGAAAACCTGTTGCATTTTCAGGCAATTGCGTGGGTGAAGAAGCCAAGCATGCTGTGGAAAAGATGAAGAGCGGAGATATTCTTTTGTTGGAGAATCTTCGTTTTTACAAAGAGGAAGAAGGCGGAGATGAATTCTTCGCGGGTCAGTTGGCAGAGTTGGGCGATGTTTATGTGAACGATGCCTTCGGCACGGCCCACAGAGCGCATGCATCGACAGCGGTTATTGCGAAGTTTTTTCCAACCGATAAATATTTCGGCTATTTAATGGAAGACGAAGTGAAGAGCATTGATCGTGTATTGAACGGAAATGCTTCTCCAGTTACCGCTATTATTGGTGGAAGTAAAGTCAGCAGTAAGATTGCGATTTTAGAAAATTTAATGAATGCCGTTGACAACATCATCATTGGTGGAGGAATGGCATTCACTTTTATCAAAGCCCAGCAGGGCAAGGTGGGTAGTTCATTGGTGGAAGACGACAAGTTAGACTTGGCGTTGGAGCTCATGGAAATGGCACGCAATAAGAATGTGAATTTGTATTTGCCAACCGACGCGATTATTGCAGACGCCTTTGCGGCCGATGCGAATCACAAGGAGTGCAGCATTGCGAATATTCCATCGGGATGGATGGGATTGGATATTGGCGTGAAATCGCGTGAGCATTTCTCAACCATTATTGCTCAATCTAAAACAGTTTTGTGGAATGGCCCAATGGGTGTGTTCGAAATGGAAGCTTTTGCGGCTGGCACTGTTGCCGTGGCAAATGCTTTGGTTGAAGCCACGAAGAACGGATCATTCACACTAGTCGGCGGTGGCGATTCAGTAGCCGCTATTAATCAGTTTGGCTTAGCCAACGACGTCTCTTATGTTAGCACTGGTGGCGGTGCTATGCTTGAATCTCTCGAGGGCATTGAGTTGCCGGGGGTGAAGGCGATTACGAAGTAAGATTCCGAAGGAAAGATGCGGAGCAAGATGCTTCGCAAGATTATACTAAAGATGCCTTCGGCAAGGAAGCTTCCCTATACAGAAGTCCCTTTGCCGTAGGCATCTTGCTTTAGCATCTTGTGCAACATCTTTCGCAGAATCTTGCTTTAGCATCTTGTGCAACATCTTTCGCAGAATCTTGACATTCGTCCATGAGGACATTCGCCGCAGGCATTCGTAGCTCTGCTACATTCGTGCTAGCACATTCTTCCCCTCTCTTCCCTCTTCTTAACTTCTCTTACCTAGAAAATAATCTTTCGCAGAATCTTGCTTTAGCATCTTACGAAGTATCTTGCTTCAGCATCTTTTTTTTTAAAAGTGTAACCTTTCTAGTTGGAATTCGATATAACAGGACAAATACATTTTGTTATGGAAATTCTCCCAATATTAGAAATGTCGAAGTCTATTGTATATGGACATTCAGAAGTAGTCACTGCTGCCGCTATGATTGTGGTTCGCAATCCATTAACCAATGCTAGCGAAGAGTTTCAGAAATGGAAACAACCGCTGACGTACGATGAATCGAATGCAATTAAAATTAAGTTAGATGAATACTTGAATCTTCATCCAGAAATCATTCAACGAGATATAAAAATTCAGGAACTCGCGGATTTACTTGAAGTCCCGAAATATAAATTGTCGATCTTTTTTAGTCGTGATATGCTTATGCCATACAAGGATTGGTTGAACAAACGCAGACTAGATTTATTCCTTCTTCAACTTGAAGCCGGTGCGCTGAAACGATACTCTATCATGGGATTGGCGACACGTTGCGGATTTCAAACCAAATCGAATTTTTATTCCATCTTTAAAAAATTCTGCGGCTGTTCTCCGTTTGAGTACATCGAAAACGTTTGACGAAAATGAGACAATGAGCCAACCTCAGTAGAATTTTTTTTGCTGGTTATTAGGATTTATGATTTTTTAGATTAATTTGGCAATGCGGATTTGTAGAGTAGACGGCTCTGCAAGTTTTGCACTACCGAAACTAAAATTCCTAACTTAACCTGCAACTGGCATGAAGTCATTGTATTCTTTTTCATTGCGCGTAAAATCTGCGTGCCTATTGAAATCTAGCGAATCTCTCGCAAAAAACACCTTTGAAAATTTATTTAAGGCATTTATCCTACGCAGTGTGGGGTTTGTTGCTTTTTTGTTTGTTTTTGGAGCGGGTGTTCGGGGTCAGGTAAATAATTACTCATTTGTTGAGTCTGTGGGTTCATATGCACAAGTCGTAGGGACAAATTCTACTGCAACCGGTGATGATGGCACTCAGACAGCTATACCAATTGGGTTTACTTTTAATTTTGACAACATTGATTACACCACATTTAGTATTACAACAAACGGGATGGTGCGTATGGGTGGTACAGCAATCACGGGTGGCTGGACCAATTCCTTGGGGACCGCTGCTGCTTTGAGACCATTGATTGCGCCATTTTGGGATGACAATAATAGAAATACTGGAGCAATTACATATGCTACAGTAGGTTCTGCACCAAACAGAGTTTTGTCTGTTAGTTGGCACAATATCAACATAGGTGGCGGTGGGTCGACTTCAGCTACGGCTTTTGCTTCCTATAGATTGAATTTATATGAGTCAACAAATGTTATTGAATTTATTTATGGCTCAACAATGGCGACAGCGGGGGCAATTTCAGCTTCAATTGGTATTAATGGTGCCTCGACGTTTTTAAGTGTTACGCCAGCAGTTGCCTCAACAGTATCTGGTTTAACAGCAAACAACAATATAACAGCTACAACTGATTTAGTAAATAAGAAATATACATTTACTCCACCTCCGCCGCCTGCCTGCGCAGTTCCCACGGGATTAACATCATCAGCCATTACATCAACATCGGCAACAATTTCATGGACCGCGGCATCGCCTGCACCAGCTTCGGGATATCAATACTATTATTCAACTTCAGCGACTGCACCAACTGCTGGTACAACTCCATCAGGTTCTACAGCGGCAGGGGTAGTAACAGCGAATATTACAGGTTTAACCGCTAATACAACTTATTATTTTTGGGTAAGAAGTAATTGCGGAGGTTCCGGCACAAGCACTTGGGCTGGTTCGAGTACCTTTTTTACGGGATATTGTCAACCTTCAGGAACAGGGGTGAGTACTTCAATAACGAACGTTACTACTTCTGGCGGTATCACCAACTTAGCCAACGCCTCTGGTTTTACTGCCGGTGGATATGCCAACTATACTGCATTTAGTTGCTCTCAATCAGCTGGCGGAACAATCAATTTTACATTAACGTATGTAAGCGATCCTGGAACCAAAATTTTTATTGACTGGAACAACGATCTTGACTTCAACGATGCCGGTGAAAATGTATATTCATCAAACGCATATGTGGTGTCAACTGTTTCTGGTTCTTTTACTGTACCCGTTGGCCAAGCTATAGGAAATTATAGAATGAGAATTGTGGCTGACTGGAACTCTACAACTCCAGTTGCCTGCCCTGTGAATATTAATGGTGAAACAGAAGACTATACCTTTACAGTCGCTGCTCCCCCATCATGCGTAGCTCCAACAGGTCTAGTTGGCACACCATTGACATTAACATCTGCTAACATTTCATGGACTGCGGCATCTCCTGCTCCTGCGTCGGGATATCAATATTATGTTTCTTCATCTTCAACACCACCAACAGCTGGAACTACTCCCACAGGATCAACTTCTGCAGGTGTAACCTCGGCGAATTTGACATCTCTTACAATTGGTACAACTTATTATTTTTGGGTAAGAAGTGTCTGTTCAGTAAGTGATTTAAGTTCATGGGCAGGTGCTAGTTCTTTCTATGTTGGGTATTGTGTTCCAGTAACAACTTATGGTTGTACAGACGGTGATGTGATTGCACGAGTAGTTTTAAATACTCTAGATAACAATTCGGGAACGGGCTGCCCTAGTGGATTGGCAGGATATTCTGATTATACCACTAACCCCTCTCTAACGACTACATTATTGCCAAGTAGCACGTATAACTGCACCGTATATGCCGGCCAATATGCGGAAGGTTATGCGGCTTGGATCGACTACAATGATGATGGGGTCTTTAACAACACCACAGAACGTATTGGATACTCAAATGGTCAAGTTGCGGGGTCGGGCATTGTGGGTGCTTTAGGTTCTTCGGCTTCTTTCCCAATTACTCTTGCATGCACACCCCCTGCTGGTGTTCACAGATTACGGGTTAGAGCGATGTATTTTACGGACGGAATAAATGTCACTCCTTGTACATCGAATTTTTATGGTGAGACCGAAGATTATTTGATAACCATCGCACCAGCCCCCGCTTGTCCTTCGCCTGGATTGATTTCAACTGTAACTGCGACATCGAGTTCGGTTACATTAACGTGGTTGACAGGATGTTCTTCATCCACTGCTTATGATTTTGAATACGGTCCAGTTGGTTTTACATCAGGAACAGGAACGTTGGTTTCGAACCAAACTGTCACCATCTCTGCACCCAATGCTTCTTTTACCGTTACGGGTCTTCAAGCAGGGACTAATTATAGTATTTATTATCGAGCTAACTGCGGATCTTCGACTAGCGCCTGGTCTCTGGTGAATAATTTTACAACTCTAAATGGTGTTTCATCTGCGAGTAGCACTCCAATACTTTGTCAAGGAACAGTTTTAACTTCAATTACTCACACTACACAAGGTGCTACAGGTATTGGAACTGCAACCGGATTGCCCACAGGAGTGACTGCTTCATGGAGTGCCAATGTTATCACAATTTCAGGCACACCAAGTGCTAGCGGGGTATTTAGTTACTCTATTCCTTTGACTGGAGGACTTGGTACTGTGAGTGCAACGGGAACAATTACTGTTCTTGCCGCTCCAGCGGCCGCGGTTGCAACCAGTCCGCAGCAGTTTTGCGAAACGAGTAATTCAACCATTGCTTCTATTCAGTATTCGAGTGTTTCTGGTTCATCCTACTTGTGGTATTCAACTTCAACAGGTGGGTCTTCTTTGGCTACAACACAAGAGTTGGCAATTGGGACTTCAACTTATTATCTTGAGGTAATTGGTGGTAATGGCTGTGTGAGTCTCACAAGAACACCGGTAGTAGTTACTGAGAATCCATTACTGACAGCATCTGTTTCAATTACCGGAACAACTGCTTGTCCAGGCGGTGTTTTACTCTTTACTGCAACCCCTGTTAACGGTGGGACAAGTCCGACTTATCAATGGTATAATGGAGGTGTAGCCATTCCAGGAGAAAATCAATCGACGTACTCAGCTGTTGGATTAGCTCCGGGGGATGTCATCAATGTTAAAATGGTTCCAAGCGGTTCATGTGTTACAGTTTGTCAATAAACAAATAGCACATCAAGCAAGATTAGATTTCATAACCATTGATTCATCCAAATATGAAAAATGAATTTTATAATAGAATACAAACTAAGAACACTCCTTTATTGGTTTTAGTTTTAGTTTTCTTAGCATCTATTATTTCCTTTGAAAGCTCAGCTCAAACAGCAGGTTTCAACAATACTTTTGTTATTCTCTCCCTCAATGGCGGAAGTAACGTTTACTATGATTTGAAGGCAGCAACGGGTAATCCTGATTTTAACGGAAGCAACCTTGGTGTTTTTGCTGAAGGTTCAAACCAATTAACCTTAAAAGGAGCAGAGCACAATGTCTGGAAATGTAACGGATGCGATTTGACGTCAACCGCACTTTACTATAGGATTTACCCTACTTCTAGTTCTGGGTCTAGTTTTTCGGCATTATCTGTACCATATACCTCGGGTTTCAATAACGGCTGTGGTGGGCAAGATCAGATGTGGTCGGTAACCGGCAGTAACACTAATATCCTATCTGGTCTGACTTCGGGAACATATTATTTCGAAGTGTACAGTGACGCTTCAGTTACTTGTCTCGGAGGAACTGTCTATGCTAGCAACAGTGGGCTGAATTATAAAGCTGCGTTCACTGTAGCTCCTCCGTTAGTCATAAATTCAAGTATAACTCCTGTTCAATGTAATGGAGGTACAGGAATAGTTGCAATCTCAGCTTCTGGCGGAATCGCTCCATATACCGGTACCGGTAACTTCTCAGTGAATGCAGGAACATATTCATACACAATTACCGATGCGATTGGATGGATTGCAACAACGAGCATCACTGTAACGGAGCCAACAGCATTAGCTGCAAGTTCATCATCAACGGCTATTTTGTGTAATGGCGGATCATCGACGGTTACAGTAATTGGCAACGGCGGCACTGGT
>JBJOFG010000006.1:0-174585 GCA_046048875.1 Bacteroidota bacterium | reverse complement strand
TCAATGTCGTATCTCTTTCCATCATCTCTATTGGTGTGTTTTCTTCATTCGGACCATAGTGACCGTCCCAAACAATAAGGTCACCTTTCTGAGCATATTTGAATGATCTAAGCTGATTCATTTTGGTGTAATCGAACGGATCTCTGTCCAACGCTAATGAAACATATGAGTGCCCTGCAAAAACACATCCTTGAGTTGTAACCCCTTCTGCTTTCATCCAACCTTTCATTTCATTCAACACGGCCTCTTCAATTCCATATTCAACCGGGGCACCAACAGCACCAAGTATGAGCGTGTTCGTTCCGAAAGCAGTTCCGCAAAGAAGAACAATAATCACGTTAATTGTTTTCCAACTACCTATTAGGGGGCGACTATCTAAAAACTTATTCAATTCAATTAAAGCTAGCAGAACCATTGGCACCGCAACAACAAACATCACTCGTAACAATCCCAAACTCGCCCACATCCCTTGCCACCAAAGAACGGTATGCGCCATAAAGTATCCCCAAAAAGAGCCTAAGACTATCCAAAAAATCACTTGGTGTTTCAACATGAAACTCTTTGACTCTTCGGAAACTACATTGCTTTTCCAATCGATAGTCAGGCGATTTAAGATTGTGTGAGCGTTCAACCATGTTGACTTCAACAAGAACAAAAATCCAATTCCAAAAACAGGAATTGCCCAAATAAAGAAGTGAAAAAAGCTACCGCTTCCGTACGATGTGATCTCCGTGTTCACGTATGGATTCGAATCAAATATCCACAATCGAATTCCGGTGTACCAATATCCAATACAGTTCAAGATTATTGAGCCAACTGCAAGAAGTGGAATGAATTTCCAACGACGCGTAAAGAAGAAAAATATTGCTGCAACACCAAGAATTACAAATCCTTCGCTTCGTGCAAATGGCATGAAACTGAGAATAATTGCACCTAGAAAAAACTTTCCGCGCAAGCTCCAATGAATAAATAAAATGAGGAATAATGCACAGATAATCTCTGTCAAGGAAGAAACTGCATTATCAAAGACGACGGGGCAAGTCAAGAACAACAATGGTGCTAGCCACGATCTATTTAAATCAAGGCGATTCGCTATTTTAAAGACTAAATAAGCTTCAAAAAAAATCAAGACAAGATTCGTCCAGATAACAGCCTGTAAACCAAATTGAGCTATTGGAGAGAATAGTACGGTGAAAACGGGTTTTCCCCATTGATTCAAAAGCAAATCGTGATGGACCCACGAGTATCTCGACATTTGATAGTGCGTGAAAGTATCTGCACCGCCGTTCACTCCATTCGCAAAAATGACAAGTAAAATATAAATGACAGCAGCACTGCCGAAAACCTTACCTTCAGGTTTTTGCCACAATTTCGAAAGCATATTCATTATGCTTTTACGCTTACCGATTTCACTTTTTCAATAAAATCGTCGAATAAGTATCTTGAATCGTGTGGACCCGCGCTTGCCTCCGGATGGTATTGAACTGAGAACACAGGCTTTGATTTCAATCGAATTCCAGCAACTGTATCGTCATTCAAATGCACATGCGTAATTTCGACATCGGCATTGTTTGCTATGCTCTCTCTTGAGATAACAAAGCCATGGTTCTGACTGGTGATTTCGCCTTTTCCTGTGATTAGGTTTTTGATTGGGTGATTCACACCTCTATGACCGTTAAACATTTTTACTGTTTTCAAGCCTTGGCTTAATCCGATAAGTTGATGACCTAAGCAGATTCCAAAACATGGAATTCCGGTTTCAATAATCTTCGCAGTTAAATCAATTGTGTAAGGCATTGCTGAAGGGTCGCCAGGACCATTCGAAAACATGATTCCATTGGGATTCCAAGCTTGAATTTCTTCCAACGTTGCATCCAAAGGAAACACTTTCAGGAAGGCTCCACGTTCCTCTAGGCAGCGAAGAATATTCAACTTGACTCCAAAATCAAGAACTGCGATTTTGATTTCAGCATTCGGATTGCCAAAATCAAACGCTTCTTTGCAAGCAACACTAGAGGCCAATTCAAGACCATCCATATTAGGAGCTTCATTCAACTTTTTCTTTAACTTTTCTAAATCTGATACCTCTGTTGAAATGATACAGTTCATTGCACCGTTCTTGCGAATGTGTCTAACCAATGCCCGCGTGTCGAGATCGCAGATTCCAACAACGTTATCTCTAACGAGATAATCTTGAAGCGTCCCGGCTCCATCTACCCTACTAGCCACATCGGAGAATTTCTTAACAATTATACCTGACACTTGACATTTCGAGGATTCAATTTCATCAGAATGCACACCGTAGTTGCCAATGTGAGATGTTGCCATTACGAGGCACTGCCCGAAATATGACGGGTCCGAAAAAACTTCCTGATAGCCCGTCATCGCTGTATTGAAAGCAATTTCACCTGTTGTGGTACCTTTCGCACCGCAACTTTGGCCATAAAAAACGGTACCGTCTTGTAGGAGCAGTACCGTAGGTTTAGATTCTTGTCTCATTAAAGGACAAAGTTAAGATTTTCTATCTCAAAATGAATTTGAACTTTTCAACAAACAATTAATTGCTTGGGGAGTTATTTGTCTCAAATTCTCTTTGGAAGGTATAATTCCAACCTACAGTAAAACCAAAAAATGAATATGGTCTTCTATAGAGCCTCTCAAGTCTTGTTGAATTGGACTCTCTAATTTCTCGAGAGTAACCAGCATAAATGGTAGAATTCGCACTCAAACTATACTTCAACTTAAA
Source organism: Bacteroidota bacterium (assembly GCA_046048875.1). GTDB lineage: Bacteria > Bacteroidota > Bacteroidia > Flavobacteriales_D > Sanyastnellaceae > CAIZGX01. Next base: position 171,839 of record JBJOFG010000006.1, on the reverse strand, counting down.
GATTGCTGTGTAGTAATTATACTTTAACAATACTGCGTCTAAATCCGTGTCGGCTTCAGTATAAGCTGTTCTGCGTTTATAGTTCCTCAAGTTTGCCTGAAGTTCCCCGTATAATCCTAATTTATTAATGTACCAATCCCAAACCAATTTATTACTCCATTGTGAAAACGAAAAATCAGATTTATTGTCGTCTGATTTTTTTTCAAGTTCTGTCGTAATTGCTATATAATGATCATTATCCAATTTGTATTTTAGAGTCGAAAACACCGTGTTATATTTCCAATTTATAAGCGTATTCGGTGTGAAATCTGAGATAAGACTTTCAAAGTCATAAAGTTTGTAACTATAGCCGAAATTGAAAAAACTAATTTTATTGAGCCAAATCTCAGCTTCCAAACTCATTGAAAAATGTTTATGCGTAAAATTTCTGCCGCTCGCCATGGTCTTATATGACTTTCTTCCAACCTCAACATCGGCTCCTAGACGAAACTTTTTATTGACACGATAATAAGCTTCTGTCCCTCCAAAAAAATTCCAATAATCATATGTATTCACCCCATCGTCTGTCAAAATATCAATAGTCAATTTTTTCGTCTTTTCCATTCCCACTCTTGGGATAAAAGTAAAATCAGTATCCACCTTGAATTTGTAGTCTACAATATTTTTTATAAAATAGGTGTCTATTTGATCTACAGTCGCATAATTGACTGACTGAATACTACTGCTAACTCCAATAACCGATTCTTTAGAAAGTTGTTTCTCGAGTCTATTAGCTAAACCTAATTTACTGAAAACATCTCGCTTGTATATAGCAAATTTACCAATTGTATCAATACCCGGATTTGCAATCACTGCGGGGGCCAAAAGAATATTTGAGGCATATCCAACAGACTGGTATGGCCTTAACTGCCATGTGATCTGAGCGTTTCCAAAATATGAAAAGGCTAAAAACAAAATAACAGTCAGCGTATTTTTATTCACCATTTAGGGAGATCTCTTAGGTTTTACTTTGTCGAAGATACGAACTGAACTTCGACAGGAGTGCTCTTAACTTCTGTCCAAACTTGCGAAGCAAATGCCAATATCACAATCACACCTACAATTGTCACATACGGAATAAATGTTTTGAAAACTTTACTGACATTTTTCATATTTAAAATTCGATTTGATTAATAACTCTCTTCAATCCTTTGCCATTCACGTTCTGTATCTGCATGCCAGGTCTTGAATTGATTTCAATGACCATAGGGCCGAACTTCTCATCGTAAACAATGTCTATACCCAAGTAATTCAACGGAAATAAATTTGCTGTGGCGATGCTAATCGCAAGAGTCTTTTCCCAATCGGGTAATTTCATACCTTCAAAAAGGACTTTACTATCGGGATGGCGAGAAATCATTTCATCAGTAGACTGATTATAACCTCTTGTTAGCCTTCCTGTTTCTAAATCAACACCTAAACCGATTGCACCAGCATGCAGATTTGCCTTCCCATCTGACTCCTCAGTTGGCATTCTAAGCATCGCCATTACAGGCTGAGCGTTTAGTAATATGATTCTAAAATCAGGGACCCCTTTCTTGAAAATTTTATAAAATTCGGAATGTGGCTTTAAACGGTATTCCACGATTGCCTTATCAAATAGTCGACTTGAAAACTTACCAAAAATTATGTTTGCAATATGCATTGTCAAGTTCTTTCTGCTGTATTTATCACCAGAAGGAGTTTGCCACATATCATTTCCAGTTTTCTCAAGTATTAAAATCCCTTGACCACCATTTCCATGGGCCGGTTTAATCACAAAATCACTTAAGTGAACGAATGAATTGATCTTTACTTCAATTTCACGAATTGTTTGGATGATACAAAATGTTTGTGGTGTGGGGATTTTATTTTTTTCTAAAACCTCCTTACAAAGTACTTTATCATTTGCCAAATTGCGAAATTCACGTGGATTTAATTTATTTATAATCCGATAATTCCGCTCGTTCATACCTACTACTTTTTCTTGTAGACCTAAAATCCTTTCGATATATTTCATATGCGTCACAAAAGTGAAGCGAGTTGGTATATCAATACAAGAAGTTTGTTGTCCGAAAAGTCCTCTTTTCTCGAATCAGCTCTTTCTAATACTTGAATGATTGATTATAGAATCGATACGTACGAAGTATAATGCTTATTATTGACTTCTTTCTTGACTAAGCGTTTTTTTCCAATGATTGAAATCTAACGATTTCGGACATTCTCAAACCAATCCATGTCCCCAAAGACAAATTAATCGCAGTCACAGATAGAAAAAGTTCCGGAAAAACCATAAATATGTACGCAAAAACCAAAGACTTATAGATAACGAAACAAAATGCACTTACCAAAAGCGTCTTCAACGCAAGCATGAGTGCTTTAAAATAACCCTTTTCAGTAGTGGTTTTTATAAATCTCTCTGTAGCAAAAGTTAAGATAACAACAGGAAAAAGAGATGTCTTCACCAGAACAGATATATCCCACTTAAAGCCGATGTAAATCAGAAAAAGAAATACTGCTTCCACAGTGGTTAAGATAATTGCGAGTTTAGGCAAAGTTAACAAACCAATCTTTCCCAAAGGAAAGTGAAAAACGCCTGTGCTTGCGATAATAAGAATAAAAAGTAACGCACCGAAGAAAAATCCTGTCGCGAGAAAAGACATTGCAATTAACATTGGCAAGAAAGTTCCGAACGTTTGTATTCCAATGGCATTTCTAAAAATAGTAATCAACATTGCCGCGAGCGGTGTCAAAAGTATTATTGCCAGTATGTTTAGCGGAATTCGATTTAACTTAAAAATTTCAGTGAAAAACAATAGCGTCATTGGAACCTTCAATCCGCTTTCTATCAACTCTGGATTAATCTGCCATTCCCTTGTAATTGTTGTCTTCAGGCTTTCCGGTTCCGTGTATGAAAAAGAATCTACAGGCCCTAAATTTACATAGGAAGCAGGTATCTCAGCAAACAAACCCTTGGGTATATCGAAAGGAACCCATTTATCGCCAATTTGAACCTCAATCCATTTTTTTAACTGGGGCTTTTCTTCTGCAGTATCGTACCCACAAACAATTCGGTAATTAATACTCTCTGACTTTAATTTTTCCTCAAACACAGACTGATTCCCATTCGCCTCGTAAAAAGATCGAAACAAGAGGTCTTTAAGAAATGTATTTCGCTTTTCATTGTAATAAAGTGTCGGATCAACCTCATACTTTATCACTCTCCCGTTGAATTCAAAGGAGTATGAGACTGACTGGCGGTTAACACTTGGATTTATTTTCAAACAACGTTGACCGTTTAATTCCTTCACGTAAAAATTAGCTGCACTCGATTGAATTTGCTCGGTCGAAATACGCTGATGTGCGCTTTGAAAAGGAAGTAATAAATTTGTTGTATCGCGTTCGCTTTGATTTGTTTTGAATTGTTGGCTAACAAGCAAATTCTCTTTTGCAATTGGCGCACCAAAAAGAGCATCTTTGAAATAAACAAGCTTAAATACAACTGAGATTAAGGGCAAAAGAAAAAGCAGCAAAACTACAATGTTGAGTTTTGCTGCTCTTACGTATTTCATTTTCAGAAGAAAAAATTATTCTGCTGACGCTGAGTCGTCTTTTTTCTTTCTTGTCTTTTTTGGTTTTGCTTCTGCGTCAACTTCAGTTGCTTCTACAACGTCTGTAGCTGCTTCTACAGCAGCATCATCGGACTTCTTCGCAGCACCACGACGAGTACGCTTTTTAGCTGTTGCCTTTTCGGCTTCTTTACCGTAGATAGTATTGAAGTCAACCAATTCCATCATACACATTTCAGCATTATCTCCTTGACGGAAACCTGTGCGAACGATACGGGTGTATCCACCTGGACGAGATGCAATTTGAGGAGCAACTGCACGGAACAACTCTGTAACAGCTTCTTTGTTCTTCAAATAACTGAAAACTGTCCTTCTGTTGTGGGTGCTATCTGTTTTAGACTTAGTAAGAAGTGGTTCAACATACTTGCGAAGTGCTTTAGCCTTTGCAAGCGTTGTGTTAATACGCTTGTGCTCGATAAGTGAGTTAGCCATGTTAGCTAGCATAGCACGACGGTGCTCTGCCTTTCTACCTAAATGGTTATTCGTTTTTCCGTGTCTCATAATTTTACTTTCTACTACTGAAAATCAGCAGGGGTTAATCTCTATCCAATTTATATTTCGCAACGTTCATTCCGAAGTGCAAACCTTTGCTTTCTACTAACTCTTCCAACTCGGTAAGAGATTTCTTTCCGAAGTTACGGAATTTCAATAAGTCATTCTTATTGAAGGAAACCAAGTCACCCAGAGTCTCGATATCAGCAGCTTTCAAGCAATTCAATGCACGTACGCTTAAGTCCATATCAACCAATTTGGTCTTCAACAACTGACGCATGTGTAGAGAGCTTTCATCGAATTCTTCAACTTCGCGTTTGATTTCGGTTTCAAGCGTGATACGCTCGTCACTGAACAACATGAAGTGATGAATTAAAATCTTAGCAGCTTCTTGAAGTGCATTCTTTGGTGTGATTGAACCATCACCTTGGATTTCAAGAATTAATTTCTCGTAGTCAGTCTTTTGCTCTACACGGAAGTTTTCTACAGAGAACTTCACGTTACGAATTGGCGTAAAAATAGAATCGATGAAGATTGTTCCTACTGGTGCGCTTGAAGTCTTATTCTCTTCTGCGGGTCTGTAACCACGTCCCATTCCGATAGCAAGATCAATACGAAGTTTTACCTTCGGCTCCATGTTGCAGATTACTAAATCTGGATTCAACACTTGGAAAGCAGAAGTAAAGTTGCTAATATCCCCAGCCTTGAATTGCTCTTGACCGTTGATGCTTATTGAAACTTTTTCGTAATCGGTTCCTTCGATTTGGCGCTTGAAACGAACTTGTTTCAAGTTGAGGATGATTTCAGTAACATCTTCCACTACTCCTTTGATAGAAGAAAACTCGTGATCTACTCCTTCAATTTTAATAGAAGTGATAGCGAAACCTTCCAAAGAAGAAAGAAGGATACGACGTAATGCGTTTCCAATAGTTATTCCGAAGCCTGGTTCCAGAGGACGAAATTCGAAAGTACCCGTAAAGTCATTGCTTTCTAGCATTACGACTTTGTCCGGTTTTACGAAATCTAATATAGCCATTGAGTTAATTTTAAATTAAGGATTATTTAGAGTACAATTCGACGATTAACTGCTCGCGAATGTTTTCTGGGATTTGAACACGCTCTGGGTATTTCATGAATACACCTTCTTTGTTTGAATCGTTCCAAGCCAACCAATCAAAGTTTTTACGTGTAGCCAAAGCCATGGTAATCGACTCTAAAGATTTTGATTTTTCACGAACTGAAACGCGATCTCCTGGACGCAGTTGGTATGATGGGATGTTTACAACATTACCATTCACCATGATGTGGTTGTGAGAAACCAATTGACGAGCACCGCTGCGTTTTGTAGCAATTCCTAAACGGAATACAGTGTTGTCTAGACGTGCTTCGCACAATGCTAAAAGAATTTCTCCTGTAACACCTGGACGAGCAGAAGCTTTTTTATACAAGTTAGAGAACTGACGCTCAAGGATACCATAGGTATACTTTGCCTTTTGCTTTTCAGTTAACTGAATTGAATATTCGCTTTGCTTAGCGCGACGCTTGTTCGGACCGTGTTGTCCGGGTGGGTAATTACGCTTCTCTAGTCCTTTATCAGGTCCGTAAATTGCTTCACGAAACTTTCGCGCAATCTTTGTTTTTGGGCCAATGTATCTTGCCATTTCTTTTTCTTCTAAAAATTAGATTCTTCTTGCTTTTGGTGGGCGACATCCGTTGTGAGGAAGTGGAGTCGTGTCAACGATTTCCAAAACTTCAATACCAACTGTGTTAATGGTACGGATTGCAGATTCTCTACCTGCACCAGGGCCTTTAACAAACACCTTCACCTTTCTTAGACCAAGATCGTGGGCTTCCTTACCGCACTGCTCTGCAGCCATTTGAGCAGCATACGGAGTGTTCTTTTTAGAACCACGGAATCCCATTTTTCCTGCTGATGACCATGAGATCACTTGTCCAGAATTGTTGGTTAAACTAATGATGATGTTGTTAAACGTGGACTGAATATGGGCTTGACCCATAGCTTCCACCACCACATTTTTCTTTTTCTTTTTTTCTACTTTGGCCATTTCTCTTGCCTTAGCTTATTGATTATTTAACTGCTTTCTTTTTATTCGCAACTGTCTTACGCTTTCCTTTGCGGGTACGAGAGTTGTTTTTTGTGCTTTGACCACGAAGTGGCAATCCAGAGCGGTGACGAACACCTCTGTAGCAACCGATATCCATTAATCGCTTAATGTTCAATTGTGTCTCAGAGCGCAAAGCTCCTTCAACTTTCAATTCATCGGTGATGAAATTACGAATCAAACCTAATTCCTCATCGTTCCAATCTTGAACTTTCTTATCATAAGAAATTCCAGCTTGTTCCAAGATTCTACGAGACGTTGAACGTCCAATTCCGTAGATGTAGGTGAGTCCAATTTCACCTCTTTTGTTACGCGGTAGATCTATACCTGCAATCCTTGCCATAGTTATTCTTTATTTTAAGGAATTATCCTTGTCTTTGTTTGAATTTCGGGTTTTTCTTGTTGATTACATAAAGCTTTCCTTTTCTGCTAACGATTTTGCAGTCAGCTGAACGCTTTTTAATTGAAGCACGTACTTTCATATCTCTACTACTTTATTATTTATATCGAAAACAAATTCGACCTTTTGTTAAATCGTAAGGCGACATTTCAACTTTCACTTTATCTCCTGGAAGGATTCGAATGTAGTGCATTCGCATTTTCCCGGAAATATGAGCTACGATGATGTGTCCATTTTCAAGCTCCACACGGAACATTGCATTTGACAATGCCTCAACAATGGTCCCGTCTAGTTCTATCGATGTCTGTTTCGCCATTCAGTTTTTTATTATTTTTTCGCAGCTAGCGCTGCATCTATCTCTTCAAATGAGGACAATTTTTCCGCCCCTCCTTTTCCAACTGCTACCGTGTGCTCAAAATGTGCACTTGGTTTTCCGTCTTGGGTTTCAATTGTCCAACCGTCCTTTAATTGTCTTACGTTCTTCGTTCCCAAGTTGATCATTGGCTCTATTGCCAAAACCATTCCTTCGGTTAAAACCAAGCCATGTCCTCTTCTTCCGTAGTTTGGCACTTCTGGAGCTTCATGTAACTGAATTCCTACTCCGTGTCCAACCAATTCACGCACGACTCCATATCCGTTAGACTCTGCATAATTCTGCACTGCATAACCAATATCTCCAATACGCTTTCCAATCGCGGCTTGCTCTATTCCTAACTCTAAACACATTCTAGTTGCTTCTAATAATTTTTGCAAATCATTCGAAATTTGACCAACTGCAAATGTGAACGCAGAATCTCCCCAAAATCCTTCCCACAACACTCCAATGTCTACAGAGACAATATCACCTTCTTTCAAAGGTTGTGCGTTTGGGATTCCATGAACCACAGCTTGATTAACACTTGCACAGATTGAGTTTGGGAAATCATGGTATCCTAAAAATCCTGGGTAAGCCCCGTGATCTCGGATAAACGTTTCCGCAACTTTATCTAGCTGCAAGGTTGTTACACCTGGCTCAACGATTTTGGCAATCTCTGCCAACGTTTTTCCTACAAGTAAAGAACTCTTTCGGATGGCGTTTATCTCATCCTGTGTTTTTAAAACTACCTTCTTGCTCACAGTTTACACGGTGTATCCGCTGCTTGCAACATTCCCACTATTTCTTCCTCTCACTCTTCCCGATTGCATTAACCCGTCATAGTGACGTGAAAGCAAATGACTCTCAATTTGTTGAAGTAGATCTAAGATTACTCCAACTGTAATTAACATCGATGTTCCTCCAAAAAATTGGGCAAACATCTGAGCTTTTGTTAATGACATTGTCAATACAAGAGCCGGTAAAATTGCGATAAGGCCGACAAAGATACCACCAGGAAGGGTAATACTCGACAAAACTCTATCAATAAATTCTGCAGTGTCCTTTCCAGGCTTGATTCCAGGTACAAAATTCCCATTTCTCTTCAAATCATCAGCAATCTGATTAGGATTGGTAACAATAGCTGTGTAGAAGAAAGTGAACAATATAATCATTACCATCAACAACATGTTGTAGCCAATACCTTGGTAGTTGGTCAATGACGCTAGAACCTTGTTGTTCTGGAAAATTTCTGTATTACTCAAATACAATGGAACAAACATAATAGCCTGTGCGAAAATGATTGGCATAACTCCGGCTGCATTCACTCGCAACGGAATATAACTTCTCGCTCCTTCACCTTGAGGAAGGTGACTTCCACCTGCAGCCATCTTAGCCATTTGTACAGGAATTCTGCGAACAGCTTGAATGATTGCAACCGTTCCTCCAATCACAATAACCATTACAGCTATTTCAATGAGGAAGAAGAATGACGTTTGCTGACTAAACTCTTGTGCAAATGCACCAGGAATGTCAGAAAGGATACCGGTCATAATAATTAACGAAGTCCCGTTTCCAATTCCCTTGTCTGTAATTTTCTCACCCAACCACATCACAAAAAGCGTTGAGCTCGTAAGGATGATGATAGATGTTATCATCCACATTGGACTGTTTACGTGTGCATCAGCAGGAACGTATTGTGCCAAATAACCTGGAGCTTGCACCATTGCAATTCCGATGGTTAGGAAACGTGTCCATTGGTTTATTTTACGGCGTCCGCTTTCACCTTCACGTTGTAATTTCTGAACCGTAGGAACAGCAAGTCCCAACAATTGAATCACAATGCTCGCTGAAATGTATGGCATTACACCAAGAGCAAAGATTGAAGCTCTATTAAAAGCACCACCTGTGAAAAGTCCCAAAAAATCTGCGATGGAACCTGATCCAGCCGCATTTGGGTCTTGCATTTTCACAGCATCTATACCAGGAAGAAGAACATAAGAACCAATTCTGTACACCAAAAGGATACCTAAGGTGAAAAGAATTTTCTTACGAAGTTCTTCGTGATTCCAGATGTTTCTTATTGCCGTAAAAAACTTTTTCATATTACGTTTGCAGTTCCGCCCATTGCTTCAATAGCCGCTTTAGCAGTGGCTGTGAAAGCATGTGCTGTCACATTTAATTTTCCTTTTAATTCGCCACGACCCATAACTTTAACAAGGGCCTTCTTGCTACAAATACCGTTCGATACAAGTGTATCGAAAGTAACTTCAGTAAGGTTATGCTTATCTACAAGTAATTGCAAAGTATCCAAATTGATTCCTTTGTACTCAACGCGGTTCAAACTCTTGAAACCGAATTTAGGCAAACGTCTTTGAAGAGGCATTTGACCACCTTCGAAACCAATTTTGCGCTTGTTACCAGAGCGTGATCCAGCACCTTTGTGACCACGTGTAGATGTTCCACCGTGACCAGAACCTTCACCACGACCGATACGCTTTCTGTCCTTAATTGAACCTTCAGCTGGCTTTAAGTTATTTAATTTCATCTCTTCTAATCGTTATTTGTATTCCACTTTCAAAAGGTGATTCACAGCGCGAATCATTCCTTCAATGTTTGGTGTCAATTCTTTTTCTACTGACACGTTTAATTTTTTGATACCCAAAGCTTCGATGGTTGCCTTTTGACGTTTTGGACGATCAATAGCACTTTTAACTTGGGTGATAACAACTTTCGCCATAATGGTATGGATTATCCGTTAAAAACTTTATCTAATTGAATTCCGCGAATACGCGCAACTTCTTGTGGTGTTCTTAGAGCAGCTAGTGCTTGAACTGTAGCTTTTACTACGTTGTGTGGGTTTGAAGATCCTTTTGATTTAGCCAAAACGTCTTTTACTCCAGCCGACTCAAGCACCGCACGCATTGCTCCTCCAGCGATAACTCCAGTTCCCAATGAAGCAGGCTTCAAGAAAACACGAGCACCTCCGAATTTACCAGCAATCTCGTGAGGGATAGTACCTCTGTGGATTGGAACACGTACAAGACCTTTTTTAGCATCTTCAATTGCCTTGGTAACCGCTTCAGCGACTTCTTTGGATTTACCCAAACCGTGACCTACTACACCGTTTTCATTACCTACAACAACGATCGCTGCGAAACCAAATGTTCTACCACCTTTGGTAACTTTAGTAACACGATTAACGCTTACTAAACGATCTTTCAATTCTGTTTCGCTAGCGCGAACTACTTTTCCTTCTAGCATTTGTATTAAAATTTAAGTCCGGCTTCGCGAGCAGCTTCAGCCAAAGATTTTACACGTCCATGATACAAATATCCACCGCGGTCAAAAACCACTTCTTCGATACCTGCTGCTTTAGCTCTCTCAGCAATTGTTTTACCTATGATACGCGCTTGCTCAATTTTAGCAATGTTTTGCGCTTCTTTCATAACATTTGATGAAGCAGACGCAAGAGTTACCCCCTGGTTGTCATCAATGATTTGAGCATAAATTTGCTTGTTACTGCGAAACACACTCAAACGTGGTTTAACATCAGTACCTTTCACTCTAGCACGTATGCGAGTGCGTATTTTAGCTCTACGAGAATCTTTTGAAAATGCCATTGTCTTATCTATTATTTAGCTGCTGACTTACCCGCTTTCTTGCGAACAAACTCACCAACGTAACGAACACCTTTTCCTTTATATGGCTCCGGAGTACGAAGCGAACGAATCTTTGCTGCGACCTGACCAATCAGTTGTTTGTCGTATGACTCTAGAGAAATTTGAGGATTCTCCCCTTTTTCTGCCTTCGCCGAAACTTTGATTTCTGATGGTAATTCGAACACGATTGGGTGACTATATCCTAATGTCAAGTTCAATTTCTGACCTTCAACATTTGCACGGTAACCAACACCGATCATTTCTAAATCTTTTTTCCAGCCTGTGCTAACACCAACAATCATGTTGTTGATTAGCGAGCGGTACAATCCGTGCTTTGCACGAACATCTTTGTGGTCGCTTGAGCGAGTGCAAACGATCTCAGTCTCGCCGATTTCAATCGTAATTGAAGAATCAACTTCTTGAGACAATTCACCTTTTGGCCCTTTCACCTTAATAACACCATTCACCAATTCAACGTTAACGTCTTTGGGCAATGGAATTGGGTTTTTACCTATTCTTGACATGGGTCAATTTTTTTTCTAGTTCTTAATATACGTAACACAATACTTCTCCGCCTACTTTCTCTTGACGGGCTTTCTTATCTGTCATTACTCCTTTTGAAGTAGACATAACCGCAATTCCGAGTCCGTTTAATACACGCGGCAACTCTTCAGCGCCTGCATATTTACGGTGTCCTGGAGAAGAGATTCTATCGATTTTAGAGATTGCAGGTTGCTTTGATTTCAAATCGTATTTTAAAGCGATTTTAATCACACCTGGAGCACCTTCTTCGAATTTGAAATTCAAGATATATCCCGACTCGTGAAGGATCTTAGTAATTTCCTTCTTCAAATTGCTAGCAGGAATCTCAACCACCTTATGGCGAGCTTTCTGAGCGTTTCGAATGCGAGTCAAATAATCTGCTATTTGATCAGTAACCATGTTCTTCTTTTCTTAATTATTACCAACTTGCTTTTTTAACACCTGGGATTAATCCGTTCAGAGCCAATTCGCGGAATTGGTTACGACATAATCCGAATTGACGCATATAACCTCTTGGCTTACCGGTCAACATGCAACGGTTGTGAACACGCACAGCGCTACTGTTTTTTGGAAGTTTTTGAAGTGCATCCCAATCACCTGCTGCTTTAAGCTCTTCGCGCTTCTTAGCATATTTTTCAACCATTGCGATGCGCTTACGCTCGCGGGCTTTCATTGATTCTTTTGCCATTCTTTCTAATCTTATTATTTTACGAAAGGAAATCCGAATTCTTCAAGAAGAGCTTTTGCCTCTTCGTTTGTTTTAGCATTCGTAACGAACGTGATGTCCATTCCGTTGATTGCTTTTACTTTCTCCAAATCGATCTCTGGGAAAATGATTTGCTCTTTTACTCCGAAAGTGAAGTTTCCACGTCCGTCAAATCCTGAAGCCTTAACTCCGCGGAAGTCACGAGTTCTTGGAAGAGCTACTGCAATCAAACGATCTAAGAATTCATACATGGTATTTCCACGCAATGTTACTCTTGCTCCGATTGGAACGCCTTTACGCAATTTGAAGTTAGAGATATCCTTTGTAGAATACGTTGCCACTGCGCGTTGACCGCTGATCAATGTCATTTCTTCTACTGCTGCATCTACTAATTTCTTGTCTGCAGTTGCTTTACCAATACCTTGGTTCAAGCAGATCTTCGTGATGCAAGGAACTTGCATGCTTGAAGAATATTCAAAACGCTTCTGAAGATTAGCTTTAACTTCAGTTTCGTATTTGGTTCTTAATCTTGGTTGATAGCTCATTTGATTACCTCCCCTGATTTTTTAGAGATTCTTACTAACTTTCCTTCTTCGCGTGTCTTTCCAACACGAGTAGCGTTTCCAGCAGCATCAATTAACATTACGTTACTGATGTGCAATCCAGCTTCGCGCTTTTCGATTCCACCTTGAGGATTTTGTGCAGAAGGTTTACGGTGACGGGAAATCATGTTTACCCCTTCAACTGTAACTCTGTCTTTGTCGCGATCTACTGCAATCACACGTCCTTGTTGACCTTTGTGATCACCGGCAGTTACCACTACCATGTCGCCTTTCTTTATTTTGAGTCGCTTGAACATCTCGCTATCTTTTTACTTCGTTTATAGTACTTCAGGTGCCAAAGACACAATTTTCATGTAGTCCTTCTCACGTAATTCACGAGCCACTGGGCCGAAAATACGGGTACCTCTCATTTCACCTTGTGCATTCAACAACACAACCGCGTTGTCATCGAAACGAATGTAGCTACCATCTGCGCGACGAACTTCTTTTTTCGTGCGAACGATAACTGCTTTCGAAACAGCACCTTTTTTTACGTTGCCGCTTGGCATGGCATCTTTCACAGTAACCACGATTTGGTCACCTACTGATGCATATCGACGACGGGTACCACCCAACACGCGAATTACGAGCACTTCTTTCGCTCCGCTGTTGTCTGCAACCTTTAGTCTGGATTCGTTCTGTATCATATCCTTCTAATCTTTATTCGATTATTTCGCTTTTTCAATTATCTCAACCATTCTCCAGCGCTTAAGCTTACTCATTGGTCGAGTTTCCATAATTTTAACTACGTCACCTACTCCACATTCTCCGGTTTCGTCATGAGCCATGAATTTCTTCGTTTGCTTCACGAACTTACCGTACTTCGGGTGCATGATTTTCATTTCAACTGAAACAACGATGCTCTTGTCCATCTTGTTAGATGTAACAGTACCAGTTCTTTCTTTTCTTAGGTTCCTTTCCATTGCTTGAGTAGGATTAACGGTTGTTTTTCATTTCGTTGATAACCGTGTGAATTCGCGCAATTTCGCGGCGCTTCGCACGCAAAACCATTGGATTTTCTGTTCCTGCAACGGTGTGGTTAAACGACATCTTTGCAAGTTCTGCTTTTTTCTCCATGACTTGAGCATTCAAGTCTTCAATGGTCATATTTCTGTATTCTGATGCTTTCATGTTCTTATTCGGTATAATCTGGACGAACAATAAATTTAGTGCGGCAAGGTAATTTTTGTGCTGCCAATCTTAAAGCCTCTTGCGCAGTCTCCAAAGATACACCTTCTGCTTCGAATAAAATTCTTCCTGGCTTAACAACTGCTACCCAATGATCAGGAGCTCCTTTACCTTTACCCATACGTACCTCGGCTGGCTTGGCTGTGATAGGCTTATCTGGGAAAATACGAATCCATACTTTACCTTCACGCTTCATGAAACGTGTTAAAGCTACACGCGCTGCTTCAAGTTGACGTGAAGTGATGAATCCTTCGTCCATGGTTTTGATAGCGAAGCTACCGAAAGCCAATTGCGATCCTCTGTAGGCAATTCCTTTGATTTTGCCTTTCTGTTGCTTTCTATATTTGGTCCTTTTGGGCTGTAACATAATCGTAATGTTTTAATATTATCTTCTTCCTCCGCGGCGATCGTTTCCACCGGCGTTAGCTGGGCGCTTTTGTTGTTGAGCAGCTTGTCCGAAGTTTGGAGAAAGATCACGCTTTCCGAAAACTTCACCACGACAAATCCATACTTTCAAACCAATACGACCGTAGCTGGTGTGAGCTTCTGCATGATGGTAGTCGATATCTGCGCGAAGAGTGTGCAAAGGAGTACGACCTTCTTTGTAGGTCTCGCTTCTCGCAATCTCTGCTCCGTTTACACGACCGGAGATTGTTACCTTGATACCTTCAGCACCCAACTTCATGGCTGAACTGATTGCCATCTTCGTTGCTCTTCTGTAAGAGATACGTCCTTCGATTTGACGACAGATACCTTCTGCTACTAGACGAGCATCGATTTCTGGGCGCTTGATCTCAAAGATGTTGATTTGAGCATCCTTACCGGTAAGCTTCTTCAACTCTTCTTTCAACTTATCTACTTCAGAACCTTGTTTTCCGATGATTACACCTGGACGTGCTGTGTTGATAGTAACGGTTACCAACTTCAACGTACGCTCGATGATAATTTTCGATACAGACGCTTTCTTCAAACGCGCCATCAAGTATTTGCGGATTTTATCGTCTTCAACGATTTTTTCTCCGTAGTTTTTTCCACCAAACCAATTGCTGTCCCATCCTTTGATGAAACCTAAACGAAGGCCTATTGGGTTACACTTTTGTCCCATTTCTTTTGTCTCTTTTAATTATTTTTTATCGAGAATGATTGTCACGTGGTTGCTACGCTTGCGAATGCGGTGTGCTCTACCTTGAGGAGCTGGACTGATTCTTTTCAAAGTGCGAGAAACGTCTACACGAATTTCTTTCACAATTACATTAGATTCAGCGATGTCGCTTCCTTCGTTTTTCGCTTGCCAGTTAGCAATAGCAGAGCGTAAAAGCTTTTCCATTGGTAACGCGTTAGCTGTACGAGTGAACTTTAAAATGTTTAAAGCAGCACCCACTTCTTTTCCACGAATAACATCTGCAACCAAACGCATTTTACGTGGTGAGGTTGGAAAATCATTCAATTTCGCGATCGCAGTCTTTTTCATCTGCTCTTTAATCGCGTTGGCCATTTCTCTTTTGCGAGCTCCCATAGTTTATCTGTGTTTATCGGGATTGTTCGTTATTTTCTATTTCCACTGTGTCCACGGAAGGTACGTGTTGGAGAAAACTCTCCTAGTTTGTGACCTACCATGTTCTCTGTAACATATACAGGAATGAATTGCTTACCATTGTGTACCGCGATAGTCAACCCAACAAATTCTGGGGTGATCGTTGATGCACGACTCCAAGTTTTAATTACGCCTTTTTTCGCGTTTTCTTGAGCATCTTCTACACGCTTTTGAAGCTTGTAGTGTACAAAAGGTGGTTTTTTTAGTGACCTAGCCATTTCTCAATTATTTCTTTCTACGTTCAATGATAAATTTACTTGACGGCTTTTTGCTTTTGCGCGTCTTTAATCCTTTAGCAGGTGTTCCTTTGCGTGATCTTGGGATACCTCCAGACTGACGTCCTTCACCACCACCCATTGGGTGATCCACTGGATTCATTGCAACACCACGTACACGTGGACGACGACCTAACCAACGGCTTCTTCCTGCCTTACCTGAACGAGTCAAGTTGTGCTCTCCGTTTGAAACAGTTCCGATGGTAGCAATACATTTTGCCAAAACCTTACGTGTTTCGCCTGAAGGAAGAGTAATGATAGCATACTCACCGTCACGAGCACTTAATTGTGCGTATGAACCAGCGCTTCTTGCTAAAGATCCACCTTTGCCTGGACGCATTTCAATGTTGTGAATAACAGTTCCCAAAGGAATCTCACTCAACATCATTGCGTTTCCAACTTCAGGTGCGCTTCCTGTACCGCTTGAAAGCTTCATTCCAACTGCTAATCCAGCAGGTGCAATGATGTAACGCTTTTCTCCATCAGCGTATTCTACAAGAGCGATACGTGCTGAACGGTTTGGATCGTATTCGATAGTCATCACAGTACACTCGATACCGTGTTTGTCTCTTTTGAAGTCGATAAGACGGTAGTTACGCTTGTGACCACCACCAATCATACGCATTGTGCGCTTTCCTTGGTTGTTACGTCCACCAGTCTTCTTTAATGTTACCACTAAAGGCTTGTATGGACGGTCGGTAGTCAACTCTTCGAAAGTGGAAGCCACTTTGAAGCGAGTACCTGGAGTTACCGGATTTAATTTCTTAATGCCCATTTCCTCTTCTGTTAGATGTTAGAATAAAAATCAATTGTTTCACCTGCAGCCAACTTCACGATAGCTTTCTTGTAGCTTGCGCTTCTTCCAGAAACAATTCCTGCCTTTGTATAACGGAATTTATTCTTTCCGTCGTAACGAAGGGTGTTGATTTGCATAACTGTCACACCGTAGTTCTTCTCGATCGCTTTCTTGATTTCAATCTTGTTAGCGTTCAATGCTACCACGAAGCCGTACTTGCCTTGCTTTTCTTGGATTGCGGTCATTTTCTCCGTAACCAATGGTCGAATAAGGATTTCGCTCATGACAGTTATTTTTTAAGAATGTTAGTTACCAATTCGTGTGCGTTACCTACGAAAACAACTTGATGGCTGTTCATAATATCGTAAGTGTTCACCATGCTAGCGATTTGCACGTTAGCTCCTTGAATGTTACGAGAGCTTAAGTAAAGACTGTCGTTTCTTTCTGGGATAAGGATAAGTGACTTGCGGCTGTTTAAAGAAAGGTTCTTTAATACATTAACGAATTCACTTGTTTTTGGTTTATCGAAAGACAAAGCATCCACTAAAACAATTCCGTTCTCTTTTGCTTTATAGCTTAAAGCTGAAGCGCGAGCTAAACGAGTTGTGCTTCTGTTTACTTTGATGTCGTATGCTCTTGGACGTGGTCCGAAAACGCTACCCCCTTGACGGAACAACGGATTCTTTGCACTACCCTTACGAGAGCCACCAGTACCTTTTTGCTTGTGTAATTTCTTCGTAGAACCGTGGATCTCACCTCTGTGCTTAGTCTTGTGCGTACCTGTGCGTTGAGCAGCTAAGTAACGCTTAACATCTAAGTAGATCGCGTGATCATTCGGTTCGATTCCGAATACTTCTGCGTCAAGTTCAACGGAATTTCCCGTCTTTTGACCTTGTATGTTGAATATATCCAGTTTCATATTACTTCACGATATAAACGGTTGAACCATTGTAACCAGGGATTGCACCTTTAACAAGAATCAAATTCTCATCAGCCAATACCTTAATTACCTCTAAATTTTGCAAGGTGCGTTGGTTTCCACCTGTACGACCTGCCATGCGCATTCCCTTGAATACACGTGATGGATCAGATGATGCTCCTAACGATCCTGGTGCACGTAAACGGTTGTGTTGTCCGTGTGTGCTTTCTCCTACCCCGCTAAATCCGTGGCGCTTTACAACACCTTGGAATCCTTTTCCTTTAGAGGTACCGATCACGTCAACGTTCTCGCCTTCGGTGAACAACTCAGTGATTGTTACAACATCACCTAAGTTTTTCTCTGTTTCGAAGTCGTGGAACTCAGCGATGAAACGCTTTGGAGTTGTTCCTGCTTTCTTGAAGTGACCTTGCATTGGCTTAGAGGTGTTTTTTTCCTTCTTTTCGCCGTATGCGAGCTGAACAGCGGTATAACCGTCCTTTTCCAAGGTTCTAACTTGGGTCACTACACATGGACCAGCTTCTATCACTGTGCATGGGATGTTTTTCCCAGCGGCACTGTAGACGCTAGTCATACCGATTTTTTTACCAATTATGCCTGGCATGTGTCTGTGTATTTAATTGTTAAACTTTGATTTCTACTTCTACTCCGCTAGGCAATTCTAGCTTCATTAATGCATCTACAGTTTTCGAAGAAGAACTGTAAATATCTAGCAAGCGCTTGTATGAGTTCAATTCGAACTGCTCACGTGCCTTCTTATTCACGTGTGGTGAACGAAGAACAGTGTAAATACGCTTGTGTGTTGGTAACGGAATTGGTCCGTTTACCACTGCCCCGGTCGACTTAACTGTCTTCACAATTTTCTCAGCAGACTTATCTACTAAGTTGTGATCGTAGGACTTTAACTTGATTCTAATCTTTTGAGCCATCTAGGTTCTATATATTATGCGTTTTTTCCTTTTGCTTTAGCAATTACAACTTCTGCTACGTTACTTGGAGCTGGAGCGTAATTGTTGAATTCCATTGACGATGTAGCACGTCCTGAAGTAATTGTACGAAGATCTGTTACATATCCGAACATCTCAGACAATGGAACTTTACCGCTAATTACTGTAGCACCACTACGCTCGCTTGTACCTTCAATCATACCACGACGCTTGTTCAAGTCACCGATAACATCACCCATGTTTTCAGATGGAGTAACGATTTCAAGTTTCATGATTGGCTCAAGAATGATTGGCTTACATTTCGGAGCTGCTTCACGGAAGGCCATCTTAGCACACAATTCGAAAGAAAGTGCATCCGAGTCAACCGCGTGGAATGATCCGTCATTCAACTCAACTTTCATCGAGTCGATGTTGTATCCAGCCAACACACCGTTCAACATAGCTTCTTTAAATCCTTTTTCAATTGATGGGATGAATTCACGAGGAATGTTACCACCCTTGATATTGTTAATGAATACCAATCCGGTCTTCTCAGCGTCGTCGTTTGGTCCGATATTGATAACAATATCCGCGAACTTACCACGTCCACCCGATTGCTTCTTGTATACTTCTCTGTGGTTTGATGCAGCAGTGATAGCCTCTTTGTAAGATACTTGAGGTGCACCTTGGTTACACTCTACTTTGAACTCACGACGAAGACGATCAACGATGATTTCCAAGTGCAACTCACCCATACCAGAGATAACTGTTTGACCAGTTTCTTCGTCGGTTCTTACACGGAACGTTGGATCCTCTTCAGCCAATTTAGCCAAAGCCATACCTAACTTATCGCTATCTGCCTGTGTCTTTGGCTCAATTGCCAAACCGATTACAGGCTCTGGGAATACCATTGACTCAAGAACGATTGGGTTCTTTTCATCACACAATGTATCTCCAGTTTTAATGTCTTTAAATCCTACTACCGCTCCAATGTCACCAGCTCCTAAAACCTCAATTGGGTTTTGCTTGTTAGCGTGCATTTGGAAGATACGAGAGATACGCTCTTTGTTTCCGCTACGTGCGTTCAGAACGTAAGATCCTGCATCTAACTTACCACTGTAAGCACGAGTAAATGCTAAACGTCCTACGAATGGGTCAGTTGCAATCTTGAACGCCAAACCTGCAAAAGGCTCGTCGTAAGATGGCTTACGACTTAACTCTGCACCAGTATCAGGGTGTGTACCCATGATGCTTTCTTTATCAAGTGGCGATGGCATTAATTCCATTACCAAATCCAACATGGTTTGAACTCCTTTGTTTTTGAAAGAAGAACCACATACCATTGGAACAATCTTCATATCGATAACCGCTTTGCGAAGAGCATCTAGGATCTCACGCTCGGTCATGCTATTTGGATCTTCGAAGAATTTCTCCATCAAAGACTCATCGTATTCAGCTACTGCTTCAAGAAGTTTCTCGCGATACTCCAAAGCCTCATCCATCATGTCTGCAGGAATTTCAACCGTTTGGTAAGTCATTCCCTTGTCATGCTCATTCCAAATCATTCCACGGAAGTTGATCAAGTCAACTACTCCTTTGAAATCATCTTCAGCACCGATAGGTAATTGCAATGGAACTGCATTGCTACCTAACATTTCTTTAACTTGCTTAACAACATTTAAAAAGTCAGCACCTTGACGGTCCATTTTGTTAACGAAACCGATGCGAGCTACGTTATAGTTGTTAGCCAAACGCCAGTTAGTTTCTGACTGAGGCTCTACTCCATCTACTGCAGAAAACAAGAACACCAATCCGTCCAATACACGCAATGAACGATTTACCTCAACGGTAAAGTCAACGTGACCTGGGGTATCGATGATGTTAATATGATAAGCTTGGTTACGGTATGTCCAACTAACTGTGGTCGCTGCCGAAGTGATGGTAATACCACGCTCCTGCTCTTGCGCCATCCAGTCCATTGTAGCAGCACCGTCGTGAACTTCTCCGATCTTGTGGTTTACACCAGCATAGTAAAGGATACGCTCAGTTGTAGTTGTCTTACCCGCATCAATGTGGGCAGCAATTCCAATATTTCTTGTGTATAATAGGTCGCGTGACATGCTTTCTTCTTTATCTTAATTAGAAACGGAAATGTGAGAATGCTTTGTTCGCTTCTGCCATTCTATGAACGTCTTCTTTCTTCTTGAAAGCTGAACCTTCACCTTTTGATGCAGCAACGATTTCGTTAGCTAATTTCTCAGCCATGCTCTTCTCGTTTCTCTTGCGAGAATATCCAATCAACCACTTCATTGCCATTGAATTCTTTCGATCTTCACGGATTGGCGAAGGAATTTGGAATGTAGCTCCACCTACACGACGGCTTCTAACCTCTACCGCTGGGGTAACATTCTCCAAAGCTTTCTTCCAAATTTCTAATCCATCTTCGCTAGTTTTAGCAGCTACACGATCGATAGCATCATAAAAGATTGAAAAGGCAACGCCCTTCTTTCCTTGAAGCATTAAATTATTGACAAACTTCGTTACAGTAACCTCGTTGAACTTAGGATCTGGAAGTACCGCAATTTTTTTGGCTTTTCTTCTTCTCATTGCAAGATATTCTTAATGCGATTATTTTTTAACTTTTGGACGTTTTGTTCCGTATTTAGATCTTCTTTGACCACGACCGTTTACACCGGCTGTGTCTAAAGCTCCACGGACGATGTGGTAACGTACCCCTGGTAAATCTTTCACACGACCACCACGAACCAATACAATGCTGTGCTCTTGTAGGTTGTGTCCTTCACCACCAATATAAGCGATGATTTCAAAACCATTCGTCAAACGAACCTTAGCAACCTTACGTAATGCTGAGTTTGGTTTCTTAGGAGTAGTTGTGTACACTTTAGTACAAACCCCACGACGCTGTGGACATGAGGTTAAGGCAGCTGATTTACTGCGGTAGGTCTTCGGTTCGCGACCCTTTTTGATTAACTGTTGAACTGTTGGCATTGTTATGTAAGTTCCTTTATTTCACTATTTTTAATACGAGTACACGACTCGGAAAATTCGGGGTGCAAATGTACATCACGAATTGTTATTCACAAGCACTATTGTGAATTTCTTTTTAAAAAAAATGTAATCCGTATGTAACGTATTGATTTTCAAATTAAAAAATATGAGCCGAGCACTCTTTTTTTTTCGTTAAAATCCGCTGAAAGGCCCATTTTTTCATTTTTTTTCGCTTGAAAACCCATTAAGCGTTGAAGAATGCCTTCACATTTCCAACAATAAATTCCAACTCCTCTTGAGTCATTTCTGTGTGAATGGGTAATGATAAAACTTCACGTGACAATTTCTCACTGATCGGCATAGATCCTTCTGGATATCTCTCATTGGCAAATGCTTTTTGGAAGTGAAGCGGAAGCGGATAATAAATCATGCTTGGAATTCCCTTTTCCTCTAAAAATGTTCGCAGTGCATCGCGCTTTCCATCGTGTACTCGCAGGGTATACTGGTGGAAAACGTGGGTTCCCTCCTTGATACGATTGGGTGTAATTAACCCTTCAAAACCTTGAAAAGCCTGGTCATAAAAATCTGCTGCGGCTCTGCGAGCGGTCGCGTAATCATTTAAATGTCTTAATTTAATGTCCAATATGGCAGCCTGCATGGTATCCAAGCGAGAGTTGACCCCTATAACATCATGGTAATAGCGAACCTTTTGTCCGTGGTTGGCAATCATGAGAATATTGGCAGCCAATTCGTCGTTGTTGGTAAACAATGCGCCTCCATCTCCGTAGCAGCCTAAATTCTTTGAAGGGAAAAAGCTTGTGCATCCTATATCTCCAATGGTTCCAACTGCAACTGTTTCTCCATTCGATAGTTTGTAAGTTGCTCCCAATGCCTGCGCTGTATCCTCAATAACGAATAGGTTGTGTTTCTTCGCTATTTCCATAATAGCATTCATGTCGGCACCTTGACCAAATAAATGAACTGGAACAATTGCCTTCGTCTTCGAAGTTATTGCCTTTTCAATTTCAGTTGGGTCGATCGTGTAATCACTTTCTTTGGCTTCTACTAATACTGGAACCAAGCCAAGTAATGCAATCACTTCCGCAGTTGCTACATAGGTAAAGGATGCCGTGATTACCTCATCACCTGGCTTCAAACCCAATCCCATCATGGCTATTTGCAAGGCATCTGTGCCGTTTGCACATGGGATAACATGCTTCACATTCAAGTATTTTTCTAAGTTATGCTGAAAGGTCTTCACCTCTTGTCCATTGATGAAGTTTGCATTCGTCATAACGTTTATAACCGCTGCATCCACTTCCTCTTTGATTTTCAAGTATTGCTTCTTGAGGTCAACCATTTGTATATTCATAGACATGTATTGAAATTTAAGGGCAGCAAAATTAAGCTTTAGTTTCCAATGAATAACATTTACTTTCGCAACATGAAGAAACTAACTTTCCTTGCATTGATGCAATTGGCTTGCTTCTTTTCATACGGACAATGGCAAGTGCGAGACTCTTCTTTGTTCAATCCTCATGTAACTGTTGGTTACGGTTATTCTGCTCCAGGCGGAGATTTAGCCAATCGATTTGGAAATAACGGAAGTCTTGAAATTGGATTTCACGTAAAGGACAAAAAAAACTGGTATTACGGAGTACAATTCAATTATCTCTTTGGAAACAAAGTACACGAACCGAATTTGCTTAGTAACCTGCTCACTGACCGCGGTGAAATTCTCGATGAGCAAGGACAAATTGCCACCCTCTTTATTCAGGAACGCGGATTCAATGTTTTTTTTCAAGGTGGAAAAGTTATTCCGATTATAGGACCAAACAAAAACTCGGGTCTGTTGATCACGGCCGGTGTAGGACTTCTGCAACATAAAATTCGCTTGGAGCATCAAGAAGCGAAAATCACTCAACTTGAAGGTGAATATCTCAAAGGTTACGACCGTTTGACGAATGGCCTCTCATTTAATCAATTCATTGGTTATTATCACCTAAGTAACAACCGCTTGATTAATTTTTATATCGGAGCGCAGGCAACAGAGGGATTCACTCAAAGCAGACGAGAGTGGAACCTTGACACGCAAACACAGGACACTTCGAAACGATTAGACATGCTTTTTGGTTTGCGTGCAGGATGGATTCTTAATCTTTATCAGCGAGCTCCGAACGATTACTACATCTATTAAATATGTTCAGATTTTTTTATTCCATTGTTTGGCAATTGATTGAAGTGTTCCTTCCTTTTGTCGGACTTTTTAATAGAAAAATCAGATTAGGAAATGTTGGAAGAATAGTCGCTATTTCTTCACTTAAAAAATGGCGAAATTCAATTCCTGCAGACGCAGAAGTTATTTGGTTCCATTGCGCTTCACTCGGAGAGTTTGAACAAGGAAGACCCGTGATTGAAGCTTTGAAAAATCAACATCCAAAATCATTCATTGCACTCACTTTTTTCTCTCCTTCTGGATATGAAGTTCGAAAAGACTATTCAGGTGCAGATTGGATTGGATATCTTCCTTTAGACACTTTTTTCAACGCACGGAAATTTGTAAAAACTCTTCACCCATCACAAGCCTTTTTTGTGAAGTATGAATTCTGGACAAACTACTTCCTTCAACTTAAAAAAAACAAATCGAAACTGTTTTGTATTTCTGTTATTCTTCGGGAAGATCAGCGGTTTTTCAAATGTCACGGCTTCGTTTGGAAGTCAACGCTGAAAGCCGTTACGCATTTCTTTGTTCAAAATAAAAGCACTCTTGATTTACTGAATAAAATCAAATTTTTCAATGTTGAAATCTCAGGTGACACACGATTCGATCGTGTCATTCAAATTGCGAATTCGCCGAAAGATCTTCCTTGGATTTCTTCATTCAAACAAGATCATTTTTTAATTGTACTCGGCTCCAGTTATACCGAAGAAGAATCACTTATTGCTATGCTTCTTTCACGTGTAAACGAGCTGAAAGTATGCATTGTTCCTCACGAAATTCATACGAATCGAATTCAAGAATCAATATCGCGTTTTGAAAAATTCGGAACCGTTTTACTGTCAACTTTCGACTCTAAAAAAAGTGACGCGCGTGTTCTCATTGTTGACTCGATTGGAATGCTCTCTTCCATTTACAAACATGCAAATGCAGTTGTGCTCGGCGGTGGATTTGGCAAAGGTTTACACAACTCTTTAGAGATTGCTGTTTATGGAATTCCAATGGCCTTCGGACCCAATTTTAAGAAGTTTCAAGAGGCGGTAGATTTGGTAAAAATTGGAGCCGCATTTCAAATTGAAAGTCTTGAAGAACTCTCTTCATTTATAGAACACAGCCATTACGAAAACGTAATTCCTAATTCAGGAAAAAAATATGTGGAAGATCATGCTGGGGCGACTTCTGCAATTTTAAAAGGAATCGAAAAATACAGCGGTTAGGATACGTATCTTTGTCGTTCAATTTTCAATTATGAGCGACAAAAAAATCATCTTTTCCATGGTGGGTGTAAACAAGTACACTCCTACTGGCAAGCACATTATAAAAGACATTTACCTTTCGTTTTATTACGGAGCGAAAATCGGTATCATTGGTTTGAACGGTGCGGGTAAATCTACCGTTATGAAAATCATTGCAAACCTCGACCAAGAATTCCAAGGTGATGTTGTTTGGTCTGCAGGATATTCTGTGGGTTACCTTCCGCAAGAACCTCAATTAGACGACACCAAAACGGTTCGTGAAATTGTTGAGGAAGGAGTAAAGCCTATTACCGATGTTCTGAAAGAATACGAAGAAATTAATTTAAAATTCGGTGATGAAGAAATCCTGAATGATCCGGACAAAATGCAGGCCTTGATGGATCGACAAGCTGCTGTTCAAGATAAAATTGAAGCATTGGGTGGGTGGGATTTAGACACGAAGTTGTCTATTGCCATGGACGCTTTGCGTTGTCCTGATGAAGACTCGTTAATTGAAAAATTAAGTGGTGGTGAACGCCGTCGTGTTGCACTCTGCAGACTGCTGCTTCAAAATCCAGATGTCTTGTTGTTGGATGAGCCAACCAACCACTTGGACGCAGAAAGCGTTGAATGGTTGGAACAACACTTACAGCAATATCCGGGAACTGTATTGGCTGTAACCCACGACCGTTATTTCCTAGACAATGTAGCGGGATGGATTCTTGAATTGGATCGCGGAGAAGGTATTCCATGGGAAGGAAATTACACCGAATGGTTGGATCAAAAATCGAAACGTTTAGCGGCTGAGGAGAAGCAAGAAAGCAAACGTAGAAAAATATTAGAGCGCGAGTTGGAATGGGTTCGAATGAATCCGAAAGGACGTCAAGCCAAGAACAAGGCGCGTATTCAGAATTACGACAAGATGATGGCTGAAGGCGAGCGCGAGAAAGACGCGAAGCTAGAACTTCCTATTCCGAATGGACCACGCTTAGGTAATGAGGTGATTGAAGCGATTGAAATTTCGAAATCATTTGGCGATCGTTTATTGATTGAAAATCTTTCATTCAAGCTTCCTCCTGCTGGAATCGTTGGTGTTATCGGACCGAACGGTGCTGGAAAAACAACCATGTTCAGAATGATCATGGGTGAAGAATCACCAGACAGCGGCGAGTTCAAAGTTGGAGACACTGTGAAGATTGGATACGTAGACCAACGTCACAAAGAAATAGATCCTGAGAAAAGCGTTTACGAGGTAATCAGCGGCGGAAATGAAGTCATTGATTTAGGTGGACAAACCATTAACTCACGCGCCTATTGCAGTAAATTCAATTTCGCAGGTGGTGACCAACAAAAGAAGTGCGGCGTATTATCAGGTGGAGAGCGCAATCGTTTGCACTTGGCCATGACTTTAAAAACAGAAGCCAACGTTCTTTTGCTCGATGAGCCGACCAACGATATTGATGTGAATACACTCCGTGCGTTAGAGGAAGGCATCGAAAATTTCGCGGGTTGTGCAGTTGTTATCAGTCACGACCGTTGGTTCTTGGATCGTATTTGTACGCATATCCTCGCTTTTGAAGGTGACTCTCAGGTGTATTATTTCGAAGGGTCTTACTCGGAATATGAGGAGAACAAGAAAAAGCGTCTGGGCGACACTGGACCTACCCGAATTAAGTACAAAAAACTAACACGATAGCCAATTATCATTTGAATAGCGCCCGAAAGGCGCTATTCACTTTTTTGCGTGTAAAAGAATACACCTTAAAGTAACTTTTCATCTCAAAATTCGTTAGTTTAGACTAGCCAAAACACGCGCTTATGCAAAAGATAATTTCATTCATTGCCTTGAACATCCTTCTTTGTCTTTCTTTTACATCGAAAGGACAAATTGATTGTTCTGTGGCGAACACCTTGCAATGCGGAAGCCCTTGGAGCATGCTCATTAATGCCGGCGTGGGTAACGACAACTTCAGCTATTGTGGGTTTCAAAATGAGGGAAATGAAACTTATTACGCTTTTGAGCCAACTGTTTCAGGAAATTATTTTATCCAGATTGAAGAATTCGCGGGTACTTCAACCAGCTACGAAATGCGTTACGGCGAGTGTTTGGGAAACACATGGAATTGCCTCGGAATCTATGTCGGAAACGCAACAACTGATTTTATATACTTGACTACTGGACAAGTCTATGTCTTTTGCATTGACGTTCAAAGCAGTACTGAAAATTTAGCCGGCTCTATTGTTGTGAATTGCCCTGCTCCTGCCCCATCTAACGACGAATGTATTAACGCTCAAAATATTTCTTGCAACTCTGCGCTTTCAGGAACACTTAATGGCGCTACCTCTGACAATGTTCCAAATTGCTTGACTCAAGGAAATGGAGAGGAAGGTGTTTGGTATTCATACACAGGAAACAATTCCTACGTAACACTTTCGACCTGCGGAGCGTCGCTTTTTGACACTCAGATTTCTGTTTATTCTGGCGACTGTTTAAGCCTTAGTTGCGTTGCAGCAAATGACGATAATCCATTGTGTGAAACGAACGGCTCTTCATCCTACATCTCTTTCAATGCTCTTGACGGAACAAATTATTTCATTCGTGTGCATGCCAATACGCAGCCAAATTCCATTTACAATTTCACCTTAAACTGTTCATGCGCGCCGCTGTGCACCTCGCCATCCAATGACAATTGTAACGACCCTATCTCTCTAGGGTCTGTGAGCAATGCAGCTTGCACCAATTACACATCAGGCTCTACGTCTTGCGCCACCGCATCGAATATTCAACCCACGTGCTTTTCGGCATTTAACACACTGTCTGATGTTTGGTATACCTTCTCACCCATTGACAGTGACATTGAATTGGTCTTAAATGCAAATTACACCGCAGACATTGGTGTTGCTGTTTACGATGGCACTTGCGGAAACTTCGGCTCTGTCTTTTGCAGCGCAAATGCGTCTAGCGCTGGAGGAACCGTAATTGAAGGATTAACAGCAGGTAACACGTACTACCTTCAATTTTTCAGCCTTCAAAATGCCTCTGGAG
The DNA here is from genome assembly GCA_046048875.1 of Bacteroidota bacterium. Classification (GTDB taxonomy): domain Bacteria; phylum Bacteroidota; class Bacteroidia; order Flavobacteriales_D; family Sanyastnellaceae; genus CAIZGX01. Next base: position 144,088 of record JBJOFG010000006.1, on the reverse strand, counting down.
ATTTCACATTCTGCTTGAGCAATCCGACTTGTTCAACACCTCTCTCAGCAAGCGTTTCGAACATTGGTTCTGCAAATGCTTTTCTTCAATGGACTTCATTGAATGCAACAGGAGCGTTTGATATCCTACTTACGACAACCAACTTAGGAACTGACATTAATTCTCAGAGCATCACGAACGCCACAATATATGGCGTGCCCTTTACAGCAACTCCCCTTTCTAATTTACAAGAAAACACAACCTACTACGCCTACGTAAGACAAGACTGTGGGATTGTAGATCACAGTTTATGGAGCAACGGAATTTCATTCACTACCAATTGGTCTGCTCCGAATTGTCAATTCACGCCCGACTTCAATTGTGGAAGCGCCTATACCTTGATTTTCGGAGGTAACGGATCGCTTTCGGAAAATAACTGTGGAAGCGCGTCTGGACGTGAATTTGTTTTCAACTACACTCCTACTCTAACAGGCACTTATACCTTAAACCTTAATTCAAACGCAACAAACGTTGCTGTTTCTTTTAAGGAAAACGATGGGACTTGCAATTACTCAAACGCTACTTGTTTAGAAAACAACAACGGAAATTTCTACATGTATTTGACCAGTGGAATGTCATATTCCATTTGGATTGATGCATTAACGAGTGATTCATTCAATACAACTGCTTCATGGATTTGTCCGAGTATTGGTGAAGATCCGAGCAATGCATTCCTGATTAATTCCACCTACTTCCCTATCGCGAATGCATGGAACGGAACCCTCGCCAATAGCACGCCGACTGCAGCTTTCGGCTCTAACAACCTGAACAAGCACGATAAATGGGGAAGGTTTACTGCACTCACCGCAGGTGCAAGCGTTTCAGTAACGAGTGCAGAAAACATTCGAATCGAACTTCGAAATGCGAACTTTGAACTCATCGACTCTGAAGATTTAACCTCAACAGGAAGTGAGATTTTGAATGCATCTAATCTTACAGCGGGGCAAACTTATTTCGTTGGAATAATCTCTGAAAACAATCTTCTTGGAACTGGCGCTTTCTCGCTCTCCGTTCGTCAATTAAAGAATGGCGCTTGTGGGAACAACCCAAGTTCTAATTTCAGTATGGGACAGTTCTTTAAGGCGCAACCAGCAAGCGGAGCGTCGTATCGTTTTCAATTGCATGGAACTTCAGGAACTGGCCTTGGTCAGAATGCCGTAAAAAACCAAAGCACTCCTCAACTTATTTTAAGTTCTGTTTTCCCTAGTTTGCATTTCAATTCGAACTATGAAATTACCGTTAGCAACGTTTACACATTGACCAATGGTGCGGGGCAAACAGAAGTGATAACAATGCCCTCCTCTTCACTTTGCACGATCACAATTACAAATCAACCGCTCTCTGTCCTCCGATTTACAGACCGCTGCATCGTGACCACGAAACCGCGTGTTTCATTTATTGGCGGAACGCCCTTTGTGTTTGGAGCTAGCGGATGGACGTGGCGCTTTCAAAAACTAGACACCTCTGGAAACCCTGTTGGCAATCCAATTCAGCATAACGTATTGAACGCCACGAACTATTTGAATATTGGAAATGTTTCGTTATTGGAATACGGAACAAGTTACGCGGTAGACTGTGCTCCTGTTTTCTCTTACGGCGCAGGAAGCTACGGAAATACATACACGATGTGTATTGCTCCGCTATCTGGATTTACATCTGAAAATAACGACAGAAACGTTATTGAAACAAACGAAGAAAACACTGGCATTCTTCTTTATCCGAATCCAACGCAGAACAACTGCTCTATTTCTTCAAATAAAGCCATTGAGCGCATTCGCGTGTATGACTTGGGTGGAAGGAAGATAGAAGATTACTTCGTTAACGGAAGCGTTCGTTTCGAACTGAATACTTCGAATTATTCTTCAGGAATATTTTATGTTGAAATTCAAACGGAAGAAAATATGGAAGTGAAGAAACTAGTTGTTTCTCATTAACCGAAAATTTCTTTCACGCGCTTTTCACGGTAGGAAAAAATTCCTTCCAAACGTTTCTTAACATAGACAGCGTAAGCGATCTTTCCGAGAATGCCCATTCCAATGGCGTAATGCACGGTGTCTGTCATTTTCACTCCACCCTCAACAGCTTCAAAATGGTGCTGGTGATGCCACAAAGCATAGGGGCCGAATCTCTGTTCATCGACGAAGTACTTTCCTTCTTCACAATGTGTAATTTCCGTCGTCCATCCCATAGGAATATTTAGCAAGGGGCGCACCTTGTATTGAATAATCATTCCCGCGTACATTTTCACTCCCTCCACATCGGTCAGAATTTCAAAACTCATGTCCGGAGGAGTCATTTCATTCAAATTAATAGGCGTTGCGAAATAATTCCAAATGGTATCTAATGAACCTGGAATAAATGTCTCTGTAGATAAACGATATACTTTCATGAAAGCAACAACAACAGAGTTACTGAAATGTTCCTACGCGCGGTAACGAATCTTTTTTGTCCAAGCCAATGATGGTTTTTCTACCAGGTGATACATTATCCAAGCACCCAAAACCGCATAGGCTTGAATGGCCACGAAAACCACCCAAACCAGTTTTGGGTCTTGTGCTTCGTGATAGAATTTTCCGTAAATAAATGAAACGAAAAAGAGGTGAAACAAATAATAAGCGTAGGAAACATCTCCCAAGAAATTCAACCAGACTGGACCGCGCTTGATAAAATAAATAGCAAAGAAGGTTAGTCCAGCCACAATGGTGATATGCGTTCCCAAATGCAGTTGATCATATATGTTGAATAAACCAACGGCAAGAGAAATGATAACTCCACTCCAAAATTCAATTTTTGAAATGTTCTTTTTGTAGTAAAGGAAAAGCGAGAATCCTAGCGCAAATACTGGTAAGTGGAAGAATACATTTTCCTTTGTGTGCATCGGGGCGAACTCATGCGAGAGGAAGGTCAGTGCGAGCGTGCCGTAATAAGCGATTAATCGAATTGACAGCTTATTGCTCGCAAGGAAAGGGAATATCAGCGCAAGGTATATGTAGTACTGAAACTCTACGAACAATGTCCAGTATACCTCTATCACCCATTTCGATTCTTTGAAAGGTACTTGGAAAGTAACGCTGTCGATAAAGCGTTGCATGATTTCGACATCGTAAAACGAACGATTGTCCTTCATGATCCATATACCTACAACGAAAACCAACACCGAGATTACGAATGGTGGATACAATCGCACGATTCGCTTCAACAAAAACTTATCGAGATTCTTGAAGCTGTATTTTCCTTGTTCCATGGACCATGGAAGGACAACACCGCTAATGACAAAGAAGACATAAACGCCCTCTTGTCCCCAATCAAGTAAATGATGAAACTCCGGATAAAACGGTTGAATAATAAAGGCGGAATGAAACATACATACCATCCAAGCGGCGACTCCGCGCAAGGCATTTAGCAGTCCTATTGGATTGGTTGTTGGTTCCATGTTTAAATAAAAAAATCCTTGAATAATTTCAAGGATTTAGTTTGCGCGATTGCTCGCTAATGTACCCGGAGTGGGACTTGAACCCACACGACCGCAATGGCCACAGGATTTTAAGTCCTGCGTGTCTACCGATTCCACCATCCGGGCAAAACACTCAGATAAAAAAAAACCTGACAATCAATCAGGCTTTTTTAAAACTTGAGCGAGAGACGAGACTCGAACTCGCGACCCTAACCTTGGCAAGGTTATGCTCTACCAACTGAGCTACTCTCGCTTAACTATAAAGAACTTTTGGATTGCAAAAATAAAAAGAACTTGCTATTCCACAAGACTTTTTTTTCATTTTCTTTTCAATCCTTTAAAAGAGGATTCATCACACGAAACCATCTTACTGGAAACAAGGCCAATACCATCATTGCTGGATATCCAAAGGGCAACTGTTTCGAGGTCTCCAATGAGCGAAGTGATTGGTAAGGTCGTTCTGGATTCGCATGATGATCACTATGTCTGCTTAATTCAAACAATACTGCCCTGCCTAAGATATGATCAGAGTTCCAAGAATGTTCTGGAGCTACTAATTCGTATCTGTTTTCATTCACTTTTGAACGCGTTAAACCGTAATGCTCGATGTAATTGACTAATTCCAAAAGCAACATTCCAATCACTGAAGAGATAACAAAGAACACAAGTGCCCAAGGATTCCAAACAAATAAAAGAATACAAACGAGTAATTGAATGAATGTGTAGATAAAAGTCTCATGAAAAATAAAAGAGCGGTTCTTTCTTCTGCATTCTAAAGAAGAAATCCTCCATGCAGATAGGTAACTCATGGGTATTACGCGTAACCAAAACCGATAAATAGTTTCGTTCTTTCGCGCCGTGGCCGGATCTTGAAGAGTTCCCACCCACTTGTGATGTCCTTTGTTGTGCTCTACATAAAAATGCATATACAGAGAAGTGCTTAAGAGCAGACGTGCAACCAACCTATCGAAACTCTTCGGTGAATGTCCCAATTCGTGCGCTACGTTGATTCCGAATACTCCGCACATAATGCCCATGGCAGTGACATTTCCAATTGTTGAGAGCGTGTCGGTATTTAGACTCAACTGCGCTTGAAAATAATTATAGAGTAAGAACCATTGAACAGGCAACGTCACGATCAATAACGCTTTAAACCAAGATCTGTTCTTCACCTCATCGGCCTGTGCATTCGAATGATTGGGCTTCCATTGCCATTCCAAAAAAGGAATTAGACCAAAGGCAAAAAGCAAGGTGAAATAAGAATAAAAACTTCCCAATTGAAAACCCAAAAAAGCCAATGCAGGAAGCAAGAAAGCCAATAAGTATTTGAGGTAAGTCATACCTCAAACTTACGAATTAGAGTTTATTCTTTTCCTTAAACGCCGCTAAAATTTCTTCGTCTGTTTTCCCTAAAACTTCCAAAGCCATTTTGGCTTGTTCCGCCCAAAACGAAGTTGAGAAATCTGTGATTAGCAGCTGATATTCTTGTCGAGCGATATCGAATTGCTTCAGCTTAGCGTCGTTTATGAATGCATAGGTGTAGTGAAGTTCTGCAAGCTTCTCAGGATTACTTTCCAGTGCGAATGCACTTTCAAAGCAACTCTTTACTTCTTCGTTAAAATGGGCTTCTCCGCTAATGCTACCTGCCTTTTCAAAATACATTACTTGCGTATTGCGGTCGGTCGTAATAAGCGCTAACTCTTTGTAGGCGCTGACAACTCCCTTTAATTGTTCACGAGACATTTTTACAATTGGATTTCCAGCTTTGATGTTTGCATCGAAATCATTTACCACTTTCAACAATGAATCTCCATTAATCTTCTTCTCCTTTGGAGCTTCCGCTGTTTGGTTTCCGCATGAAGCGAAAAGCATTGCAGAGATTGCGATAAAAAATAATGTTCTCATCCTTTGTAAAATTTCATTCTATAGTCCGTGTAAATATTTCCTTTTTGAATATCGCGAAGCTTTCCTTTCAGCAATTGCTTGCGCAATGGATTGATGCGATCTGTGAACAAGATTCCTTCAATGTGATCGTATTCATGCTGAACAACGCGTGCTGCGAAACCTTCTAACTCTTCTTCGTACAACTCCCAGTTCTCGTCGTAATATTCGATCTTCAATTTCGGTTTACGCTTCACTTCTTCGCGAATTCGAGGGATCGACAAACATCCCTCTTCGCACGACCATTCTGTTCCTGATTCTTCGAAGATGATTGGATTGATAAAAACTCGTTTGAAGTCTTCGCAAGACGGATCTCCGTCTTCTCCCTCTGCCACAGCAGATGCATCAATCACAAACAAACGAATAGATCTTCCAATTTGTGGAGCCGCTATTCCAACTCCGTTGGAAGCATACATGGTTTCAAACATGTTGTCGATAAGCTCCTTTAGATTCGGATAGTTCTCATCAATTTCTTCCGCTTTCTTTTTCAATACGGGATCTCCGTATGCAATAACTGGCAAAATCATACTTTCAATATTAAAGCGTAATGTATTCAGAAATCTCTAAACCGTATCCTTCCAACGCACTTCGCTTGATTTGTGAAGACGATATTAATTTCATTTTTGAAACGTTCAATGCACGAATGATTTGCGCACCAATTCCGTAATCACGCTCGTCGTTATTTCTTTTTTCATTTTCCAACAACACCAGTAAACCTTTTCCTTCTGATTGAATGGTTTCAAGAGCCTTGTTTAGCGAATTGTGTTGTTGAAGCAAAACATCAATAAAATCACCATACGATGAAACCGCTTGCACACGCACAGGAATAGCTTCACCTTCACTCCAATTTCCAAACTTCAGAGCTGCATGATTGCGCTGATGTGACTCACTTGCGAAGTGAACAATCTCAACGTCCATTCCCATCCAATTCCTAGATTCTTTGCGCGTCTCTTCAATGAGCGTTTCGCGTTGAAGACGATAGGCAACAAGCGATTCAATGGAAATGATTTTTAAATCCAATTCTTTCGCAATTTCGAGCAATTGCGGAAGTCTAGCCATGGTGCCATCGTCGTTCATGATTTCCACCAACGCTCCGGCTGGTTTCATTCCGCACAAACGGGCTAAATCCACTGTTGCTTCAGTGTGTCCCGTTCTTCTAAGCACACCGCCTTCCTTCGCAATCAAAGGAAAAATGTGTCCTGGTCTTCCGAGATCTTCAGGACGCGTATTCGGATCAATTAACGCTTGAATGGTTTTCGAACGATCGTGTGCGCTAATCCCCGTTGTGCATCCATTTCCAATTAAATCAACAGATACGGTGAATGCCGTTTTGTGCGGGTCGGTATTGTTTGAAACCATAAGTTCCAAATTCAACTCTTCGCAGCGCTCTTGAGTAAGGGCCACACAGATTAATCCTCGGCCAAACTTCGTCATAAAATTTATGACTTCAGGAGTCACGATTTCTGCCGGCGCAATGAAGTCGCCTTCATTTTCACGATTCTCATCGTCAACAACAATAACCACTTTGCCGTTCTTAAAATCGGCGATGGCTTCTTCAATACTGTTCAATTTCACTTCAACTGTTGACATAATTACATTCTTTCGGGCATTTCAATTCCCAGTACGTTCATCGTTTTCTTCACCACTTCACCTACTTGCTTGGTGAGTGCTAAACGGAAAACTCTTAATTCGTTGTTAGGTTCGCGAAGAATTGCACATTGCTGATAAAAACTATTGAAGTCGCGAACTAAATCGTAAGTGTATGCCGCAAGAACAGATGGATTGTAGGTCTTGGCTGCATCGTCGAATGCAGTTGGCAAATCCAACAATTGTTTTATCAATTGTCTTTCTGCTTCGTGCAGTTCTCCGCTGTAATTTACCGCACTCAACTCCCCTTCCACCTTTCTTAAAATGGCTTGTGTACGCACGTATCCGTATTGAATGAACGGACCTGTGTTCCCGTTGAAATCGATACTTTCTTTCGGATCGAAGAGCATGCTTTTCTTCGGGTCTACGCGAAGCAAGAAGTACTTCAATGCGCTCATTCCAATGATGTGATGCAAGTGATCTTTCTCTTCATTTGATAATCCGTCTAGCTTTCCTTGCTCTTCCGCAACTTCCTTCGCCACTTGCTTCATTTCAGCCATGAGGTCGTCTGCATCTACCACCGTTCCTTCACGACTTTTCATTTTACCTTCTGGAAGTTCAACCATTCCGTAGCTCAAATGGAAACACTTCTCGGCTTGTTCCAAGCCTAATTTTTTCAATATTTTGAAAAGAACCTTGAAATGATAGTCCTGTTCGTTTCCAACGGTATAAACCAAGGAAGACGAATCTGGATAATCACGGAAGCGCAGCATAGCTGTGCCAATGTCTTGTGTGATGTACACGGCTGTTCCGTCTTTACGAAGAACAACTTTTTCATCCAATCCTTCTTCTGTCAAGTCAATCCAAATGCTTCCATCTTCTTTCTTGAAAAACACACCGTTTTCCAATCCCTTCATCACTTCGTCTCTTCCTAGAATGTAGGTATCGCTTTCATAATACAACTTATCGAAGTCGACACCCATGGTCTTGTAGGTCACATCGAATCCAGCGTAAACCCAACCGTTCATTTTCGACCACAAGGACAATGTTGCTTCGTCTTTGTTTTCCCACTTCAACAGCATTTCTCGAGCACCAACTGCAATGGGGGCCTGCGTCTCAGCGTCTTCTTTGCTTAATCCTGAAGCAATCAAATCGGCCACTTGTGCCTTGAACTTCTTATCGTACTCCACGTAATACTTTCCGACCAACTTATCGCCTTTCATTCCTGAAGACTCTGGCGTTTCATTGGCACCCGACTCGAGCCAAGCGATCATGCTTTTGCAAATGTGAATTCCACGGTCGTTTATGACTTGAACCTTGGTAACCGAATGACCATTCGCCTTGAAAATTTCCGAAACTGAATACCCCAAAAATATATTTCGAAGGTGACCTAAGTGCAGCGGTTTATTGGTGTTTGGTGAAGAGTACTCCACCATGATTCTTGGCTTTGAATTCGCAGGAGCCAATCCAAAATTCTCTTGTTGAAGAACATTCTCGAACTGACCTTCCCAAAAATTATCATTGAAATACAGATTCAGAAAACCCTTCACCACATTGAATCGAACAATGGAAGGGATCTCTTGCTGAAGTCCTTCTCCAATGGCTTGTCCAACAGCCTCCGGCGATTTCCCCATTTTCTTCACCCAAGGAAAAATAACCAAGGTAAGATCTCCTTCAAATTCTTTGCGCGTCTTTTGTATGACAATTTCACTGTCAGAAACTTCCATTTGGAAGTTATTTTGAAAGACATTCTTCAATGCTGAATGAAGCAATTGATGGGCTGTTTCGGCGTTTTTCATACGGAGTACAAAAGTACAAGGTTTTTAAAGGACTGAGTAAAAAAAAAGCCACTCGCTTGAGTGGCTTTTCTTTGTAAGCGGTGATGATTATTATTTTTTCTCAAATTTTGCATAGCGCGTCTTGAACTTGTCAATACGACCTGCAGTATCTACTAATTGCATCTTACCAGTATAAAACGGGTGCGAAGCAGATGTAATCTCTAATTTGATTACAGGATATTCATTTCCATCTTCCCACATGATGGTTTCTTTTGAATTACAAGTGCTCTTTCCTAAGAAAGCGTGCTCGTTAGACATATCTTTGAAAACTACCAAACGGTAAGATTCTGGGTGTATTCCTGGTTTCATATTCTGTATTCTTTGTTAAAACGAGTGCAAATATACATGAATTTTCTAAAAATACAAGCCCCGTTTCACATTCCTCTGTTTATAAGTCGAAAAACCAAACTTACATCACCTCAAATGACGTTATAAGTTTGTCATGTCTAAGAACGCTTAGAGATTGTGAATATACGTGCTACGCACATTACAATATTTAAGTATACTGCCGAGTAACAACGGTTACCAGTAGTTTTGGTTAATTAGAATTTGTTTAGGTAATTAGTCTGAAAAACCCTCGTTCGCGAGGGTTTTTCGTTTTGTCTATCTTCGTGCAATGAGTTGGGCTGGATTAAAAAAGGGATTTGACATCTACTTGCGATTGGAGAAATCCTTGTCGGAAGCTACACGTTCTGCCTATTTAAAAGATGTGAGCAAATTGGAACAGTTCACCGAGAGCGTCTCGATTTCTTCTATCACTCACGAGACCATTACTTCCTTTCTTAAATTTCTTCATGAATTAGGGCTTGAAGCAACCAGTCAGTCTCGGATTATCTCCGGACTCAAAGGATTCTTTTCATACCTAACCTTGGAAAAACTCATTTCAGTGGATCCAATGGAATTTATTGAAATGCCTCGTACCTCCCGGAAACTCCCCGATGTCTTAAGTGTTGACGAAGTCGTTTCAATCATTGAGCACTTCGATTTAAGCAAACCAGAGGGAACCAGGAACAGAGCCATTCTCGAAACGCTATACAGTTGTGGACTTCGCGTAAGCGAATTAACTGATTTAAAAATTTCTCAAATGCGCGTGAGCGATCAATTGCTTCGGATTGTCGGAAAAGGGAACAAAGAGCGTTTCGTTCCAATTGGAGAAGAAGCCATGAAATGGATTCAATATTATTTCGAGCAAATGCGTAATCACATGCCACTGGCTCCCGGACATGAAGACTACGTTTTTTTAAATCGAAGAGGGAAGAAACTAAGCCGCATGTACATTTTCACCATCATTCGCGAAAACTGTGTTGCACTCGGCATTCACAAGCAAGTGAGTCCGCATACTTTTCGACATTCATTTGCGACCCATTTGGTTGAAGCCGGCGCCGATTTGCGAGCTGTTCAGGAAATGCTAGGCCACTCCAGTATTACAACGACCGAAATCTATACGCATATTGATCGCTCTCGACTAAAGGAAGAGATTCAACTCTTTCATCCAAGATATGGACGTGATTAACGAATCCAAGATTTGCATTTTTTTTCACACAACCTTAATACACTTGTAATCACTGAATAGGCATTTGTGTTGCTTATATTTGACTACCATTTTTATTTATGAAAAAGTATCTTTTCTTATTGTCATTGAGTCTGATTTGTTCATTCACTCATGCACAAAGTTTGACTATTACTTCCAACGATATGGTCTTGTGTCCGGGAGAAAGCGCAACGCTAACGGCAACTGCTGACCTTCCAAATCGTGTGCTAAATTTCCCAAGAACTTCCAACCAAGCTATAGTATTGAGCAACGTGCAGCAGCAAACCATTGGAACATTTACCTATGAATTTTGGTTCAACACTCCCGATTCCATTATTTTGCTTCCTGAGCACGTCGACGGCATTGGTATTTATGATGGACAATCCGGTCAGAACTATGCCGTATACCCGCAAAGTATTTTCAGCACTACGCAGCGTCGATCATCTGGAATTTCCGTTGGTGTGAACGGCATTTCTGTAATGGAACAAAGCCATCAATTCTCTGCTGCAAGGTTGACTTATGCAACGAACTTGATCGGATGGCATCATTGTGCTGTGGTGTATACTTCTAATAATTTCGAGTTATTTATTGACGGTGTTTCCATTGGAAGCAGATTGAATGGAAGTAACTATGCCAATAACGGATATGGCGTGCCTCTTACCGTAGCCTTGAGACCTAACCTAGGAAACTTCTATCCTGCACTTGGTGGAATTGACGCTGACCCGAACGATGGTTTTTTGGGACAAATCGATGAATTCCGCGTTTGGAAAATAGCTCTTTCAGCATCTGACATCAACGCCATATACAATAGAAAACTTATTTCAACCAACATGCAGAACGTTGTGGTTCATATGCCCTTCGACATGGGCACCCAGGCTAATTTTAGCACCATCGCTTCAAGTCCGGCTATCACCATCGCAGCGCCGGGAGTAACTTCTGGCGTTACATTTCCATCAGTAATCATTCCGCAAATTGGAACTTTCGCAGGAACGTCTTTACCGACTGCCGTTTACAATCCGTTTACCACAGGATACATTTGGAATGATGGCACTATTGGAAACACACTTACGATTTCTCCAACAGCTGCAACCACAACCTACACCTGCACCGCAACTGCAGGAACTTCCAACGCATCGTCTTCCATTTCTATTTCTGTTTCAAACCCTACAGCAACCATTTCAACCACTAACCCTTTAGTGTTTTGTGCTGACACATCAGCTGTTTTGACAGCCAATTCAGGCACCGCCTATCTTTGGAATACAGGTGATACAACTTCATTTATAACCGTAGACACAACTGGCATTTATACTGTCGCAGTGACCAACACAGACAATTGCATTGCTAATTCCGCGGGAATTTCAATAACGGTAAATCCACTTCCAAGTCCATTCATTACACCATTGTCGTCAACCACATTCTGCGAAGGAGACAGCGTAACACTTATCAGTAGTTTTGATGAGTCTTATTTGTGGAATAATAACTCATCTGACAGTACAATCGTCGCGTATACTGCGGGAGATTATACTGTAACACTGACCAATGAATTCAATTGCTCGGCGACTTCTACTCCGACAACAGTCGTTGTAAATCCGAATCCTGTTGCGACAATTGTGGCGAATGGTCCTACGTCTTTTTGCCTAGGAAGCGAAGTCCAGTTAACGTCTGCTTACGACATTCCAACTTGGTCAACAGGCTCTAACGACACAACCATTTCCGTGATTCAAACCGATATCATTGAATTGCTTGTAGCGAACGAATTCGGATGCACTGACACAGATTCCATTAGCATTACTGTCTTTGAACTACCGATCGTTACAGCTGCTGTAGATACTTCTGTTTGTATTTCGAATGGTCCATTTGAATTGAGCGGAAGTCCCGCTTTAGGAACTTGGACAGGAATAAATGTCTCGAACAACACCTTTGCTCCTGCAACCGAAGGAACGTTCGGTTTGCAATATTCGTATACAGATGGCAATGGATGTACCAATGTTGATTCCACTTTTTATACAATTGAAGTGCCATTGCAAATGACTGCTGGACCTGATGTGAATGTGTGTATGCCAAGCGATATGATTGATCTTGCAGCGAATGCTTCACCAGCAGGTGGCAACTGGAGTGGCTTTGGTGTAACTGCAGAAGGAACCGTAATTCCTATTTTGGCAGGAAGCTACGCCTACACTTATTCATTCGAAGATTTGTGTGCTAGTCACGACACCGTTTATGTGAATTCTTACGACCCGCCAGCTGCGCCGATTATTGGCGGCGATTTGTTCTTTTGCAAAAACGTTCCTTCACCGCTTTGGTCAAGTTATGTTGGTGGAAATTTATGGACTACCACGGATATTTCTGACACCATTTATATTGTAGAAGCTGGAATCTATGGATTAACCCATACTGATATTCACGGATGTACTTCGTATGCAGAAGTAAACGTTCAACAATATCCAGAGCCTCAGATTCCAACTATTTCTGGTGAACCAAATGCTGTTTACAACAACACGTATTCATACGCTGTGGCTTCACTTCCCGACTACACGTACAATTGGATTGTGACTGGGGGAACAATTTTATCTGGACAAGGAACGAATGTCATTGAAGTGGTTTGGGATCAATTTATTACGGGGGTTGGTGAAATTCAAATGACTTGGGCGAATGCCTATGGCTGCGAAAGCACTCAGTTTTATGCTGTGAGCGTAGATGTTTCTGTTCAGGAAATCATTGCTTCAACCCTGCATATTTATCCAAACCCTACGCGTGATTTAGTAAACATCCAGTGGGATTATTTAACAGAGAATACTTACCTCACCATTTTCGATAATACGGGTAAACTTCTCTCCACTCAAAAACTGAATAATCAGTCCTTGCATGTTATTGATTTAAGCAGATACGAAAACGGCGTTTATCAATTGCGATTAAGCAATGAAAACGCCGTAGTTGTGAAAGCAATTGCAGTAACTCGCTAATTACGCGTTACGTCCCACTGCATTTAAATCTTCGAAAGCTTGCTTCAAACGAGCCACGAATTCCTTTTCTCCTTCGCGTAACCATACGCGAGGGTCATAGAATTTCTTGTTCGGTTTATCGTCGCCGTCCGGATTACCAATTTGATTTTGCAAGTAAGCCGATTTGCTAGACATGTAATTGCGAATTCCCACCATGTATGCCCATTGCATATCTGTATCGATATTCATTTTCACAGCGCCATATGAAATGGCTTCACGAATCTCTTCACGTGAAGAACCGCTTCCACCGTGGAATACAAAGTTCACTGGCTTCTCACCGGTGTTGAATTTATTTTGAATATACTCCTGAGAGTTGTTCAAGATAATTGGAGACAACTTCACATTACCCGGCTTGTATACACCGTGAACATTTCCGAAAGCAGCGGCAACGGTAAAGCGATTTGAAACCGCGTTCATGTGCTCGTAGGCATATGCTACCTCTTCCGGCTGCGTATACAATTTACTGCTGTCTACATCGCTGTTGTCAACACCATCTTCTTCCCCTCCGGTTACTCCTAATTCTATTTCCAACGTCACTCCCATCTGAGTCATCTTCTTGAAATACTCAACGCTCAATTCAATGTTTTCATGAAGAGGCTCTTCAGAAAAATCCAACATGTGTGAGCTAAACAACGAACGACCCGTTCTTTCGAAATGCGCCATTCCGTGCTCCAACATACCATCCATCCAAGGAAGCAAATTCTTTGCGCAATGGTCAGTGTGCATAATTACAGGAACACCATAAGCCTTCGCCATTAAGTGAACGTGGTGAGCACCGCTCACAGAGCCCAATACAGCAGCTTCTTGATTTTTATTGTCGAGACCTTTACCTGCATAAAAGGCACCTCCTCCGTTACTGAATTGAATAACAACCGGCGAATTCAAATCGCGAGCAGTTTCTAAAACTGCATTCACACTGTTTGTGGAAATGACATTTACTGCTGGCAATGCATAGCCATGAGCTTTTGCATCGTTCAACACCTCGGTAACTTCGTCACCGGATAATACGCCTGGTTTGAATTTCATAAAATTAAATTGAAGTTGTAAATCTACTGCTCTCTTGTGAATTACACAAATAGCAACAATTTATAGTTGTGTGGTGAAGGTAAGGTGGTTTGAACCACCAGCCACATGATAGATACTTCTGCCGTAACTCAACTGAAACTTTTTAAAGTTCACGGTAGTCCCTAACGAAAGTCCAGCTGTTGCCGGTCTATTTGGAATTGAAAGTTCTTTCCGCTGTCTGTAGTTGTATCCTAATCCAATGCGCACATTACTTCCTAAAATAATTTCAGTTCCTACCACAATGTGACGCATAAGCAAATCTCCAAATTCCCATGTTTGGTCTTCTACGGGAAGTCCTGTCAACGGATCAACAATGACAACCGCGTTCGGGTCTGTGAATTTGACGTTCCATCTCTGAACGTTTTCATAGGTGATGTGAAAGAGGAATGGCGCGTTTTTCGGACGCTTGCTAATTCCAATTTGAAATTCTAAAGGCAGTTTCTCGCGAGAATTTTCGCGGTAAGTCACCAGTTGCATGCCCACATTTTTCAAGACAAAACTTGCAGCGAAATTCTTCCGCGGTTGGTAATACGTTGCTGCCGCGTCTATGGCTAAACCGTATGAATAATATGTGTCGAAAACAGAATAAAGATTCTTCAGATTAAGTCCAACTCTCCAAAGCGAATCTACTTTGTAAGATGCACCTAGTGTTAACGCGTATTCATTTGACGAGAATGTACCTAAGTCATTTCCCAAACCGTCTAAGCGCGCACTTTCACCGTATCCGAAATATTGAAGTGTTCCAGCAAAGGCAAACTTACTTTTAGCCGGGTGAAACCCGTACGATGTATATCCGAAATTTGATTGACCGAAATAACGCACATAGCTCATGGCCAACTTCCGATCCATAAGCGAATCGATCAAAGCTGGATTGATGGCAGCGGTATTGATGTCGCTGTTGCAAAGCGCTATTGCGTTTCCTCCAATGGCTGCAACACGTGCTGAACCGAAAATATTAATTCCTGAAAAAACAGAGGTACCCGCTTGAGCGTAGCTCAAAATAGAGCCAAGGCAGAAAACAAGAGTTGCGAGTTGTTTTTTCATGATTCAGGCCTGCAAGTAACGAAATAGTTCTGAATATATTTCACGAACTACTTTGCTTTTTCTTTTAGAAGGGCTTTATCAAGAACTTCGTACATATCTGTCACGAAATGAAACTTCAAGCCTTTCAAATAGCGCTCGTCGATTTCATCGATGTCCTTTTGATTTTTATCGCACAGGATAATTTCCTTTATACCCGCGCGCTTCGCTGCAAGAATCTTTTCGCGCACGCCTCCGACAGGAAGAACCTTTCCGCGCAGGGTGATTTCTCCTGACATGGCTAAGTACTTCTTTACTTTTCGTTTGGTGAAGGCCGATGCAAGCGCCGTTAACATAGTAATTCCTGCACTTGGGCCGTCCTTTGGTACGGCGCCTTGAGGAACGTGAATGTGCACATTCGTTTCATCAAACACTTTCGCTTCCATGCCCAATAATTCTGAATGCGCTTTCAAATATTCCAACGCCAGGGTTGCGCTCTCCTTCATAACATCTCCGAGATTACCCGTTAATGTGAGTCGGCCTTTGCCTTGGGTTAAGCTCGATTCAATAAACAAGATATCTCCACCTGTTGGCGTCCAAGCCAATCCTGTTACCACACCTGCCACATCGTTGTCGGCATAGCGATCTTTTTCATAGCTCACACCTAATGCCTTCGAAACATCTTCTTTCGTCAATGCAGCTTTAAACTTCTCTTTGAAAGCCATTTGCTTCGCGCGGTGACGAACCATTTTACCGATGCGCTTTTCCAAAGCACGAACACCACTTTCATTGGTGTACGACTCAATCAGGAATGAAAGAACCTCATCGGTAAAGGTGATATTCTTTTCTGTGAGTCCGTTTTCGGTTAATTGCTTCGGCACCAAGTGGCGCTTGGCAATTTCTAGCTTCTCTTCTAACGTGTATCCGTTTACTTCGATAATCTCAAGACGATCGCGAAGAGCAGGCTGAATCGACGAAAGGGAGTTGCAAGTTGCTACGAACATCACCTTTGAAAGGTCGTATTCCAATTCAACGAAGTTGTCATAGAACGCATGATTCTGTTCTGGATCCAGAACTTCTAACATGGCAGAACTTGGATCACCGTGAACACCTTGTCCCATTTTATCAATTTCATCTAAAACGAAAAGCGGATTCGAAGTACCGACCTTCTTTAAGTTTTGGATGATACGTCCTGGCATAGCGCCGATGTATGTTTTTCTATGTCCGCGAATTTCCGCTTCGTCGTGTAATCCACCGAGTGACATGCGGACATATTTTCTGCCTAAAGCTTCTGCCACGCTTTTACCGAGCGAAGTTTTTCCTACGCCTGGAGGACCGTATAGGCAGATGATAGGCGATTTCATATCGCCTTTAATTTTCAAAACCGCTAAGTGCTCGAGGATGCGTTCTTTCACTTTTTCCAAACCGAAGTGGTCTCTATCGAGCACTTCTTTAGCGTGAATTAAGTCGAAATTATCTTCACTGGTTTCGTTCCAAGGAAGATCTAACAGCAACTCTAAATAGTTGGACTGCACGCTGTATTCCGCAACCTGCGGGTTCATACGTTCGAGTTTCCCTAATTCTTTCTCAAAAGCAACTCGAACGTTATCAGGCCATAGCTTTAGCTTGGCCTTTTCACGCTTCGCGTCAATTTCTTCTTTCTGAGGATTTGCTCCAAGCTCGTCTTGAATCTGCTTGATTTGTTGCGTTAAGAAATACTCGCGCTGTTGCTTCGAAATATCTATGTGAACTTTCTTCTGAATTTCCTTCTTCATTTCCAACATCTGCAAATCGTTGTGCAAATGCTCGAACACTTTTTTCGCTCTTTCATCTAAATCTGCAATCTCTAACAGCTCTTGCTTTTTCTCAACATCGGCCTTCATGTTCGAAGAAATGAAGTTCGTCAAGAACGAAAGTCCACTGATGTTCTTAATCGCCAAAGCCGCTTCGCTCGGGATATCCGGAGACAGATTGATGATGTTCAAAGCATGATCGCGAAGCGATTCGAAAAGCGCTTGTTGTTCTTTGCTTTCCGAATGATTGTTCACCTCCTCAAACGCCGAAACTTGCGCTTCGAAATACGGATCAGTGTTCACCAATCCTTGAATAGAGAATCGCTTCTTACCTTGAAGAATAACCGTGGTGCTTCCATCGGGCATACGTAACATGCGCAAGATGGTGGCTTGTGTTCCTATGTGATGAAGGTCTTCAAAAGAAGGATCTTCCATATCTGCATTGCGCTGCGCAACTACCCCAATGGTTTTGGTGCCTGCGTTCGCATCTTGAATTAATCGGATGCTGCGGTCTCTTCCAACCGTAATTGGAATAACTACACCCGGGAAAAGAACGGTGTTTCGAAGTGGCAGAATGGGCAAGACTTCCGGAGTCTCTTCATTCGCCATATTGTCTTCGTCCTCTGCTGTAATGAGAGGAATATATTCGTGATTGTTTTCTTCGTCAGAAAAAAAATAAGGATCTGCTTCGTTCATCATACGCCTCGAATTTCAATGTCAATGCCACGCTTTCTCTTCTGCCTTTATGACCGAGAAGGGGCTGTTATTTTAAATACATGCGCCAATACGGCTCTTTCAGCTGCTGACATTTCCTTGCCTCTGCGGTGCATCATACGTTCCGCTGTTTGAATGGCTTTGTCTAAATTATGCTCAACACTTCCTGTTCCCCACGTAAAAGAAGGAACACATTTAGGCGGAAAGTCACCTGCGAATACATTCGCAGCAACACCCACGTAGGTACCGGTGTTCAGCATGGTGTTAATTCCAAACTTCGCATGATCACCTACCAATGCACCACAAAAGGTAAGCCCTGTATTGAATTCATTTCGATCTAAATCGTTTGAAATGGAAACGGTACTGTAGTTGTTTTTCAAATTGCTGCAATTCGAATCGGCTCCAAAATTTACCCAAGAACCAACTACAGCATTGCCTAAAAATCCGTCGTGACCTTTGTTGCTGAACGGATGAAAAACAACGTTAGAAGTTTCTCCTCCTATTCGACATTCTTCTCCGAATGAAGAAGGGCCATAACACTTCGTTCCCATCTTCAACACTGCATGCTTGCCAATGTAAAGTGGTCCACGAAGCATGCTTCCTTCCATGACTTCAGCATCTGCATCGATGAATATAGGCCCAGCTTCAACATTCAACACCGCATCTAAAACTTTTGCGGTTGGATGAATGTATAAGTTGGAAGTTGCTCCAATAACGCGACAATGCTGACTTGGCGCAGCGTTGTTATTTTTATTCACTAAATCGAAATCGGCTCGAATTAAATAATCGTTCACTGAAAACAAATCGGTGATTCCATTCAACCACATCGCCTCTGAGGTCCAAGCGCGGTGCTCAAATGTATCCCAATTCATGTGCATACCTCGCGCAGCAACGCATACATCGTGAATGAAAAACGCCTCATTCGTCTTCAAACTTTGAATGGCACTCACCGCGTCTTGATTCGGAATTAATCTAGCGTTGATGAATACGGTTTCACCAGCTGGACATGCTTCGTACAAGTCTTGAAGAATCGCTCTCGTCTGAACAAAAACCGATTCTCCTTCAAAATACAATTGCCAACGTTCGCGCACGGAATACATTCCTGCGAATAAGTCTGCCAGGGCTCTCGTGTGCGAAAGAGGTAAAAATGAGTTGACCAAGTGGTCTTCAAAAAGTACGATTTGCATATTCTTCAAATTTACGCGCTGCGCTTGAATTTCCAACTGGAAATTCCTATTGCGACAATAATCGTAAAGAAGAAATAGCACGGTACCAAATAGCGCTGTTCAATGAATCCCAACACTCCTCCCAAAACGAAGAACAACATCCACCCTGAAAGCAACCACCAACGTGATCTAGCGTTCTTCAACAGAACAGGAAGAACAAGGATAAGCGCCAATGCATTCACGACCAACAAGAGCGCGTATGATCCAACTTTCACTCCCTTTTGAATAAAATTCATATTTCCAAAAGCGGGTCCTGGAATGTTATCGATTCGCGCTGGAAACAAAAACTGCTTCATCAAACGCAAACGATTAACGAAATAATAATCCGATGGATGCTCGTGCACATATGCTTCTCGATAGACCTTTGACTTGGCAAGTATTACGTTCCCCACACTGTCTTTGGCAGCACCTTCGAGTTCATAATAGAAAAGTTGATAATCTTCTTTCAATTGCTGCATTTCTGCTGCGCCGTACACTGTTGTGTAGTGACGTTCAGTTAACGGAGTTTGAGTGCATCCGTCTTTTGCAATTAAATAATTCGAAGCGGAATTCGGCACCCACGGCTGACAATCTTCTCCCCATGCAATCACCAAATCACGAATAGCAACCAACTGCTCTGGCATATATCCGTAACAGGAAGAAAACGAGTCCACGAGTGGAATGAAACGGTTCGTCTTCGAATAGTTATAGGCTGTCCAACTTCCAAACGCAAATAAAATTGGAGCAGCGAAGAGCACTGTTGTTTTCCAAAACACTTCCTTCTTCAACATTAAAAAATACAAGACTGGAATGAAGAGGACATGTATTTGTCGGAAGAAAATAGACCAGGTTAAAAACAGGGAAGTCCAGAAAATCATTTTCCATTTCGATTCTTGTTTGAATCGAATGACGAGATAAAACGCAAGAATTAAAAATGAATTTCCGAAACTATCAGAAAGCAACATCGGCTCCCAAACCGCAATGAGCAAGGAAGAAGCGTATATGACTCCTGAAATGTAATAGGCTCGTTTGTTCTGAGCTAAATGACCTGCAATTCTCGCTACCCAAACAACACTGCAGACACTCAACAAAAACTGAAGAACGACAACAAAGTGGTAAGCGGCATAAGGGTTAAACAACGCACTGAACCAGGAATAAATCGGAACGAATGCTGGCATTCGACATACGCTTGAATAACCTGCACCTTGCGCGAATGATTCAGCAGGAACAAAATATCCCGATGTATCTCCAGCATGAATAGCAAGGCCTTCAACGGGTCCTGCTTGCCAATAGTTGGTGTATTGAAAAAACAAATAAGCAAAAAGCAAACACTTAAATACAAGTATAGCAAAAATGAAATTCCGCTCTTCCTTATTCGAAAGTGGAATGCTTAATCTTGATTCAAACATGCTTTGAAATGTTTCATCACATAATCCATTTCTTCATGCGACATTGGAACGTACAAAGGAAGTACAACGCTACGATCGGCAGCGTCTTCAGAAACTGGAAGCGATATATCCACTCCCCTATTTTTGTAAGCTGTTTCGCGGTGTGACGTCATGATTCCTCTTCGTGTTGAAATTCCGAGATCAAGCATTTTCTGCATGAGGTCGTTTCTTGAAATGGGACAAGTAGGTTTTAGATAAACGGAAAAGGATTGCCAATTAGTGAAATCATTTTCACTCTCGAAAGGCAAACGAATGCATTCGATGTCTTTTAATTCATTCAAATAGAATTCTGCAATTTCTCTTCTTCTTTCAACGATGGAATCTAATTTTTCCAATTGACGAATGCCCACTGCTGCCTGTATATCTGTCATGCGGTAGTTGTATCCCACTTCCAAATGATCTTCAACAATAACTTTGTCGCTCAGGTGACGAACGCGATCGTTCACGCTCATTCCGTGTTGACGAAGGCGCTTCAATCGTTCGACGTATTCTGGATTCGAAGTGGTAATCATACCGCCATCTCCCGTTGTAATTACTTTTCTCGGATGGAAGGAAAAGCAAACTAAATCTGAATGAGAGCCAATTTTATTTCCCTTGTAGGAAGAACCCGCGGCACAAGCAGCGTCTTCAATTAAGATGAGGCTGTGCTTCGCGGATAACGTTTTTATTTCGTCTATCTCGAAAGGAAGTCCAATCTGATGAACGCCGATAATCGCCTTCGTCCTGGAAGTAATCTTTCGCTCAACATCAGCAGGATCTATGTTGTAGGTCTCTGATTTCACTTCCGCAAAAACAGGTGTTGCTCCTACGTATACAATTGCGTTCGCGGTTGCTATGTAACTCATGCTCGGACAAATGACTTCGTCGCCGGGACCAATGCCTGCGACGATTAAAGACAAATGCAAAGCCGTAGTGCAATTACTCACGGCCACAGCATATTCACTTCCAACATAACGCGCAAACTTCTCTTCAAATTCTGCAACTCGCGGACCTTGGGTCACCCAGTTCGTTAGAATGGTGTCATAAGCCAATTGTGCTTCTTCAACTCCTAGATAGGGCTTTGCTACTGGGATTTTCATTTCTTCCAATTTTGAAGTTCTATTTCCTTCATCAAGTCGTTCGATTGATTTAACGCTTGGTAATATGCTATCGTTTCTCTCAATCCTTCACGGAAATCTTTCTCATTTGAAAAGCCTGTCAGTGCTCTGAACTTTGAAGGATTCACCCACAAACGTGGGACATCGGCCGGACGATCATCTTCGAACCGAATGTTCATTCGGTCTTTCAATTCCATTTCTTCAATCAAGACTTCCATAAGTTCTTTCATGGAAATTTCAACGCCTGTTCCAATGTTTATGATTTCACCAACAGCTTTTTCATTCTGCATTAATCCAACAAGTGCGAGAGCGGTATCCTTCACAAAAAAGAAATCACGTGTCACATCGCCCTTTCCAAAGACAACTGGCGCTTCGCCGTTCATCATGCGGACAATGCTACGCGGAATAATCTCTCCTGCGTCGCCTTCGTAATGCGCACGAGGACCGTAGTTGTTGAAGATGCGGGTAATGACTGTTGGAAGTCCGTAACACACGTTGTATGAATAGGCATAGTTCTCGCCTGCTAACTTGCTACTTCCATAAACCGTTTTCGGAGCCGGAACGCCTAACTCGTCAATCGGAAACGTTTGAATGTCTCCATAAATTTCAGACGTCGAGATATAAAAGAATTTTGAAACTTTCTCTTGTCTTGCGGCTTCTAAAACGCGAATCGTTCCTTCCGCATTCACGCGATGATTCTCAAAAGGACTGTGAATGGAATGGCGAACACCGAGACAAGCCAAATGATACACCACATCGATTCCATTCATGATTTCATTCACTTGGGCTTCCTCACAAATATCTCCTTCAGCAAATTGAAAAGCATTGTTCTCCAATGCACTTTCAAGGTTCCGTAATTTTCCATTCGTTAAATTATCGAATCCAATAACTTCATGTCCTGCTTCAAGCAAGGCATCTGTCAAGTGAGATCCAATGAAGCCCGCAGCGCCTGTTACAAGAATTCTGCTCATACCTTTTTGAGATTAATCACGAAAACTCCTGCGATGATTAGAGCAATTCCAACAATGTTGGTCCATGCTAATTTTTCACCGAAAAACACTGCGGCCACTGTCGCAGTTAAAATAAAATTCACGGCAGCGCTAACAGGAATTACGTAACTGAAATCGCTTAGCGAAAGTGCCTTGAACAGCACCAATGCCGAAACGAAAATGATTCCCATTCCGAAAAACACCTTCGGTTCAAACAAGAACGCGAAATAGTCTTTGACCGAGGTCAAGCCGCGTTGTTCAACGCCCCATGTATTCAATGTCAATTTAATCAACGACGCACCGACCACGGATAACGTGGCGTACAGCGCAGACAATCCAAAAATTACAATCTTACTCATTCTTCAATATCTCTTCTACAACCGCTTCGGGTCGTTTGTTTACTTCATCGAAAATGCGCCACAAGTATTCGCCAATTACTCCAAGCATTACGATCACTAATCCCAACAGGAAGGTGATCAAAGAAGTCACTGTTGCAAAACCGGGCTCTGAAATTTTACCTGTTATTCCACCTATAAGCATAAGAATTCCGTAGCCGAAACTGAGGAACGAAACACACATGCCTATGAATGAAATGAAACGAATCGGAACTACAGAGAATCCTAAAAATGAATCGAGGAACAACTTCCATTTCTTTGAAAACGTCCATCCACTCTTTCCGCTCGAACGCTCTCTTCTTTCGTATTCGATCACATACGGTTTGAACCCGAGCCAATGCGAGAACAACGAACGATTGATGTTCTTCGAAGTGTTCTTCAAATACTGTAAAATACTTCCGTCCCAAAATGCAATGTCGAATCCGCTTTCAGGAAAGTCCTTCATCACGAACAACTTCACCAAGATGTAATAGAGCTTAGCATATAAACGCGTTAGCAAAGGATCTTTTCTCTTCTTCGCGCGAACCGCAGTGATGTATTTCTCGCCATTCAACCACAGCTGTGCCATTTCGGGAATGAGTTCCAATGGATCTTGAAGGTCTGCTGCGTATATGGTGCAAGCATCTCCAGTAACCAATTTCAATCCGGCATTGCTTGCGCAGATAGCACCGAAGTTGCGCGTTAATCGAACAACTTGGGTGTCTTTAATCAAATGACGATGCTTCAGCAATTCATCCCACGTACCGTCTTTGCTTCCATCGTCAACGCACACCAATTCCAACGAAAGATCCATGGCATTCAACTGCTTCTCCACTTCTTGCATGTTGTGAAAAAGAGGAAGAATGAATTCTTCGACATGGAAACAGGGAATGACTACCGATACTTTCTTCATGAAACAAATGCGTTTAGAGCATCCCAATTTACGGAATTTAATGCTAATGTATAAATAGGCTGAACGCTAGTGCGTGCGCCGAATCCTTCTTTCTGTTGTGAAATACCTAAAGCCAAACTCGCTCCTTGACTGTTGGTACTGGTCCCGAAATCGATAAAATTCTTATGAGAATACGTCTCTTGAATGAGCGTTGCGAAAAGCAAATCCAAAGCACCCTTCTCCTTCCCTTCCAATGTGGAGGCGATGTATTGAAAGCGCACGCAGTTGGGCGTTTCAAAACAGAGTATACCCGCGCACATTTCATTTCCAACAAACGCAGCATGCAAGATTATTTCATTCGGAAATCGTTTTTTCAAATCAATTATTTCCTCTCGCGAATGCGCTGGCTTTGAATCGTAGGCTTTCAATAAATCTTCAACGATCTTAAAATACGTTTCAATATTTTCAGAAACTTCAATGCGAACGCCTTCCTTCAGAGCCTTTTTCATTCCGCGAATTCTTCGTTCTTGGAAAGCAGGAAAATTGGAAGGAATAATGATAGGATTCACATGTTGTCCAATGCACGTTGCCCCTGCCAAATGCATCATGTGTATGTCTTCCTGTGAAGGAATTTGGTGATACATGTATGGAATGGATTTGTAATGCAAGGCTTCAAACCCCTGATCTGACAAGTAATTCAGAAAACACTTGAACAGTTCATGAAATTCATGCAGACGAATTTCCGAAGACAAAATCCATCCGCCGTAGGTTAATCCCTGATGACTGTAGACATTCTTTCCCACTTCATTCATGGGTAAAAGGCCGACAATTTCTTCTTCATCAAATGAAAGCAGCGAATGGTCGCTGAACTTTGTTCCGTGGTAGTCAATGAAATTTCTTGACAGATGAAAAGTTCCGTTTTTACTGTTTGAAACGAATTCCTCCCATTGCTGACGATAGTCTTCGGTGTATCGAATTATTTTCATTGCTTGTCCTCCAAAACGGCAACGCCGAAACCTGTTTTTCCATTTTGATTTCCGTTATAAAACAGAAAACGCTTTCCATTTATATCTACCACACACGGATAGCATACCGACTCGTTTTCCCAGTCTTCACTTCCAATTGAAAAATTCAACTCACTGTCCTTTCTACCCCACGTATATCCGTCTACAGACGTTGCGTAGCCGAGGCGATAGCCCATTGACTTCGTTCTAATACTGTAAAACATCTCATATCCTAAATCGGTTTTCATGACCCATGGCCTTCCAAAACCGAATTCATCTTCGTTCTGAAAATTAATGCAATCCAAGCGATCAACTTCCCAATTCAAACCCTCGATTGAAGTCGCGTGATGAATGCGATACGTCGGAACCGATTTTCCATTTACCGCTATCCAACCTGAAGCCCCCACGTACCACATGCGAAAAAGATTTCCTTGCTTCACAATTGAAACGGCACTTCGAATATCGGGTTCTGTTTCGGTTGGAAGTAAAACCGAATTGGCTTGAAAGCGCTGAAACGAGCCATCTATTTGCTCTTTAGCCACTCCTGCAAAATATCTGTAAGGCACATCTGTTGTGCGTTGCACACCTAAGTAGTACAACCAATTTTCATTTTCATGTTGAAGAAATTGCAGCGGACAAACTCCCCCATCGTCGAACGATCCGGTATTCCCAATGTTCAACATTACCTCTTCACTTCTATAAATAATATGTGTCGGGTTGCTTGCTGAAACATCAACGTAACTGATTCTTCCATTGAAATCGAGGTCCATCGAATAGTAGTAAACACGAAGCGTTTCGTGGTTTAAAACACGCACGGTCGGAATAGCAGCATATTGCTGAGACCAGTCCAAATTCGGATTGGCTTGTACTATTCTACCGAGGCGTTTCCAATTCATCGCGGAGTGAGTTTATGGTAAGCGCGACAAGAAATTGGAGAGATGTCTTTTCCTTTTACAATGGAATCTTCCGGTATGTTTTTCACGACCAAAGCTCCGGAAGAAAGAAGGCAATCGTCGCCAATGCTCACGGCATTGTTTACGGTGCTATTTACACCAAGGAAACAATTTTTCCCGATGCTTACTCCTCCGCTAATAACCACATGCGAAGAGATGAAGCAATTGTCGTCAACTTTCGAATGATGACCTATGTGATTGCCGCTCCACAACACAACGTTGTTTCCAATTTCAGTAAATGGTTGAAGGGTATTGTCTTCAAAAATAAAAACGTGTTCACCCAATTTTACGTTTCTCCAAACGAAAGCATAAGAGCTCACGTAAGATGCAATTTCATATCCGAGTGCTTTTGCTTCCAAATAAACTTGCGTGCGAAGTCGGTTCAGTTTGGTGTATACACAAGCCCCGAAGAACGCGTGTTCTGACGGCGCATACAATTCCGCAATGTCTTCAAACGCGACCAAAGGCAGTCCAAAAATTTCCGATTTGTTTATGTAGTCGCGATGCACGCAAAAGGCTACGACATAGTACTCACTGTCGTGGGTGAAGTATTCGTATGCAATTTCTGCAAACTCTGTATTTCCAAAAATGACTAATTTGTTTCTCATGTTATTTGTGTTTTACAAATAAGATATCCTCTCTTCTATTCGCCATAGGCAAGGCGCTATTCTGCGGAAACACGAAGGCTTCCACACCATACGTTCTTGCCATTTTCATTAACGCGAAAACATCATCATCGTTGAACTCGCCCGGTTTCTTTTCATTCCAATTGATTTCTGGAAATGAATTCGGTCCGTGATTGTTTTGATGGAAACGAATCCCTTCTTCGGAACTGAAGAAACGATTTCTTTTCGACACATTTGGAATGTCGCCGATTAGGGCAAATCCGGCTGGGGCCAGCAAATCGCACACTGCTTCCACAAACAATTCAACGCTTGACTCTGCGGCGATGTAATGTAAAACGCTGTAACAAATGATGGCGTCGAATGCGTTCTTGTTTTCTCTTGACCACTGTTTTGTTTCGTTGGGAAACATCGCCGAAAACTTTTCGCAAAACTCGAAGTTCGGCAATTGATTGAGCATCTCTTCAGAATCGATGAGCACAACGCTTTGCTTTTTCGCTTCAGCATTTTTCAATAGCATAAAAGGCAAATCGCTGCAGCCCGGACCAATGTCGAGAATGCGTGCACCGTCTTTTTCTAAGGACGCGACTTTCGATTGAATATCTTCCCAAATAAGCGCTTCCTTCCCTTCACGAAAGTGATTGAAGAAACCAATTTTCTCGTAACGCGAAAGGGTTTCATCGTTCGCCAACGATTTGAATTTATTGAAATCCAAATCAGACAACTTCTCGATTTTATTTTCTTCGTTCATCGATTAGAGGTATTGTGCGAGAGGTTCATTGTTGTAGTTGACTTCCTTCTGCTTCATGAGTTCTGCCACCTTCAAGCTTCCGGCTTGCAGGCGAATAATTGGATCCCAACCGATGGCTGAAGGAAGAATGCCCATGTGTCCTGAGGGAACGTGAGCCGGATAAAATTCTATTTCATGTTGAATGAAATCGGCTTCGCTTAAATCTCCCGTGAATCTGAGGATGAGCGGAGAGTTCAGGGATTTCAATATATCTAAATTCAACAAAGGGAATTTCCCCCAAAGATTTTCAGAAAATGGAGAACCTGTGTAAATCACGGCTGAAGCCGATTTCCACTCATTCGGAATTTCATTAGCGTTCCAATCGCCGAGATAGGTTGCTCCTAAATTTTCAATTTCACTTTTGTATTCCAACGGACAATACACGCCTACTCCTTCAGACATTTTCACCAAAGGCGTGCAGAGGTAGGGCGTGAAATCGTTGTTCGAAACAACGATGAATTTATTTCGATAAGGTGTTTGTTTCGCGTCTTGAATTTGTCGAATTACCATGTCTCCCAAGTATCCGAACACATCAACTTGCGTATGTCTTTCATTCGTTCCCGCGACCGCGATTCCCTTCGATTTACAAAAATCTAAATCGAGATCTTGGGAGCGAAACTCCCATGCTTCGAACATGAGTGGAATTCGACATGAAGAAGAAACGCGCTGAAGAAACGCGCTATCTAACGGACGAAGGGCGCCGCTGTTTGTGATAACAGTGGCCCTTTCCCAAGGTATTTCATTTTTTTCTGTGTGGAAATGCATGCGATTTGAAACACCGCATTTCTGTGCAAGGGCTTTTACTTGATCTATGCAATCGTTGGCAGCGCCGTACTTCGAATCACGAGCGAATGCATGCACCTCGGCTCCTGCAAGCGCTGCCAAAACCGGTGTGCAGGCGTAGGCACCCGAAGCCGCTTCTGTCAGAACGCATTCGCCTTCTAACTGAATCTTTAAGTCTTGAATGATATGTTGAAGTTTTTCTTTCAACTTACATTTCAATTTTGATTTCCTTTCCGTTTTGTTTGATGCTTTGCTGCGCGGCTTCAAGAATTCGAATGGTGTTCAACCCACCGATTGCCGAGGCACGTGGCTCTGTATTGTTCTCAATTGAACGAATAAAATCCTCAGCCAATTTCTTCAGAGGTTCAGCTAGTGCGAGTTTCGGAACATATACATCACCAACACGATAATCAATCATCACCTTCTGTTTTTCCTCGAGGGTACTTACGCTGTGCGCTGTATCGTATACTTTAATTTTTTCAGTAGGCTCCATGTCATTGAAGACGACCATCTTTTCACTTCCACCCAACAACATCATTCTAATCTTCACGGGCGAAGACCATGAGCAACTGAAATGCGCAACAAAATTGTTTTGATAATTCACCGTGAGGTAGGCTACGTTTTCGATTCCGTTGTGAATATGGCTGACGCCTGTTGCATTGACGCTGACTGGGAGTTCATCGGATAAATAATCGAGGACCGAAATATCATGAGGTGCAAGATCCCACAGCACGTTTACGTCTTGTTGAATGAGCCCTAGGTTGATTCGCGTGGAATCGAAATATTTTAAGTCACCCAGGGCACCTTCTTCTTTCAACGCCTTCATTTTCTCAACTGCACCGGTGTAAAGAAACGTATGATCAACCATGAGCAACTTTCCCTTTTGCATGGCTAGGTCTATCAATTCCTTGGCCTGAGCCACCGAGGCAGTCATTGGCTTTTCCAATAGCACATGCTTACCTGCGAGCAGAGCGCGTTTCGCCAATTCATAGTGAGTGAAGACTGGGGTTGCAATAACAACAGCATCCACCTCGGTATTGGTGAAGGCCTCGTCGGCTGATGTCGATGTTTTCAACGAAGGAAACAAAGCAACGGCTTGAGCAAGTCTCTCATGCTGAGAATCGATAAGCAATTCGACAGTTGCATTCCCGAGCGACATGAAGTTACGAAGAAGGTTTGGCCCCCAATACCCGTAGCCTATTTGCGCAATTCGTATCATGATTAAGGTTTGGGTTCGAAGTTATTGAAAATTGAAAGGACTACCAATTAAATGAAAGAGGAAAGCCAGGCTTGGCATAAAAAAAACCTAAGGGCGTAAAAATTTACGCGAAAATGAACCTTTTGGTTATGTCTATGTTATGAATTCCTAAAACAACTACTATGCGCCCTCAAGAGTTCACCATCAAGGACCTGGAGAATTTTTCGGGAATCAAAGCACACACCATTCGGGTGTGGGAGCAACGCTATGGAATTCTCTCTCCTGATAGGACTGACACTAATATTAGAAAATACAACGACAAGGACCTGAAAGCCCTGTTGAATATAAGTTTGTTGAACAATTTGGGATATAAAATTTCCAATATTGCCAAACTTTCCGACGATCAAATTCGCGAGATAATAAACAAGCATGCTCATGGGAACAACACAGAAGAGCACTTTCTTCACATGCTGAAGATTTCCATGTTGAATTACGATGAGGAATTGTTTTCAAATGTTATAGACCCGCATGTTCAGGAGCACGGCCTTGAAAAAACTTTCCGTATTGTGATCATGCCTTTCCTTCATCAGATAGGATTACTTTGGCAATCAGACGCGATTTGTCCCGCACAAGAACACTTCATTAGTGCACTTATACGTCAAAAACTACTTTTCCATGTTGAATCTGTTAAGGCTCCTTTGGAACAGAACAAGCGTCCTGTTGTTCTTTTCCTACCGGATCTTGAGATTCATGAGCTTTCACTGCTAATGCTCCATTATATTTTGAAACTTCGTGGATTAAGAAGCATTCTTTTGGGACAGTCTGTTCCGGCAGATGATCTTAAACAAGTGGCTCAGCGATTGGGTGATGTTGATTTTGTTTCAATTTTCACCACGCATCCTTCAACAGTAATGGTGCCTGACTACCTAAAACGCCTAACTAGAATGTTCATGGATACGGATTGTCATTTCCACTTTACTGGATATAATCTTAAGGGAATTAAGTCTCCAGATACGCTCTACATTACCCTTTACGACAATATCGACGAATTACTCGAAGGACTAAAGAACTGATTTTGATTCACTTGATGTTTTTGTTTAATATTTTCATAAAATAATTAAACATTTATTTGGAATGAAGGGAAACTTGTTTAATATTTGCCTCATAATATTAAACAAAACAAAAAAAATGAGCACACACGAATTCAACTACCTCATCGGTAACCATTCTGGATCGTTAAAGAGCTTTGCCTATAATTTCACAAAAAATGTTGAAGATGCGGAAGATCTTCTTCAAGACACTTTACTTAAAGCAATTCGTTACAAAGACAATTTTCAGGACGGGACGAATTTCAAGGGATGGTTATTCACCATCATGAGAAACATCTTCATCAACAATTACAAGCGTAAGAAATTGCAGAAGACCATCAACGATAGCACTGATAATCAGTTTTATCTGAATTACGGAAAGATTTCAGAGGACACCGTTTCATCAAGAATCAATGAAAAGGATATCAATAAGGCTATTACCCAATTGCCTTATGAATTCAGAACACCGTTTCAACTGTTCATCGACGGTTACCACTACGACGAAATCGCAGATTCTATGGGAATTCCAATGGGAACAGTCAAATCAAGAATTTTCCACGCAAGAAAAAAACTAAGTGAAGAGTTAGCTCATTTTGCTTAAACGCAGCAGAAAGTGACCGTTCCGGGCTCTTTCAAGTACCTCGATATTCAACTTTACGGACTTAGCGGTTTTAATCGCTGTTTCAAAGTCCACAAACAACCAGGGAAAACATTGAGTTTTCCCTTTGTATTTAATCTCAAATTGAACCTTACCGAAATATTCAGTATCCAACATTGGCCAATCGGCCTTTGCATAAGTCACATCTGTGCTGTCAATCAAAATTGCTCCAATCGGAGAAAGAAAACTTTTTAGTTTTCGAAACATACGCTTCAATTCCGCTGGAGATTCTGCAAGGCCCATTCCATTCATTAATACCAAAACAGTATCAAAATTTCGCAACTTCAAATTTCGCCAATCGTCGTTTATAACTGTTTTGACACCTCTTGAACGGGCAACTTTCGCGCTTCTTTCTGAAACTTCAACCCCTGTAACCTCAAATCCCTTGTTTTGCAGGTAAAGAGAGTGACATCCTGCCGCACACCCCAAATCGAGTATTTTTCCCTTTGATACTTTCAGGGCCAATTTTTCGTATTTCAACATTTTTTTGTATCCTCGAAAGAAAATGCTAGGGAACATTTCAGGCTCTTCATTTTTGTTTATGAAAATACGTATTGGGGTATTGTCTTCATGAACAAAAAAAGCTTCTATCGCTAAACCGAGAATATCATTCGCCATGCAGCAAATATAACCTCATTAAAAAAGAGTATGTGCGGCAACCAAATGATTAACTTTGTAGTCTTAGAGGTGTCAAAATCTTATCATGACTAAAAAACTTTTATTTATACTTTCTTTGTTGTGCTCTGCAAGTGCTGTTGAGGCTCAACTCCAGCTTACCAATTTAACCATTCAGGAATATGTTCAAGATGTATTGTTAGGTAGTGGTGTGGCCGCAACAAATATCTCTTTTACGGGATGTCCTGAGCAAATTGGATATATTACTGGTGGAAACTCCGTAGGTCTTACCATTGACGGTGGTATTGCCCTTTCAACAGAAGCTGTAGGAACAATCGTGGATCAAAATTCCGGTGCTTTTTTGCCAGGCGGATGTGAGGTCTCAGGTGATGCCGCTTTATTGTCTATCGCGAATTCAGTTCCTCCGTTGATTGGCCAGTCCTTTTCAGTGAGCAGTGTTAACGATGTTGCGATTTTAGAGTTTGACTTTGTACCAACAGGTGACACTCTTAGATTCAACTATATTTTCGGCAGTGACGAGTATTTGACTTGGGTGAACTCTTCCTATAATGATATTTTCGCGTTCCTTCTTTCAGGCCCTGGAATAACAGGCCCTTACGCTGCACCTGCTGGTTTTCCGGGAGGAGCCATAAACATTGCTCAGTTGCCTAATACTACACCTCCACTTCCAATTACCATTAGTTCCGTAAACAACGTCTTGAACAGCTCTTATTACGTAGATAACCAACCGAACGTTGGAATTTATTTGAACGGATACACGGTAACATTGGAAGCTTGGGCGCTTGTTCAGTGCGGAGAAACTTATCATATTAAGTTAGCTATTGCAGACGGTAGTGATACAGCATTGGAATCTGCAGTTATTCTTGAAGAGGGTTCTTTCTCGAGTAATGCCGTTGTTGATGTCGATTTAACCTTGAACGCTGGTGGTCCTGATGAAGAAACACTGTTTGAAGACTGTGGAGAAGCAACGCTGACTTTCACTCGACCTGAAATTAGCGACCTAAACATTCAAGACATGTGTATCATCACTTGGAGCGGCACTGCTGTGAATGGAGTCGATTTCACACTAATGCCTGACACCGTCGTTTTCCCTCCGGGCGTGGCTTCAGTTTCGTTCGTAATTGACGCTTTCTCAGACGGATTGACGGAAGGGACTGAAACAGTGCAAATGGACATACTTAATCTCGCTGCCTGCAACGGTTCAGGGTTAGTAAGTAATTTTAATTTCTTCGTCGCCGACGTTCCAGAGCCTATTTCTGTTACCGGTTATTCCCAGGATTTATGTCAAGGAGTTACCGCAACGCTTGAACCTACCATTACTGGTGGTTATGGAAACTATGTCTACGATTGGAGTACAGGCGAAACCTCACCAACCATTGACGTTTCACCCTTAAATTCAACGACATATTACTTAACAGTATCGGATACTTGCGGTTGGCCTGGGGGTGATACGAATTTCCCAATAAATATCTTAGTTTTTCCTCAATTGACGACAACAATAAACAATGGAGATGTAACCATTGGATGTAACGAAAGCGTCAATATTACAGCGAGCACCACTGGTGGTGATGGCGCATATACCTATTTGTGGACAGATGAGAACGGAGCTAACTTATTTGGATGGGGCAATTCACTTTTCTACGGATCTTGGAATGGACCAGGCTCAGTGAATGTGGAAGTGACAGATGGCTGTGGACTTGTTGCCACTGATCAAATTCAAGTCTCCTTAAACATTCCTCCTATCGTAATTGATCTTCCTGACACTATCAATGCTCCATGTTTGTCTTATTTCACTTTGACTGCAAATGTAACAGGCGGCGATGGATTCTATTCCTATGCTTGGTATACCAACAATGTTTTCGAATGGGACGAATGGGATAACATATACGACAACACAGGAATTACTACTCAGGCCATTGTTCAAGTAGATGTCAGTGATGGATGTGGTCAATCTATGAGCGATGAAGTCGTTGTTACTGTTGAAGCTCCACCGCTTTCGGTAACCCTGCCTGCCTCACTAGCCGGAACCTGTATTACTCCATTCACTATTCAACCGACCGTAACGGGCGGAGGAGGAACCATGTCTTATGCTTGGAACAACAATGGCACTCCGACAGCAACAACTGTGAATTACACCCTAACACCTGGTGTATCTACAACGGTTGGTCTAACGGTAACAGACGGTTGTGGTTCAACAGCAAACGCAATTGTTCCGATCACCATTACCAATCCACCTGTGTTTATTGATTTAGGAAATGATATTACAGCCGGATGTTTGGATAACAACTTAATCACTCCAATAATTTCTGGAGGTTCAGGAGGAAATAGTTTTGATTGGATTGTAGATAACGCCGTTGTAGGAAACGGCACAACCTATTCAATTGTTACGCCAGTCGATGAACAGATCATTTCAACAATCACTGACGCTTGCAATCAAACCGATTCTGACACGCTTCTTATTATCATTCCAAACCCTCCATTGAATTTGACCGCATCTTCGGATACTTCAGTCTGTGTTTTAGGAACAGCGGTTCTTTATGCTCAGGCGACAGGAGGTGGTGGTGGATTCACTTATACTTGGACAAACAACAGCAATGGAAACACCGCAACATACACTGATTTAACATCTCCTGGAACGTATACCGTTACAGCGTTGGATATGTGCGGACAATCTATTTCTGAAAACGTATTTGTTGATGTGATTCCTGTGGACGCCCAGTTTACAGCCGACAACACTTCGGGATATACTTACGATTTTGTTTATGTAGACACTCCTCCTTGCATCAACTGCAACTACGAATGGATTTTCCCTGCAGGCGAAGTTATTACCACACCGAACGTAAACTTTACATTTGACGGATTTGGAGAAACCACTGTGTATTTGAATGTAACCAACTCAATTGGTTGTACCGCGAGCAATAGCTTCACCATTACTTTCCCACCTTTACTTTATATCCCGAATTCTTTCACTCCGAACAACGATGGTTTGAACGATGTGTTCATGGTTCAAGCAAGCAGTGTATTAAGTTTTGAAATTCGAATTTTCGATCGTTGGGGTGATGAGGTTTATTACTCAACCAATATTGAAGATGCGTGGATTGGCGATCACCGAGGAAACAACGACACTTATTGTCCAAACGATGTATATAGCTACGTTGCTCAGATCAAAGGATTCAACGGAGAAGCACAAGAATACAAGGGAACGGTTACGCTTGTGAGATGACACAACTCGTTGTGATGACGCTAAGCGATGACACTGTGTGATGACAATCTTCGATTGATTAGGCTTCGCGAGAACTATTCGTTAATAATGAGGGTATCTATGGCGCGGAGGATGTCGTTGAAAATAATTTTTTCTTCCCGAGAAAAATTATCTTGATTGGTGCTTCGAAGGAAGCTCATAGCACCGAGCTGTTCTTCTTCTGAGTAAACACCTACTTCAACTTCTAAAATGCTTAATAATTCGAGCATACCTTGAAGACCATTACCAATAGCCACTTCAACCAACGTGTGCAATTGTCCGGCTGCAGAAAAACCATTGCTCCATAAGAACTGTAGTATTTCAACTTGAATTCCTTTAAGTTTTGAATCGAATAATGCTTGCACCAGTTCTTCCTCGGCATTCTTAACGCGCATTGCTGAGAGCATTTCTCTGGCTTCTTTCTTAACTGAATCATGCTCAGACAAGGCAAGCGCCTCTAACAAAGGAGCAATTGCACTTGACTTCCCGTTTGACTTCAATTGCTCAATGGCATTCATGGCAATGGACTCGTCGGATGACATTAATTGAAGTCTAATTTCGGATGCAGAAAATTTTTGGCTCACTTTTCGGTAGTATTGATTCGAGCGGCGAAAATAGTTCATAAATCGGACGGATTATTTTTCATTTTGCTCACCATTAAATAAAAACTATTTGTATAATTGTGTAAAGATTTAAACCTATGAAAACTCTACGTTCTCTTTTAGTTGCTGCAGCTCTTACAATGGGCACTTCAGTTATGGCACAAAACATTGTTTCTAGCAATGAAGTAAACTTAACTCTTTCGACAAGCACAACGCGTGAGCAGTTGTTTCAATTGCGTACTGAAATGATTGCGCAAGGTTTAGATTTTCAATACACACCTCAGTTCGACGCAAACAGAACCTTAATTGGCATCGCATACACTGTGCGCACAACTACAGGTGGAATTGTTGTTTGCCAATCGAACAACAACGTGAATTTGACAGCAACCTCTGCTCACATTCATTTGGTTAAGCAAAACGGAAATTTCGTTGAACAGAAATAAAAATATTTCGCGCATAGAAAAAGCCGCTTCAATGAAGCGGCTTTTTTATTTCCAAACAATTCTTAATTAAACTCGACTTTCCAGGCAGCGATTCCTGCTTGAACTTCTTTCACATAAGTTCCTGTTGAACTGTATACCTTAACTGTTGAAGGCGAGGCGTAATTCGTTTCGCTGCAGACCCAAACCTCATGTGTTGCCGGATTAACGGACACTCCGTTAGCAGCTGAAGTTAAAAAATCAGAGAACAAATAGGTAGACATATCAAACGACAGCACTGTGTTATTCACAATATATATCTTGTTATTCTCCTCATCCTTCGCCATGTGCAAAGGGTGATCTCCCAGTACACCCACATCGAATGTTGTTACTGAATTATCTACTGAGTAAATTTTCGCTAAGGCTGCGGGCGTGTGTCCAACAATCTCCGTCCATGTTGCATCATACTGCGTTTCTCCGCTGCACAAAGCCCATAAATAACCGTTCGCATCTAATTGAATTTCAACAGGTCTATCTGCAACATTTACGTAGGTTAGAACGGACTTTGAAGGAATATCTACAACAGCAATACGATTGTCAATGTCCCATCCACCACTGTTACACACATACAATCGATTTCCTAGAACGCACATTCCTTCGGGACCTAGTCCAACAGGTGTAGAAGCTGAAATGGTGTTTGTTGCAAGATCAATCCATTTTACACTTCCATCTAAACTACCATCCGTCACAGCTGCCATTCCATTTCCAACATATTGGAACGAACGTGGATAGGCAAACCCTGTTATCTCTGCCTCTATCGCAAATGTAGTGGCATTCATTACAATCACCTTTGCTGTTGAATTCGAAACGGCGTAAAACTTACCGTTCACCACATCGAAGTCTGAAATTACATCGCCCAGCGCTGTGCCATTCACTTCAGCGAACGGATTGGAGACTACAACGTTATTGAGCGTCCATGTGATACTTCCATTCAGGTTTCCGAAAGAGCCTTCATTTACAATGTAAGTGCCTTGTGAATAATCAGAAACAGGCTCATCATCTGACTTGCATTTGTCGCAAGAAACCAGAATCATGGAGAACATTAAACCCGACAAAAACTTCAATTTCATAATTGTGTTATTTAGTGAATAAAAAATTTAATTCCTATTGAATAGACTCTTCCTGGAACCGCATAACCGCGAATCCATTGATATTGGGTATTCGTTATGTTTTGAACTTCGCATTGAAGAGACATTTTATTCTTACTGAAAACCCAATCCTTATTCAAACTTGCGTTTAGAATATTGAAACTCGGAAGTGCGTAATAATCAAGATTCCCTTCGTCTGTATATCTTTTTGAAACGAATGAGTTTGAAAACAGGACTGACCATCCGTCTTGTACATATTGAATGGAATTGCTGATTCTAACACGCGGTGTGTATACCATATTGAAAACACCCGGCATTCCAGTGTTCTCAGCTGTTGTGCTTGTCAATTCCGTGCGATTAGACACATTCAATTCGCCTTGAAACAATTTCGACTTCCACGTTACCACCTCTTCCACTTGCTTCATCGAAACGGACTTGAAATTGCTTGCCACCCAAATATCTTCTGGCATTGGCAACCACTGAATCCAATTTGACACATCACTTGTCTTTGCGTTCAATTGAAAATGCAAGGCTCTCTCGTTCTTCAGAGACCACTCATTGTCCCATTTCACTTGCACCCACTCTGCTCGCTCCGAGAGCAGATCTACATTTCCACCTACCGCCCAATACAAATCATTCGCGGAAGGCATGCGTGATTTCACACTTCCAGAAACTGAGAATTGAGAACTCACTTTTTTCATTGTAAATGGAAGTTCAATCCCAACTTCACCGCTAACAATAGGCTTGCGATCGGAGCGCCATTCTGGCTTCACCCAAGAGACCATTCTGCACTTTCCTTTGGCCAATTGTTGAATGTAGGATGCCCACAAAGAGCCGCCCTTCCACTCCACTTCACTATTCCAATCTTTGTATTGAAGCGACGTTACGCTCACGGTGGGATTCAATTGAAACAATGCTCTTCTCCATTGCACAGATCCATTGAAAAAGGCGTTGACTTGGTTCGTTTGAATCTGACTGCTCACCACGTTGCTGTTATACTCCTGATTCGAAAGTGAGAATGAAAGCCCTTGTTTCGATTGAATATGAAACCCTGAAAAGGAATCTTTTCGTTTTCCTTCCGAATAGAATGAAGACTGAAATAGATCGTCGCGCTGATTGGCATTGACATTTCCTACTCCACCCATTACTGTTGGCAACAACGCATATCGATTGACATACATAAGATTGAAGTAATGCGTTTGCTTTTCACCTTGCCAAACAGTATTGGTTTGAATTCCGCGTGTTGTGTTGTTATTGTTGACTTGTGTCACAAGCGGTGCTTCCCATTGATGAATGTCGCGATAGACAAAGTCATTTTCATTCTTGGCTTGAAAAGCTCTGATGTTCCAACTTAAACGATCTGTTTTCTTTGCCACTGAAATTCCGGTGAATACATTTCGAAGTGAACTAACTGAAGTCTCAAGCAACACCTCATCTCTTGTTGCGGTTTTAGAATCCAAACGAAGGGTTGCTGCAATACCAACGTTTCGTTGAAAGGCGCTAAAATTGCGCTCACCGATTGACGCTGATTGAATGAAGAAGGAAGGAATGAGTGAGAGATCTGCCATTCCTAAAGTCGGAGAATTTACTACGGCACCATTTAATTCAACGGTTACATAATTGGAACTCATTCCTCCAAGGCGAAATGACGCAATTGACCCCGGTGAACCGTATGAATTGACCAATCCAATCCCAGAGCGCTGCAAGGTTGAAGCAATATCCAATGAAGAGCAGTTATCAAGCAACAAAGAATCTACCGCATGTAATTTATCGGCTTTCAGACTTCGTTCCGAAATAATCTCTAAAGGCATAATTTGCACATGCGGAAGTGAGTCTTGCGAAAACACAAACACCGGCGAAAGCAATACTAAAGCAGCACAAAGTTTTTTATTCATAGTCCTGTTCTCGCTTGGCCCCGAGCGATGATGGGTTTAAAACACTTGGCAGGTCTTCTGACTTATCTCTCGGTTGCGCGCCTTCCCGTTTTCACAGTGGCTTTGAGTGGCAATCGTTTTCATTCTTATGAATGAGAGCTTTACAGCTGCGGGCACAGTTCGCGATTTTCGCGCGATTCCCTTTTCACAATGAACTTCTTCATTGACCAAATGCGATACAAATGTAGTACATCTTTGCTTCTGTCCTATTTTTGAAATATGATTCGTTTCTTCCTTGCGCTTTTGCTTTGTTTGACTGCCTTGACTTCATCTGCACAACCGATGATGAGAGATAGCGTTGACATAAGCGTACTTCCTGTTCAAGATCAAGCGAAAATAAAATCTATGCGCGCGAAATTGAACTTTTCAGAAAAACAAGATCTTCTTATCCCTTCAATATACATGCACTATCATGGGCTTATTGAAGAACAGAAAAAAATCATGAGCATCGTCGCGGAACAGCAGAGCGTAAATGAAGAAGAGCGCTTGAAGGATCTGAATGCACGATCTGAATTCATCAAAAAACTTCGCGATGAACGAGACTTAAACATAGAGCTCGCACTGACTCCAGAACAAAAAGAAATTTACCTCACTCAAATAAAAATAGCCAAACCACAAGTACTTCACTTCGGCGTTCACGATCGAATGAACTGTCCAGTTTGCGTTTCACCTTCTACTGCACCATGAAAAAAATACACGCTTACCTTTCAGCATTTCTCCTTTCCAGTATAACGCTTGGATCATGCGTCATTGCGCACATACCGCCTAATGAAAACCCAGAAGAATATAAA
Source organism: Bacteroidota bacterium (assembly GCA_046048875.1). GTDB lineage: Bacteria > Bacteroidota > Bacteroidia > Flavobacteriales_D > Sanyastnellaceae > CAIZGX01. Next base: position 104,231 of record JBJOFG010000006.1, on the reverse strand, counting down.
CCTGCACCCGTTTCAAATAAACCGAACAGTCATTCGGTTCAGGTTCCCAATGTTGCGGTTAATGAAGGCGTAAATAAAAAATTCAATGTGAATGTGTTCACAGGAACTGGCGGACATGGGCATACTTTTCCTGGAGCTACGGCTCCTTTTGGAATGGTGCAGTTAAGTCCAGATACTCGTCTCGATGGATGGGACGGATGCGGCGGTTATCATTACAGCGACAACATCATTTACGGATTTACGCATACCCATTTGCAAGGAACGGGAGTCTCTGATTACGGCGATATCTTGTTCATGCCAACGAACGGACACACAAAGGAGAAGCCACTTTGGCGCGATGCGATTGCTTCTCGATTTGCACACAACATGGAAGTTGGAAGTCCAGGATTTTACGGTGTTCGCTTGAGCGACTATGGCATTGATGCGCGCATGACTGCCTCTACCCATGCAGGCATGCATGAGTACAAAATGCAACCGGGCGATTCGTGTTTGTTGTTTTTAGACTTCATGCATAGAGATAAACTCCTGTATTACGATTTGCATTTTTACGGCGATACGGCGATAAGTGGATACCGTGTTTCTGAAGCGTGGGCTACTGAACAACATACGTATTTCTACGCTGTGTTCTCTCAGCCCTTCGTTGCGAATGACCAATTGATGCAACGTTCGAAGACTGTAAATGAAAAAGGAGAAACCAAGATTGAACTTGAAATGATTCAAGCGTTTCAGTTTCTTTTCCTTCCAACCGAAAAAAATGTATTAACCATTCGTGTGGGCATTTCAGGTGTTGATGAAGAAGGAGCCAAGAGGAACTTGTATGCGGAAATGCCGAAAAACGATTTCAATTACAACAAACAAAAAGTGGAAGAAGAGTGGGGTAAAATTTTCAAGAAAGCTCCGAAACCAACTTTGTTTCCTGAAGGCCAAGGTTTAGAAAATTATAACACTTCATTGTACCACTGCTATACTGTTCCGAATGTTTGGAGCGATGTTGACGGAAGATACCGCGGTATGGACAATAAGATTCATACGGCTGAAGGTTACACGCGCTACACGGTGTTCTCACTTTGGGATACCTTCCGAGCCTACCACCCGATGATGTGCAAACTTGAACCTGAACGCACCCAAGATTGGATGAAGACCTTCCTTGAAATGCATAAGGAGCGCGGTGAACTTCCTGTATGGGAATTGGCAGGAAATGAAACATATTGCATGATTGGATATCACAGTGTACCAGTAGTTGCTGAAGCATACCAGCAAGGTATTCGTTTCAAAAATCGAGAAGACGAATTGAAAATGTTAGAAGCCATGATTGCAACAAGCAATGGTCCACAAGATGAAAAGAAAGCCTATGTAAAATATGGATATGTTCCCGGCGATGAGTTTAGCGAAAGTGTAAGCAAAACCTTAGAGTTTGCCTATGACGATTATTGCATTTCACGCTATGCTGAAATGATTGGCGAAAAAGACATTGCGGCGCAATATGCTATTCGATCTCAAAACTGGAAAAACGTTTTTGATCCAGAAACAAAATTCATGCGTGCACGTGTGAATGGTGGATTTGCAACACCGTTCGATTCTTATCAGGTTAACTTCCATTACACCGAAGCCAACGCGTGGCAATACCGATTCTTTGCTCCTCATGCTATTCCTGAGTTAATGGAATTGATGGGTGGAAAGAAGGAATTCGAAGCGGAATTGGACAAACTCTTCAACGCACCAACCCAAACTACTGGAAGAGAGCAAGCCGATATCACAGGGTTGATTGGTCAATATGCACACGGAAACGAACCGAGTCATCACATGGCTTATTTGTATGCATATGTGAACAGAGACAAACTCCACATGTATCGCGACAGTATTATGAAGACGCTTTACTCTCCCACTCCAGATGGACTTTGCGGAAATGAAGACTGCGGACAAATGTCGGCATGGTACGTTGTAAGTGCCTGGAACACCTATCCCATTTGTCCCGGAGACGACACAGGATGGTGGCAAGATTACGACCCCATGTCGGAGTTCATCGTTCAAAGTCAAGGCTATCCTTCACCATTCCCACTTGGACTTCCAAATGAAAAAAACATTGTCCCTGCGCCAATTATAACAGCCCCGAATCGCGCATTTGTTGGAGAGCAGCTAATTTCCATAACTTGCTTGAATAAATCTTCAAAAATTAAAGTTGAAATCATTGAAGAAGATGGAAGAAAGAAAAAAGGATTCTTCTATTCAGAACCTTTCAAGATTACAAAAACCTGCACTATCCTGGTAAAAGGATTAGCCGGTTCAGAGAAAGAAATCGACAGCCCATGGATTGAAGCTACCTTCTACAAACGTTCAGGAAATTTAGTAATGAAGGAAGTAGGCAATTACGACGCGCAATACACTGCTGGTGGAAATGATGCATTGATTGATGGTATTCGCGGAAAGCTCGATTTCAGAACAGGTGTGTGGCAGGGATACAACGGCAAAATGGAATGTGTGATTGAGTTGAAAAATCCGACCAACATCAAGAAGGTTTCGCTTTCTGCTTATCAAGATATTCGTCCGTGGATTTGGTTTCCATCCAACGTAAAATTCTTCGTGAGTAAAGATGGAAAAAGTTACGATGAAGTTTACTCGGAAGACTTCACAGCACAACAGCGAGTTGAGGGTCCGCAAATGCATGAGTACACCGCTACTTTCAACGACAAATACAAAGGCGATGTTAGCGCAGTGAAGTACGTGAAGTGCGTGGCACTACCGGCGTTCGATAAAATTCCTGAATGGCATTTGGGGGCTGGTGGGAAGCCGTGGATTTTCCTTGACGAAATCACTATTGAATAACAACTATTGTGGCGAAGCCACGAATGTGCAAGCACGAATGTTGCGTGGCAACGAATGCCTGCGGCGAATGATTTTTAACTATGAGTGAATCGAATATTTTTTTTGAGAAGGGGTTAGCGCAGACGACACCGTATCCGTTGGGGATTGAGGTGGAGCGTGCGGAGGGGTTGTATGTGTATAAGAAAGATGGTTCGCGAATTATGGATTTTGTGAGTGGTGTTGGTGTGAGTAATCTGGGGCATGGAAACGCGCGCATTCGAGAGGCTATTCATGCGCAGGTAGATAAGCACTTGCACACGATGGTGTATGGTGAATTTATTCAAGAGGCACAGGACAACGCGGCGAAGAGCTTGTTGAAATTGCTTCCTTCTGAATTAAATTGTTGCTACTTCGTGAACAGCGGAACGGAAGCAAATGAAGCGGCCATTAAGTTGGTGAAGCGCGTTACCGGAAGAAAAGAGATTGTTTCGTTTGTGGGATCTTATCACGGAAGCACAACGGGCTCAATGGCCATAAGTGCGAATGAAGTGAAGAAGCAGAACTTCCGTCCGCTGATGCCCGGTGTAAACTTCATTCGATTGAACAACTGGGAAGACCTCGATTTCATTACTGAAAAAACGGCTGGTGTTATTCTTGAAACCATTCAAGGAGACGCAGGCGTGCGTATACCGAATGAACTGTATTTGCATGCGCTGAAAAAGAAATGCGAAGAAGTGGGTGCGCTGCTCGTTTTCGATGAAATTCAATGCGGCATGGGGCGCACCGGAAGGGTGTTCGCATTCGAACACTTCGGCGTGGTTCCGCACGCCATTACGCTTGGAAAAGCGTTAGGCGGAGGAATGCCCATCGGTTGCTTGGTTTCCTCGCGAGAGAACATGCGCGAGCTTTCACACAATCCGTTCCTCGGACACATTAGCACCTTCGCAGGACATCCGGTTGCTTGCGCAGCTGCACATGCATTCTTGGAACAAATTCACAATGAAGAATTGTTGAGTCATGCCGAGCAAATCGGACAATTCATTGAAGAAAAATTATCCGCGCATGAACGCGTAATCGAAGTTCGAAGAAAGGGCTTGTTCTTCGCCATAGACATGGAGAGTGCTGAAGTGGTTCAGCAAGTGGTCGAAGAAAATCTTCGTCAAGGATTACTCAGCTTCTGGTTTTTATCATGCCCTTGGAGTTTCCGTATTGCTCCGCCGTTGACGATTACCATGGAGGAAGCATCTAAAGGAGTTGAGACCATCCTTGCCTCGATGAGTGCAGCCAAATAATTAAAGAATTGCTTTGATGGTTTGAAGGATGATCTTCATATCGGTGAGGAAACTTTGCTCGCGGACGTATTTCAAATTGAGTGCGAGTTTGGCGGGCATGATTTCCTCGATATAGGTTTTTTCGGGATTTGGAGATTGGCTAAGGAGTTCGTTTTCACGAACGTATTCAATGCTTGCAAAGTCGGTTATTCCAGGTTTAATGCTGAGGACGTTTTGTTGTTCTTCGTTGTACAACAAAACGTATTTCGGAACTTCGGGGCGTGGACCAACGACACTCATTTCACCCAGAAAAACATTTACCAGTTGAGGTAACTCATCGATCTTGTACTTCCGAATAAAATAACCGCTTCGTGTAATACGATTGTCTTTCATTCCAACCGTTAATTGACCTTTTGATTCAGCATTTTTACGCATGGAGCGAAACTTCAACAAACCGAAGTTTTTTCCATGCAAACCCACACGTTGTTGTATGAAAAAAGGAGATCCAAAATCGTCGAGGACAATCCAAATCGAAACCACTATTCCCAAAGGAAACAACACGAAAATGAGTGTTGCTGAGAAGAGGATATCGAAAAGCCTTTTCATTTTTTTTTATGCGATGGCCGCCAAGATTGCATTCGCTACACGCTCTGCATCTTCGTTGCTTAGGTCGTAATAGACAGGAAGCGAAATTTCATTTTTATAGAAATTAAACGCATTTGGAAAGTCGTGAATATCATATCCCAGACTCTTGTAGAAGGTGAACAAAGGCAATGGTTGGAAATGTACATTTAACGAAATACCTTGCTCCGCCACTACACGAATCACCGCATCGCGCTGATCCTCTGTGAATCCGCTAATTCGCAACATGTACAAATGATAGTTTGTATCGGACCATTCAGTTTTAAACGTTGGAAGAATACATCTCTTGTTGGTTGAAAGAATGCGGTTATAGATTTCACAAATCTCCTTTCTGCGATCTAAGCTTTCTTGAAAGCGCTCCAACTCTACCCTACCTATTGCAGCGTGAATGTCGGTCATGTTGCACTTGTAACCAGCTTCCACAATATCATATCTCCAATTGCCCGGCTGCATTTTCGAGATGGCGTCTTTCGATTGTCCGTGAAGTGACTTCACATATATTTCTTGACGAATCTTTTCTGAGATAATATCCGTTTGAAAATTCAAAGCAATGGCCCCACCTTCAGCAGTTGTGAGATTTTTAACTGCGTGAAAAGAAAATCCAGCAACGTCTGTCTGATTCCCTACTCTATTTCCCTTGTACAATGAACCAAAAGAATGTGCTGCATCTGACACCAATAACGGTCGACCCAATTTCTCTTGCGCACGTGTCTTTGGCTTCCATTCAAATCGCTTACTGAAATTCTTTACCAATTCCATGTATGCATCATAGTCAACGGGCAATCCACCCACATCAACAGGCATAATCGCCTTGGTATTTTCCGTGATTGCAGCCGCCACTTTCTCGATGTCCATATGCGCTGAATTCGGCGCACAATCGACCATTACCGGCTTGGCTCCTAAATGCACAACAACATTTGCAGTTGCAGCATAGGTGTATGCAGGAACAATGACTTCATCGCCTGGACCAATTCCAAACCAATACAAAACCATTTCGACAGCGTTTGTCCAAGAGTTCAAACAAAGCACAGGTCCCGAATGGGTGTATTTCTGAATATCGTTTTCAAACGCACGCGTCTGCGGACCTGTAGTAATCCAACCTGAACGAAGAACTGCCGTTACCGCATCGATTGTTTTTTCATCGATTCGCGGAGGAGAAAATGGTATTGGCTTCATAAGTCGCAAAATTAAGTGATTCACCCACTATAATGGTTAACTTTGACGCATTAAACTTTTCGCAATTATTCCTGTTCTAAAAACATGATTTACCCGCTTCATTCTTCTTTTTTCAAAGGCAAAACAATCTTGCTGCTGATTCTTACATTCTTTTCAGCAATCGTTGCTTTCGCCCAACCTCAGAATGGAGGAAGACCCGGCAGTGGCCAGCCTGGACAAGGGAGACCTGCAGCAAAAGGGCGTGTATACGGAAAACTGTTTGATGCGCGGTCTAACAAACCATTGGAATTCGTGGTTTTGCGCGTCTACAAGGAGGACAGCACGGTGGTAAAATCAACCAACCCCATGGTTCTGGGCGGAGCACTTTCTCAATCAAACGGTGAGTTCACGATTGAAGACCTGCCGGTGAATGAAAAATTAACGCTTCGCTTTTCTATGGCGGAAGTAGATGCAGCTTATTATTCGTTCACTCTGAAACCGTCTGGAAGTCCAATGGGATTAATCGAAAAAGATTTGGGAAATCTTAAACTGACTTTCACGGGGCAATTGAACACCGTGACCATCGACGGTGGTGGACCGCGATTGGAATTCGATAAGCGCATTTACGACGTAGATAAGAATCCAATGAACGCGGGTGGTACGGCTGAAGATGTGTTGCGTAACATCCCTTCTTTGCAAGTAGATACCGACGGTAATGTTCAGCTTCGTAATGCGGCTCCACAAATTTTTGTAGATGGAAGACCAACTACTTTAACCATTGATCAAATTCCAGCTGATGCCATTCAACGCGTTGAATTAATAACGAACCCTTCTGCGAAATACGATGCAAGCGGTGGTGGTGGTGGAATCGTGAACATTGTCATGAAGCACAACCGAAGCTCGGGATACAACGGCAGTGTGCGTGGAGGTGTTGACCGAAGAGGGCGTGTAAACTCAGGTGTCGACTTCAATATTCGTCAGGGAAAAATAAATTTCTTCGCCAACGCGAATTATAATCAACGTCGAAGCATTAGCATTGGAACAACAGATCGTGAAAATGTATCGCCGGCGTTTTCACTTTTCCAAAATCAATACAGTATCAACGATGGATTCATGCTTACTGGCCGTGGCGGTTTCGATTGGTTAATGGACAATCGCAACACCTTAACCTTTTCTTCAAACATACATAAAGGATCATTCGCACCTTTTGACACGTTGAACTTAACAGCAGATACACTGGGCGGAGGAATAGGATCGTATTACCGTGAAAGCAACACCAAACGCGCCTTTCAAAATTTAGGTGGCAGTGTTTTGTATAAACATCTTTTTACGAAAGAAGGAACTGAACTGAATGCTGACATTAATTTCAACCGCATTAAGAGTGTATTCGATGGGAATTACATGAACATTTACAACGATGCGAATGCTACTTATCTGATGCAACATGGAGATGTCTCGCAATTCTTAATCACTTCACAAATCGATTTCGAATCGAAAATCACCGATCGTTTCAGATTAGAAGCGGGCACTCGAATTTCGGTTCGTGACTTCACCACTGAATACAAGAACCAAGAGCTGATTAATAACCTCTGGACGGACATCACTTCGCTTCAAGTCAATTATCATTACCTCGATCAAGTCTATGCTGCATACGGGACAGCGGCTTTGGATTTACCGCAATGGAAAATCAAAGGAGGGTTGCGCGCTGAAAGTAGCGATTACAAGGGAGAACTACTTAGCAACGGAAGTAATTTCTCATACAAATATCCGATTGCGCTATTCCCTTCGCTTTTTGTCACTCGCGTAATTACTGAAAAGCAAGACATTCAATTCGCGTTGAACCGCAAGATTAATCGTCCGAGTTTCATGACGCTTTCTCCGTTTACCGATTACAGTGACTCTTTAAACATTCAACGTGGAAACCCTGGATTGAAACCTGAGTTCACCCAATCGGGAGAACTCTCTTGGCAATGGATTCCAAATAAAAAGAATACGGTTATTGTTTCAGCTTATGGACGTTACACGACGAACGTAACCGTTCGTCAGCAGTTTTTAGAATACAGTGAATTCCTTGGTGATACCGTTGTGGTTACCTCATACCAAAATGCAAGCAGCAGCCAAGCGCTCGGACTTGAATTCGTATCTCGCAACACCCTCGCGAAATGGCTCGAGATGAGTACGAATATAAACGTTTACAACAGCTCTATTGACGGAACCAATCTCGATCCAAATTTGAAAAACAACATCAGCTCCTATTGGATCAAGAGCAACATCACTTTCAAAGCGCCGAAGAACATTGCGTTTCAGGTTATGTTCGACTACAGCAGCAAACGCGCGCTCGAAGTTGGAAGCAGCGAACGCGGTGGTGGCGGTGGTGGCGGAATGGGTATGGGCATGGGCGGCGGCGGATGGGGCGGCAGCAACAACACCGTACAAGGATTTATTGAACCGACTTACGGTCTAGATCTTTCTGTAAGAAAAGAATTTTTAGAAAACAGAAGCTTGGTTCTCTCGTTCAGCGCTTCAGATGTGCTGCGCACGCGCGTAAACATTGTGCACAGCACTTCGCCTTACTTCGATCAGATAACTTACAAGCGTCGCGATTGGCAAATGTTCCGATTCAATGTTTCTTGGAAATTCGGAAAAATGGATTCTCAATTGTTCAAGCGCAAGAACATGAAGATGAACGAAGGCGGTATGGAAGGCTAATTCACGGAGTGAAGATTGACGGAGTCAAAGATTGGCGGAGCCAAAGATGCTTCACAAGATTACTTCGTAAAGAGTAGCATGCGCGCTTTTCCTTGAAGATCTTTCTTCAACTCTCCTTTCCAGCCCATTGATTCTCCCAGTGTGAGGGTTTCGCGCGCGTAGTTCTCGTGTATTTCGAAGAAGACTTGATTGACTGTTTCGCATTTGTTGGCGAGTTCAAGTATGCGTCTATAAAACAACAACGGATCGTTTTCCGGAACGAAGAGTGCGAGGTGCGGTTCGTGTTCAACAACAGACGGACGCATTTCACTTCCTTCTGAAACAGGGATGTATGGCGGATTCGAAACGATGGTGTTCCAATTTCCTACTGGAAAATTTTGAGATAAAATATCCACTTCCTTCCACTCTACTTCCACCTGAAATTCTTTGGAATTTTTTTCTGCAACTATCAACGCTTCTTTCGACACATCACATCCTGAAACATTCCAAGTGGGTTGTGCTTTTTTCAAAGCGAGGGCTATGGCGCCGGAGCCGGTTCCGATGTCAAGAACTGAATGAACCGAATGATTATTCGGTTTTATGGTCTCTAGCATCCATCTAACCAACTCCTCTGTTTCTGGACGAGGGATTAAAACCGCCGGAGAAACATGCAAATCCATTCCGAAAAAGTAGGCCTTTCCTAAAACATACTGAAGTGGTTCTTTATTCGCAATGCGCTTCACAGCTTTGTAGACCAAAAGCATTTGCGATTCACTGATGGAATCGTTTGCCTTCACAATTAAATCAGCCGAAGACAAATTCAAATAATGACGAAAGAGTTCATTCACGATGTTCCGCGATTCGCGGGCATCGTAAACCTCCCCCACTCGTTGAAGTGAGAATTCTTTCAGCGTACCAATTTTGTTGTTCGGAAGAATGTGGTTCATTTCACAAAGAAGAAACCGTATCCTTTTCCACCCACTTTCAACGTATAAGAATTAGAACCTGCATCGGTTGAAACAATCTCTAATCCGTCTGTGCTCACCTTTCCTTTCCAATAACCTGGAAGTGTAATGTTCACATTCCCCTCGCCTTTCGCGAAGACTGCAATGGAAATTTGGCCGAGGTATTTACGCGCAATCACCAACGCCTTTTCGTCGGCTTGCATCACGTACGTTTCACCATAAATCAGTGGCAAGTTCTTTCTTCTCAACTTCACCAATTTCTGTGTTGAAGTGCGAAGCGCTGACTCTTGTTCGTTTAATTGATCGAAGCGCATCATGCGTCTGTTGTCGGGGTCATTTCCACCAGGCATTCCAATTTCGTCTCCGTAATAAATACATGGAATTCCAGGCACCGACATTAAGAACGCGGTGAGTTGTTCCAAACGAACATATCCTACATTGTCTTTGTGCTCAATCTTACGCGACCATCCGGCTTGCTTGGCATTCTCTTCGAACTTAACACTTCCGTCGGCGTATGAAATGAAACGCGCGCGGTCTTGATTGCCAGTGATGTTCCCCATCATGTGGTGCGAACCGTAATACTTCGCGCTCTCTTGAATAACTCTTCCCAAATTCGCGAAACTGGTTTCCGATTTTGCGAAAGCATCTACTGCCGCGTCGTATAAATTGAAATCGAACTGCGCATCCATTTGCTCACTTCCGATGTACGATTGAATCAGCTCCGGACTTCCGTAGGTTTCACCAATCTGAAAAACGTTCTTTCCGCTTGCCTTCACTTTGGAAGTCAATGTTGTCCAAAACTCTGCGCGAATGTGCTTAGTGGCATCGTGACGGAATCCGTCGAGATCGTAATTCAACACCCAATACATAGCAGTGTCTGTCAACGCATTCACCACTTCAGGTTTCGCGAAATCCCATGTCGGAAGGAAGACATCGAACCATGTGGTTAAGCGTTGATCGTCCCAACGCTCAGTGTTCATGCTTCCGTCTGGAAGATACAATGGAGTTACCCAGTCTTTGTGTTCTTTGATTAATGGATGATCTTGATGCACGTGATGGGCAACGTAATCGAGGTACACATTCATCTTGTGTTTGTGCGCGACCTTCAATAAATTTTTGAATTCTTCTTCTGTTCCGAAACGATCGTCTATTGAGCGCAATGATGTTGGCCAATAGCCGTGGTAACCGCTGAACATACTTGTATCACCACCTTTGTCCCACAAGCCCCAAGCGCCTTCCGCATTCCTCGTAATGGGTGAAATCCAAATGGTATTCGTCCCCAATTTCTTAAAATATCCGTCTTCAATTGCTTGTGTAATTCCAACTAAATCACCACCTAAATTATTTGCGATGGGCTTAATGCGCGCGTCGTTTGTTGGACGATCATTTTCCTTCTTTCCATTTTTAAAACGATCCACCATGGCGAAGTACATGACTGTTGCGCGGGTATCTTTTCGTTTTAGTTGGAAGGATTTCTTCACGGGTCTTCCGTATGAAAGTGGAATGAGCACATCGTTGAAAAGTTGATTTCCGTCATGTGCGTAGGCACGAATGTGCGAGCGCTTCATTTTCCATGCTTTTGCCGGTATGTTGAAATGCAATTCCCACTCGCTCATGTATGGCTCCTGCACATGAACGATTGAAACTGGAATGCGTTGATTCTCGAAATAGATTTGTGCGCCCTTTGGTTCGCTGCTGCAATAGACGATTATCTTTTTTCCTTTCTGCGAAAGAACCTCCATACTTGGTCTCGGGGCAGAAGGAATTTCAATGAAACTGTTTTCTCCACCAAGGCCATTTGGCATTTTGTTCTTGTTATTCGCATCAAGAATTTCATCAGTGCCATTTTCCCAAATGCGATACGGATATAATCCAGGCTCTAGAAACAACTCAACACTGTACGTGCCATCATCGTTTTGTTTCAGGGGTGTCGCATTTTTGTTCCATCCGTTCATTGCACCTGCAATAAAAACTGAAGTCACATTTTTCTGTGGTGTCGGTGTGTAGTTAAACATGTAAGACTTTTTCGCAGAAGCGAAAACAGGAATGTCGTATTCGTTGCTTTTGGTTTCAATGTTTAAATTGAAAACGGGCTCGTAGTTTCCGGCAGGAAAGACCACTTCGCGGGTGGAAGAAAGATTTGTCTTGTCGTAAGGACTGGTTGAAATACTCAACACCTCTTCGGGATTCGTTATGTAATTAGAAACAGGAATGCGTGTGTATGTTGTCGGAAGATGAACGGGCGAAGCCAATCCGGGCAATTCAGCCACTTTTTTATTTTTCGAAAGGATGCTGCAAGAAGAAATTGCAGCAGAAGCAAGAACGAAGAAAATCATTTTTTTCATTTCGCTAAGATAAAACACCTATTCGGAGGGCAGCACTTTTCGCTTATCTTTCGGCTATGAAATTGAAACGCTTTACATCGCTTCTATTTTTTGTTTGTGGCACGCTCGGACTCTTCGCGCAGTACACAACCAATCCCATGTTGAATACGACATGGACGAGTTTCGGCCTAGGGGCTACGAATGCCGATAATCTATCCTATCAATTGTTCGCATCCAAATCGACTTACGAAGAAACCGTCTCAACTACCCTTCGTGCGGCCTATTCGCAAGAATTAATAGAAGGGTCAAACGATAGCATTTTCTTCCGAAAAAACAGGTCATTGGAAATTGGGGTTTTATGGGGCCAAGTTTGGGGGAAAAACAATATGTTTTTAGCAGCAAGTGCTGGAATGGGGGTAATGGTTCGATTATATGGCGATAGTGCTTTGCAAGTCATTGATGAATTCGACTACAAAGCGGGTGCAACCATTGGTGTGCCTGCGCAAATAGAGATGGGCTATCTTTCGAAAAAAGGCGGTCTCTCACTTATGTTAACCGGCAATTGGAACTTTAGAGAACCTTATTACGGAGCTCTTATTTGTTATACCCGAAAACTGAGTTTCAAGTAAATTTACATTACTACTATTCATTTTTATGAAGCGAATACTGCCATTACTATCTCTATTATTTATTGGATCACACCTAGCCCAAGCGCAGTCTATTGTGATTAATGAAGTCAATGCAGACTCCCCTTCTTCGACAGAGACTGCTGAATTCGTGGAACTTTTCGGACCAGCAAACACCAGCCTCAACGGTTACACTCTTGCATTTTGTAATGGTAGTGATCAGACTTACTACTACGAAATAAGCTTAGACAACCAATCCTTAGACGATAACGGATTTTTCGTGGTTGGATCGCTGGGAATGCCAAACATTGATCTGGCCATTCCATTCAATACGATTCAAAACGGCTATGATGCCATAGCGCTCTACGACGGACCGAGCAATCTGTATAACATCGGCAATGATGTAATTGCAACCAATCTTGTGGACGTTTTGGTCTACGAAACTGACGACGCATCTATTGGTTCACTCCTCACCTCACTCGGCCTGAATGCCTCAAACTACAGCGCTTTCAACGAGGTTGACCTCCCCAATAGCGATGATTTATCGCAATCTCGTATTCCGGATGGTGGTATTGCAATGAGTAACGACACCTATCAAAACCGTCCACCTTCTCCTGGTTATTTCAACTCACCACCATCACAAGAAGTCCCCATTGTGTTTAATGAAGTAAACGCAGATAATCCCGGTGTAGACATTTTCGAATTTGTCGAGCTATTGGGACCAGCAAATGCTTCGCTTAACGGATATGTCCTGGCATTCTGCGATGGGGTAACATTGACATACGACACGGTTATTTATTTGAACGGTTACCAGCTCGATGAAAACGGTTTCTTCGTTGCAGGAAACTCATCTGTCAATAATGTTGATTTGGTTTTTGAACCTAACTCCATAGGCAATGGCACAGATGCCGTTGCTTTGTACTTTGAACCGAATCTAATTTTCGAAGGGGACATCATCATGGGAAGTGATTTAGTTGATGCATTCGTGTATACTACGGAAGACCCCTTAATTCCAGCACTCGTTTCGTTTCTCGGCTTAAGTCCTGATTACACCGTGCTTGATGAATCTCCTCCATCCTCAGACGAATCGCTTTCGCGAGTTCCCGACGGTGGAATTGCATTTGAAAATAGCACCTTTGTGATGCAGTCTCCAACTCCAGGAACATGGAATGCTTCGTCGTGCTCTGCCGGCAACCCTCAATTGTCGAATGGAAATACGAATGCAGAATTTTGTTTAGGCGGAAATTTATCAATTAATCTCGCCCCTTTTCCGGGTAACGAATTGGGATTATTTGTTGTCACGAATTCCAATGGAATTATCGTTTCCACAATCACGAATGGCGTTTACACCTTCGCCAACACCGTTGGCAATTATAAAATATATTCCGTGGGGTATTTGGGAGCATTGGACAATTCTTCTATTCAACCGGGACAGCCCCTTTTGGGAATTTCGGCATCGGATTGTCTAGACATTAGCGTGTACTTCATCTCAATATCTGTTACAGATTGCGGCGTGCTCACTAACATGGTGATCAATGAATTGAATGCTGACAATCCCAGCACCACTGACACAGAGGAATTCATTGAACTATTGGGACCACCTTATTCCCCACTAAACGGTCTTGTTGTAGTCTTTTTAGATGGTAATTCAGGAACAATTTATGACGCCATAGATTTAGACGGATATTACACAGACGAATACGGATTTTTTGTTCTTGGAAATGCTGCCACCCAGAATGTTGACTATGTTTTCCCAAATGAGCATCTTCAGAATGGACCCGATGGCGTTGCCATTTTCGTAGGAGATACCATTGACCATCCGCTTGGTTCAGTTGTAGGTTCTTCCAACCTAATTGATGCCATGATTTATCAAACCGATGATGCGCCGGCCGAAAATCTTATTATGAATCTCGAATTGGATGGGTTAACTCCACCTTACGTTGATTTCAATGAGACCAATCAATCGATAGGTGAGGTAGATTTGACTCAATCGCGTTTCCCTAATGGTGGTCCTACCCTTACAAGTTCAAACATTCAATTACAACCAGCGACACCAGGCACATTTAACAACGGAGTTTTCGTGAGTGAAGAAATTCGGGATGTACATTTCAAGATGTTTCCAAATCCAACTGCTGATCGATTCAACATACAAATTAATAATTCCTCAAGCGAGTCTATATCCGTGCGCATCGTAGACATTGGAGGACGTCTGGTTTATTCCAACGTATATACTGTTGACACGGATATGAATTTCATTGAATTAAATGCACAATCGTGGGCGAACGGGTTTTATGTTGTTGAACTCCAAGTTGGAGATTATGTTGGGAGAATGAATTTGATTAAAAACTAAATCTTCTGATTTACAACAGAAAAGGGCTTTCTTCGGGAAGCCTTTTTACATTTGGCTTATGGAAAAGAGAGACATCCAAACCAAAGAAGATATTGTAACGCTGGTAGACACCTTTTACGATCGTGTTTTGAAAGATGAAAAGCTGGCGCACTTCTTTGCCCATCTGAATTTCGTGATTCACAAGCCGAAGATGGTTCACTTCTGGTCGTTTGTTTTATTGGATGAGCCGGGCTACACCACAAATGTCTTCGACAAACACGCCAATCTACAGGCCAACTCTACCGATTTCAACGAATGGGTTTCGCTTTTTCATGCCACCGTTAATGAATTGTTCGAAGGGGAAAAAGCAGAAACCGCGAAGTTCAGAGCAACTACTTTAGGTTATACCTTTGGCTCTAAATTAGACGCACTGAACAACCAATCATGAGGAGCTTATTTGTTTCATTCTTCATTTTCTTGTCACTCACCTCAGCTGCACAATTGCTTTTTCAAGGCGGAGCATTTTATCAAGAAACTCCAGATATTTCAGCATCTGTTGATTCATTCAATGCGAGACACCCATATAATCTGATTTCATTAGACCATCCTGTTCGAGGTTATAGTGGCTCAATCGGATATAGTTTTGTGCTAAGTAAAAAACGCTCACTGTATCTCGCACCGCATGTTTATTACAGAACACGAAGTTCGAAACTATTTGCGGAAGACACCGTTCGTCTCGACCTTCAAGAAATTCAACTTGGTGTTCAATTCATCACAGGACCCAAAGCATGGTTCAGTCCTGTTGCTGCTGGGCCACTTGGCACGCGCATTTTTTTATTTGTTGAATTTGGAGTGAATGCCAGTCAAATGAATGTTCATTTTACAGACAGCGCTGCTACATCTAAGAACAACATTCAGAGCATTGCTCCATACGCTCAAGCTGGCATTGGATATCGCGCTTTGGTATTTGGAAAGCACTTGGTGGTTACTCCGCGTGCCTCGTTTACGGGATATTACACGCAACGCTTTCGCTATGCCGCCAAAATTCTGAATCGCGACGAAGTGTATTTAAAATTCCCGAAATCGCCCTTGACACAGGCCTATTATGTCGGAGTGGAATTAGCGTGGATTTTCAACAAGAAAAAATAAAGACAAAACAAAAAACTGTTTCTTTGCGTTACATGAGCATGCGTATTCAAAAAATAATTTTTCAGTTATTCATTTTCACCTGCATTTCATTTCAGGGAATTGCGCAGTCATGCAACGAAGGCGAACAACGTATTTTGGAATACTATACCGCAATGGTCAATGGTAATGAGAAAAATGCCCTTGAGACTTCCGAAAAGATGATTGACGAATTGGAATCGATTTCGACGCTTGAAGATTTTTTTGTTTATCCGTTTGAAGCCTTACGCATGTTCAAACCCGTTTCTCAAGATGGAAAACTTCGGGTGTTTACGTGGAATTATCCGAAAGAAGACGGTACTCAATTGTATTTCGGGTGTGTTGTTTTCAAAACTTCGAAATCAGGAGAACCCTTATTTTTCAAGCTGAATTACACGCCGGTTAATGGAGCGAAGTGGGACAACAAAGTGTTTGACGAAGAGAAATGGCCTGGAGGTTTGTATTATTCCGTTGT
Source organism: Bacteroidota bacterium (assembly GCA_046048875.1). Lineage (GTDB taxonomy): Bacteria > Bacteroidota > Bacteroidia > Flavobacteriales_D > Sanyastnellaceae > CAIZGX01. The sequence continues at coordinate 87,790 of JBJOFG010000006.1, read as the reverse complement.
GCCCATGAGCAAAGGAAAGAAAAGTGGAATCAGTTACGCTTTATTGGGATTCGAAGCGAAGGATAATTTATCGAATTACAAGATGATTGAGGTGATTACATTGAGCAATGACGGATGCAAATTCGGAGGGAATTTTTTCGAATTTGAAGATCGTAATCCGAAGCGGGTGGTGTTTGAATACAGCGATCAAGTGGCTTGTTCATTGCGTTATTACGAAAAGCAAAAAACAATAGTGGTTGATCACTTATCTCCACGCGAATCTATCTACGAAGGCTTCTATCCCGAATATGGACCAGACGGGAGTTACGATGGATATGTGCTTGAAAACGGCAAATGGAAATACATGCCCATCATTGACATAGCGCCTTTTGTAGACGGCCAGAATGTTCCCTTCAACAATCCAAGGCCGTAGGACATTTCTTTTTTATCGCACGACTTGAAGTCGAACAACGCTGCCTTCCAACTTCATGAAATAAAATCCTTCAGTAAGATTTTCAATATCCAGCATTTGATTTGTTGAAGCGATTCGTTCGCTAAGGACTTCTTGTCCAAGCGAATTGTAAATACGAACCTGAGTTCCCAAATCGCTTTCTTGGACTTTCAAAGAAATGCTTGTTGAAGCTGGATTTGGAAAAACCTGAAAGGACAACCTTGAATACTCTGAAATATCTGAAGCTAGCATATTCATAACATTTGAACGTGAGTACATCATTTCTCTGCTCGGGTCGCAGCCCAATCCGGCTACTTCTATGACATACAAAGTCTCTGTTGCAGGTGGGGCAACATCTGTATAAGAAAGGTTGTTACTTGCTACTGTCGCAATTAAATTCAACCCAGAGGAAACTGAACCTCTATATATGTTATAACTGCTGAAGGAAATTCCTTCATACGGACTCCAAATTAAATTAACATTTCCACTAACACCAAGATTAGCTGTTAAATGGATCGTTTTATGGCTGTATCCATCGGCAAGTGGTGAAGAATAATATTGATCACTGCAATTATCGCGAACGCCAAGGGAATACTTATTCGACTGAATCTGAGGAGATGAATTTACATCTTCGAAAGAACCCATCTCGTTAATTGAAACTTCTCCAATCTCTTCAAATACATTTACTGAATTGGTTTCCTTCAGAATTACAATATTATAATCAATCTCGGAGGGCAATGGTTCCCATACAATTTGATTCTTACCAGAAATCTCATTTACTGTTACCAAACACACTATTGTATGCGTATGAGCATAAACATCTACGGCAACAGGCCCCACTGTTATTTCACAACCATTTACATCGGTAACGAACATATAATAATCTCCCGTATATCCAAAAACGGTTAATGTATCAGCGATATTCGAAACAACATCTAAACTTGGTCCCCAGGCAATTTGGGAAAAGTTACCACCAGATGGGTACAGTTTCGCAAAATTGCCGATGCATCCTTCTTCATATTCTTCTGAAACAATCTCAGGGATAAAATCGGGATAAATACAACCATTATTTACTGTTGCAGAAGGATCATAATTACAGGCAATAGGATCGGTGCACCCCTCACCGCAAACTCCGCATTCATTCCAACAAACTGATGGAAGAACCATATTTTCATTTCCAATTATGATATATCTATTTCCGTTGAGAATGTTTTGACAATTCAAATCGGACGTAAAAAATTCGGTAATGCTCCACGAATTGCCGTTGACAAATTTGTATTCATACGAACCCGCGACTAAGTCTAATGTTATTGCCCAAATGCCATTGCCTTCGTTAGATAATGCCAGTGTACCGGGATTCCATGCGTCATATGCATTGTCTATTGTCCCGTCGTTGTTAGCATCGTTAAAACTTCCAGCAATGTGCACCCCAGCAGCATCAATGGACTCGTTTGTCATGTCAACTTTGAAAGTAACTTGAAAGGCGCTTGCATGTAGGCATCCCATTAAAAAAAACAACACCCCGAATATTTTAGATTTCATCTTGCAATTATTGTGGCAGCAAGTTAAAGCTCGGTTGATGAAACAAAAAAAGGAATTAATTTAATAACGAGGCAATAGTCTTCATTGACAACATCATCTGCCTACCATCTTTGCATTTTACAAATCCGTATTGAGAATAAAAATCTTCAGCTTCTTTATTAACAGGATCAACAATCACTGCTAAAGAAGCAATCTCTATGCTCGCATCAAATGCACGCTCTAGCGCGTTCATCAATACAAATTCACCTAGCCCTTTTCCTTGAAATTTCACATCAATAGCTAAACGTCCTAGTAAAGTAACCGGTAGTCTAGAATAATTGCGAGGGGCATTAACCTTCAATGAATTTGGAATAGCATCGGCATTAATTGAGTAAGACGAGAGTGTGTAATAACCGATTAAATCACGCGTGTAGTCATCGTTCAACACAAAACACACCGACAGTTTCTTCCGCATGTCCTGTCCAGCTTGAACAGTCAAATAGCGATTCAGTGCTTCATTTCCGCAATTGAATTTTTCTACCGCATGTTTCTTCTTGTTAAGAATCTCCATTACTTCTCAGCTACCATAGAAAGTTTTTCGATAATTGGCATAAGCCTTCTTAAGCTTGGCGTTCGGCTTTGGAGCGTTAGTGATTAAATCGACAAACATTACAGAGTCTCTTTTGCTCAAGTTTAATGTGGTCTGTTGGTTAACCACTTCAGAAGCTTTCGCATAAATTGTTTGAACTATAAAATCGCTGAGGCTTCTGTGCCCTGCAAGTTGTGAGGCGTTTTCAAATAGCTCTTTTTGCTCGGCAGTGAGCCGCACTTCAATTCGCGACGAAAGATTCTTTCCCGTTTTCATAATGCAAATGTACGGAAATTTTCCGTACATTTCAAATTACAAACCTTCTCAACGTTACAATCGAAAGATATTTCGATCCGACCCTATATCCTACTCTTCCTTACGTTCTTGCCCTATTCTCTTTAACCCGAAACCTAACAATTCTTCGAATCACATCAAACGGCATAGGTTGGTTCAATGGAAATTGAAAAGCACCTTTCCCTTGTTTGAACGCTGACAGTTTCTTTTTGAATTCTTCATATCCTGAGGGAGTTGAATAAAAACCAAAAATCCCCAACTTTCGTTGGGGATTTTCATTTCACTTTTCGTGACACCGTAGGGAGTCGAACCCCAAACCTTCTGATCCGTAGTCAGATGCTCTATCCAATTGAGCTACGGTGCCATTGCTATTAAAGCGGGTGCAAATATAGGCATTTCATCTAATACCGCAAGGATTCAAAGCATTTTTTCCTTTAAATAAACCTTCAATCCATTACCAAACCCTTGTCCAGTCGCAATTATTCATCACATCGTGAAGTTTCACCACCCCAAGTCCATAGACTATTCGAGCCTCTGTAAATCTTGGGTTTGTTACAGGTATCGCTACCATATCCAAGGTGTCACCGAAAACCTTGTAGTCGCCCAAAGAACTTGGGGTTTCATTGACAACCGCTTCGAAATAGTTGTTGGAAACAAACTCTTCAATGATGTTAAAACTAATCGTTGTTGTTGTCTCATCTTCATAAACCCCTAATTCAAAAGACCAGTAAAAGGGAACATATGGCGAAGAACTGGCAAGGAGAGTTTCGTAACAAACAGGTTTCATTCCAGTTCCGCCAACACTTAATGGATTATTGGATAAGATGCGAGGGACGGCTCGCGTGTATTCCTCAACTGGAAAAACCAACGTGTCACCTAACCCATTGCTGAACTTCAATTCACCGACAGAGGGAAAATACCCTTCCATTTGCTCCGACAAACCGGGACAATCAACTTCTTTCTTACAACTGCTTAAGAATAGTGAGGGGACAATTGCAAGCCCTGTCAATACAAGCACAACCTTCTTCATACAATTACTTATTTCACTTTAAACAATTTCAATTCCGTGAAATCGAAATCCGGATTTTCAACAAAAACTCGCATTTCTTCCACCTCACCATCCATGTTCGAGATAAATTGAACTTTTCCACTAGGTAGCATCATTTGTGTTGACCAATGCAAGGTGAATACATCATTCCCAAAATGAACCAGGCTTCCCTTAAACAATTCCGTTGGCTTGAAATCTATCTTGTATCTATCAGCATCCCTTATCACTTCTACATCACCGTACATTTCACTTCGATAAACACCTTCAATCTTCGATGTGACAGGGAAATTCCACTCAAAGGCTTGATCTAAAATTTCTCTTTCAATTTTTTCTTCAGGCTTGGGTGCGAATTCAGTTACCCAATCTTTTCCTCCCTTCACCCCTAAAAACAAATCCAAAAACTCGAAGCCCATGGCACTCGGTAAAGAATTGTTGCTGTTCGTTAAAATCACAAATCCTAAATTCATATCGGGTACCAAAATGGTCTTCGAGATCATTCCATCGTAACCACCGCCATGACTCACAATCTTATGTCCACCGTATTCCATCAATTCCCATCCCATGCCGTAACCGTTCGCGTGACGTGAAGGCATATTGTCGCGCTGCCACTTACTCACCGGCTTGTTAATGTTGTATTCCCACATCTCGTAGGTGCGCTTTTCGTCCCAGTATTTCTTTCCACCTAAAGTCCCTTTATTCAACTGCAACATCATCCATTGGCTCAATTCATTCACACACGCATTAATGCTTCCCGCAGGTCCAATGTTGTCCCAATTTACATATTGAATGGGAATGTTCTTACCCTTAACGGTATTGTGCGGAGACGCAACGTCGGCGCCTGCTTGAAAAGCCGTAATCGAAGTATTCGCGTTCTTCATTCCCAACGGAAGAAAAAATTCATTCTTCACAAATTCGTCCCACGTTTTTCCTGTTACTTTCTCCACGATTTGTCCTGCAGCTAAGAACGCAATGTTGCTGTATCCATATGTCGTGCGGAAACCATACTTGGGCTCAACGAACTGCCATCTGCGCAGAATTTCACTTCGCGAATGATTTGTTCCGTACCAAATTAAATCTCCAGCAAATGTTTCGAATCCTTGTCGGTGCGAAAGCAAATCGCGCACCGTCAAATTTGCCGAAACATAAGGGTCGTATAATTTTAATTCTGGAAGAAAATCTTGAACATTGTCGTCCCAATTCAACAATCCGCGATCGACACAAATTGCTAACGTGGCGCTAGTGAAGGCTTTCGAGTTACTGGCAATGGCGAAGGAACTGTTCTCGGTAACCGGCTCATTCGTCGCAGCGTCCTTCACTCCGAATCCTTTCGACAAAATAATTTCGTTGTTGTAGACAATGGCAATGGCACCGCCGGGAACGTTGTACTTAGTTAAACCATCGTTCATCTGAGCTTCCAACGCGGCTATCTGAGTGGCGAAAGGCTTCGCGGTTTTCTTTTGTGCGGAAGACGTAAGAAAAATGGCTAGTGCCAAAAATGAGAATACTATTTTTTTCATATTGAATATTATCTGAATCTAACTTCTGTAGCGCCGTATCCATACTTCTGGTAATTCCCATCGAGGAATTCACATTGGGGATAGTAGCTTTTGATGAATGAACGAATCTCCGCGCGCAAGACACCCTGTCCCACTCCGTGAATGAAAATGACCTTCTTAACCTTTTTCTTCTCAGCAATGGCCAACATGCGTTCGAAGTGTTCCATTTGAATGCTAACGATTTCACCGTTGGTCATTCGCTCATAATTGTCGAGCAATTCATGAATGTGCAAATCGACTTCGAATACTTCGGCGTTGTGCGGAAAGTCATTCGCTGAGCGCTCTTTGTATCTGTTCTTAAAATCTTTCGATGCCGCCTTAACGGCATGGGAGTCAATATTGCGATCGAGCATCTCGCGTGTGTTCGGCTGAACCTGATTGTATTGTGAAAACTCGTGTTTCGAATTTGCAATTTTCACGAGTTCCTTCAATGGATGCTCAAAGGCAAATCCACTGCTGTCCTCGACCATAGCGCTATCGGGCTGCGGGAAACCGACGATTACTCCCTCACCGGTATCATTTAAAAAACGCACGTGATCTCCTTTTTTGAATTCCATGGATCAAAAATACGCAATACCGCGGAGCGGATGACACAACACGTTGTGATGACAATCGAGGATTGATGACCACTGCGTGGATGACACCGGAGGTGATAACAATCGAAGATTGAAATTAACGGTAGTTCGTTAGATTTGCAATATGGAACGTCGCGATTTTTTGAACAAACTAGGAATGGCGACGGTCTCCTACACACTCATTTCTGGCAAAGCCTTTGCCGATTCGGATCATTTTCGATTCGAAAAAATTGAGGTGCTTTCTCCATTGGTTGGAGAAGATTTGTTTCAATACATTCAACGTCAAAAAGGAAGTTTCGACATTACCCTTTACCGTCAATTGCTTGGCGCGGCGAATGAATTCAAAGAAGGTGATGAAATTGCTGGAATAGCCGCTGCTAGCGATGAAGATCGTCTAAAAGCGCGAATGCTTCTAGCAGAAACAACACTTGGAGACATCCGCAAACACGCGGTTTTCATTGATGAACAATTCGAGTTCATCGAAAAAAAAACGCTCTCTTTTCAAGAAACAGAAAAAGGAAAATCGATTGAACAATGGCGCATGAGCGCATTCAAAGACTTTCTTTTGACTTCGAACGAAAAAGAAATTAAAGAAGTTCTCCCCTATTTAACCAGCGATATCATTGCCTGTGTGGTGAAGTTGATGTCGAACAAAGACCTCATTCAAGTCAGCAGCAAAATATTCCATCCGCTTCCGGGCACTCAAATGGGATCGAAGGGATACATGAGTGCGCGTGTTCAACCTAATTCTCCGACAGATAATATCGAAGACATAGTTTGGCAAGTCTTCGACGCTTGGAGCTACAGCGTGGGCGATCTCGTGTTGGGAAACAATCCAGTTTCAAGCAATCCTGAATCTGTCGCGCAAATTGAATTGGCTCTTTACGATTTACTTGAAACTTTTAAGCTCGAAAATACACTTTCTCATTCTGTTTTGGCGCACATAGACATTCAAGCTCAAGTTGAAAAAACATATCCTAAACAAACAGGCATGTGGTTTCAGAGTATTGCGGGAACCGATAAAGCGAATCAGACCTTCGACGTTACGATTGAAAAACTTCAGAACTACGCGAAACAACGCACTGGGAAATTTGGATTGTATGCAGAGACTGGTCAGGGTGCCGATGAAACGAACGGACATGGCGAAGGCTTCGATATGCTTATTCACGAGTCTCGTAAATACGGACTGTGGCGAGGATTGAAACAACAACTGAAAAAAGCTTGTGAAACACCTTCCGGAGGATCTTTCTCCGAACCATGGGTACATTTAAATGATGTAGCAGGATTCATTGGTCCGGAAGTTTTCAGAACGAAAGAACAATTGGTTCGTTGTTGCTTGGAAGATTTAGTGATGGGAAAATTACACGGACTAATGATTGGCTTGGACATTTGCACCACGCTGCATATGGATGTTTCGTTGGATGATTTGGATTGGTGCATTGATCAAATTATGCCTGCTAATCCTGGCTATCTGATGGCACTTCCAACAAAGAACGATCCGATGCTGAGTTACCTAACTACATCGTTTAGCGATCACCTGCGCATTCGCGAAAAGTTTGGATACAAGATCAACGATGCCATGTGGGCGTTCTTCAAACAGATGGAAATCATTGGTGAAGACAACAAGCCTTCTAAACACTTCGGAGATCCTGTGTGGATGTATTATCAATATCGAAAACTGAAAGGTGACTCACGCTCGGCTGAAGAAATTTATGCTGAAGGACAAGGCTGCATAGCCCGTGTAAGAGGGCGCGGAGTGCCGATTGCAGATGGGTATGGCGCTAATCATTGGGATATGAACCCTGACCTTGAGCAAGAAATTCGCTTGCTATACGCGGATGCAAAAAAGTGTTTATGGAAAGAGACTCCTCATCAATTCAGCAAGCTTCTCCCACATGGAATTGCCATAAGCACGCTTTCAAAAGACCGTAAAGATTACATCTACCATCCGCAATCGGGAGAGCAACTTTCTCGCGACGGTATTTATGCGTTAGAGATATTACGTTCGAAATGGAAGAAGAACATTCCAGATATTCAAGTGATTGTTTCAGATGGATTAAATGTTTCTTCCATCACGGACGAAGGGCATTTGTTTCCTTACTTATCAGAATTAAAAAAACAATTGTCGAACAAACTCACTATTAGCAAAAACAATATTTTCATTGAACACGGCCGAGTTCGCGCGGGTTACCGTTGCGGCGAACTTCTCTTTGGCGATTCTCATTCAACAAATGAAAAATGTATTCTGCATATCATAGGTGAACGCCCTGGAACCATGCACCACAACTATTCGGTTTACATTACCGTTGCGAAAGGTTCTGATTGGTTTATTGAAGGAAAAATAGACCACAACATCACGCGCGTCATCTCAGGCATTTCAGATACGGCGCTTCATCCTTCAGATGCAGCGAAAGAGACCTACAGAATACTGAACGAGCTTTTTAAAATCGAAGTGCCCATCCTGCATTGAATAGAGGAAAGGCCTTCCCTTCCTTCAGCAAATCCGAAGGAAGTGCATTCTTGACATCGTTGTTGCTATAAAGCAAAGGAGTTTTACCAAAGAAATATCCACCTTCAACAAAGACAACATTCTTTGGAGTAATGTAAAAGTCCATGAAAGCCTTTACTTGCAGTTCATTGTATCGAACAAAGGTGTTGAGGTCTTCGCCTCTGAACGAGCGTGTCATGGAGCGAAAAGCCAGCCCCGCGTTAATCTTGGAAGGAGCTAACGCATAACTGAATTTCATGCTGTTGGGAAGCGTCCCATATATTGAAAAGCGATCAGATACTTTCCAATCGACACCCACTAAGGGGACGAAGAAATTCCCGAACAATTCTCGGTTGTAGTACAATCCAAACTTATAACGAAACTTTTCAGATTCAGTAACTGTGAACAAAGAGTATGCACCTATTTGAATAACATCGGAAAACTCAGCGCCCAAATCTTGACCTGCTATCTTCGGAATAATCAAACCTGTGAATTTCACCTTCGGATTTTTCAATTGTACTTGTATACCAATCGGAAGGGTGACGGAAGAATAAATGGCAGCCATTGAATCTCTTCGCATGGAAAGCTTTTCATAATGCGCACGAACAAAAACAGTATTTCCGTTTTTCAGAACCTTTGGAATAAAAGCATTGACGAACAGATTGCTTGTTTCAGCTCCATTAGGAACTTGATAAGCTTGCCTGTTAAATGAAAATATGTCAATAAAGTATTGAGCATCGGCGAGAGACGCATAAACGACGAATAAAAATGTTAGACGAAATTTCATTTTTCCTCAATTTTGATTTTCTTGAATTGCAAATACTCCTTACGCTTTTTGCCAACTGTAGTATCTCTGTCTTTTATTTCAACTGTTTCAGTTAGCAGATAAAAATTATCATACCAATATGAAACGTTCGAACCTCGCCAATCTTTCAATTTCTCAGAATCTTTTAAATCTTCTTCTTCCTTCACGATAGTCAGTGTTTCAGACTCTGTTATTCCTCCGTTCTCAAGCGATGCATGTCCAAATCGATTGCTCGAAGCATAGAAAAAATTCAGCATAGAATCGGCCTGCTGAATTCGAACAAATTTCTTTGGATAATGAGGCTTATCGAATATGTCTAAATTGAATGCGTAATCTCGAATTTTTTCTAGCTCCGGACTAACCTGAAGAACAACAGCATGCGAATAGGCAAATCCGTCGAAAACGTATACCGTTTGAAATGTAGGCTTACCGTTAACATAAACCGTTCGATATTCGGTACGATAGGTTGGATAAAATACTTCTCCAACAACGGTCCACGTATTTTCATTGAATACAACAGGATGCGTCACCATATAACATTGTGATTCGAAATTTTTATTCCGCTTTTTCTTTCGCTCCACACGCTTCTGCGTTTTTGCATTGAACGTTGAATAAAAATCTTTAAAGTCGTTGAAACTATAATCGTTACGTTTAAGCACCTGGCCATCCTTCATTTCAATAATATACATGCCACTTGCAATAGCGGAATTTCTTCCGGAAGAACCGCACATCAAGTATGTATGTTCATCTATCCAAGTCACGTTCCCATCGATAAGCATTTTATCCTTCACGGCAGAAATTGCGCATGGTTTCCCTACTAACTCCCCAAATTCATTGATGGATACGATGGTTTGATTTTCAACTTTGCTTGATTTATAATTGAAATACATCAATTGCAACGAAGGAGCCGATTCATCTGAAGATAGAAATGACACCCGCATTTTCTTGTTCATGCCAGGAATGAAAGTGATATGCTGTGTTCCCGTTAGCATATTGTAGACAAGAATGCAAGGAACTTTTTTGACAGTTCCTATAACAAAGAATTTATTTTGAAAGCATACCGTTGAATACCCGCCTAAGAAATCTAAATTCCCATTTGGAACGAATTTGTCTACAAGATCGACCTGTAATTTAAAACCTTCATAATTTTCTGTATTGAAGACGACAGAATGCACCTTTCTGTTTTTATCGATAACCAACGAGAAGTAATATTCCCCCGATCCTGAAAGCGCGTTTGTTTTGTAAATGTACTTTTCAGGACACTGGGTTTCGAATCTTCCTTCTTCATGAAAATGTTCATCGTATGCCACTATTTCCATTTGATCATCAGCACCCTTTTCCGAAAGAATTGAATATGTAATTATCTTCTTTTGAGGTGTTATACTCGTTGAAACGGAACCCTCGTGTTCAATTCTTTTCTCTTCGACCACAGATATTTGGGCTCTTGAATGTAAAAAAAACAAACATGAGATAACGGCAAATAACAAACGTGATTCTAAAAACATAATTCTGTCTATTAAGAGTTATGGGGCCATCCTTCCAATTGACCAATTTCCTTCAACCAAGGTATACGTCAAACGGTCATGCAAGCGATTCGGTCTTCCTTGCCAAAATTCAAAATAATTTGGACGAATGAGATACCCTCCCCAATGCGCAGGCCTCGGAACAGGATGTCCTTCAAACTTATCTGTAAACTCACGGAAACGCTCATTCAAAACTTCGCGAGATTCAATGGTTGCGCTTTGCGGGGAAACCCATGCGCCGATCTGACTCTCGCGCGGACGCGAATTGAAATAAGCATCGCTTTCAGCTTCACTCAATTTGTGCAACTCGCCTTCCACACGCACTTGTCGCTCTACAGAAGGCCAGAAAAAATTCAAAGCGACTTTGTTGTTCTGCTCTAGCTGTTGTCCTTTATGAGAAGAGTAATTCGTGTAAAATCTCAATCCTTCTTCATTCACACCGCGAAGCAAAACCACACGCGAATGAGGTTGTCCGGATGCATCCACGCTGCTAACAACCATGGCGTTGTAATCGTGTAAGTCTTCAACTTCACTCAACCAAAACTCAAGCATCTCATGTGGAGTAGCCTTCAAATCTTCAACCTCTAAGCTGTGCTTTTCGTAGCTCTTTCTGTGGTGTATAATGTTACTCATAATTGCAAATGGCTTTTGCGTAATTGGTCCAACTCATGTTCTCTGTTGCCTTCGCAACGTTCTCTCTGTCTATGGGCGATTCTAAAAAGCGAAGCATTTGATTCTTCATGCTCTGAATGTCTTCTGCTTCGGCCAAATAGCCGTTGAAACCATCGACAATGGTTTCCGGGAAGTGTCCCACTTTCGTTGCTAAAATAGGCATCTTGAAATTGTAGCTCAACGACTCAATTCCGCTTGGCGTAGCTGTTCTGTAGAACAAGACTGCCGCATCGGAAACCTGAAAAAACTTCGGCAATTCTTCATTCGAAATGAATCGATTGAACACCACGCAGTTTTCTTGAACGCCCAATTTCTCTATCCACTCTAGCGGATTGTCTTCTCGCTCATCGTCTGACTTTCGAAGAACTAACTTCTTCGCCCAGCCGAATAAAAGCTGCTTCAATTTTGTACTCCACTTCGTATCGTCGAGAGTTTTCCAAAACGATTCGCCACAAATTAAAAACGACACATCGTCTCTTTCCTTACACAAATCAGCGAATGCCTGAATAGCCATGTCGAGTCCCTTATACTTCCGAATGAATCCGAAATACAAGAAGACGTGTTTCTTCAATCCTAACTTCGCCTTTTCTTCTTCAACATTGAAATTCGAAATGGGTTTGTACAAATCGTAAATGGGGTGATACAACTTCACAACAGAAGTGTATTTCTTTTCATGAATATCAAGCTTATCCACCAAACCGAATGAACGTTCGGGGAATACCGTTTTCAACTCTTCATGCGTATGCAGCGCGTGAACCACAAACGAGGAAGCATGCTTCAAAGCATACTTCGTTAAAAATTTATCTATCGAGCTGTGCTCTTTCTGAATTACAAAATGAATATCGAACACCACATGAATCCCCGCTTTGCGCAATCGTTTTGCGATGTGCGCCATAGGCAATCCCTGCAAGGCAATGCTCCATTGGAAGGTGACCATTTCGGGCTTGAGTGATATGATATACTTCGCTGTCTCTATCCAGCTGAGAGGATTATTGTAATTCGTCAAGTAAGTCACCTTCACTCGACTTCCTTCCAACAAATCAGTTGTGCTGCTTTTGTCTACGAACTCTCTTGGGATGATCGCTGGATACTGTTGCGTCCAACTCACAACGTGAACATTGTTCCGCTCATCCTTGTCCAATGCCAACGCCAACGAAGTGTTGTAGTTCTGCATACCGCCTTTGAAGCGCGGACCAGGACCGAAGCAAACAATGGTTCTGTTTTTCATTTACTGCTGTGCCGCTAATTTTTTCACTGCTGCCTCGTACACACGCTTCATTCCTTCCTCAATGGAAATCTTTGCTTTCCAACCCAACTTCTCTTGAACGAACGTCATATCGCAATAACGTGAATGCACTCCCACCGGCTTATCTAACAATGGCTTGATGGTGGGCTCGTATCCTGCGTAACCGCAGAAAACACGAATAATTTCATTGAAGGAAGTGAGTTTCCCCATTCCAATATTGATGGCTGTTCCGTCGTGAATGTGATCCATGGCCAAAAGAATGCAGTCGATCACATCATCGATATGAACGAAGTCCCTTCCTTGATTTCCACTTCCCCACACTTCAAACGGATCTTCTTTCTTAGCAGCACGCGCGGCAATGGCAGGAACGGGATAAGTCAAGTCTTGATCTTCACCGTAACCGCTGAACGGACGAATACATGTCACCTTCAATCCGTAGTGTGAAGCTGCAATCTTTGCCAAGAACTCTCCGGTTAATTTGCTCCATCCGTATGTCATGTCGGGTTCACCCATTTTCTTGAAATCGATGTCAGACTCTTTCAAAGCTATTGCTCCGTCTACTGTTTGAAGGTCGATTGGATAAGCCGCAGAGGAACTCGGATACATGAGTCTTTCCGGCTTGTAACGACAAGCCCAGTAGAACATTTCAGCATCAATGGCAAGGTCTAAAGCCACGGCCATCGGATCTCCGTCGATCTTACTTCTTCCACCTACAATAGCCGCGAAATGGAAGACGTCGTTGATGCGATCTATTTCAAATTGAAAATCCTTCTCGAAGTATTTTTCATCTTCCGAGAACGCTCGCATCACTTTCAACGCATCGGCGTGAATGAAGAGTAATCTTCCGTTGTATACCGTGAAGCCTTCACCGTAATTGGTTTTGGTGGCGTTCAGCCAAGTGTCGGGATGTGTTCCAACCGACAAATCGTCTATAAATATTAATTGAGCATCGGTGGTATTGAAGAGCCTCTTCACCATGTTTCTTCCCACAAAACCACAACCACCGGTAATTAAATGCGTAACCTTATTCATGTTGTAAAAATACATCAATCATTCCAAGTGCGGCACTTTCCGATTAACTTCGCAACAAGAGAAAAATCAGATGCAACAACTTCAAAATTTCGCCCTTGGGCAATGGATTTCCGGCAGCGGAAAAGGAACCGAACTTTTCGATGCGGTAAATGGAGAATTAGTAGCGGTAGCCGACAGTTCCGGACTCGATTTCGGCGCAATGCTGAACTACGGTCGCGAGACAGGCGCACCAGCACTTCGCAAGATGACCTTCCAAGAGCGCGGAAGAATGTTGAAGGCACTTGCCTTGTACCTCACTGAGCGCAAAGCCGCGTATTACGCCGTAAGCGTGAAGACCGGTGCAACGAAGATTGACTCATGGATTGATATTGACGGAGGAATTGGTAATTTGTTCGCCTACGCTTCGTTGCGCAAGCAGTTTCCAGATTCTTCGTTTTATGTAGACGGAGAATTAGCCAAGCTTTCAAAAGAAGGAACCTTCATTGGTCACCACATTATGGTTCCGAAGGAAGGCGTTGCCCTTCACATCAACGCATTCAATTTCCCAGTGTGGGGAATGTTGGAAAAGATCGCAGTGAATTTATTAGCAGGTGTTCCTGCTGTGGTTAAACCTGCGACACTGACTTCGTATTTAACGGAAGTTGTGGTTCGTGATATTCACGCTTCGGGAATTCTTCCGGAAGGCGCCTTGCAATTGATTTGCGGAAGTGCGAACGGAATCTTCGACCATTTGGAAATGCAAGACGTAGTGACCTTCACCGGTTCTGCTTCAACCGGAAAAATGTTGAAGTCGCATCCGCGATTGGTAGACCAAGCCATTCCATTTACCATGGAAGCAGATTCGTTGAACGCCGCTATTCTCGGACTGGACGCAGCGCCGGGCACGGAAGAATTTGATTTATTCGTGAAGGAAGTTCGCAAAGAAATCACGGTGAAGTGCGGACAAAAATGTACGGCAGTCAGAAGAATTTTAGTTCCTGAAAAATATTTATCAGACGTTCAAGAAGCCCTTGTGAAAGCCCTTGGACAAACCGCAATAGGCGACCCTCGCAATGAAAAAGTTCGCATGGGATCTTTAGCCGGAATGGCGCAACGCGAAGATGTTCTTGCAGCGTTGAATGAATTGAAAAAAGAAAGTGACGTGCTATTCGGAAACGATGCATTGAATTTAATTGAAGCAGAAGATTCGAAAGGAGCATTCATGTCTCCAACCCTCTTGTTAAATGACAAACCGTTCGAAAAATTAAGTTCGCACAACATTGAAGCTTTCGGGCCTATCTCTACGATTATGCCATATAGCACAACGGAAGAGGCTGTGGCTATTTCGAAATTAGGAAAAGGAAGTTTGGTGTGTAGCATCACAACGAACGACACAGCCATTGCGCGTGACTTCGTGGTGAATGCTGCCTCACATCACGGGAGAATTTTAGTATTGAACAGAGCGAGTGCGAAAGAAAGCACCGGTCACGGAAGTCCAATGCCTATGCTTGTTCACGGAGGACCGGGTCGCGCAGGAGGCGGAGAAGAGATGGGTGGAAAGCGTGGTGTTATGCATTACTTGCAGCGCACAGCGATTCAAGGTTCACCAACTATGCTAACGGCTATTACAGGCGTTTATCAGCAAGGCGGAGAGCAAGCCGAAGCACAACCGCATTTGTTCCGTCAGTATTTCGAAGACCTCGTTGTTGGAGACACCGTGTTCACACACAAGCACACCGTTTCAGAAGCAGACATTGTAAACTTCGCGAATGTGAGTGGCGATAATTTCTACGCTCACATGGATGCTACTTCATTGGAAGGAACCATCTTCGAGCGTCGCGTGGCTCACGGATATTTCGTTTTATCGAAAGCAGCGGGATTGTTTGTAGATCCGAAGAAAGGACCGGTATTGTTGAATTACGGAATTGATGAAGCGCGCTTCACGAAGCCTGTTTATCCGGGAATGACCATTGCTGTTCGTTTTACCGTGAAGGAAAAAATTGCACAAGAGAAACGTAGCGAAGACGATATTCCAAAAGGAATTGTGAAGTTCTTGGTTGACGTTTATGATGAAACCGGAGAGACTGTTGCGCTTGCAACCATATTAACCATGGTTAAAAAACGCAACGACGAATAAGTGCGCAAACTACTTCTTCTCTTTATTATTTTTTCTGCCTTTGAACTATCGGCCCAATCCGACACGTGCTTCGATCCAAACTCAAAAGGTTATTACCGCTGCAACAGAACCGAAGAGTTGATTTGTATTGATTATTTGATTAATGATCTTGAAGAATTAGAGGAGAAACTTCTTTCTGTTCACCCTGATCCATACGCTTATTGCGGGAAAGAAGCGTTCGACCAAGCCTTTAAAAAAGCGTTTGATTATTACACGAAAGAACGCACCTTAATTCAACACGCTCAAAACTTAAATCGATTCACACGAGTCATACAAGACTCGCATTTGCAGACGCATGTTTACGGACTCATGTTCGAAGCAAGCACGGCGAGTTCCGGTTTCTTACCCCTCTTCATTCAACGTATTGAAGAGAAATTTTATGTTGAAGAAGATTACATCGGAGGTCCTCCTGTTGGAAGTGAAATCATTTCCATTGGAAAACTTCCCATGACTGAATTGCACAACCTTGCAAAAGAATGGAGCGTCGACGAAGGAAATGCAATGCACGCCAGCGACGAAGCAGCAGCTTATTATTACACACCTGCGCAGTTCTTCGCAAATCCCTTACAGAACGATTGGGATACAGAGAAGATTGTTTTCCGTATTGATAATAAAATAGACAGTATTGAAGTGCAGTTGGTTGATATGAAACAACTTCAAAAAATTCGTCGAGAACATTTTAAATCAAGTCGAAAAAATATTGATGCAACATTTTATTTAAATGAAGACAAAGCTGTTTTAACGTTGCGATCGTTTTCATCTCGCCCCTTTCAAAACGACGTTAAGAAAATCAGAAAATTCTTTCAAGCGACGAGAGAATTGGGCATTCGTGACATTGCCATTGATGTGCGCGACAATCCCGGTGGATCTAGCTCCATGGTAGAATACCTCTGCTCGTTTTTAATGCCAAATGGACTGAATACACCGAGCAATATTATTTGGAAAGCCAGCGAGAACTCATACCACATCGTTTCGAATTTTAGATTGAAACATTTCCCAAAGTCAACTGAAAAAAGATTTAAGAGAAACGAAGACATGTACCAATATTTCTTGCTGAGCCAAACTCCATTGGAAAAATTAGACACTGCCTTTTTCAGCATTCCTCAGCGTCAGCGAAGAGAGCACGTATACAACGGATCGCTTGCGATTTTTATGAATGGGAATACAGTTTCTGCGGCTTGTGACTTCGCGCAATTGCTTCAAAGCAATCACAGAGCCGTTCTTATTGGAACTCCGTGCAACGCAACCGCGAATGGAACTTGGGGAAATGCTACAACGGTTCAATTAACGGAAACGGGAATCACGTATTCCATTCCAACCATTCGATACAATTACAAAAACACGTTTAGTTATTCGCGAACGCCCATTCTTCCGAACGTTCCTTTGGAACAAACACTTGAAGATTTAAAATCTGGAAAAGACTCCGCCTTAGAATACTTCCTTAAAAATTAAATTGAAGCCAACTGCACTTTATACTTGTCACAGAAAGCAGCCCAATCCCAAATGAAATTACGCATGACTTCATCCAAGCTCTTTAAGAAAATTGGATTTGGGGTGTTCATGCTTCTGAAGTATTCGTCTTGGTATTGATTCAATTCATATTTAAAGAAGAATGCCTTCGACATGCTGTACAAAATATTTTTCGAAGGGAAATTCACGTGAGCCATGAACTTCTTGTAATCGTTCAATTTCGTTTGAAAAGCAACTGGAGACAAATCGAAAACAGGCGCGAACTGATCTACACAATGTTGGATAATTAAATCACCTTCACCATCACGGAAGTGTTCGTTCAAGTAATTGAAGTTTCCTACAATGGCAATCATCAAAAACTTTCCGTATTCCTCGTCACTAATTTTTGGAGTAGAAACAAACTCAGGGGTATCGCGAATAAATCCCGCTACTTCCGGAAATCCACCTTCCACTGAATCCAACAAGGTATTCACGAACAAGGTTGCTGCGCGCTCCGCTGAAATTTTCTTTTTTCCAAAAAATGTAATCATATGCCTTAACGATTTATTAATCTTTCGATTTCATCAAAAATAAACGGCATCGGAAGCCTTGCGACGAAAGTGAAATTCACACATATCAACAGAGTTATTCACCAAAACCGCGATGCGGATGACGCAACGCGTTGCGATGACGGCCAAGCCGATGACCGCGATGCGGATGACAACTACGTTGATGACAATCTTCGATTGATGAATGAGATGCCGTATTTTTGCAGCATGTATAAGCTTCTGATTAAACCTTTCTTTTTTCTATTCAATCCAGAGAAGGCGCATTACTTGGCCATGGATCTTTTGAAATTCACAACGAAGATTCCTGGAGGAAAAATTATTTTGAAATCAATTTTTAAAGCGAAAGAAAATAGAATTGTTGTTGCTGGAATTGAATTTCCAAACAAGGTGGGATTGGCTGCAGGGTTTGATAAAGATGCGCGATGGATAGATGAGTTGGCATTATTAGGATTCGGGCATGTCGAAATAGGAACACTTACTCCGAAGGCTCAACCGGGAAATGATAAGCCGAGATTGTTCAGACTACCATTAGACAACGGGTTAATCAATCGCATGGGATTTAATAATGGTGGTGTTGAAGACGCTGCTGAGAGATTAAGAAAACGCAAATCGAAAATTATTGTTGGTGGAAATATTGGAAAGAATAAAATCACACCGAATGAAGATGCGTTAAGTGATTATTTGATTTGCTTGAATGCCCTTCACGATTGTGTAGATTATTTCGTAGTGAATGTGAGTTCACCGAATACTCCAGGATTGCGCGAACTGCAAGAGAAAGAACCGCTAATGAAAATTCTTTCTACTCTTGCTGAAACAAATAATACGTTTCCAAAACCGCGTCCAATCTTCTTGAAAATTGCTCCAGATTTAACAGACGATCAATTGAACGATATTGTTGAAATTGTTCTTGAAACAAAAATTGCAGGCGTAATTGCAACCAACACCACTATCTCCCGCGAGCATTTACAAACAAGCTCAGATATTATTCAGAGCATAGGAATGGGCGGACTTAGCGGAGCACCTGTACGAAATAGATCTACAGAAGTCATTCAATACTTAAATCAAAAATCGAATGGCGCATTTCCAATTATTGGTGTCGGTGGAATTCACACTTCAAAAGATGCTCAAGAAAAATTAAATGCAGGCGCTTCTCTTGTTCAAGTATACACTGGCTTTATCTACGAAGGCCCTTCCATCGCTCGAAACATCGCAAATCACATCCATTAATCCACATCGCGAAGCGTCATCCGCATCGCGGTCCTCGGCTTCGCCGTCATCCATGAAGTGGTCATCAATCGTAGATTGTCATCACAACGTGTCGTGTCATCGCGAAGCGTTATCTCTCCACCGAAGAATCGGCCTTTCGACAAAATAATAAAGGGCCGAAGAAACCGCAATCACTATTACCCAGTAAATGAGGTATTTCATAATTCCATCTGCATTTCCTGCAACCGGAAAATTCTTTCCAATTACTTGAGCCACTAGAGCGAGATTGATCAAATACATCGAATACGAAATCTTGCTGATGTGCGTCACTGCGCTGACTATGCGTTTCCATGAAGATGTTATTCCTTCAAACCAAGGAAGGATTAGCGCTATAGCGAATGGTGTTATACTGAAATAAAATACTTGACGATAAAAAGATGCGTTTGAAGCACTGTTATTCAACAAGAATAAAACAATGACCATTCCTAAAACGAGCGCTACATTCTTCCACTTGTCCCAGAGATTTTTATAGAAAGAATAAATCCAAGCGAGCAACAATCCGAATGCAATAGCATCGAGTCGAAACACGACAATCTTTCGAACCTGCACATCGAACCAAAAATCATCAAGCTTAGGATCAAATGAGTAAGCGCGGTAAATCAAGGGAACAGCAATCATTACAAGCGTTGCAACAAGATAGGCCCACTTCAACCGCAAAACTTTCAGCAGTCCCCAGAGCATAATCGGGGTAAAAATGTAGAACCACTCCTCCACTGCCAAGCTCCACGACTCCCAGAAAAACCCAATCAAAGGCTTCGAAAAGTTTTGAAGGAAGACCATGAACTTCCATCCGAAAACAGTCAGGTCACCTGATATAATTCCGTATGAAACGAAAAGAAAATTCAACAATAAAATCAAATAATAATTCGGCAGCGTTCTCAACCATCTTCTTTTCCAGAAATGCGAAACACCCCGCCAATTCAACCCTTCGGAGGAAGACTTCAACAATATTCCACCAATTAAAAATCCGCTTAACACGAAAAACAAATCAACGCCGTCGAGCATTTTCACAAACGGAAAATTCTCTAGGACCGTTCCATTCAATAAAAATTTTCCGTGAGACAATACCACCAACATAATGGCCAATGCTCGAAACAGATCGAGTCCAAAGTTTCGTGTCGCGTTATTATTCATTCGTCCCCCAGCGTTCTTGAAGCCATTTTAGAATAGCTGCTTCTTTCGGATTGTTGCCGGGAGTATAAAATTCCGACGATGCAATTTCTTGTGGCAGAAATTCTTGACGAACAAAATTTCCCTCGTGTGCGTGCGCGTATTCGTAGTTCTTTCCGTACCCTAACTCCTTCATTAACTTCGTTGGTGCGTTGCGCAAATGCATGGGCACAGGCAGATCGCCTGTTTGCTCTACCAATGCCAACGCCGCGTCTATGGCAGTATACACCGAATTACTTTTCGCGCTGGTTGCCAAATAAACGGTACACATGCTCAATGGAATGCGTGCTTCAGGCCAGCCTATATTTTGAACAGCGCGAAAGGTTGCTTCCGCAATCAATAGCGCATTCGGATTCGCCAAACCAATATCTTCTGAGGCCAATATGACCAACCTTCGCGCTATGAATAGCGGGTCTTCCCCGCCTTTGATCATGCGCGCTAAATAATACGTCGCAGCTTGCGCATGACTTCCGCGAACGCTTTTAATGAACGCTGAGATAACGTCGTAGTGCATTTCACCGGTCTTGTCGTAACGGGCAGCATTCGTTTGAATGACGTTCTCTACCGATTCGTTTTTAATGACGCAAGGCGTCTCTGAAATGGATTCAACAACTAACTCAAGTACATTCAGCAATCTGCGGGCATCGCCACCGCTGTATTTCAAGAGCGACTGCGTTTCTTCTAATTGAATTTTTTTAGCGCGAAGCGCTTCATCGCGAACAATAACATCTTCCAACAACTGATTGAGTTCATCTTTGGTGAGCGCGTTCAGGGTGTACACCTGCGAGCGCGACAACAACGCTCCATTCACTTCAAAAGAAGGATTCTCTGTAGTTGCACCAATCAAGGTTACAACTCCTTTTTCTACGGCGCCTAGAAGAGAATCTTGCTGACTCTTTGAAAACCGATGAATCTCGTCTATGAATAAAATAGCACTCTTTTGAAACAACCCGCCCTTCCCAGCTTGATCCAACACTTCGCGAATTTCTTTCACTCCGCTATTGATTGCACTTAAGGAAAAGAACGGACGTTGTTGTGTTTGTGCAATGATATTTGCCAACGTAGTTTTTCCAACACCCGGAGGTCCCCAAAAAATCATGCTTGGAATATGTCCGCTTTCAATAATGCTTCGAAGCACAGCACCTTTGCCAATCAAATGCGATTGTCCAACATATTCATCGAATGTTTTTGGACGCATTCTTTCCGCTAGTGGCGTGCTCATAGCAAGTCGGGTCTTCTTGTTTTTGTTTTCTCGAAGGCTTGTTGCATGCGCCAATCTTCAATAGCCTTGAAATTCCCAGAAGTCAAAACATCTGGAACCTTCCAACCGTTATACTCTGCAGGTCTTGTGTAAACAGGTGGTGCCAATAAATTATCTTGAAATGAATCGGTCAATGCACTCGTTTCATCGTTCATCACACCCGGAATTAATCGCACGATCGCATCTACTAAAACAGCAGCAGCTAATTCTCCTCCACTTAAAACATAATCACCGATAGATATTTCGCGCGTCACATAATGATCGCGCAAACGTTGATCTATGCCCTTGTAATGTCCGCAAATCATAAGCAAATTCTTTCCCAAGGAAAATGTGTTGCACATGCTTTGATTGAGTCTATCTCCATCTGGAGTCAAATAAATTATCTCATCGTATTCACGCTCAGCCTTCAATTTATCTATGCAATCTGCAATGGGCTGAATGAGCATAACCATTCCTGCTCCCCCGCCAAACTGATAATCATCTACACTCTTGTGTTTGTCTGTTGAGTAATCTCGAATGTTGTGAATGTGAATTTCGCACAGACCATTTTTTTGCGCACGGTTCAAAATAGAATCAGCAAATGGCCCGTCGAGCAAGCGAGGAAGAATGGTTAGAATATCTATTCGCATGCTATAGTTTTTTAATGACAAATTCAGTTCTTCTGTTTTTCGCTCTTCCCGAATCGGTGTCGTTTGAAACGACTGGTTTAGATTCTCCAAATCCTTTCGCTGAAAGCTGTTCAACCTTCACACCTTTTGCAACCAAAAAGTCTTTGACTTGATTTGCTCTTCCTAATGAAAGCGCTTCATTCGATTTATCGTCACCAATGTTATCGGTGTGCCCGCGAATTTCGATCATCCAGGTTGGATGTTCCTTCAAATAATCTGCAAATTGAATCAAGATCAATTTCGACTCTTCATTAATGGAAGTTGAACTTGTAGAATAATAAATATCGTTAATCACGAAAGGTTTGTTCTCTGCAACGACAGACGTTTCCAAATTCAATTTCAAGATTGCCGCTGGGTCGTTGTTTTCTTTTTTCGAAATCACGTGCGCATTGAAGGCAATATTCTCTCCTTCCACTTTCAACACGACATCTTCTTTTTTATTCGTGCGAACAATTGCAGCATACGAACCGTCGTCGTTGTTCACCTTCACTTGTTCTTCACTTCCCGACTGGGCGTATTGAATAGTCACAGAAGCATTCTGCGCTGGCGTTCCATCGTCGCCTTTCACTTCACCCTTGATAATGGCTACGCGTTCGGGCTTTGCTTTTTCAGGCATGTTGAATTGAAAAATATCGTAACTCTTTTCTCCCAAATATCTGTCGGCTCCGAAGTACGCCAATTCTCCATCGCTACTTACAATAATTCCAATCTGATCGTTCTCATCGTTAATCGGAGCGCCAATGTTTTCCACTTCACTGAACGTGCCGTCGTCGTTCATTTTCGCGTAAAAGAAGTCCATTCCTCCAACACCCAAATGCCCATCGCTTGAAAAATAAATGGTGTGACTATCACTGTGAATGAAGGGAGCCTTTTCTTGTCCTTTCGTATTGATGGAAGCTGGAAGCGGAACACATTTCCCCCACGAACCATCTGACTGTTTTCGAGACATGAATAAATCATGACTGAAATTTCCTGAATTGTCTTTCATACACTCTGGTCGCACAGCCGCGAAAATTAAGGTCTGGCCATCTCCACTTAATGAAGGCTGAGCTTCCCATCCGTCTGGGGTGTTTACGCCTTCACCCAGACTTACCCAGTCGCTCCACACATAACCAACGGTTCCATCGTCTTTCGTGATGCGCTCGAATCGGGTTGAGAATAAATCGATGTTGTTGGCATTCTTTGCATTCGGATTAGACTTCGCGATGATAAGTTCCTTGTTATCGATTGAAAGCGTTGCGCCACCGTACGATCCGCCTTTGTTGAAAGGGGGTGGCAAGGCATTTCCATTGTCGAATTGTGCATTTATATCTGCGCGCTTACTCCAAGTAAACTCTTCCACTTCCTTACTTGTAAAATCTCCCTTCGCTTGCTTAATGAGCAAACGTGTAAAGAACAAAATTTCACCATCTGGAGAAATCATTGGAAGATACTCATCGCTCGGCGTAGAAACCCCTGTTACTTTTTTCGGTTTGAAAACGTAATTCTTATTTCCGTTGAAAATTTTGTTGTAGGCTTTAACAGATACCAAAGCCTCTTCCACCTCTTTGTATTTTTTATCGTAGTTCGAATTGAATTTCGAAGGATCGCCGTCGGGGAATCTCAGAAATTTCTCGAAGCATTCAGTGGCCTCGTCGTATTCTTGATTCGCGTAATGCATGGCTCCGAGGAAGTAATACATTTCAGAGTGATACTCTTCGCATTTCGCTTTCAGCTCTTCATACAAACGAATGGTTTCTTCGAATCCAGAACCTTGTCGTTTAGCGCGAAGGAATTTCATTTCACCCAATTGCAACATGCATGGAAGACATTCGGCATCTTGTTCCAACGCTTGCTCCAGAAAGACAATGCGCTCGTCGCTGCTGTACTTCTTGCCGTCAGCGGCTTTATCCAAAAGCTTTTGAATGTTCTTCGTCACAGTGTACTCGCAACTTTGAGCATGCGCAACTCCAAGCGAACAAAAAAAGATAAAGCTTATGAATAATTTTTTATTCATGTTAAATGAATCAAAGTTGATGTCCCATTTTTTCGCGCTTCGTATTCAAATAATTCTTGTTTGAATCGAATTCTTCTCCGTGCAAAGGCAAGCGTTCAACGCTTACAAAACCTATGCCCTGAAGCGCCTCAATCTTCAACGGGTTGTTCGTTAGTAGTTTCACTTGACGAATTTCCAATTCCAATAAAATCTCAACGGCTTGATCGAAGGTTCTTAAATCGGCATCGAAACCCAATGCTTCGTTCGCCTCAATCGTATCCATTCCTTTTTCTTGAAGTTGATATGCCTTCAATTTATTTACTAGGCCAATGCCTCTTCCTTCTTGACGCAAATAAATTAAAACACCCTTTTCTTCTCCGCATTGTTTCAGGGCTGCGTGCAGTTGATCTCCGCAATCGCATTTGCGAGAACCAAAGACATCTCCGGTCATACACTCTGAATGTATGCGCACCACAACGGGCGACGATTTATCGCATTCGGGATGAATTAAAGCGAGATTCGGAAGTTCGGCATTGCCGCTATCGAACGCCTTAATTTCAAAGTCGCCGTATTGGGTAGGAAGAAAAGTTGATACAAGCTCCACTATCGTTTCGAATTAGAAATTCAAAGATAGTCTTAAGAATTCTTTGTCTCGCTAATCCGCATTGTTAAAATTCCAGCTAGAATTAATAATCCGCCTCCGATTGAAACCGCTAGAACTCGATTATTGTCTAAAAAAGTATCCATTACCCAACCGAAAGATAAGGCTGCAATAATTTCAGGTAATACAATGAAGAAATTGAAAATACCCATATAAACCCCAATCTTGTCGCCGGGCAGACAGTCGGCAAGCATAGCATAGGGCATCGAAAGAATACTCGCCCATGCGATGCCCACTGCCCCCATGACACCGAACAAATACATTTGATTTTCGACACCATGAATAAACGAGAGAGAAATAAGTCCCAAACCACCAATGCTTAAACAGAGTTGATGCGTGTATTTCTGTCCCAATGGCTTAGCCAACAGAGGCAAAAACATTGCAAATAAAAATGTAACTAAATTCTGAAAAGAATAAGTCAAACCCGCCAATTCTGTTCCTTGCTTATACAACGTACGGAGTGCGACATCTGAATTCTCTGCAGCACTTCCCCCGAATATATCAGCACCCACGGCAGGAGTGTAATAAAACCACATTAAAAACAAGCCTGGCCAAGTTAGAAATTGCACTAGCGCCAACTGTCTCATACGTTTTGGCATATTCCCTATCGCATGAAAGATTTCATTCACACCTGACTTAAGCCCGCCTCTTTTAGATTTTTTATTCTCTTCAGCACTTTCAGCAGAAGGCGGATACTCTTTAGATGTCACCACAGTATACAATACGAAAAGAAGAAATGCTGCGGCTCCAATGTAAAAGCTCCACTGAACATTTGTAGGTATACCTTTATGATCGGGAGCATCTTTTATTCCAATCCAATTAGTAAAAATCCATGGCAATGCACTTGCTATTACTGAACCGAGTCCTATGAAGAGCGATTGCATACTAAATCCGAATGTCCGCTGCTCCTCTGGAAGATTATCTGCTACAAAAGCACGAAACGGTTCCATTGAAATGTTTATGGAAGAATCTAAAATCCATAAAAGTCCCGCTGCCATCCAGAGTTCGCTACAATTCGGCATTAAAACCAATGCGATCGAGCTAAGAATTGCTCCAATCATGAAATAAGGCCTTCTTCTTCCGAATGTCGGATGCCAAGTACGATCACTTAAATATCCAATGATTGGCTGAACAATAAATCCAGTGAGAGGCGCGGCTAACCACAACAACGGAATCTCGTCTGACTTTGCTCCGAGGAATTCATAAATTGAACTCATGTTGGCCATTTGAAGTGCCCAACCAAATTGAATTCCCATGAACCCGAAGCTCATGTTCCAGATTTGCCAAAAACTTAATCTTTGCTTATTCATACCTGCAAGATATAGAAAGTGTACGAAATACACTCACTTGCAGAAAAGATTTTTACAGATCGAAAACAACGCCTTCGTTGGCTATCTCTGTATTCGGAAACACCGTCATGGCTTCCATTTTAAACAATTCATCTTCACTGTATCTACTGCTGTAATGCCCTACAACCAATTTCTTGGCATTCGCCATTTTCGCTATGGTTGCCGCTTGAATGGTTGTAGAATGAAAGGTCTTTTTTGCACGTTCTTCATCTTCAGCAAGAAAGGTGGTTTCATGATACACCAAATCTGAATTCAAAATATTCGGAACTATGCGTTCGTCGTAGGCGGTGTCTGAACAATAAGCATATCTACGAACAGGCATTGAAGGGGCTGTAACTTTTTCGAATGGGATGACTTCATTCTCTCTCTCCACATCGATTCCTTTTTTCAGCAACAAAATCTCCGAAGGTTGAAGCTTGAATTCTAGAATAGCCCACTTTTCTACGTTCAGTTTTCTTTCCTTTTCTTCAAATAAAAAACCCGTGCAAGGGACGCGGTGTTTTAGCGGGAAAGAATAAACTCTAACGGTATCGTCTTCAAAAACGAGTTGCTTTTCTTTGTCTTGTGTCTCGACAAAATTCAATTCATAATCGAAAAAAGAATCAGAAACTTTGAATTGAAGTCGAATCACTTCTTCTAATCCTGGAGGTCCATAAATGGTAAGAGGTGTCTTCCTTCCTAACAAATTGTAGGTACTAAGAAGTCCGATTAGCCCAAAGAAATGATCTCCATGCAAGTGTGAAATGTAGATGGCTTGAATACGTTGCATCTTAACCTTGTACTTGCGCAATTGCATTTGTGTACCTTCTCCACAATCGATAAGAAAATATTTGTCATGCAAGTTAACTACCTGCGACGTAGGCTTATGCCGCGAGGTTGGCGTTGCTGCGCCACAACCGAGTATAGTTACTTGAAACTGCATACAAAAAGAAAACCGCCTCGATTTCTCGAGACGGTTCAAAGGTCGTGAATAATTTGTATTAGTGTTGAACTTGAATCAACTTCTCTGCAACATTCTTTCCAGAAACAAGACGCGCAACATAATTTCCAACTGGAAGGTTAGAAGTATTCAAGCGGTAAGTGTTTGTACCTGGAGTAGTTATTGTCTTCTCGGAGAAAACCAATTGTCCCATGGTGTTGTACACAGAAACTTCAGCTTGCTCGTTTGAACCCATTGGGAAAGTTACCAATGTGAATTCGTTTGCAGGGTTTGGGGAAATTCTTACAACTTCGTCGAAAGAAACACCTTCAGTCACGCTGTTTCCAGAGAAATCAAGTGTGTAACCTACGAACTCATAGGGAACGTCACCCAATAAAAGCAAATTAGCCGTTACAGCAATCTTAACAGGAAAAACACCCGTTTGTGTTGGAGTACCCGTAATATCTCCACAGTATCCCGCTCCGGCGCCAAACATACAAGGATCAGCATATTCACCATTATTGTTGCAAGAAATAGATAGGCCCAAACCTGATAAATCAGCCCACGTAGTATCTACGTCAGAAACAATACCGTAAAACACAGCATCCAAGTGAATCGAATTAATCGTAATCAACGCAGGGTAAGTTGGATCAATATCAGCAGCAGTTGTTGGAGTTCTTACATAAAGAACATCTGCGTATGGTTGCCCTTGAAGACCTGGGGCAAAGTTCTCGCCCAAAGCTGGGTTTGGACTAACACCAAAAGTTTGTCCTGCCCAATCGTAATCTGAAGAGTTACATTGTGCTGCAGCTGATAAGGAAAGAGCCGCAAAAGCAAATAAAGAAAGTAATTGTTTATTCATAGGGTTTAGATTTCACGTTCTACTTCTTCCATGTAAACCAAATCAATGGCTTCGCTCAAGGTTGGAGTGATTTTAAAAACCGAATCTAACTGAGATATGGAAATTAATTTTTTTACTGTTTCCTGTAATCCACAAACAACGAATGTACCATTCGCGTCGCGACACAAGCGTTGTCCAACAAGTAAGGCAGACAATCCTGAAGAGTCAATATATTTTGTCGCCGAAAGATCAACAATAATGTTGCGCTGCGTATTTCTGTTTTGAAGAACCAACTCTGATTTCAACTCTGGTGCATAAATAGCATCGAGCTTTTCCACGTTAGATGTGATGTAAACTAACTTCTCTTTTTGATCTGAAACAAAATTCATAAAATACGTTTTGTCCAAATTTAGTTAATTTACGGAAAGAAAAGAAAAAAAATACGTTGAAGAATTAACCTACGCGCTTTATTCCTTGAGCAAGCAGAAAAATTGAAGCCATTCGAATAGCAACACCATTCTCAACCTGATTCAGAATTATACTATTTTTTCCGTCTGCTACCTCGCTTGAAATTTCCACTCCTCTGTTGATTGGACCCGGATGCATAATGAGAATCTCTCGTCCGAGTGCATTTAAACGATCCAGTGTCAATCCGAAAAGTTCTGTGTATTCCCGAAGACTAGGGAAATAAGGAATTCCAGCATCTTGTCTTTCAAGTTGTATGCGAAGCATATTGGCCACATCGCACCATTCAAGGGCTCGTTGGAGATTGTGTTCCACCTTCACACCCAATGATTCAATGTGTTTAGGAATCAGGGTTGTTGGCCCACAGACCATTACTTCAGCGCCTAATTTTTGAAGGCAATAAATATTGCTTAATGCTACGCGACTGTGTGTAATGTCTCCGACTATAACAACCTTCTTACCCTTTACATCGCCTAATTTTTCTCTAATTGAAAATGCATCGAGCAGTCCTTGCGTCGGGTGCTCATGTGTTCCGTCCCCTGCGTTCACAACAACTGCATTCGTTCTTTCTGAAAGAAACTGACATGCTCCGGGTGATGCGTGACGCATTACCACCATGTCTACTTTCATAGCCAAGATGTTATTCACCGTGTCGATAAGCGTTTCCCCTTTCTTCACCGAAGAAGTCGAAGCAGAAAAATTAACTACGTCTGCACCCAATCTTTTTTCAGCCAATTCAAAACTTAAACGCGTACGCGTTGAATTTTCAAAAAACAAATTGGCTACTGTTAAATCTCTCAAAGAAGGAACCTTCTTTATGGGTCGATTTAAAACTTCTTTGAACTCGTCTGCTTGCGAAAAAATCAAGTCAATGTCCGCCTTTTTCAACGGCTCAATGGCAATGAGGTGTTTGGTGCTGAGCTTCATTTTAGTCGTTCAAAAAAATTACATGGTCATCTTTTTCTCCTTCGCTTTTCCACATCACTCGTACTCTTTGGTTATCGAAACTCTCCACTTCCTTCCCCACATAGGTGGCTTCAATAGGAACTTCTCTTCCTTTCTTTCTATCGATTAAAACCAACAACTCAACAGACTTGGGTCTTCCATATTCCATTAAACCTTCCATGCCCGCACGAATGGTTCTGCCAGTGTACAACACATCGTCAATAAGAACCACATTCATACCTTCAACGCTGTGCTTCATGTCGGTAGTCTTTGCCAACAAAGGCTTATCGTGAATGCGAAAATCGTCTCTATAAAAAGTCGGATCCACAATTCCCCATTTCACATTATGACCCGATTTAGTCAATTCCTCTACAATGCGCTCCGTAAAAAACACACCACGGGGTTGCAATCCAATAAGGACTGTTGTTGAGAAATCTTTGTGATTTTCGATTAATTGACGACACAACCTTTGAATGATCATATTCAGCAGTCCGCTATTGATCAAGGTAATTTTCTTTGCCATCGAGTGCAAATATAACAGAAAATTGAATTGCCTACTTTTGCAAACGATGATTGGGACGGAAATCGAAATAGCCAGAGCATTGCTGCTTCAAGATGAAGTGGTTGCTATTCCTACCGAAACGGTATACGGTTTGGCTGGAAATGCCTTGAGCGAAAAAGCGGTTTCTAAAATTTTCGAAGCGAAGAATCGTCCGCATTTTGATCCACTCATTGTTCATGTCAGCGGAATTTCTGAAGTATCAAAATATGTTGAAGAAGTTCCGCAAATGGCTTACGATCTCATGGGAAGATTTTGGCCGGGCGCATTAACGATTCTACTTCCAAAAAAATCCTGTATTCCCGATTTAACAACTTCCGGATTGAAAGAAGTTGGTATTCGAATTCCGAATCACCCGCTAACCCTTGACTTATTAAACAGTCTTTCTTTTCCTCTGGCTGCCCCAAGCGCCAATCCTTTTGGATATATCAGTCCCACCTCCGCAGAACATGTGAATGATCAATTGGGAAGTAAAATTCCATATATACTTGATGGGGGGAATTGTTCGGTGGGAATCGAATCCACTGTTTTGCGGGTTCAACATAACGAAATAGAAATACTTCGATTGGGTGGAATCTCGGTAGAAGATCTGCAAGCATTCTCCTCCAACATTCACATTCACGCTCATTCTTCGAGTTCACCTGCAGCGCCTGGAATGCTTACCAGTCACTACGCTCCGCGTAAACCTATCTATGTTGGTAACATTCGTGAACTTATGCATGCCTTTTCCTCTGAGAGAATTGGCATCTTAAGTTTCAAAGATGATTATGGTCTGGAGGCGCAACGCATACTGAGCAAAAGCGGCAACTTCACTGAAGCTGCGGCAAATTTATTTTCATATCTGAGAGAACTCGACGCGTTAAATATCGATGTTATTCTTGCCGAGTATCTTCCCAACGAGAATTTAGGTCGCGCCATTAACGATAAGTTAAAACGTGCCTCGGCTAAATAACGTTTCGCGTTACTTTACAAATACCTGAACCGAACGCTCGATCTGAATATCTTCAGTATTCACACCCACAGATCGCTTGGTATAAGAGACCGTGTAAAAGTAAACGCCGGCGCCGAATTCTTTTGGATCCCATGAGCCTGTTGGTTCTGTCACTTCACCGACCTTCTTTCCCCAACGATTGAAAATTTCAACCTTGAAATTGGTGATAGTAGGTACCGCGGTAATTGAAGCCCAGTTTGGTTGTAAAGTTGGATCTTGTGATATAAAACTCAATACATCATTCAATCCATCACCATCTGCGATGACAATGTTAGGCCATTCCAAAATCGTGTTGTCAATGAACACATGAATAGTATCCTGTGCTTCGCAATTGTCTATGCTCGCTGTTACTGTGGTTACAATGTAATCCAACGGCGGCGTTGGACCAGAGGGATAAGAATATTGAATGGTGGTTGAAGTTGTTGATGCATCTGAGGTTCCATCGGTATAGAAATCCCAATCGAAATTCGTTGCATTTGATGTCACATCGAACGAAAAAGTTGAGGGGTTTACTATCGTTGCATTCACAATTGAAACCGTAATTGGATTCACAGAGACAGCTGCACTTGCTCCACCAGCGCATCCATTTGCATCAACCCCAGACACGGAATACGTCGCATTTGAAAGCGGAGCAACATCGGTTGTAGAAGTATTCGGAGTTGCAATTGACGCGTCTGGACCTGCAGTGTTTGTCCAATTATAGGAAACCAAACCTGTGGCAGATAATTGCGCTATTTGACATTCAACAATGGGTGAAGTAGCACTGGCAGTTACAATGGGCTGAGGAAATACGGTAACAGAAACCTGATCCGTATTTTGACAACCGTTCGCATCTGTTCCAGTAACCGTATACGTTTGTGTTGAAGGTGGATTTGCTGAAGGAGCTGAGGTGTTTGCTCCTGTTAAGCCCGTTGTCGGCGACCATGAATAAGTAGAGGCTCCTGAAGCTCCTAAAGTTGTTGGAATACCTGGACAAATGGAAACGTTGCTGCCTGCATTCACCGTCGGCAAGGGGTTCACCGAAACTTGCACTTGATCTACATTGGAACATCCGTTTGCATCTATCCCAAGCACACTGTAAGTGGTTGTAGAAGTTGGAGAAGCGTTTGGATTCGAAATGTTCGGATTGTTCAATCCAATCGCTGCACCTCCATTAATACTCCATTGATATGTTGAAGCTCCTGTCGCCTGAAGTCCTGTTGGAACACCTGAGCAAATAACAATATCACTTCCCGCATTCACTGTTGGTAATGGATTCACAACAATATTACTCGTTGCTGTCACTGTGCATGGAGTTGAAGTGTAGGTATATGTAACAGTAGTTGGACCAACACCAGCAGTACTTGGTGAAAATGAACCTGTTGCTGGATCCAATATTCCAGTTCCAGACCATGTGCCTCCCGTTGGATTAGCGACCAATGTTGTATTCAAGGAATTCAAACAAAATGGTGTAGCTTGGGTAATATTTACAGCAGGAGCTGCAACAACGTTAATAATGGTATTGTCTGTGGCGGGACAAATTCCACCAATGGAATAGATGATCGTGTTTGGTCCATATACCGCCGAAGAAGGGGAAAAAACGCCAGTTACGGTATTCACGCCAATACCCGTCCAAGAGCCGCCTGGCAATGACGCTGTAAGCGCAACCGATGTACCATTTGCGCAAAGTGGGTCAGGCAGATCTGTAATAGTAACAACAGGCTGAGCAATAACCGTAATCGGAACGGTTGAAGCGGAAGAGCAAACATCGTTCAAGGTATATGTTATGATGTATGGACCACCAACTCCTGCAACACCGGGATTGAAATTACCAGAGGGTGAAACACCTGGACCTGACCAACTTCCTCCTACCAAATCAGCGGTAAGTATTTCTGGACTTGATGATACACAAACCTGGTTCGGTGCTGTAATAACAGGAGTTACTGGAGCCACAACTGAAATAGCTGTATTATCGCTTGCTGGACACTGACCTGCAGCAGTGCAGGTAATCGAGACTACACCTGGACCTACCAAGCTCGGATTGAACACCCCTGAGGGACTAACTCCCAGCCCACTCCAAACTGCACTTCCTGAAGAGCAGCTAAGTGAAAAAGGAGGACTATTTAAACATACCGGACCAACATCTGTAACAGATACTGTTGGTGTTTGAATCACTTGAATATTCGCTGTACCAGCCGAAAAACACTGCCCTGCAGCTGGAGTATAAGTTATCGTTTGATTACCCACGGCGCCCGAGGGGGTGAATAGGCCTGACGCATTAACTCCTGTTCCGCTCCAAGTTCCTCCAGCATTATTTGCAGTCAATGTAACGGGAGCAGCATTTGAACACAACGTGGTCGGTGCGGTAATCACTGACGCTGTAACCGCTTGAACTTGAATAAGGGTTGACCCTGTGTTTGGACATGCGCCTCCTGTTGAATAATTGATTGTCCAGTTGCCGACACCTGCAGTTGCTGGATTGAAAACACCTGTTACTGCATTAACACCAGGCCCGGACCATGTGCCTCCAGATATCGAAGGAGTAAGAGTAACCGGACTAGCAGATAAACATAAAGCACCTGGATTTTGAATGGTAACAGGAGTGCTCGACTGGTTGTCGTATAATTCTGTATCACTTGAATTTCCGCCGCATTCTGCATTGACCTGCATGCCTGAAATAGTTAGTGTGAATTGAGTGTCCTGATTTGGAGCAGGAACTGTGGCGGTAATCATTCCTGAAGGGCCAACTGTTCCAGAGGCCACAGTAATTGAGGGTCCTGCTGGATTGGCTGACCACACATAATTCAACGGCATTGGAAGGGCGGTAAGCACTGACGAAGGCAAGTTCAACGGGACGTTAGTAGTGGTGCAACATGCAGGATTAAAACCTGATACTTGGGGGCATGACCCATCCAAGATGTTGGTCGCTGCAGAAGGAGAAAAAGTAGAGGTCGTGGGAACCCCCATACCATTGGTACCCGTAATGGACAATGTCGTTGCGGGTAAAATAGCACCAGCATCTGTTGAATAACAATCCTGAACACTCAATGTCCAGGGTCCCTGGGTAGCATCGCAACCGTTTAATGAACTCCAATTAATGACAGTCCCAGCGCCGGGACCATAAGCACCATAGGTACCTGTCATATTCGCACCCGCAGTACAAATGTTAAAGCTATTTGTCGACTGATTCGTGAAGCACAAATTGCTGAAGTTGTTATTGCCATTACAGTTGATTGCCTGACCTATTGAACTGCTATAGGGACTAAGGAGCACCGTCGGACTTCCACAAGAAGCAGGACCAACAAGTGTGAAGGTCAAATCACTGTTAAACGAATGATTTCCTGTGATACAAATACTAATATTGGTTGAAGGTCCAATAATAACGGGAGAAGACAAGTCTGCAGGTGCGTTATAATAGGGTGTAGCTGAGCCTGGGTTAACCAGCGCAGATAAATTTAATGTACCCCCGCAACCGGCTGGTATAGGCGCTACATCGACCGACAACGCAGACTCTATCTCTGAAACCCAAGCTACATCATAACCCATAAAAGTATTGAAAGCATCTGTTATGACTACCCGATATCCCCCAGCACCAACCCCGCTGAGACTTTGCGGACTCGTGACTAGAGGTTGAGAAAAAAAAAGATCCCAGGTGTTCGTAAACGGATTGAAATATTGCCAAGTATAATTATACAATCCCACCAAGCTAAATGGCGCATTTGCCACTAAATCAGCCGTGCCCGCAGCCGGCCCGATTCCACAAACAAAGAATATCGAATCGTTTGGTTGACCATTCGTGTAGTTTGTTGGGGCAGAAGCTGAACAGGTAGGGCATGAAAAGATTTGAGCTTGTCCGCTAATCGCAACAAACGACAAAAAAAGGAACAAATAAAGCGTTCTCATTAAATAATTCTAGATAAATATTTACTGATTCAGTAAGTGGAAATAGTTCAGAAAACCCATTGGGTCAACAACAACATTCTGATTTGCTTCACGGATCTCAATTTGACTAACACCCATCGCACCGAAAACTTTCATCCAAACGCCCCAGTGAACTCCATCGACAAACTTCAACGTCAATTCATTTCCGTCTACATTCACTTGAAAGTACTTTGGATTATTCTGAACATATTCCAATAGTCCAGCAACATTCGCATTCGAACCATCGGTCAAGTTGAATTTAACAGGGCGAAATCCTTCTTCCAGCAAAGTGAAATCTGTTGTTGAACTAAATGTCAACTGAGCAACTTGAGCACTAACCCCCAAAGCCATTGTGAGTGTGAAAATGAATAACGCTAAAACTTTTTTCATTGCATAATCGATTAGAGTGTACGCAAGATAAGACCGAAACAATATCAACTAAGTTGTCTCAAGAAGCATTTTTAATAGCCAAAATAAATATTTCTGATTCCTCATTTTGAAAAGTACCTTTGCCGTGCAAATGAATTTTAGTCGTCACCTTCAAAAGACTGTCTTTCGTGCCCTGCAGCAAGCGGCCAAGGAACAACAAGCGGAAGCGTTTGTTATTGGTGGCTATGTTAGAGATTTATTACTGAAACGCCTAAACAAAGACATTGACATTGTCACCAGTGGCGATGGTCCGGCGCTAGCGAACAGAACAGCTGAATTACTTGGCGTTAAGCGCGTTTCCATATTCGCAAATTTCGGAACGGCTCACTTCGTTTACAAAGGAAGCGATGTCGAATTCGTTTCCGCCAGAAAAGAATCTTATCGCGCTTCAAGTCGGAAACCCGATGTGGAAAAAGGAAGTCTAACCGACGATCAAATGCGAAGAGACTTCACGGTGAATGCCATGGCACTTTCCCTTCAAGAAGAAAATTACGGAGAACTCGTTGATCCTTTCAATGGACTTCAAGATTTAGAAAACAAAATTCTTCGCACACCTCTCGAACCCTCCATCACTTATAGCGATGATCCCTTGCGAATGATGCGTGCAGTTCGATTCGCTTCACAATTGAATTTCACCATAGAAGAAAAAAGTCTTCAAGCCATTAAAGAAAATGCAGCAAGACTTGAAATCGTTAGTGTGGAAAGAACCATGGTTGAATTCAACAAGATTCTGCTTTCCAAAAAGCCATCTGTTGGATTGAAATTATTGTTCGACACCGAATTACTGCATCAATTCTTTCCTGAAATGGTGAAGTTGCACGGTGTTGAAAAACGAAACAATAACGCGCACAAAGACAACTTCTACCACACCCTTGAAGTAGTCGACAATTTGCGCACAAACACAAACAACCTCTGGTTGCTTTGGGGCGCTGTGCTTCACGACATTGCGAAACCACATACCAAGCGTTTCGAAGAAGGAATTGGTTGGACTTTCCATGGACATGAAGACGTGGGAGCACGTTGGGTCCCGAAAATTTTTCAACGACTCAAGCTTCCCCTGGATCATCAGATGAAGTACGTGCAAAAGTTAGTGGCCTTGCACCTTCGTCCTATTGCACTGACCAAAGATGAAATTTCAGATTCCGCGGTTCGAAGATTATTGTTTGAAGCGGGCGACGACATTGACGATTTAATGCTGCTGTGTCAAGCCGACATCACTTCAAAAAACGAAGCAAAAGTGAAACGCTACCTCGCGAATTACGAAAAGGTGAAGTTGAAATTGGTTGAATTGGAAGAGAAAGATCGCGTTCGAAATTTCCAACCGCCCGTGAGTGGTGAACTCGTCATGGAAACCTTCAATTTACAGCCTTGTAGGGAAGTGGGTGAAATTAAAAACGCAATTAAAGACGCTATACTCGACGGCAAGATTCAGAATAATTTCGAAGAGGCTTTTGCGCACATGCTTGAGTTAGGAAAG
Organism: Bacteroidota bacterium; assembly: GCA_046048875.1. Lineage (GTDB taxonomy): Bacteria > Bacteroidota > Bacteroidia > Flavobacteriales_D > Sanyastnellaceae > CAIZGX01. The sequence continues at coordinate 50,962 of JBJOFG010000006.1, read as the reverse complement.
GCATTGAACCTCACGCCGAAGAACTAACGAATCAAAATCAGTTTACCTAATTCGACTTTCGTCTTAAACACACCGAAAGCAACGGTTGCGGTCTCTCCAACGACTTCTAAAATTTCTCCAACTTGTTGTGTCTTCTCCAGTCGAACGCTTGCCCCAGGAATCATTTTCTTTCGATCTTGAATAACCTTTTCCTTCCGTTCTTTTTTGACTTTCGATTCATTTAGAACTTTCTTCTTTGTGCGCGCTTCATCGCGAGCGGTTTTCTCAACCGTTACGAATTTCTTTAACTCTTCCAACACCTCTTTATTCTTTGCTCGAAGGTTGAATTTCTCTACCAACTGATCGGCCTTCTTTCCTAAAATAATGTACTTGTTATTCCTTTCGGAAGTCACATGTTGTTTGTCTAATTTATCTTGAAGCTTTTCCAGTTTTGATTGAAAAGACTGTTCCTCCTTTCGCGCACTTGCCTCTTGTTTTCTTGCCGCTGCTATCCCCTGCTCCAACTCAGACTTCTGACGTTGTAAATCGGATAGCAAACTATCCATTTCAATCTTCTGCTTGCTTAATTTCTTCTTTGCACGATCCAATAAATCTTCCGGAATGCCATTCATCTTCGCCACTTCAAACGTGAAGGAAGAACCCGGTTCTCCAACGCTTAAAATATAAGTCGGCTCAAGCGTTTCCGTATTGAAAAGCATACATCCGTTTACGGCATTACGCAGCTGTGAAGCTTTGATTTTAATGGGTGAAAAGTGTGTAGTAATAACACCAAAAGATTTCTTTGCATAGAGCTCTTCAAAGAAAACTTCTGCCAATGCGCCGCCCAATTCAGGATCGGAACCCGTTCCGAATTCATCCAATAAAATCAATGATCTTCTATTCGCTGAATCCAAGAAAAACTTCATGCGCTTCAAGCGATACGAATAAGTCGAAAGCTGATTCTCGATGCTTTGATTGTCGCCAATATCAGTGAGTATGCAGTCGAATCGACTGAGTACACTCGACTCTTCAGCGGGCACAAGCAATGCACACTCCCACATGAGTTGAATAAGTCCAACGGTCTTTAAAGTGATGCTCTTGCCTCCTGCATTTGGGCCGGAGATAACCATCATACGCTGCTGACTGTTCAGCTCTAGCGACTGGGGTATGGTCTTCATTCCGCGCTCTGTGTTCTTCAACAACAAAAGCGGATGAAAGGCCTTGTTCAATTTCACAACAGGCTCCGCTACAAACTGCACTTTCTGTGCATTCATGAGCATGGCCAATCGCACACGCGCTTGAATATTGTCCAAACGCATGAGGGTATCCAACACAGACTTCAACATAACGGCATGTCCCGAAAGGTATCGTGTTAAGCGTTGAAGAATCTTGCGAATCTCGGCGCGCTCATCGCCGAACAACATTTCCAACTGCGAATTCAAAAGCGTATTCACGGCCGGCTCTATGTAGGTCAAGACACCTGTCTTGCTTGTACCCAAAACGTTGCCTGGAACTTTGCGCTTGTAAACACTTAACACGCTTAGCACCCTTCGATCCAACAAATACGATTCGCCCGTATCGCCTAGGAATCCTTTGCCCTGACAGTCTTTCATTACGCGCAAAAAGTTTTTCGAAATTTCTCTTCGGGTGGAAACAATATCGTGTCGAATGTCTGAGAGATCATTAGAGGCTTCATCACGGACCAACCACTTCGCATCGAAAATTTTCAGAATTTCAATCTCAATTTCATCAGTGTATTCGCAGCTTTGAATGAGTTCATTCAGGCAAGGAACAGAAGCCCTTACCTCTTCCGGAATGTTCTTCAACAAACCAATAATGCGAATTCCTTGAAGAATTTTCGCGAAGCTCTCCTCAGCCAGTACGGCATCTTTCACACGCAACAACTTCAACTCTTCACCAAACTCCTTGAAATCTAACGCTGGAATAGCAATGTCATTTTCCAGCAACGATTTCAATTCATGGGTAATTTCAAGAGTCCACTTCCACAAATCGAAATTCCCGTAAGGCGAAAGCTCACACAACGCAGCAGCTGCGGTTGGCTGCTTCGCGAAGGAAGACAGCACATTCCGAATCTCTTGAAACTCAAGATCGGTAACCAGTTGCTCGTTGAAATATCTCATGGGCGGCTAAAATAACACCGTCCTGTGTGAAACATACCGATTCAGGCGATAATGATTCGAACAAAATTCCGATATTCGAAGTATGAAAAAGATATTGCTCGTCTTCAAAAACCGCTATTTGCTCACGCTTGCGCTATTCGTGGTCTACAATCTTTTCATTAATAATATCGATATACCCTTCATCATAGCTTCTCGTTGGGAACTGCACAAACTCCGAGATCAAGCGGTTCAGGTTGAAAAAGAAAATCAACGCGCAAAAGAACAGCTTCAAGCCATCAATGCGAAGAATTTCGAATTAGAAAAATTAGCACGTGAAGAATATTTCATGAAAAAGCCGAACGAAGACGTGTACGTCTTCAAAATAAAAAATTAAATCTCTTCAGAGATTCTAACGGCGCGCGGACCCAATTCCACCACTTCCAAATTCGTGATTTTTCCTTTTTGAATTTGAAAACGCATGAGGGTGCGCACCTTGTGAAAGCCATGCCTACCAGCGGCTCCAGGATTCAAATGAAGATTTCCTTGCTTCTGATTTTTTCCTGCTAAACAAATGTGAGAGTGTCCGCAAATAAAGACATCTATTTTCTCTTCTTGAATTATTTTCGAAACACGCGCGGGATAAGACGGCGGCCTTCCACCAATGTGAGTCATGAAAACACGCACCCCGTCCACTTCGAAAATCAAGTCTTCTTTCGTCATGGAACGAACGCGCGCATCGTCGATATTTCCATAGACAATTCGTGTGACCTTCCCCATGGATTCCAATTGCGTCACGATCTCTTCCGAACCAATATCACCCGCATGCCAAATCTCGTCAGCATTTCGGCAGTGTTCTTGTAATCGGTCATCGAAATAGCCGTGCGTGTCGGAAAGTAAAACAATTTGCATTGTTCAAAAATAATTCGATACCGTTGCGGTTAACCCATTAATTCAAAGAATTTCGTAACAACGAACAGAACGCTTAAAACGATTATGAATAGAATTATTACTTCGCTTGTTTCACTAACCTTCCTATTCATGTTGAATTCGTGCTTGGCCCAACCGCACAAGGAATACAGCATTAAGAACAAGCGCGCCATTTCGAAATATGAAGAAGCCATTACGGCATACGGACAGTACAACAACAGTTTAGCATTAGTCATTCTGGAAGACCTTCTTCAGAGCGAAGATCAATTCGCAGAAGCGTACTTCCTAATGGGACAAATCTTCGCCGAGCAAAACGAAATGCAAAAGGCAATTGCTCCTCTTGAAAAAGGACTTGCGATTAACGCTTCCATTTTCCCCATGGGGTATTATATGTTGGGCGAATGCTATTTCAGCTTGGCGGAATACGACAAGGCAGAGCAAGCCATAACCACTTACACCAAAATGCCAAAAGCCAATCCGAACGTACATTACCGCGCACAACTCATTTTGGAAAGTTGTGTGTTCGCGAAGCAAAGCATGAAGTATCCCGTGCCCTTCAACCCTCTCAATCTTGGAGATAAAATCAACACCGAAAACGACGAGTATTTCCCTTGCATTACCGCAGACACCAAGACTTTACTCTTCACGCGTCTTCTTAAAGACAAACGTGCCTTCGAAGGTTCTCACGAAGACTTCTTCATGACCGAAAGAACAGAAACGAAAAATTTTAATGAAGGTTGGACAGTATCTGTTCCGGTAAAATCGATCAACACGCTGTACAATGAGGGTGCGCCAACACTCAGTGCCGATGGACAAATAATAGTGTTCACCGCTTGTGAAATTCCAGGGTACGAATACGGCGAAACGCGCAGTGGATTGGGCAGTTGCGATTTATTCTTTTCCATGAGAACAGCAAGTGGATGGACACCCGCAGAAAATTTCGGAGCAGGAATCAATTCCAGTTATTGGGAAACACAACCCAGCTTAACTGCCGATGGCGCAACGCTTTATTTTATTCGTGGAAAGAAAGTAAAAGGCGGCGCAGTGGAAGACCCGAATATTTATTTCAGTCAAATAAACGAAGAAGGTGTTTGGAGTGAACCCGCGAAAGTTCCTGGATTCATTAACACCAAAGGAAGAGAGGAAAGTGTGTTCGTTCATCCAGATGGACAAACGTTGTACTTCTCTTCAGACGGACATCCGGGCATGGGCGGACTAGATATTTTTGTAAGCCGCTTACAACAAGATGGAACTTGGAGCAAGCCTGTGAATTTGGGATATCCGATCAATACGGCTGCGAATGAAAACTCCATTCAAGTTACTGCACAGGGCGACATTGCCTTAATGGCCAGTAACCGAGAAGGCGGAAAAGGCGGATTAGATCTGTACTCTTTCGAACTTCCTGAAAACGTAAGACCTCGCTATGTGAGTTATGTGGAAGGATTCGTGTACGACAGCAAAACCAATGCGCCGCTAGAAGGTAAATTGCAATTGCTGAATTTGAGCAACGGAGAAATTGTTGCTGAAACATATTCGAACAAAAGTCGCGACGGTTATTTCTTGGTATGTCTTCCTGCAGGAAACGACTATGCGTTGAACGTAAGCGCGAACAACTACCTCTTCTACTCTTCGAACTTCTCGCTGCGCGACTTCACTCCTTCTCGTCCGTATAGAAAAGACGCACCGCTTCAGAAAATGGATTCAGGTGCAACAATCGTTTTGGAAAACATTTTCTTCAAAACTAATAGCTCGAATTTAGAAACCGAATCGTATGTTGAATTGGCGAAACTTATAGAGCTGCTCGTGAAGAATGAAGGCATGCGCATTCGCATTGAAGGTCATACCGACAGCGACGGCGACGAGGCTGCGAACTTGAAACTTTCGAAAGCTCGTGCCTTAAGTGTGAAAACATATTTGGAATCGAAAGGCATTGCGAGCAACCGTATTGAATCGGAAGGTTATGGCGAAACCCAACCGCTTGAATCGAATGCCACTCCGGAAGGAAAAGCCAAGAACAGAAGAACGGTATTTAGAGTTCTTTAAAACAAAAAAGGTGTTCGAAATGAACACCTTTTTTTATAAAGTTTCTTTTCGAATTAATCAATCACATTGATCACCCTGTTGGGTGCTCTGAACTTCCCTTTAATAACACCACCTCTAGAAGTACCTTGGATATTGGTCTTTCTTGTTGTACGATCTAAATAAACTGTTGAAGTTCCTAAAGGCAAATTCGAAAGCGAGTTAATTCCAAAAACCATGTTGGTAGCTCCAACACTATTGGTGAAGTTCCAAGTATCGTCGCCCCAAGCCCATGAACCAACGAATACGCCGACCTCTTGATTTTGTCCTAACGCAGTTCCTGTCCATTGAAAATCATATGGCGTTGAACGACTCAACTCCGTAAAATTCGAAGGGAAGTCAATGGTTTCAAAAGCCGGAACTGTATTCGTAAACACGTTACCGTCGAGGTTCGTGTAAACGAAAGTACCTGGCGCAATATTTCCCACATACTCTTTCACATGCGCTCCCCAGAAAATACTGTATGGCAAATCATCTCCGTTGAATTTCACATTGTCTGTTGAATCCAATTCGAGAATCGTTCCAAGTGCACCGCCAAATCTGAATCTCGCAATAACGGTAGTCGTTCCTGTGTTCGAATTGTAAAACTGCTCGTATTCGGTGTAGATGCGATCTTGATTCACATCACCCGCAGATTCTCCTGTGCAAGAGAAAAGCGCTGCTGAAATAATCACCGACAAAATCCAAATTCCTTTTTTCATGAAAATATGTTTTATCGAATTTAATCAAAAACTTAATGCGTTCTTCCTGGATAAACTTCCAAAGCAACTTTCAAACATTCCACTGCATTGCGAAGTGCATCTTCGTTCAACACATAAGCCAAACGCACTTCGTTCGTTCCTGCACCAGGTGTAGCGTAGAATCCAGTTGCTGGAGCCATCATCACTGTTTGGTTGTTGTATTCAAACTCTTCCAACATCCACTGGCAGAATTTATCTGCATTGTCAATCGGAAGACGTGCGATGCAATAAAACGCTCCCTTCGGATTTGGACACATAACGCCTGAAATGGCGTTCAATCCGTTTACCAAAATATCTCTGCGCTTCACATACTCGGCAACTACGCCATCGAAATATTCTTGCGGAGTATCCAACGCCGCTTCAGAAGCAATCTGTCCGAAGGTTGGCGGAGAAAGTCTTGCTTGCGCAAATTTCATGGCCATGGCCATAACATCTGCGTTACGAGTAACCAATGCACCAATGCGCGCACCGCACATGCTGTAACGCTTACTCACGCTATCGATCATTATCGCGTGATTGTCTAATCCTTCCAAATTCATAACTGAATATGGAACAGCTCCGTCGTACATAAACTCTCTGTACACCTCATCTGCAATCAAGAACAAGTCGTGTTTAATCACTAAGTCACGCAATTGTTCCAACTCTTCCTTTGAATATAAATATCCAGTTGGATTACCCGGATTACAAATCAAGATAGCCTTTGTCTTCGGTGTAATTTTTTCTTCGAATGCTGAAATCGGAGGCAATGCAAATCCTGTTTCAATGTATGAAGTAACAGGAACCACATTCACGCCAGCCATTACTGCGAAGCCGTTGTAGTTCGCGTAGAACGGCTCTGGAATAATGACTTCGTCTCCAGAGTTCATGCACGTCATGAACGTAAAAATCAATGCCTCTGAGCCACCTGTGGTGATCATCAGTTGCTGCGGAGTTAACGCAATATCCTTCGAAGCGTAATAACCTGTTAGTCCTTTTTTATACGAACCAATTCCATCTGAATTGCTGTACTCGATCACTTTAATGTCGAGCGACTTCATCTTCTCGCGAACAACTTCGGGCGTTTCAATATCGGGCTGACCAATGTTCAAGTGATAAACAGTTTTACCAGCAGCCTTTGCAGCTTCTGAAAATGGAACCAGCTTACGAATGGGTGAAGATGGCATGGCTACCGCCTTCGATGAAATGTTTGGCATATAAATAAAATTTGCTCGGCAAAATTAGTCAATTCCTGTCGGCTTCCTTCTTAACTTGCTCCAATGTTATTCTTTTCACCTGAAATACCCGACGGCAGTTGGAAATTGAACGAAGAAGAAAGCCGTCACATTAAAGTTTTGCGCCTACACGAAGGTGAGAAATTGACCTTCACCAATGGCAAGAGCGAACGCATAGAAGCCGCTCTAGACAAGGTCGACAAGTATTGCACGCTGACAACCCTTTCAAGAGAAACCATTGAAGATACGAATCCTCATTTACACCTTTTTGTAGCCCCTACCAAGAATGCCGATCGCATTGAATGGTTTGTGGAAAAGGCCGTTGAGATTGGCATTCGAAGCATAACTTTTTTAGTTTGCGAGCACTCAGAACGCGTTCGCATGAAACCCGAGCGAATAGAACGTGTTGCAGTTTCAGCATTGAAACAAAGCATGCAGTTCACTCTTCCGCAATTGAATTTCGACATAAAATTTAACGAAGCGTGGAAGCAAGCACCGGGCAAAAAGTTATTGGCGCATTGCGAAGACGGAGAGAAAATTCAACTTTCAACGTGGAAAGAAAAGCACACAGAGCTTTCACTTTTCATTGGTCCGGAAGGAGACTTTTCGAAGAATGAAATAGCACTTGCGAATCAAGAACCTGCGCTGTCTTTGGGCGCGAATAGATTAAGAACTGAAACCGCTGCATTGAAAGCATTGATTGCAGCGCATGAATATTTCGAACGATAAACTTCTTTTATGAAACACATTTTAAAAACGCTTCTTGTTGTTTTTATGTTGAAAGGCATTTCAACGTTTGCGCAAGTGGAAACCCTTCTTCCCATGCCAACGAGCATTGCCTATGTTCACGGCAAAGGATTTCTTTGGACTGCAGGCACACGCGCAGAATTTCAAGGCTTATGCAATCAGGAAGTTGAGCTTTTCAATGCGTGGTTGAAGGAGAACGAACCCGAATTGGTTATTGAAGTTTCCAACCAAGGAGCAGAAAAACGTCAACCCAAAAAAGTCATTTTTCAACTCACGAAAAACATTCCTTCGAATACCGAAGCTTATTCCTTAACCGTTCGCGAAAATGAAATTCGATTAACCTCTGCAACAAACGAAGGCATTTTCCGTGGCTCACAAACCCTGAAACAATTGCTTCCTGGGTATTACACGACTAACGCATCGTTCAAATCATTTGAAATTCCGTGTATGGATATTTCAGATGTGCCTGCTTTTCCACACAGAGGTATGTTGCTCGATTGCGGAAGGCATTTCATGGATGTTGCTACGGTGAAGAAGTACATAGACGCACTAGCTTTTTATAAAATGAATGTCCTGCACTGGCACTTGACCGAAGACCAAGGATGGCGCATTGAGATAAAGAAATATCCAGAGCTTACGCGCTTGGGTTCTTACCGCATGGACAAATTCGGCAATCACGTGAGTGAAGGCTATTACACCCAAGAGCAGATCAAAGACATTGTTGCGTATGCGCAAGCCAGACACGTAACCATTATTCCTGAAATTGAAATGCCCGGTCATTCGGTTGCTGCCATTAGCGCTTATCCTTGGCTCAGTTGCACCGGAGAGAGTATTCCTGTTGAAACGGAATGGGGTGTATTTAAAGACATTTACTGCGCAGGAAACGACAGCACCATTCAGTTTTTGAAAGACGTGATGGATGAAGTCTGCTCGCTTTTCCCAAGTAAGTACATTCACATTGGTGGAGACGAAGCGCCGAAGTTTCGTTGGGAGCACTGCGATAAATGTCAGAAGCGCATTCATGCTTACGGATTAAAAAACGAAGCACAATTGCAAACGTGGCTCATTGAAGAAATGGCGAAGTACCTGAATACAAAAGGAAGACAGATTATTGGCTGGGATGAAATTTTAGAAGGAGGAATTCCTGCTGACGCCATGATTCAAAGTTGGAGAGGCATGGAAGGTGGCATTGCTGCTGCAAAGCAAAAGCACGGCGTGGTAATGAGTCCGACCTCGCATTGTTATTTAGACTACGGCCTCGATAACATTAATATGGAAAAGGTCTATAACTTCAATCCGCTTCCTGCAGAATTGACCCCAGAAGAAGCGCAATACATTCGTGGGGCGGAAGGAAATATGTGGACGGAAAGAGCACCGCAAGAAATTGTGGACAGCAAAGTGTTTCCACGATTGTTGGCGTTGAGTGAAGTGTTGTGGACCGCACCGAAGAAACGCGATTACGAAGCCTTTGCGGCTAGAGTTCAAAAAAACTACGAACGCTTGGATCAGTTGAACATTAAATACGGATTTCCAGATGTTCCTTTGAATTTCCGATCTCAGGTATTACCAACTGGTGAGGTTGAAGTTCGAGCAGTGACAAGTACGAACAATTTAGTCATTGTTAACTACAGAAAAAATCAAGAAGAAACCAGCCAAACCTACAGCAAACCTATCATTGTAAATGAACGCTACACCACGCTGAACTTTGAATATTATTTCCCTTGGAGCACCGGATTTTTCAATGAGTCACGCGTGTACACTTCAAACCTCGCAACAGGTAAAAAAGTAACGCTGTCGTACACGCCAAGTGTGTATTATCCGGGCGGTGGTGAGAACGCCTTGGTAGACGGAAGAATAGGCACCGAGAATTTCAGAGACGGCATTTGGCAAGGCGTTCAGGGCAAGAACATGGAAGTGGTGATTGACTTAGGAGATGTGAAGCCGTTCGAGCATGTGACTACGCGTTGGTTTCATTATGCAAACGCTTGGATCTTCCGTCCGAAGGCCGTTGAAGTTTATTCGAGTTTCGACGGGGTGCTGTGGGACAAAGTTGCTACCATGAAGCCAAACATTGAAGAGCAAACATCAGGAGAGCTTATTGATCAATTGAGCTTCGGGATAGGACAAGTTGAAGTCGCTCGGTATATCAAAGTCGTTGGCATAAACAACGGTCCATGTCCGGAATGGCACGACGCCGTTGGCGAACCGAGTTGGTTGTTTTGTGATGAAGTAGTTATCGATTAAATCACTTCGTGATCAATCAGACTTCGTCTGATCAATTGCTCTGCAATCAATCGCGGGGCGATTAATTTCCCATTGCGGCTTTCATGGCTTCTTCCGCGCAGGGATTTATAATATTCACAAGTTCTTTCGTGCGGGGATTGCTTCCATCTGAATATTTTTCAGTAAGCGGTTTAAGTTTTTCTTGATACTTCGAAATTAATTTTTCTGCCTTATCCTTATCGCCTACTCTTTTCGCTTCGATTATTTTGAAAAACAGATCGCAGATCAATTTCCCGTCTTTTTTTATTTGCTTCAACTCCTTTGGAGTCAATTCGGCTTCTTCCTGTGTAAAAAGACCATCACCATCAACATCAACGATTCCCATTCTTTTGAACATTTCCTCCATGCACGGTTTAGTCAATTTTTCATACTGCGCGTTCTTCGGGGTTCCTAGCGTGTACTTGGCGTTCAACGCATCTAATTCCTTTTGATATTTGCTCGTTAACTTCTCATATTTTTCTACATCACCAGTTACTGCGGCATCTGTAGTTTTTTCTGTAAACCAACATGACCACTTTGCATCTTTCTCAATCTCCTTGAGCTCTTTTTTGCTCAGTTTAGCAATGGCCATTTCCATCTCGTCCCCATTATTCAAATCGAATGTTACATCAATCGAAATCATGTAGCAAATGGGCTTACCGTTGCGGATACAAGGAGTAAACTTGCCTATTTTCTGACAAACACGAATAGCTTCGGCATCAAAACCTACAGAACCTTCAACCGTTGATCCTATTCTAAAATTACTTAGCGTGCCATCTAATTCCACATCGCAGTAAACGGTCACTGTTCCTTCTATGCTTTTTAATTTTTCGTATTCTGGGTAGACGATGTTTTGTTGAATGAATTCTTCCAAAGCTTGTCTTCCTTCAGGATATTTCGGCAAGTCCTTCGGTAGCGGAAACATCAAAGTATCGGCTTGCGCCATTGAAGCCACAGAGATTGCTATAAGAGCAATGAAGAGTACCGATTTTTTTATCATGAGTTTTTTTTTGAGATTACTCTCCCATGGCGGCCTTCATGGCTTCTTCTAGGCATGGCTTAACAAGCTTTTCGAGTTCCTTTTCCATTTCGCCTCCTCTCACATATTTCTTTTCAAGAGTCACTGCTTGCTTTTCAAACTCATCTGTCAACTTCTTAGATTTTTTCTCATCGCCTGAACGCTGCGCTTCAATAAGCTTAAACATCATGTCGCAGATATACTTGGCATCCTTTTCAATTTCCTTCATCTCCTTTCTCGTAATACCTGAATCACCATCGTCAAATAAAGAGAATTTAATTGGAATGGTTAAGTACACCCTTTGAGGCACACCGTCTTGTGTTCCCGGATTGAATTTGCCAAGCAATCGACAAGCGCTAATTGCCGCGCTATCTAGGCCTGCCCCACCTTCTACTCCTTGTGAAATCCTAAAGTGCGTGGGTGTACCATCTTTTTCAACCACGAAATTCACGAATACAGTCCCATCAATATTCATCGATTTCTCGTATTCAGGGTACAAGACATTCTCAAAGATTACCTGAAACATCGCATCCTGCCCACCAGGATAAGTAGGCATTTCTTGAACAAATGTTAACGGAGTTTCAGGAGTTGTTTGGCTAATTCCAATAAATGAAAAAAGCGCGAACGTGAGAAGTAGTAAGATGTTTTTCATTCAATAAATATAAACATCTCCCCTAACGCCACCAAAACTGTTGCGCTTTATTCGTCGAAAGACGTATAGTCTGAAAGACATTCGCCAACGGCATCCGTCATAGACATTCGTCGCAGACATTCGTGCTTGCAAATTCTTTTTGCAAAAAAAAGCCCTCCGAAGAGGGCTTTTCATTTCTGTTGAGAGAAATTATTTTTTAATACGCTCTGCAACTGCTTTGAACGCTTCTGGGTGATTCATTGCCAAATCTGCAAGAACCTTACGGTTCAATTCGATTCCGTGTGCGTGAATTTGTCCCATGAATGCGCTGTACGACATACCGTGCTGACGAGCACCGGCATTGATACGAGCAATCCACAATGAACGGAAATCGCGCTTGCGAAGTTTACGTCCAATGTAAGCATAGCATAATGCTTTTTCTACTGAGTTTTTGGCTACTGTCCAAACGTTTTTACGTGAACCGAAGTAACCTTTTGCCATTTTAAGAACTTTTCTTCTTCTGGCTCTACTGGCGACTGCATTTTTACTGCGTGGCATAATTTTTTGTTTTTTGGCTAAGGTGTTCTTTCGAACTTGAGACCTTTTACCGGGTTAAACTTTACCTTGCTTCTTTAATGAATGAACATTAGGCTACAAGCAACTGCGCCTTGATTGATCTTTCGTCAGATGGGTGTACAAGACCAGTCTTAGTCAAGTTGCGCTTTTGCTTAGTGCCCTTCTTGGTTAAGATGTGTCTCTTGAACGCCTTCTTACGCTTAATCTTACCGGATCCAGTTACCTGGAAACGCTTCTTAGCGCCGGATTTTGTTTTCGCTTTTGGCATTTTATTTAGGTGTTAGAATTATTTCTTTTTTGGGTTAATTACAACAAACATTTTCTTCCCTTCCAACTTCGGCAACAACTCTGGAGTTCCTAACTCTGCAAGTTCTTGAACGAATTTCAACAACAATATTTCTCCTCTCTCTTTAAAAACAATGGAACGACCTTTAAAGAAAACGTAAGCTCTTACCTTACTTCCTTCTTTCAAGAACTCTTGCGCGTGCTTCAACTTAAATTGAAAATCGTGATCATCTGTGTTAGGTCCGAAACGAATTTCTTTTACAGTTACGTTCACCTGCTTCGCCTTCATCTCCTTCTGCTTCTTCTTCTGATCGTAAAGAAACTTTCGGTAATCAATGATTCTGCAAACCGGTGGAACGGCATTCGGCGAAATCTCTACGAGATCAGCCTCTAACTCTTGAGCCAGTTTAAGTGCCTTGTCTCTAGAATACACTCCAACTTCCACATTCTCACCCACCAAGCGAACCTCGGCCGCGGTAATGCGTTCGTTAATTTTGTGTTCTGGTTCAAAGATGCGTCTGCCTCTCATCTCGCGCTTTATGATATTTCCTCCTTGTTTATTAAATTTCTTTTAACATGCTCGCCACTTCATTATTCACCATAGTAGCGAAATCTTCAATGCTAAACACTCCCAAATCTCCCTCGCCTTTTTTGCGTGCAGATACTGAATTTGCTAGCATTTCGTTCTCTCCTACTACCAACATGTACGTCACTTTTGCAAGTTCCGCTTCACGTATTTTCTTTCCCACTTTCTCGTTCGTGTCGTCAACGAGCGCGCGAATATCGGAAATTTCTAGCGTATTTGCTACTTTTTTTGCGTATTCGTTGTATTTCTCGCTCACAGGAAGAATTCTCACTTGCTCTGGCGTTAACCAAAGTGGGAATTGCCCAGCACAGTGCTCAATTAAAATCGCAACAAAACGCTCCATACTTCCAAAGGGTGCACGGTGAATCATAACCGGTCTGTGCTTCTGATTATCGGCTCCTGTATATTCCAATTGGAAACGCTCTGGCAAGTTGTAATCCAACTGCACCGTTCCCAATTGCCACTTTCTTCCAATCGCATCGCGAACCATGAAGTCTAACTTCGGTCCGTAGAATGCAGCTTCACCGTATTCCACAACGGTGCGAAGTCCTTTTTCTGTTGCTACTTCCTGAATAGCCAACTCAGCTTTCTCCCAATTCTCTTCAGACCCAATGTACTTCTCGCGATTAATAGGATCGCGCAAAGAAACCTGCGCCAAATAATCGTGGAAATTCAACGTCTTGAAAATATAAAGTACCAAGTCAATTACTTTTCCAATCTCTTCCTTCACCTGATCTGGCGTGCAGAAGATATGCGCGTCATCCTGAGTAAATCCGCGAACACGTGTCAAGCCGTGCAACTCCCCTGTTTGCTCGTAACGATAAACCGTTCCGAATTCAGAAAGACGCAAAGGCAAGTCTCTATAACTGCGCGGCTCTGCGTTGAAAATCTCGCAGTGATGCGGACAGTTCATCGGCTTCAACATATACATCTCTCCTTCTTGCGGAGTGTGTATCGGTTGGAAACTGTCTGCGCCGTACTTCGCCCAGTGACCGCTGGTTTCATACAATTCTTTCGAACCAATGTGCGGAGTAATAACAGGCTGATAGCCTGCTTTCTTCTGCGCAACCGTTAAGAAGTTTTGCAAACGCGTACGAAGGTCGGTTCCTTTCGGCAACCACAATGGCAATCCACTTCCAACCTTTTGTGAGAAGTGGAACAAGCCCAATTCTTTTCCAAGTTTTCTGTGATCACGCTTCTTCGCTTCTTCCACCTGAACCAAATACTCTTCAAGCTCTGCAGCTTTTGGGAAAGTGATGGCGTATACACGCGTTAACATTTTATTTTTTTCGTCGCCTCTCCAATACGCTCCGGCAACATTCATCAACTTCGCAGCCTTAATGAATCCGGTGTTTGGAATGTGCGGACCGCGACACAAGTCTGTGAAATTACCTTGGGTATAAAAGGTGATTTCTCCGTCTTGAAGTCCTTCAATCAATTCTAATTTGTACTGATCTCCCTTCTCTGTGAAGTATGCAATGGCCTCGGCTTTCGACACCTCTTTGCGAACGAATTCGTTCTTCTGACGTGCCAATTCCAACATTAACTTTTCCACCTTCGAGAAATCTTCTTGGGTGAACGACTTTCCTTCGAAATCTACATCGTAGTAAAATCCGTTTTCAATCGGGGGACCAATGGCCAATTTCACGCCTGGATACAATGCCTCTAATGCTTCGGCCATCAAGTGAGCCGAGCTGTGCCAAAGGGTTGACTTTCCATTCTCGTCGTTCCACGTGAGCAACTTTACCGTAGCGTTGTCTGGAAGCGGACGCGATGCGTCAACCACGACTCCGTTTACTTCTGCGGCAAGCACGTTACGTGCGAGACCTTCACTAATTTGAGCAGCCAATTGCATTGCAGAAGTACCTTCTTCTACAGAGCGAACGCTACCATCGGGTAAAGAGATGTTTAACATATGGAAAAATGAGGTGCAAAGATAGCAACAACGCGGTTATTCTATTTTAAGAACTTTGCAATATTCGGTTTGAAATAATTACTGCTTTTCATCACCTTTCCATCTTCACGATAAATCGGTTGACCGTTGTCGTCGAGCTTGCTCATATTGCTTCGCTGAATCTCTGCGAAAATCTCACCCATTTGTTCGTGAAGACCGTGGGCGTTCATGGTTCCGCAAAGGATGTAGAGCATGTCGCCCAACGCATCTGCAATTTCAACAATATCGCCGTTCTGAGCGGCTTCCAAGTACTCTTCATTCTCTTCTTTCATTAAGTTAAAACGAAGGGTGTACTCGCGCTCTTCCAACAAACCGGTTGGTGTTTTTCTAACAGGAATTCGGAATGCATTGTGAAATTCTTCCACACAACCAATGAGGTGAGAAAGGGATGGATTTTTTTCATTATTCATAATTCGAAAATAATTCAAGGCGCTCGAAAGATTTTTTTTTCTTATTCACACAATTTAACAAAGCCCAAATTCGTTAGCGCAGTAAGGTTCACCCATTCGGGTGTAGGTTTTGGTTAAGGATTCGAAAACGCTCTTCAACGGAAGGGCGTTTTTGATTTTATGGAAATAAAAAAGGGTTCCGAAGAACCCTAATCTATACTCTATCAAAGTATTTTTATTTCGAAGCCACTGGGCCGAAGTATTTTCTTTCTTGGATACGGCTAGCCTTACCAGTAAGGTTGCGCAAGTAGAAGATACGTGCACGACGCACTTTACCACGCTTGTTCACTTCGATGGTCTCGATGAAAGGTGAAGCGATCGGGAAGATACGCTCAACACCCACACTGTTAGACATTTTGCGAACGGTAAAGGTTTCGGTTGAACCTGTTCCTCTTCTTTGGATAACTACTCCAGTGAAGGTTTGAGGACGCTCCTTAGCACCTTCTTTAATTTTATACGTTACAGAAATAGTATCACCAGCAGCGAATTTTGGGTATTCTGCGATTGGGTTAATTCTGCTTTCAAGTTCCTTAATGCGGTTCATAGTCGTCTGATTTTCGTCCCTAAAAATAGGGGTGCAAATATATGCATTATTCTGAAAGGAACAAGGGAGAGTTCATTTTTTTTTGATTTTCCTTCCCAACGTCCCATTTTATTGCTGTTCTTTCGGCTTCTTGTCCTTGTGTTTCCAACGTTTGTGAGTCCACAACCACAAATACGGTTCCTTATAAATATCGTCTGCCACACGGTCATTTGCCAATTGAATAAGTCCACCCGTTTCGAAATCTCTTGGAGTTTCCGTTAGCACTTCGAAAGTCGACTCGTAGTAACCTCTTCTCACTTTCGTCAAATGTCCGAACACCACAGGAAGGTTCAATTCCTTGGCGTACTTCTCTGCGCCGTAATAAGCGGGAGTTTCAATCCCCAAGAAATTTATCCAAACACATTTCTTCGGATCGGCAGGCGACTGATCCACTGCGAAGACCATTCCCATAAGTTCACCTTGATGCTCTTCCAAGTATTCTTTGGTAGCCCGCGTTGAAACCAATTGCATTCCATATTTCTTGCGTGATTCGCGCATTTTTCGGTCGAAATACGGATTGCTCAATCGCTTGTAGATAGCAACCAACGGCATCTGACTTTGCATGGGTGCAGCCAAGGCCCACATCTCCCAATTGGCGTAATGTCCGCCGCATAAAATAATGCTCTGACCCCTCGCCGCGTAAGCTTGAAGAATATCGGCATTGTGTACCACAAAGCGTTTTCGAAGTTGACTTTCTGTTACCGAGAAATTCTTTATCACTTCCAGAATCAGATCGCAAAAATGTCTGTAAAAATCCCAAGCAATTTGCTCTCGTTCTTTATTAGTCTTGTTTGGAAAGACCAATTCCAAATTGTACATCACCACCTTCTTTCGATAACCAAAGCATACGTATAGAAGGAAAAATGCGAAATCTGAAATTCGATACAGAATGAAATACGGCAATAAACTCAGTGGCTTCAAGAAAAGCCAAAACAACAAACGACTCATTCGATTACAAATTCTGTATCAGATTCTTCTTCGGATATTTCACCGTGAATCGCAATTGACGCTTCTCTGTTTTCTCAGGTTCAATGGTCATCTTCCAAGTTACTTTTCCGGTTGCAGTGTCTTGAGTAGCTCCTGAAAGCTCTTCAACAGCCACTTCTAAATCTGCATTCTGGGTCAATGGCACTTGATCGTACACTTCAATATTAATTGGCTTCTTCTTCGTGTTCACGATGGTGATTTCATAAGCCTTCGAAGTAGATTTCTTCACACCGAAAACACTGGTCTTGCAGAAGTCTTTCACTTGATCGCGCTTCACTGTGATAGCGTTGTCGCGTCCCAATGACAATTGAAGGGTATCGTTCGCCAGAGCTGGATCTATGTATCCGTTTCCAACAAAGGTTCCTTTGAAATAAATATTGCTCTCTCCACTCAACAAGCTGTATTGCATCCAATCGATGATGTCTGCTTGCAAGTAGGCCGCTGCTTCCAATTTCGGAATGGTCACATACTTATAAGACGCTTTCAAACGTTGCTTTTGCATAACCACTTCAACCGGTTGATTGTCGCTGGCTATGTCGTATTTGATGGAAATCTTAAATTCGGTGCTCACTGAATTTGATGTAATTGTTGTGAATGAAGCAGACGTTTGCAAGCCGTTCATAATATAAGACGACTTGTCCATTTCTGCTACGTATCCTGAAACCGCAGCTACTGGCCTGTCGTAATCGTCGTTCGAGTACGCCTCACTTTTCGCTCGGCCTCTATAGGCTTGAGGCGAATAGATATTCACATACCAAGGATTCAAAGCAGGAACTTGTGCGCCTACATTCGGATTACCCGTTGAAATGGTCAAGTTCACACGCTTCCAATCGGCACCTGTTCCTTGCCACACTTTCGCGCGGTAAGTAAACTCAATGTCAGACTCAATGTCTTCAGCACGCAAATCGTAATAAGGAGTCCAACCTGCATTCGTTGCCAAATAGGTAATGACTACATCTGCTTTTTTATCTTCATCTGTTGTTACTACAAATTCAATTTCGCCCGGATTGGTCACATTTTGCGATTGCAATTGCGACAATTGCGTTTGAAGTCTTTGTAATTTTTCATTGCTCTCGCGATCGGTTTGGTTCAAGTCTAAAATCTTGTATTCAATTTCCTTCATGCGTGCGCGATAGAAGTCGGCCATTTCAGCAAGATCTTCACGGATGAGCAAGTTGTTATCTCCTTTGATGGATCGGTTCGCCTGCAAGAACGCCTTCTCTTCCTGATAAACAGCGCGTAAACTAGCGCGCTCCGCAGTTTGAAATCCAAGAAGCTTAATACTGTCTTGAATAGCACGAACGCGTGTATTCGAAACCTTCGACGTATAATTCATTTGATGCTTAACGCTCAGAATGGTGTATTCTTTATTGCCTAAGATTTGGATGGAATTCACATCCATTCCAGCCGTAAGTCCCGAAAGAACCAAGGTATTCTCTCCTTTTTTCAAGTTGACATCGCCTTTGTGTGTTACTTGCGCTCCACTGAGGAACAAGGTAACATCGGTGATTGGAGCTGTTACGCTCTTAGACTGAGAAAAAGAAACAAACGCACAAAGCGCGAAGAAAAGGGTTAACCTTCTTTTCATAGTGAAATAATTTTTTGTAAAAATAAGCCTTGTTGAAACAGATTCGAGCTTCAATTATTGCTCTTTATTGGAATTGAATAATACGTGAAGCGAATTGCTTGTTCAAGTGCAACTCGTGCGAGCATAAAATAACGAGTTTGTTTTCTTCCTTTGTCCACTTGACTAATTCTTCGAATAACGCAATGCGCGCTTGCGCATCGAGATGCGCAGCAGGTTCGTCGAGCAGAACAATGGGTGTGTTTTGAACCCAAACCCTTGCAAGCTGCACACGCTGGTATTCGCCATCGCTGAGTTCGGTGAGCAAATTGTTTTGAAGCGTCTTCAAATTGAATTTTTCAATCGCCTCTTCCACTCGACCGCCTTTCTTTCCACTTAAATCGCCCACTGAAATGGCGGTCTTCACTTCCAAGGCAGCCGCAGTTGTTTTTCGTGATGGAATGAACGAAATGAAATCGGCTCTTTCTGCAAAAGAAAGACGAGTTAGATTCTTTCCTTCCAACAAAATTTCACCTTGTGCTATTGAAATTAGTCCGGCTACGGCTTCCAAAAATGTTGATTTCCCCGAACCGTTATTTCCTTCAACCGCCACCAACTCTCCGAAAGAAAAGTTCAAGGATAGATTTGAAAGAACGGTCTTCTTCCCTCTTTCCACAGAAATATTATTCACCCTTAACTGATCCATACACCGCTTCTTTTCGGATTGAACACAATATAGAAAACGCAAGGAATGCCTATTGCTGCGGTGACCGCATTCAGCGGAAGCGCGTACACGCGAGCGATAACATCTGACAGCACCAAGAGCAGCGCACCTACCAAAGGAATGAAGAAAATCAGTTGAAGTTGATTGAATGTTCGAATGAACAATCGCGCAACGTGTGGTGCCATAAGTCCAATGAATGCGATGGGGCCACAGAATGCGGTGATGGTTGCCGTTGAAATTCCAACTGCAAATAAAAATACCCAGCGCAGTTTCACCACGTCTACACCTGAAGTCGCCGCGATTTGATCTCCCATTGCGAAAGCGTTTAATTTCCTCAAATAATAAAAGGTTGGAAGGAAAGGAGCGAAAGAACCCAAGAACAGAAAAGGTAAGTTCTTCAGTGTGAGATTGTCGAGCGAGCCCATTCCCCAAACTACAAATTGAGAAACATTATTCGCACTTGCCATTTTTTGAAGGATACTTTCAATGGCTCCGGTGAAATGAGAAAAGAGCAAACCAACGACCAACAATGTGGAAGCCATAGGCAGCCTGCGTTGAATGACGAGCAATAAGGTGAGCACGGCCATAGCCCCAATTAAGGCTGGAATAAAAAGTGCCCAAGTACCTCCACTTGTGAACCACGAAATTCCCCATGAAGAGAGAAAGATAAAAGCCATCGCGAGGGAAGCACCTCCCGTTATTCCAAGGACCGAAGGACCTGCCAGTGGATTTCGAAAGATCACCTGCATGTAATTTCCACTGAGTGCTAAAGAGGCTCCAACGATAATTGCTCCAATGATGTGTGGCATGCGATGCTGCCAGAGTATACGTCCAGCCGAGGATTCAACCGATTCAAACAACAAAGAAATAGATACGGGTTGGCTTCCCAATTGTATTGCACCCAAAGACACTGCTATGAATAGAAGGCATAGAAGTATGAACTTCAAAGTCAGTGGCTGGTGCTTCATGATTATTGGCAAAATTCACGATTAATTGAAGTGAACACAAAAAAAAGTGGAAGTTTTATGAATACTTCCGACTTTTGCACCTCATTTACTAAACATGAAATTCGATAAAAACACCGTCATTGGTCTTTCGTTAATGCTACTCATTGCCGTTGGCTTTAGTTGGTATTCTGCAAAGACCAAAGCTGAAGCGGCAGCTAACGCACCTCAACCCACCGAGCAGACTGCTCAAACGGCGAGCACTCCTGCTCCTGAAAACCCGACGGTTGTTGCCTCAAACGACACGACTCCTCAAGTTGCTGTTTTGAATACCGCGAGATACGGATCAATGGATGCAGCGGCCCTTCCGGCAGAAGAAGCATTCACGGTTCTTTCGAACGATAAGATTAAAGTAAAGATTTCTTCTAAGGGAGGAATGCTTCATTCAGCAGAATTGTTGGAAGCGGATTACAGAGTATTCAACTCGGACAAGCAAGTTCAATTGTGGGACACTGCGCAAAGTAAGATGGACATTGCCTGGAAGAACGGAAGCGGTGCTGTCTTGTTCTCAAGCGAATTGAACTTCACTTCCTCAGTTGCGAAAGCTGAAGCGAAAGACGGAGCTGCAACAGTTGTTATGACCGCGGTCGGAAGCAACAACGCTCAATTGCAATGGACATATACCCTTGAGCCGAACTCTTACAATGTAAAATGTAGCTTCGAAGCGAAAGGATTAGAGAATGAAATGTTCGGATCTCCGCTTGTATTCCGTTGGTTGCTGAACGGATTAGCGAATGAAAAAGGAATTCAAGCAGAAAGAAGTAAGTCTTCGATTTTCTATCGCGAAATGGAAGAAGACCGCAATTACTTGAGCGAAGGTTCAGGCGATCAAAAGCGTCCAGAGAAAGAATTGAACTGGGTGGCCATGAAGCAAGATTACTTCACTGCAGCTATTATTAGCGCTGAAGGATTCGACAAGAACGCCGATTTGAGCGTGATGGTTCCTGCAGATTCACAGCATACCAAATCTTACTACGCGGAATTGCCTTTGAAGACTAAAGCTTCTTCAAACGCAAAAGCTGAATTCCAATTTTACTTAGGTCCGAATGAGTATAAGGCCCTTGAAGCAAGCGGCGCAGCAGAGTTCACGAATATTATAGACTACGGATGGTGGATCATTGGATATGTGAATAAGTATGTGGTTCGCCCTTTGTTCTGGTTTCTTTCAGATTACATTGTTTCTTTCGGATTAATCATTTTAATTGTGACCATTATTATTAAGATGGTCCTCTTCCCGATTACTTGGAAGAACTTCTTAAGTGGCGCGAAGATGCGTGTATTGAAACCGGAGATCGACGAGATTAATAAGAAGTTCGAAGGCAAAGACCCCATGGAAAAGCAACAAGCTACCATGGCGCTTTACCGTCAGACCGGCGTGAATCCATTTGCAGGTTGTATTCCTGTATTGCTTCAAATGCCTATTCTTTACGCGATGTTCCGATTCTTCCCTGCGGAGATTGTTTTGCGTGGAAAGAGTTTCTTATGGGCAGAAGATTTGGCGGCATACGACAGCATCTTGAATCTTCCATTTAACATTCCTTTCTATGGTGCACACGTAAGTGGTTTCACTTTGTTAATGGCCGCATCTACGTTCGTGTATTCGAAAATGAGCATGGGTTCACAGCCAACCATGACACAACCGGGAATGCCGAATATGAAGGTGATGATGAACATCTTCTCATTTATGATGATCTTCTTCTTCAACAGCATGCCTTCAGGATTGAGTTTGTATTACTTCACTGCGAACGTCATTTCAATCGGACAAATGTGGGCCATTAAGAAGTACTTCGTGAATGAAGATGCAATTCGCGCGAAGATTGACGAGAACAAAAAGAAGCCTAAGAAAAAAGGCGGATTCGCTGCGCGCATCGAAGAAATGCAAAAAGCACAGCAAGCGAAGTTGGATGCCAACAAGAAAAAACTAAGAAAGTAAAAAGTCAAACCTCAAATAAATCAAATGAAAAAAAATATCATTCTCGCACTAACCGTGCTTATGATGGTTCCGAGCGCAATGTTCGCTACGGAAGGTATGTGGGTGGTAGCGATGTTGAATAAAATCAACGAAGCCGAAATGCAAGGTCTTGGATTAAAACTTTCCAAAGACGACATCTACAACATTAACCAAGCGTCTTTGAAAGATGCAATTGTACGCTTCGGTGCGGGTTTCTGTACAGGAGAGATTGTAAGTGACAAAGGTCTTGTTTTCACGAACCACCACTGTGCTTACGATGCAATTCAATCTTCTTCAACATTAGAAAACAACATTCTTCAAAACGGATTTTGTGCGAAGTCGTTGGATCAAGAGATTCCAATTCCAGGCTTAACACTTTCTTTCTTGGTGCGTGTTGAGGACGTTACTTCGTCTGTCTTGGCTGCAGTTAATGATAACATGACTGAAGCAGAGCGCGACGCAGCCATAATGGCTCGTAACCGTGAACTAGTCAAAGCGGCTAACGAAAATGGCTTGTACAATTCTGAAGTAAAAACATTTTATGCTGGAAACGAATTTTATTTGTTCGTATATCAGACTTACCGCGACATTCGTTTGGTAGGTAACCCACCAGAGAGCGTAGGTAAATTCGGTGGTGACACAGACAACTGGATGTGGCCGCGTCACACCGGTGACTTCAGCATGTTACGCATTTATGCAGGTCCAGAAAATAAGCCTGCAGATTACAGCAAAGACAACACGCCGATGAAGCCTAAGCATTTCTTCCCAATTAACATGGGTGGTGTGAAGCAAGGTGATTTCGCAATGATCATGGGATATCCTGCAAGAACTTCGCGCTACTTAACTTCATACGGTGTTGAGCAAGCAGTTGACGTTCAGAACCCAATTTTAGTTGAATGTCTTGGATTGAAATTAGAGACTTGGAAAAAGAACATGGATGCGAATGAAGCTGTTCGTCTAATGTACGCGGCGAAGTATGCAAGCACAGCGAATTCTTGGAAGTACTACATCGGACAAACACGCGGATTAAAGCGTTTAGATGTTGAAGGAAAGAAAGCTATTACAGAGGCGAACTTCACAAAGTGGTTGACTTCTAATTCTACGGCTAATGAAAAATATGGAAAAGCACTTCCAATGTTGCAAGACTTTTACTCTTCAACCAACGAAACACAAAAAGCGTTTTTGTATGCGCGTTTAGCTGGAATGGGTGGTGCTGAGTTTATGGGATTCGCAGCTGAATTTCAAAATACATTCACGAAGTATTTCGCTGAAACAGACGCAACGAAAAAGCAAGCAATCCTTGATGGTTTCAAAGCATCGGCAGAAGCATTTTATGTTGAATACAATGCGCAAACAGACAAAGATGTGTTCGTTGCACTTACCAACTTATACCGCTCAAGAATTGCTGCGAATGCTCGTCCAACATGGCACGCTGTATTGGATTCAAAATTCAAGGGCAATGCACAAGCATACGCAGACAAGCTTTTCGCAACATCTGTTATTGTAGACAAAACAAAAATGATGAACTTCTTAGCGAAGCCTAATCAAAAAGTTTTCGAAAAAGACATGGCTGTTACAACCGCAAAAAGCGCAAGCGAGTTTGGTGATGCATTGGGAAAACTAATTCCTCGCGAAAAAATGTCAAAAGGTCAACGTCAATTCGTTGCTGGTTTGCGCGAAATGAATTTGGACAAGCTATACGCTCCAGACGCGAATAGCACCATGCGTATCACTTACGGAAAAGTAAAAGACTACCAAGCTGCAGATGCTGTTCACTATGATTTCTACACGACTGCAAAAGGAATTATGGAGAAGCGTGATAACAGCAATCCAGAGTTCATGGTTCCAGATGCATTAGCACAAAAAATTCAAAACAAAGAATTCGGTCGCTACGCTAACGAGAAAGGTGAATTGCCAACATGTTTCATTGCTGACTTAGACATCACTGGAGGTAACAGCGGAAGCCCAGTATTGGATGCAAACGGTCTGATGATCGGTATTGCCTTCGACGGTAACTGGGAAGCTATGAGCGGAGATATTGCTTATGAGCCAGAGTTACAACGCACCATCGCAGTAGACATTCGTTACGTGTTGTTCATTGTTGAAGAGCTTATGGGCGGAAAGAATATTGTAGATGAGATGATATTTGTTAGAGGAGCAAGAAAATAATTGATTTCAGCACATTGAAAAAGGAGCGAAGTTTTCGCTCCTTTTTTTTTTGTCTGAACAATAAATTCATAAATACATAAGTTTCTTATGTATATTTGTCCTATGTATTCATCAGAACTAGTTAAAGGCACCCTTCGAACCATTGTTTTAAATCTCTTAAAAGAGAATGGACGCATGTATGGTTACGAAATAACTCAACGCGTAAAGGAACTTACCGACGACAAAATACAAATTACCGAAGGAGCTTTGTATCCGCTGCTTCATGCTTTGGAAGCCAGTGACGACTTAGAAACCGAGGTGGAATTTATTGGAAAGCGTCAGCGTAAATACTACCGCCTAACAAAACAAGGCAAGGCAACCAGCAAAAAGAAAATAGACGAACTCCGAGAGTTTATTGAGACACTTCAAATACTCTTGGATGCGAATAAAGGAACGAGCCATGGTCTCATTAACTGACGAACAAGTTGATTTCATTCAACAAGAAATTGAATCACATGGAATTAGTTTGCCTGATCTGCAAGCTAATTTGATAGATCACATGTGTACAATTATTGAAAATGAAATGTCAGAAAACGACGACTTCCACTCGTTCTTTTATTCAATTCTTCCACGTTTTTTTCATGACAACTTACATGAAATTGAAATGGAAACCATTCAATTAATTCATCAACAAAAATTCAAACACATGAAAAAAACATTGGGCTACGTTTTAGCCTTTTCCACCTTCTTACTTGTAACTGGATCACTCTTTAAAATACTCCATTTGGCCGGAGCAGCAATCTTAATTGTCAGTAGTTTGCCTCTTCTAATCATTGTAGCGGTTCTTACGGCGCTTATAAGTATGAAGCATCATACGATTCCAAAAACACAAAAAACGCTAACTACACTTATTACATTGATTGTCTTTTTGTTTGCATTCGGAGGAATTTTCAAAATACAACATTGGCCTTTTGCAAACATATTTATTCTTTTATCTTTAGCCTTGCTCTGCCTTGCTTATGTCCCAATGTACATTGTGCAACAGCGAAAAACATCCACAGACACATGGCTTGTTGGACTCAACAGCTTTTTATTTCTATTGGCAGGAATTACCCTTTTTCTCCTCTTCGACTTGAGAGCTCCGCTATTTCCATAAAAAAAGGGGCTTCGGCCCCTTTTTCTTTTCTATCAATATGCATTTACAAATGCATGAACTCTTTCTTCTTCAACAAATATTCTTCAGTCTCTCTGTAATCAGGATCGTCTACACAGCAGTCAACTGGACATACTGCAGCACATTGTGGCTCATCGTGAAAACCAACACATTCGGTGCATTTGTCTGAAACGATGTAGTAAACATCCATGCTCTTCGGTTCTTGTAGTCCGTCTGCATCTACCTCACCACCGCCGTTCAATGGGGTCATGATTCCGCGAAGTCCTGTCCCTTCACTGTACTTCCACTCTGCTCCACCTTCATAGATGGCGTGGTTTGGACACTCTGGTTCGCATGCACCGCAGTTGATGCACTCGTCTGTAATCATTATTGCCATATTCTGCTATTTATCTAAATTCAACCTTAATTTCGCGTGCAAATTTAATACACCTACGATGAATTCAACCTTAGAACAACGAATTCAAACATTTGTTCAGCTGGGACAAGCCCTGCAGCTCTTTTCAGAGAAGCGTGAATGGCCTGGTTATGGCTGCGGGTTAACCGAAGAAGAGTTCAATGGGATGAATGATGTGATTGAATCTGCCTATACCTTCAACGGTTGGTTCACCGCCACAAACGTCCGCCAAGCACTTTCTGCTTGGGCGAATGAATTGACCCTAGAGAAGCTTTCAGCTTGGACGAACGGTGTTTCCTTCTCGAGTAAACCAAAGACTGTCGCCATAATTTGTGCGGGAAACATTCCCATTGTTGGCTTTCACGACATTCTTTCAGTTCTCATAACCGGAAATAAAGCGCTAATTAAATTAAGTTCAGACGATCCGATACTCATTCCTGCGCTATTGAAAATCGCTGGAAAGTTCGAAGTAGATTTCGATTTGAATTATTCCTTCTCGAGAGGAAAATTAGAAAATTTCGAAGCCGTGATTGCTACAGGAAGCAATTCAACCGCGGTTCACTTCCACAATTATTTCGGAAAATACCCGCACATCATTCGTCAGAATAGAAACAGCGTTGCCATTCTAGACGGAAGCGAAACTCCCGAGCAATTAGAAAAACTAGGAAATGACTTATTCGATTATTTCGGACTCGGATGTAGAAACGTGACGAAGCTCTACTTGCCCGTTGACTTCGATTTAGACCGAATTTTCAACGGCATTTTTAGTTTTCAGAGCATTGCCACGCACAACAAGTACGCGAACAATTACGATTACAATAAGGCCGTTTGGTTGCTGAACAACGAAGACCTTTTGGAGAATGGATTCGTTCTTTTCAAGGAAGACAAAAACATTGCTTCTCCGGTGGCTTCTGTGTTTTACGAGCGATACGAAAACAAGGCAGCGCTTCTTCAGCACTTGAAAGATCACGAAAACCAAATTCAGTGTATTGTTGGAAATGACTTTATTCCCTTTGGGAACAGCCAATGTCCAGCTTTACATGATTATGCAGACAACGTGAATACACTTGATTTTTTAATGTCGTTAAACGCGTAATAATTCAAAATAATTGAATTTCTCGAACCCATTCGCGACTTATATTTGAAACATGAATAAGATTTTTTCATTGTCGGCTATTGCGGCAATTTCTTTAGCCTTACTTTCTTCTTGCGAAACAGATGTTGATCTAACTGCTCCTTATGCAAGCACCACTGTCGTATTCGGATTGTTGGACCCTCAGGCTGACACGCAATTCGTGAAGATTACAAAGACATTTTTGGGTGATGGTAATTTGAATGACTACGCCATGATTCGCGACAGTTCAGAATACAAGTGGGAAGAATTTTCTTCGTTGCGTATTGAGGAATATGCAACGGGAAATCCAAATCCAATTGCCATACACAACTTGCAACCCATTACAATACACGATAAA
Source organism: Bacteroidota bacterium (assembly GCA_046048875.1). Lineage (GTDB taxonomy): Bacteria > Bacteroidota > Bacteroidia > Flavobacteriales_D > Sanyastnellaceae > CAIZGX01. Next base: position 23,397 of record JBJOFG010000006.1, on the reverse strand, counting down.
GATGTAAACGGAATGTTCTACGGCCCTGAACAAACGGTTTATTATTTCGCAAGTCCTTCCGGCATTAATCCAAATGCGAAGTACAAACTGGTTGCTGATTTCGTTTCTCGTCCAGATATTTTTGCATGGACGAACGTCATTCCTTCCGCTGACGTATTCTTCCAAAGTCCACAAACCAATTTGGGGCTTTCTTTCGCTGCAACAAACACAGTCACTGGTGCAATCGATTATCGCGACAACGTCTCTATTCGTTGGACGCCTATTGATAACGCTGAAATTTATGATCTTGCTTTACGCTTCTATTACACAGAGAACTTGTATTCAGACGATGCTTTAACCCAGCTCGTTTCTTCAACTGAAAAATTCATAGACTGGAAAATCGGCACCTTCAATGCCGATGATATTGATTTGAATTCCGGATACTACAACCTTACATTCAATGCGGAACCTTTCTTTTCGTACTTAGGGACGAACCTGCCAACAGACACTCACATTCGTCGTGAAGTGGGGACATACGATGGCAATAAAACGCGTGCATTTGAATTACGAATGGGATTGGCTAATGACGAATTGAAGACATACATCAACGTAAACAATCCTGTTACAGGTATCATTCAAGAACGTCCCAGCTATACAAATGTTGTAGGTGGTTTAGGACTGTTTGCTTCACGCGCAAGCGCTTATGTGTTGAACATTCCATTGGAGTCCGGAAACGGAACAAGCAACATCAATGCACTTATGAATGGCATTTACACTGCAGACTTAAACTTCTGCGATCCGAATCCGAGTAACACGGAGTTTACTTGTAACTAAGAAATATTCAAACATAAAAAAGGGAGCAAAAGCTCCCTTTTTTATTTTACAAAATTGAATTATCTCTTCAAGAAATAAGTCTCGCTCATTGCTGTTTTCATAAAATAAAGTCCGTTTGAAAGTGAACTCACATCAATCTGGCTATTGTCTGAAAATAATCCATTTAAAACTCGCTTCCCATTCATATCGAAAACCACATAGGGCACGTTGTAGGCATTTTCACACTGCACGGATAGATAATTGGATGTTGGATTTGGATACACCGTGAATTGTGGTGCATTCGCCTCCACAACACTCATAGGGCCCGCAGCAACAAGAACACCTGAATTCACACCGGCTGTATAATTCACTTGTACTAAAGGAACCATGAATTCATGCACCAAAAATTTGTATTCAATAGCTTCAGGACGATCGAATTGAAAACCAAAACCCAAAAGATCTACATAAATAGAATCACTCGCGTTAATGGTAGTCTTCACTCTGAGTGCATTGTAGGGTGTTCCAAAATAATTAACAGTTCCCCAACCGTCAACTTCATTTACACGCGTTTGATTTGTCTTTCTGTATCCCAACGATGGGATTTGAATAATTTGCTCGGAAACACTCGTGTGTATATCACCATAAGCCACCGGATAATCATAAACAACATCTACCGGATCTGCCTGCTGAGGAATTGGAATTCCACTTACAGTTGCTCCTACACCAACAATTGCATAGCGACTGTTGCTATTCTGATAATAGGAATAAATATCTTCCAACGTCACAGGAAGACCTTGAAGATTACCCCCGAGTTCCGCCAAACCCACTGCAAAATCTGAATTATGTTCAGAGTCAAATGGACTGTTGAAGAATATTTGATACGCGAACGGAGTTGTTGAAATATCTACACATTCTGTTTGCTGAACATTACCACTTAATGTAAGATTCGATTCGTCGAAATTCCACACATGATTCGGACCCGTATCACCTTCTTCAAATGCACTTAACGTTGCATTTTCTTGAGCAAGAATATCTCCACCCAAAGGCAAATCGTTTTTGGTAATTGTAATTTGTGCGCTCAAACAAAAAGGCGCAACAATCAAAACACTGAATAACAGTTTTTTCATTTCATTAGGTTGTTTAACGAAGGTATAAAATTTAGTTAATATGTTGTGAGCAAAATTTTCAGAATGCCTGTTACTTGGCCTCTGAAGCGAAGTACTTTCGTGAAGAAGCTTAACCAAAACTGTTGGAGATTTAAAACATGGATAAATACGATTTCGTAATCTTAGATATCATTCAGACTTTCCGCAAGAACAACAAAAGTCAGTACATTAAACTCAACCAATTAGAGGCGAATTTTTGGACACGCATTCAACGCGATGCTGCGCACCAAACGCACAGCACACAACTCGGAGAGCGCGTTACCAAATTGTATCTTGAAGGATATATCGTCAACAAAGGCGGCCTTGGCTACAACGTAACCAAGAAAGGAAAAGAGCAAATTGTAGTTCTTTCAAGCCTTGAAGAGACTGCTTAAAGCAAGTCGTTCGCCAAATTCGCTAACTCACTTCTTTCTCCTTTTTCAAGTGTGATATGACAATAAAGGTCTTGACCTTTAAGTCTATCAATTACATAAGACAGTCCATTGGATTGCTCATCTAAATACGGTGTATCAATCTGACGAACATCACCTGTCAAAATTACTTTGGTGTTTTCACCTGCGCGTGTAATGATGGTCTTCACTTCATGCGGAGTTAGGTTTTGTGCTTCATCAATTATGAAAACACAATTCGATAAACTTCTTCCTCGAATAAAGGCCAACGGTGTTATTAAAATTCGACCATCAGTTTGCATATCATCAATAACCTTTCGCTTCTTCTCGTTCTCTGAATATTGTTTCTTAATAAAATTCAAATTATCGAACAGCGGCTGCATGTATGGTGAAACTTTTTCCTCCGCGTCTCCTGGAAGGAAACCGATATCACGGTTTGAAAGCGGAATAATTGGTCGCGCTAGAATCAATTGATCAAAACCGTTTCTCATTTCAAGTGATCCTGCAAGAGCAAGTAATGTTTTACCAGTTCCTGCCACGCCCGAAATTGTGATTAATTTAATTTCAGGATTCATTATGGCATGAAGTGCAAAAGCTTGCTCAGCGTTCTTCGGCTTAATGCCCATTGCATATACCTTATCGATACGCTCAATGTTTTTCGCCATACCTCCATGAAATGCTAGTGCACTGGAAGTTCCTGACTTCAACACATAAAAATGATTGTTATGTTTTTCTTTTCCTAAGACTTTCGAATCTTTCAATTCACCTGCGGTATACAGTTTTCGAATAGCCTCAGAAGAAACATTTTCGAGAACACTGTATCCTCTGTATGACGCAACACTGTCTTTTACCTTGCCCGTCTTGTAATCTTCAGCTACAATATCCAAAGCCTTTCCTTTGATTCGAAGGTTAATGTCCTTCGTAACCAAAACCACTTTGCTGCGCTTCTCCTGTTTCTGAAGTACAATTGCCGCATTCAAAATTTTATGGTCGTTCTTCTTCGATTGAAAAATAGATTCAGCATCATCCTGAGAAGACAAATCAACATCCAAAATTATTTTGAACTTTCCTCCATGACCATTGCCCAGTGGAATCCAGGCATTCAGCGTGTCGCTGGAAGAAAGTTTATCAATGATTCGGATAGTTTCACGGGCTTCGAAGTTTTTGTTTTCATTCCCTACTTTAAACTTATCAAGCTCCTCCAACACCGTGATGGGTATGGCTACGTAGTTGTCTTCAAAACTATTAATACTGTTGTGGTCGTGCAGTAGAACAGAAGTGTCTAGCACATAAATTTTTCGTTGTTTACGTGGAGCCATATTCGTAAGGTTTTAACGAATATATCCTCTTCAATCATTCAACTTAAAAAATCGAATCGCGAGTTATTAACTGTTTTGAATGAACCGATTTCGGAAAAGATTAACATTCTGATAAAGGAAAGACAACACGAGCAACAGCATGAGCGAAAGACCTAATCCCCCTTCATCTAAAGACTTTGACAATGCCTTGCCCACGAGATCTGGACTGTTGAATAAAAAAGGGAAAGACAAAAGAAATATGAAGACCCCTCCCAATCTTATCGCTTTTTTATTCCATGTTGAAATGGTCAGTAGCACAATTAGAATCAAAGGCATTGCCCACAAAAAATGCTCGGTATCGGTGTGTGTTAAAATTGGAATTAGGGAAATGAGCACCAGCCCTTCATTCATTTGAAATCCTTTCCCAATATTCTTCCAAATAAATTTCAAGTATCCCAACCCTGTAATGGCCAAACCAATTAGCACAGCCGCTGTAGGAATCACTGCCATGTTTAGTGAAGACAATGTTGTTTGAATGAAGTGGTAAATGGTATTCGGACTCCTGTCCAGTTGTACGTTATGCGCTTGAACCGCCTTCCACCATTGACTGTGAAGGACTGCAAATCTGTTAGGGACACATATGAATAAAATGATGGCCATTCCGATCAAGCCGAGCATAGTCGAGAATACAACTTTCCATTCTTTCTTAAAAATGAAATAAGGCAGCAAAATCAAGAAGTGAATCTTAAAGCAAAGAACTACTGCGTAAATAATCCCTGCTTTCACCTTTTCATTGTTGTCAATTGAACGAAGCGACCATAAGGTTAGTAATAATAACAAGGCATTGACATTACCGAGAAAAAGCTCACGCTCCAGTTGATCACCAAAAAACAATGCTGTTAGTGTCAAATAAATCCAAACCTGCTTTCCCCAATTGATATTTTTAAAAAAGATCTTTTTCATTTCATTCAACAAGAGAATGAAAATCGTGGTGTTCAGCAAATAGAACAAGACTGCGGCAATATCATATTTCAACAAAGCAAAAGGAAGAAAAGGCACCAAGACCTCTGGCGAGTATTTGTAGAACCCACTCGACAACCCAAAGGCTTTTCCATAGACTTGTTCTCCATTCATAAGTGCATCTGCTGCGCCATAGTACACGTTGAAATCGCTTAACTGAAAGCGATGATTTATGAAGAGCAGAACAAGGTATAAAACAGGAAAGAGCGCGAACCATCGCGCTCCCTTCCAAAAATATTTAAATTCTTCTTTCAGCATTTCTTATTTCACCATCACACTCACACGCTCTTGTTTTCCATTTCTGTTCGTTACATGTAAAACATAGAATCCAGGAGACAAGGTTGAAATGTTCAACACATTCGTTACATTGCTTTCAAACATCACCAACTTACCTGTTGCATCGAATGCTTTAATTGTTTTCAATTCGTTTACATTCGAGAAGAAAATTTCTTGATCTGCAGGCTGGGGATAAACGCTGAAGGTATTTTCATTCAACTCGTTTACTCCAACAACCATTTGTGCAACAGAGCTGTTCAAGCAACCGTTGCTAATTCCAGCGTAGATAAACGCTCCGTCAGCAACAACTCCCGTAACATCGAAAGAAGGCGTTGTTATACCCTCCAATTCAGTGTATGTGAATCCGCCATCCATTGAGACAAACCAAGACACTAACCAGGATGAATCATAATTATCGATGCTTACGACAGAACCATTTTGTGAAATGATTGGTTCTGCAGGCATGATTTCCGAAATAGGAAAAGTTCCCAATGTGTATTTTGAAGTGAATCCGTCTACTGTTTGATACACCAACTTCACCGTGTAATTTCCTGGAGTTGTATATGAATAAACATCGGTCGCATTCGCTGGAATGGTATTGCCGTCGCCCATTTCATAATATGCATTAGCGACATTCATATTTACTTGCGATTGATTTTCGAGGGTGATTGTTCCGCAGAATACGGTGTAATCTAAATCCGCCTTTATTTGAGAAAGCAAACATTGTTGAGCCCCTCTATCGTCGCTCTCTTCCAAGAAATTCACCGTGCAGAATTGTTGAAATGAATTTCCACCTAGAAACACCCAAGAATCAAGCGCTGAATCGGAAGCGTCAGTAACCGCTAAAGTTATGTGATAGGTTTCACCAACCACCAAATTACCCATTGATGCAAACATTGGAACAGTGTACCCATCGCAATAGAAACCTGGAATTGTCAGTGCTGAATTATCGATGAAAAGGGATGGATTAACATTCATGTTAATCGTATTTATGCTCACCACTTGATTTGTACCTGGCACAACTGCGATATTCACAGCGCTATTCGTGTATGGACCGACAATACCTGGACCACTGAGGAAAAAGCCGAAGATATCGTTAAAATTACTTCCCACCCACTCCGGATACTCTGCTGAACCGAAAACAAATTGAAAAGTCATTGAGTCTCCTGTTGCGATGAAATCGAAATCGAGTTGAGCCAAATCGTAAGTTGGGAATCCCGTCAATGACGACAAATCCGCATTGGTAGACTGTGTTCCCCACGTACCACCTGATATATTGTTTCCATTACTCACAACGGCTGCTATACCTGTGGAAAGAACCAACCCATCGTTTATGCCTAATGAAATGGAATCTCCATCCGTTAACCAACCCAATTGTGCAGAATCCCCTATGAATGAAATATTGTTTACGAAAATACCATTCGCCAAAAACAAATCTTCTACTGCGGAAATTTGATTTGAGATGGAATCAACGCTGAACTGCGCACTGCTCGTATAGGCAGTTAAAAGGCTTAATAAAGAGAATATAATTTTTTTCATAACCTAGGGTTTCCAAAAAGACTCTTGAGTGAATCATTTGGTTGTCTAAGTTAAGGCAATTCAGAAAAAGAAAAGACCTATTTCGCCAATTCGGAAAACCGCTTTTTGAATTTCTCTAGCTTTGGCGTAATCATGATACGACAATAAGGTTGCTCGCCATTCAATGCGTAATAATCTTGGTGGTAATTTTCCGCCTTGTAGAAATTGGTAAATTCTGTCACTTCGGTCACAGCATTAGCGCCCCACTCACCTGTCTCGTTAATGGCTTGAATGGCCTTGTATGCGAGTTCCTTCTGTTCTTCGTTATGATAGAAAATGGCAGATCTGTATTGTGTTCCCGAATCTGGACCTTGTCTGTTCAAAGTCGTTGGATCGTGCACGACAAAGAAGATTTCAAGTAATTGAGAAAAAGAAACTTTTCGTGGATCAAAAGAAATCTGAACGGCTTCAGCATGTCCTGTTGTTTCGTTACACACCTCTTTGTAAGAAGGATTCTTTATGAATCCACCGGCATATCCTGACTCGACTTTCATCACACCATTTACATTGGCGTAGACCGCTTCCACACACCAAAAGCAACCACCTGCAAGTGTTGCCACTTCTAGGGTATCATTCATTTCAACTTTCATAATTTCTCCTTTGGGATTTTCTTTATTCGATTGCGCGCAAGAAGCTAAGGCAATCATGAACAAGGGTAAGATTAGTTTTAATTTCATCGGAAATACATGTTCCATGAATGAACTACAATTCAGAATAAATGTTGTTCACGCATCTTTAGAATTCGAGTTCCGACTTTAATTTTCGGCAGCACCTTTTTTCCGCGAATGACTTCACCAAATTCGGTGTAACGTCCGTTTAAATTTGACGTGTAAGCCAATGTAATGAACCATTGCGCACTCTCGGTGTGCTTCCCTGCACTCGCCATTCCAATATGAAGCGGCGCAAAGTTGTGCCCCAAAAATTCCGAAGAAATCACATAAGGCATTCCACTCATTCCATCTCCGCGTGTGCATCCGGCCTGAACTACGAAATTCGGCACGACCCGATGAAAAGCAATACTATCGTAATAATGCTGACTGCATAACTTCAACAAATTCGAAACACTCTCAGGAGCGTTGTATCCGTTCAACTTAATAACCACAGTTCCAACATCTGTTTTCAACTTCACCTTGCATGATTGATTCTTTTCCCATTCTTTTTCGGCAGGAAAAGAGGCCGTAAGCGGTTGGCTCTTGACTAACATGTCCTGCCCAATTTGAACAGCATTCAATGTTTCAATTAATTCATTGTAGGTTTCAACAGTCTCAGGTTTCAAAAACAGCGGTAGCGCCTGCTTCAATGTTTCAATGAGGAATTCATTGCCTTTCAATTTTTCGGCACGCTCTCTCGCCCAAACTGCGAGTTGGGCTAAAACTCCAGCGTCTTGAGATGTCCATAAAATTGCGAACCATCCGGGAAAAAGTATTTCATTAAATTTTGGATTTGACTTTCCATATTCTAGAGCACATTCAACTATGGCATATTTAAGCGCAGGTGGTGCATTGACAAAATCTTGAGTTAACAACGAATCGATGAACAGATAAGAATTCGTCATTTTCTTCACCCATGAAATTCGTTCAAACAAATCTTCTGTTTCAGTATATTGAAACATAATGTAATTCTGAGCATCTGGGTGTCCGTTTTCATTCCACACACCCGCCAATTCTATTTGCTCGTAACTGTTTTTCGGAAAGGAGTTGAGAACTTCTCTAATCTGGTCGTGATTAAATTGATTAAAGTGAATACCCACGCGCATGTAATTGAAAGCACTTGCCCGTTTCAAATCAACAAACAATACATTTGAAATGAAGGTAGAATCTTTTGATAGCATCACCTGAACAGCAGGCTCTGAAATTTGAGCATCTTCGCTACACGCTAACTCATTGAGCAATGGCCACCATTCATATCGATTGGCTAATCTTGCGAATTGAATGCGGACATATTTAGACTTTTCATTTTCAATCCAATTTCGAACTTTGCTCTTGTACTTTTTGTTAGCTGAAATATTTCCAGAAATAAAACTGTAATCGGTTCTCGACAGGACCTGAGCCAAGGCCACACGTGCTTCCTCGTCCCATTTTAATATATCCTCTTGATCTAAAATAGATTTCAAGAAATCATCTTGATTTATTCTTTTACGAGCGGCCAATGCTAAGCAAGCGTATTGATTGTGTGGAACGCTTGGATTGCTCTTGTATGCATCTTCTAGACGCACACCTAAGGCAACAGTCTCTGGCAGTAACTTACCCAATGCCACCCAAGATTCTCTTACCAATTCTTCATTTGGAACATTAAGTATCGTTTTCTGCAAAGCTTCCACCTGCTGCACATTAGAGCCTTCAATTTGTCCAAGTGCATAAGCCGCAGCGGTCATTGTTTCGTAGTGCCTGGGAAGCGTAACTGAATTTCTTAAGTTCAACAGTAGAAATATCAAATCTTGAATATGTTCAGCCTTTCCCCACGTGGCTGCCTGCTGCGCTGCACGAAGCTGAATGTCTACATCAGAAGATTTCAAGCCCTCGGCAAGTGTTACTCCACGAGATTCGCTAAGGCGTAAGTCGAACTCGTAAATTTTGTTTTGAGAAAGAATCGAAGTTGTAAAAAGAAAATAAACGTTTAGAAAAAGAAGAACCCTCATTATTTTTCTACCATTGGAACAGAAACGTTCAATTGAAAATACACCATATCCTTTTCCATTAAATCAAAGGTATAAGACCAACCTTTTTCTGCCCTTTTGGCTATCGTTAAAAGCCCTAGACCAGCTCCCCCTTTTTCGCTTAAACCCTCGTCTTTTAGACGTTGACGAATTTTAGAGCGAAGGTCAAGTTTGTCATATTCAGTAAGCATTTCAAGTCTACGCATGAGGATTCTTGCTGCAGAGACCGTGAGCATATTCCCTGTGCACAATCTGAAGTAATCGTCACCTTTGGCAACGACAGCGTATGCGTTCATGAGGCCGTTTTCACATCTTTCCCCATGAATGGAAATGTTCTGTAACATTTCAACCAAAACCGTTACGACACGCTTAGTAGTTTGACGAAAGCCTTTTTTATTGATGTCAGTACATGAAATAGCTTCAAGTATGTGCTCATTTCTATTCGGAGTAAAATCGCCAAAGTGCGCGAATACAAGCAGCTCCGCGCTCGAATCAACAAGTACATCACCCACTATTTTGTGATAGTCGGCATGTATGTGCTGCAGTTGTTTTACTTCTTGGTTTGACATAATATCCTAAAAGACTTACCAAATATAAACGAAAAAGGTTTCAAAATGTAACCTAATCTTAATAATAGGTTATAAACACATTATTAATGAAACCGATTTAAGCCGAGAAAATTGTGATCAATGTAATTTCTGGGGGCATACCCACTCGACCCGGAAATCCTAAATAGCCAAATCCCCTGTTTACGTATAAATATTGATTTTCTTCTTGATACAGACCGCCCCAACGTTTGTATCCGAACCATGGGGAAGGACTTGCTTTTATGTGAAGCATGGGTGCCTCAACACCGAATTGCGCTCCGTGTGTATGTCCAGAAAATGTCAAATCAATCTTCTTTTGACCAAGAACCTGCGCTTCCCAATGACTTGGATCATGGGAAAGCAAAATACTAAAACTAGTTTGTGGCATGTTTGCCATAGCCAAATCTAATTTCCCATGCTTTGAGAAACGTCCTTTCCCCCAGTTTTCAATTCCTATCAAAGAAATACTTTCGCCTTGCTTTTCCAACTCCACCGTTTCATTCTTCAGCAATCGGAAACCCATTCGCTCGTGCACCGATTCTAACTGTCTCATATTGTCAGCAAGAAGCTGAGCGTTAGCGGGATCATTTGGATCATAGACATATTCAGCATAATCGTGATTTCCTAAAATCGAAAATTTTCCAAGTGGGGCATGAAGCTGTTGAAAGTAGTTCACCCAAGGCTCTGCTTCTTCAGCAAGGTTATTCACCAAATCGCCTGTGAAGAAAATCACATCGGGATTCAAATCATTGATTCGTTTCAAAGCCGCATCAACTTCTTCAAAGCTATTGTCTAAAAAACTTCCTAAATGCGCATCACTGATTTGAACAATACGCAGACCATTGAACGACTTTGGGAGATTTGAAAATGAAAGCGATTCTTCACAAACTCGAAAATCATACTTGCCTCTGTATATTCCATAAAAAGTAGCTCCCATCGTAATTGCCGCAGCGCCAAGACCAACCTGATTAAAGAATTGAAAGCGGGTCATTTTGTCTGACTCCTGTTCATCAAAGTTCGTGTTTTCGCTTTTAGTTAAAAGCCCCTTCAACTTTCGAGCAATCCATTTGCCGGTTCGAACCAAATCGTTCATGAAGTGAAAGACAAGAAAGACAACTTTAGGCGCAAGAGCAATAAAAATAAAACCTGTTACGAAATAAAAGAATTTGAAATTACTTCCTCGAACTTCTTTTTCAGACCCAATGAATACAATGACAATAAGCACAATGGCCATAATTGAAGGCACCCAAAACAAGCGACGCCAAAGCTTTCTCCAGAAATCGGGATACTTCTCTGTCAGTTGCTTTATTCCTTGATAAGAATAAAAATCAATGATCAAAGTGAAAACGGTAAATACCGAAATAAAAAGGAAAAATTTCGTCATTGGGTGGCAAAGTTAGTGTGATGAGAACGAACATTTCACTTTGAAAATAAATTGTCTATTTTCTTATTTAGAATCGTTTTACTTAACATATCTTCGCGCCATGATTCGATTAATCATTGCCGATAACAGTCAGATCGTTCAAACTGGTCTACACTCTATTTTTTCAAATTACGAAAACATAGAAATAATAGGAGATGCAGGAAGTTCTGAGAGCTTGTATGAGCTGCTTGCTTCATTCGAAGCGGACATTCTTTTGATTGATTTCACCGCACCTGGATTTTCTATAGATTCCATCACTAAAGCGCTCAAACTTCAACCAAAAATGCGTGTGGTGGCTTTAACAGCCGACCAAAGCGGCGCTACTATAGTTAATGCCCTTCGCGCAGGTGTGAACAGTTACATTCGAAAAGATTGTGATGTGAACGAAATCCTCGATTCGGTCCGCGAAACTGCAGCAGGAAGCGTATTCTTTTGTGGAAATATCGTCGACCGTATTCGAAAAGAAGCCATAGATATTGAAGACCTAGCTGTTGCTACCTACGACTGCGAGCCAACAACGATCAGTGCAAGAGAAAACGAGGTAATAACACTGATCGCTGAAGGGTATACAAACGTTGAAATAGCAGAAAAACTATTCCTTTCAACGCATACGGTGAACACTCACAGAAAGAACATTATGCAGAAGCTAGGGGTGAATAACACCGCAGCAATCGTAATGTATGCCGTAAAGAAAGAATTAGTAAGCCCTAACAAATTTCTGTTCGCGCCCTCAGCGAATGCATAAAGTCTGAATATTTGTCTTATTTTTGGGTTCCTATTTTTTAGGAAAATCAATCAATACGCTCAATGATAGCAACACAAAAACCGATTGAGATTCGTAAAGTCGCTGAAAGCCGCATTCACCAAGTAGATTGGGAGAATTTGGGATTTGGACAAGTATTTTCGGATCACATGTTAGTGATGGAATACCACAACGGTGAATGGGGACAACCCCTTATTCAACCATACGGGCCATTGCATTTTTCTCCAGCAATTAGCTCATTGCACTATGGCCAAGCGATATTCGAGGGAATGAAGGCATTCAGAAATTCTGACAATGAAGTTTTCATCTTCCGTCCAGAAGAAAATGCCAAGCGCATGAATCACAGTGCTGAGCGCCTGTGCATGCCTACCATTCCAGTTGATGTTTTTGTAAGTTGTGTTGAACAGCTGATTGCCTTGGATCGAAATTGGGTTCCAAAACTAGATGGAGAAGCTCTCTACATTCGCCCGCACATGTTCGCCATTGACGAGTATGTGGGTGTGAAACCAAGCGAGAGTTATATGTTTGTAGTTTTCACAAGTCCTGTTGGAAGTTATTACACTTCTGAATTGAAGGTGAAGATTGAGCACCACTACTCACGTGCGTCTCACGGAGGAACTGGATCGGCGAAGGCTGCTGGAAATTACGCTGCTGCATTACTTCCAACGAAAAAAGCACAGGCTGAAGGCTACCAACAGTTGTTGTGGACCGACGCTGAAAGTCATGAATTCCTTGAGGAAAGTGGAACCATGAATGTTATGTTCCGTAAGGGAAATACCATCATAACCCCTCAACTTTCAGATTCTATTCTAAGTGGAATAACACGCGACTCAATCCTTCAAGTAGCTCGCGATTGGGGGTATGAAGTCATTGAAAAACGTATTGCTGTTGCTGAACTTATTGAGGGTCTTCGGAACGGAGAGATCAACGAAGCTTTCGGAGCAGGAACAGCGGCTACCATTGCGCCCATTCGAACAATAAGCCTAGACGGTGAAGATTTTAATCTGAATGAATATTCAACTTGGGAGTTTGCTCCTAAAGTCTCGTTATACTTAGATCGCGTGAAGCGCGGAAGAGAAAACGACACGCATAACTGGAACCACGTAGTATAATTACTCAGCGTAGAGGTACCAGTTGTTACGACTTTCAAATGGACGGTAGAGGTAATACACTCTACCGTTTTTTATTTGTGGATTGCGTATGTGTTGCCAGTAGAGATTCTTCTTCAGCTCAAGACTTCCATCTTCCTTTAAGAGATATAGCATGGACTCACCCGTTCTCAATTGCGTGAAGCAGACCATTTCATTGGTCTCTGGAACGAATTGAACCGACAAGATCTTCTCTTTGGTAGTCAACGCTGACAAGCTACCCTCCTCTTTCATTCTAGATCGACTGAGCACCTCGCCTTCAGTACCTACAGATAAAACTTGCTTTTGTGAAATATTGAAAATGGACCAGCGATCTTCCAACTGAACAATCTTCGCAACAGGATCTCGGTAATACGGACTCTCCTTAAAGCGTGTCATCTGCCCAGCAACAATTTCCTTCGGCACACCATAATCCAATTCGTATTGATAAGCAATACGCTTGCCCCTGCCATTCATGTATTTGTATTCCGACTTGAACAATTCCATAGTAAGCGAATCGGCCACCCGCTCTAACTCCAAGGGATCGCTGCTGTCTTTCTTCAACAAATAATAACTAAATTCCGGGTATTCTTCAGTGAATGTATGGAAGACAATATTCGAATGAAGGAACCCACAAATGGGCTCATATTCTTGTCGAAACGATTCATAACTCAATTTATCGAGATGAAGAAAAGGTTCGGCCTTCAGTTGAAAGACAGAATATTCTGTAAGAACAAAGCAAGCGCCTGTGGGAGCCAAATGAAACCGTTCCGCGGGTTCGTTAATGTGAAAGGAAGTGACTATTCTTCCAAACGAATCGATCTGTGCAATCCATGCATCTTCCCACAAATCTCTTTTCTCTGTAACGGGTTTAATGAGTTTTTCATGTTCATACAAAAGCATTGTAAGCTTGCCGTTCCACCAAACAAAATCGCCAACAGAATACTTCACACTTCCGAAAATACTATCGGGTGCATCGGTAATTCCAAGTACAGGAAGCTGATAAATCTGCTCCAACAGCTCAACGACTTTCGGGATTTTAGTCGTTGTAAAGTCGTAATAACCGATAGATTGAATTACATAACCATTACTTGAAGAAGGAATAGCAAACTCACCATTTTCATCGGTCACCGCGAATTGCTTTCCATTGGCCCACTTAACAACAGCTCCAGTAATGGGCTTCTTGGTGTTGAATGAAATGACCTTTCCGCGTTCCTGCGCAAATCCGGCAAGACACCACAAAAGGGCAACAATCACAAATGGGAACCTCATTTTCATAAACCGTAATTTAAGTCGAAAGGAGAAAGGAGTTCTTCCAATTAAAAATAAAAATTACGTTTCTATTTCGCGAGGTAATGTAAAATCTCATCAACAGTACTCTGCGTCACCGCATGGTAGTTGCCTCTGCAATGCGCATAGATACTCAAAGCCGTGACATGATAACCACTGTTTTCCATGGCTTCATACAATGGCGCAACAAATTTTCGTCTTCCAACTTTTTCTAAGAATGTCGCAAGATCTGTAAACACCGTTTCGTTTTTCGATTGAATAGAAAGCATGAACCAAGCGAAGAGCACCTCTGAATTTCCAATCTTTGAAATATGAAAACTCTCATCCAACGATTGAATTTTAGAAAGCGAAAGATTGTAGTTTACGTTCGATAAAAATCGATAACGCTCTTGGTAACTCCAGTCGTTCCAAGGAAGGTCTTTGTTCGTGATCTCATCGCCTTCCCACCTCAAGCGAAGCTCATCTACTTTCTCTAATTCTGTCGATTGGACAACAGCTGTATTTGCGGGCAAGCCAGCCGAATAGATCCAATTATCCAAACCAATTTCATCGGCTTGTTCCGTAGTCAAAAGTTCCGTAGTCAGTATGTCTATGAATCCTTCGGTGGTCATAACCCCGAAAGCGTGCGATTGAAAATAGTTCTTTAAAAATGCATCGAACTTTTCTCTTCCTACTTTTTCTTCTATGGTTCGAAGGAAGAAATAGCCTTTGTTGTAGGCGATGTCGTTCATGCCATCGTCTGGATTTCTATTCTCTAAAGCCAATTTCAAATGGGTATCTTCTGCAGGAAGTTCTGCAAGCGTAGCATTCAAATCTTGACGAGCCAAGGTTGCCAACATCTCTGCCTTCGCCTTTCCATAAAGCGATTCCATGATTCGTTGTTCGAAGTATACCGTGAATCCTTCATTCAACCAGAAGTCGTTCCACGTAGCGTTGGTCACCAAGTTTCCGCTCCAGCTGTGCGCCAGTTCGTGAGCAATCAATGACACCAAGGATTTGTCTCCCGCTAAAATGGTTGGCGTCGCGAAAGTCAATCGAGGATTCTCCATTCCTCCAAATGGAAATGCACCTGGAAGCACCAACACATCATATCGTTCCCAAGCGTATGGACCATACAAATCTTCCGCAGCTTTCACCATGCCTGGCATATCTGAAAATTCGTTGAAAGCCAATTCCAACATATCGGCCGTTGCATACACACCTGTGTTTTCACTCAATGATTCGAAAGCCACATCTCCAACAGCCAATGCCAACAAATAAGAAGGAATGCGTTGCTTCATTTCGAAGTGATACTTGCCGTCGGCAGCTTTCACTTGCGGATTCTCAGCAGACATTAACGCCATTAAATCTTTCGGAACAGTTACATCTGCCGAATACGTGAATCGCACGGAAGGACTGTCCTGACAAGGAATCCATGTTCTCGCAAGAATAGCTTGTGACTGTGAGAACAAGAAAGGCAATTCGTTTTCTTTTTCCACCCACAGCAACGCCTCTGCCGCTGGTGAAGTAGTGTATTCAATACTTACCTGATTGTCGGTGTCTTGTATTTCAACGTGAAGCGCTTGACCCAAGAAAGGTTTCGCTTCGTCCAAAAAGAAATCGGTTTTCTTTCCATTCACCTTCACCCACAAAATATTCAAGTCTTTTGTGTCGAAGGAAATTTGCTTGGCTCCTTTTTCTGTTTTGAAATCGAAGGTGGCATTGGCTGAAATGACATGCGTTTCCACATTCACGTTTGCGGTCCAATGAAGATGTGTAACGCGCGCATCTGAAGTCGCCGCCGAATGCGGATCGAACAATTTTGAAGTGGTCATGGGTTGAATGGTATGATTCGTTTGAGAAGTTGTTTCCTTGACTTTGCAAGAAGCAAATGCCAACGCAACAGATAGGAGGAAGAAAACTTTCCGCATGCGATTACACTTTAAGAATTCTTCCGAATACGCCCAAAGGCAGAAGCACTCCGCTTTCCGCATTGAGATAAAGTTCTCCGATAGCCAGGTTTTTTCCTGCAAACGGACGCAAGAGATTTTCGACAATCAACGGAGAAAGTCCAAGGCTGTATGCGTTCAACACCAAGAAATGTTCTTTCGGATCGAGCAGTTGCAAAACACCTTCGAGCAATTCAGAAATCTGTTCTTCCAACTTCCACTTCTCACCTTTCGGTCCATGTCCGAATGCTGGAGGGTCGAGAATAATCCCATTGTATTTGTTTCCTCTTCTGACTTCCCGTTGCACAAATTTCAACGCATCTTCCACCATCCAACGAATGTCTTTCGTTCCGGTTAACTGAGCGTTTTCATTCGCCCATGTCACCACTTGTTTAATGCTGTCTACGTGTGTAACCTCGGCGCCGTGCGTTGCGCAAGCCACAGTAGCGCCACCCGTGTATGCAAAGAGATTTAAAACCTTCGGTTTTTCAATCTTCATTTTTTCCATGGCTGTAATAGAGAAATCCCAATTTGCAGCCTGTTCCGGAAAAATACCCACGTGTTTGAAGGAAGTCATTCCCAAACGCATGTTCAATTTTTTTCCATTGATTAATTCATATTGAATTTTCCACTGATCCGGCATCTTTTTCATCTTAGTCCACTCGCCACTGTTGCTTCCCTTTTGAACGAAACGCACGTGGGCTCTCTTCTTCCATTCCTCGTCAGACAAGCGTTTTGGCCACACCGCCTGTGGTTCCGGGCGAATGGTAATGAACTCACCGAAGCGTTCTAATTTTTCAAAATCGCCACAATCTATCAGGGCATAATCCTTCCAACGTGAAGGGGTATCGAGTTGAACCGTTAATGTCATGAAACAAAGGTACGCTTCTTCGCTTTATCTTCGCAGAGATATGCGCATAGCCCTAGTTGGAAACGGAAATTTAGCGTGGCATTTAAACGCCGCTCTTCGTGAAATTAATTCACGCATTGATTTGCATGTGGTTCGTGAACTGCCCGTTTCGAGTCCATGGAAAACAACAACTCATTTGAGCGATATTAATGATAGCTATCACTTGGTTTTACTGGCTGTTCCGGATTCTCAGATTGCAGAAGTTGCAGCCCAACTTCCAGAAAAAATTATCGCGGTTCACTTTTCAGGAGGAACTTCCATTTTGAATTTACCCCAGAAAAATCGCGCTGTTTGTTGGCCTTGTCAGACACTAAAAAAAGGTACTTCCATGAAATACAACAACATTCCGTTGTTGTATGAATTTTCGAATCCAGAAACGGAAACAATCGTAAGAGCCTTTTTGGAACCTGCGATTGGACGATGGATTCCGGCCAACGGTGAGCAGCGTCAATTAGCACATATCTCTGCCGTATTTTCAAATAACTTCACAAATCATCTTCAACACATCTCTCAATCTTTATTGAAAGAAGCGCAGCTTCCAACCGATTTGTTTTATACTATGTTGAAGGCGCACATTGAATTGTTGGAAATGAAATCACCTGAAAGCATACAGACAGGACCTGCGCAGCGCGGAGATGTTAGCACCATTGAAGCTCAAAAACAAATCTTGAATAATCATGCTGAATGGAAAGAGATTTACACTCTGCTTTCCCAAAGCATCCTTGAAAAATACCAATGAATTACAAAGAGAAATTAGCAAAAATCAAAACCTTCATCTTCGATGTAGATGGCGTATTCACAGACAACATTGTGTGGTTGTTCCCCGATGGAGAGCAGATGCGCACAGCAAATGTTCGCGACGGATATGCTGTTCAATTAGCAGTGAAGCATGGATTCCGCATTGCGATAATAAGCGGAGGACGATCGGAAGCGGTTCGCGCGCGATTTGAAAAGCTTGGCGTCCACGAAGTTCATTTAGGATCTTCAAACAAGAGACAAGTGTATTTAGATTTAAAATCGAAGTGGCATTTTCATGACGAGGATGTGTGTTACATGGGCGACGATATTCCAGATCTTCCCTTGTTGAAGATTGTTGGATTGGCTTGCTGTCCAGCCGATGCAGCTCCTGAAGTAAAAGAAGTGGCGCATTACATTTCCAACAAAAACGGTGGGCACGGTTGTGTTCGCGACTTAATGGAGCAGGCCTTGAAGCTTCACGGACATTGGATGAACGAAGATTCAGTAATATGGTAATTATGAAAAAGAGAAATGTTTTATTCTTTACACTTTTCATTTTAAGTGGAAATGTATTCGGGCAATACTGGCAGCAGAAAGCCAACTATACTATTGAAATTTCATTGAACACTACCGATGATTCGTTTGTAGGAAAAGAAACCATTCAATACACGAACAATAGCAACGACGAACTCACACAGCTATTCTTCCATTTATACAATAACGCTTTCCAACCAGGCAGCGACATGGATGTCCGCTCGCGCAATTTGCCTGATCCTGACCGTCGTGTAGGCGATCGCATTTCGAAATTGACGAAAGAACAAGAAGGACACTTGCATGTTAAAAGCATTTCGATTAACGGAGAAAACATCACTTCTACCTATGAAGAGAATGAAACCATTTTAGAAGTGAACTTATTGAAACCCATTCCACCGCATTCGGTAGCAACTGTAGAAGTTGAATTTTTAGGACAAGTGCCTTTGCAAATTCGTAGAAGTGGTAAAGACAATGCTGAAGGCATTGAATACAGCATGAGTCAATGGTATCCTAAAATGTGCGAATATGACGAAGACGGCTGGCATCCGAATCCGTATATCGGACGCGAGTTCTATGGTATTTGGGGAGACTTCAATGTGAACATTACCCTTCCGGCGAACTATGTTGTTGCGGCAGGTGGGGTGTTGTTGAATGAAGACGAATCTTTCAAGCGCGTTCAGAAAGCTGGAAAGAATTTAATCACTTGGAAATACGAAGCGAAAAACGTTCACGACTTTGTGTGGGCCGCCGACCCCGATTACGTCCGCACAGAGACCCAACTTGACGGCGGTCCAAAAATTTATTTCTACCACCAACCGGAAGAAAAGTACAACGAGGCATGGGATCGTCTTCCTGAATTCACCGCCAAAGCATTTGATTTGTTAAGTAAGAATTTCGGGAAATATCCATACCCGGTTTACAACGTGATTCAAGGCGGAGATGGCGGAATGGAATATCCGATGGCGACCCTCATCACGGGCAAGCGTTCGCTTCCAAGCCTTGTCGGAGTAACCGTTCACGAAGGTGCGCATTCTTGGTATCAAGGAATATTAGCAACCGATGAAAGCAAATATTATTGGATGGATGAAGGGTTCACCAGCTTCGCGGCTACTGTAGTCATGAATGCCTTGTTCCCTGCTCAAGCAGATCCTGTTCACCGCGAATCCATTGATGGATATTTGGAATTGGTGAAAGCCGGAATTGAAGAACCATTGACCACCCATGCTGATCATTTCGAAACGAATTACGCTTATGGCGTTGCGGCATACAGCAAAGGAGAGACATACCTCAGCCAGTTGGAATACATCATGGGTTCAGAGCTCTTCGACAAAACCATGCACACCTATTTCAACGAATGGTCTTTTAAGCACCCAGAACCTGAAGACATTTTGCGTGTTGCTGAAAAAGAGAGCGGATTGGTGCTGGATTGGTTCGATGAATATTTCGTTGGAACAACGAAAACCATGGATTATGCTATTGATACCGTATACGCAGGAAAAGGCGAAACTGAAATTGTCCTTGAGCGCAAAGGACTTTTCCCAATGCCTTGCGAAGTGTCCGTGAGTTTCGATAATGGAAAAGAATGTGTCTATTACATTCCGCTTGACCTTATGCGTGGAGAAAAATTCAGGGGCGATCTACCTGAAAATTGGAATCTCCAAGCCGATTGGCATTGGGTAGATAAAACCTATTCCCTCAAATTTAAAAATCAGAATATGAAAGTTGTGAAAGTGACTATTGATGCGAAGAATCAAACGATAGACACCGACAAGAACAACAACACGTATTACATAACTAAATAAAACTGTGTTTAAACAATACTTCACTTTCACCAAGAGTCCTGCTCTTAACTTTATAATCGGACTCGTTGTCTCTTTGGGACTCTTGATCGGATTAGGTCCCTTGGTCGTTTCGTACGGAAAGGAATTGCCATTTTCAATTCTGAGTTTGGTTGTGTTATTCAATGCTATTTGGTGGGGATGGCAGATTGGATTTCTTTCAGCATTGTTCTACATTATCCTTGGAATTGCAGGACTTCACATCTTCCCGAATTATGAATTCGGTATTAAGCATGTATTCACCATTACGAACTGCGGTTATTATTTCGGGTTCTTGGCTGCAGCATTGTTAGCAGGATATTTCGCTGAAATACCGCGCAAGAAAAAGATGTTGAATGCACTTGCGGTGTGGTTCCTAGGACACGCACTTATCTTGTTGCTCGGCGGCTTATATATTTATCGCATTAACCCAGAAAGAGCATGGGCATTCGTTCAATTGGATTTTTCAGCCTATGCCGTTAAAGCCACAGCAGGAATGATCCTCACCATTGCATTTTTAAGATTTATTCAAGGAAGAAAAGACTTTTACAAAGCAGCATAAATTATGAAATTCATTCAATTGAGTTACAACGAAGGCATTGCTACCATTGCCCTAGATCGTCAAGAAAAATTCAACAGTTTCGTTATGGAAATGTCTGTTGAATTGCAAGAAGCTTTGACTGAAATTAAAAACCGAACGGACGTTCGGTGTGTGGTGTTAACTGGAAATGGAAAAGCATTTTGTGCTGGACAAGATTTGGGTGAAGCCATTGCGACCGATGGACCTGGATTGGAAAGCATATTGAAAGACGGTTACAATCCGATTATCCGTATGATGCGCGATTTACCGCTTCCAATTGTTGGCGCCATTAACGGTGTAGCTGCTGGCGCGGGCGCAAACATTGCATTGGCTTGCGACTTGGTTGTTGCCTCTGAAAACGCAAGCTTCTTGCAAGCGTTCACAAAAATTGGATTAATCCCCGATAGCGGTGGAACGTATTTCCTTCCACGCATTATTGGAACACAACGTGCAATGGCTCAAATGCTTTTGGCCGATAAAGTTACTGCTGCTGAGGCGAAAAGTATGGGGTTGATTTACGACGTTTATTCAACCGAAGAATTCCAAACGAAAGTTGCAGAACTTGCAGCTCGCTTGGCTACTATGCCAACGAAAGCACTTGCTTTCACGAAGCAAGCCATTTATGCCGGATGGAACAACACACTTGAGCAGCAACTTGAATTGGAATTAGACCTTCAGAAAAAAGCTGGACAAACTGCCGATCATCACGAAGGTGTTGCAGCCTTTTTGGAGAAGAGAATGCCAACATTTAAGGGTAACTAAATCATTCTGAAATGTCGAATTGGATTTCAATAACCGAACAATTGCCCGAAGACGGTCAGCGCGTATTGGCTTTCGTTCCTGGCAACACTGTTTTCCTTCCTGGGAAAACCGGTGAGAGCGAATTGCGTGAAGTTATTGTTCTTCATTTCCAAAAAGATTTCTATTTGCACGATAAAGAGAAAGCCGATAAGCATGGCATTCACTTTTGGAAAGGGGAAGGAAATTCGAATCAATTCTTTCAATCGGTATCGCACTGGATGCCCATGCCTCGTTTGAATTCATGAAAGAATTGATTGAAAAACTGCATTTGAAAAATGTGCTGAAACTTTCGGCGGCTACTGCAGTTGGACAATTAATCACCTACGGCACAGCGCCCATACTTACGCGTATTTACAACGCGGAAGACTTTGCATGGTTCGCCTTGTTCTACGCCTGGATTATTCCTTTCGCGGTGCTTGCTACGTTTCGAATTGAATACAGCATTCCAAATGCTGAAACTGAAATGATGGCCCGCGAACGCGCGAAGCTTGCGATTAACAACGCATGGAGACTTGCTTCAGGTATTGCTATTCTCTTCAGCGTGCTTTATTTCTTCGGCATGCACATTTCTGCTTTCGAAGCTTTTCTTCCGATTGGAATTTTCAGCATTGCCGTTATTCAAACGTACA
Organism: Bacteroidota bacterium; assembly: GCA_046048875.1. Lineage (GTDB taxonomy): Bacteria > Bacteroidota > Bacteroidia > Flavobacteriales_D > Sanyastnellaceae > CAIZGX01. The sequence continues at coordinate 1,095 of JBJOFG010000006.1, read as the reverse complement.
ATTTCCTTTCCACCCGATTAAACAGGTATCGCACGAACGCCTTGTACCGCGTGGCGAACAGCTTGTTCATTAACGGTGGTTCCATTGCTCTCGGATATTTCTTCTTCGACTATTTAGGGTTGGTCATCGGCTTCATTGTTGGTCAAATTGTTTCCATGTGGGTGCTCTACAACGGAACTCGTCAAGAAGAATGGAACGAAGAACCCGTGAAAGACATTTCACTCAAGCCTTTCAAGCAATACATTTTCTTCAATACACCTCAAGGCATTATTGAAACGCTTCAATTGAGTGGAACCGTTTGGATGCTCAATGTGTGTTTCGGAGACAACGCCACCGGATTGTATTTCATGTGTTGGAAGATTATTCAGGCTCCTGTTAATCTGATTAGCAACACCGTATTTCTTACCCACTACAACAAGGCTTCTGAAATTAAAACCAATGGCGAATCGTATCGTCCGCTTATCCTAAGCACCGCGAAAGCGTTGATGCTTTTCAGCGGAATCGGTGCCATTATTATTGTTGCCTTCGCTCCTGCCCTATTCGCCTTTGTGTTTGGTGAAGAATGGCGTGCATCGGGCGAAATGGCCAGATGGTTAGCTCCGCTTTTCATTTTGAATTTCTCTGTGTCTCCGTTTTCATTTACCGCGATTTTAGAGAACGTACAGAACAAAGCGCTTGGACTGAACATCATTGATGTTGTTTTGAAACTATGCGCACTTTACATCGGATTTTTAATGAACAGTCTGAATTGGGCCATTGGTCTTTATTCACTCGTGAGCAGCGTCATGTACATCATTACGTTTGTTTGGTATTTGCATTTGGCTAAACCAAAACACGCTTGAACATGAAACGATTGTTGAAGTCTGCTTTCGTCAAGAACACGGCCATTCTGCTTTTAGGAACAGCTTCTGCGCAAGCCATACAAGTACTTGGTGCCTTCGCGTTAGCACGGATATACAATCCAGAGGAGTTCGCCGTGTTTTCATTTTTCACGGCCTGCACTTCCATACTTCTTTCTTTTTCTTCCTTGCGTTTTGAATTAGCCATTGCATTGCCCAAGACATCCGAAGAAGCAGAGCAATTGATGGCTCTCTC
>JBJOFG010000005.1:0-25539 GCA_046048875.1 Bacteroidota bacterium | reverse complement strand
TTACCTGGGGAAGTTCCTTGCGATAAATACAAGTGCCGCCACCGCTAATATCTGTATCGCTACCTTGCAACAACTGACCGCCGGATAAAATATCCAACGTGCCAGAGTTCGTGATTGTGCCTCCTGACAAAATTCGATTGTTTGAAACAACCAAAGTTGAATTAGATTCAATAGCTAAATTAGAAACCGAGACGTTGATGTTTGCAACAACACTATGGCCATTTTGGATGGTTACTGGCGTATTCGCGGGTAAACTAACTGCAGCATAATAACTACCTCCACATCCTTGCTCCCAGGTAGATGTCGAACTCCAATTACCCGATTGATATGAACGGAAAACCGATGGTGCAGAAACTGTTAAGAATCCATTTGCATAAGTAATAGCATAATTACTTGAACCACTGCCAGACCAAGAAGGTACTACAGTATATGTACCTGCAACAGCGCCTGCTTCAGAGCCTCCACTCGTTAAACTTACCGTTGAAATAGTTTCGTTGTTAACCAATCCATTAGAACTAAATTCTGTCCCTGTAAATGAAATTGCTGAACCTTCGCATTTAGTTTGATTGTTTGCGGTGATGGTGAGCGGTGCAGGGGCTATTGTAAATGCAGAAGTAGCACTTCCTGAAACATAATTGTCATCTGCTTGTACCGTTGCAGTAACGTTGTATGACCCTGCGTTAGTTGGCAGTGTAGCTGAAGGTCCGTAGGTTGTAGCTCCAGTTCCAGTGTAACTGTAAGTTACCGACGTCGGTGTTGGTGTTTGGCTAACAATTGCATTCGGACCTTGGGCAGACCCTGTATAGGTGTACGTCCCAATTATAGGAGTTACCGTTGGTGTCTTCTTAGTGGTAACCGTTATTACGTTGCTGTTTGCAGAAGCACTACCATCTGTTGCTCGGACGCGGTAGTAGTAGGTTGTTGCTTCAGATAAACCAGTAACTTCCGAGGATGCAGTAGATTGACCTGAAATCGGTTTTGCGCTGTAGCCAGAAACGAACGAAGGCGACAATGCAGTAATTGAATGTGAGCCTAAACCTGATACCACATCAATGTTAGATTGAGTCCACTCCGATTCAAGAGAAGTAAAAGCACCAGACCCAGTGCCTGTTGGACTTGTTGCAATGCCTGAAGTTATTGTTGATTTTCTTCTTAGAGTTTTATCTAAAGTCGAATTAGTAGTAGAACTCCATGATGTCCCAGGGTCATTTCCGATAACTCCAAATACATCAACAAAAGTTGTTGCGGCTGCTCCCACCTTATGTAAAACAATTGCATCATCTCCATTAAAATTGCAAGCTCCACTTGTAATTGCAGTAACACCCTCAGGTAATGTTAATGCAGCAGATGAGTTTTTATAGACTATTGTGGCACCATTAACCAAGCTACCTGACATTGCAGAATAAGTTGGTGTTGCCGAACCATTGGCGGCTATACCCAATTCATAAAGGGAAAGATCTACAGTAAGGCCTGTGCCATTATATATCTCAATATACTTATTATTTGAGTTTCCTTCAACATACTCCGAGATGAATAAATCTGAGGCTAAAGCTAAATTTTCAAAAGTTGAACTGGTACTCACGTCTAGCAAATAACCTGAACTAGCGCCTACCACAGCACCCCAATTCGCATTAAATCCATTATTTAAAATAGAAGTTGCAATCGTTGCAGTTGGTGCTGGTAACGTGACATTAACACTGTTTGAAGCGGCACTTGCCTCACCCGATCCTGCAGCATTGGTCGCAACGACCGTGAAGGTGTATGTTGTTCCGTTGGTTAACCCATTAACTGTTATTGTTCCACTGCCTGCTTGTGAAATTGTTCCCGTAATACCTCCCGGGGTTGACGTTGCGGTATATGAGATTATTGGAGATCCCCCATTAGAAACAGGTGCTGTAAACGTAATTGTTGCCTGTCCATTTCCAGCAGTAGCCGTTCCTATCGTTGGAGCTCCTGGAGTTGTATATGGAGTGGCAGAAACACTAGAGGTTGCAGTCCCATCTCCAATGGCGTTGACGGCTTTAATTTGAATATCATAAGTCGTTCCGTTTGTTAATCCTGTGATTACAATTGGACTAGAGGTTGAAGCCGGTGATACAGGAGTAAATGAAGCACCACCGTCTGTTGAGTATTTGTAATTGGTAATTGTAGAACCCCCTGTTGATCCCTCTGTAAATGCAACACTTAACTGACCATTGCCAGGATTGATTGCAGTAATATTTGGTGCGCTTGGTGTTGTAGCTGGAGTTCCTGAAACGGAAACTGAAGCAGCTCCGTCGCCTACGGCATTCACCGCTTTTATTTGCACGTTGTACGGTGTGCCATTCGTAAGCCCAGTTATAATAATTGGACTTGCTGTTGAAGCAGGTGAAACAGCATTAAATGTAGTGCCACCATCTGTGGAATATTTATAATTGGTAATTGTAGAACCCCCTGTTGCTCCCTCCGTAAATGCTACACTCAATTGACCATTACCTGCCGTAACTGATGTAATTGTTGGTGCTCCCGGTGCTACGGCAGCAGCTGTAGGAGTTCCTTGAACAGTAGAACTCGCTGCTCCGCTACCTACGCCATTCACTGCACGTATTTGAACATCGTAAGAAACCCCATTTGAAAGTGAGGTAATCAATAACGGAGAAGTCGTTTGAGTTGGATCAAACGCTGAAAAAGCATTACCGCCGTTTATAGAATATTCATAGTTCGTGATGGCTGTCCCTCCATTAGAACTGGGCGAGGTGAATGCAACACTTAGTTCTTCATTTCCTGAAGTAATGGATGTAATTGTAGGTGAAGATGGAACTACAGCATTAATACTAGCGGTTAATGCAGGTTGAGTGACACTATAGTTGGTACTAGGTAAATTGTAATTTCCAGTTCTCGTTAAATTTTTGTTCGAACCAACATTGGCATCTGGGAAAGCCCAGGCGACTGAACCTGTTACCTGAAATGACTCATTGTTTACCAATCCTGAAAATACCGGAGTGCCGGATACTGAAACCGAAGTGTTCCCATCGTAATTTTTATCAGCGGCTGACAGTCCTGTTATAGTTAAAGCTTTTGCTGAAACTACATTACCTGTTATTGGTGTAGAAATGTTCACACTTGTAGCCCCTGTGCTTGATAAAACAATATTTTGACTGTTGTAAGATCCTACCACTGCAGCGGTTGCCGCGAGACGGATACTTAATGTGCCACTTGCACTTCCACTTGTTTGCGCAAATGTTGCCGTTGAGCTATAATTCGTCCCGTCTGATGATACTTCAAAGCCGGTTGGAGCTGTAGCAACCAGGTCCGCTGATAAATTGTTTCCAGAAATGCTAAAAGTTTGAGCTATTGATGCTGTTCCGTAAGTAGATGTGAACGAAGTTGTTGTTGCAGTGCCGGTGATGGTTGGGGTGGATACAATTGCAGAAAAATTAATTGCGTCCCAACCTAAATTATCTGAACTAGAACCACCAGGGTGTAGCCAACGCAAATAGATATAATTTCCATTTGAAACTGACACCGTAATATTGTTCTGGGTCATTGTTGCTCCCGTGGTTATACCCGTTGTTGCATCCGAAAATGACAAAGATGTTAACTCTGTCCATCCTGTCTCGTTATTTATTGGAAAAGTTGAACTTGAAGAAACTATGTAATAAATTCGAACTATTGGCGAGGCGGTTCCAGTTTTCCACAACGCTGCAGTAAACGAGAGGTTAAACCCTGATAAAGTTGCTCCCGTATTATTTTGCAGTTTCCAAGTTGATCTGCCGTTGGAAGCATTACTTGAACCTAAAAAAGACATATTTCCATTGCCATACCACCCCCCACTTGTTCCAGTTGTTTGGGCTATTCCTCTGAATCCATAAGAAGATCCAGATCCTGTCATTTCCCAATTTGAAGGAACTGTTGAAGTCCCAGCATAACCTGTTAAATTTTCAGTAATAGTAGAGGTATTTAATATACTCACCTGCCCCCACCCCATCTTAGCGATCGCGAAAAAGGAGAGAACGATTAAAGCACGTTGAATAAAACGACGAAAGGGCGATACGAAAGATTTCATTTCGAAGGTGGTTAATGATGTTAGGTAATGATTCGGCAAAATTGCACCTACTTGGCCCCACATCTTTCATAAACCAGGTTATCGAAACAATAACCTTTTGACGTAAATGTGAAATTTTTGTAAATACAAGATTTCGAAAATATTAGATTTTAAGTTATTTTCAATGAATTTGTTATGCGTTTTTTATGTGAAATTGGAGAGTCAATATAAAAGTATTCTTTGGTAAATTTATTATTTACTGCCAAGCGGGCAGAAACAAGCGGCTTTTGAATAGACACTGCCTAGATTTGCAAAAAAGAAATTCCCATGAACATTGCCCTACTCGCCGCGGCAAAACCCAACTTCGTCGCTCGCGCCGTGAATAACGAACTCGTGCTTGTGCCGCTGAAAAATCAAGTGGCCGACATGACCGCGCTCTTCAACCTAAACGAGGTAGGACAATTCATTTGGAACCAACTGGAAGAAAACGATACACTCGATACCCTTACCGCAAAAATCTGCGACGAATACGAGGTAGATGCCAATATTGCCAAAGAAGATCTGACCCACTTCCTTGAAGACCTGGAAAATTTCATCCTGAACGACTAACCATGAAACAGAACTTCGTCCTAACCGTTGCCGACTACTTCGTAAAAATATCTTCCAACGAAAACCTTCCCGTTTTCTTCGAAGAAGGATACGCAAACTTCCTTCAACTGGAAGAGGTAGAAAAATACGACGCCACCGTTGTTTGTCACGCTGGACTTCCAGAAGAATCAAGCTATCTCGGAGAGATCATCTTCGATGCCATTCATGAAAAAAAACGCTTGTGGCAAGTGGTTCAAACCAAAACGAATCGCGCGTTCATCATCTTCAATCCGAATAAAACGGAAGAGATTCAACAAATCGCTTTCCTCAACGAAGGTTCCACCGAATGGAACATTCATTCCAACATAATCACTCAAAACAACGAGTCGTTTATCTGCCCACTCGCCTACCCCATGGGCGCACTCATTCTCTACTACCTTACCCTCAACAGCAACGCGTTCATGATTCATGCTTCTGGCGTATGGGACGGTGAGACGGGACGCATCTTCAGTGGATTCTCGGGAGTAGGCAAAAGCACCATGGCGAAAATTTGGGAAGAAGAAGGCGCACACATTGTGAACGACGATCGACTCATTGTGCGCGAAGTGAACGGCGAATTCTTCATGTACAACACACCCATGCCCTATGCCGATTTGAACAAGCAGGCTCAAGTTTCGAAATTCTACTTTCCCTTCCACGCGAAAAAAAATTCGGCCGAAAAACTTTCCGGTGCACAAGCCCTTTCACAACTCATGGCGTTTTGCTTTCAACACAACTACGACAAGAAAAACACCGAGCATTTAATGACACAATTGGAAAACATAACCCAACACACCAACACCTATCGTTTGGGCGTAGTGCCTACTCCATCAATCATTGACTTTATCCGAAGCCTTGAATTCAAAGGATGAACGCAGAAGAAGCTCTTTCATTAAGAAAAAAACTGATTGAAAACAATCACTCGGTCAAGATCGTTGCCTCTGGCTACAGCATGTTTCCGTTCATGCGCCCTGGTGATGTGCAGACCATTAGCCCTGTCCCGATAGAAGAAATTAAGGTCGGAGATGTAGCAGTTTTCGAGCGCAACAACGATTGGATTTCCCATCGCGTGATTGATATTCAAAATAACAACAACGAAATAACGCTCATCCTTCGCGGAGATACAAGTATTCAGCTAGATCCGTTGGTAACAAAAGCTAATTACATTGGGAAGACGGTGGGGTTTGAGCGGGGAACTCAAACAATAAATCTTGACGATAGAGAAAACACTTCGAAAAGAATCATTCAACTGGGCTTAGCGCGTTGCTATTTTCTTTTCTACTTTAAATCAGCACTGTTTATCGCAAGTCGGATTAAAAGGAAATTATTTCGATAACCTCCCCTTCCCCCAAACCCAAACACTCACCGCCAACCATAAACTCACGGCAGGGAAAAACCAACCGCCGATGAGGTAGGAAAAAATCTTTCCAAGGAAGGGGAAAATCGAGAACGATAGACTGACAAGGTTGAAGGTGGTATGCATAAGAACCGCCGTCCAAACACTGCCGGAATAAACCACGAAATAACCCATTAAAGCTCCCAATAACATACGCGGTAAAAAGCCAGCGACATGAAAGTGTATAGCGGCAAACAAGATCGCAGATATCCAAACAGCCCAATGCTTCGATCCTGTCCAGTTTTTTCCTATGCCTAAAATAATTCCGCGGAACATGAGCTCTTCGGTTAACGGAGCAATGATTACCGTAGATAACAACACCGCAAGCGGATGGTCTCGCGACAACTGACCCAACTGCGAATAAAACGCGTTGCTATCCTCTTCCATGGCGCTTTCCAACATCCATCGCGGCAACCACCCTTCCACCTTATTCGAAAAATAATAAATGAACGGAATGCCTATGACCATCACCGCTAATCCCACCGCCGTAATCTTCGTACCCTTCCACTTCAACGAAACCCATTCCACTTTCGTGAACCACTTCTTTGAAACTATCAATGGCACAAACCCCACCCACAACTGAATGGCTGCATTCAGATACAACACAAATAAAAACACGTGCTGCTCAATCTTCGAATTCGCCAACACCGCATCCACCGCCTCCTCACTTCCACAATACAAATACAATCCTCCAATAAAGAACAACTGGCCGAGCATGTATACGAAACCGAAGACGGTTAAGGCGATTAGGGCTTGGTTTTTTGGTGTTAAAAAGTTAAACATCCAACAAAGATAAGGTTGTTTTGAAGGTAAGAGAAAGGAAGAATGTGCAAGCACGAATGTGGCAGAGCCACGAATGCCTTCAGCGAATGTCTTCGACGAACTCTGAAATTAATATAGGAGCAACCCCTAATTGAAATCGAGCTCGTTTATCGAGCGGCATTCGAAATGCCCCCACAGAAGGTGGGGGAAAAAGGTTTAGAGATTTTCTTCTTTCAAAAGCAAAGAGATGCTGGCCTCTTCAATATTGATTCATTTGCTAAGATTTTATCCCCCACCTTCTGTGGGGGCATTTCACATGTCGCCCTATGGGGCTATTTAAACCTTCGGTGATTAACTTCTACGAAGAATGACGAACAAGTTGTGTAAAGAAAAAGTCCCCGACCGTTGTCGAGGACTTTCCCCTAAACCTTAACCAAAACTCCTGAAGAACTTCAGGATACTAGAGTGCAGCCTCCTGCGACTCAGCTTCTTCATTTTCCTTGCCAAAAATTCGCTTCACGCGCGATTTTGTGTTTTCGCTCATTTGATACATGACAGGAACGACTATTAATGTGATGAATGTTGCGAAACTTAATCCGAATACGATTGTCCATGCCAAGGGTCCCCAGAACGCAACACTGTCGCCTCCGAAATAAATCTTCGGATCCAACTCAGTAAACATGGTCACGAAGTCAATGTTGAATCCAATCGCCAGTGGAATCATTCCTAAGATAGTTGCAGTGGCTGTTAGCAATACCGGTGTCATACGTACTCTCCCTGCTTCAACAATTGCATCCTGCAAATTGTTTCCGCGCTCGCGTAAAATATCTGTGAATTCCACCAACAAAATTCCATTTCGGACGACAATTCCGGCAAGTGCCACAATTCCCACGCCTGTCATGACAATACTGATTGACATGTCGAAAATGGCAAGTCCAAGTAAGACACCAATGACACTGAAAATAATTTCAGAAAGGATAATCACTGTTCTTCCAATTGAATTGAATTGCGTGATCAAAATCAATACAATCAATCCAATGGCAATCAATCCAGCCATTCCCAAGAAACTAGCAGTCTCTTCTTGTTGCTCCTTTTCACCACCCATTTTCACAGTTACTCCCTTCGGTAAGTTGTCGAACTCAGCAACTTTTTGCTCAATAGCAGCAACTACCTGATTCGGATTAAAACCTGTGATAACGTTCGATCCCAAGGTTACAATACGCTTCTGATCTTTTCTGCGAATACCTGCATAGGTGCTGCTGTATCGTACGTCTGCGAAGGCCGAAATTGGCACTTGACGAACCATTCCCATCATGTTCATGTCGCGGAACGTGATGACCATGTTTCGCACTTCTTCCAAGTTGTTGCGCTGATCTTCCTTCAAACGAATTTGAATCGGATACTCGTCTTCTTCATCGCGGAAGTTCGATGGGTTATCAATTCCGAAAATAGATTTACGCAGTTCCATTCCCACCTGTGCCAACGACAAGCCTTCGCGATTCAATCGCTCACGATCAATGTCAATCACAATCTCTGGCTTGTTGCGTTGCAAATCGCTCTTCAATTCTTCAACACCCGGAATCTGTTGCGCATCTAAATAATTTTTCAAATTCACACTCGCTGCAATCAAATCTTCGAAATTCTCTCCAGTGATTTCAACGCTAATCGGCTTCGCTGTCGGCGGACCGCTTTGCTCTTGGTCTACTGAAATTTCAACGCCAGGAATTCCTTGCACCGCCACACGAATCTTTTCCAAATAATCCAAGGTGCTCTGTCCGTTTCGCTTCGAATATTCAACAAAACCAACACCCACTTTCGCTTTATGCGAATACGGTGCGCGGTCGTCGCGTGATTCGTTCGCGCCAATGGCTACGTTCGTAATCACGGATTCAACCAGCGGATTGTTTTCACCCAAGACACTGTACACGCGCTGCTCAATAATCTTCGCAACACTGTCGGTCGCTTCAGGCTTCGTTCCTACCGGCAAACTCGCGTAGACATAAACGAAATTCGGATCTGCTTTCGGGAAGAAAACCACTTCCGGTTTGCGTAATCCTGTGACCATGAACGATAGAATTAACAATGCAAACGTGCTGAATAAAATCGTCTTTGGTCGTGCCAATGCCCACACCAAGAACCTCGCATAAACCGACTGAACACTTGGCCAAGTTTTGTTTTGGAAGCCTTCAATCATGCGCTTCAAAATGAAACGATAGAAGATGTAAATCAACAGCATGAAGACCGTGAAATTCCCCATTCCCACATTTCCAGAAATGTAAAATAGAATTCCAACCACAATGAAAATAACCGAAGTGATTCCCAATTTCTTGATGTTCACACCCTTCTCTTCTTTGTGCGGCTTCATGAAGTCTACTGCGAAAACAGGACTAATGATATAGGCTACGATTAACGATGCTGTAAGGGTAATGATTAATGTAATTGGAAGGTATCCCATGAACTTTCCAATGACACCGTCCCAGAACGCAAGCGGAACGAAAGGCGCAAGCGTAGTTGCCGTTCCAGATAATACGGGAAGGAAAATTTCTCCTGCTGCTTTCTTCGCGGCAATTTTAATCGGCACTTTTCCATTGTCGTAGATACGGTGTGTGTTTTCAACCACAACAATCGCATCGTCTACCACAATTCCCAATCCCAATAAGAACGCGAACAAGACAATCATGTTCATGGTGAAGTCCAATCCGGGCAACAACAAGAACGCAATGAACATCGAAAGTGGAACTGAAAGTCCTACGAAAATCGCATTCGTTGCTCCCATGAAGAACATCAAAATTATCGTCACCAAAATGAATCCGATGATGATGGTGTTAATCAAATCGTGCAGCGTAATACGCGTGGTTCTACTCTGATCTCCAGTGACAACAACCTCCAAATCTTGTGGAAATTTCTCTGCCTTCATTTCAGCAATAATTTCCTGAATCTCGTCAGAGGCATTGATCAAGTTTTCACCACCGCGCTTAATCACATTCAACGTAATTACGTTTTTGTTGTTCAAGCGTCCGTAGCTCTCTTGAATTTTATGTCCGTCTACAACCTCTGCAATGTCCTTCAAATAAAGATGTGCACCTGTTTGTCCAGAGATCACTGAATTTTTAATTTCTTCAATGTCTTTGAACTCACCGCTTACACTCAGTGAACGCTTCATATCGTCGAGCTCTACGCTACCGCCACTAATGGTTAAGTTCTCGTAGTTCAACGTGCGTTCAATATCGGCAATGCTAATCTTCGCAGCTGCCGCTTTGTACATGTCAACATTCACTTGAATCTCGCGTTCCAACGCACCTACCATATCCACACGCGTGATTTCCTTCAAACCTTCAATTCTATCTTGAAGTTCTTCTGCGTATTTTTTCAATTCATCGAGGCTGTAATTACCTGCGATGTTCACAAATAAAATAGGCATCTCAGAAAACTCCACTTCCATTACGTTTGGATCCGCGGGCAAGTCTTGTGGAAGATCTTTCTTCGCTTTGTCAACCGCGTCTTTCACCTTTTGCTTGGCAACAGGAACATCTACGTTGGTGTTGAATTCAACCACAACACTCGAGAAATCTTGAATGCTGGTGCTGGTTACTTTCTTCACACCCGCAATGGACTTAATTTGTTTCTCAATGTTTTTCGAAACCAAATTCTCTACGTCTTTCGGAGCTGCACCCGGATAAACAGTACTCACATAAATCGTAGGAATTACAATGTCTGGAAACTGTTCCTTCGGAATGCTTCTGTATGTAAGAATACCCGCTAACGTAATGAATATCGTTAGCAAATAAATGGTCGTCTTGTTGTCAATGGCCCAACTGGTGGGTTTGAACTCTTTAAATTTTTCTAGCATGATTCGGCGTCTTATAATTCAATGGCCATTCCTTCAGTCAACTCTGCATAACCCGTTGTGATCAACTTGTCTCCAATGCTTAGTCCACTCGTCAATTCTGCGTTTCCAGCGTATACCTGTCCAACAGTTACCGCTCTTCTGCGAGCAGTTAACACTCCGTTTTCATTCACCGCAACATACACGTATTGCATGTTGTTTTCATTTTGAATCAAATTCAACGGCGCTAAAATGGCAGCCGGATTTTCATAGTCTACAATCTTCATCACACTCACCATGTTTGGACGAAGTAATTCGTTCGAACCTGCAAGCGTTGCTTCAGCGGTGAAGGTGCGTGACATTGGACTAATGAATTTCGCAGTGAAAGAAATGCTTCCTTCAATTTCTGTACTGATGTCAGGGAAGTACAATAGCACTTTGTTTCCTTTCTTCACTTTGTTTGCATAGGTCTCGGCTACTTCAGACTTCACTTTCAATGAAGCTAAGTTCACGATTCGGAAACAAGGATCTGGATTCTGTGCGGTTGCAAACTGTCCCACTCGCGCTCCCACGTGATCAACGATTCCGCTGATTGGTGCTTTTACTTTCGTCAATTCAATTTGTGCTTGAATGGCGTTGATCTGTTTGTTCAACGCATCTACTTGCGTCTTCGCTTGCAGGTATTGTACTTCACTGCCGATCTTCTGTTCCCACAACCGTTCTTGTCTTTGGAAAACATCTTTCGCCAATTCCAACTGTGGTTGAATAGCCGCAATCTGGGCCGCGTAGGCACTGTTGTCTGTTTCAGCAAGAAGCTGTCCTGCAGAAACTGCATCGCCTTCACTCACATAAATTTTCGTTACTAAGCCAGGAATTTGCGGAGCAACAACCACGTTGTTTTCTGCATCTACAGTTCCTTGAATTTCTACACAGTGTTTGAACGGTGCAGCCACCACATCGGTAGTCATAATCTTGCGCGCTTTCACCGCGTTGGTGATGCCCAATTCTTTTTCAAGTGCTGAAATTTGTCCGTCCAATTCAGAACGCTTCGCTTTCAAATCATTCAATTCCGCGTTCTTGTCTTTCGGTCCACAAGAGGCTAACAAGGCAGCACCTAAAACTAGAGATGCTGTGATTTTTGAGATATACATGAGTTTCATTTTTTTCTTTTTATTAAAGTGCGTTCAACGATTTTGAAAGTCTGGTTTGTGCGTTCATTAAACTTAAACGCGCTTGAATTAAGGATACTTGAGCTTGTAACAATTGAGAAGTCTGACGCGACAACTCAAAGCTGGAAGAAGTTCCTTGATCGAATTTGATTTGTGTTTTTTCCAAGATGCTTGCAGCTAACGTGTACGATTGCATGGCCAAATCAACGTTTTGTGTGGCGTTCATGTACTCGGCCATTCCCACTTGATACTCCAATTTCGCTGCATTGGTTGAAAATGCTAAGGTCTCTTCCATACGCTTAACTTCAACTTCAGCCTTTTGAATACCCTTCATTTTTCCTCCACCCGAAACAATTGGAATATTCATAGAAAGTCCCCACAATTGTGTTGGATACCAAGGCTCATTTCCATCAAAAAAATTGAATTCTTGACGTTGCGCCTGACGCTGCAAGCTATAGAATCCAGCAAGGTTTGGAAGTAGACCCGCTTGCTGATTTTTCACACTTAATTTTTGAAGAGCCAATCCGTCTTTGATGATCTGATTGTCGATTAAGTTATCTGCGTTGAACGTCGTTTGAACCAACTGCGCGTTGAACGATTCTAAAATTGCAGTGCTGTTATCTAACAAAGTAATTTCCTCGTCGACATTCATTCCAATGGTAAACTTCAACAAGGTCTTAGCAACAAGCGCTTGTGTTTGCGCAACTCGGATGCGCGCGTCCAATTCATTCAACGAAAGTGACAATTGCTCAACGTCTTGCGTCTCGACAAAACCCTCGTTCTTCAAGGCTTTCGTGTGCTCAAGAGTTGTTGCTAAAAGATCGCGCGAAGCAGAAAGCAAGGCGATGCTCTCTTGCGCAATTACTGCTAAGTGATACGCTTCTTCGGTGGCGCGCTTCACATCTATTTCACTTTTAATGATGTTCTTGTTTTGCAAAGCAGCGTATGCTCGAGATGCTTGAAGTCCCACTAACCATGAACCGTCGAACAACAGTTGCGAAGCGTTAATGCCCGCAGTTAATGTTTGCGGAACACCGAATTGCACAGCGACGTTTTGTCCGGGCATACCGAAAAAATCTCCCGGTAAAATGCTTGTCGGACGATCAATGAAATTTTGGTATTGAAGGCTTCCACTTATCTGTGGAAGACCAATGGCAAGCAGCTGATCGGTTTGAAGCTTGGCCGATTGCGCATCCAAATTTGTTGTTTTCACTTGGAAAGCATTCTTCACCGCAAACTCTTTCGCAGCCGCCAAAGTAAGCGCTTGCTGGGCATTTCCGAGTGAAACAAAACCAAGTGCTACTGCGAGAAGTACACTTAATTTTTTGTTTATGTTGAATTGTATCATGAATTGAATTATTGCTTTTTCGTTGATTTTTTCTTGGTTGAATTGGATGCGTTGAGAATGTTTTTATTCAAAAGTTCAATGCCCTTTTCAGTAGCCATTCCGTGAATATGGTAAGAGAACCATTCCATGTAAACATCTGTAACGTTGTATTCTTTACTTGGGAATAGATCCTGATCAAACATGACTTCCATTCGTCCAACATACAACTTGGCCAAAATGTTCGCGTTGATCTCCTTGCGGTACAAGCCTTCTTTCTGTCCTTTTACGATGTTCCCGAAAACACATTTATATATGATTTCTTGTCTCGCTTTCACCATACGCTGATGTACACGCGGGTGAAATTTCTCCATGTCGTAAGCGACGGACGGATGAATGTTTTGCAACATATCCAGCACCCAACGCTTAATCTCTAAACTTTCATCGATAGCATTCAGTCCTCTGCTGCATATTTCTTCAATCTGATGTTGCTCTGCCTTGCTGAATAGATCCACCGCATTTTCCAACAAATCTTCCTTATCCTTCACATGCGCATACAGCGTCTTCTTTGAGATGCAGAGCTTCTTGGCAATATCGTCCATGGTGAGACTTTTAATGCCAAACTTTAGAAACAACTGAAGTGTTTCCGAGAGAATATGTCTTTTCTTGATTTCCAAAGCGGCGCAAAGATAGACACAAATTTTACATTGGAAACGAAAAGTGGGGAAAATGTTTCCTCGCGAAGCGATTTAATGAGCCCTTTAGGGCGGCATTCGAAATGCCCCCACAGAAGGTGGGGGAAAAATGTGTAAGAAATCATAAAGGTCAAAAGCAAAGAGGTGTCTATTCAATTCGAATTAGACCTAACCTATGATCTTATCCCCCACCTTCTGTGGGGGCATTTCGGATGCCGCTCGATAAACGAGCTCATTTGACTCTTTTGAATTCATCTACCTGACTCGCCTTCTTCTCCTTCAACTTCTGATTACCGATCTTCCAAGTGAGGTTGATGCGCGCAGTGCGCGATTCCCACAGGCCGCTGGCGTCCATGTAGAGACCAGCGTATTGAGAGATGCCTCTCCAACGCATGGTGCGAAGAATGTCACCGTAGGCGAGGCGAAGAACGAGCTTATCCTCTAAGAAGGTTTTTTGGAAGGCAACGTCCATTCCACCCATAGGCTTGTTGCGGAAGGTGCCGCCCCAAACGCTCGGACCGTTGAAGAATCCAGAAAGTTCGAAAGAGGTAGTCTTGTTGAACTTGAAAGTGTTTTGCATGAAAATGTTGTACGACGTTGCGCGAAGGTCTATCGTGTTGCCGTCTTCAAAGGTTGCGCGGTTGTGAATGTTGTACACGCCCATGTTCACATAACCGTCCCACCACTTCGCAAAGGAAACAGGACTACCTAGGTTGAAGGTAATGTTCTCGCGATAACCCAAGTTGCGCGTTTGAATGTAAGAACGAGAGAACTCTGTGGTATCCGTAATCTCGGTGAAGAAACCGTTGGTCTTGCTGTAGCCGATGGAACTGGTGATCATGTAAAACAAGGTGTGACTCAACTCGAAAGCGTCGGTGTATTGCGGTTGAAGGAAGGCGTTTCCACGCGAATACGAAAGTTCGTCGAGGCGCGACTCGAACGGATTCAACGACTGATAACTTGGTCTGTCAATTCGGCGGCTATAAGTTAAGTTGAAGGTGCTGGTTTCTTTGTGATCGAAGGTTATAGCGGCACTCGGAAACAAGTTCGTGTACAAGCGATCGACTTTTGAAAGCGGTTGAGGTGTTAATGCGAATAACTCACCGTTGCTCTTCGTGTTTTCCGCTCGCACTCCCACCTGCCATCCGAATTTTTTGTACTTCCCCGAGGCGTTTGCATAAGCTGCTAGCACGCGTTCCTTGTACTCGAAGGAATTGGTAAGGTTCGAATCCACTTCAAAATTATTCTCAATAATATTGAAGAAATCTAATTTGTTGTTCGTATTCACTTGCGTGCCCTTCAATCCTGCTTCCCACTTGATTTTCTTCCAATTAAAACTGTAATCGGCACGAACCACGGCAATGTCAATTTGCGTTGCTGTGTTGTTCTGATAATTACGCTCGTTCAACAAAAGGCCATTTGACCCCATGTATCTGTTGGGTTGGAAATTTTTATTGTCAATGTCGTAAATCCCGTAATTCGCATCTACTGTCAACTCCTTGTCGTTCTCTCCTTTCCACTGATAGTTGACATTCGCGCCGTAGTTGTTTCGATAACCGTCGCTAATGGAACTTGCTTCCAAGGTGCTGTCAATACCAGCACCCAGCGCTACACTTCCAATTGGCGTTGAACCGTGACTGTCTGAAAGGTTGTTCGCTAGATTCGTGTTTACCGAAAAACCGATGGTGTTTTTATCGTTGATGGAAATGTCAATTCCCGCCTTGCCATAATGCGATTGATCTTTGTACAACGAATAGGTTCGTTGGTCGAAGAAAATATCGTTCTGCTCTTTGTAAAAGCGCATGTATCCCCATTCTTCCGAGAAATTATTTCCGTAGGTAGCGTATACATTGGTCTTCCCCTTCCTTCTGTTATAGGTGAAGGAACCGTTGATCTTTCCATAAACCTGATTTCCGTATCCAATTCCGAACGTTGCGTTCTGTCCGTAATTGCTGTTCTTCTTCATCACAATATTCAAGATACCTGCTGTTCCAGCGGCATCGAAGCGTGCAGAAGGATTCGTTATAATCTCAATTTTTTCAATCGAAGAAGATGGAGTGCTTTTCAAAAAGTCAGACAACTGCGAACCTTGAAGCGGAGAAATTCTTCCGTCGATGTACACAGTGATTCCTGATTTTCCTTTTACCGAAATGTTGTTGTTGTTATCGATTACCACACCTGGCGCGCGACGCAACAATTCCAAAGCATTCAGTCCAACCGCATTCGCAGTTCCTTCCACATTGAAAATGGTTTTATCGGCTTGTACTTGCACGAGCGGTTTCTTCGCCACGAATTCCATTTCAGACGTAACGGCTGAAGTCCGCATCAATTCAATCGTTCCGAGATTCACACTTGCGCTCGCCGCAATCTTTTTCCAAATAGGTTTGTATCCGATGATGTTGAAATAGACCAATACTGAATCAGCACTTTCAACTTCCAAACTAAACGCCCCGCTGTTATCCGAAGCCGTAGCCTTCAACACAAGGCTGTCCTTCACCGCATGAACACTCACGCTTACGAATGCTAAGTCCTCTGTCTTTCCTGCATCAATACCCTTAACAACACCGGTAATGGTGGAGGTTTGAGCGAAGGAAAATAGGGTGAATAAAATGAAGGAAAACGTGAAGAAAAGGTTTTTCATGGGTGCGAAAATACGATAATCCGGTGGATCAATCACTTCGCGATAAACTGGATCCGCAGGATTGATTGCAACGCAATTGATCGCGTGGCGATTGATTCGAAGGATTGATCACCATAGGTGATAGATTGTTATTTCAATTTTCTTACCAACGCCTGAAAATACTCCTTCGACCAAATGTTTAATTCCGATTGATCTGGAATAAATCGAATGACATCGTCTTTGACTTTATTTATATCGACTGAATTGATCTTGTTTTCTAACAAGGAAATTAATTGTGCTCTGCTAATGGTTGAATCTTGCCAATCGCCGCTTTCGATTGCACGGTTACAAAAGTGTTCTAAGTTTAATTGCACTCCATTCTTAATATACCACGCTAAGTCATACCAGTCGCGGCCTTTGACTCTGTCCTTCCATTTGCGAAAAAGCAAGGCGTGCATTTTTCCAGCGAACAGATTGGGCAATGTAAAGCAATTGACGTAAAAAGAATATGGCCTCGTTAATAGGAGATTTTCAGTTTCAAAATGAAGGGGAGGATTCGTATCGACTTCAATTTTTATTTTTATCATCGGCTTCGTTGTTAAACGAATCTGAGGGATAGAACTTTCAAAAATTAATTCGCTCCAAAGCGTATCTGATTTTAGAAAAGCAGAATCTATTGACGAACTTTTTAATTTTGTCTTGTGCTGAAGATTTACCTTGAGACCAAGAGCTTCAAACTCTTCAATGACCGCATTGAAGTATGGCTCTAACTTGAATTCAAGATTCTTCTCCAATAGAGAAAAATCAAGATCCTCCGAAAACCTTTCAAGATCATGAAATATACGAAGCGCAGTGCCACCGTAAAATGCAGCATGCTTAAAGAAATTAGCTCTGTGCAAACCAGCCAAGGTTATTTCCTGCATAATCTCTCGAAGCGCCTGTTCTGTTTCTTGAACATTCTTTGGCTCATAAGACTCAATCCATTGTTTTATCATAATTCTGAAATTGCTTCAATCATTATTTTCAAACTATTCGCCTTTGGCGCTACTGACAGCCAATTCGACATTTCTTCTATATTCAACTCGCCTAATTTTTCTTGATCTATTCGTAAATCATCCAATAAATAGGATTCTGCTTGCTTCTTACTTCGAAGATTAATTCCAGCCGTGGTTACTATTTTGTCGCAAAGACTTTTCTCGGGACTGGCTATTAACACACGCTGTGTTTCTGTGAGAGCGACAGACTGAATACCCAAAGGATAATACGATTTCGGGAGATGCGAAAAACTAAATGTTCCGACTTCAGTTGAGAAACTCTTCGACAGTCGCACTGTTACACTCGTTGTTTCAAATACTCTCTCAGGAATAAATCCCCAATAAGATAGAGCCGAATCTATAGACACGTAACTCGGACCGTACAATTGATTGGCAATTAAAAACGGTTCAGGAAATGTTGAGCTTACTTTTCCTGAGGTCATATAAAGCCCCTTTCTTAATTGAGAAAGATATCCCTGTCGGACAAGATCATTTATCTTGTCATATGGACGGCTATAACCCCTAAGTATTCCCAGCAATACTGACGTACCAAAGGGCTGGTCTTTGAATTTTAATAGCTCTAAAACAGGGTTCATTTGTCAAATTTAAGACATTAATTCGGTATTTTTCCGAATTGTCTGTTTATTTTTGACATTTACCACGGAGCGTCATCCACGAAGTGGTCATCCTTCAAAGAAGGTCATCACAACGTGTTGTGTCATCCACGAAGTGTCATCCTTCGAAGAAGGTCATCACAACGTGTTGTGTTTTCGACTTAAAAAACTTCCAAAAAACAAATAACCCAAAAATCCTCCGTAGGGAATGCTAATGTATGGATTGCTGCTAATCATGCAGCCTCCAGAAGAACAGCCCACGAAGTAGTAATACGCCCAACCGGCAAAAGAACCGATAGCAATGGCTATTAACTCTTTTCGATATTTCTTAATGAAATTCATTTTTTCTCGCAGGTATTAATTCCGAATGGAACATACAGTGGACAAAAAGAAACAAGGCTAGTCAATAAAAACACAGCACCTAAAACCAAAAGCGTGTTTCCTAAAAACCCTGAAACAGCGTCGGTGAAAAACAAATATGCAAAAATCAGTGCTGCTACCACTCGCATTCCGCGATCAAAATTTCCCATGTTCTTTTTCATAGTTGTAATATTTCTACGAAGGTGAGTGTGAATGGTGGAAGGTTTTGTAACTTATATCACTACGTGATTGATCCGAAGGATTGATCACCGCAGGTGATGGATTAATCAGATAAATCCGCTAAATTTGTTTCAATGGTTACGTCGAAAGCAGAGCTGCTACATATTATCAAACTGAATCAATCCAATATTGAAAAATTTGGAGTGGCTCGTCTAGCTCTATTCGGATCGTTTGTTCGTGACCAAGCTAAAAAAGAAAGCGACGTTGATTTTTTTGTTGAATTTCAACCGGGGAAAAAGACATATAAGAATTTTATCGGTTTAGTGTTCTTTCTTGAGTCTACTTTAGGACGGAAGGTTGAAGTCCTTACCGATAAATCTCTCAGCCCGTATTTAAGAACTTCTATTCTTAATTCGCTTGAATATGTATCCGTCTAGACAAGAGTTTCTTCAACATATTTTGGAAGAATGTGATTTTATTTTGAACGCAACATCTTCAAAAACAGATGATGAAATCTATCTCGACCAAACTCTACTCAGGGCTCTTGTTCGAAGTATTGAAATCATAGGCGAAGCTAGTAAGAGAATTGATCCTGAATTCCGACTATCAAACAGTCATATCGAATGGAAAGAAATGGCGGGAATGCGTGATAAGTTAATTCATGATTATTTCGGAGTGGATTACGAAATTGTAATAGATGTCGTTAGAAACAACATTCCTTTTCTTCAAACAGAAATTAGAGTTCTTTTAGAAAAGGATTTATGATTCGTCCTTAAGGAATAAGTCCTGATAGGATACATCCCAAAGGGATAAGTCCCTACGGGATAACTCCTGAAAGGATACATCCCAAAGGGATAAGTCCCTACGGGATAAATCCTGAAAGGATACATCCCAGAGGGATACATCCCGAAGGGAAAATTAACGTGCGAATCTTAGCGCTTCTCCACTTCTAATACCGGTAAGCTTCCCATTCTCAAAAACCAACTTCCCATTGCACCAAGTGGATACGATTGTGCTGGAAAACGTATGTCCTTCGAACGGAGACCATCCGCATTTGTACAAGAGGTTTTCTTTGGTGACTGTGTAAGGTGCATTTAGATCAACCAACACAACATCTGCGCTGTAGCCTTCGCGAATGTAGCCTCTGCCATCAATTTGAAAGAGGTCGGCAACGGCGTGAGAGGCCTTTTCAGCAATTTTTTCTAGGGTGAAGACTCCTTGTCTGTGAAGATCGATTAACGCTTGCAAGCTATGCTGAACCAGCGGTCCGCCGCTTGGAGCTTTCAAATATTCTTGCTCTTTTTCTTCAATGGTATGCGGAGCGTGGTCGGTGGCAATAACGTCGATTCTTCCGTCGTTCACCGCTTCCCGAATGTTCATTCGGTCGTTGAACGATTTTACTGCCGGATTCCATTTGATGTAGTTCCCTTTCGTCGCGTAGTCTTCTTCTGTGAACCACAAATGATGAATACATGCTTCAGCTGTGATGCGCTTTTCCTTCATCGGAATGGCGTTTGTAAACAACTCCAATTCCTTCGCTGTGCTGATATGAAGAATGTGCAAACGTGCATCGTGCTTCTTGGCCAATTCAACAGCCATAGAGCTAGAAGCATAACACCCTTCCGCGTTGCGAATAACAGGGTGATCAGCTGCAGCGAGCGTCTTTCCTGTTGCTTGCAAAGCTTCTAAATTTCTTTTGATAATGCCATCGTCTTCGCAGTGCGTGGCAATGAGCGTTTTCACTTTCGAGAAAATAATCTCCAAGGCTTCGCGCTTTTCCACCAATAAACTTCCGGTTGAAGATCCCATGAATATTTTCACACCACACACTTCCTTCGGATTCACTTGCGCTAAAATATCGGCGTTCTCGGGAGTGGCTCCCATGAAGAAGTTGTAGTTCACGGTTGATACTTCTTCCGCACGTTTGAACTTCTGTTCCAACAATTCAAGCGTGGTTGCACTCGGACTGGTGTTCGGCATTTCCATATAGGAAGTCACTCCGCCTGCCGCAGCCGCAGCAGACTCTGTGGTTAAATCACCTTTATGCGTCAATCCGGGCTCGCGGAAGTGAACCTGATCGTCAATCAATCCCGGGAACAAATGCTTTCCTGTTCCATCTACGATTGAATCTGCGTTGTTGTAATCCATAGTTCCAACCGGCAATACGTGCGCGATTTTCGAACCGTTGATCCATACGTCGCTAACGGTCTGTTTTCCTTCGTTAACAACCGTGACATTTTTAATGACTTGCATAGTGATTAGATTTTTTGAAAGCGCATTTTCAGAACTCCGAAAAATGCTTCGTGAAAAATATTCAAACTCATCTTGCTTGTTCCTTTCACCCGATCGGCGAAGAGAATAGGAACTTCCGCTATTTTAAAACCAAGGCGCTTCGCCTTGTATTTCATTTCAATTTGAAACGCATAACCTATGAACTGTATGCCGTCTAAATTCATTTTGGAAAGGACATCGCGATGGTAACAAACGAATCCGCCCGTGCTGTCTTTCACGCCCAATCCTAAAATTAAATTGACATAGATGCTTCCGCCTTTGCTAATGACTCTTCGGTGCCAAGGCCAATCTATTGTGCCTCCACCTTTCACATAGCGTGAACCGACAGCTACACCGTGATTCTTTTCGCACGCTTCTAACAATCGAGGAAGATCTTTCGGATTGTGCGAAAAATCGCAATCCATCTCGAAGATGTATTCGTAGTTATTCTTCAACCCCCACTTGAATCCAGCAATGTAAGCGGTACCTAGGCCAAGCTTTCCGCTTCGCTCCAAGATGTGCAATCTTCCGGCAAATTCTGCTTGTTTCTCTTTTACCATAGCAGCAGTTCCATCTGGAGAACCGTCGTCTACAATAAGCAAATGAAACCCTTCGGATTGATCGAGCACTGCATGAATCATTTCAACAATGTTCTCGCGTTCGTTATAGGTGGGAATTATTACCAGTTTCATTTGCACCGCGAAAATACGACAGGCGCTAAGCAAATTCTAATTTCCGCCCGAATATTCCATTTCCGCCATATAGCGGGCATCGCGCATGATCATGGTATCGAGGGGAACGTTGTTCTGCTTGGCTTTTTCAGCAATGGCCTTCTTCCAAGCTTCGTCTGAAAGGATATTATTCTTGAATTTTTGTACGCGTGTTTCGAACGAATCAATGTTTTCACCTAACACAAAATATTTGTAGGCACTCGAAATAAATCCCCATCCCAACTTATCCATGTTGCATTCCGTGGCCATCACGAAGACCACATTCGATTTTTCAATTTGCTTCATTTGTGAAAGCGGATCGGAGTTCATGGTGATGCCCGAAGGACGCTGATGCAACTGCTTGTTGTAGAAGTAAAAATTCAACTCGGAAAAAATATCTGGCGCCCACGGCAATTGCATAAGATTGAAGAAATAACTGTCGGAAATCACTGCTAACTTCGGTTGAATGCCCCTGTTTCCAAAGTCTACGCTATACTTCATGTTGACTCCCACACGCGGATAAGCCATCGGAAGCACTTCAATGGGCCAATACAAATTCATTCCCAAGCCAATGTCGTCGTCAACACTTTCCATGGTTGTTTGAAGTGGTAAATTCTTCTTGTCCCACGCGAACTCATTCATCTCCTTTCCAAAGAGCTTCATGCAATAATTCACCAACGAATCGGCTGCTAGCGTTGCACCATACTGACTCCAATGAATACCGGTTTTCGGAAACAATGGCGCAGGTGTTTTACCCTTCATTTCACGAAACCACTTTCCGAAATCGATGTGCTGAATGCCTTGTGCCTCCAATCTTTTCTGATATTCCGAATAATAACTTCTGTCTGAAACATGCGGAAATTCATCGGGAATGTATTCAGGGTAAAATGAAGCCTTCCCGGGATTTAAGACTACGACTAACTCAATGCCTTTTTCTTTCAATTTATGTTGAAGGGCACTCAGCATGACTAAGTTCGAATCGACTTTCGATTGACTTACTTCTTCTGCACCGCGAAAGGCGTTGATGTATTTGATCTCGTACAAATAATCTTCCTTCCCAATAATTACCCCATTGGCCTTAGCTTTATGAAACAGCGAAAACGCAATCTGATTGTGAATGCGAACGGCAGTGTTGCGGAATCCGAATTGTTCGTTGATGTATTTGTTTCTGTTTTCTTGAAACGTCCCGTCGAACCACGATTCAGCAGTCAATGAATCTTTAGCTGTTGGAACAATGGAGCCGAAAAGATGTCCGACTTCTGCAAACGGTTTCACCATTTGTATCATCGGAAGAAACATTCCGAGGAGAACGATCGAGAACAAGACGGTATGGAAGCGATTGTTCTTCATTAGAATCGGAAATAAATGAAGGGGTTAAATCCGCTTGCCGTAATGTAGCTCAATGACAAAACAAAGAGAGCTGCTGAAACGATTGTCAGTGTCAGATGTCCAGCGTTTCCTATACTTCGCTGACCGAATACGGCATCTTGAAATTTCGTTGTTTTTGGAAGGAGTAAGAAGAATGAAAACACGGTTGCCAACGCTGCAATGAGCATCCATTCGGAATCAATTTTCACATCAACCGTTCCATTCGCAGAGAACATGGCTCCCACATATCCCCAGGCCATGTGCAAATCTTCCACACGGAAAAATACCCATCCGATTACCACCACCATAAACGTGAACGCTACGCGTGTTAGTTTCCCGATGGAACCAAACCAACGGATTAAAAACGCGCGTTCCAAAACCAGGAACAGTCCGTGCCAAGCGCCCCAGATGATGTAGTTCCAAGAAGCTCCGTGCCACAGTCCGGAAAGTAAAAACACCAACCACAAGTTGAAGTACAATCTACCCTTTCCCACCTTGTTTCCACCCAACGGAATGTAGAGGTAATTGCGCATCCAACCGCCCAAAGTCATGTGCCAACGGCGCCAGAACTCGGTGATGTTTTGCGAGACATACGGGTTATTGAAGTTCTCCGGGAATTTGAATCCAACCATTCGTCCAATCCCAATGGCCATGTCGGAATATCCGCTGAAGTCGAAATAGATTTGAAACGTGTAAGACAGCGCTGCTAACCATGCGGCGCCCATCGAAAGTGTCTGTGGATCAAGGGCACCAGCGCCTGTTTCGGCATTGCCATATATGCTGTCTGCAAAGGCAGCGAGCGCATTGGCTATCAAAACCTTTTTTCCTAAACCCATGCAAAACCGATAAAAACCGAGCAAACGTTCGGTACTGTTTTCAGTCTTCGAACGATCGGGAATTTGATCTGCAATGTCGTGGTACCTGATAATAGGACCCGCAATTAATTTCGGAAAAAGGATAATGTACAACTGATAGTCCCAGAAGTTCTTGAGCGGCTTGTGCACTCTTCGAAAAACATCTACCACATAGGTAAGGGTTTCAAAGGTGTAGAATGAAATACCTATCGGTAGCACCAACTTCGTCCATGGAATGCTACTCTCCAACCCCATTCCCTTCATGGCCACATTCACATTCTCTATGAAGAAGTTCATGTACTTGAAATACACGAGCAGACCCAGGTTCATGAACACCGAAAAAACCAAAAGCGCCTTTCTTTCCGCCTCGTTCTTGCTTCGATCCATTCTTCCCACCAAGAAAAAATCTACCAGGGTAGTTCCAATAATGACAAAGATAAATTTCGGCGCACCCCACGCGTAGAAGAACACGCTTGACAGCAACAAGAAGGCATTCTTGAATTTCTTCGGACAAATCCAATACAGCAGCAGGAAGGCTGGGAGGAAGATGGTGAGAAAGATGGCGGAGGAGAAAACCATTCAGCGAAGATAATACACTCGAAGAGTGTCATCACCTTCGGTGTTCCGTCATTTAAACCATTTCATTGGATTCATGAACTGGGAATAAATACCTCCGTTGGTCTCTTGGTCCATCTCCTCCATCATGAGCATCATTTCTGGATCTGGCGGAGGAGTGATTTCACTCATTAAAACTAAATTAATTTCAGTGTCGATACGTTGACATGTAATTTTGGGAGCACAATACTTCTTCATTCTTGGGAGATCAATTGCTTATTGAAATTCTTGTCGTCTGGTGTTGATCGCCTGTAGATATCCGAACCATATAGATTCCAGTGCTCTCATTAAGTGCAATCTGATTCATTCCTTCAACCAGGCGAACAGACTTCACTAATTTACCCGTTACATCATAGATGTCGGCGCGCTTAGCGGTGTTGCTCTCTGTGTTGGTTAATTGAATGTTCAATTGGTTTCCTTCAGTTACGTATACCATCGCCTTTACTTGCGAAACATCTTGTGTAAGAACTCTATTCGACCCTTGTGCTGCCTCTTGCGCAGCATCTTCCGAAGGATCTTGCATCGCAACTTGCGTAGCATCTTGTGTAACATTTGCAGCACCTACAATGCACATGTATTGAACAGGTCCCCAGTTGTAGTTCGTGCCTGTGTAGTTGAAGATTGGTGCTGTTTGTACAGCGTACGTCTTTCCGTTTTGAAGTTGTGACACTGTGCCAAGGCTTAAGTAGTTTGAAGCACTTCCGCGGTTTAACTCGATTGGAAGTCCTACTGTTTGCATGGTTAGTGGGTTCACCTCGGTAAATCTCCATCTCCAGTTGTTCGATCCACATACCCATGGCATGCTCGATACCACTGCGCCTCTGAAGCGGGCTCCGTTGTTGCAGCTGCTGCTGTTGCTTAACGCAGTTTGTGGTTCAGCAATGGTGATGACTTGACAACCGTTGATGCTTGGTACCGTGATTTGCTCGGTGTTACCTGCTCCGTCGGTAAGGGTATACGTATTAGAGATTACTACATCGTACGTTGAACCGTAAGGAAGAAGTGGTGTCACAGTGCTTAGAACGCAGATGTCTGAGTTCTGTGTGCGTGTGAACGTTTGTCCCTCTGCTGGTCCGCTTGTTCCTGTGAA
>JBJOFG010000004.1:0-20640 GCA_046048875.1 Bacteroidota bacterium | reverse complement strand
TATTGATTTCAACACCCAACTTCTCGCCCATCATTTTGTAATAGGCATTTCCAAATTGTGAAGGAAATGCTTCAATGACTTCCACTACCATTTCCTTGGCGATATTTTGATTCTCGTGAATTAAAGGCATTAAACTGTTCGCAAAAACCCATAGATTCCATTGCGCAATTCCAGGTTGACTGGCAAAGGCGTAGCGTCCTTGCGTATCAATGGAACTGAAAACAGTTTTCGGATTGTATACATTCATGAATGCGCAAGGACCATAATCAATTGTCTCACCAGCAATACTCATGTTGTCGGTATTCATGACACCGTGAATAAATCCCACGCGCATCCAATTCAACACCAATTCAATTTGAACTCGAACGACTTCCTTCAATAAAGACAAATACGGATTCTCTGTTTGAAGCAGTTGCGAATAATGTCGCACAATGGCATAGTCGGCCAATGATTTAATATCCCCTTCATTTTCCAAAAGTCGTGTGTATTCAAACGTTCCCACTCTCAAATGACTCGAAGCCATTCGCGCCAACAAGCCTCCTTTTTCCATTCCATTTCGATAAATGGAATCGCCCGTATCCACAACAGCCAACGTTCTTGTT
Organism: Bacteroidota bacterium; assembly: GCA_046048875.1. Classification (GTDB taxonomy): domain Bacteria; phylum Bacteroidota; class Bacteroidia; order Flavobacteriales_D; family Sanyastnellaceae; genus CAIZGX01. The sequence continues at coordinate 20,038 of JBJOFG010000004.1, read as the reverse complement.
GTTGGAATGTTCAACGCATGAATAGCTTCACTCATGATTGCCTCACGCAGCATAGCCTTCAGTGTTGCGCGTCCATCTCCTCTTCGAGAATAGGGCGTTGCACCACTTCCCTTCAAATGAATATCATGAAGCCTTCCTTCCAAAGATTTCCATTCATCAACCAAACACGCTCTTCCATCGCCGAGCATATTAAAATGTCCAAACTGATGTCCTGCGTAGGCCATTGCCAATGAATCCTTCGGCCACTTTACCATTCCATTAACAAACGATTCGAATGCTTCTTGCGTTAAGGAATTTTCATACGAATGAATCAAGTCTCCATTCCAAAAAACACAACGTGCAGATTCGAAAACGTCTGGTTGAACGAATGAATAAAACGATTCTGGCAATTTTGAATAATTCAATTTCATGACAACGAAGGTTTCAAGGCTTCCAATAAAAACTCAACGACCTTCTTCCTTGGATAATCTTGAAGAGTGGTCAGCTGCACTAGGCGCATCGGAACGGGCGGTGCAAACTCACGCACGTTTGCGCGTTGCTTCGTCGAGAGAAATTGAATAGAAGCTGCCGGAAGCAATGTAATTCCTCCGTTCTCGTCGACAAGTCTGATCAATGTTTGAAGACTCCCCGCATCGTACGTCACCTTCGACTTTTTCTTTTTCTTAAAACTGCATACCTCTAAAGCCTGTTCGCGAAAGCAATGTTCTTCAGACAAGAACCACAGATTCTCTGAAGTAATGTGTTTCGATTGAATAAACTTTCTCTTCGGCATTTTTTCCAATGGTGATACGTAAGCAACAAATTCTTCTTCATAAACAGGATAACAGGAAAACACTTGAGGATCGCTATCCGTCGCCAAAATAGCTATATCAATGTCCCCTTGCTGAAGAGCAATTAATGCACGCTCAGTAGGCAACTCCACAATGGATACTTTCAACGCATACGAACTTTTTTCAATATTTTGAATGAAGGAAGGGATTACCGTAGTAGCTAAAGACGGAATAACAGAAATTCGAATTTGCCCTTCAATCCCTTTTGTCAATTCTTTCGAAAGTTCTCGCATGAGTTGCTGCTCTGCTAGAATTCGCTTCGCTTGATTCAAAAGGGACATTCCTTCTTCAGTGAATTCTAAAGGATGAACGCCTCTGCGAACAATGACAATTTCCAACTCCTCTTCAAGCTTCTTCACCATCATACTTAAAGTAGGCTGACTCACAAAACAAGCCGCTGCGGCCGCCACAAAGTTCTTGTGTTTCTCTAAAGCGACAATGTATTCTAACTGCTGAAAGTTCATAGGTAAAATCTATACCTACAAAAATACAATCGTTTTTAGTAATACGGTATACAGATCTTCTTCAAGTTACCATGCTTCGGTTTTGGAGGAACGATGTAGACGATTGAAAATTCTAAACCTCCTCTCCCAGTGCTGGCCGGACGGAGCGTTGAAGTATTTAAGTCATAGGACATCCCTACTCTCCACTCGTTGTATTCCGCACCTAACTCAAACCAAGCAGCGTCACGAAATCTTCCGTGGAGACCTGCAAACACCCGTTGATTCTCCCACTTCTCTGAAGGTAATTTGTAATAAGCCCTTGTACCTAAAACAAGTTCTTTCATTTTACCTTGAAGTTGAAAAAGCGAAAGCGCTTCCACTTCAAACTGTTCATTCAAAGGCATACGCGCAGTCGCTTGCAACGCATGTCGAACATCGAGCACAACTGCATTATTATCTTTAAAACTCTGCTTTGGACGTGTGATGTTATTCAAAGAATAACCCGCGTTCCAACGAAAATTTTCTTCTTGCTTTTGAATAAATAAAGCAAGAGAAATCGAAGGATAAATCCGCGTAGTTGTCGCATAAGTCTCATTTGTTGAAAGCGTAGGATCGAAACTCATTCCATTCCATTGCGAATCGTAGATCAGTGCACTGGGATCAAATCCGCGTGAAGTAATTCCGAAAGAACCTCCACCTCTAACTTCTAAACTATCGCTTGGCTTATAGAGCGTACGAGCGGCGTGAAATTGTACTTGCGACGTTCGAAATCGAGAATCTCCTGCTACATCACTTCCTGCATTCAATCCGAAAGACCATTGCTTCGCATTGAGCTCTTTCGCTTCTGCTGAGAAACCAAATGTTTGATAAGGCGTGGTAACACTTCGCCATTGATTGCGTTGATTGGCTGCAAATCGAAACTGACCATTGAAGGCGCCCAACTGCGCGCTGTTTTGCCACAGCATGGCTTGATCGAACTGACTGAAATGTATATCTTGAGCGAAGGAGCAATAGGTGAATGCAAAAAAGAATGCAAGCATTCCAATTCTCATTCTATTTCTCATTCTGTTTCTCATCTTGATCTTATTCTAACACAGTAACATTTCCTTCTTCAAAATAAATTTCACCACCTTCACACACCACACGCATGTAATAAACAAAGACAGCGGGATCTACTTTCTTCCCTTTGAAATATCCATTCCATCCGACGCTTTGATCTTGGGTTTCGAAGACCAACTCTCCCCATCGATCGAACAATTTAAAATCCAATTCAGTAATGAAATTTCCCCTTACATACAGCCATTCATTTGCATTATCTAGGTTCGGAGTAAATGCGTTCGGAACATAGACCGTAGGTCTTCCACATATAAAATCAACCACTCTAACCGTAACGCTATCTTGTTGGACGCATTCGCCATCAGCAACTGTCACATTGTACGTTGAAGTCATTTCCACAAACGCCGTTGGATTGTAAATGTTCGGATTGTTTAATCCAAGGGATGGTGACCATTGATACGAATAGGCACTATTCTGAGGATTAGCAGTAAGCTGAACATTCGATCCGGCAATAACAACAGCTGGAGTCGCACTCGCATTTATGGTTGACGCATTCAATGCGCTCACTGCTACTTGAACAGTATCTTGAGCAAAGCATCCACTTGGTGTAGCCGCCGAAACAGAAACCTCAGTAGCACTTGTGATTATGACTTCAATGATGGGAGTACCTTGTCCACTTAACAACTGTGCGTTCGATTGCCACTGGTAATTAAACGTTGGATTCGGATTCAACACAGACAGCGAAATTGTATCTCCGTAACAAGCGGTGAAATCCCCTTGAATGGTGGCTTGGTCTCCTACCATAAACACTGAAACACTGTCCTCAACCGTGCAGCCTTGACTGGTTAATTGCGCATAATAGGTTTGCATCCCATTCACAAAAACATTAATCGACAAATCTTGTGCATTGCTGTTCAAGGGTGAAGAAAAATCTGGAGCAGCACTCCAAATCAAATTTCCAGTTGAAGGATTTACAGCGGCAGTGAGATCAATGTTATCCGGAACACAGAGCGAAGTGTCGTTCGGAACAATCAGCTCCAATTGCGGAACAATTATATCAACTGAAAGTGTATCCGTACAAACATCGTGTTGAACCAACAACTGGTAAGAAGCATTTGCATTTCCTGTAAAAATGGGAAGTGGACTATTCACATCGCTTAAGTTCCCGTCGTTCGGAGTCCAAGTGTATAAGGCATTTGGGTCTGCGCTCACTTCTCCTATCTGAATAGGCACGCCTTCACAAACCGTAACGTCATTCAACGACTCTACAATAGGCGCAACAACCGTAATGGTTCTAGAAATTGTATCTACGGCATTACAGGTAACAGGATTCTGAGCAGTGAGCGTAACGGTGTAGGTGCCCGGAGAATTAAAAGTGTGAACTACGCTGTTTCCGAATACAGTTGAATTATCATCACTGAAGTGCCATTGAATGGAGGCTGCCAAAGAAGAATTACTCACCAACTGAATGGTTGAACCTTCACACAACAAAGGCGGAGCGTTAAAACTTGCAACCGTTAACGGCAATTGAAAATCGTATTTAAAAACGCCGTTGTTACAACTGTTGTTGTTAATGGCCGAAACGGCATTCGCAGGATAAATTGGAAAATCACTATTTCCGCCACAACCTGCGCAAACACTCTGATAGATAATACCCTTTCTATCGAAGCGACTAGTTCCTCCGTCTACGTGCTCGGAACTTACATTTCCTCCAAAAAAAGAAGCATAAGTCACAGCACTCGCGTCTGCCTCTAAAACAAGTAAATAGAAATCACTCCCATCTGTTGTGGATTGAAATGCATCTGGTGTTGTAATTAAGCCCGTGGTATATCCTGTTTCCGTTGTTGAATATTGATTTACTGCTCCACCCCACCCACTCAGGTAAATCTTTCCGCACACATCCACCAAAAATGCAGTGGGTGAAAGACTGGGCTTTCCGTCTCCTGTTCCGAATACCGTGCTCCATGAAATAGAAGACAAATCATTCGGAAATTTCGTGACTAGCATTCCGCTGTTGGGCTGACTGAATCCGGCATTCACCACAAACGTTGAATTCGCAGCGCGCGTTTGTCCGTATACAAAAACGTCGTCGGCATTGTCCGTTTCAATAAAATAAAGCTGATCGAACACATTGCTCCCGAGATAGGTTGAAGCAAGTAGAGTTGTTCCCGAAGGATTAAACTTTGCAATCCAACCATCGCTATTGCCGCCATTGAAAACTTGACCATATCCATTTCCCGCGATTGGAAAATCCGTGGATTGAGTTCCTCCACATACATAAATATTTCCGCTATTGTCTTCCGCTAAACTAAATCCACTATCGTCGTCGCTTCCTCCGAGGTAAGTGCTCCAATTCATTTGAGATAAGTCGCTCGACAATTGAAAAAGACACGCATCTTGCAAACCACCCAGACTCGATTGAAAAGCGTTAACAGTTGGAAAATTTATCGAATAAGTCGAACTCACGACATACACATTGTCATTCGCATCTAAATCAATCTCTCCTCTAAATTCATCGGCGTAATTAAACTTCAAACCCGCAGCGGTATTCACGCCATCGTTTCCGCTTCCTCCAACAAACGTAGATGCTTCGAGTGTGTTTCCATTGACATTTAATTTCGCAACAACAATATCACTTCCATTCACATACTGAACCCCCACACCAAATGGTGCGAAATTTAAACCACCGTTATACGAATTGTCAAATGCATTTGAAGTCACAGGAAAATTCCCACTTGATGTTGAACCAAGTACAATCAGCTCATCGTTACTGTTACAAATTAAGCTATGGGGAAGATCGTCATTTGCTCCACCTAAGAATGTACTCCATTGCATAAATGTTCCAGACACATCGTATTTCGAGATGGCCATATCCGTTCCAGCTAGAGACCCCTGTCCGTCTCCTCCACCCCACGTCGTTTGATAAGCGCCCAAAGTTGTTGGATACCCCTGACCGAATGCACTGCTTCCCGAAATCAAATTGCCTTGACTGTCGTATGTCGCGGTATATCCGAAGTTATCGTCAAAACTTCCACTGTACGATGAGAAAATAAGTTCTGGATCAATGATTAGCGCATGCTTGGGATTGTATTTCCCCAATCGGAATGAAATGACATTTCCATTTTTCACAAAAGAACAATCGACACGAATTTTAATAGGCGGATTGCTTCCAGCAGCCTCGCCCTCCATTGGAATCAATTGATAAGCGATTGGAATTTGCTCTACTATTTCGCCCAAAGCAGTCCGAACAATCAGCCTTCCGTCTTCAATGCGAACATCATCGGTTCCTTCATAAGACCATTGAATTTGTGACGGCGAAGCACCTCGCTGAACTTCCCAATCGTACTTCATGAAAAATTCATTCTGATAAACGTGCAGATGGATACCTGAATAAAAATTCTGATATCGGAAGCCCTTTGCCTCGCGGCAATCTCTTCCCCACTTCGACGGATTGTTTCCTAAAAAATAATTGTATCGTGTTTGTTGAAAGGCATCTGCAATAACCTTTTCCGAATGAGCATTTCGAAACACCTGACGAAAAACATGTCCGCGCATCACTGGCTCGAACTCCTTTCCGGCATGTGCTTTCGCTATTTCAGATAAATCGAAGAAGTGATGGGTGAAGGCGTTGTTCTCGAAAAACGTCCGGCCATTTTCTGTCGCTGCGCTGAACTTCACTTGTGAAGGCCATTGTCCTTTGTTCTCTATAAAATGAACAACCTGCGCTAGTCCAAATTGAACAAGCAGACCAAAACATCCAATGAGTAGCACTTTGCGCATTGAACGAATTTACGAAACTCGATGTAAACTTTAAGACTTTAATTTGGCCTGAAGCGCCAACATCTCAACCAAAGCTTGGGCGCAATCGACGCCTTTATTTCCTAACACTCCACCGCTCCTTGCACGGCTTTGCTCAATGTGATCGTCGGTAAGAACACCAAACACAACAGGCTTTCCTGAATGCAATCCGATGTCTTGAATCCCTTGCGCGGTTGCCATTGAGACGTATTCGAAATGTGGGGTTTCACCACGTATGATACAACCTAAAGCTATAACACCCGTAACTCCAGGCTTCTCAGTTGCCCATTTCGCTCCAAGAGGTAATTCAAAACTTCCAGGAACATATTCCTTTTCAATCTGAGACGATTGAAAACCAAGACGGAGCAATGTTTCCAATGCTCCGTTGTATAAATTTTCTGTAATATCATGGTTCCATCTTGAAACTAAAATAACCACTCGGTGATTTTGAATTTCAGGAAGAACAATTGCTCTTTCCTCAGAAAGATTGACTGTAGCCATTATCCTTGTGCCTTCAAGAAGTTCAACATCTTGTCTGCCTCAGTGTATGTAGCAGAACGATTGTCGATTCCTTCCATTGCTTTCTCCAAGGTCTCTTTCGCCTTGTCTTTGTTTCCTTGCTCAATATAAACGCGCGCTGCTTTCAACAAATACTCACCTGCTAAAGCGTCACGAGTACCGTTAGACTTCGACTGAGCAGCAGCTTTTTCGAAATACTTCACAGCCTCGTCCAATTGCCCCATTTCAACGTTCATGTCACCAATGTTTCCGAGTACATAGACTGAAATCGCTTGATCATCAACGTTCACTTCTTTGAAGTGAGCCAAAGCGTTTCCGAAATCACCTTTCGAGCGGAAACAAATAGCAGCACCGTAATGCGCTAACTCAGCAGCATCCGTTCCTTCGTAGTTATCGATAACACTTTGAAAACCTGGAGCATCTTCATGTCCATTCAACGCCCAATCAATACTGTCGATTGACAAGTAGTACTGAGCTTTCCACAAAGCGTTAGCCGCTTCGCGCTCACGAGGTTGTGCAATAGTTGCGTCGTAAGCGAAGTATCCGCCAACACCAACAACCAAAGCAATACCCACCGCCATCAATGGCTTTCTGTATTTTTCGAAAAAGTTAGAAGTTGTGTTTGAAGCATGTGCTTCGTTGTTGTTAACTTCTTGGTCTACGATATTTTTCTTTGACATGTGCGTAAATTGAGGTGCGAATATACTAAATTCCGAATAATTTTGACACTTCTAATTGTATGTCGAAAATCACGCTCCATAAACTTCAGCTCTTTCAATTTAAGAACTATGCTGCATACGAGGCCCAATTTGGCCCCCGTGTGAATTGTTTATTGGGAAAAAACGGCATTGGAAAGACCAATATCCTAGACGCTATCTACAGCCTTAGTTTTTGCAAGAGCTATTTTTCGCATACCGACAGCTTTTCCATTCAAGATGGAAAAGAGCAGGGAGCTGCGAATGGCGAGTATGAATTGGAAGACGATCCGTTGAAGATTTCATATGCCTTGTTTCGAGATAAAAAGAAACAGGTGAGTAAAAACGGCAAAGCATACGACAGACTTTCAGAGCACATAGGCGTATTGCCCCTAGTCATGGTAACGCCAAACGATATTGATTTAATTCGAGAAGCGAGCGATGTTCGCAGACGCTGGTTGGATCAAACTTTATCACAGACCTCTTCAGAGTACCTCAGACTGCTCATTCAATTCAACCATATCCTCGACCAGCGCAATGCTGTTCTGAAAAACAACCGATACGGCAAATCGGAATTGGCAGAGATTATTTCGATCTACAACGAACAACTGAATTTCAGCGGAACTCAGATTTTCCTCGCTCGAAAAAGTTTCTTTGAGAGTTTCGCCCCCGTTTTCGAATCGATTTACAATGAAATTTCACAGGCCGAAGAACTTCCTGTCCTGCGCTATGAAACGGAAGTAAACGAAGAAAACTATTTAATCTTGTTGGAAGGAAGTCTTGAACGGGACATCCACGCAGAACGCACCACTAAAGGAATTCATAAAGACGACATTGCCTTTGAACTTCAGGGAAAAATGCTCAAGAAGTTTGCTTCACAAGGTCAACAGAAAACCTTTTTATTGGCTTTGAAATTGGCTCAATTGGAATACACCAAAGGACTTTTGAATAAGTCACCCTTACTCATTCTCGATGATATTGCTGAAAAGCTCGACGACAATCGCTTGCGGTCTTTATTGAATTGGCTGAATGAAAACACGACTTCTCAAATTTTCCTTTCAGATACAGACCCTGAAAAAACACCTCGTTTGTTGAAAGAGGTGGGTATGGCATTTTCGAACATCTCTCTACAAAACAATTTCATTCAACCTGAAGAAGCACACCAGTCATGAGCACACGAAACGAATTCTCTCTGAAAGACGCAATTGGCGAGTGGATTAGACGATCACCTCTTCAACGCAAATTGAATGAGTTGCAAATTATTGAAGCCTACGAAAAAGCTGTCGGTCCAATTCTTTACAAAAAGACCAAGCAAATTACCATCAAAGGAAATCAACTTCACTTGCATTTCGAATCTGCTCCATTAAGGGCCGAACTTTTCCAATCGAGGACAGACTTGCTGAAGGCCATTAACGACAATTTCGCTGAACCACCTATTAACGAAATCGTATTTTCCTGATTATTCGAAGATTTTCCAACAATCGCGAAAATATTTTTTTTTGCTTAAGGGGAATGAAATGTATCTTTCGCCTACTGAAAAAAATCGTATGTCGAGAATCCCAACGCTCTGCGCTAAAAATAAATCTTTAACAGCATTTTTGATGCTGTTAACTGTTGTCTCCTTATTCAATATTTCATGGTCTGATGAGAAGCCGAAAAAAGGTCATCACGGAAGTATGGAAATGGTTAAACTTTTAACGCAAACAAATTTACCTGTTGGAGATAATGGATTCTTTACTGGATCTGGAAGATGCGGTGGATGTCATGGCGATGACCCTGTAGATTTCGCGAATATAAATGCCGAAGGCTCAGATGTCAGCCCCGCAACAAACTGGAGAGGGTCAATGATGGCTAATTCCGCCAAAGACCCATTTTGGAAAGCGAAAGTGAATCATGAAATTTTAGTAAACCCAGCGCACAGTCAAGAGCTACTTAATAAATGTACCTCTTGCCATGCGCCCGTTGGACGATTTACCAATTTATTGCAGAACAACAACCCTAATTACACTCTTGAAGAATTGGCGCTCGACTCACTCGCAAGAGACGGGGTAAACTGCGGTGCTTGTCACCAACAGAAAATGGACGGTCCACAAGGAGTTGGAAAACATTTTAGCGGCGAATTATTCTTTCACAAAGACACCATTTACGGTCCATACATTACCGAAGAGCAACAGGTACCAATCTTTGAAGCCATGATGCAAAGCTTCGTGGGTTACAGACCGCTTGGACATGCAAAAGTTCGTCAATCTGAAATGTGCGCAGGCTGCCACTCGTTATCTACCCACACGGCAGACCTTGAAGGGAATTACACAGGCTCAGATTTCATTGAGCAAGCGACTTACCACGAGTGGTTGAATTCTTCATACAACGACACTCCAGGACTTCAACAAGAATGTCAAGGCTGTCACATGCCAGATGCCGGCGAAGGAATTGTTATTGCATCCGGATATTTATTCCTTCCTCAACGTCAACCTTATGGACAGCACTGGCTTGTTGGAGGAAATACATTCATGCTTGGTCTCCTCAAAAACAATGCGGCAGCTTTGGGTGTTACGGCAACAGAAGAACACTTCAATACGGTTATAGAACGTTCTACTTATCAGATTGAACATGAAACTGCAACTGTCGCTCTATCAGAGACCGCAATCGAAAACGACACCGCGAAATACAAACTAAAATTATCGAATCTCGCAGGCCACAAATTCCCGAGTGGATACCCCTCACGAAGAGCTTATGTTGAAATAATAGCTGTTGATGATGCAGGAAACGAAATCTTCCACTCCGGTAAAATGGACAATCAATATCGCCTTGTGGGTGAGGATAACACCTGGGAGCCACACTACGACCTGATTACGGCGGAAGATCAGGTTCAGATTTATGAAATGGTTATGGGCGATGTGAACGGAAATAAAACTACCGTTCTTGAGCGTGCGGCAACCATGATTAAAGACAACAGACTAACCCCTATTGGTTTTTCAGTGAACCACGCTTCGTACGACACGACTAAAATTGTTGGTGCTGCTCTTTACGACCCGAACTTCAATCATTTCCCGAACGGCAATGAAGGCAGTGGAACAGATGAAATTCGCGTTCACATTCCGTTGAACGGTTTTTCTGGAAATCTTCACGTGACAGCGCGATTGATGTATCAAACGGTACCTCCAACATACCTAGACGAAATGTTCACTTTTGACAATGAGACCATCAATTCGTTCCGTTCTATGTACGATGCAGAAGGAGCAGATCCAATTCAAGTAGGCGCACAAACACTCATGAGCACAATCGTTGGTGTTGAAGAAATTCGTATTCCTACTTTCTTATTGTTCCCGAATCCTACGGAGGACGGTTGGGTAAACCTTACCGCGAATGGAATGATTGTGGACGAAATAGTAATTTATTCTCTTGATGGAAGATTTATCGAAAGAAGAAAAATTGGTAGCGTTGTCGCGCGAATTCAACTTCCCGAGACAAGAGGAACTTACTTTGTTGAAATAAATTCCTCAAAGGGAAAAACACTTGAACGCGTCATTCGAAGATGAGTTTAAGACTTCGTCCAGTAACGAAAAATGATGCTCAAGCATGCCTGAATCTGTATGCTAAGCATGTCGTCAACTCAGCCGTTTCTTTCGAACTTGAAGCGCCATCGCTTGAAGAATTCGAGCAACGCATTGATGCTATTTCTAAAAGATTTCCCTATCTCATTGCAGAGATCGATGGTGCATTTGCTGGATATGCCTATGCTTCTGCATACCGCGACAGATTGGCCTATCAGTGGAATGTCGAAGTTTCAATTTATGTGGAAGAGAGCGTAAGAAAATCAGGAATTGCGTCTTCCCTTTACAATGACCTTTTCAAAGAACTTCAAAGCATTCATATTTGCAAAGCCTTTGCTGTTATTGCGCTTCCGAACGATGCAAGCGTGAACTTTCATTCAAAAATGGGATTTCAAAAATTCGCAACATACACAAATGTTGGATTCAAATTGAATCAATGGCACGACGTTCTTTGGATGGAGAAAATCATTCAGCTTCCAGAAGTTCCGACAACGCCAGCCTATTGGAACTACGGTTTGCGTTGAAATAGATACGCATGTCCGCGTTGCTCTACTAAATTCCAGGTGCTATCCACTTGCAACGCTTGAATAAACTCATTGGTTTGATCTACGCTTAATGGATATGTCGATTCAGTCGCACTGATTAAAATGAATTCAGAATCTTTTACGAAGGGCAGCGTGTAGCATTTGTCGCGATAAGCCAACTGACCTACATACGCTGAGTTGGCCATCACCGCAGCGTCTTCAGGAATTCGATTCATTAAAATCTTCACATCGGTTAAATCGTAATGCGGCTTGAAGTGAGGCCTCTGCCAAAAAATAAATCGTTCTTTCTCCCACGCCTTCGAACGTTCAACCAATCCGTAAACCGTGCTCGAAAGTGTAAAAAACAACAATACCACTCCAATTCGACTTGGATTGAATTTCCATCTTGAAACCACTTCAAACAAAGCAACAACCACAACAGGAGCGAACTCTATCGAGTACTGATAAACACATCCCCATGTGCTTGGTTGATTCGTCAATTCCTTTTGAATGATAATGGGAAGTATCATCACAAAATACCATGGACGAACAAAAAGCGCCCAGCCTCCCGCAACGAATAATACCAAATAGAAAAATACTTTTTCGTTGTTGTACGTTGGATCTTCAGGCATGTGATTCACGAAAAGCAATCGAATAAATTCCAGTGGATGCATAATCATGAATTTGATTGCAGCCGTCATGTCGCCCCCAAGCACTGGGTATTTCCCAAAATGAACAAAGTCTTTTTCTCCAGCAATGGTAGGCATTACCCACTTCACCATAAACAAAAAGTAAACGACGCTGAACACTGCAAAAAGAAAAAGGGGCTTTCTACTTTCCTTCCACTTAAAATATTTCCAAAACAATCCGAGTGAAACGAAAAACAGAAATAACGAAACATTCTCCTTCCCTAAACACATGAATACAAGTAAGGCAAATGCTTTTCCCCATGCTTTTCGACTGACCATCAAAAAGAAAAATGGAAGTACCATGGCTGAAATAACATTGCTGTGATAGTCGTAGGCCAAGGCTGCAAGTGTTCCGAAGAACAGATAGAAAATTGTCATTCCCCAAATTCGAAACGGACGCGTTTGTTCGTTTTCATTCAACAAAAAATAAATACCAAATCCTCCTGCAATTACCGCCAAACACTGCACTATGAGGAGCGTGTACGATTTGAAGATCCATGAAAGCGGTGAGAACAACATGAGATACAGATCGAAATGATCGGCCAACAAATTTTTGTTCTCTGGAAGGAAAAGCGAAGTGTCGGCAAAACGAAAATGCGCATAATCATACAAGGCATTTGTATACAGCCCAAGGTCTAGGGCATACGTTCGAAACAAAATATGATTGGTAAAAGAAACCACTCCGAATAGAACGAACGCAAGGACAGCTGTTATCCATGCATTTGAATGCGTTCTTATCGAGAGAAAAATGCTGTTCATGAATGCGAACTTAATACTTTCCACATAAACCTGTGTAAGCCAATGATTGGAATTTCATATTCCTCTTCCAACTCTTCGAACTGAAGTCTACGATAAAAATTTAATGCGGCCACGCGAGCATCGCACCAGACCACTTGAATTCCCAATGAAGATAAATACTTCACCCCTTCTTCAACAATGGCATCGCCAAAGCCTTGTCCTCTGTACCCTTCACGAACCGCCATGGCGCGAAGTCTGTATTGTTTTTCTTGTGAAAGTTTACTGGAAGTTTCTTGCTGAAGGGTTACCGTTGCAACGGAGAGACCGTCTATTTGCACACCAAAATGAAACGTAGTCGAAAGTCGATCTGTTTCTAGAATGCAATTCTCGAAGGTCTTGTGTGGCCACAACACTTCATTGCGTAATTGCTGAATGTCTTCGGGTTGAAGCCTGCGTGCAAGACCGTTATTCGCTGTCATCTTGATCTACGTCTTCGTAATACATAAAGTCATCGAGCATGCGTCTGTCTTTCTTCGTAGGCCTTCCCACTCCGAAATAAGGCGTAGCCTTCATCTGCAATTGAATGCGTTCCAACTTTGCTAATTCATCGGGTTCGGTAACATCTTTTGTTACGGTTGAAACCAACTTCGCTCCGAGTCTGCTTTTTGGAAAATCGATGACTTCGAATTGAAAATGAATGGGACCTTTGCGAACACGAACGACATCTTTCAATTTCAATTCTCGCGAAGCTTTTACAAACTCGCCGTTCACCCATACCTTTTCTGCTTTGCATGCGGCTGTAGAGATCGATCGCGTCTTGAAAACACGAATACACCAGAGGTATTTGTCTACGCGCATGAATTAATCGATTACCAATTTGAAACGCTCCCAAAGGGTTTTCACCGCAGGATTTTTCTCCATCATCTTTTCGAAGCGAGCGCGATCGGTTACAATTTCGCGCGCCACTGAATTACTTTGAGCCACTTCCATTTTCAACTTCAACCCTACCACTCCACGCTTGCGTAGGAAGCCCATGAGGGGAGCACGCTCTTCATTGAAGTATTCCATCTGAGTGGTTCCCGGAAAAATAAGTTGAAGTTCATTTTCCGGATGAACAATCAACTTCGTCACCTTCAGCGCAGAGGCGGCCTGAGAATTGAAGTCCATTAATTCTTCTACATATCCATTCCACGCATTTTGAATTTCTTCTTCTGTGTAAATGCGATCTGCCTTCTCCTCTACCTCAGGCTCATCGGCCGCGGTTTCAATTTGAATTTGCGGATTGTATCTGATGGAAATATTGTCGGGAGATAATCCAACGAGCTTTCTTTTTTCGGGATCAAGCGTGGTTTTATTCGGAAGTTGTTTTTCATTGTTGAAGCCAATAACAGGTGCATCCGATTTTTCAATAACGATTTCGTTATCGGGTTTGCTTTCTTTTTGAGGGGCTGGATTTGAAGATCTCGCTTGTGGCGCTCCGATGAACTTTTCAGCTCCGCGAAACGCTAGGATCTTCACTTTTTTTTTTCACCCTCACGCAAATTCTGCGGAACGCTACACAATTTCATGAGTAACAATTCTACCAATAAACGCGGGTGACGAGACGACTTGTAGTGGTAGTCAGCGTCGTTTACTAAATCAATTCCTTGAATGAGGAAACGCAAGTCGCTAGCTGCAGCCTGGTCTTTGTATTTCGCAGCAACACCTTCAGTCACTTCCATCAATGACAGCGTTTGCGCATCGCGGCAAACCAATAAATTTCTGAAGTGTGCACCTAAACCAGTAACGAAGTGGTGAACATCAAATCCCTTTTCAACAACTTCATTCAACACCAATAAGGCGTTTGGAATATCTTCTTTAAAGAACAAATCAGTTAGCTTAAAGTAGTATTCGTAATCGAGTACGTTCAAGTTCTGAATAACTAAATCGTAAGTTAGTTTCCTTCCGCAAAAAGCAACCACCTGATCGAAGATCGACAAGGCATCGCGCATGGCGCCGTCTGCTTTCGTTGCAATCACGTGTAACGCATCTTCGTCGGCTTCAATGCCTTCTTGTTTGCAAATGTGTTGCAAATGCTCGGTCATGTCTTTCACCTTGATTCTATTGAAATCAAAGATTTGACAACGACTTAAAATGGTTGGAATGATCTTGTGCTTCTCTGTTGTTGCTAAAATGAAAATAGCATGTGCTGGTGGCTCTTCCAACGTTTTCAAAAACGCATTGAATGCCGCAGCAGAAAGCATATGAACCTCATCTATCACATACACCTTGTACTTTCCCACTTGCGGTGGAATGCGCACGGTGTCTACAATAGCACGTATATCGTCTACCCCGTTGTTCGAGGCAGCATCTAATTCAAAAATGGTGAACGCCAATTCTTCAGGCGTAGCATCAAGCATGTTGTTAATGGCTTTCGCGAAAATCCGCGCACATGAAGTCTTTCCAACTCCACGTGAACCCGTGAACAAATAAGCTTGAGCAATCTGATTGGTTTCAATGGCATTGCGCAAAGTGGTGGTAATGGACTTTTGTCCAACCACTGAATCCCAGTTGTCTGGGCGATACTTCCTTGCTGAAACGATGAAATTTTCTGCCATAACTCTACAAAGATGAATAAAAAATCTTGGTTCATCGAATTCAGATATTCACAACCTATTCACATGTTGAACTAACTTACTGAAATAGCCTATTTTTAGCCCATGAGATTGATTCAACCTTTCCTAAAACCGTTCTATTCTTTGGCTTTCATTTTTTCTGTTGGAAGCACAAGCGCACAAAATTTCCAACTGCAATTGAACGCCAATTCACACAACATTGGAGACGGGTCCGCGACTGTTGTCAGTACCGACAGCGTTGAAACGGCCCATTGGTCGAACCTTCAGAGTGTTGATTCAATTTCTGCCACGAGATTGAAGGAGGGGATTAACTATACCGTTTCCGTGAAATTCAAAAACGGGAATGTGCAAGAACAAACGTTTGTCATTCCCGCAATTTCGAGCGAAGAAAAAATGAATTCGCTCTTCGTCCCTATTGTAGACGCTTTTGGAGTGGTATTATTCTACGACCCGTTTGCAGCCCTTCATCTGTATGATCAAAATTTATATGATAGCAATGGAAATCAAATCAAGCATCCAAATGGAGATCCTGTAAAAACTGAAATCTGGTTGGTGGTGGTTCTCTTGATTGGAAGCGCGATATTCTTCACCCTTTATTTCAGATTCATTAATGTTCGGGCCTTTGGTCATGCATGGAAAATCACTTTTGGACAATTCACCAAGAAAACAGATGAAGGGGAAGTTACTCCCTTCCAGGCCTTGTCTGCTGCGCTAAGCGGAACGTTGGGATTAGGAAACATCTCGCTTGTGGCTGTTGCCATTGCCGTTGGTGGTCCGGGTGCAACGTTTTGGATTATTGTAGCTGGACTGTTCGGCATGACCACCAAATTCGTTGAATGCACCTTGGGTGTGAAGTACCGTAAAATTTCTCCATCGGGTGAAGTGAGCGGAGGGCCTATGTACTACCTCAGCGCAGGGCTCGCGAAAAAAGGATGGCAGCGAAGCGGAAAAATATTGGCTGTCATCTTCGCCATCATGTGTGTGGGCGGAACGTTGGGCGGCGGAAACATGGTACAAGCGAATCAGGCATTTGACATGGTGAAGACGACGATTCCCGGATCGGAGCAATATGCTTTGTGGATTGGAATAGCCTTCGCCATTGCCGTAGGATTTGTTATTGTAGGTGGAATTAAAAGCATTGCGCGTGTAACGGACAAGATGATTCCAGCCTTAGTAGTGGTTTATTGCGGATTTGCATTGACGATTATTGGAATGAATATTTCTCACATCGGCGAAGCTGCTTCATTAATCTTCAATGGCGCATTTTCTCCCGATGGAATGAAAGGAGGATTCTTGGGTGTTATGATGATGGGCTTCCGCAGAGCGGCATTCAGCAATGAAGCTGGAATTGGTTCTGCAAGTATTGCACACTCCACTTCGAAAACAAACAAGCCTGTAACGGAAGGAATGGTTTCGTTGTTAGAGCCCTTTATTGACACCGTTGTTGTCTGCACCATGACCGCTCTCGTTCTTGTATTCACTGGATTCGCTACCGATCCGCAAGGATTAAACGGCAGCGCATTAACAGCAGCAGCCTTCCGCTCTGTCTTTCCTGGGACTGATTGGATTCTTTTAATTTGCATTGTACTCTTCGCCTATGCCACCATGATTTCTTGGTCATATTACGGAATGAAAAGTTGGGCTTATCTCTTCGGCGAAAAATGGTGGATTAAGCAATCGTTCAATCTCCTCTTTTTATTCTGCACCGTTCTCGGAACCGTAAGCAGCTTCGGTGCAGTCGTGGACTTTTCCGACATGATGATCTTAGGCATGGCCTTCCCGAACCTCATTGGTTTGTGGGTGTTGAAAGATGAGGTGAAGAGGGAGTTGCAGAAGTATTTTGCGGAGAGAAAGCAAGCTTGAGGGCAACTTCGTTGCGAGGGCAAATGGCTTTGCGAGGGTGATGAATCACGAGGGCCTGCGGCGAAGGCAAATGGCTTTGCGAGGGTCTTCGACGAGGGCAACTGAAGTTGCGAGGGTGAAAAATCACTTTTAATTATTTTGATTTCTTTTGAGCTTCGAGTTTTTTCCTCATTGCTGTGGTAATAGCATATAGGGCTGAACTAATGCCGTTTATCTCTTTGTGCAATTCTGAATATTCTTCTTCAGAAATGTATTCTGTTTCTTTAAGCAAGGTCAGCCATGAATGAGTTTCACGAGATTCTTTGAAAGCAATAAAAACTTTGTGCGTGTAATCCTTCAAAGATTCCGAGCTTCTGGCTTCATGGAGGTTCGCGTTTATTGAAGTTGCGCTTCGAATAAGTTGATTCGAAAGATTAAATTCTCTGTTTGTCTTTTGCAATCTCATTCCCAACTTGACAATTGCGATTGCGAATTCTTTTGATTTTGTGTGTACAGGTAACATCTTCTAAAATTTTCGACAAAGATGTTTTACGCATTTGAACTTCTTTACAAACGCCTATTCCCATAACTATTTGACTGAACCTCTACATTCAAGTAAAAACAATACATTCAGCCAATTTTTCAAACGAATAACAAAAAACGCAACGCCAGTTGCCCTCGTGATTTATCACCTTCGTCGTAGACCCTCGCAACAACAGTTGCCCTCGCAAAGCAATTTGCCCTCGTGATTTATCACCTTCGTCGTAGACCCTCGCAACGCCAGTAGCCCTCGCAACGCTATCGAACCAACAACACTCCTTCATTTACAGAACTGCCTTCAGAACTAGAAGGGGCAAATGGGTAATTATATTCATAAATGACCAAGCGAAATTGCTTCCCATCTTCAGACCAGTCGTAGGTAAATGCAGGTTGATTTGCTGCTTGCCTATCAAGGGCTTCGCAAAAAGAATAAAACTCGTTTTTGAATTCCCGAATAATCTCTTTTCCATTGTCTTTGTATGTTACGGTGAAGTCTGAGATTTTCGCCTTGGAGCCGAAAGTCGAAAAGTGCAGTTCACTGAACCCTTGAACAGAGATTTCATTCAAATTAACACTTACATACCTGACTCCGCTCTCGACGGCTTCTTCATCGGCAGCTGACGTTCGGATTAACTTATCTCTGAATCGATCTGAATCGAGAAGGTCTGAAATTAATTGATAGCCACCTACACCATCATGTTCCTTCAAAGGCAACTGATTCGATTCAAACCAATCCGTATGTTCAGATTGATAGTTATACATATAAATCAATTGACTACTCAATTCTTCTTCTTCAATTCTATCTCGATTCATGATTTCTTCAGTGCGTTTCGACTGACTTTTGAAACTGATTGAATGTGCGCTCAACGGTCCACCCCATTGGTATAAAAAGGTTATGATGAAAAGGGAAATTGGGAAGGCCAACAACGATTTCTTTTTATAAAACCCGTTGTACAATGAAATAAACGTTAGCCAAATGGCTAGGTACAGAACCAAAGCCCGCGACTCCGTTAATCCGTATGCGAGAACACGCGTGCAGATGGCAATCCACAACATCACAAGCAAAGGCAACATGAGCCAATAAAATATTTTCGTCAGTTTACCAACCCAATTCGACTCGACTTTTCGGAAGGGTTCTGCGAGAAGAATAGTCAAAATTCCTAACGTACAAAATACCAATATCCAAATACTCACATTTCCCTTCGGCAAATCAAACGTGAATAAAATTTTTGCCAGATAGATATAAAGTATAGAGAGGTATAAGACAACAAGTGGAACAAGAATATACTGAACTAAAATGCGAAAAGGTTTTGGAGGATCCACAACCCAATTGCCTTGATTCAGTTCAGTTGGGGTTCCTGCAAAAAAGAAGAGAATGTGAAAAATACCGCAAACAGTAATTAAAACTTCAGCAATAAATCGACCGTCTTCAAACATTCCGAAAAGCAATTGAATGGCACCTATGGCCAGACCTAATCCTATTGCAATTATTCCTGTAAAAATAGAACTGAGCGCAAACCGAGAGAACATCCATTGATTGAAATTCCAAAACAAATCCTTTCGCATACCCACCAAGAAGGGCAAGAAGGAAGCAAGCAAGTGACTTGTGATAAAATAAAAAATACAAATAGTCATCAACGCTATTTCAGGAAAATCGCTTGAAAGCTGAAGATGGGTGATAATTAATCCATGAACGACAATTCCAAGTCCAATAAACATCCAAGGTTTTATGCGATGGCTCGTGCTACATTCTTTTGCAATAACAGCTGAGTAGTGAATGGGTATACCCAAGAACAAGCCGTAAATCAATACAATCATTTGCGCGTTGAATTCCTCCATTTGAATAAGAGCATTCCAAATCGCCAATCCAAAAATCGCCGAAACAATAACCAACGGAAATCGAACAAACACGCGCTTGGCTTCGCTTTTTAATTCATTCAGTTTAAACATATTCTGGACATTAAAATTGTAACAACTTGTTAAATATAGATATACTAAATAGAGCCACCTCGACTGTTATAAATTATTCGTCAAAAGACGTATAGTCTCATCGACACACCCGCCTTCGGACATTCGCAGCTGCCCTCGTGATTTATCACCCTCGTCCGCAGGACCCTCGCAAAGCCCTTTGCCCTCGTCAAAGACCCTCGTGCATTTGCACATCAATACCCTGTTTCAAAATACCTCCTCACCCC
>JBJOFG010000003.1:0-131759 GCA_046048875.1 Bacteroidota bacterium | reverse complement strand
CTCGGCAACTGAACCTGTTGGTTGGAGCTAACAACTACATCGCCCAACGACGCAGAATACTGCAACCGTTGTGTAACAGGCGGGTACTGAGAGAAGATCGAAAAAGATGGGATGAGGAGGGTGATTATAAAAAACCAACGACGTAAAAATGACTTCATATTAAAAATTTGCTAATTCAGTAATTTCAAAATTTTTATAAACTCCATTTCCAATCCAACGATCGTTAATTCTCGTGACAACATCAGAAACTTGATGTGTTAAAACATCTACTTTTTTGTAATTGAAATAATCAATCGTCATCTTCGACTTTTGAAAATTCTCCTCTGAAAAATCACCATCTATTAATGGACTTGAATACCTTGAAACCATGGTGAAACTTGATATTCTCCCGTAGGTATCAACGCCGTATTCCGCTCTTTCTAACTTAAAAGGCTCGTTAAAAAAAAGTACAATTTGTTTGAACCCGTTGCTTTTCGATTTTTGAATAATCTTGGAGGTGTAGTTTAAGTATTCATCAAATTGCTTTTCCAACCAATTCGATTGTTGCGATTTATTTTTCAAAATATAAATCTTATTTTCTTCCTCAATAATCTGAATGACCCAAGATTCATTCGAATAAACTTTGGTTCCAGGAAATTCGTAATAACTGGCTGTTGGACTCATTTCTCCAATGCCTTTAAATTCTTCCAAAGCGGAATTCGACGACTCTCCTGCAAAAGATTTGTAATTTGTTTGAAACGACCAAGCAGATTGATATTGCTCTGCCATTTCTTTAAAAAAAACTCTTGCTTCTGACGGCGTTATTTCTCGCTCGGTTTGAGCATAAACCAATACGCAGAAAAAAAACAACAATGCAAAAGAGAAAGACCGTATCATTTTATGGCTGTTTAATTGTACTGTTGTGAGTTTCTTGAATAGTCATAACACCACGTTCAGTTTCTTTCTTTACTCGCATTAACTTCCCTTCTTCGTCATATTCATAAAACGTCGCAAAATGTCTTTCATCTAATTCCGCAACAAAACGGAGATTAACGGGATCATAGACATAAGTTTTCATACTTCCATCGAACGGAAAAAAACGAATATCATCGAAGTAAACAATTGAACCATCGTCAGAAGAAAGGGCAACGTCGACGTAATCAATATCGATAGGCGTAGTGAATTCCAACGTAACCAATTGCCAATCGTCTACAATCGGATGAACCGTACTCGGAGTTACCGAATACGAATCAACCGTTGAAGACCCCGAATGATGCACATAGACATGCATTCGTGGATGAGTTAAAGTTTGACTACCGAAAGGAATGATTCCTTGTGATACCCATGCTTCCATGACATATTTCTTAGATGGCTCAGGCATTAAACGGGGCAAGCAATTTTCACAATAGCTATTTTCACCAATGGATACATTTCCATCTTCATTCAATGAAAATCCCCAATCGCTTAAAAATATTTGCTCTGGGCAACTCACTCCTGAAAATTTCACAACACTTGCAATGTTGCATTGATTCTTCGGATGTCCTGATGTAGACCAAACAATTTCAACCAAATAATCGCCAGCGGATAATGCGCCGTAGGAAGAGCTGTAATCCCAGGATTCACTTCCTACTGAACAATGAATTCCTGAACCGTTGCAATCGATTCCGCTACAATTTCCTAAAAACGAATTAGTCGGATAAAAATTCACTTCAATTATTGGAGCTTTCCAGTCGATTGGAAAATTATTTACGAAGTCAATGGACAAACCAAAACTCGATGGATTGGAAATTTGTGTAGATAACCACAAACGATGAACTTCATTTGTGTGACTACACGAAGGATCATAAAACCAAAACAATCTTTGATTGTCGTCACAGATGGTTAAGTTCTCATCACACGACATGGAATTACACAAACGGTATTCATCGGAAGAAATGGCGGTCAGATTTGATTCACATTGTATGATAGGGAGACAACTTCCTCCTGTCATTGTTGCGCTTGTGCACAAATTAACCGTTCCTCCAAATTTGGAATCAAGAACATATTTTACGAAATAATAACCGTTTGAAAGCGTGGATAAGAAAGCGCCCCCAAAAGAATTAATACTCAAAGCATTCTGCTGAGTAGCAAGTGGGAGATTCTCGCTAATTGAAGCTTCTTCAATTGATTCAAAAGGTCCGTATAAATACAGAGAGTCTGAGTTTACGAATAAGGACGAAGTTCCGCAAAGATTCGCAGAGAAGGACAGATTCAAATCTGGCTCACCTTGGTATTTAAAACTGTACCATTGAACCGTGCGGTGAAAATCATTGGTATCGTTTATTGTTTGAACATTTACGGTGTTGTTACAAAGTTGATATCCTTCGACGTATTGCATATCGGAGAACAAAGTATCAATAACATTCGGAGTGTTTAAACCATCGTAAAGTGTACCATGTGTCCATGGAATTTGTGCTTGCAAAACATTCGAGAACAATAACAGGCAAATCGAATAAATTACTTTTTTGGAGAATTGCATATTCAATAATTAATTTGAAACATATGTTGCGGTAACTGCACAACCAGTTGCATCGGTCACTGTAATTGTTGCGCTTTGAACAGCTGAAGGAATAACAAGCTGTCCACAATTTGAATACGTCGGAGAATTACCTGTTGTATTCACACTTCCAATATTGTAAGTATAAATAGGAGTTCCACCGGTAACAACAACGTTGTGACCACCCGCACTCGAAACAAAATTCACATTTAAGTTACATTCGTTTACGTCGCAAATTGTTTGATGACTTCCCTGCATTATCATACCTGTGGTATTTTGTACTTTCAAAGCATATATACCCGTGTGTGATTTTTCCGAAGATCGAGAAAAACCTGAACCAGACGCCGTGTATTGCTGATCGTCACAGTTTGTTCCGTTAAATTCAAAATTGTCGTACATGAATTCATTGTACGCCGTATTTGCCGCGACTGCTGATGGAAGAGACTGATGATTAACAAATCTTGCGCTACTATATCTATTCAGCGCATCTTTGTTTTCCAACTCTTGCCCTTGTGGTCCGAATCGGCTAATAGCAGATGAGAACGTCCAATTTCGCGTATCAATTTCCCAAATTCCATTTGAAGAAATCTTATAGAACGGCGTAAAGGATTTGAAGTAGCCATCTTCACGGACATTCGTGCTGTTGTTAAAATCACTCTGGGTGCGCTCTGTCAAATAGCTATAAGATTTAGACGGTTTCCAAGAACCTCTTATTCCAAGAATGAATGGATTCGTTGTCGTTAAGTTTCCATTCTCATCGTTGAAGCAATTGCATTGCGTTTGCCAATCGTTGCTGTATTCAATTGCCGATGCTTGAATAACTTTCGAATAAATATTTGTTGCTAACAAATTAATTGGGTTGACTCGAGTTGTTATGGATTGCATGGCTGCCCCTTGCATATTTCTGTAGCCACTTCGAACAACCTTCGCTTTTACATTTTGACAAAGCACGGCGTGACCAAACTTGTCTACTGCCTGCACAAAATTATCGGCAACTTGAATTATCCAAACACGCACTGGGTTGCTCAAAGAACCGCCAGTTAATGCAAGCTCATCTCCTTCGGTGTAATAATTCTTCGCACTGTAGGTTACAGCCTTTCCTACTCCATCGAAACTCAAATTTTCTTGCATGCCAATATTCTTCGCAGCAGAATTCATTTGATCGTATTTCCAATAAGCAGGAATGGTTAAGTTGTAAACCTCATCTTTGAAATTTGTGGTAACACGGGTAAGTATGGGTTGTCCAGATTCAGCATCATATGCCAAATTCTCGGTTTCAACATAACTTCCAACATCCGATGCAATCGTCCTCTCCAACAAACCAAATCGTTGAACAACCTTCGTTAATGTCATGGATCGGAATTGTTTCTTCTCAAATGAACCCGAGAACCACAAAGACGGAATAAGAAACGGACCAAAAGGCAAGGCAATCACATCGACATTCGGCGAAACACTGCAAACATTCGAAACGGAGTTTTGCTCTGATTCATAGCCATAAGCGTCGAATACAACTCCTAATTCGCGATTGTTTTGAATGGATCCATTTCCATTCACAACGGTCACTAGATTATCTAATTTACTTCTATTGCTTGCACTTGGCAACTCGTTTAATTTGTATTCATACTTTACAAAAGACTTTGGTGTCGTTGCTCCTTCAGCATAAACTTCCTGGGACATTGGCTTACCATGCATGTCGTTCATTTCAACATAAAACCCTTGAGAACCTGTATAATAATCTTTGTGTGATTTAAAATTGGATAAAAGTTGAAGACTAAAATTCGGCGTACGGTCGCGATAAGAATTTAAAATCGTTCTGTCGGCAATTATTGGAAAATCCTTTGCTGTATAGAACTTTTGAACAACAAACCCCGTGGCATTGTGAGACACATTTTCACGACTCAGGTTATTCACTCTAACTTCCGAATAACCTACTGAAGCCATTGGGTAAAGCATTTCACCAATTGGATCATCATGAAAAAACTGTTCGTCAGGCACACCTTTGAATTTTACATCATAAAAAACAGGTTGATGAAATGGGTTCTCCTCTGCGCCAACTTGAGGTTCGTATTGAGCTACACCTGAACTTATTCTTGTTGAATTGGTTTTGCTAAGCGACGTTGTATAATTATATTCCTGACCATAGGTCATACTACTTCCTGAAATGTCGCTAAGCTCTTCCCAATTATCGTTGATTAGAATTCTTTTCACGCGGTGTCCACCCCCCAACTTACATGAATTTACTTCTCTCACGCGGATTTGCGATCGAATGGTTACAAGCTTCTGAGCTTGGTGGTCGTTGTACAAGTGGGTATTTGGATTTTTAAAAAATTCCAACAAACTTCCGGCTGCATCTTTCATCGCTAACAATATCTGAGAAGCGTTTCCACCTTCAGTTGTTGACTGCATAACCTGCTTTGTTAAGTTCATTCTTGCGAATTGTAAACCAGCCTTTGTGATGGGTGAGTACTTATCTTCGCCTCCGTTGTCTTTGAACTTTACTGATTGAAATCTAACATAGCCATAGGGTACTCCATTGTGCTCAACTACACCTATATCTCTTTGACCATTTACCTCGGCTATTTCGTAATAACCCGGCACATACTCATAAAACTCTTCATTTGTATTTTTCAGCCTGAATTGAATTAAGGCCTTTACAAATACAAACTTATCATCGGTGAAATAATGCTGTATGTCTTCGTCATATTCTGAAGTTTCTTGTCCATTTATCTTCTTCTTTTGAAGATTAAAAATGATGTATCTATTGAATTGAAATTCGACATCCGCTGAAGACTGATCTGAAATGATAACAGCACCCGGTGACGAATTTTGAATGTCAATATCAATATTGGGTGAGCCAATTGTAGACGAAGTCCCTACAATTTCCATCATTCGCATGGCATCTTTATCTTGAACATATGCGTAATCATCGGCTTCATATTCAATTTGAATAAAACCACCAGAGGGCAAGCGAATTGCGCTCAACGCCCAAACTGCAGCATATTTATCTGCTAAATTTTTATCTTGGGGTGTATATGGATTTTCACTGTTTGATAAACTCGTAGAGTTATAGCTCCAAGTACTTGCACCGTTATTTGGTTTGTAGGTACCCCATCTGTCGTAAGCCATTGCATTGTAATCTGGATTTAATTCAGAATTCATTGCACCACCCGAAGTGGTTTCTCCAGCATAGTAAAAATTGTAGCTACTGAATTTTGCTTTATTCGAATTGCTGTAGGTGAAATAAATCTTCCTTAAGGTTAGCTTTCCATGTGTGGTTGCATCTGAATTCGGTGAGTTCTGACATAGGGAATAGTCGTATTCGAAATGAACTGTTTTAATAGGTGATTCACCTGACAACAAATTACCCGAACCGTCGAATTGCGACTTGGCATAAAGTCTTATCTCCTTTAAGCACTTCTGCTTTACGCCGGCATTCTTTGCTCCATCTTTATTCAAGACCCCAAGCCCATCGAGTCTATCTTCCAATACGAATAAGGCAATGTAATTCTTGGTTTCAATTTTATTCAGAAAATAAAGATCCTTCTCACCGTATTGGTAAGAAGCTTTATCGTCGTACGAAATTGATTTTAACCCTGAGTTATAATTGGCCGATTTTTCTCCGTAAGGATGACGAAATTTAAAATCTGCTACACGTGTGTAACCAAATGTGGTGTAAGCGCCCAAGTCATTGTCTGAAGGCCCCGCAATGTTGTCGCTGTCGACATAATCGGAACTTAAAATACTTGTAAGCATGTGACTATGGGCATATGCCGGCATTTTTGTCGAGCTCATGTAATGGTCGTACCCTTTACCATTCAAATCTGTATCATCGTTATCGTCGTATGTTACAATTCCCGTTGATTCATTTCCAGTTAACCCTCCATTACCTTGCATGTCACTTCCTACAGAGAATGTAACGTCTAATTGATTATGAACATATGCTGGCAAACCATAGACATATCTTGCACCATCGGCAGAGGTATAAGTAACTTCACCCATGTGATGATTGGGTTTATCATTTAAACCCGCGTCGTTAAATACATCTGTTTGAACAGCAAAATCTTTGGATTCACCCATGGTAAGAAAAGTGAATTGGCTTGCACGTTTCATACGACTTGTGCGTCTCGAATTCGTCAATGAATTAGACGATAAATCTGAAACAATTCGATCATTTCCTGACGTTGAAAAGCGACCGTTGTGATCCAAACCAAAAGCCGCATTTCTAAATCCACCTAATTCATTGAAACGCTGGTCATCTTCTAATACCGCTAATTCAGAAGCTTCGCGAAAATTAAAACTTTCAAATTTCTTGTCGGGTGCCTGGCCACTATTCGAAAAATTTGACCGCGTCAAACCATTCGAACTACTCCATCTACCCGAGTAACCTTCATCGCTACTTACAGATACATCCAATCCACCGTGAAAAGCAAATCCTCCACCAACTTCAACTGCAACATCTCCAGAAACTGAAGAAGTAATAAATGTCTCCGGCTCACTCAACATTTCCAATTGGTTTCTCATTGGACGAAAATTCCCTGAAGCTCCTTGCCCTGAAATTGAGAAAACATCGTAGGTGTAATTTGTCATTGGAAGAACATCTGAAGCAGGATTGAAACTTCCACCGTCATTCACATTAAAATCTCTTTGGTCAGCCTTTCCTGCATTCTCAGAATAAAAATATCCAAATGACGGAGTATTCAAAGTTTTTTGTTTAATTGTACCCCTGCTGTAACTTCCATTTAATCCATAATTCTGAAAAAAACCAGTAGCTTCTGAACCACCTGCTATAGAAAAACGAAACGAATAAGAATGCAGATCTTGTTTTCTCACCGGAGTGTAAGTAGGCATGCCAAAAGTCCAAGTGTAAGCCGCATGATCAGCTGAATAATTGCTACTATAATCTTTATTCTTACCATTTTTTCTTAATGATTCAGATTTAGTTGAAGCAGTAATTCCCAAAGATTTCAAACCTGCTCTGGTATTAAAAGACCCTCCAAATGATATACTCGTATTATTCTTAGATTCACCTTCACCACCGTAAGTTCTCCCTGCAACCAAACTAGGCTGAATACTAGCACCGTCAGTATTCGACCCTGAAACTCCCAATTTTGCAGTTAATCCATACTTTGGGGCGGCGACACCTAATCCCACTGAAAAAGAAAATCCCCAGCCCGTGTAATTATTATGATATAAATTTATTGAAGGTTTAACTCCAAGTTCTGAATCTAGAATATTCGAATTTCCAAAAAGTTCAACTTCATATGAAGCTGAAATTCCCAAACCCCAAGTCTCATTGGGCAACATGGATAACTTGTGTTCTACTTCGTCGCCATTGAAATCGTCTGGTAATCCTTGAAGTGCACGAGTAGTGGCTCCAACATTGATATTCCACCCTAAGCCCACCCAACTGGCCTCTTGATCTGGAGTAATACCTGCGTGATAAGCAATATTCACAGGATAACCATCTACATCAATTAGCGGTATGTTGTAATTAAAATCACCACTGAATGGATCAACCATATCGCTTGTTCCAATGGGTGTAAAACTTTGCACCTCCGGCTGTGAAGGACCACTTGTTAATGCCCATGAAAAAGTTGGTAGACCCAACTGCAACAACATACACAATAAAACTACTCTTGCAATTAATCTTGTGCGTGTTGAGGTGTTTTGTTCAATTTGTTTCATTTCTTTTTGAAATTATATACGCTATTCTTTTCCGAAGAAAAACTTTATTATGCCGTTATTAAATACTCTGTCGTAAAACACCAACTGGAAACCATTTACGTTTTCCTTCCATTGTTTCTTTGAAAAAACCAACTGAAAAATCAGCTTCTGACTCGCATCAAATCCTCGCTCCCATTGATAAGTGGCGCAGGGTATTGTATCACTTCCAACTACGAGATAAATATCTTTGTCCATGCCAAATGAATAATAAGAAACTCGTCTTTGGTATTCCTCTTCATCACCTACAGCATACTTCAAAAGCTCCTTACTCAGCGTGTCAGCCCCAATAGAAAATTGCATTTGAAAAATTTCTGATTGCTCTTTCACTTCATTGTTGACTGTATCACTTGTAATTCGATCACCTCTGTGGTTTAGTAGAACTGCGTATGCTGGAGGTTCAATCAATGCTTCGAAATAAAAATTTCCTAAAACTCTTCGTTTAATAAATCCATTCTCTTCTTTACTCAACCAAGAAACATAGTTCTTTACACTTTCCGCGGAAGACGCATCCACTTCCGGAGGTGAAGGAAGACCTTCTACTTGCGGAATACCCGTTGCAGAAGGTTTTACTGCATGATCACAGGAGACCAGCAACATACTCGCGATTGAGCAGCAGAGTAATCCTATTTTACTACTTACCTGCATATTTCTGATTTACGAATTCTAACGCTTCCGTCGTCACATTTACATCATCTGAACCGAAGATTACTGTGCTTCCATTTAAATTGGTAATGACCAAATCATAATCATTCGTCTTTCCAAATTCTTTCATGTAATTCAACAACTGATTCTGAATTTGTGCATCGTATTGCTCTTTAAGCGGCATATACTCTTCCTGAAATTGTCTATTCAAATCTGATAGTTGCGTATTTGCTCGATTTAGAGAATCAACATAATTTGCTGAAATCTTCTGGTTCACTTCTTCTTTGAAGTTTGTTATTTTAATCTGCAATGTTTCAATCCTTTTCTGAATTTGATTTGACCTAGAGATAAAATCGTTTTCCAATTCCTTCTTCATTTGAAACCCATTGAATAACTCATCCATATTTACATAAACAACCTTGGCTGGTTTATTCTTTATGAATGTCACTGCCGCTAATGCAAATACACCAACCACAAGAAGACTTAAAAGCACACTCTTCAAATTCATAACACTTGAATTTTTAATCGAAATTTCTCCATCTTGGAATTGGAAAGCACGACGGTATAAAAGCCCTTTGGTAAAGCAAATTCAGTAACATCAATTTCATAGGTATTAAAACCGTTGTTTAAAGCTTGGCCAGTTAGATTCTCTGAATTCACTGCTAATTCCAATGGCTGCCCATCTTTGCTTAGCATGGTATAATTTATTGCACCTTGACTGTACGCATCATCGAATCGTATAAACAATTTTTCAAACACTTGAATGAAATTGGGATTCTCGCCATTTTGAACGTGAACATATTTGATGTCTTTTCGTTCCGGTATCGTATTCACAACAAACTTCCATACATCAGTTGTATTGACTACTTTTCCTTCGTTGTATTGTTGAACTTGCCAAGCATAAGACTTACCATCTTCAAGGGCAATTGCAGAAATTGGATAATTCACTTGAAACGAATTGAGACAACGCAATGACCATTGAATCGGATTCATATTCATTGCTTGTTCCGGTGTTTGCCCATTTCCAATTTTGGTTAATCGAATGACATATTCCATCTCTCCTGAACAAATAGCTTTGCCAGTAGAATTCATCCAAGACAAAACCGGTAAATGCGTAGACACTGTGTCGCCATCAAAAGGGTAAACCAGATTTAGAAACTCAGAATATTCCGACTCAATAGATTCGCACCAATCGTCTAAAACTTCTACACCATTTTGAACTACCTTAACACAATAGCGATAGTTCCCGAAAGGAAGAACACCCAACGTTTTCATCGATGAAAATTCTGCGCCATCAGAAACATTTAATAGATTCAAAGGCACACCACTTAATACTGTAGCTCCTGAAGAAACAATAAACTGATTTGTCTCACCTGTTAAAATCATTCTTCCTGAAGCCGTCTTTAACTGCACCACCAATTTCACCTCGTGTGCATCTATATCTGCATTTACTAAGGTCAATTGCGTCAATGCATTTAAGCTGGCATTCCACTCATTAAAAAGAGAGCCCGATATAACGACCTGGCTATTGCCCCATAAAGAGCAAAACATAAAAACTAGAAGTAAAAACCGCTTCATGATTTCGAATTTTTAATTGTGTATACCACTTGTACACTTCCTCTGTAGGGATAACGAGCAGCTACCTCTTGAGAAAGCCAAGGCGTTGAAATGGGATCGTAAACATATTTCTCTGCCATGAACTGAATCTTCAGATTGGAATATGTAAGGCCACTATTGATTGATAAGCCGTATGATTCAGCATTGAAAAGATTTTGTCTATACGTCAAACTTGCATTCCATTTAGACTTTGTGAATCCAACACTTCCTTCCGCATAATGCGATTCTTGAAATAAAGAATCTGAATTTGTTTGTTTGAATCCCATATATCCCAATCGCATTGAGACATTTTTCTTAGCAAGTGAAAGTGCCACATTTGAATTTTCTATTTTATTCAAACCATCTTTATTTGTGGTAAGGGCTATTACTTCTTGTGCTGTTATAATCGGGACTATCTTTCCCATTTTTATTGGAATACTGAAAACGCTTGACAAAAGAGACTGGTTCACGCTAACACTCGAAGTATCAATTTGAATCAAGCCTCTATTTTGCGAACCCAATAGCGTTAAATTTCCTCTCTTGAATATTTTCAGACGTAAGGAAGAATTCAAACTTTTGAAATCGGATAATTTCTGATTCAAGCCTCTTCGATCGTACTTCGCTTGAATTGTAAAATTGGCTTTCTTACCAAGACCTTGTTTGAATTGAATTTGCGATTGAAGGTAATCATGTCGCGGAACAGCAATTCCAAAGCTATTAAACGTTGAAGTGTATAGATTAGACTTTAAAGCTATCTCTGTATTCGTGTTTTCAATACGTTGATTCCATCCGACATGAAAGGCGTATCCTACGTCATATCTTCCGCGGGAAGAATTGGCATCTGACATTAGATTAATAGGACGACTCAAAAAAGATTTAGACGCGTTCATTTCAATTTTGCTTCCTCCACTCACCCATTGTCCTTGCGCTTCTAAAACATAGTTCACCGCATTTCCCGATTGGGCATCGGACAAATCTCTTTTCCCGCGACCTGTTAAACCTTGAATATAGAAATGTGATTGTTCTGGCCTTCCCTTTCCGAGTACAACCCAAGAAATAACGCGTGATGAAGAATTCAAGTTTTTGCCCCATGCTGAAACAGCATCCATCATTTGCCTTGAAAATCCGAGTTGTCCGAGCTCCGGGAAAATCGGTGTTTGAATCTTGCCAATTCCTGCATCTAGATAATAGCTTCCTTTATTCAATGCTGCAGAAACCCCAAAAAGGGAAGTTCCCCAAAGTGAAATCTGAGACGTGTTCGCTGTGAAGTTACCGATATCAAACTTTCTCAATTCCGTTGGTAAAGACTTACTAAAGGGGTTTGAAAAAAGAGCCTCTTTTTTGTCATTCAATCCAGCTAATTGCGAAGTGTATTGTTCACGAAGTAATTTCAACTTATCGAGTTCACTTTTGCATCGTGCCAATTCATCAGAAACATTTAAGTTCCCTAAAGGATTTAAGTTTGGTTTATCTCTTGAAAGCGAATCAAGAGGATTGCTTATGTTTAATGAATCCGGAACAACTGGTGTAATGTCTAATGCGCTTGTATCTATCAAATTCCATTTCGGCATTTCAATGCTATCTCCTTTGAAGCTTTCTAGAAATTGAATCCGCTTTTGGTAATTAGAAGTAAGCGTATTGAGGCTATCCAATTTATTTTCGATCCCGGCAGATAATTTGGCTTGAAGAGCATCTGTATCTATAGCCTTAATGTTTGGAACGAAATGAAAAGTAAATCCGTTTCTGACCCCAATTAAGGTGCTTGGATTGTTGTATGAATAAGTAATTCCAAAGTTTAACCCTTTCCACTCAAAGCCAGTATTCACTGTGTTTTGTATAATAAATGTGGGTTTAATCACAGAATCAGAAGTTGGCAATATGGCATATTGAACTTTGGAGTTCATTTCAACACCGTTCCAAACAGGACTATTCGATTGTGCTAAAACCTTATTCACACTGCAAGGAATTTGAATGTTTGAAAGAAACAAGCAGAAGAATATGATTGTATTTTTTTTCAAATCGGGTTATGGTCACTATTTGAAATTCTTGTGGTTTAGGTCTTACAAAAAAAAGAGAAGTTCATAAAGTGCATTTTTTAAAATTTTGAAGAAAAAGACATTTGATCATCCTTCTCCCTTTGAAAACAGCACCTTCAATCCAAAAGACCTAGTTATACCTGCCTGAATAAATACGTAGAAAGTCGTATATCCGTTAAATCGCCAGCTATATATACGCACAAGTTCGTATTGCAAGGCAGTATTAAATTGAATTGATTTGGGGGGAATTAAAAATGATAAAAACTAAAGGAAGTAATAATTGGAATAACGTTCATTCGGAATAATGAAACGCCTTTGTTTGTCATCAAGAAGATAATTTACAAGGCATATAAGCAGGTTACCAATAATTTTAAAACAGACATTCTATGGCAGAATTACCAACATATAAAGACCTTGACCAAAAAAGGAACTTCTTCAACAACGGACAGAAAGAGAGTTTTGTGATTGACACTAAAACTGCTCTTGACAAATGGTTCACAGACGTGCAAGACGAAGAAAAAAAGGAATCTGAAATTGACGCTACTGCATGGATTTACAGGGGAATGACAGAAGCAAAATACAAACTTCTAACTTCATCTCAACGACTATGGATTTCTAACGACATGAGTCAATGGTCAAATAAAAATTATATTGAATTCATTAGCGACATAGTTGACAAAGCAAATGGGAATACACTTATAAATAAAGTTTTTAAACTATATAACTACTCAAGGAGCGATAGAGAATTTCCAATTTTAAGTCTGCTTCAACATTATGGAGCACCGACACCTTTAATGGATTGGACTTATAACAACAATGTTGCTTTTTTCTTTGCCACAGAAGGACTAAAAAAGAAGGAAGAATGTAAATTAAAAATTGATGACTATTTTTCTGTTTATCGAATTAACAAAAGAAAATACAAAAAAGAATTACTAAATATAATTGACTTTATACCCAAAGAACTCTACCCAGATATAAAATCATTTAATGACTTTGGCGACAATAATGGAAATACAAAATCAAATGGTATTTTCTACATTTCGGACTTTGAACGTAAAGGAGAATCAACAGGAGAGAAAAGACCATTTGGAAATTTAATGATAAGAACGATAAAACCATTGACTTCAATGTATAATCAAAACATAATTCCCCAAGAAGGACTTTTTATTTTCAATCCTTTCAGCCAAAAGACACTCGAAGACATTTTTAATACTGACCTAAACAAAGACGGTTGGAATCTAGCATTAACACCATTTGACTGCTTTAACATTCACAAAGACCTTGCAGAATATCTAAGACGCAAGATAGATGTTCGTTTCAAAATCAACAAAGGATTCATTTATCCAAACCTAAATGATGAAGCAAAAAAGATTAAAGAAACAACATTGAACGGACTGATATAAAAAAAAAAAACTGTTATCATGCGTTTGGCTCAATGCCGGTATCTTGGTTAATTGTACTCTACCTAGCATAATATTTGTGGTGTATTGACAGTTTTGTGAACCGAAAACCACTTCTACCCAAAACCGCAAAACGTTATGCGTCATTATATAACGCCCTGTAAAACAACAATAGACAAAAAATGGCATTACCGACAACCTACACACAAGAATTTAAAAAACTTAGCGATTTTTTTAATAAGATACGAGACGCACAAGCTCC
Organism: Bacteroidota bacterium; assembly: GCA_046048875.1. GTDB lineage: Bacteria > Bacteroidota > Bacteroidia > Flavobacteriales_D > Sanyastnellaceae > CAIZGX01. The sequence continues at coordinate 117,584 of JBJOFG010000003.1, read as the reverse complement.
AGCTAAATTCACTCAACAGTTATTAAAAGACTGGGGGTATAAATCACATAATCATCGAGCATTTATTCCAATACTTAAAGCTCTAGGTTTCTTAACTGCTGACGGAACTCCTACGCAACGATATCAAGAATACCGAAACCACTCTGCCTCATTATCAATAATGGCAGATGCGATTAGAGAAGCATACTCAGATATTTTTCTAATAAAGGAAAGGCCAACAGCCACTGACAAACCATTAATTGAAGGGAAATTTAAAAGTTATCACAATGCAAGCGACACTGTTGCAAGTTTAATGACAAAAACATTTTTTGCTTTGTTAAACTTAGCAGACATTTCGGGGGTTTCTTCGATTTCTAAAAAACAACACAATGAAGATAATCCCGAAAATCCAACTGAAAATCTTAACCCAATAGACATAAAACATAAAGTACATACGAATATAGGACTTCATTACAATATTCAGATTCATTTGCCAGCAACTAAAGATGTTGAAGTATACAACGCAATTTTTAAATCTTTGAAAGACCACCTAATTGAATAAGAAAAAAGACATACGAGACTTCTTCTTTCGCGGACTGATGTTTGAATCCGAAGCAACTCGATTTCAAAACGCAGGAATTCAAATCGGAGCGAATGCTGCTCATGTTGAAGAGCAATTACTAAGCGAATCGCTTGCTCCATTTAACATCGGACTAAGAAATAATGCTTTAGAAATGGCAAGATTGTATTCAGTTTTGTTTTGCTTTGAAAACGAAATTCGAGGATACATTCGAGACACTTTGAATGAAAATGAAGGCGTGGACTGGTGGACTAAACTTCCACAAAAAATCAGAACGTATGCGGAATCACGACAAGAGACAGCATTGAAAGACTCTTGGCTTGAAGGTGAAAAGACAGATTTACTTGGGTTCGTTGATTTTGGAATGCTTGCCGGAATAATTACAGAAAAATGGACTTTTTTTAGCAATGTAATTCCTTCTCAACATTGGCTTAAACAAAGAATGGACGAAATAGAAAAAGCAAGAAACTTCATTGCACATAATCGAATGTTGTTGCCTTCCGAATTTCAAAGATTATACATGTATATTGCAGACTGGAACAGAGTAATTGGACTATAATTAACTGCCCTAACAAGGGTTTTGCGCGTCATTCGGGGTGACGCGCAAACTTGGAACTTTGTGCTTCTATTCAAGTTCAGTTCTGGTTGACAGTTTTGTGATTCGAAACCCGCCCGAACGAAAAGCCGCAAAAAGATAAGTAAACCCATAGAAACCAGAATAGCCTTGGCGTAAAATTCTGCCGTATCAATTTACATCCGTATTCATCGAGTTGCATTTTCGATTTTCATACCGTTGAATCCATTCACGAAATTGAGTGTTGCTCCAGATAACGTTATTTTTCAACAAAACGAATACGCACTACGTAGGGACATCGTTTTAGCTCTTCCCTTCCCCATTCAATTCGATCAATAATTCCTAGCCAATTTGGTTCTATGCCATTCAGCACTGCGCGTAATTCGTTTCTTCGTTGTCCGTGGAATATTTTCTGAAACTGCATTTCTATACTTCTCACTTCTTTCAATTCTTACTATTCCAGAATAGTCGCCCTTTCGAATTGAAACACTGAAGTCGATAAACAAATGAATTGTTCTGTTTGCAAAAAAGACACTTCTTGTTATGTACTCCGATTTGAATCCTTCGTCTTCCAATGTGCACAAAAGACATTCTACTTCATTAAACATAGAGCGTTCAAAGTATCTTCTTAAAATTTCGTCATTCACATAGTACCCACAGCTGTTCTTCTTTTCCTGCTCGGCTCTCTCCTCAGCCAATTTCTCCAATCTTTCCTTCCTCTTGTTCAAATTGTAATCGCGATCTGCATGTTGCTTGTTTATATAAATCTTCGATTTGTTCTTTGTAGCAAATGCTCTTCCGCAATTGCATGCGCATAAGCGCCATTTAGGGTTTGTTGTTTTCATTGTTTTTATTTATTCGTTTTCGTAAATCGGGTCATCAAGGGCGTTGCGCTATTCTGAATCGCTTCGTCGATCTGTTCTACATTGAACAAAATTTTTCCACCCAATTTGTGAGCTATGAATAGTCCCTTCTTGACGTAATTTTCAATCGAGCGAAGAGAGATGGGGAGGTAACGAGTCAAGTCTTTTTTCGTTAGCCATTTGTTTTGGTTTTTGTTTTCAGTCATAAAAATTATTTCCTCAAATTTTCAGAAAAAACCATCCAATAACCGAATAATCAGCCCGTCACTTAGGCAACTTCTACGCAACCCTATTTCCCACCCAACGCACTCAGTCTACTCTGAAGTTTCTGCATATCTTCTTCCAATTTTTTATCAACCATCTTCGCATAATGTTGCGTAGTAGCAATGCGTTTATGCCCCAACATAGACGACACACTTTCAATGGGAACACCGTTGGTTAGCAAAACCGTTGTCGCGAATGAGTGGCGAGCCAAATGGAAATGTAGGCTCTTCGTTATTCCACAATGAAGCGCAATGATCTTCAAGTAGTCGTTCGTCTTTTGATTGCTCAATACGGGGAACACCAGGTCATTGTCGGCAAGCTCGTGCAATTTGCTATTGTACTTCAACAATATTTCTTTCGGCTTTTCTAGAAGTGGGACATTCGTAATGACATTCGTCTTCAATCTTCTGGTCCGAATCCAGTATTGACCATTCTCCAATTGAATGTTCTTCGCCTTCAGATTGTATATTTCAGCATAAGCCAATCCGGTATAGCACGAGAACAAGAAGAAGTCGCGCACCCGCATTAGTTTCTTGTTGCTTAACTCGACCGATTCAATGCGGTCGATTTCATCTTGATTCAAACAATCGCGAACGACCTCTTGCAAACGAATTTTGTAATTTGCAAACGGATCGTTTTTTACGTATCCATGTGCAATGGCTGTTTTGAAAATCGTTCGAAAGGTTTGAATGTGCTTCATGGCGGAGTTGTGCTGACAATTGCCTCGATTCTTCAGATAGACTTCAAAATCTTCAATGAACTTCAGCGTAATGTCTTCACAAGGAAAGATGCTCTTGTTGAAGGTAGCCTTCACAAAATTTTCCAAGTGACCTTTCGTGCGTCCGTATTTCTGAATGGTAGCAGCTGAGTTGTTTTCTCCTGCGAGGGCCCTTTTACGATCAATGGCCTTTCGAAACATCTCGAAAATACAAGATGCTGAAGCTCCTTCTCCAGGAATCCCGAGCAATTCGTTTCTTACGTCAAACACCGAAGGCGACTTTCCAAGTTGAATTTTCGCTTGATAGATTGAATGTGCGCGGTGACGGTACTCATTCATGAGCACTGACACTCGTGTCTGATCGGGATGCTTCGGCTTCAACCTTTGGTTCGATTTATCCCACGACTCTTTGGAAAGCTCATACTTCAATGAGATATCGCAACGTTCGCTCCCAATTTGCATCCGCATGTATAGCGAATGGATTGAATTGTTTGTTTTCTTTTTTGGAAAGAAATGCAGTTGAATTGGATTTATTTTCATCATGTAATGTTTACAAAACTAGTTACATGAAAATGAATCAACGTCAGCAAACATGCGCAGTTCAGCGCAAATTCACCCCGCAAAACGAGCGCGTGATTTCAAAATTTTTACGCGCTCGTTTTACGCTCGCGAAAAATACCAAAATCTGCGTTTTTTTGCTTTTCGCTGCAAAAGCGTTAAAAAGCAAAAAGCCCGTCAGACGTGTGTTTGACGGGCTTTTGCAGTTTCTTGCGATGTTATTCGCAAGTGTTTCAGCGGAGAGTTAGGGATTCGAACCCCAGGACCTGTTACAGTCAACAGTTTTCAAGACTGCCGCAATCGACCACTCTGCCAACTCTCCGCGGCAAAGATAATATCTTTTTCCAATCACAAAAGAGTTTTCTTAAATTCGTTGCAATGAATTTCGCATCTGTCTCAAAATCAATACTACTTTGTTGCATTTTTTTCGCAACCGCGTTGGTATCTCGCGCTCAACACTATGTAATTCTTCAAAATGGAGATTCCATTTCAGGAATTCGATTGAGCTATGATGCGCCCATTGCTCAGAATGCCTACTTCACCCTGGATCAGAATCGTTGGAAAGCCAACGAGATTACTCGATTCAGCAACAACAACGGGACGTTCGCGAACCTGTCTCACATTCATGGCAACGATACCGAACGCTATGCCGTTCGGATTAAAAAAGGAAGAGTAGCCAATGCCTACGAAGAAATTCCATTCGGGGTATATTGCGACGATACCCTTCGTGTTTATCCGGGAATGAAAAAAATAAACAAGCTTCTCGCTTCTGGAAAGCAACTCGATTATTACAACATGGGCAGCGGACCTGTTTACGCAGCGAATTACAAAAACATGATCCGAGATTTCGGTTCAAACAGTGAGTCTGCCTATTACGTCGAACATCATCGCAAACTTCAACGGATGCAAATTGCTTTGCTTACCGCCGGATTGGGAATTATGACCTATGAATTCATTCGTCAAGACAACTTCGAATTCACGCCCATCTTCGCGCTCGGCACTGTCATTTCACTCGCTCCCCTATTGGCTCAAAGTCCGAAAAAAGAAGATGTTTGGATAGCCTTTGACGAGTTCAATAAGCCGAAAACAGTTACGGAGTAATTGGAAAACCTTCGGTTTTATTCCTACTGCGTAATGAGAAAATCGAAGATTTTATTCCTACTGCGTAATTGGAACTTCGTAATTCCTCCCGATAGCTATCGGGATCATAATTCCTACTTCGTAATTGGAACTTCGTTGATAAATTTTACCTTCTCTTACCCTGTCTTAACTTTTCTTAACTTTAAATATTCCTACTGCGTAACAAAATCGTGCGAAGCACATTCGCGAAGCATTCGCCTGAAGGCATTCGTTGCTTTGCAACATCCGTGCTTGCAGAATCGTTGCTTCGCAACAAAACAATCTTCACTTTACAAACCCCACAATCACACCGAAAGATGAACCGCAATCCCAATGATTGTTTTGCGGGCAATACATTTCAGAAACACTGCCGTCGAAATAAAGCGCGTTCAAACAGTTGTTCTTCAACATGAATTCTGCTAACTGCTGAAAGGTGACAGCCTTAAGTGAAATACAGAAAAAAACATCGCCATTTGACTTCACTCCAACAGCATTCCTAATGTATGTTGAAGTGCTCTTATCAAATCCGTCGTGCATCTTTCCGTTTATTAAAATCATGGGACCGGATTGTGTTGCGAAACGAATGTTTGAAGGGCTGAACTTTTCCGACACTGTCACCTGAGCCTTCCCGGTATTGTCAATGGCGAATACACCGTTCGGCTTCCAACAAAAATTATTATCTCCATTCTTTAAATTAATGGGTTGAATTTGCTTGCCGTGGTCAATGAACAATCCGACAGGCTTATACAACGGCGTATACATTCCTCCGTTCATGGCGAAAACCAATTGTTTTCCCTGTTTCTCTAGCGACTGCTTCACGTTCCAAATGTTCCAGAAGCGATTACCCGATTGTTCCTTGTAAAACATTTGAATGTTCTTCACCTCACTGCTCGGAACTTCAGCCACAGCATAATCTTGCTGAATAGAGCACTTCACTTGCGCACTGACATTCATGCACATGACAGATAAAAACAACACACCCGCCAGGGTAAAAGAGAAATAATTCATTTCACAAATCTTTCGAAAAATGCCATCGTTACCAAAAGAAGTTTTCAGCACAAATCCGCGACAAGAAAATTCATGCCGAAAAATATTTTGTCAGGTCAATGACATTTTCAATTCGTCCCACTTCCCTCTTCAATACTGAAGAAACTATATTTTTCCACAGAACACAGAATTGAATTGAATGTCATTGTTCATAAAATTTCGACTTAAAAAATTTCACATTCAGTGCAATTCAAATGCATAAATTCCATCTAAATTCGACTTCCCAATTAAATTTAATTAAATGCTTCTAATCATTTCGTCCGAGACATTCGTCGAAGACATTCTTATAAAATAAAAGATGCAACTCACTCTCTTTACCGTTGAACCCAAAGAAAAAGAACCCATGACGCAGCGCGATGCATTCGTGCATTTTTTCAAGCGCATGGATCTTGAAATGATTGACCTCATTCTGGAAAGAGAGACCTACATGGAAATTCCGAAGGCAAAGTTTATTGGCCGATTGGAAAGAGCCTTTGACATGTTTAGAGGATTTTCAGATTGGCATCTCAAAGAGAATCACGGCACTTGCCTTGGAAAAGAGTGCGAACACTTTTTAGATAAAGCCATTGAGTTTGTTGGCAATCGTTCGGGTTACCGACTGGCGTTGGTCTTGGTTATAAAAGATGGTAAAATTGAAGACATTGCCGAATGTGCCAAGTTCAGAGGGAAGAATTTTTCTATTGTCGATCGGAAGATGATTGTGTTGAGTTATATGAAGGATTGAGGAACTACGTTGTTGGAAAACCTTCGGTTTTATTCCTACTGCGTAATGCCTACTTCGTAATTCCTACCGATAGCTATCGGTATTATAATTAATAACGTCAAAGACCTTCGTTGCTTGCAACCCTCGTCCGAAGGACCCTCGCATAGCCATATGCCCTCGCGAAGCAATTCGCCTTCGTCAAAAAAAAAATTATTTGCAACGCAAATATAATTTTTTATGTTTGCATTGTATTTCGAACCTTAAATGGTACCAACCGAGTGAAGACACCACGGTGGTAAAACAATACGGGCCTCAAGCCAAAAACAAACGTATCAAGCCTTTTTTTAGATCGGAGTACAAAGAAGAATAATGTTTAACTAAAACCTTTTTTGTATGCACCAGCAAATCATTGCTCGCTTCATGACTGCACTCGAACAACCAAATGTTCAGCATGAGCAAATTCAACGCAACACCCTTCGTGATTCTCACGACTTGGGTTCACCCCTAACCTCTGAAGCCATTCAAAACGGACACGGCAAGTTTCCGTATGTGATTGTGCGCATGTTCTCTGGCATTTACATGCAGATGCCCATTCATCTGGTAAAAGAACACACGGCCAAAAAGAAAGGCATTGTGGTTCAAACCAAAGAACCAGGAAATAAAGAGAATGATCAATTCTTCATTGAGGTTGCAGCGAATTACAAACGTCACCTCGATTCCAAGGGAAAACGAAAGCATCGAATCTGTCTGTTACTAAGTCCAACCAGCGCGTATTATTTCGAAGAAGATCAAATGCAATTTTCCACAAGTATTCCTTCTGGTGGCACCTTAGTCAACAGCCAACAGCAAGTCATTGCTATGAATAAACCTCATTTTATCTGATTGAATATGCAAAGGACTTATCCCGATAATTATTTCTTGGTGATTTATTTTCATCACTATTTGGTCGACAGTGTCTCTGCCTATTACGTTGAAAAGGATGAACAATCCTTCGGTATTTATTCGAAGATGATTGAACTTGATGGATCACTTCATGAAGATGACAAACCCGTTTTGGAAAAGGAAATTACAGAGGAAGAATACCATTCATTTGTTTTCATGTATGCCTTTTGTTTGAAGCAAGCTGAGCGCTCTGGCGGATTCAAAGAGAGAGGGCTTCTGCCCTCTCCCTTCTTCCTTCAACGAATTCATTTGGACATCTGGATGCAAATTCCACAAGGGTAAACACTTTATGTTCATTGATACTCGGACAAATGAATGCACTTGTCCGTATGGCGGAAATAAGGAAAAGCATTGAGCAAGAAATCGTACTTTCGCTGGAACAATTAGTCATGCAAAAACACATCCCCGCTTCTGTCTTTTCATTTTTGAAAGAGTTAAAAGAAAACAACAACCGCGAATGGTTTCAAGTTAACAAAGAAAGATACCACGAGCAATACCATTCGGTAGCGTTGTTTGCAGATGCTTTGCTTTCGGAAATGAAACAATGTGACAACATTGAAACAGTTAGTGGAAAGAAGTCGTTGTTTCGCATTCACAAAGACGTTCGTTTTTCAAAAGATAAGTCGCCATATAAAACCAACATTGGCGGAGCGTTCACACGTGCAACGAAGGAATTACGAGGTGGCTACTACTTCCATATTGAACCTGGAAATTGTTTTTTAGGCGGAGGATTTTGGGGACCGTCTCCGGAAGACTTGAAACACATTCGACTTCAAATTGCAGCAGATCCAGAACCTCTAAGAGAAATACTTTCTTCGAAGGAATTTATTTCAACCTTTGGAAAATTGGAAGGCGAACAATTGAAGACCGCACCGAAAGGATTCGACAAAGACCATCCGGCCATTGATCTCATCAACTTCAAGCAGTTTTTATTGGTCAAGAAATTCACCGACAAACAAGCGCAATCGGAAAAATACCTCGAGAACGTCTTCGCTACATTTCAAGCTATGCGTCCGTTCTTCGATTACATGAGTGAGATACTTACGACGGATTTGAATGGGGAACCGTTGTGAACTCTGTAATTGGAAAATCGAAGATTTTATTCCTACTGCGTAATTGGAACTTTGTTATTCCTACTACGTAATGGGAACTTCGTTATTCCTACTGCGTAATGGGAACTTTGTTATTCCTACTACGTAATGGGAACTTTGTTATTCCTACTACGTAATGGGAACTTCGTTATTCCTACTGCGTAATGGGAACTTTGTTATTCCTACTACGTAATGGGAACTACGTTATTAAAAGATTGATAGAATTTTACCTTCTTGAAGATTCCAACGAAACTCCTCACCTACTTTCTTTCCAAGCAGTGCCTGTCCAATCGGAGAAGCAGCGCTAATGACGAAAAAATCTCCTGATGGTGTGGTGAGTTTTCCGAGTGATGTAATGACGTAAAAACAACCGGTGTTTGTTTCAACCAATGAGCCCACGCGGACTTCCGAGGTAGACGAAATTTTAGTGGGGTGAAAACGCTCAACCTCTTCAACTCTTTTGTTGTGCTCTTGCATCTGCTTACCCAACTTCTCCAATTCCAAATGAACCTGTGCAGCCGCCGTCTCGTGCTTATCGCCAGCAGAACTCTTTCCCTCTTGCTTGTTCGATTCCATTAACTCGTTCCAACCCACTTGCATCTCCGCTCCTCGCTCCTGAATCACCTTCACCACAGCTTCATATATCTCTGTCTTATTCATTTCAATTCAAACAAATCAATCTTAATAATCGTCGTAGACATTTGCCTCCGGCATTCGTCCTCAGGACATTCGTTACACCGTAACATTAGTTGCTACGCAACATTCGTTACTTCGTAGCATCACCATTCAAACTTCAACCCAATACAATTCTGCATACTCGGATATACATACGTCTTTGTTTCGGGAATAGATAGAACGGAAATAGTCGGACGTAATTCGAAAAACAGATGCATCTGTTTCATGACTTCATTCTTCTTTCCTAAACGAAAATCTACGCCAATAGGAACATACAACGCAGCCATGTAGCCCATCTTATTCTGATATACCTGACGATTAACATTCAGCGCATTGTACACAGACTGATTCGAAATATAATTTTCATTGGTATCTGTTATACGCTGCGTGTCCCAAGAGTGCGATTGGATTTCAGTGCGAGGTGCAAGCGTGACTCCTAAGTTAAAACCCACTCCTGAATAAAATGAAAATCTCTTCGAAATATCAGTCGATGCCAAATAAGAGAAATCTAATTTCACAGCTGTTGCCATATACGAACTGTAAGTAAAATCGCGATGAATGGAATCTACAAATCCGTATATGCTTCCGTTAGCTGAAGACACCAGCGTATCTATTCTTGTCGTAAAAGAATTAGATGTATTGTAAATGGAAGCGCTGATTCCCTGCGCCGATATCCCTGCACGGAAAGTGCGATTCTTGTTGTATTCTCCTGCTAAACCGTTTTTCTTTAACGGATGAAAAGCAACATTCATATTTAATGTCGGTGCATCCCAACCAAATTGAGTGGTGTAAGGCTCAGAATTCGCCGGTATTAGCGCTCCAGGCGCAAGTACATTGAATTCATTTTGGTTAATGTTTAAAGGCGTCAACGACCGATCACCGCCAAAAGAAAGTTGAAATTGTGAAACCTTGTATTTCGGATGTTTGACTTCTTGCGCGGATACAAATTCAAAAGAGAGAAGTAAAAGTGGTAAAAGGAAAACTGATTTTTTCATTGAATGAATTTATTTGCGAAGGATAAACGCAAAACTTCATAAATATTGTTCTTTGAAGAATGTAGAAATTAATGTCCTACGCATTCTCCGAAAACCTCAGGCATGTGCTTCATTGCCCATGCCGACATGCTGTCGATGATGGGCAGCAGCGTACTACCGTAAGGGGTGATTTTATATTCAACGCGCGGTGGAATTTCAGCATAAATAATGCGCTCAACAATGCCATCTGTTTCCAATTCACGCAACTGATTGGTTAAGGTTTGCTTGCTTATATCGGGAATATTTTTCAGCAACAAACTGTATCTGTTTCTGTCTGTACGAATCATATGAATGATACTCGGCTTCCACTTTCCACCTATGATATTCATGGTGAATCCTACCGGACAATTGCCCGCAACAAAGTCTTTTGTCTTCCTAATCCTTGTGTTTTCCATTGGTCTAATATTTTAGTCTATATACATAATTTGCATATTGAAGCATTTATAAGACGAAGGTAATAATTTCGAATTCAAATTAATAAAAATTGCAACCCATGAAACTTCTTCAACCTATAACATTAAGGTCTCTCCATTTAAAAAACAGCCTAGCAATGGCGCCAATGACGCGAAGTCGTGCGAACATGCAAGGCGTTGTTTCTGATTCAACCGTTATGTATTACAAACAACGCGCAAGTGCAGGATTAATCATTTCTGAAGCCATAAACATTAGCCAACAAGCGATGGGCAGTCCGCTTACACCAGGACTTTATACCCAAGAACAAATTGAAGCTTGGAAAAAGGTGACACAGTCTGTTCACAATGCGGGTGGAATTATTTTCGCACAACTGTGGCACACCGGAAGAGTTGGACACTCATTGGTGAAAAACGGAGAACAACCTGTGGCCCCTTCTCCTGTTGCCATTCAAGGGCAACAGCATTTCACTATGGAAGGTCCGAAAGACTACGAAACGCCGCGCGAATTGAATACTGAAGAAATTAAAACCATCATTGATGAATACAAGCAAGCGGCATTAAACGCCATTGAAGCAGGATTCGACGGTGTTGAACTTCACGCTGCCTTCGGATACTTACCGAATCAATTCCTAGCTGAAAGTGCCAATCAGCGTACCGATGAATACGGAGGTTCTTTCGAAAATCGCAATCGCTTCGTTCTTGAAATCATGAACGAAATTGTTTCAGCCATTGGCGAGGACAAAGCTGCCATTCGTATTTCACCAACGAGTACTTACAACAATATCACTCATGAAAATCCGGTTGAGCAATTCACTCATCTTATAGAGCATTTGAACAAACTTCCTCTCGCCTATTTGCATGTTATGAATGTTCCTTTTCCGAAAGATCAGTTTCCACAATACCCTTCGAATTGTATTGATACATTTGGGAAATTGAGTGTTCATCCTGTTATTGCAAATTGCGGATACACGCGTGAATCGGCAGAAGCCGAATTAGAAAAGGGCATTGCGAAAATGGTTTCTTTCGGAACCTTGTTCCTTGCTAACCCAGATCTTCCAAAACGATTCGAATTGAATTCAGAATTAAATCAGCCTGATCGCGCTACTATGTATGGCGGCGGAGATCAAGGCTACATCGATTACCCATTTTTAAACGCATAAACCATGACACACGTATTAGCTATTCTCACCATCCACACTGATAACCTTCCTGATAACTTTCAAGAAATCATTCAGCACGAAAGAGAAGTCGTTGCAGCTTGGAAAGCAGAAGGGTTCTTGGAACAACTCTTCCTTCGTCCAACGAGAAACGGAGCAATCTTAATCTTCAAGAATTTATCTGAACAAGAGGTAAATGAAAAGATGAAGGCGCTTCCGCTTTATCCTTTGATGAAGAGTTTGGAGGTGTTCTCGATGATTTCAGACTCTATTTAAATAAATCTTTTGAATTAGGGCGAATAATTATTCGCCCCGAATTCTTTTAACGACGAACCATCTTCGGACTGGCAGTCAACATCTTCTTCACTTGCTTGATGTCGTTCTTCAAATAGCCCTTTGAATCTAAGGCCTCTGCCTTCTTCAAATGCATAGTGGCTGTCATTTTATCGTTCTTGTTTCCCGATAAAACAGCCAAATTCAAATAGACAGCTGCCTTATCCACATCTTTCTTCAAACCTAAACGCAAAGCTTCTTTGAACAAACGCTCGCTTTCCGCAAACTTGTTGGTTTGAACATCCATAGACCCTTTGATGAAATAATAATAACCGCGTTGGTTCTTCCACAACTGATTGACCTTAATGCGGTTCAGCCAAGTACGTGCTTTCTCAATTTTTTGAACTTGCATGTAGTAAAACACCAAAATCATGCGAACACTTCGTGTGCACATGAAGACTAAAATAGCCGACGGAATAATCATGGCTATTCCCCTTCCCCAATAACCGTCGCTGAATAAGAGAACAGTTAAAAACAAACTCGATAGCGCTAACAAAAACTTCACTGCATGATTCATAATTCAAGATTTGAAATGCAAATGTACGAAACACCTTGAAGTATCTTCGCACCACTGATTTTTATTCGGTGACTATGAAAACAAAACATCTCTTGTTAACTGCATTCGCTGCCGCAACAGCGTTGACAACTTGGGCACAGCCCAATAACGATTCAATCAAAGTCATAGAAGGTATTCAACCACCAAGAATTTATGTTAAATCTGAACCATACATAAACCTTCCCTCGATTGAAACCTACGTCCTCGTTGGAGCAAACATTGTAGAAAAAAGATTGAACGGAAACTACGGACGAGATGTTCAAGTGATTACGAAGAGAGACATTCAGTCACTTCCCGTTCGCAGTGTGAATGAACTGCTGGGCTATGTATCTGGATTAGATATTCGCGAGCGCGGGCCTTTTGGAGCCCAAGCCGATTTGTCTATGATGGGGGCAGGATTCGAGCAATGTCTTATTTTGATTAATGGCGTTCCGATGCGTGACCCGCAAACCGGACACCACATGCTGAACCTTCCCGTTGACCTCTCGCAAATTGAACACATTGAAGTCATCAACGGAACTGCCGGAAGAATTTACGGTTCAAACGCCTTGGCCGGTGCGATTAATATTGTTACATCAACGCCTCGAGCGGGAACTTCATTCGTTGAAACTTTCAATGCCACAGCTTCTTCACAAGAAGGATTTGTTGCCAACGGCATTCAAGCTATGGCAGCATTTGGAAAAAACAGAACGAGACACAGCATTTCATTGGGTCAATTCAAAACAAACGGATATCGCTACAATTCTGCAAATGATCAACAGCGCATCAGTTACCTAGGTCATTACCGGCTGAAGAGAAACAACACCTTAGATGTTATGGCTGGACATTTCAAAAACAACTTCGGGTCAAATGCTTTCTACGCATACCCTTACGACAAAGACGCTGTTGAAGAAGTGAACACTTCATTCGTTTCTGCGAAAGCAAACTGGACAGATAGAAGAAACATTTGGACGTTCAAACCCATTGTTTATGCCCGTTTCAATAAAGATCATTATGTGCTTATTGAAGACAAACCAAGCGTATACGAAAATACACACAACAGCACTGCTGCTGGCCTTGAACTTCATGCTACAAGAGGAAACAAATTTGGCCAGCTTGGTGTAGGTGCTGAAGCAAGAACCGAAATCATTCAAAGCACTAACCTTGGAGATCACTCGCGTTCTTTCTTCAACATATATGGTGAAGAAAGATTTATGCTTGGACGGTTCAATACCACTTTTGGTGTGAATGCGCAGTACAATGCTGCCAATGGCGTAAGCTTTTTTCCAGGAATTGAAACGATTCGCAACCTCAGAGACAACTTCGCCATCTTCGCAAACGTTGGAACAGGCAATAGACTTCCTTCTTACACTGAATTGTATTACTCAGATCGTGCGAACACCGGGAACGATTCTCTGCTGGAAGAAAAAGCAGGCAATGTCGAATTAGGATTCAAGAAATACGGCAGATTTAATTTCACTGCAAGCGGATTTTATCGTAGCGTATACAACGCCATCAATTACACACGTGCAAACGACGCCGACAAGTGGACGCCTTCAAATTTCACTACTGTGAATTTCTTGGGTGTGAATGCCAACTTGTATTGGCAAGTCGGCAATAAAACCGCTTTAAAATTGAATTACACGTACCTCGATGCGCAGCTCGGAACCGAAAACGATGTGCAAAGCAAATACGCGTTGTATCACGCAAGGCATCGCGTTGCCTTTCTATACCGTCAAGAAATCACAAGCACTTTTAGCACGAACCTTACCGTTCGCTATACCGAACGTTTCACTGGGACAAACTTCACAGTCCTTGATTTCCGTGGCATATGGAAGATGAATGAAAATATAACAATGAATTTCGATGTGACTAATTTGTTAGACAGAGAATACATTGATCAAGGGTTTATAGAAATGCCAGGACGTTGGTACCGTGTTGCATTTCGTTTCAACATAAACTAAAACAACTCGAGCGATTGAGTTATCTTAGCAAACAAGAAGTACAGTATGTCGGTATTCGGAAACCTCTTCAAAAAGAAAAGCCCTCAATTGGATGAAGCTCTGAGCTTCGCTCCTATTATTGCCGATATGCACAGTCATTTGCTTCCTGGAATTGATGACGGTTCGGTGGATATTGAGAATTCCATTGAGCTAATTTCAGCCCTGCACAGTATGGGATACCAAAAGCTCATAACCACTCCGCATATTTTCTGGGACATGTATAAAAACACGACCGAAATTATTCGCGAAAAGCAGGCTTTGGTACAAGCAGAATTAAAGGTTCGTGGAATTGATGTTCAGTTTGAAGCAGCCGCTGAATATTACGTAGATGAACACTTTGAAGAGCTCATTGCCCAAGATGACATCTTAAGTTTTGGAGATAAATATGTGTTGTTTGAATTGTCGTTCGACACTGAACAGATTAACTACAAACGCGCTGTTTTCAATCTTCAATTGAACGGTTACAAGCCTATTCTAGCCCATCCTGAACGATACGAATATTGGCACAACAACTTCTCGAAATACGAAGACGTAGCTGATCGCGGAATTCTTATTCAAATAAATACGAACTGTCTAACCGGACATTACGGTCCAGGTGTGAAGCGCATTGCGGAACGTTTAATTGAAGCCGATCTAGTTGATTTCATTGGAACCGATTGTCACCATGTCGGACATTTGAATTTGTTGGAAGCCATGCGCCGCTCGCCGCTATTGAAAAAACTGATAGAATCGGGAAGATTACTAAATGCACAACTTTAGTCAATATTAAATTTGCACAATCTTCTTACAAAAACATTGAAAATTTATAAATTCGAAAAAAAACAAATTATATGAGCAAACAAGTTTGGAATATCGACGCTGCCCACAGTGAAATCGGATTCAAAGTTCGTCACATGATGATTACCAATGTGAACGGTGTCTTCAATTCATACACAGCAACGATGCTTGCAAATGCAGCAGATTTTTCAGATGCTGAAATCTCTTTCGAAGCTGACATCGATTCAGTTAACACGCGCAATGAACAGCGTGACGGTCACTTGAAGAGCCCTGAGTTTTTCGATATGGAAAAATTCCCGAAGGTGAGCTTCAAGTCTAACTCTTTCACCAAAACTGGTGATGGACAATATGCAATGAAAGGTAACTTCAACATGCACGGAGTAGAAAAAGAAATTTCTATGAATGTTGAATTCACTGGAACTGTTGTTGACCCATGGGGACAAGTAAAGGCCGGCTTTGAAATTACAGGCACTTTAAATAGAAGCGAATTTGGTTTGACTTGGAACGCTACAAGTGAAGATGGTTCTATCGTATTAGACGAAGTAATCAAATTAGCTTTGAACGTACAAATGATCAAACAAGTCTAGAGATTAATTCCGAATGTGAAGAAGAACGTTCTTCCATTCGCGGGCAATAATCCAGGGCCGGGGTAACCTCCGGCCCTTCTTGTGAAGTAACTTTCGTTGAAGAGGTTATTCACTCCTACTTGAAGGGTATATTTCTCTTTTCCGCTATACCCAAAACTTAAATCACTCACCTGATAAGCGGGAATAAGTCCAGTGGTAGCTGTAGCATTTGGAGTCACTGTATTCAATGCATCAGCAAACGCTTCGCTTACTTTATTCAATTGGTAAGTCGCTGTAAATCCTTTCAATTTGTACGTTAAACCGTAACGCTGAATGCGACGAGGTGCATTTTCAACGGTTTTATTGGTTCGGTCTGAAGAAGAACCAGCGACAATGGTCGGATCGTTCCAACTTGTATAAGTCGCTTCGTTGTAAGCAATAGATGCAAAGGGTTGAAGACTTCCGAATTTTCCATCTTGAAATTTATTCAACACATTTCCTTCCACATAAATCTCAACTCCTTTAGACAAAGAGGCGCCAATATTCGTCACATAACGAATGCTGTTCTGTGTGTAATTTCCAATTCGATCTTGAATTGTCATTTGATAAACACCCACATCGTAATGAATGAAATTCTTCCATGCTCCTCGAACACCCAAGTCGATATTCAACGATTCACTGTCCTTCAAGTTCGGATCAATGACATCTGTTGTGGCAGCAGGTGTCAACTCAGAGAAAGTCATTGGACGAAATGCTTGAGAAGCATTGGCATAAATCTCGTTGTTTTCATTCAAGTGGTACTCTGCTCCTATTCCCGCTAAAACTTTGGAAACGGTTCTTTCTTGCTGAGGAATCGTGCCTGCATCGTAATTTACCGTTCCACTTCCTGTTGCTGTAATTTGCTCGTAACGAATACCAGGAACAACTAAAAACTTTTTACCTAGATAAAGCGCTTGTTCAGCAAAGAGCGCATAGTTCTTTGTTCCGAAAACATAATTCACTTTATATCCCAAGTTATCTAAGGTTGTATCGAAATCGGAACCGCTAGAACCATTTCCTTTTTGATGGCGGAATGTTTTCGCTTGATATGCACGTGCACCGAAGGCCAATGTTTGCTTATTACCGAATAATTCGAATTCGTATTTTGCTCTCCATTCCGTTCCGATGTTTTGGTATTTATCGGAATCTACTCTGCGATGAGCATATTGATTGGAGTTGGTGTCTATGACATCTGCTACTGTAATGGGATCTAAAAATCCTACGCTACTGCGGGTGGCCAGCAATCCAAATGTTTTTATTTCCAATTGAAACTTCTCTGAAACATTTACATCGAGCTGTACATTTAAAATGTTCCAAGGAATACTTAACCAATTTCGCGCTCTAAGGCTTTGTTGTGGGTTTGACTGAAATTGAGCATCTGTGAGTCCTCCAGGTTGTTGACTCATCATATCTGAATGGGTGTATTCTGCTTTCAATTTTACTTTTTCATTGAAATCATACCCCATCGAAATGAATCCTGTTTGAGTGGAATAGATGCTGTTCTGTCTCCATCCGTCAGCCGATCTTCTGTGGTAAAAAGAATAAAACGAAAACTTATTTTTACGAACTCCAGTGCTTATGAAGTTGTTAAACAATCCGTAAGAACCAAAGGTTTGGCGAATTTTCGTTTTGCTGCCATTTGAAGTTGGGGCCGTATCAAACACGTAATTTATCATTCCTCCAAACTGAGGTCCGTATTGCAGGCTGCTCGCTCCACGCAAGATTTCAATCTTGGCAACAGCGTCAGCTGGAGGTGTATAATAAGCTTCAGGATAACCAAAGACGTCTGAAGAAATATCGTAACCGTTCTGACGCATGTTGAATTCCCAAGAACGATTAGGACTTAAACCGCGTGTTGCAATTCCAGTTTGAATGCCGCTTCCATCGCTTTCCCAAACCATTATTCCAGGAACTCTTCCGAACAATTGGCGCGAGTTGTTAGACGACAAGTCTATATTCAGTTTTTCTGGAGTGATGAATGCTGATTTCTTTCCTCCATAAATTCTAACTCCATCTATAGCAGGTAAATTTCCTGTTTCATCGAAAACAGCTACTTTAATTTCTACCGGTTGAGTGGTGTATTTTGGTAAGGTGTCGCTTTGCCCCATTGCATTTAATGCAAATAAACAAGCCGCGGTAATATATATGTTATTTCTCATAAGTGCTATTTAGATTAATTCTCGATTGCAAAGAAAGACCAATCCAAAGAAGAGGGCAATACCACATTTATAGTAAAAAAAAAGAGGACCGAGGTCCTCTTCAAAAAAAAAAAAAAATTGACACTATTATAAAATAGCATCAAGCTTTTCTGAAAGCACGTTCTTCGGAACAGCACCTACACTCTTATCAACCACCTCTCCGTTCTTGACGAAAATGATTGTTGGGATATTTCTAATTCCAAATTTCGCACTGATCTCCGGATTGTTATCTACGTTTACTTTACCTACAACTGCGCGACCATCGTACTCTGCATACAACTCATCAACGATAGGCCCTACAAGTTTGCATGGTCCACACCATTCCGCCCAAAAATCAATCATCACTACCTTGTCTGAACCATCTACTAATTCACTGTAGTTGCCGTCTGTAATTTCAACTGCCATATTTGTAAGTTTTTATGTTTCTTAAATGTTGTGTTTCACTATTGAAACGGGGGACAAATGTAATACTATCTTTCTTTGATTTTCAAGAAAAAAAACATCTTTTCTTTCACAATTCAAGAATAAATAGCTGTTTTCTAGGCAGATGTTACTGAGTCACCCGATTTCTTTCGAAGCGAAAAATAGAGTAATACCCCACCGCCAATGATAAATAAAACTGCTATAATCTCGGCCTGCGTTGCTTGAAGACCGAGAAAGTCGAATTTATTGTTTACTCTAATTTTCTCAATGAAGAACCTTTCAAATCCGTTCAAAATAAGATATCCAGCTGTTACTACCCCCGCAGCACTCACGCGTTTACGAATAAACCACAAGAATAGAAAGATTGCAACAGCAGCAACAATTTCATACAAGGGTGTTGGAAATACTCCAGGCACGAGATGCGTTCCGTATCCAGGATATTGATTTGAGGTCATTAACTCACCTACTCTGTTCACATTGTTTGGATAATCATAGGACCACGCCCAATCGGGCAACCAGGATAGCCATCCTGGTTTAGGACTCAAGTTTTCAATTCCCCAATCGCCATCGCCACTGGTGTGACATCCCATTCGACCGATTCCATAGGCTAAGATCATTCCTGGGGTGGCGGCATCTGATAAAACCAAAAGTGGCATTCCCTTCATTTTAGCGTAAGTCAGCACGACAATCGCTCCTACGATTAATCCACCGTATACCGTAAGACCGCTGATAAAACTCTCTAAAGACGGGTGCGTAAAGAACTCACGCAATTCTGCCGGATTCTCGAACAAGTGAAACAACTTCGCTCCTGCCAATCCGCCAATAGCCGCTAAAAAAGTAATGGTGCCCGTGTATTCGCCAGCCGAATAGGCTTCCATCTTAATTTGAGGTTGAGGCAATTGCTTTTTCTTTTCTTGGTAGTATCTATAATAGGCATAGCCACCTCCTATGAGAATTCCAAGCAAGGGGTATCCACTCTTTGAAAAAATAATATGCTGCGGGGAATTCACACCATTGAATAATCTCGAACTATTCAACAATAGGTAAATCACCTTCCAGCCCAAAATGAAACCCATTAATCCCGAGAAGAAAATATCCAACATATTCGGAGCTCCCCCCTCCACAACCTTTCTAACCCCACCTTTGATAAGGCCAAGGCTTTCTTTTCTTTTCAGTTCTAAAGTCAAGGTATAGCTTGCCGCAATGAATGCCAAGGCCACAAAGAAACCAAAGCTATTCAGCATTTTTGCCCAAGCCCATTCTACACCGAACCAGTCGTAGAAGGCATGATATAAAGTTGGATACATGAAGCGAAGATAATCACGGAACGTATTGCCCTCATCCAACTATCTTCAAGATTTGGTAATATATCCTTCATGTCGGCTTCATTTGACAGGAGTTAGTTTGTAAAAAAAACAAGATGTTCAAAAAAGTAAAAATTCAGTTCTTGCACGAAGGACAAATGCAAGAATTAATTACAAAGATTGTAGATCTTAAGAAAGAGAAGCACGAAGAAATCATGTACACCGAGTGCAACCAGCGCATTCCTGTTCAGCGCTTAATTTCTATTAACGGTCTATCGTTCGAAATCTAATAAAAAGTAATTACCAAGGCAGACTTCTGCAATTAGATTTGTAGAAACTCCTTGTTATGTCGAATGAACTTCCAATGGGCATCCCGTCAGTAGACCTCGCCCATTTTGTAAACGGCACTGCCGAAGAAAAGCAACAATTCGTAAATGCCTTGGGGCAAGCCTATGAGGGAATTGGCTTTGTTGCGGTTAAAAACCCTTTAATTTCTGATGATGTTATTGCGCAACTTTACCAAGCTGTGCAAGCGTTCTTTGCACTTCCTACCGAAGTGAAATTAAAATACGAACGAAAGGAATTGGCCGGACAACGCGGTTATACCAGTTTTGGTAAAGAACATGCAAAAGATTCCAATGCCGGTGACTTGAAAGAGTTCTGGCATTTTGGTCAGATTGTTACAGATACCAACAAAGAGATCTATCCCGATAATATTTATGTTGAAGAGCTTCCTGAGTTTTTAAATATTGGACTTCAAGCCTACAAAGACCTTGAAAACACTGGTCGATATATGCTAAGAGCCATTGCTCTGCATCTAGGACTTGAAGAAAATTGGTTCGACCAACACATTCACGAAGGCAATAGCATTCTTCGTCCTATTCACTATCCTCCTATTACTTCTGAGCCTAAAGATGCTGTTCGCGCAGGTCAGCACGAAGACATTAACTTAATCACGTTGCTCATTGGGGCAAGTGCAGACGGATTGGAAGTGTTGAACAAACAAAACGAATGGGTAGCCGTTACCGCTTTACCTGATCATATTGTGGTTAACGTAGGAGATATGCTCGAGCGCTTAACAAACAATCAACTGAAGAGTACAACACATCGCGTGGTGAATCCACCGAGAGAAAAGTGGAACACTCCTCGTTTTAGCATTCCGTTTTTCCTTCATCCAAGAAATGAAATGAAATTGGATTGTCTTCCTTCATGTGTGAAAGAAGGTGAGCAACCCCAATACGCGCCCATTACAGCAGAAGAATTCTTGAATCAACGCTTGGCTGAAATTGGATTGAAATGAAGGTTCGGATCAAGCAAAACGCCCTTCGTTTTCGCATTACAGAAAAAGAGTCTGAGCTTTTGAAAAAGAGTAAAGCGGTTGAAGTGAGCTGTATTATTTTTCACGGTGTTGAACTTACTTTCCGCATCTTTCCCTCGAAAGATCAGAACAGCGAAATGATTTGGAACGCGCCCGAAGTGGAATTGCACATTCCCGATTTCGAGATGCAAACCTTTCTTTCTTCCAACAAAGAATCGTGGCACAAGGAGTTTACCATCGATGGAAAAATACTGTTGATCTCGGTTGAAAAAGATTTGGCTTACTTTCGAAACGGATTTCAAGCCTAATATCTTTTTTCATGTTGAACGATTCCTTCGGAAGAACACTTACTTACGCGCGCCTAGCTGTTACCGACAAGTGTAATTTGCGTTGCACGTATTGCATGCCTGAAGACGGATTGAAGTGGTTGAAGAATACGCAATTGCTTTCCACTTCCGAATGGAAACAAATGTTGGAAGTCCTTGCCGCAAGCGGCATCACAAAGATTCGATTTACTGGCGGTGAGCCAACATCGCGTGGAGATTTTTTCGAAATCGCAGAACATGCATTCAATCTGAAGGCTTTTCATTCGGTTGGAATTACCACAAACGGAACGTTTAATGAAAAAACGTCTGAACGTTTTTTTCAATTCCCTTGGGATGCCGTAAACCTCAGTATAGACTCGTTGGATGAAGAGCGATTTTTCGCGATGACCAAACGCAACGAGGCTCATCGTGTTCAAGAGACCTTGAAGCATCTCATTTCGAAAAATATCAAAACCAGCATTAACGCGGTTATTCTTGAACACCACAACGAAGAAGATGTTTTTGAATTGGCGAAGCTCACCAAGGACCACAATATTAAAGTTCGATTCATTGAAGAAATGCCTTTCAATGGAAAAGAATATCACCACGCTGTGAAGTGGAATTGGAAAAAACTAGAACAAGAACTTTCCAATCACTTCCCTTCATTAACCGCATTGCCTTTTGAATCGGGCGCTACAGCTCAGAATTACACCATTGACGGACATGCAGGACAAGTGGGAATTATCGCCGCATACAGCAGAACATTCTGCGGCACGTGCAACCGCATTCGCATTACACCGGAAGGATTTGTAAAGTCTTGTTTGTATGCTCCGCCCTCACTCCTGCTTCGCACATTACTTCGCGAAGGAAAAACGAATGAAGAAATTCAACATGCGTTAGAAGCTGCGTGTTTAACCAAACCGAAAGATGGATTTGCAGCAGAAGAAATGCAGGTTACGAAAAACTTTCAAAGTATGGCCTCTGTTGGAGGTTAGAATGAATAGAATGAAATGACATCGTTTTCCTTCACCACTTGTTCAGGAAAAATCTCGGCGAAGCCATTCGCACCAACTGCTCCCATAAAATCACCCGATCCGTTTTGTATAATCAGTTCAGCGCAACGTGTTCCGATCTGATCTGTTGAAATGATAGCGGGCAAATAAACGGTGAGTGCTGTTTTATTGACGAATTGATTTTGCAAAGCAGCTCGTTCTACAGAATTAATATTCAATTGAGGAATAAGATAACGGGTTGCGCAGTGCAATACTGAAACGGGATTTCCTGGAAAGGCAAACACAACGGTCTTCGCTTTGCTTCCGAAAAAGAAAGGCTTTCCTGGACGTTGTTTCACTCCGTGAAAATGCTTCTTAACTCCATTACCTTCTAGAGCTGTCGCTACAAAATCATATTTCCCTTTTGAAACTCCTCCTGAAAAACAAACCAAATCAAAGGCTTCCAATTCTTGTTGAATAAAGTGATTCGTTTCTTGCTCATCATCTGATAAGCGGAAAAGACTTACGTCTTCACAATAGGTCTTCAGTAAGGCTTGAAGCATTTCTAAATTGCTTGAACGAATTTCAAAATCTGAGGGCTTTTCGTGAACTTCAACCAATTCATTACCCGTTGAAACGATGGCCACATTTAATCTTTTCTTCACCCTCACTTTGGTTTTTCCGACAGAAGCTAGACACGCGACTTCCAACGGGCCAATGACAGTCCCTTCCTTCAACACAACTTCACCCTCCTTCTTATCGAATCCTTTGTTGTGAATGTTTTGGAACAACTTTAGATCTTCGACTTCAAAGTGAACTGAATTTTCTTTTCGAATGGATTTTTCATATTGAACTACAACCGAACAATCATTCGGTAAGGCTGCGCCCGTCATGATTTCAATACATCCATTTTCATTTAACAAGGAGACGGGTGGATCACCCGCTGCTTGAATTCCCTCAACATTAAATTCTCGGATTCCCTTTTCCCAAGCGGAAAAACTGAAAGCATAACCATCCATCATTACGCGATGGAAAGGCGGCTGGTCGCGATCAGTAACAACCGATTCTGCCAACACTCTTCCCACAGAAGAATGAAGCGAAACACTTTCTTCCTGAAGAATAACAAAATGATTTTTCACCATCTCAAATGCTTCTTCTGGTGAGATTAGTTTATTCATTTATGAAAGGGTTATCAAACTGTTAACAGTCCACGCCTGTGGCGACGCATTGAATAATGCCTTTGTTTTCGGCCAAACAATTTTAAAGATATCGCTGTGCCTGTAGTTGTTCAGATGCGCTTCACTCTCCCACTTACTGTGTGTGAAAAAGAGCGTTGCTTCTTCTTCTTCGGTTTGCCACAACTCCAGATAGGTGCATCCTTCAGCGGCTCGTATTTGGTTTCGATGTTCATTGAAAATTTCAAGAAACAAAGCCGTGTTCTCTTTTGGAAAAGACATCTTAACGATTCGCGTCACCATGGAATGAAATTGTTAGTGAGTCGCCTAAAGCTAAATTCATGAGTCTGCTGAATGTTCCTGCACGTTCTCCTCCACCGTCTCGATTCATTGAAATGACCAAGTAATCGTTCTGTCCCCAAAAAGCAACTTCACTTCCAATTTCAACATCTGCAAATCTTTCGTGAAATTTATTAATAGTGGTCTGTGCTCTAACTGGGATTGCGAAACTTCTTCCCTTTCCAACTTCCTCAAATAATTTCTTTGTCAGATTGAAATACAAGTTTCCGAAGTGATCTACATAAATGACTTGCGTAACTAAATCCTGACCATTCATATAGGGTTCAAGTCCTTTAATCTTCTTCAAACTAGACAATCTTTCGCACCATTGATCTGGAAGATTTCCTTGCGTGATTTGCGCAGCGGCCATTGCGAAGACTCCCGACATTGGAAAACGAATGTCCTCCGCACCTTCAATGTTCAACAAGTAAATCTTGTATTCATCGCTCTGTGCCTCAGGAAACATGAGCGAAAAAACGCCGTTGTCTGCTGTGATTAAATATCGATCCTGGTATTCAATAATTATATGCTCTCTTCCTGCTTGCTTGTAGCTGCTTACTCCATTTATAAAAACAGAACCAAAAGGAAAGTTGTTCCAAACGCTGCGAAAAAGAAAGGCCGCATCTCCAATTTCTCCAGGACCAATTTCATGGGAAATATCCACGGGAATAATGGTTGGATTGTGATTCAACAATGACGCTTTAACTAAAGAGACGTAATGATCTTTGGTTCCGAGATCCGATATAAGCGCAACGATTGACATGGTAAATTGGAGTGAAAGCAAATTTCATTGAAAATTAAAGTTGTGCAACAGTTATTTCCATTATTTTCGACACAATTAATTGTGCAAAAAATTGGCAGAAAAAGAGCTATTCCTTCCTTCAATAGATCCTATTGAATTCTTCGGTCCGAACAATGTAAAATTCAAGTTCGTTCAATCGAAATTCCCCAAGTTGAAAATCATGTCTCGTGGCAATATGCTTAAGGCTTTTGGAAGCGACGATGAATTGCAGCGCTTAGATGATTTCTTGACGCTCATTTTTTGGCACATTGAAAAATACCACAGCCTGTCCCTTCAGCAATTGGAGCGCATTGCCATTGGCGAAGTGAGCGCACCGGATATTCAGACACCGCATGGCGATGTTTTAGTTTTTGGTCCAGGTGGAAATAAAATTACGGCTCGCACACCCAATCAGAAAAAGATGGTCGATCTTATGTCGAAGAACGACATGCTTTTCGCCATTGGTCCTGCTGGAAGTGGAAAGACTTACACTGCCGTTGCGCTCGCAGTAAAAGCCTTGAAGGATAAGGAAGTTAGACGCATTGTGTTGACAAGACCAGCCGTTGAGGCTGGAGAGAATCTTGGTTTTCTTCCGGGTGATCTGAAAGAAAAACTTGACCCGTATTTGCAACCGTTGTACGACGCGCTGATGGATATGATACCCTATGATAAGTTGGCGGAGTATATGGAAAAAGGGGTGATTGAAATTGCTCCACTCGCGTTCATGCGCGGACGCACGTTGGACAAAGCCTTTGTTATTTTGGATGAGGCACAGAATGCGACGGTTACGCAGATGAAGATGTTCCTTACGCGCATGGGACAACAAGCGAAGTTTGTCATCACAGGTGACTCAACACAAATTGACCTTCCGCGCAATCAACCGAGCGGACTTATGCGCAGCGTAGAATTGCTTCGCGATGTTGAAGGCATTGGTGTCATTGAGTTAACAGGTAGTGATGTGATTCGTCATCCGCTTGTCAAGCGCGTGATTTCCGCATTTGAAAAGATGGAAGCTGATGCCATCAATTCACGACAGAGTCGTGATGACATGGCAAAGCGATGATGACACAACGCACGTTGTGTCATCGAGCAAAGGTCGGATTACTTCTTAATGAAGCGCACTTGCTTCAACCCTTTACCATCGTTGAATTCCATCAAGTAAATTCCGCTTGCCCAGTTTGAAACATTGAGTTCAATGCGGCTAGCTGATTTGCCTGCATGAATAATTCTTCCCACTTCGTCACGAACGGTTACATTCAACATGGAATGAATTCCTTCAACGATAACTATGTCTGAAGATGGATTCGGGAAAACATGTATTGCATTCAATGCAGACTCGCTAACACTTCCTACAATATCGATGCTCAAGACATCAGTGAAGTCAGAAGTTTCGAACGGATTATCGTACACATCGAAACCGTTAGCAAGTGTCACTGATAAATTCATGCTGGTGAATGGAGCGTCTAACAACGTTAAGGTATAAGTGAATCTATAGGTTGTTGCGTCAATCCAAGTAGCTCCTGTTTGTGTGAAGTAGTCCAGTACAAAAGGATCTGCGAATGTCAATGTTGGTGCGGTCACCCCAGACATCGCTTCACTGTATACAACATCAATATAAAAATCTGACGTTAGACCTTCATACAAACTCGTAGACGGAACGATTTGAACGACCGTTGGATTTTCTGTATCGATCATGAATACGCTTGACTCTACCACAACCGCCTCGTTACCATGAATATCATGTGCAGTGATTTCCGGTGTTAGTGCTGGGAAAAGCTCTCCACTGTCGTTCACGAGATAATCAACAACATAATTCGTTGCAGAATTCCACATGGAAGAAACAAGCCCCAGAGAACTCAATGTTGGATCTCCCTCAACAAAGGAAACGGCAGGCATTTCAGAAGTATTCACTTCTTCGTCAAAAACAAAATTCAGTTGGAAAGGCTGACCAGCCAATGCATCGTTGATAATGTTGTTCGAAGATGAAACGCTCGCCAATGGGTTTCTTGTATCGATGCTGAACACATCTAAAAGGGTGTCTTCGATTTGTAAATTCCCTGCTAAATCCGAGGCCGTTAACGAATGAAGGGCAATGTTTACCCATTCTTCGTTATTGTCAGCCACGTTGAATACGGCGTGATAAGTGCTTGCATTGCTCCAATAGCCATCCATGTTGTTTTGTGATATTCCTGAAGGAACCTGATCTGTAAAACTAAGTAGGGCTGGGAAATTCGTATTCATGGTTTTGTTGAAATACAAATTCACTTCAAAACTACCGATTGCGGCAGTTTCATCGGTGACCCATTGAATTGAAGAGACAGCAGCGGTTACCTCTGGGCGAAGCATATCTACTTTCCAACTTCCTCCTATGAAAGCACGAGCGATACAACCATCAGTTGCTTTACCTCCGATTACCCTAAAATTTACACCGCTGTATTGCTGATTGGCTTGATTTACCAAGTAGTCAACTACAAAAACGGAATCGTTTACCCAAAAAGAATTTGTTTGAGACAAAATTCCAAGGGCCGCTAAATCAATTGAAACAAAGGAAACAGTTGGCAGTGTTGATGTAGACATCGGACGATTGAAATGGAAGAATGCACTTACATTGCTACCAATATCACTGGATGAAATAATTGGATCTGAGAACGTCACATTCACAACATGTGGCGTAAGCGCCGTTTGAATCGCATCTGCATATTCAAAAGCTTGAGGCCCTACTTCCATTCCAATTTTTCTTCCCGGAATATCATCGAAAGGCGCGTGAATACCTCCCCATATGCGTGAAAGAGAGCATTGGTCTGCAGCATCCATGTATGAAGCCCATTGGAGGTTTATATCCGTCGAGGGACCTTCTTCAAAAACGAGGTATTGATTCAAATCTGCATGAAATTCACCCATTCCTCCAGGAAAGAACTGACTTCCGGTTACTAAGGTCATAAGCTCAGCCGCAGTTCGAGAATAAGTCGAGTGACCGCTCACGTAACCCGCGAAAGGAGGCGAAACGAAACTAGGACGCTGATACGGCCACCAATTCTTTGCTAAAATCCAATCAACTCCTGCGTATGTATTCACAGGATTAGGAATGTAGTTGGGACCTTTCCATGTGCGAATTTTCACTTGTCCAATATCCCCAGACATGAAACCATTCATTAAATCACCAGGCTGCACCAATTCGATATAACCTGGAATTAAGGGCAACCCTTGTGGGTGATAATTCGGAAGAGAAGGGTCGGAAGACTGTCCGTTGTCCGCCATTTTTCGAATAACCGAAACAGGTCGGCTTCCATCGTAATATCCTTTGATTCCCCAAGCGCAGATTGCCGCATCGTGCATAGCTCCTCCCAATGCGAAATATGATCGAACATCCCATTCCAAATCACTAAGCACATCGCCTTGTCCATTCCACTTCTTAACAAACAACGGATGATCGCTCACATAATTTAAAATTTTGAACCAATGTCCAGGCGGCGTCTCACTCGAAGGTCCATCAGCCCAAAACTCAGCAAGCACCCGAGTGAAATCTCCACGCTTAACCATTTGAGGTGTATAGGGTTCTCCAGTGACTGGATTGGTCGGACGACCTAGACCGTTATCACCTCCCCCGAGTAAATCATAAAATTGCGGATAATCGTTAACCGTCTCAGGATATGCCAACACATTACAGACACCAGCTGGAGAGATATCCATAATGGTGGTGTCGTCTGGAGATAAATGCGATGACCATGTTACGACCATAACATTTCCCCAAACAAATGGATGATCTAGAGAAGCGGTATCACCCGGCAAAAATACCGGTGGTGGTCCTGGATCTTTGTATACATTCCAAAAATTACCGTCACGGAAATAAACAGTTTTATCCGACTCCGTCAATGAAAAAGGTTTTACGTTTCCCCACTCAGGAGAAAGAGCAGCCGGGGTAGGCAATCCTGGAAAACCGTTTTGATCTACGAAATTCGCTAAGTTGAGTGGCTGCCAACGGTTGATATTAGATATATTCGGATTTCCCGGAAACACGGGCTGCAAAGGAGAGTTAACAGGAACATAATATTGATTCGTGTAGTTAAACAATTGATTCGAACCGTCTTGATTTCCGTATGCAATGTATTGAGCTGCGATATAATTACCCAGTTTTGCAGGATCTCCATCGCTATAATCCGTTGATGTTATAGAAGTGTTGTAACCTAGACCAACCATTACGAAGTTCGCCATCGTTAGTGTATTTATCCAGTTTGGTGAAAACTGATATCGATTCACAATTAATCTGTACGCCGCATAGGATATTGCTTTTTCTTGAGCTACCTGAATGTCGCTGGGCGCAACTATCCCATTGAAATTTGAGGTGAATCCGTTTAATTCTTGACCAATCAAATAGGTTTTCGCATTATCATCGAACAATGCCCATGCGTCATACATGGCCGCATGAATATGAAAAAGATTTCTAGCGTGAATGGTCGGTCGCGCATTATCGTTTCGAATGGCTTGTAAAACAACCTCATCCCATTGTCGAGCAACAGAAAATTCCTGCGCGTTCGAAGTAACGCAAACGAAATTGACAAGAATGAAAAAAATAAACTTTGCTCTCATACCGGTTCAGTTTAGGCTATGCGAATATAACCATACTCAACCTGAAATGGTTGCCTACATTGATCAGTTTTCGCAGACTTTTTTAAGATTGGCTAAGCCACCATCGAAGTCTTCAATAAGTCTTCCCTGAAACATAAACATCATTCCGCGAAATAAGAATGGTATTTTCCCCATGTCCATGGTCCAAGAAACTTCAGTGGTGCAATTGGCGCATGGAACAGACCAATCTTCAGACCTTCCGTTTTCCTTAAATACAAAAATGCTTTTATTTGGGTCTGAAAAACCCTCAAAAAGTAAATCTGATTTAATCTCTTCGTTGGGAACAACTGAAGTAATGACTTGCGTTCCATTTCCCTCTGTGCTTTTCCAAGTCCATTTGTGATTTACCAGCATTGGCTCTCCTTCGAAGGTGCTTTGCATGTTCTTGTCGCGAATACTCCACATAGACCAATTACTCCAATTCTTAAAATCTCCAACTTGCTGAAAAACTTCATTCGCCGAAGCGTTGATGGAAATGGTTCGCGTAACTTTTAATTCTTGAGGACCAAAAATGCAAGCTCCAAAATACAGGAGTATCAACGATGCAACGACAATCCCAAGGATCTTAAAAAACTTTTTCATGAGGCAAAGATAACAGCCTTATTCCATCGAGCGATATCTAGGACCATGTGGTGGACGTCCACCCGGCGGAGGACCCGGACGTCCACCTTTCTTACCGACTTCTTCCAAAACAATTTTATGAAATTCTCTTTCAATGCTCGGCAGTTTGGCCGTTTTTTGAACTCCAATGACCTTGCTGCATGCAATCATGAAGTTCGAATCTTCTTCAACTTCTTTCATGCGAAGCGCCGAAATTTCATTGTTCAATGATTCGAAGGCTTTTTGATTTTCCCCAACAGCCTCCATCTTTTCCATGACTTTTTTTAATTCTTTGCGATGCGTCTTCTGGGTTTCCTCATGTGCATTGTAAACCGGCCAAAACTTTTCAGCTTCAACAGATGTTAATGCCAATTCGGTTGTTAAATAAGCTCTTTTGAGAGCTTCAACCTTTTCACTGCGCTTCGGTTCATCGCGATCAGGCTGAGCAAATGCCACCACAGAGCACAAACTCAAAAATAAAATTATTGTGTTTTTCATATTGTGTTAATTTAAAGTCTCAATTAATTCTGAATCTTGTTCCAGCAAATAAGCTACCAACTCATCCCTTGGAATTTCTTTCAATTCTTCTGCAATTCTGGGCGAAAGATATTTGGTCGAAAGATGTTTGGTCGAAAGATGTTTCGCCCCTGTATCTTCCACTGCGGGCGAAAGATGTTTCGATCCCACATCTTCTATTTCGGACGGAAGATGTTTCGATCCCACATCTTCTATTTCGGGCGAAAGATGTTTCGCCCTTACATCTTCCCTTCTTTCGCCTTGTGCAACCTCTTGCGTTCGACCGTCCTCCTTCCACATAAATAAACCAACTCCCACAGCGCATGCCGCGGCTAATGCTAGTATCCATTTACCTGTCGGAAACTTCCGAACGGGCAACAGTGCCTTTTTATTTTTTTCGAAATAATCCGTAGGGACATTCCAATCGTTATTCTTCAATTCCATTTTTAATTCGTTCTATTAGACCTTCGTTCATTTGTATGGCAGATTTAATTTTTTCAACGGCATGGTGGTAACTGGCTTTCAGCGCGCCGACGCTCGTTCCAGTGATTGTTGCTATTTCGTTGTACTTCTTTTCTTCGTAATACTTCATCACAAAAACCGCTCGTTGCTTTTCGGGAAGAGCTGCTACCATCGCTTGTAATTTTAATTGCATGTCATCACCGATATAGTGAGAATCTTCCTGCAATTGTTTTACGTTTCCCACAATCAATTCATCCCAATCGCCATTCAACATACGCTTGCCTCGAGCTATGTGAGAAAGCGCTTCTCGATAAGCAATGCTATGTATCCAAGTTCCCAAAGCACTTTCACCCCGAAACCCCTCTATTCCTTTGAAGACGCGGACAAACGTGTCTTGTAGAACATCGTTGGTATCCTCGTGGTTCAGCAACATTCTTCGAATAAAAAAATACAATGGTTTTTGGTAGTCGGAAATAAGCATCTCGTAGCCTTTGTTCCTCGTTCGAGAAACAGCAATCAGCGCCAAGATTTCTTTTTCACGTCCAACCATCAACAATTAGAATATCTCGAGTAAAAAAGGTTTAATAGCACTTCAATTATTTCCAAACTCCACGATGGGTGGGCATTTTCAGGGCTTCCTTTAAATGCTCTAAAAACGTTTCGCGAGGAATTACCTCAGCACCCATAGAAAACAAATGATCGTTCGGTACTTGGGCATCTATCCACTCGATGCCCCATTCTTTGCAGCGTTCAACCAAGAACCACAATGCAAGTTTAGAAGTGTTCGGTTCTTGCGAAAACATACTCTCCCCGAAAAACATTCCACCGATACTTACGCCATACAATCCGCCCACGATTGTGCTTATTCCCAACTCTTCATTTCTTCTCCAAACCTCCACCGAATGCGCGAATCCGAGTTTGTGCAACTCCGTATATGCCTCCATAACTTCGGGAAGTATCCACGTCGCGTCTTCCCGATCTCCACTGCTGCATCCGTCTAGAACAACTTCAAACCCCAGATCAAACGTGCATTTGTAGATGCCTTGATTACGAACGTTTCGAAGAGATTTACTTGGTTTGAAGGAAGGGACATGAAACAT
Source organism: Bacteroidota bacterium (assembly GCA_046048875.1). GTDB lineage: Bacteria > Bacteroidota > Bacteroidia > Flavobacteriales_D > Sanyastnellaceae > CAIZGX01. The sequence continues at coordinate 85,475 of JBJOFG010000003.1, read as the reverse complement.
ACAGCGTTCTTCCGGACAATACCAATGCGGATTCCCGGGTTCATCGTACCACGGAAATATTCCCTTTGAATACGCCAACAGCAGACGAGAAACAGAAAGGTCTCCGCCCATAGCGACCAGATTGTCCTCAAATTCCTCGGGACCAGGGAACCACAATTCATCGGAGAGTTTGTAAATTGGCATCGCGTCACGAAGTTAGTTCTAGTTTGACTTCGAAATGAAAAACTATGCAGTGGATTGTAGAGCAATTGGAAAAAACTTTTGTGCCTCGGGCATACAGTGAGTTGGACGCATACATTCGTCAGAGTGCCGAAGAAGCGCGCATGCTTGAACCTCGTCCAAGAGAAAGTGCTGTGGTCATAGCTATTCATCCCTTAGGAGACGACGCTGGGCTCACCCTTATTCAGCGTCCGGTATATAACGGTGTTCACAGCGGCCAGATGGCATTCCCGGGAGGTAAGAAAGATGAGGGCGATGAAAGTCTTTTGCACACGGCCTTGCGCGAATTGCGCGAAGAAGTTGGTCTTCAGCTTTCAACCGAGAACAACTATTTTATGTTGAATGAAATCTTTATTCCTCCGAGTCGAATGCTCGTTCAACCGTTTGCGACCGTCTTGGAAGAAGAGCCTGTTTTCATCCCTGATGAAAAAGAAGTTGCTGCGCTTGTCCCTATACCCCTTTCACATTTCGGAGCAACAATGAAGACTGAAAAGATGGAAATCTTTATGCCTCATATTCAGCAAACGAAGACGGTACCTGCGATTCGCTATGGCGACTATTTCATTTGGGGAGCAACGGCCATGATGTTGTTCGAACTTCGGGATCGCCTCGATTTAAAAAATAAATACTAAATCTATGAACCGTTCTGTACGTTGCTTGTACAGCGGCATGAAAACCATTTCTTTTGACACTATTTAACAGACATAACAACTACGCTTCCTACAAAGACGAGGAACTCATGCCGCTGATTGCGGCCGGCAACGAGCGCGCCTTCGAGGAACTATACACCCGTTATAGCCGGCCGATACATTCTTACTTCTTTCGCATGCTGCGAAAAGACAAAGAGGTTGCGGCAGACTTCACCCAAGAGCTGTTCAGCAAAGTGTTTCGTCATGCCGAAGGCTTCGATCTGAAACGAAACTTCAAGACGTGGCTCTACAGCATGGCGCACAACCAGTGTAAGAACGAATATGCGAAGCATGAAGTTCGCGCGGAAGCGCGAATGGCTATTGCGACCGCCGAAGTGCATGAACACGATCGAGACATGGACCGTTCAAAGTTCGAGGAGGCGCTGCAAGATGCGCTGTCGCAATTAGACGAAACTAAAAGAACGACATTCGAACTTCGGTTCGTGCATGAACTCAGCAATCCGGAAATAGCCGAAACCATGGGCTGTTCAGAAGGTACCGTGAAATCGCGGCTCTTCTACACCCTCAAAGAACTCAACGGCATTCTTCACGAATACAAAGAACTTTTACTTTCAATCCTCTTCATTACCCTAAAATCATGAGCACTCAGAAACCCTTTTTATATCAACCCGAAGATCTGGAGCGTCTCCTTCGCACCAAGACTTTCAACGGTTTGCTGCCCGAGGAACGCGCCTTTGTGCTGCAACATGTTTCCAACGAAGAGGAATTCAACGAGCTGAAAATGCTCCTTGGGAAGATCGAATCTTCCGAACACGAAATGCAAGATCCTCCTGCTGCCGTTTGGAAAAACTTGAAGAAAGAATTCAACGCCCACAAGCCTTCGCGATTCAAAGTGTGGCTGAACTTCCTCTTTCCTCCTTTGCCTAAGTGGAGCGGTTTCCGCACAGTTTCTTTTTCCTTGGTTGGAATGGCTGCCGTAGTTGGAGCAATCGTATGGTTCGTTCCTTCAGAAAATAAAGCCAATCAATATGCAAGCGCAAATCTTGAATCGAAAGACAGCACAAATTCATCTCTAGATACGGTTTCTGAAAACGATGAGTTCAAAGTAAAACCAGAACAATACGCAGAGGTAAATAGAATCTCTGGAATCTATAATGTGCCCGAAGTCATCTCCATGGAACAAGTGCATGAATATCCTCTTACGGACGGTGTGATTGAAGTGCGAGATGAAGCCGTTCCAGCGTATGATATGATTGAAGAAAAAGCGAATCGCAACATGGACAAAGAATCGACCAATACACCAACGAACTCAGACGATGCACCCGCAGCAAATTTTTCAACAGGACCTATAATCACCTCTACCTCGACTTCTACACAATTAAACAACGTAGCTTCACCGCAATGGACCTCAGGAGGAAGCGTTCCTACCACAACCATTGTGGCAGATTCTATAAAAGTTCAACCCAAGAAGAAAAAGAAAACGCCACCGAAGAAAAAGTGACGAATAATTTTCAAAATGGACTTTGAATGTTCATTTTTGTGGAATGAAAAAAATACTTGTCGCAAACCGTGGTGAAATTGCGTTGCGCATTATGCGCTCTGCGAAAGAAATGGGAATTGCAACTGTTGCTATTTATAGTGAGGCCGATCGTAATGCACCATTCGTAAAATATGCCGATGAGGCCGTTTGCGTAGGTCCTCCTCCTTCCAACCAATCGTATTTACAAGCAGATAAGATTATTGAAATCTGTAAAGAATTAGGCGTTGAAGGAATTCATCCGGGTTACGGCTTCCTTTCTGAGAATGCCAACTTCGCACGCAAGGTGCAAGAAAACGGAATCACCTTCATTGGTCCGAATCCCGACAGTATAGATATGATGGGAAGTAAGCTTGCAGCAAAAGCTGCAGCAAGAAAATATAACATCCCAATGGTTCCTGGTACCGAGGACGCTATCGCCGATGTTGAGCAAGCGAAGCGCGTTGCCGTTGAAGTGGGACTACCCATTTTAATTAAAGCCAGCGCAGGCGGCGGCGGTAAAGGAATGCGTATCGTAGAAAAGATTGAAGAAGTTGAAGAGCAGATGGAACGCGCAATCTCCGAGGCCGTGAGTTCTTTCGGAGACGGTTCTGTTTTCATTGAGCGTTACGTGAGTGGACCTCGACACATTGAAATTCAAGTATTAGCAGATACACACGGAAACATTGTTCACCTCTTCGAGCGTGAATGTAGCATTCAGCGTCGTCACCAAAAAGTTGTTGAAGAAGCTCCTTCTGCTATTCTTACTCCTGAGCTTCGCATGGCTATGGGAAAGAGTGCTTGTGATGCGGCTAGAAGCTGCAACTACGTGGGCGCTGGAACGGTTGAGTTCCTGGTCGACGATAAAATGAATTATTACTTCTTGGAAATGAATACCCGCTTGCAAGTGGAACATCCGGTTTCAGAATGCATCACCGGTATTGATTTAGTCAAGGAGCAAATTCGTGTGGCACGTGGAGAGAAATTGGCGTTCACGCAAGAAGATCTTTCGATAAACGGACACGCGCTTGAGGTTCGTGTATACGCGGAAGATCCAACGAACAACTTCCTTCCCGACATTGGAAGATTGAACACGTATGTTCGACCGCAAGGACCTGGCGTTCGTGTTGACGATGGATTTGAAGAAGGCATGGATATTCCCATTTACTACGATCCAATGATTGCTAAGTTGATTGTGCATGCAGCCAATCGCGAGCAAGCCATTGAGCGCATGACACGTGCGATTGCTGAGTACAAGATTTCAGGGGTTCAAACCACTTTAGATTTCTGCTCTTGGGCCATCAATCACGATGCGTTTAAATCTGGAAACTTCGACACGCACTTCGTGAAGCAATACTTCACTCCTGAAATTTTGAAGAAAGACTTAACTGTTGAAGAGACTGAAATAGCCGCAATAGCTGCGGAAATTTTATTCCAACAAAACAACACCGCAGCATCAACAACTTCAACCAGCGAAAGCAAAACAAGCGCTTGGAAACTTCGCGCTAGAGACTAATATTTTGGATTTCACACCAACGTTTCATTCCTTCAGAACCTCCTGAGGGAATGGCGTTGAATCCCAACTTCGAGGCCAATTCTGGAACCCTCGGATCTATCACCCAACGTTCTGCATTCAGAGGAACGTTGTACAACAATCCGGCTGCTGGATAAACTTCCAACGAAGTTCCCAAAACTAAAAACACATCGGCTTCTTCAACCAATGCCGCTGCATCTTCCAAGAGCGGAACGCCTTCACCAAACCATACAATGTGCGGACGATACAAATTTCCGTGCGCGCACGAACTTGCTGTCGATTGGGCGATCTGGCCAACTTCATCTACACAACAAGAACTTCTCATTTTCGTAAGTTCTCCATGAAGATGAACGATGCTGGTGCTTCCTGCGCGTTCATGCAAATTGTCAACATTTTGAGTGATGATCGAAACACGAAAATGCTTTTCAAGTTGGGCTAAAATGAGGTGACCCTGGTTTGGTACTACTTCATTCAATTGAAGGCGACGTAAGTTGTAGAACTCTGTTACCAACTCCGGATTATTTTCCCATGCCAGCGGCGTTGCAACATCTTCTATGCGGTGTTGTTCCCAAAGACCATTGGAATCGCGAAAAGTATTAATACCACTTTCGGCGCTCATGCCAGCGCCTGTGAGAACCACTAAATGTTTCATAAGTTTAGATCATCATACGCTGACGCTTCAATAAAAACTGAAGCATACAATTCTGAATTCCGTCTTCAATAGAAGTCTGAAAATAATCGACTCCGATTTGTCCCGTTTTTAATTGCAAAGACGTTCTGAAAGCACTCATCTTCTCTTGATAAGCTTTCCGCAATTCATGCGGATGTGCCTTCACCTCCTCACCTGTTTCCAAATCGACAAACGAGTATGGTCTGTTCTCAAAATTGAAATCCAACTCTTGTTCTTGATGCACCACATGAAAAAGAATGACTTCGTGTTTGTTGTGTCGAAGGTGCTGAAGCGATTGAAAGACTTCCTCTACTTGTTTAGAATCGTCGAGCATATCGCTAAACACGACTACGAGACTTCGTCTATGAATACGTTCTGCTATTTCATGAATGACTGAAGAAACGTGACTGTTGTTGCGGTAAGACGTTGCGCTTTGTTCGAGCCATTTCTCCATTTCAGAATAGAGGTAATGGATGTGTGCTTGGCTGCTTCCTGCTTTGGTATGAACCATGAGTTCATTTGCGAAAACACTTAGTCCAACGGCATCGCGTTGGCGTTTCATGAGTTCCATAACACTTGCCGCACCGTACAAGGCAAACTTCAATTTGTTCCATTCCTTCCCTTCTGCATTTTTAATGGTTGGAAAAAGCATGGATGAAGAAACGTCTACAACCAATTGACAGCGCAGATTCGTTTCCTCTTCATATCGTTTCACAAAATGCTTATCGGTTCGCGCTAACAATTTCCAATCGAGATGTCTTGTCGACTCCCCGGCATTGTACAAACGATGTTCTGCAAATTCAACCGAAAAACCGTGGTACGGCGAACGATGCATTCCTGTAATAAATCCCTCAACGGCTTGTTTGGCCAGCAACTCAAGCGACGAATAAGATTGTATGTATGAACGATCGAAATTTATTGGCATTGACTTAAACTGCTTTCAAGTAAAAATAGAACTCGCTGCCGCTTCCTTCAACAGATGAAACCAATAAATGTGAACCGTGCTTACTTAAGAAGTCGTTCACGAGTTGCAAACCCAATCCATGTCCGATTTCATTTTTAGTTCCTCGTGTGGAAAGAACATCTCCTGAATTCAATTTCTTCAAGAAATCTGGTGAAATTCCGACACCAAAATCAATCACTCGGAAACACCATCCATGCGGTGTTTGCTGCGCGGTAATCTGAACCTCTCCATTTTCTTTTGAATACTTGGTCGCATTTGAAATTAGATTTCTGAATATCGTTTCTAGCATATCCTTGTCGCCATGTACTTTCGATTCTGAAGCTGAACCAAAATTTACTTTATAAACAATCTGCTTTTCAGAAACAGATAAAGCACAGATCGTTTTTACCATTGACTCAATTTCAGTCAAAGACAACGGTGTTTCATTGTATTGAATGTTGTTTGTTTGTGATCTTGTCCACAAAAGTAATTTGTCAATTAAGTCTAAAACACTCGATGTTCTTCCTTTAAATTGGCTTAGAATTGCTCTTTCAGTTTCTCGATCCAAATCCGTTCCTTGAAGCAAATCGGCCGCTGAATCTAAAGAGGCTATTGGGGAGCGTAAGTCATGAGAAAGAACGGACATCATTCTCTCTCGGGTATACAGCGTGGATATTAACTGTTCGTTTTTCAGGTTTAATGCTCGCGTTTTGGTCACTAACTTCTTTTGAATACTGTCGGTCACTTGAACAATAAAATAAGCTTCTGCAATACAAACTAAAGCCACTCCCAACAAATTCATTAAACCATCTAATTCTGCTAATTCCGACGACATGGTTGGCAATGCAATCCAATTATCAAGGAACAGCAATGAATTAATCATTAAAACTGCGTCAATGAAAACAATGACATATCCCACTTTTGCTTCCTTTCCATGGAAAATGAACAGATTCCCAATAATCAGCGGTATAAAATAGATAAACACATAAGAGTCAATTCCCGTTTGTACTATGATTAACTGAATAATAATTGTCAGTGTGAGCATATTCCAAACTTTTGACAACAGATATCTTTTCTTTTTATAAAAATAAAAAGCCACACCGGTAAATAAGACAGTACTGAGTGTAACGGCTGCTTGAAGATTCTGTCCCAACCAAAGATCAACTCCAGTGTAGATAAGACAAAACACAACAACAATTAACATGAACATTTCATGCAATCGAATTGATTTTTCATGAAGCAGACCTAACTCTTCTAAATTCTGCAAATTTAGACCACCTATTCTTCTCTCTTCTACACTCATTTATTTATTTTATTGCTGCTAATTTAACTATCTATTTTCGCTTTATTTCACAAAAATTCACTTCATTTGTCTGACTTATTGTAATTATGGACATAACCATCAATACCCCAGCATTATTGTTCCCAGCCATTAGCTTAATTATGTTGGCCTATACCAACCGATTTCTCGCTTTGGCTAATGTCATCCGTAATCTTCACGATCGCTACAAAGGAAGAGAACCGAAGGAGGCTGCTTTGCTTTTTGCGCAAATTAAAAACTTAAAGTTCAGATTACGACTGATAAAAAACATGCAAATATTTGGAGTCCTAAGCTTTACTCTCGCTATCCTTTCGATGTATTTTATTTACAGAGAGGAAATGGACTTTGCTGAATTCACCTTTGCAACAGCTCTTGTTTTCTTTTGTGTTTCGCTCTTTCTTTCACTTCTTGAATTAATTAATTCCACGCGTTCTCTTGAAATTGAGCTAAGCGATATGGCGGGATTGGAGGAGAGTATTTTGGATTATTTGAAGAAGATGATTAAATAGCCGAGGGCGAATGTGGCAGAGCCACGAATGTCTGCGACGAATGTTGCGTGGCAACGAATGACTGGAGCGAGTGCTTCGCGATTACCGGATAACGACGACTGAGCCAGTTAATTCAATGGGTTCGCTGAAGGTTGAAGTTGTGATTCGAAGAGTCCAAGTATAGCCATCTATTTGAGCGTAGTGTTCGTTACCGTGAACATTACCAATCCAAGCTTGGTTCGGAACTTCAGAATAAAAGATACGTTCACCGTATCTATCAAAAATGCTAAAAGCGTATTGAATTTCATTCAAATTAAATCCGGATAGAACAGGATAAAAAACATCGTTTGTTCCATCGTCATTCGGGGTGAATGAATTCGGAACGAAAACCATTTCTTCGCGATTCACGAAAATGGTATAACAAACAGAGTCAGCACACCCGTATTGATTCGCGACTTCCAAGCATGCCTCGAACGAACTACCGATTGCTGCAGAGAAGGTGTATTGCGCATCTGTGTTCGAACTCAACTCGCCATTGATGTTCCATTCACTCGACGTATTTCCCAATGAAGTATTCACGAAATCTACTATCGGCGAATTTATCGAAGGATTAAGTGGTGACCATTGAAAGGACGCTTCTGGAAATAAATCGACACAAACCAAATCGATAAAAGACACTGCGTTAGCACAACCATTTAAATCCGTTGATTGAAGACCAATTGTAAAACATCCTGCCGACTGAAACGTGTAATTAAAACTTCCGCATCCATTTCCCACATTCACTCCGTCAATGCTCCATGAGCAATTCGCTAATGTTGCATTCGAGGAAGAATTGAATTGCACATTCAAAGGAGCGCATCCCGTTTCATCTGTAGTAGTAAAGTTGATTTGCGGAAGTGGCAATACCTGAACAACAATTGTATCAGCATCACCACAGCTTCCTGCCAGCGTATAAATCGCCTCAAAGTTCCCAACACCCAAAGCCGTTGGATTAACGCTGCCACTCGAATTTACTGCATTTCCACTCCATGCTCCACCTGCCGTCAGCGTTTGTAACTGAACAGGATTTCCATTTACACATAAAGGAGTAATCGGGGTAATCGTTGCGTCTAATGCATTAGAAACCGAGATGTTGAGGGTTGAAGGAGAAGTGCAATAGCTGTCGCTGTCGAAGGAAATAAGAACATTTACTCCTCCACCTGCAGCACTTGGAAGAAACAAACCTGTATTAACATTGGTAATTCCCAATCCGCCCCATATACCAGGTTCATTGGGCGAATTCAAATCAAAAGCAGCGTCTGAAATACAAAAAGGACCTGCTGGATTTATTATTGATGGCGTAAGTGCATCTACAAACACATCTAGGGTATATGTGGAAATACACGACCCCAATACCACTTGACAAGTGTATGTGCCAGAGGCCAATGGTGTTGCCGAGGTAACACTTGGATTTTGATTTAATGAAGAAAATAAATTCGGACCACTCCATGCATAGGCGGCACCCGCGACATTCGTTGCCGTCAGATTCAAATCATTTCCTTCACACAAAGGTGAATTGGAATTAACTGTAGCAACGGGGAATTCGTTAACAACAATTGTAATGGAATTGGTTTGTGAGCATCCGTTTATACTTGAGTTTGCGACATAGGTCGTCGTTACCGTTGGAGTTGCAATAACTATATCGCCAATATTTGTATTCAGCGTAGGATCTGCATTCCACAAGTAATTGGCACTACCACTGGCATTCAGTGTTGTTGATTCGCCTGTACAAATTGACAAAGAGGTGGCTGTTAACGTTAAAACGGGGTCGTTCGGAGAGGGTTCAATCGTAAAGGTAAAGAGTTCAGGTGTCCCACATTGACCTAAATCTGTTACGGCCAGTGTGTAGTCTCCGGGTTGAAGCGATCCAATGCTAGGAGTAGTGTTCAAAGTTCCTAACCATTCATATTGGTAGGGACCGATTCCATCTGAAATAACAACATCTATTGATCCGGCAGTTCCGCATGAAGGCTGGACAATTGTAGGCGTTGCGTTAAGCGGAATGATTGAAGAGTTGGTGGTTCCCGGCGTGGGCACTGTAGCGCCTGTTAACCATACGTCTTCCCCATCGCATTCCCTGTAAATCGATTCTCCATCATTGTTGGACTGTCCGCTAACAGCATTAAAAATTGGATCTGTTGCTGTTAAATTTACTGTCACCCCAGCACAACCGCTGACCGTTGCAGTTGTAAAACTAGGTGTTTGTGCAAACTGTCCACCTCCCCAAAAGAGTCCGTCCAAAATAACTCCCAAAGGATTTGCGAATGCCAATTGTTCAGAGGAATTCGTAAAAATTCCCACTTGTGCGGTTGGGCCGGAGGTGCATCCGCAAGTACCCAAATCCAAATTTATCCCAACTCCTGAATTCGCTGAACCAATGACGAAAAAACTATACGGCTGAATAATAGTCCCCGGAGGAAACGTTACCCCGAAATCACCATCTGTTAAAACAAAGCAAGAAATGTCTTGCGGCGTATTGCACGTGTTATAAAGTTCTACCCACTCTGCTGTGCTTGGCGTGCATCCTCCGTCACAAGCACTTGCCGCATTCACCATTACTTCATTTATGACCACACATTGGGCGCTCGATGAAAGCGTCGAAAGAACAAGTACAATGATTGCACCTATTGATTTTCCCAAACTATTTCCCATGGATAAATTTTGCAATTGCGAAAGTACATCTTAAAACCTATAACGCCCTACGTTTTGTATATTTGAGGAATGCTCGCGACCATCGAACATACTTTAAGCGAATTGTCGCACGTTATTGGACAATTGCATCACGACGACTACAGCAAACCTTTGCCCGTTTTGAGCAATTCAACCATCGGACAGCACACAAGACACAGCATTGAAATGTTTCAATGTTTGTTGAAAGGATATAATCAGGGTAATTTTTCATACGATCATCGTCAGCGCGATTTACAATTAGAAACAGACGTTTCTTTTGCTCAAAATCAAATCAAACAGATTTGCATTGAAATGAATCTTCCGAATAAGGCATTAACTAGCTCATATTATCTGGGAGAATCTACGATGGAAGTTGAAACCAATTTCTTTCGTGAACTCGTGTTTAATCTTGAACATTGTATTCATCACAATGCACTTATTCGAATTGGCGTGAATGCCACTAGCGACATTGTCATGTCTGAACATTTCGGAGTGGCTCCTTCAACCATGGAATATAGAAAGTCATGTGCATTCTCAGTATAGTCAAATCGAACGACCGATTAATTATTACTTCAAATCGTGACGAACAGCGTTCACGAAAAAACTCTCAAATACCTGAAATAATTAATTCTGGCAATCGAAAATCTATTCTTGCACGAGATGCTCAAGCCCAAGGAACGTGGCTATTGACTGATAATTTCGGAAGATCGGCAGTATTACTTAATGGTGCATTTACAAGTCATACATCTACTCCACCTTACCGCGAAAGCAGAGGAATTATTTTGATGAATTTATTTCAGGAAGAACAATTCAAAAGTGCTTTTCTTTTTTATAATCTCAACAATATCGAGCCTTTTCAAGTGATCTACGTAGACCTTAAAAATGCATTGCAATGCGTTTGGGATGGAGAGCAAAAACATGTGTTTCAGATAGACTTATCAAAACCTCAAGTATACTTCTCTCCTACCCTTTACGAGCGCTCACAGCAAGATGTCAAGCGAAAAAACTTTTTGTCAACCTTTAAAAAAATCGATTCAATTACGAAGGCTGAACTATTCGATTTTCACACCGCTAAAAACGACGGAAATTCCGATTTGAATTTCTTCATGAACCGTGAATTTCAAACAACAAAAAGTGTTACTCAAATTGAAATATACCAGACCCAAACCAATTACTTGCAATGGCAGGCGTGGGATATGCAGCGTCACGAAATAACACTTCCGCATGCTACCGTTTAAACAACGTTGGAAGAGAATCACCCAATGGGAATACTGGCCTATGTGGACAATTTATGGTCCTTTAGGACTCTACTATTTTTATATCAGTGCACGTTCAGGCGGACTTGGATTTTTCACACGAACAAATCCAGGCATGTACACCGGTGGCATGGGACTTATGGATAAAGAAGACATGTACAACATGCTTCCTTCGAATACATTTCCACCTACAACTTACTTCAATTCGAAAACCGAATCCTCTTCTATTCAAACTTGGATTACAAACAACAACGTTGAATTCCCGGTTGTTGTGAAACCCGCTAAGGGCTGCCGTGGTCGTGGCGTTAAATTCATTCATTCCGAAAATGAACTTCAACAAATCATAAAAGAATGTTCTGAAAAAATGGTCCTTCAATCTGCCATACCCTTTCCGAATGAAGTTGGAATCTTTTATGTAAAAATTCCAAATGAATCACGTGGTCGAATTACTGGAATCGTTGAGAAGAAAGGTATTCAAATAACGGGAGACGGAATACACGGCTTGAAAGAACTTATTCTCTCGAACGAGCGCTATGCTGTTCATTTGAATTATTTGGAAAAAGATAGCTCGCTCAACCTAAACGAAATACTTCCTTGTGGAATTACCCAAGAAATTTCATCCATTGGAAATCACGCGCGCGGTTCAACCTTTTATGATGTTTCTTTTCGAAACAATTCAAAATTAGAAACTGTAATTGAGGCGATATCCAATCAGATTGAAGGTTTTCATTACGGACGATTCGACATTAAATTCAATTCTTACGAAGAGTTGGAGAATGGAAAATCATTTTCTATTGTTGAATTGAATGGCGCGAATAGCGAGCCCACGCATGTATACGATCCGCAACATTCCTACCTCTATGCACTTCGCGAATTCAAGCGGCATTGGAAAATGATGGCACAAATTTCACGACTTAATAAAAACAAATGTCGAGTTATGCCTTGGAAAAAGGCATTTCAATTGTTTAACGATTTAGATTAACGAATAATGGTCACGTGTCCTGTCTGCTCAAAAGGCTCTTGACCGTTGTTTGGTAGAATCTTGATAAGCCACGAGTAGACCGCGTCAATGGCAAAATACTCTCCACCATCAACTTCACCATACCAACCTTCATTGATGTCGTTTGTTTGAAAAAGAACATCTCCCCAACGATTAAATATTTTGAATTCATATGTCTGAATCATAGATTCTCCACGAATAGACGGTTTGAAAATTTCATTACGTCCGTCAACATTCGGTGTAAAACAGTTCGGCACATAAATGTTGAATTGATCGCGGATTACAACGGTTCCACAACTCAAGTCGGTGCACCCCTCAGGGCTAGAAACTAATAAACAAACATTGTACTCCCCAGGAGCTTCGTTTGGGAATGTGAATACCGGCTCCGCTGCATTTAGATAGTACATATCCATAATGGTCCAATCATAAGTAACAGCCCCCAACGAGTAATTGATAAACTGAACCGTTGTATTTCCAACGTTTGGCGTAAGCGGAGACCAACTAAATGTTGAAACAGGCTGTTGAGAAACACAGATATAATCAGCTATTGCCGCGTTGCTGCTGCAACCATTTCCGTCGGTAGTCGATAACATAATGTCGTAACAACCTTGAGAATTGAATGTATAGTTTAATGAAGCGCAATTGTTACCACTCGGAACGCCATCTACCCACCACGTGCATCCATTTCCAACTGGAACACTCGTATTTGTAAGATTAACTGTTAGGGGAGCACATCCAGATGTTACATCGGCAGAGAAAGACACAACAGGCAAAGGATTGACAATAATTTCTTGCGAATCTGTATCGCCACAGTTACCTATAATCGTATACGTTATTGTTGTTGTCCCTGTCCCGGCGACACTCGGATCGAAAGTTCCGGTAATCGGATTAGTAATACCTACTCCGCTCCAAGTACCACCTAGACTTACAGCAGTTAATGTAATTGGATTCGAGTCGATACATTGCGGTCCTGGATTAACAATTGTTGCATCTTGCGGACCAAATACTGTAATATTCATGGTACCTGTAAGTGCACATCCTACAGGTGTATATGAAATAATTTCAGTTCCAACACCTGCAGTTGTTGGGTTGAACAAACCTGTTGCCGAAACGCCCTGTCCTGTCCATGTTCCTCCTGTTGGGGTTGCAGCTAATTGAACAGGTGCGTCAGATACACACAATGGGTTTTGAAGCGTTAATGTTGGAATTGCGGGGCCTACAAAAGGCTGCGAAGTGTAGTTGTAAGGGCATCCGTATTGATCCTCAAGGGTGAATGTTACAACATCACCATCTAACAAACCTCCAATAACAATGGTTCCATTGTTAGGCGCAACATCATCGATAAAAAATGCATTCGCGGGAGCAAGATTAATTGCAGTGAATGATGTCCCGAACAATTCAGGTGCACCACCTGAAAAGTCAACTGTTAGCGTCTGTCCTGCGCAATCTTGTGTAGAAGTTCCTTCAATTATTTCCGGCAGATAGGTGTATGTATAGGTAGGTCCTAAGTCATAACACATCCCTTCAAAATTGGTAAATGAATATGTCCCTGTATTCACATCGTACATGGTTATTGGTGTGAAATAAACCGTGTTGTTTGTGAATGTTCCCGCTGGGAATTGCGCCAAGAAACTTCCGTCGTTGAGATCGGCAATATCTTGAGAAGAAAGTGTACCAACCAAACAAAGGTCGGTTTCCACATATCCACCTTGACCTATTGTAGGCGGACAAGAATAAACCAAATACCAAATAGCAGGATTATACAGTGTGTCATCATCGAAAATATTAGCTGCAAATAGGTAATCGTTGTTCGATACAATTGAAAACTCATCATTGAAGCACAGGTAACTTGAATTGATAGTATTTCCGGTTGTTGATGCAACAAAAGTTCCCGCACTTACAGCACATACACATGGATCAGGTGCAGTAAATGCGACTGTATTTGTGCAATTGACTGAATTTGTGAAATAAGCTGTCACATCACAAGTCGCTCCGTCGGAAGTAATATCAAGTATTGAATAATTGATTGGCGAAACAAACGGTGCATTGAACACAGCCTGCTGACCATTGCAAGTTTCAATTATCAATTGACCGTTGGCAGGTGCATTTGAAAATTCAACAAACCCGGTAATGTCATAAGCATTGTTTGCAAAATCACAGGCTCCAATGTCTGCTTGAAGAAAATCCATATTACAAACAGGCACAGAGCAAGGTGCAGGAGCCGAATAATTTACCGATCCCGTGCAGGTAGGATCAGCAGAAAAAGTTGCTGAAACGGTACAATTTGATCCGTTCGCAGTTAGGTTGGAAAAAGTATAAGGGATACTTGACGCGAATGGAGGATTCAAGACTATTGGCGCACCTCCACATGAATTTGTAATGGTTAATGTTCCAGTGCTTGGAGGGTCTGTAACCGTAATTGTACCGCTGACATTGTATTGCTGCGTAGCTTGATTGCAAGCAGTGGGATTTGCGGTAATTCCATTAAACGTGCACAAAATAGCGCAGTTTGTAGCTCCTGAACCACCCGTTTGCGTAGCAATAATTTCGGTTGGCATGTCCGAGTAGTTTGTAATCAAGAACATGTACCACTGCCCTACTATTGCGCCTGTAATATCCACATATTCTGTTGCATCGGTAGCATAGCTACAATCTTCAATACCCGCAGTGCCGTTAAAAATGGAGGCACACATAGCCGCTTGGTTTGCAAATGGCCCCCATAAAATAAAATCGACATCCACCAAATTGGTATTGGTAAGTGTAATATTAATGTTTCCAGATTGAGAAATGTTCAAGTAGTACCAAGCAGGATTTGGAGTAGTAAACAAACAATCGTAATCAGGTCCAAAAGGTGCATCTCCATTTCCAGTCTCTGCAGGAAATGTGACTCCCGTGCTTGTGCAAAAAGGCGCTGCTCCGGGACAATCGACTTGAGCAAAAATCAAGGACGAGGTTCCAAAGTATAGAAATAAAAAAAATAAAGTTCTTTTCAAGGTGTCAGTTTAGCGGGTCAAAATATTAGACAGTCAAAGGGCACAATAAGTTGCTTACGTTGACTAATAAGGCTATGCAATATAAAAATTTATTCAACCTGTAACAAATTCTTATACAAAAAAAACAGCGCCGTGGCGCTGTTTAAAATCATTGTGTAATTTCTGTCAATCGACTTTTTCCACTTTAATCAATTCTACTTCGAATATCAAAGTTGAAAAAGCTTCAATCTTCCCTTGAGCCCTTGAGCCATATGCCAATCCTTGTGGAATATAAAAAGTGTACTTCGATCCTTCTTTCATCAATTGAAGTCCTTCTGTCCAACCAGGAATGACTTGGTTAAGACCGAAGGTTGCAGGTTTTCCACGATCAACAGAACTGTCAAATACTACACCATCTATAGTTGTTCCATGGTAGTGAACCGTTACCTTATCGTTTTTGTCAGGCATGATTCCCTCGCCTTCAACATTTGCTTTGTATTGAAGTCCTGAAGTTGTTGTTTTCACCCCAGCCTTCTTTCCATTCGCGACAAGAAAATCTTCTCCTTTCTTTTTGTTCATCTCATTTTTCTTCTGAGCATTTTTACGAACCTCTGAATTGATAATTCCCGTTGCTTTGTCTTTGTCCAATTTCGCGGCTCCTGCTTTACTATCAAGGATAGCTTGCATAATTAACTCATCAGACAAATTTTCAAAACCCGCGTTCTTTGCATTTTCCATGACCGACAATCCAAAGGCGTAGGACAAACTATCTTCGTGAGTTACTAAAGCTTTAACTTCTGTCTTTCCTTTTTTCTTCTGAGCAAAAGAAGACGTGCAAATCGCTAAAAGTGAGAGTGCAATTACAAAACCTTTCATACGCTTATTCTGCTGGTTTAATTTCTACAATTTCCATTTCAAAAATCAATGTCGCAAATGGAGGGATTACTCCGCCGGCTCCCTGTTCTCCGTATGCTAAATTTTGTGGAATGTATAACTCGTATTGTCCGCCTGCTTTCATCAACTTCAATCCTTCTCCCCATCCTGAAATAACTTGTCCTGCAGTGATGGTGATCGGCTCGTTGCGCTCGTATGAACTGTCAAAAACTTTTCCATCAACCAATGATCCTTTGTAATGAACTACAATGGTGTCGTTGTCATCTGGAGACAATCCAATACCTTCACGAATGACTTTATACTGTAACCCTGAAGCCGTTGTGATTACACCTGGTTTCGCACCATTTTCTTTTAAGAATGTTGTTTCCTTTTCCATTGTTTTTGTTGCTTTTTCTGATTCTCTTCTTGCTAAAATGCCTTGAATGTATGGATCTACCATTTCATTCGGAAGTTGATTTGCTTTGTTGGCATGATCCAAAATAGCTTGCCCCATGATATTTTCGTTTAAGCCTTCGATACCACTTGAAGCAATGTTGTTGGCTATACTTACACCTATCGCATAAGACAAGCTATCGTTTTCATTTTTCAAAACGACAGTAGATTTCTTAGGCTCATCTTTTGGTTTCTTTTTTTTATCTCCTTGATCTATTGCGTTCGAACTCAATACCAATAAGCTCGCTCCAAGAAGTACAATATGTTTACGTTTCATTGAAATTTATTTAGGTATGCAAGATAATCAGATTCTATCTTCATTCCATGTATTTTTGACGAATGAAGTTTTTCAAATTACTTGCCATTGTTGGAATACTCGCGCTTGAAACAACTGTTGCGAAAGGACAAAATGATATGTATGGTGGAATTACTTTCGAGCAATTGACCTACAACAAATCAAGTGTATACTCAATAGGTACAGACGTTTTTGCTCCTTTCGCTAATCGATTTACGCTGAATTACAGTTTTAAAATTGGACTGAGTAAAGACAAAAGTTTCATGTTTCATTCCTCTGTTTCAACATTACTTGGCACTTATTTATTGGCCTTAAACGGTGATTATCCGGGCATAGCAACACTTGGACTCATTTGCCTGGCTATTCCCGAAGGGGTTGGAATGTATATGGGACAAGACGGACAAGCACTGCATCTTTCTGTGAATCCGCTCGGCATGGATTATTTTTCTGCAGGAGATTTCACCCAAGAATACATCGGAATGAGTTGCAGCGCTGTGGCTCGCGTTCACTACAAATTGAAATCACACGTCCCATCCTATATCACTCCTATGGTTGGTCTTTATTACAGATACAATCAGTCTTCAATCAATGAGCAATATGGGGTGCGCTTTGGAGTTTCCTTTGGTCTTGCATCTAAAAAAGCCGATGCAGGAATGAACCTTCAAGATTTATTCTATGAGTAAAATTGCCGCTATCGCATTTTTCTTATTGAGTTTTTCATTTTCAATGAATGCTCAATCCGATACTCTCTTCATTCAAAATTGGGACAATGGACATGCGATTTATTTGTTGCCTCCAGGAAAATTTCAAAAGCCTCCCGTTTGGACCTCTTCGGATAGTATTATTTATCCTCCGGTTCGTTCCTTCAGGAAATTTAAATTCAATTTGAAAGAAACATACTTACCGCTTACGGTGTACAAAGGAGAATTGGTTTATTACGACCCGTGTGATGGAATCTTCGAAAATGAATGGATATTCAATGATTCTGCTTTCGTTCATTTGTATTACGACGGTCCGGAAGGCATGCCCATTGCGGCAATTGAGCACGAAGATGAAAATGAAATTCAGTTTCGAATTCTTCAATTCAATTACGAAGACATTGAAAAATCGCTTGAATATTATTTATCGGTTAAACGAATGAATAAGGAAAAAGGATTGTATCTCTTCAACTTTGAGAATCCGTATGATTCGGAAGACACTTATTCCTTCCCTGTTGTTGAACAAAGTAAATTGCATTTATTACCTGTCTTGGTGAACGATTCGAAATATCAGAAGTACATGGAATTTGAATTTCCGGAAGAGCCGATTACTTCGGAAATGTTCAAATAGATTTTCGGAGCATCCGTTTTTCTTTACGCTTGTTCTTTCGCTCTAATCGTTCTTTTCTTTTATTCTCAATGAATTGTTTGAAGCTTTTAGAGTTGTCTTTTGACTCTTCAATTTCTATGACGTTTACTAGAGGTCCATTAGAAGCCACAATTACCGAATCTACATTTTGAATATCGGTCGAATCAACTTGGGAAGAGTCCACGCCTGAACTAAGAACAATTGGATAACCCAACGGATAACCTCCCCAAGAAGGATAACCATAACCAGGGTATCCCCATTGATCCATATAAATGACTCCGCCACAACCGTTAAATGGATAATTATAAAGTTGGAAATTACAAAAAAAAAACCAATCTCCAGTCAGCATGTAAACGGTATCACGCTGCTCGATTTTCTTTTCAGCCTTCTTCTCCGGTCTTTGATAGACATATTGAATCGGGGCGGGTTCATCGGGAATAACAATCATAGCACGTAATAAGACCATACTTCCCCATGTTGCGGTGAGAAGTGTGATTTTAATGTAGGTCCTTTTTAGACTGATCGATTGTTCCATTGAAACAAAGACTAACAAAGTTTGGAAATAGTTTCCTCGAAGCAGAAATCTATTGTAAGTAAAATCAAGAATAAAAAAAGGCTCGCCGTTGCGAGCCCCTTCGTTGTATACCTCTACTTAACCAAAACCAAACACTAGAAGTTCATTTTAAGTCCAAATGCGTTTGCATAAATCTCAGGACCCTTTCCATTTGAAAATTGCGGCAGCAAACCCGATTCAATAAAAAAGGATAAGCTGCTGGTGAATCCAGCTTCAACATATAAATTCAACAGATACTCATTCAATCCAAAATCACCCACTACTTTTTGCTTGCGTTTATCCCCATTCTCCTTCCATCTATATAATGCATTCGAACCAATCTGATAACCACCAATGACACCGAATGAAATATGAAAAATATTTCGCTCTTCATTCATCCAAAGATCATTTCTGTCTTTCTCTGTCACTTTTCCGTTGTACTGAAAAACCAAAGGAACCGTTAGATATGTTGAATTCAACGTTGCGTGATCACTAATAGGAAAAAAACCGCTTGTTTGAAATCCAAAAGTATCTGCTTCAATTAAACGCAGATTTCTATTGATTGCAATCGTTTCCCAAGTAAATCCCATTCCCGTGCACAATCTCAAGCGATCTTCAATCAATTCAAAGGACGTATTAATGATATTCATTCCAATGTAACCACTGGAATTCCGCTTACCTTGATTTTGCAACCATTCTGGCTCATACGAATTTTGATTCGCATCCATAAAGGTTAAAAATCCGAATCGAATGCCACCAAAGCCATACCATGGAAAATCTTCAATTGGAAGTGATTTACATTTGTTGTCCTTCGTAGAAAGCTTCGATGTTGAATCTGGATAAATATCAATTTTCATATCGCCCAGACGTATATGCAAAGTGTCATCCTGATTCCCTTTAATTGTGGTGTCTTTTACCGCTCCATTTGACACAACTACTTTCATTTCTTTTTTAACTTCCACCTCCGTTTGAGCAACAATACCTGTCACCGCAAACACCAATAAAATCAATAACAACTTCGTTTTCATTTCTATTTCATTTTTATTCTTTATTCAACACTTGGGCGAAATATTCTTCGCGATACGGGCGAAATACTCTTCGCGATACGGGCGAAATATTTTTCGCGATACGGGCGAAATATTTTTCGCCCCTATAAGCCTATTCGTTTCCCTTTCCATTCAATAACCAATCGTTCTTCTTGCTCGTCTGTATTCCTCATCCTTGCATCGCGAATGAATTGACGAACCTTTCTAATTTTTTGAACACGTTCATTAATTTCTTGCGCTAAAAATTCTCTGACGGTAATGTACTCCTCTATTTTTTTCTTCGATTTCATTTGTTGAAGGCTCGAATCTATTTTGGCCACAAGTAGTGAATCTTGATTAACTTGAATTGGAATGCTCTGTGTTGAATCAACTGCTGGCAGATATACAAGGGAGCTCCAAGGCATGGTGCCATTTGGGAAACCATAATCATAGGCAGGGCTCCACATTTCAGGAAAATTCGTGCCTCCGCAATAATGTTGGAAATTAATTTCATTCCACGGAAGTAGCCCCTCCCCGCTTATTGTGTAGACCGTATCACGTTGATCTATTTTCTTCTCAATCTCTATTTCTGGACGCTGATAAACATACTCAATGGGGCCAGCCTCTTGAGGTATGACTATGAATGTTCGCAACACCAATGCAATTGCCCAACCGGCAGCCATTGCGCTTATCCAGAAATAAACGCTTCGATTATCCTCTTCCCTCTTCAAACGCTTTTTCCGACTTTCATTCAATTGAACATCGGAAATTTCCTTTTGAAAATGCTTATGAATTTCCTCATCGGAAATAGCATAGCGCTTCAAAGAATCCTTGTTGTCGAACGAAACATCAGTTCGTTCAACTTTCGGAAACTCATCCTCTTTATGTTCATTCCATTCGTTCATGTTGTCCAATGAAGGGTTATAAATTCTTTTAACTGTTTTCTCGCACGATGCAAACTCACTTTCACCATGGACTCTGAAAGCTCAGTGATTTCGGCGATTTCCGCGTAAGAATAATCTTCGTAATCTCTCAACAGAATCAATTGTTTGTGTTGAAGTGACAACTGCTCCAATCCTTCATCGATCAATTTTTTCAACTCATGGCTATGATCTTGCTCAACAGGCTCTTCAACAACCAACAATTTTCGCTTTAACGATTCTTTCCTCGACCAATCCACTACCGCGTGATAGGCAGAAGTAAACAAATAGGATTTCGCCTTTTCATTTTGCACGTCATCTTTTCTCTTCCAAAGTTTCTCGTATACATCTTGCACAATATCCTCTGCCAAAGCGGTATCTCGAACCAACTTCAATACATAACCGAAAACTCGATCAGACCAAAGGTCAACAGCCTCGTTGTATTCAATTGTATTCATTCGACAAAACCAAGACGCTTAACAACTCAAAAAGTTACAGAACATCCAAAATAAATCGTGAGAAAGGTCACAGAAATGGCAATCCTTAAATATTACTTTCGTAAAATGAAAATTACAAGTGCTTTTTTCTTCTTGCTATTTACATTCAATTCCTTCGGACAAGAGTTTCCTTACACCGTTGTTTTGAACCCCGTATATTCGAGTCCTGATATTGCTTTGCAATCATACGCTTATGGGACTTGGGAGAATAGAGTGTTATTGATTGGTGGAAGAAAAGACGGATTGCACCAACGTCAACCTTTCGCTTCTTTCGCTGCCGAAGGAATGCCTTCAAACATTTCCATTCTCGATTTGAATAATTACAGTTCGACTCCAGTGGAATTCGACATAATCGATGTTGCATTGAGCGAGCAATTCTCTTCGACCAATATTCAATTTTATCAGACCGATAGTATCCTTTGGCTGGTCGGCGGATATGGATACAGCAACACATCGCAAGATCACATCACCTACCCGATGCTTACTGCGATTAACTTGAAAACTTTCTTTGAAGCGCAAGACAATGGGACCTTTGCTTTTGGGAGTTTCGATTACATTACCGACAATCGCTTCGCGGTTACAGGAGGAAGTTTGAAAAAACTTGATGAGGTCTTTTACATAGCAGGTGGACATAAATTCGAAGGACGCTACAATCCCATGAATGGGCCTTCCTTCACGCAGACATACACTGAGAAAATTTCGCGCTTTATTCCTACATTAACTGAAGCCGGAATTCAAGTAGAATGGCTCCCGGAGTTCAGCAACTCTGCCTTGCTTCACCGAAGAGATTTAAATGTAGTGGAAGGAATTGATGCAAACGGGCAAACGAATTTCACCTTGTTCAGCGGCGTTTTTCAGCAAGTGGCAGATTTGCCATTTATGAATTGCGTTGAAGTGAATTCATCTGGAATTGCTGAAGTTCCTGAATTCCAACATTTATTGAATCAATACCACTGCGGACATGTTTCGCTATATGATGCTCAGTCTCAAAAGCAGCATTATTTGTTTTTAGGTGGAATTTCAGAATACTATTATGAAGGAGATGTCCTCACTCAAAATGTCGATGTGCCCTTTACGAAGAACATTGCATGCGTGACTCGAAATGCAAACAACGAATGGGTGGAAGAACGCATCCCTTCACTCATGCCCGATTTTTTAGGCTCAAGTGCGGAAGTTATTTTGAATGAAAACCTTTCGTTGATTAATGGTGAAATCATTGATCTAAACAATGCATATAACGGTGGAGAAATTCTCCTGGGTCACCTGCTCGGTGGAATTCGCAGTACTTCACAGAATATCTTTTGGGTGAATACAGGATCACAGAGCTTTCCAAACGATACGCTCTACGAAGTTTGGTTAGTACCTAACTCGATTAATGTTCCTTCCGCTCACTCGCTTCCTAAAAATGTATTCACTATTTATCCGAACCCAACGAGCGGGAAATTTAGAATCGATTTTTCATGTCAAAAGAACTGCGAAGTTGAATTAACAGCTTTTGATTCGAATGGAAAACTGGTTTCGAAAGATAAACTCGGAGAATTCAATGCAGGTAAACACAGCGTCGAAAACCGTTGGAAATTATTTGAACATCCAGGGACTTATATTCTTCAACTTAAATTGGGTGAAGAAATTATTACCCAAAAACTTTTGATAGAGCCTTAACCGAGCGAAACTCCGATAAGCGTACCCATTCCGTATGTTATTGCAGCGGCGATAAGTCCGAATAATACTTGTCGAAATCCACTGAACCAAACGTTTCTGCCTGTAAAGAGGGTTATGGCTGCTCCTATTCCGAACAATCCGAAAGCACTGCAAATAGCACTTAAGATAATTGCTGTAAATCCTGTTGTGAAGAAGAATGGAATAACAGGGATAATCGCTCCAGCCAAAAACAGGAAGAATGATGAGTAAGCCGCTTCCATGGCGGATCCTTTCAATTCCTCTGCATTGATTCCTAATTCTTCACGCACCAAAATATCCAATGCCTGTTCTTTGTTCTGCATGATGGAAGCCGCCATTTCACGCGCTTGCGCTTCAGGAATCCCCTTCGCCATATATATCAAAGCGATTTCTTGTTGTTCGCCTTCTGGATTAATTTCCAATTCTTCGGCTTCCAATTCCATTTGATTTTCAGAAAGTTCTTGCGACGATTTGACGCTGATCCATTCTCCTAATGCCATTGAGAGCGCTCCGGCTAACATTCCCGCTAAACCTGTCATAAGCACAGGACCACTTCCAGCACTCGCACCTGCAACACCCATAACTAAGCTGAAGTTAGAAACTAATCCGTCGTTACCACCGAGAACTGCAGCGCGAATAGCGTTTCCTCCAACATTTCGGTGACGCTTTTCAAATCGAGCCAACGATGAACCTGCTATATTTTTATTTGAATGAAGAATATTTCGAAGAATGGAAACGTGCGCCGTATCTGAAATCGAATTCTGCATATTCTGCTTTTTACGTGCATTCAAAACACCTGCAGACAACCCTTTTTCTGTATCTAACAAAACGCCTAACACGTAATCATATCCGAATATCTTTCCTATTCTTTTCAAAGTTTTAGCTCTTCCTGAAGGTCCAGGCATTTCGGACTCAGGAAGCCCTTTGCTCTTCAAAAACGCTTTAGCGTGTCCCATTTCAATCTCACTCATCTCGCGAAAGACATGTGCTACGTTTGCATCTTCCTCATGCTCGGCCAAGAGTGCATATAAAAAAGAAGCATCCACTTCGGTTTGAATACTCGTGAGATTTTCCATAAAAATGAATTTTGATGCAAGGTCGTTGAAAAATGTATGAATAGCAAATGAGGAATTCACCAAGCTATAGATTTGTGAACCTAATGATGCATATTAAAGCCAAACCTAACAATCTTTGTTAAGACCTTGTTAAATTAGCCATTCACCCCTTCCCAAAAATGAAAAAAAACTTAGTACTTTTTCTTTCTTTAATTGCTTTCAGCGCAAGCGCTCAAGTCGATCATTGGGAGACCGTAGTATATGACACACTTGAATGGCATTATATCGTTCCCGATGCCACTACCCCTACCGATTGGATAAGTCCTAGTTTTGACGATTCTGCCTGGAGCGTTGGAAATGGAGGATTCGGATTCGGTGACGGAGATGACGGAACGAATATTCCTACAGGGAACATATCTGTTTACCATCGCATCCATTTTAACATAAATAACTGGAATGAAATCTCGAAGTTCATCTTAAATATGGATTATGACGATTCATATGTGGCTTATTTGAATGGTGTGGAAATTTCTCGGTCTAATATTTCAACAACCGGACAGCCTGCTTGGAATGACGGTGCAGATGGACAGCACGAAGCAAACATGTATCAAGGTGGGCTCCCGGATCAAGTCATTTTCCTCACGCAGGACTACCTTTCCATTTTAAACAACGGCGATAATATTCTCTGTGTTGAAGCACACAACATTACCACAAATTCTGGTGACATTACCTCGAGGCCATTCCTTCACGTAGGACTTACAACGAGCAACACCTACTACGGGACCCCACCTTCATGGTTTGTTCAACCCTTTGAATTCAGTTCTTCAACCCTTCCTATCGTTGTCTTAAATACTTATGGAGTTGATATTCCTGACGAGCCAAAAATTGATGCTGAAATGGGGATCATTTTCAATGGTGAAGGACAAATCAACCATGTTACTGATGCCTTCAACGAATTCAATGGTCTCATAGCCATTGAAAAAAGAGGGTCCTCGTCGAATGGATTTCCCGCCAAATCATACGGACTCGAAACACGCGGACCTGATAGTGTGAATTACAACGCATCCATTTTCAATTGGCCAGCCGATAACGATTGGATCTTGTATGCGCCATACACTGACAAAACAATGATTAGAAATGTTTTGACCTATCATTTAGGAAATGAAATGGGACGTTGGACACCTCGAACGAAGTTGTGCGAACTCGTATTAAATGGCGAGTATATGGGCGTTTACGTTTTCATGGAACGAATAAAACAGAATCCAGGACGCGTTAATATCAACGAATTGCTTCCATCGGACACACTGGATAATGAACTCACAGGCGGATACATTCTTAAAGTTGACAAGACCACTGCAGGTGGAGTTATAGCTTGGTATTCACCCTATCCTGCTCAAGCTCCAAGCAACGTAAGTATCGGACTTCAACTTCACGATCCGGAGCTTCCTGAGTTACATCCAGCTCAATTGAATTACATACAAACCTATTTCACCGATTGGGAAGATGCACTTGTATCCAGCGATTTCACAGATCCTGTTTTGGGTTATCGAAAATTCATTGATGTTCCTTCTTTCATTGATTTCTTCCTGGTAAATGAGGTTTCTAAGAATGTCGATGGCTATCGTATTTCATCGTTCTTCTACAAAGAGCGTTTCAGTGAAGGAAATAAATTAGTTGCCGGACCTCTTTGGGATTTTAATATCGCATGGGGAAACTCAGACTACTGTCAGGGTGGAGAAACCTACGGTTGGGAAATTAACTTCAATGAAGTTTGTAACGGCGGTAATAACCCGTCTTGGTGGAACCGATTGCTAGAGGATAGCCTATACGCGAACGAAGTGCATTGCAGATGGAATGAACTACGCACCACTCTTCTCGACACAACATATTTGTACAATTACATTGACAGTCTAGCTGCCATTTTGGAAGTTCCTTCAGAGCGTCATTACCAACGTTGGCCTATTCTTGGTAACTATGTTTGGCCGAACAACTTTGTCGGAAACACTTATCAAGAAGAAATCACTTACCTGAAATCATGGATAAACGATCGTATCACTTGGATGGATGCAAACATGTTCGGAATATGCGATTCCGCTGCACAAATAGAAAGCTTTCGCAAATCTGACTTCAACATATATCCGAACCCGACCAAAGATGAAATCTTCATAGAATCGCCAAATGAACGAGCCTTCCAAATATCCGTTTTCACTGCACAAGGAACGCTGCTTAAGACTATTCAAAATTCAAATTCAACCCGAACAAGTATTTCATTCGAAAATCTTCCGAAAGGAATGTACTTCATTCAAATTAAAACCGACAACCAAGTAACCACCACTCAAAAAATTATTGTACAATGAAATTGAAAGCTATCCTCTACGCTGCACTTGTAGCATTAACCTTTTCTTCATGCGAGAAAATTGCAGGTCCAGGTGGAACTTCTTCCATCACAGGAACGGTTACTGGAATCAATTCTACTGCCGGACAATATGAAGTAATTGAAATCACCGTTACACCTGGAAGCATTTTGGAACATGGCGATTACTTCATTGTAAATCAGCTCTCGGGAGACAATTATTATTTCTACTTTAACAATCCGGTTTGGGTAACCAGCGCAGATCCAGGGTTAGTTGGAAGAACCGGTGTACAAATTAACTTTTCATACGACGATACAAATTTAGAGATTGCGACTAAAGTTGTTGCAGCTTTAAACAATAGCTTTGGAAACGCATTTGACATTTCTTTAGACGGAGATATTATTTCACTGACAGCAACTGAAATGGGAAACATTCCAGACCCGGATGATGTAACAACGTCCTTCCTTATGGATGTAGCCAATCAAGGTGAAATCGGGATTGTTGGAACCGAAACTCCTATGACAGACGTGCGTGTTTATTTGTGTTATGGTGAAAATGAATTGTATGATGAATCGATTAAAACTGGAGAGAATGGGGCATTTTCTTTCCGTAATCTTCAAATTGGAAAATACACTGTTTACGTTTTGTCGAAAGACAGTTTGACTGATGAATATATCATTCCTATTAAGCAAGAAATTGAAATTACAGCAGACGGAAGTGTTGTTGAAACAGAAAACTTTTTGATTCAGCATTAATGAAAAGACTTGCGTTAATCCTACTGATGGCCATTCCGAATTTGGTATGGTCGCAAAACGATTTTTTCAATCGTTATGAACTTGGCCTTAAGATAAAACCAACCAAGCGTTTTTCAGCATCTCTTTCAGGACAATACCGTTGGAATGTTACTGAAAAGCTCTATTCGAAAACGCTATTCACTGCGCGTTTGAAATATGACATTGCGAAACCATTTTCTATTCTAGCGACATACAGAAGAACATGGATGCCGAATGAGTTCTTTTATTTAGACAATCAAGAGAGCACCTATGGACATCGATTTGCTGCTGGATTCTCATGGGATATCCTCAGAACATTTAAGCCCAAAGCAAAATCAAGTATAAAGTACACTTCTCAGTACCAAAAAGAATTTTTCAAATACAAACGCGAACAAATATTTTGGAGAAATCGGTTGTCACTAGACCTTCACATTGGCCTAAAAAGAATGACCCCTGTTTTGAGTGTCGAGAACTTTTTGAGAACGAATGAGTATTACCAGCTCGTAAACGGTGTTGCTGTAACATCGGGCGCTGTGACTGAAATGCGCTACGGATTTGGCTTAAATTTCGATTTACCCAAAAACCATGAAATTGAATTAAGAGCGCTTTATCGCAATCTAATAACGAAAAAGAACGATGCTTGGGTTATGCAATTTTCTTATTTCTATATCCTTGAGAGGAAAAAGGAAAAAGCAACACGAACAATTGGAGTTCCTGAGTTTTAATGGTTCGATAATTTGAATACAAAAGCGCTTTTACTCGTCATCGTTGTTTTCACAACACGCAATACATTCGCTCAAGGTGAAGCTGATTTTTCTATTGGCAAAACAATTGAAATCGAATCGAGTTTTTTAAATGAAACACGAATACTAAATATTTACCTTCCTTCAGACTTCGATTCAACAAAGAAATATTCTGTTATCTATTTGCTCGACGGATCCATCGATGAAGATTTCATTCATGCAGCCGGATTGGTTCAGTTCTTCACAATGACCTTCCAAATGCCACCTTCTATCGTGGTCGGTATCGCTAATGTTGATCGAAAGAGAGATTTTACTTTTGCCACATCGGATACTTCGCTTCAGAGAGAATTTCCAACGGCCGGACATTCAGATAAATTCATTTCATTTATTGAATATGAATTGCAACCCTACATCGCGAATGAATTCCCAATCGGTCCGCAAAAAATGCTCATTGGACAATCACTCGGCGGATTACTCGCATGTGAAATATTACTGAAGCGCCCTCACCTATTCACAACTTATTTCATTACAAGTCCAAGCCTTTGGTGGGACAATGAATCTCTTTTGAAGAATTCCGACGAATACTTAAGTATTGAATTCTCTCATACTCCAGATGTCTATCTTTCCGTTGGTCAAGATGAACACAAAGTCATGATACGTGATGCAAAAGCCCTCTATAAAAAAATCAAAAACAACTACTCCTTCGACGAAGTGCATTTCAATCTCATGCCCCATGAAGATCACGCAAGCATTCTTCACAACAGCCTCTACCAAGGATTTCTAACTTATCTAAAGAAATAGTTCTTCCCCTTTCTTAACTTCTCTTACCTATGGTCGAAAGATATTTCGACCTGATTAATCTTACCTTTTCTTACCTTTTTCATTACTCTCGCCATCGGCATTCGTGCAAAGCACCCTCGCCGCAGGCATTCGTCTGAAAGACATTCGTGCTTCGCACATTAGTCCGATGGACATTTGTATCTTTGATACATGAATCCTCAGGTAGACACAATCCTAGCCGAAGGCTGCGGTAGATGCAAGCTCGTCGGAACACCCGCATGTCGAATTATCATTCGTAGTCAGGAAATGAAATCCCTCAGAGAACTCGCCCTAGAGGCTGGCTTAGAAGAAGAGGTGAAATGGGGATTTCCAGCATACACCTTCAAGAAGAAAAACATATTCATGTTGGGTAGTTTTAAGGAATATTCCAGCATTATGTTTTTCAAAGGAGCGTTACTCAGTGATCCAGACAACATACTTGTGCAACCAACAGAAAATTCAAATTCAGGAAGACAATTGCGCTTTGTAAATGCGAAAGAAATTGCAAAACAAAAAAAGAGTATCCTCGCCTACATTTTCGAAGCCATTGAAATTGAAAAATCCGGAGCAAAGATTGAAGCCAAAAAAACATCTGACTATCCCATGCCCGATGAGTTAAAGCTAAAGTTTAAAGAACTCCCTGAATTGAAAAATGCCTTTGAAAAGCTTACTCCAGGGAGACAACGCGGATACTTGTTACACTTCTCACAAGCTAAACAATCAGCGACTCGCCTCTCTCGAATTGAAAAAAGCATGGAAGCTATTTTTAACGGAAAAGGATTAAACGAATAAACGAATTCAAATGAGCACTACGAATAGGTCAAAAAGAATATTAATCTTAATTGCCTTACTCTGTTTGGTCGTAGCGATTGTTTATGCATTTAATTCGAGCAGCACGAAGAATGAACCACTCGTTAATCCTTCACTCGAAGACCATAAGGAAGAGATTACACCTCAAGAAAACATTGAACACCTTGAATACCCCGCTCTTCTTCCCAATGAAAAAATTATTTCGCATTCAGGTTATTCTCTCGTTTATTCGGAAGAACACGAACAAGCAAAATGGATCGCTTATGAATTGACAAAGGAAGAAACCAACAGTCTTTTCGAACGCACCGACAAGTTTCTAGTAGACCCCTTTGTTTCAACAGGAACTGCAGAAAACAGTGACTATGCAGATTCGGGTTATGACCGCGGACACCTCGCTCCTGCTGCGGATATGGGTTGGTCGGCGACAGCCATGAAAGAAAGTTTCTATTTCAGCAACATGAGTCCGCAATTACCCGGATTTAATCGAGGAGTATGGAAAAGATTAGAAGAATTAATGCGCTCTTGGGCAATTGACAATTCAGCGATATACATTGTAACGGGACCAATACTTTCTTCAGGACTTCCGACCATTGGTGGAAATCGCGTTTCGATTCCGAATTACTATTACAAAGTCATTTTAGATTACACACAACCCGAGATTAAGGCTATTGGATTTATACTTCCGAATGCCTCCTCATCCTCTTCCCTAAATACATTTTCCGTTAGTATCGACGAAGTTGAAAATGCAACAGGCATTGACTTCTTCCCTACCCTTCCTGATGACCAAGAAATTGCTCTTGAAAAAGAATACTGCGCATCCTGTTGGAATTGGCAAAAAATAAAATCTCAGAGCGGCTCTTCTTCCCCTAAAAGAGAAGGTTCTTCCGTTCAATGCTCCGGCATTACGAAAGCAGGCGAGCGATGCAAGCGAATGACTTTGAGCGAAAATGGTCGTTGCTACCAACACGGAGGAAATTAAATCCCATAGATAAAATCTATTTATCAATAAAAACTATTGATAACCTGTCGAAGTACAACTCAATTACATTTGGTTCGAATTTCAAACCAAAGTAGAAAATCATGAAAAAAATCTTATTCGCATTTGGTCTTGTCGCTAGCGTTTCTATGCAGGCACAACACCACGAAGGTATGGTAGGACAATGCCCTTACCATCCTTCTGCAACTCCTCAAAAAACAGAAGTTATTGGTCGCGGACAAAACAACCGCGATTGGTGGCCGAACGCATTAAACCTTGAGGTACTTCGTCAGCATTCAGAATTATCGAATCCGATGGATGCACAATTCTCTTATGAAAAAGCATTTACGACATTGGATTACTTCGCATTGAAAAAAGACATCAATGCGGTTTTAACAAACAGCCAAGATTGGTGGCCAGCCGATTTCGGTAACTACGGTCCTTTCTTTATTCGCATGGCATGGCACAGCGCAGGAACCTACAGAACCGGAGACGGACGCGGTGGAACCCGTTCGGGAATGGAACGTTTCGCTCCACAAAACAGTTGGCCCGATAACGCGAACTTGGACAAAGCACGCAGACTTCTTTGGCCTATTAAACAGAAATACGGCAATCAAATCTCTTGGGCTGATTTAATGATCTTAGCGGGTAATGTTGCTCTAGAAAACATGGGCTTTAAAACATTCGGATTCGGAGGTGGACGCGTTGACGTGTGGGAACCGGAGCAATATGTATACTGGGGTCCTGAAACCAAATGGCTAGACGATAAACGATACACCGAAGGAAGACAACTTGAAAAGCCATTAGCGGCTGTTCAAATGGGTCTTATCTATGTGAATCCGGAAGGACCAAACGGAAACCCTGACCCACTCGCTTCAGCGAAAGACATTCGCGAAACATTTGGTCGCATGGGAATGAACGATGAAGAAACCGTTGCGCTTATTGCAGGCGGACACACTTTCGGAAAAACACACGGTGCGGGTAGCGCCTCGCATGTTGGAGAAGCGCCAGAAGGAGCTGGAATTGAAGAGCAAGGATTGGGTTGGAAAAGCGATTTCAATTCGGGAAAAGGGAAAGATGCGATTACCTCTGGACTTGAAGTGATTTGGAATTCAACACCAACGCAATGGAGCAACAGGTACTTCACTACTCTCTTCAACAATGAATGGGAATTGACGACAAGCCCTGCTGGAGCAAAGCAATGGACTCCAAAAAACGGTGTTGCTAATGTTCCAGATGCTTTCGATCCCAACAAGAAACACATGGCTGGTATGCTAACCACTGACATCGCATTGCGTGTTGATCCAGCATATGAGAAAATCTCTAGAAGATTCCTAGAACATCCTGAAGAGTTCGCAGACGCATTCGCTCGCGCTTGGTTCAAGCTTACTCACAGAGATATGGGACCTAAGACAACTTATTTAGGACCTGAAGTTCCCAAAGAAAATCTTATTTGGCAAGATCCTATCCCTGCTTTGAATCATGCTACCATTGACAATGCCGACATTGCAGTTCTAAAGACTCAACTGCTTTCTTCAGGAATTTTAATCAGCGAAATGGTAAACACAGCATGGGCATCTGCTTCCACCTACCGCAATTCTGACCGTCGTGGCGGTGCTAATGGTGCACGCATTCGTTTATCTCCACAGAAAGATTGGGAAGTGAACAATCCAAAGCAATTGGCGAAAGTTCTTGCTGCTTACGAAAAGATCCAAAAAGATTTCAATTCAAAAGCAAAGAATGGAAAGAAGGTTTCAATGGCAGACTTGATTGTTCTTGCAGGAAACATTGCTGTTGAAGAAGCCGCGAAGAACGCTGGAGTAACTATCTCGATTCCGTTTACAGCAGGTAGAATGGATGCTACGCAAGAGCAAACGGATGTCAATTCATTTGCTGTGCTTGAACCTATGGCTGATGGATTTAGAAATTATTTGAAGACGAAGTATACCGTTCCTACTGAGGCATTGCTTGTCGACAAGGCTCAACTACTAACGCTATCTGCGCCTGAAATGACTGTGCTTGTTGGAGGTATGCGTTCATTGCATGCAAACTTTGACAATTCAAACAACGGGATTTTCGTTTCAAAGAAAGATCAACTTTCTAATGACTTCTTCGTTCAGTTGTTAGACATGAACGTAATCTGGACCGCTGTAAATGCAGATGATGAATTGTTTGAAGGAAGAGACCGCAAGACTGGAGATGTTAAGTACACCGCAACTCGCGCTGACTTAATCTTCGGTTCGAATTCGGAGCTGCGTGCTTTGGCTGAGGTCTACGCAAGCAGCGATGCGAAAGAGAAGTTTGTGAAGGACTTTGCGAAAGCTTGGAACAAGGTAATGAACTTGGACAGATTTGATGTGAAATAATTCGTGAGGTTGAAAGTGATGGAGAAAAAAAGGCCGGCAATGTCGGCCTTTTTTATTTCAATCTTTTTTCAGTTTGAACGAAAAGGTTAATAACGCTCGTCAAAAGCAATAAGAGCGAAATGAGTGTAGCTGCTTCCATCGGAATTGGAAGTACTGCAAGGATAAGAGCCAAGACTAACATAATTAATCCTTGTTTCAACATGAGTTGAGAAGAAAAGCGTTGAGCCAAATCCCAATTCTCCTGATTCTTCATGCTGCGCGAAGTCCGATAGCCATATATGCTATTGATTTTTTTTGGTGGAAATTTGAGTGTGATGAATGCTGCTACTGCAAAGACAAATCCCACAATGAATAATGGAAGAGCACCCATTGATTATTTGATTTCAATGGTTACTTTTTTTCCGAATCCAACTTCAAACAATTCCAAGAGTGTCTTCAAGGTCATATTGCCCACATCGTTTTCAATTCGAGAAATGTAACTGCGTTTCTTATTCACCTTTTGCGCGAACTGCTCTTGCGTGAGATTTGCTTCTTCTCTAAGTGCACGCAAGTGCATTCCAATTACGAAGTCGGCAGATTCTCTTTCCATTTCATCTCTTCGTAGAGTTCCCGGCACACCAAAGACGTCATCTTTTACTTGGCTCCAACTTTTTAAACTCGGGCCTTTACCTTTTTTCTTCATAGTATTTTTTCATTAATTGAATTGCTTTCCTTATTTCTCTGGCGGATGTTTTATTCTCCTTCTTGACATATCCATTTAGAACAACCACTACTCTATTCGCTTCAAAAAACAAAACACCCTCCATGTATTAGACCCCAAAGAAACTCTCACCTCATAAAGTCCTTTGGCGTTTTGTATTTTCTTAAAATAGTTTATCGGTATACGTTCAATCTCTTCAATATATCGAAATATTTTACCAAACTTGTCCTGAATCTCCGCGGATTGAGAATCAAGAAAAATTATAAAATCTTCATCATAAAAATATAGTTCTCGAATTTTCTGCATAACAAATGTAACTTATAAGTATCATTACTCCGAATTGAGTTTTGAAATTTTACACTGAAAACTCCTGAATCCTTATGTGCCAATTGTGCGGTTTCAACAATGAACGAATAATGATTTGGCCTGTACAGCAAGACTTCTATAAATTTATACCAATGAATAAAATAGTTTTCTATCTCTTCGTCTTTATGAGTTTTTTTAGTTCATTGGTTCACTCACAAGAGACTTCATGCACTTTCAATTATTACAATAAAAAAGGAAGCAACTATTTCTTTTCAACGTATTGGGATGTTTCTCCGGACATACTCATGAACGGGACATGCATTCAATACATGTCGAACACCAAAGACATCTATGAAAAGCGCGTATTCAAAAACGGGATCATTCAATCGGAACTCACAAACTTCATTAATCCAACCCGCAAGCGAACCTCCTTCGAACGCGTTAAGCACGACAGCACCATTGCGGAATACTCGGAATATTCGGAAACCGGGTTCTTAGTACGAACTACCAAATATTATTTAGATAAAAAAGGAAGAAGATGCTGGCAAGATTCCCACTACTATCCCAACGGGAAATTGCAATCTGTTCAATCGTATGCTGCATTGCGCGCAGAAGAACTGAAAGGATTTTCATCGGATATCATTCCTGAACACACAATCGATTCTGAAGGCTATGGTTGGCAAACGGTTCCCGTTGGAGTGACTAAAACTTATTTTCAAAATGGAAAACTAAACACGCTGAACACCTATTCTTATTCTAAAAACGCACTCGCAAAATATGACCTTGGATTAAACGGACCGCACGAAGCCTACACCGAAGAAGGGGTGCTCATTTCAAAGGGACAATATGTTGATGGAAGAAAACATGGCGAATGGCGACATTATTTTTTCGATGGAAAACTTTCGCATGTGCAGACTTATGAAAACGACTTCGGGGTTGGCACTTGGGTTAGTTATAATTACAACACTGGAAAAATTGAAACGACCGAAGAATTCAACAATGAAAAATACTACTGGCCTATTCCTCATACCATTCGCTACAACGAACTCGGAAAGGTGGTGTATGAAAAAGAAATATTACTCGACGGAAAAGGCTTCGAGAAATCTTACTTCGACAATGGAATTCCGAATGACATTACCATTTACTATCATGGTCCGTCTGAAATTTCTGAATACTACGCGTACTTCAACACGGGAAAATTGAAGAAGAAAACCTACTATCGCGCAAAGAATGATACGCTAAGTGCAGAGTTTTTCGAAGATGGCAGCATCAAGTATATCAACCTCACTCCTAATATTGGTAGTGGAAACACAAAACAACTCACAGCAAACTATTACGCTCCAGGAAAATTAGAATCACAGACCTACTACACCTACAAAGACGGAATTTCAGACCAACACATCGAGAAGTTCTATGAAAACGGAAAAATGAAATGGGAACTTATTCTTCACGAAAAAGAACAAACCGAAAGAGACTTCTTTCCGAATGGAAAACTTCAAAGTGAAAAGAATTATTCCTCCGACTTGCTGAATGGGAATTGGATTCAAAAAGACTCTTTGGGAAATGTTACAAAGAATTGTTTCTATTCGTCTGGATTTAAGTTCGGAAAATGTGAAACACCTTCAAAACTTAAAATTGGCTCTGCCCCGACTGAAGAACTGAAAGCATGGAAAGCAGCGGTTGTAAGCAAGTATATGTATCAATTCCACAACAACACCATGCAAGAAGCATTTCCAAGTTTCGTTTCAAAAGAGAAAATAATACAAGACGCCGAAATCCTTTGGAAGGTGGTTGAATATTGCAATCAAAATGGATACACCTTCCTTCCATCTGCCACCACGAATATTGATGGGATAATTTCCTATACATTCACCGCGCCCGTAAGCAGCTATGACCCTCATGAAAAGCAGATTGATTCAATATTGGTTTCTAGAGGATTTACGATTTCTAAAAAACTGAAACAAGGCGGTTATTGTTCCTTCCAATTGACTAACGAAGATTACCACGGTATTGGTTCATTCAACGAAATGCTGACTCCATTCTTCCCCATCAATAGCGGTTATATATACCCGAATTATCTTCAAGAGAAGGTGGGGTTTGGATGGCGAGGAAATACATACACCAGCTTTGACATTGAACGAAAGGAATCAGTGAATGCGAATGTTATTACGCTTAACACATACGGATCATCCAAAATCTTCACCTTATACGACGATGGTGACATTGAGTTCTATAACGGTCGCGGCGATTGGAGTATACCGAACATGTACGATTACCAGCACATGTATTGGGATTGAGTTTACCTCACACTATACTCTCCGAGCGTAGTTGCAATTTCATCTGCTAAAGGAAGAACTTCTTTCGTTCCAATACCCACACAATAGAATCCGCCTGTCTTTGCTGCTTGAACACCGGAAATGGCATCTTCGAAAACGATGCACTCGCTTGGGGATAATCCAAGCTTCTCTGCTGCTGTAAGAAAAACAGTCGGATCTGGTTTCGATTTAGAAACAACATTTCCATCAACTATTGCATCGAACAAATGCGTAATTCCTAAACGATCTAAAATCATTGGAGCATTCTTAGAAGAAGATCCCAAAGCAATTTTAATTCCTCTCTCCTTGCACGATTCCAAAAACGAAATGGCACCAGGTAATGCCTCATCCGGATTCATTTCAGCAGCCAATTCTAAATACCACTCGTTCTTTACATCCATGAGCGCCTGCTTCTCCTCTGCCGACTTCTCTATGTTTCCTTTCCTCAGAATGATTTCCAAAGATTCAGCGCGACTCACTCCTTTCAAGTGTTCGTTGTCGTCCAACGAAAATTCAACACCCACAGAATGCGCTAATCGCTTCCAAGCTTGATAATGATATTTCGCGGTGTCAACAAGAACTCCGTCTAAATCGAAAATGGCTCCTTTCATTCTGCGTGATGAAATACGTATTTAACATGATAGTTCACAAGTCCATCGATAGGCTTCTTAATGATGTTACCCAAACGAACGCCTTCCAATCTGCAAGCCTCTTCCAAACAGTGTTTGAAGTAGTGTGAAATTGAACCAACAAAGTGAACCGGAACCTTGTCCCAATTGTCAAATGACTTCACATGAATATCTAAGAATTCGCGCATACCATTCACAACCCAATTGATGACATGTGGATGGTGTGCGAAATTTCCAATGAAGCGAGTGAAGCTCGCTAAATATACATTAGCGTTTGGCTCACGGTATATTTTCGAAATGAACTCGTCTTTACTTAGCGGGAAACTATTTTCAAATGCTTCTGCAATTTCAGCAGGAAGTTTTTTGTAGAAATACTCACGCAATAAAATTTTACCGAAGTATGAGCCGCTTGCCTCATCGCCCAGAATATAGGCCAATGAAGGAACTGACTCATGAATATCTTTCCCGTCGAAGAAACATGAGTTACTTCCAGTTCCAAGAATGCATGAAATACATGGCTCACCATCATAGGTTGAATATGCGCTACCCAATAAATCATGCTCTACTAAAAGTTCTGCGGTTGGAAATACAGCGCGCAATCCACGCTCAATAATAGCACACATAATTTCTGTGCTGCTGCCTGCTCCGTAAAAATAAACGTGAGAAATTTTGTCTGCGTACAATGCAAGAGGGACATTTCCTCTGATTGCACCTTCAACTACTTTTTCATCATGAAAATAGGGGTTCAACCCCATGGTTTCAAAATTTCCCAATCGAGATCCTTTCTCGTCAATGAGAGCCCAATCACATTTAGTGGACCCGCTATCAGCTATAAGTATCATTACTCTTTGTTTTCTTTTTATTTTCTATTTCAATTTGAATTACATCTTGTGAAGAAGATCGATCACACGCTTGCTGTAGCCCGCTTCGTTATCGTACCAAGACATAATCTTCACCATGTTTCCATTAGCTGAAGTTAAATCGGCATCGAAGATACTGCTGGCTGGATTTCCAACTACATCAATACTCACGATTGGATCAATACAATACTCAAGTATTCCTTTCATTGGACCTTCAGCTGCGGCCTTCATAGCTGCGTTTACTTCATCTTTAGTCACTTCCTTTTTCAAGATAGCCACTAAATCTGTCAATGAACCATCTGGCGTTGGGACGCGCACCGCTACGCCGTCAAGCTTTCCTTTCAATTCAGGAAGAACTAATCCAACTGCCTTCGCTGCACCCGTGCTTGTAGGAACCATGCTCAACGCTGCAGCACGAGCTCTGCGTAAATCTTTGTGCGGAGCATCTTGCAAACGTTGGTCGGCAGTGTATGCGTGAACCGTTGTGATATATCCTTTTTCAATTCCGAACGTGTCGTTCAAAACTTTCGCAATTGGCGCCAAACAGTTCGTGGTGCAAGAAGCATTCGAAACAATTAAATCTTCTGGTGTAAGCGTATCGTCGTTTACGCCAAGAACTATCGTCTTCACGTTACCCGTTGCAGGCGCAGAAATCACTACCTTCTTCGCACCGGCTGTGATGTGCTTTCCAGCACTTACGTCGTCTGTGAAGAATCCTGTGCTTTCAATAACCACATCAACATTCAATTCACCCCAAGGTAAATTTGAAGGATCCTTTTCAGCATATACGCGGATCTTCTTTCCGTTTACAACTAAAAAATCTCCATCGGCAGAAACCTCCGCATTCACGCGACCGTGAACGCTGTCGTATTTCAACAAGTGAGCAAGCGTCTTAACATCTGTCAAGTCGTTAACTGCGACTACTTCAATATTGCTATCGGTTAACGTGTGACGAAAGCACATGCGGCCGATACGTCCAAAACCATTAATTGCTACTTTTTTCATCTTATTCTTTTTTTTAATGTTATATCGCAAGTATTCGAGCTATTCGTAATTCGTCCCTGTTCGGAAGATTGCTTCGTGTGATGGCTTCTTCCAAAGAGGTATAGGTTTCTCTATCGTTCACAATTCCAACCATAACATCTTTTCTACCCTGAAGCAATCCTTCAACGGCCGCAACGCCCATGCGGGAAGAAATAACGCGGTCATAACAACTTGGTGCACCGCCGCGTTGCAAGTGTCCCAATACAGATACGCGTGTATCGTAATCCGGATTTTCAGCAGCTACCTTATTGGCGAGCTCATAAGCTGTTCCGCTCTTTGCTCCCTCGGCAACAATGACAATAGAACTTGACTTTCCGCTGTCCTCACTCGCACGAAGAATTTGCATTAACTCTTCTGAAGTCATTTCGTCTTCTGGAAGAACAATAGCAATAGCACCCGCTGCAATTCCCGCTTTCAAAGCAATAAACCCGCTATTTCTTCCCATTACTTCAACGAAGAAAATGCGATTGTGCGAAGTCGCTGTATCACGAATCTTATCTACCGCATCTACTACGGTGTTTGTCGCCGTATCGAAACCAATGCAGTGATCTGTTCCATACAAATCGTTATCGATACTTCCTGGAATTCCCATAACAGGTATGCCCGACTCTTGCGAAAGAATGTGCGCTCCTGTGAACGTTCCATTTCCACCTATAGTAATAAGTGCATCGATGTGATGCTTCTTCATTTGCTCAATGGCTTTCGCTCTTCCTTCCACGGTATGAAATTCTTTGCATCGTGAAGACTTTAGAATGGTGCCTCCGCGTCCTAATATGCGTGCTACCGAACGCTCGTTTAAGCGTTTGAAGTCGCCAGCAATTAATCCAGCATATCCCTGAAAAATACCTTCCACTTCAACATTGTGGAATGCACACGCACGGACAACCGCGCGTATAGCGGCATTCATACCCGGAGCATCACCTCCACTGGTTAGAACACCTATTCTTTTTATTCCTGAACTATTCATGATAATTTTCTTGAATGCTAACTTAGTGTAAAAATTACACTAAGTCCAAATAAAAATTATTTTCTTTCAAAAATTACCTCGTAAATACATTACAACCTGAGGCAAAACATTTGTCTCATGAAAACACAAAACCCTTACTTCAGCGAGACCACATCGGACTTCTTGCCTCTTTTCACAGCTGGACCTAAGCTTTGGAAAATCTTTAACAACAACGGCTTCACTCAGCAGGCTGTTTTCAGTGCTAGCCATGCTTCACGCTTAGGATTCGAACCTGGTAAAATGATTCACCTGCGTAAAAATGGAGACTGCATGATTGTCTTTTTGAAAGATGGAAGAGTGCACGTCATGAATGGTCCGCTTTCGCGCTGGCATTTATTCGATAATCTCAACATTGCGACGCTGCGTTGTTTATTGGCTTTCGCCAGCTTGAATGAAAACGACCAATTCGCATTTCGTTCTTACATGAAAGATCAATGCAAAGGTTTCCGTGATTTATTCCATCACTTGCCTGCAAACAATGTGGGTTGGAAAAACCGTTTCTTGAATTACTACAGCAGCTACTCGACGAAAGAACTCTTCGAATATGCACAATAAGTCGTGAGGAAGTCTTGTTCTATTCGAATGAGCTACTTTTCATATTGTTGTATTTTTGAAGTATGTTGAAATTGTTGCGACGGAATATTCTTTTGGTGTCATTACTCTTGATTGGGGGCGCTGTATCTGCTCAGAAAGACATGTTTGGGCTTGACAGTGTTCAGACCAAATTAGTGAACAATAAAGGCCTTGGTCCGGATAGCTTACTCGGGCTTCGAAATATGCGCGTTGTTCTGCACGACATCCTTTACCGAGGCGGTTCCAACAATTTTTATCGTCGAGAAGCTGAACCGAAGACCTACAACTCGCATCCTCTCCCTTCCTGGGGAATAGACAACTTACGCAAAGCAGGTTTTGGCGGAGCTATATACCTTTACTCAAAGAACTTTGGTACAGATTATCCCGAACCTGTTTTGGATTCTCTCTTCGACTTGGGATTCAACTACAGCTGTCAGCCCGATTTGAATAGTGATGTCGTATTCACTTTTTTTGAAGAAATAAACACGCTTATCCAAGCGAAAAAGAAAGAACCCTTGTATATACACTGCTGGAACGGTTGGCACCAAAGCGGAATGCTTAGTGCATTTACGCTAATGCAGTTTTGTGGATTAACCAATCAGCAAGCACTCAAATATTGGGAACAAAACACAGATGGTGCCTATAAAGGCTATCCGCATGTTAAGTCAGAAATCCTAAAATTCAAACCGTTCGACGAATTCAAAACAGACTCCATTACTCGCGCGCGCATTTGCCCTTGTATGAGTGAGTCCATTCTTAAAACCAAGGACATTCAGCGCTTAGCAGATGTTCAACGTGAAGACGATTCAGGTCAGCGAGAGAACATGGAAGCCCGAGACGAAAAACTTCCCGTTGAACTTCAAACTCACATTCACGTTGTAAAATCTGGAGAGACTCTTTCTTCCATTGCAGAAAAAGAGCATACTTCTGTTAAAACGCTTTGTCGCGAAAACAACATTCACGAATCAAGCATTATTCGTGTTGGTCAAAAACTAATCGTTCCAGGTCCAAAGAAAACTTCTCCTGAAGTTCTTGACAATCCATTGCAGAAATACCACAAGGTAAAAGCGGGCGACACCCTTTCTGGAATAGCAATTAAGCACCACACCACCGTTGCAGCGATTTGCAAACTCAACAATTTCAAGACAACAAAGACACTTCAAATTGGCGAGAAAATTCGGGTGCACTAAAACGGTGCGTCGTCTTCGTCTAATGGCTTAACAACAGGATTCGACTTATTGTAGAATTGACTATGGGTTGAATGATAATAAACCAACTCTTCTTCGTCTCGAACGCGAGCATCTGCAGTAATTGCAACACCTGAAGCGAACAAGAAATCTGGACGAAAGTAATCGTTCTTCATCCACGCGTTAATATCCTTTCGAACCATGAGAACGCGATTGACAAAGTGCTCCATCAGATTCCAATTAAAGACACTCAGCAAGGAAGGGAATTTTCCGTAAGAGTAATCAATCATATCGCACGTTGTAGACGCCACAATCAGCGCGCCCCTTTCCTTCCCTAACATTTCATTTTTGATTCCTCCCATAAACATTTTCATGAGTTCTGGTGAAAGCTTGCCTTCGTTGTAATTGTAAGTAATCTTGTCCACGATAATGAGTCCCTTAGGATGTTTGTCGCGGAACTTTAAAATACCTTCCATCGCATAATGCAATTCCGGCTCTTTGAATTCTTGAAAATACAAGGGCTTCGCATGAAGATCTTCGAGATACTTCAAGCATAACGAATCCCAATACAAAACATCGTTGGTTACTTCATGAAAAGAAGGAATGACTTCTTTCGCGCGTTGAAGCATAATCTTATACATAAACAATTCTGGCGAAATATCGGAACTTGCATAAAGTACCGGCGTGCCTTCGTCGACATTCAGCAAAGCAATCTGAAGAGCCATGCTTGTGCTTCCTGAATGCTTATTCGCAACCAAAAGTGAAATTTCTTGCGAACGAATACCACCGTTCTTGTCCCACAAATCAATCCCTGTTGGAAAAGAAACCACCTGATTGTTTTCGTTCTGCTCAATTTTACGCAGTGAGTGCGTCATTAATTTCGACCAAT
This sequence comes from Bacteroidota bacterium, assembly GCA_046048875.1. Lineage (GTDB taxonomy): Bacteria > Bacteroidota > Bacteroidia > Flavobacteriales_D > Sanyastnellaceae > CAIZGX01. The sequence goes on along the minus strand of JBJOFG010000003.1, from coordinate 43,149 downwards.
TAAACATGCTATTCTTTTTCGCAAATTGAAGGTCAAATTGCCTTCGGTTTCGAAATGTTGAAAACTAAAAAAAGGAGCTTACGCTCCCTTTTCATTTCAGATAAAAATATCTTATTTCAATTCAGTTGCTTTTTCAGGTTGACCTGATTTTCTGTAACATTCTTGAAGTACTTTTTTCAATGATGCCTGTGTTGGGTCTTGATCATAACAAACTTTAAAGTGTTCAGCAGCCTTTGCGAAAACAGTTTTCGTTTCAGCCTTACATGCATCGTAGCGTGCAGTTTCTCTGGGAGGAATTGCATCGCAAACTTTGAATTTTTCTACACCTTGGTTGTAATACATTACAGCCAGGTTGTAGTGAGCATCAAAGTAGGTTGGATTTAACTCCAACGCTCGGTTGTATACCTTTTCAGCTTCTGTTGGATTGTTGTTCTTCTCATAGGTTACCCCCAAAACGAATAATACACTTTCATTCTTTGGATCAGCCTCTGCCAATGCAATCAAAACGTCGTGAGCTTTTTGGTAATCTTTGTCTTCAATATAAATGTTTACTTCGGCCGTTAAGATGGAAGAATTCTTTGGGTACTTCGCACGTGCTTCTCCTAAAATCTTGACTGCTTCTTCTTTTCTTCCCGCTTTAACAAGCATGTTACCAATTCGAGAGTAACAATCTGCTGCTTGATAATTGGCGTTTGCGCAAATGGTAAAGTTGGCCAAGGCCTTGTCTACATTTCCACATGCTTCGTGACAAATACCGGAGTAGTATACATAAATCGTATCCGTTACTCCAAAAAGTGTGCTTGTGGAAATTAGGTTATCATAATGTCCTGCAGCACCGCAGGTGTTACTTGCTTTATATGCTGCAATGGCCTTTCCTTCTTCAATTCTACGGGCATTGTCAACAACAGCTCCTATTTCCATAACGTAGTCTTTGCTTAACTCCAACGCCTTGGCATAAGCGGCCACCGCTTCGTTGAAAGAGGTTGCATATTTCATACTCAGAAGGCTGTCCATAGCGATATTCATGTAAATATCTCCGCGGAATCTCCAATACTTTTCTTTTGCTGTTGCTTTAGGGTTTGAAGAAGCTTGGTTTATGTAGTTCAATGCTTCTTCGTAGTTACCGTCTCTGTTCGCGTTGTACGCACTGGTAACTTCTGGTTGTGCGAAAGCTGCAAAAGATGACAGTACCGTCGCGAATAGAATGAATGTTTTTTTCATGATATAGGTTTTACATTTCCCCCTTGACAACCTTGATGCCAAAAGAACTTATTGCAATTTATTCTTCACCTCCTTCAGTTGGTGTTGAAGTTTCACCTTCGGCTGCGTTTTCCTCGCCTTCGGTCGCTTCGCCTTCATCTTCGTCGCGAATTACAGCACAAACAGCCGCAATCTCATCGTTTCCACGAAGGTTAATCAACTTCACCCCTTGCGTATTTCTTCCCATTACACGCAACTCTTCTACGCTCAAACGAATGGCGATTCCTGATTTATTAATAATCATGAAATCGAATTCATTGTCTACCGCCAAGATTGCGCACAATGGACCAGTCTTATCTGTAATGTTGATGGTCTTCACTCCTTTTCCACCGCGATTCGTCACACGGTAATCTTCCAAAGACGAGCGCTTTCCAAATCCTTTGTCAGACACCACCAAGATATCGCTGTTCGGATCGTCTACGCAAACCATTCCAATCACTTCATCAGTAGCGCTTCCAAGTGAAACTGCTTTCACCCCTTGCGCTGTTCTTCCCACAGCACGAACTTTTACTTCTGGGAAACGGATGGCTTTTCCTTCCTTCGTACCCATAATGATTTCGCTTGCTCCCGTTGTTAAACGTGCTTGCAACAATTCATCTCCGTCTACAATGGTAATCGCATTGATACCCGAAGAACGTGGTCTGCTGTAAGCTTCCAAGGAAGTCTTTTTAATCAATCCTTGTTTTGTACAAAGAATAACGAAGTTCGATTTTAAGTTCTCTTCGTTGTTCAAATCCTTCACAGGGATATAAGCCAAGACTTTGTCGTCTTGCTCGATTTGAATCATATTTTGGATCGCACGACCTTTCGCTGTCTTTCCTCCTTCCGGAATTTCAAACACACGCATCCAGAAGCATCTTCCCTTCATGGTGAAGATGAGGAGGTAATCGTGGTTGGTTGCTGTGAAGATGTGCTCTACGAAATCTTCTTGACGTGCAGAAGTTCCTTTTGCACCCACTCCACCGCGGCTTTGCGTGCGGTACTCGTTCAAGTTCGTGCGCTTGATGTAACCTGCATGAGTAATGGTCACAACCATTGCTTCATCAGGAATCATATCTTCAATGCTCAAGTCAGCTGAAGAGAATTCAATGATAGAGCGACGCTCATCTCCGAACTTCTCTTTCAAGTGCGTTAATTCATCTTTAATGATTTGCATGCGCAACTCTTCGCTTGCTAAAATTGCACGAAGCTTTGTGATCAACTCCATCAACTCGGCATGCTCTGCACGAATCTTATCGCGCTCTAATCCTGTCAATCGCTGCAAACGCATCTCAAGAATTGCCTTCGATTGAATCTCAGACAATCCGAACTGCTGCATTAATCCATCTTTCGCTTCATCTGGCGTTTGAGACTTTCTAATCAAAGCAATAACCGCATCGATGTTATCCAATGCAATCAAGTAACCTTCTAAGATGTGCGCGCGCTCTTCGGCTTTGCGCAATTCGTATTTCGTTCTACGTGTCACCACTTCATGACGGTGATCGACATAGTGACGAATGATATCTTTCAAGTTCAAGACTTCAGGTCTTCCATTCACCAACGCAATGTTGTTTACAGAGAACGACGTTTGAAGTCCGGTGTATTTGTAAAGGTTGTTCAACACAACGTTTGAAATCGCATCGCGCTTCAATTCATAAACTACACGAACACCATTTCTATCTGACTCATCGCGGATTTCAGCGATACCTTCAATCTTTCCTTCCGTTACTAATTCCCATGTGCGCTTCACCATGTCGGCTTTGTTGATTTGGTAAGGAACCTGTTCAACAATAATGCATTCGTGGTTTGCAACCTCTTCAATACGCGCTTTCGCACGAATAACAACACGACCTCTTCCTGTTTCGTAAGCCGACTTAACGCCTTCTAATCCGTGGATAACACCTCCTGTCGGGAAGTCAGGCGCTTTAATGTGTTGCATCAACTCTTCGGTGGTGATGTCACGATTATCGATATAAGCAGCAATACCATCGCACACTTCTGTCAAGTTATGCGGAGCCATGTTGGTGGCCATACCTACTGCGATACCGCTAACACCATTCAACAACAAGTTCGGAACTTTCGCTGGCATAACGCGAGGCTCTTCCAACGAATCGTCGAAGTTCGCTTGCCAATCAACTGTCTCTTTATCTAAATCTTCCAATAACTCTTCAGCCAACTTGCGCAAACGTGCTTCCGTATAACGCATTGCCGCCGCGTTGTCACCGTCCATCGAACCGAAGTTACCTTGTCCGTCTACCAGCGGGTAGCGAAGTGACCAAGGCTGAGCCATACGAACCATTGTTTCGTATACTGCAGAGTCACCGTGTGGGTGATACTTACCCAATACCTCTCCGACAATACGTGCAGACTTTTTATAAGGTCTGTTCGACAACATTCCCAAATCAAGCATTCCGTACAACACACGTCTGTGAACAGGTTTCAAACCATCACGAACATCTGGTAACGCTCTACTCACAATCACCGACATCGAATAATCGATGTAGGCCGATTTCATTTCATCTTCAATGTTTATCTTAAGAATTCTTTCTCCTGCTTCCATAGTGCTTATTCCCGCTTCTAAAATTGTATGTCACGGGTACGCGAAAATACTTCTGAATCGAGCGAAAATGAACCACTTCTGGCGGTTATAGTTATTCACAAATGCCAAAATGGCTGTGGAAAATTCAATGGTATTATGTTTAGAGGAACGGAAGTAAGGAATACATTTGAGGTTGACTAACTAAGTTAAGGAAAGATATGGACGCTAAGTTTTCAGAGCAAGTACAAGAAGTGCTGCGATACAGCAGAGAAGAGGCATTGCGGTTGGGGCACAACTACATTGGAATTGAACATTTTTTATTGGGAATTCTTCGTGAAGAAGATTGCACAGCCACCAAAGTTTTAAAGAGCTTAGGGGTTGACCTATCCTTTTTACGCAAAAGCGTTGAGGCTTCTGTTCGAAATGCCGGTTCATACGGATCTTCGACAGTGACGAGCTCAGGCATTTCATTGGTGAAACAAGCTGAACGCGTATTGAAGCTTTCATACATAGAAGCGAAATCGCACAAGAAGACCATGGTGAACACAGAGCACCTGCTTCTAACTATTTTAAAAGACTCTGATAATGTTGTTACAAGAACGCTTGAACCCATGGGAGTAGATTACAACGCGGTGAACCGCGAACTCGGCGACGGAGAAGATGAGAACGTTCGCAAATCAGACCTGCCACGTGCAGAATTTCCAAGTGCCGATGACGACGATGAAGAAGATCGTCCATTCACAGGCGGCAGCGGCGGAACAACAAAGAAGCCTGGCGATTCAAAAAGTAAAACTCCTGTTCTAGACAACTTCGGTCGCGACTTAACCAAGTATGCAACAGAAGGAAAATTAGATCCAATTGTTGGACGTGAGAAAGAAATTGAACGCGTTTCACAAATCCTTTCCAGAAGAAAGAAAAATAACCCTATACTGATAGGTGAGCCAGGTGTTGGTAAATCAGCCATCGCTGAAGGTCTCGCACTTCGCATCATTCAGAAAAAAGTATCGCGTGTGCTTTTCGACAAGCGAGTAGTTACCTTAGACATTGCCTCATTGGTTGCGGGAACAAAATACCGCGGTCAGTTCGAAGAGCGCATGAAAGCGGTGATGAATGAATTGGAAAAATCTCCGGATGTCATTCTTTTCATCGATGAAATTCACACCATCGTTGGTGCGGGTGGTGCAAGCGGAAGCTTAGATGCGAGCAACATGTTCAAGCCGGCATTGGCTCGTGGCGAAATTCAATGTATTGGTGCGACTACTCTTGATGAGTACCGTCAGTACATTGAAAAAGACGGAGCTCTTGAGCGTCGCTTCCAAAAGGTTGTTGTTGATCCAACAACTGTTGAAGAAACCATTCAGATTTTAAACAACATCAAAGACAAGTACGAGTCGCACCACAGTGTAACCTACACAGATGAAGCGCTTGAGGCTTGTGTTAAATTGACTGCTCGTTACATCACAGACCGACACCTTCCAGACAAGGCTATTGATGCGTTGGATGAAGTGGGATCTCGTGTTCACTTGCAGAACATTTCTGTTCCGCAAGAGATTATTGATATAGAAAAGGAAATTGAAGGCATTCAAGAAGAAAAGCTTCGAGTGGTTCGCAGCGCGAAATACGAGGAGGCTGCTCAATTGCGCGACAGACAAAAGGCTTTAGAGACCAGTCTTGAAGAAGCGAAGAAAAAGTGGGAAGAACAAACGCGAACACAACGCACAACTGTGTCTGCGGCTAACGTAGAAGAAGTTGTTGCAATGATGACAGGTATTCCTGTTCAGAAAGTAGCAGAGACCGAAAGCGGACGTCTTGCTAAGATGGACAAAGAGTTGGAAGGAAAAGTAATTGGTCAAGACGATGCAATCGTGAAAGTGGTGAAGGCCATTAAACGCAATCGTGCAGGATTGAAAGATCCAAATCGTCCAATTGGTTCTTTCATTTTCTTGGGTCCTACCGGTGTTGGAAAAACACAGTTAGCCAAAGAACTTGCGCGTTACATGTTCGATTCAGACGATGCGTTGATACGTATTGATATGAGCGAATACATGGAGAAATTCGCTGTATCTCGCTTAATTGGAGCACCTCCGGGATATGTTGGCTACGAAGAAGGCGGACAATTGACTGAAAAGGTTCGTCGTAAACCATACAGCATTGTGTTGTTGGATGAAATTGAAAAGGCTCATCCTGATGTTTTCAATCTCTTGCTTCAAGCGTTAGACGATGGACAGATGACCGACAGTATGGGGCGTAAAATCGACTTCAAAAACACGGTCATCATTATGACTTCAAACATCGGAGCACGTCAGTTGCAAGACTTCGGCACTGGTGTTGGATTCGGAACTTCTTCACGTGTTGTTCAAGAAGAGGATAGCAAGAAGGGTGTCATTGAGGCTGCATTGAAAAAAGCTTTCTCACCGGAATTCTTAAATCGTGTTGACGATATCATTGTCTTCAACGCATTGAAGAAAGAAGACATCCATCAGATTATTGATATCGAGTTGAAGAAGCTCTTCTCTCGCATTACCGATCTTGGATATACCATTGCACTTACAGAAACTGCGAAGGATTACATTGCAGAAAAAGGCTTCGATGAAAAGTATGGTGCGCGTCCTTTGCGCCGTGCCATTCAGAAGTACTTGGAAGATCCATTAGCTGAAGAGATCATTAACAGCCAAATCAAACCTGGAGACACTTTGCATGTCGACTACGACACCGAAACGCAAGAGGTTAAGATGCATGTAGAAAAAGGAACTTCAGCAGAATAATTATTCAACTATTGCTTCAACGGTAATGACCTTTATGGCGTTACCGTTGGAGAATAGGGTTACGAACTTCACTTCCTTACCTTCTTTATTCGGTGCTGAAAACGTGATTTTCAGTGTGGTCTTTTCCCCGGGAGCTAACACCTCTTTCGTTAACACAGGAACTGTACATCCGCACGACGCTTCAACCTTGTCTATTTTCAATTCAGTATTTCCGGAATTAGAAACGACAATTTCTTTTGTCGTGAAACTTCCTTTTGCCACTCTTCCCAAATAAACTATTCCGCTTCCAACATCTAACTTGGCGGTCGCTTCCTCTTTCTTGTTGATAGACACACTCTCAATTTCAATGCGTCTTTCTAAACGAGCGCCCTTACTATAGATACTCTTCTTCTCGTTTTTAATATCGTCGCTAACACCTGCTTTCGATTGATTTTCTCCAAATGGAAGTGGAATAATTTCTAGAGCATGAGATTCAATTGCCCTTTTAAAGACCTCGTCTTTCATCCATTTATTTTGCAGGGAAGCAATTCTTCGAAGTGACAATCTTCTGTTGTAATCGCTTGCCGCTCGGGGACTAGCGAATCCGCGCACAGTAACTTTCACCGTATTTCCTGCAATCAATTCTTTTCGAAGCAACGATTCAAAAAGAGTTAAATCGTTCATTCCTTGCTGAACTTGATTCTCAAAGAATGCTTCTACCTCTTCGTCGTTATACTCCGTTGAACCTTGCTCCTTGCCAAGCTTGCGCATATACGTTTCCTTCAAAGTCAAATACTCCTCAAACGTTTCTGTATAGGTAAACGCAGTTGTCGTATCCGTAGAATTTGGATTCGGTTCGTCGTTGTGGAAATACAATTTAACGGGAAGGACTTTATTTAATTCATAGAGTGACGTGTACAGCGAATCGGTCTTTGTCTTTGTTTGCTCTTCTTCTTTTATTGTCCAGGTTGCAGCATACAAATCGGTGCAACATGGTGGAAATTTCGAGCCGTCGTCAAGCGGACGATCAGAACTGAAAAAAGCAATTCCTTTTTCTGGATTGAAACTTAATCCCCAATCGTTGTAATTTGAATTGAACCCTCGTCCGGCATTCTCAGGTCTTTCAAAACTTCCGGGCTTGCCCAAGGAATAATACATTTCCCATCCACCAAATCCTTCATACCAGGTTGAAGTGAAGTACAAGCGATCTTTGAAATAAAAAGGCGATAGCTCATCGTCAATGGTGTTTACTCTTCCTCCCGCGTTGAATGGTTTTCCCCAAACCCCTTTGTTCTCTCTGGATATCCAGATATCCTTTCCTCCTTCTCCTCCTTCTCTATCGGAAACAAAAAACAAATGCAAAACTCCGCCAATGCGCACCAATTGCGGCATAGAAGAATTCCCTTCATTCACCCGTTCCAATTTATTAGCCACAACCCAACTTGAATCTTGACGAACCAACAAGAGCATTTGGCTGATGCCTTCTTTCGTTTCAACCCCAACAGCGGTATCCCCTAAGAATGTGAGATAACCAAAAGTCATGGGCGTTTGCACGCTAACCTTTCCTTCGCCCAACGGACGGGTCACTTGACTCCATTGTTTCTTTTCTTCCTCATAGTAATAATAGTTCAACAAAGAACCATCCATGCGCGGAAAGACATCTGCGTTTTCATGTTGAAGGGCATTCGGCAATCGATAGATGTGCAAGGAATCATTGGTCTGAATATTCTTGATGGCCCAAGCACAGTTCTTTATTTCTTGTTCGGCTTTCTTTTTTAGAAGTACATTCTTGGTGCGGCTCTTCTTGACATATTTCCGAAAGAAGATTTCCGCGTCTTCATAAAATCCCAATTCCTTCATGGCACGCGCCAAATAATAATTCGCATCGGGCTGAAGTTTTCCAACATCCTTTTCAGTTATACTCTCGAAGATGCGCTTGCTTTCCTCGTACTCTTTTATTTCGTTCGCGCAAAGCGCAAGAAGGACTTGCGATTCGAAGTTGGAAGAATCGAGAAGGTAGGCCTGCTTCGCCCAGTCGTAGGCCGAAGGCCAATTGCGATTGTCAATTTCTTGCTTCGCAAGCTCCTTGAATTTTATTGGCGACTGCGCAGCAGCATAGGCAGACCCCATGAGCAGTAAAAAGAAAAGAATCGGTATTTTGAAATAACGTGCAGTCACTTCACCAAAACTAACGAAATTTGCAACATGAAAATAGGAATTATTGGATCGGGTGCCATGGGCACTGGAATAGCTCAAGTGGCTTTAATGGGTGGTGAACATGTTCAATTGTTCGACACCAATGAAGAAGCACTTGACCGCGCGAAGAGCAGCCTAACAAGTCAATTCGCGAAGCTCGTAGAGAAAGGAAAGATTACTGAGGAAAGAAAAGAGCAATTGCTTTCGAACGTGAGTTTCGTTCGCTACATGAACGACTTATCGGAATGCGATTGGGTCATTGAAGCTATTGTAGAAGACCTCGCTGTGAAGAAAGCCGTATTTGCTGAATTGGACGCCCTCTTGCCCAAGACCAGCATTTTGGCGACGAATACCTCTAGTCTTTCGGTCACAGCTATTGCTTCAGCATGCAAACATCCCGAACGTGTTTGGGGAATTCATTTTTTCAATCCAGCCTTTTTAATGCCCTTGGTTGAAATTATTCCTGCTCTTCAAACCAACAAGGAAAGACTTTCAGAAATTCAAACGAAAATAAGCGATTGGGGAAAGACTCCGGTGGTAACCAAAGACCTACCCGGTTTCATTGTAAACCGCTTGGCTCGTCCGTTTTACTCGGAAGCGCTTCGTATTTATGACGAAGGCATGGCCACTTATTTCGAAATAGATGAGGCCATGAAGGCGCTTGGATTCAAGATGGGTCCTTTCGAATTGATGGACTTGATTGGAAATGATGTGAACTACGCAGTAACCGAAAGTGTCTTCGCTGCGAATTATTTCAATCCGAGATATACGCCAAGCACCACGCAGAAGCGTCATGTTGAAGCAGGATGGTACGGTCGAAAGAGCAAGCGCGGATTCTATTCTTACGAAGAAGGAGCGACAAATGCGCAAGAAGCGTCGAATATATTAAGTCAAGAAGAAATTGGAAAACGTATCCTTTGTATGCTCATTAACGAGGCCTATGAAGCGCATAGAACGGGCTTGGCCAGTGCCGAAGACTTGGATCTTGCCATGACCAAAGGGGTGAACTACCCAAAGGGACTAATCGCTTGGGGAAAAGAACTCGGGCTTGATCAGGTGGCTTGGGAAATGAAAAAGTTAGCCAGTCGTTACGGTGAAGACCGCTATCGCCTCTCTCCTGCTCTGAACGATTCCTTGTAAAAAAAGGCAAGAATATTTTGATATGTGAGTATTTTTTTTATTTTTGGTACACTTAACCAAATTGAACGAAAACTTTAACAGCTATGGCAGAAGGAAGTAACTACCGTGACGATGTATTTTCAAGAGAGGTACGCGCGGGTAAACGCAAGTATTTCTTCGATGTGAAAACGACGAGAGGCAACGATTTATTCATGACCATTACCGAGAGCAAGCGCTCTGGATTCTCAGATAGCGGCCAAGCCAGCTACGAAAAGCACAAAATTTTCTTGTACAAAGAAGACTTCGACAAGTTCATTGAAGGCTTGGAAGACACTATTCAGCACATTCGTCAATTACAAGACTCTGGGAACTATCGTTCTGCAGAGTACGAAACTTCCGACAATCCTGCAGACGCTCCTATTTCAGCTCCTGCGGCAAGTCACTCTGAACCAAGCGAAGAATCTTCTTCCTCTTCAAGCGATATTTCGTTCGACGATTTATAAGAATTCAACCAACATTGAAAAAGGCAGCCTCGGCTGTCTTTTTTGTTTTAGACCGCAACGAATGTTGCAGTACCTTCACGCTCGCAAAAAATATCCCTTCCTCAGTAACGAATATGTCTAAAAAAAATCCAGGAACGCTTTACCTCTTTCCAACCCCTATTGGAGATTTACATCAGATGGAACTTATTCCATACAACAATGAACTTCTCTTAGAATTGGACATCTTCTTTGTTGAGGAATTGAAAACCGCGCGACGCTACTTACGCAAAAACGGTTACACCAAAGATTTCGAAGAGATTGCTTTAAACGTTATAAATGAGCACAGTAAGGAACTTGGCTACGAAAGTTTGTTAAAGCCAATTCTGGAAGGAAAAGACGGCGGGCTCATGAGCGAAGCCGGTATGCCTTGCATAGCAGACCCGGGAGCAGTCATTGTTGCCGAGGCACATCGCATGGGCATTCCTGTGGTTCCATTGACGGGTCCTTCATCTATCATGTTGACACTTGCAGCCTCTGGATTGAACGGTCAGTCATTCACCTTTCACGGATACCTTCCAAGAGAAAGATCGGAACGCATGAAGAAAATCAAGATGCTCGAAAGACAGTCGGCCGAATACAAAGTGACACAGCTTTTCATGGATGCGCCATATAGAAGTCACCATGTCTACGACGACTTGCGCGAACACCTTCAACCCACTACTTTGCTTTGCATTGGGTGCGACGTTCACAGTCAGAACGGCTATGTAATTACCAAAACCATTGCGGAATGGCGCGAAATGAATTGGGACTTCAACAAACGAAATGTAATTTTTGCCGTTGGCGTTGAAAAGAAATGAAACGAATTCTCTGTGTCTGTTTAGGAAATATTTGTCGCTCGCCTTTGGCTGAAGGTGTCTTGAAAGCGAAAGCTGAAGCATTGAATGCTTCTGTTGAAATCGCGAGTGCAGGAACAGCAGGGTACCACATTGGTAGTCGTGCTGATAAACGTTCTGAAGCCGTTGGACTGAAATACAATGTGGACATCACGAATCACAAGGCTCAGAAATTTCAAGTAGAACATTTCGATGCGTTTGATATCATCTTGGTCATGGACCAAATGAATTACGAGGATGTCTCTTCTTTGGCGCGTAATTCCTTCGATATAGAAAAAATAAAATTGTACCTTTTAAATGAAGACGTTCAAGACCCGTATTACGGAACCCCTCAGGATTTCGAGAATATGTATCACATTTTAGAAGGACAAGCCGAACATTGGATTAGAACGGCGAATCAATAACTATCTTTGCACCATGATTAATAAGAAAGCGAAAAACATCCGAATTATCGAAGTTCCGAGTGAAGTTGGAGCAGGAACGCGCGGATCTAGTCTTGGAGTTGATGCGCTTAAAATTGCCGCATTGGACTTCCGTTCTGGCTTTTTCAAAAAATACAGAAGCATTGTCATTCCGAACGACAATGCAGCTTTGCATAACAATCCTGGAAGTCGCTACGCCAAGCACATTCGCAGTGTGCTGAAGATGTATGAGCGCATTGGCGCTGCTGTTCGCGACACCATTCGTGACAATCGCTTTCCTTTGTTGCTTAGTGGAGACCACAGCAATGCTGGAGGAACGCTTGCGGGAATTCGCATGGCTTACCCAGAATCTCGCGTTGGTGTTATCTGGATTGACGCTCACGCCGACCTTCACAGTCCGTATACCAGTCCAAGCGGAAACCTACACGGAATGCCCTTGGCAACTGCATTGAATGAAGACAACATTGAAGAAAAAGTGAATGACCTCGATTACGAGACCATTGATTTGTGGGAAATGTTGAAGAATGTGGGAGATATATGTCCAAAGATTGAATACCGAGATCTTGTATACATCACCCTTCGCGACTTCGAAGAGCAAGAAGCTGCGTTAATCAAGCAGAATAAGGTAAAGGTTGTCTCAACCAACGAATTAAGAAAAACGGGTATCACGAAATTGAGTCGTGAGATTTTGAGATACTTGAGCGCATGCGACAAGATCTACATCAGTTTCGACGTAGACTCTATGGATCCTGCGGTTTCCAGAGGAACGGGAACTCCGGTAAAAGGCGGAATTAACGAACGTGAGGCGGCTGACTTGATTCTTGAGTTGCTTCAAAACGAGCGTATTTGCTGCTTGGAATTCACTGAGATTAATCCAACCCTCGACAGCGAAAACGTCATGGCAGAGACCGTCTTCGAAATTCTTCAGAAGGTCGCTCGTCAGTTGGAAATGATTCAATAATTCGTGACTAGAAATTCGAAAGTTTCACCTATGCTTTCGTAACTTCGCAGCCTTAAAACTGCAACATGAAAATTTTAGTCTGCGTGAGCAAGGCACCCGACACCACGTCGAAGATTGCCTTCACCAACAACAACACTTCATTCGATGAGGCTGGGGTAAACTTCATTGTTAATCCGTATGATGAATGGTACGCACTTGTTCGTGCGTTGGAATTGAAGGAAGCACAAGGCGGAAACGTTACTGTATTAAGCGTTGGCGGTGCAGATTATGAGCAAATTATTCGCAAGGCATTAGCAATTGGTGCTGACGATGCTGTTCGCATTGATGCTCCAGAGGCAGATGCTTTGAGTGTTTCTACACACATTGCGAATTACGCCAAAGACAAAGGATTCGATTTAATTTTATGTGGAAAGGAAACCATCAACTACAACGGATCTGTTGTACCTGGAATGGTTGCTGAATTGTTAGATATGCCGTTGGTTGCATTGGCTGCGAAGCTGGATGTTGCGAACGGTGTAGCTACTTGTGAAAGAGAAGTAACTGGAGGAATGGAAGTGTTGGAAGTTAACCTTCCTGCTGTCATTAGCGCTGCAAAAGGAATGGCTGAACAACGCATTCCAAACATGCGCGGTATTATGGCTGCTCGCACAAAAGCATTGGAAGTGGTTGCGGTTGAAAATGCTGCCACTACAACTTCGGTTAACAATTATGAAATGCCTCCAGCAAAGAGCGCTTGCAAATTTGTTGATCCTGCGAATGCTGCAGAATTAATCACATTGTTACACAACGAGGCGAAAGTCATCTAATACCGAATTGAACATGAAAACTATTGTATTCGCAGAACACCACAACGGTAAATTCACCAAGTCTTCGCTAGAGGCTGTATCATATGCTTCGGCATGGTCTGCAAGCACAGGAGGAACTTGTATTGCAGTTACTTATGGAAATATTGACGCTTCAGTTCTGGGCACAGCAGGTGCTAGTGAAGTTTGGAAAATGGATGCCTTGAATGCGGCAGACGGAGACCAAGTAACCAAATTGATGTTGGCTGCTCAGAAAGAATCTGGTGCAAATGCAATCGTATTGTCTCACGACCTGGTTGGAAAATCAGTTGCTCCTCGCCTATCTGTTCGCTTGCACGCTGGATTGGTATCAGGCGCAACGGCTATACCTTCAGGAAACACCGTAAAGAAAAACGTATTCTCAGGAAAGGCCATTGCGCACGTCACTGTGAATTCAGAATTAAGCATTGTAACCGTTCTTCCAAATTCATACGGGGTAAACAACACAGGTGCTGCTTGTCCAGTTAACGCATTCAACGCGGAAGTTGGCACTGCACGTGTTCGTGTGAAAGAAGTTCGCATTGAAGAGAGTGAGTCTATTCCATTGCCAGAAGCTGATAAAGTTGTTTCTGCAGGAAGAGGAATGAAAGGCCCTGAGAACTGGGGAATGATTGAAGAGTTGGCGAAAGAATTGAATGCAGCAACAGCATGTTCTCGTCCGGTGTCTGACATCGGATGGCGCCCTCACCATGAACACGTTGGACAAACAGGTATTGCTATTCGTCCGAATTTATACATTGCTGTTGGAATTAGCGGAGCCATTCAACACCTTGCTGGTGTGAACGGATCTAAAGTTATTGTTGTGATTAACAAAGATGCTGAAGCTCCATTCTTCAAAGCCGCAGATTATGGAATTGTTGGTGATGCATTCGAAGTGGTTCCTCAATTAATTGCAGCAGCGAAAGCGTTCAACGCCACAAAGTAATGGCCGATAAGATTCAGCTTGACCTGGTTGACATTACCCCGAGCAGCAGCTCGAACGGGGCGTATGTCATGGCGCTTACTGAAATTGCAGGTGCTCGTAGTTTGGCCATTGTTATTGGTCCGGCTGAAGCACACAGCATTGTAATCGTCATGGAAAAAATGCCGATTACTCGTCCGCTTACCCACGACCTCTTTGTCTCTCTTGCAGAAAATTTTGAGATTCACGTTGAAGAAGTTTTCATTTATCAAATGATCGATGGAATCTTCTACGCGCGCATTGTTGTGAGAGGAAACGGTAAGACCGTTGAAGTTGATTCTCGTACCAGCGATGCGGTTGCTATTGCTATTCGTTTTGGTGCGCCCATCTTCTGTGCGAAGGAAGTGATGGATGAAGTGGGAAGAGACATGCGTGCATTAACGGAAGGCGACGATTTGGATTTCGATCTAGACATTACGGAAGAAGATTTGGAAGAAGAATTGTCGGCGGAAGAATTGCAAGTGAAACTCGACGAAGCTTTGCAGAACGAAGATTATGAGTTGGCCTCGAAGCTTCGCGACGAATTAGAAAAACGAAACAAAAAGTAGTCTTCCGATCCATAGGATTTGAGTGACTGCAAATAACAATACAAGACTATGGTAGGAATTATAATGGGAAGCCAAAGCGACTTGCGCATTATGCAAGAAGCGGCAGATGTTCTTTCCCTGTTGAATGTCCCTTTTGAAATTAGTGTGGTAAGTGCTCATCGCACGCCGGACCGCATGTTTGAATACGCTAAGGGCGCCGCCAGTAGAGGTGTTCAAGTAATTATTGCGGGAGCCGGTGGGGCGGCGCATTTGCCAGGAATGACGGCGTCTTTGACTCCTCTTCCTGTCATTGGTGTTCCAATTAAATCTTCGAATAGTATCGACGGCTGGGACAGCGTTCTGAGCATTCTGCAAATGCCTGCGGGTGTTCCCGTTGCAACGGTTGCCCTCGATGGTGCGCGTAACGCTGGAATTCTAGCCGCTCAAATCGTGGCGGTTTCCGACGCGCAATTGATGCAACGCATTGCACAATTCAAAGATGAATTGAAGAAAAAGGTAATGGACTCTGTTTCCGCTGTGGAAGCACTTTCAAAAAAATAATATGGCTACTTTCATTCCCGGTGAAATTCCCGTTGGGAAATTGCATCAGCTTCTTCTAGGCAGCGTAGCGCCGAGACCCATTGCATGGGTAAGCACCATTGACGAAAATGGAACACCGAATCTCTCGCCGTTCAGTTTCTTCAACGTCTTTTCAGCCAATCCGCCCATTGCCATATTTTCTCCTGCTCGACGAGGTCGCGACAACACGACCAAGCACACTTACGAAAATGTGAAGCGCGTTCCTGAATGCGTCATCAACGTAGTGAACTACAACTTGGTTCAACAGTGTTCGTTAAGCAGTGTGGAGTATCCAGCAGGAGTGAATGAATTCATTAAATCGGGTGTTACGGAATTGGCTTCCGAAGCCATTCGCGTTCCGCGTGTAGCAGAATCTCCGATACAGTTGGAATGCAAAGTGAAGGAAGTTATTGAACTCGGAAGCGAAGGTGGTGCAGGCAATCTAGTGGTTTGCGAAATCGTTCGCGTGCACATCAACGATTCCATTCTCGACGAAAACGGAAGAGTGGACATGCACAAGGCAGATCTCGTTGCTCGTGCAGGCGGTGATTATTACGTAAGAGCCATCGACGGTTTGTTTGAAGTTCCGAAACCCAACGAAAAAATTGGCATCGGCATAGACGCATTACCCGAAGACATTCGCTTTTCGAAGGTTTTAACAGGAAATGATTTGGGTATGTTGGGCAACTTGCAGGCCCTCCCGAACGAAACCGATGTAAACGAATATAAATTATTGGAGCTTTCTGACTTATTTTTAGATCATGAAGGAAATGCAGAGGCGTTAGAACAAGCGCTACATGCAAGAGCAGCGGAGTTATTAAAATCGAAAAAAACGATTGAAGCGGCTTGCACGCTTTTAGCATTCAACAATTAAAAAAAACTTCAATATGATTAAGCAACGACTGACAGCCTTAAGTTTCCTTCAATTCTTTATTTGGGGATGTTGGCTAATCACCATTGGAGCCTTTTGGTTTGAAACGAAACAATGGGGACCCGATCAGTTCGGCGTAATATTCTCTACCATGGGAATTTCAGCACTCTTTATGCCGGCTATCGCAGGAATTCTCTCAGATAGATTCATCAATGCTGAAAAGCTATACGGAATTCTTCATATCCTCGGAGGCGTTTGCTTGTTCTTCGTTCCGGCATCAGCCACTCCCGACGAAATGTTTTGGAGAATTTTGTTAACGATGATCTTTTACATGCCAACCATTTCCTTATCGAATACTGTTGCTTACGCCATTTTATCACGTGAAGAAGGAATTGATGTTGTAAAGGCCTTCCCTCCTATTCGTGTTTGGGGAACTGTTGGATTTATTGTTGCACTATGGACTGTCAGTTTAACCGGAAATGAGACTCACGCCTTTCAGTTTTATTTAGGTGGAATTTCATCGCTTGTGCTCGGTATTTATTCTTTCACCTTACCGGCCTGTCCACCTTTAGGAAAGAACATGGAGCGCAAAGGATTTGTTCAAGCGTTTGGGCTACATGCCTTTTCAATGTTTAAGAACTATCGCTATGCAATCTTCTTTTTGTTTGCTATGCTATTAGGAGCAGCACTCCAGTTAACAAATGCATATGGTGATGTTTTCCTGCACAGCTTCGACAATCTATATGCAGATCCAAAGCCATTGGCCGTTCAGTATCCGGCAATTATCTCGAGCATTGCACAAATCTCTGAAACCCTGTTCATTCTAGCTATTCCATTCTTCATGAAACGTTTTGGAATTAAGCAAATCATGATCATAAGCATGGCTGCTTGGGTGCTCCGTTTTGGACTTTTCGCCTACGGCGATCCAGCGGGTGGATTGTGGATGATTGTTTTGTCGTGCATTATTTATGGAATGGCCTTCGACTTCTTTAACATATCAGGTTCTTTGTTTATTGAGAAAAGCGTTGAGCCAAGCATTCGTTCGAGTGCGCAAGGACTTTTCACCATGATGGTGAATGGCGTTGGTGCTGTGCTTGGTAGTCGTGTAAGCGGTTGGGTTATGGAGAAATATTTCACTACCTATATTCCTGGTGAAAAAGGCAATCTCATTGCAAAGATCGATTGGCACAGCACCTGGCTTTGCTTCGCCGGCTATTCGCTGGTTGTACTAATCCTTTTCATAATTCTCTTCCGCGAGAAAAAGCAGATGCAATCTGCATAATGCTTTTCACCTCAGGTGTCATCCGCAAAGCGGTCATCACGAAGTGTCATCCTTCGAAGAAGGTCATCCGCTAAGCGGTCATCACGAAGTGTCATCCACAAGGTGGTCAACGCTCCGGAGAATTGTTCATAACAATTGCTTTCTTATCCTAACAAGACTTCCGATATTCGTAGTTCCTAAACAATTGTATTATGTCATTAGAATTAACAGGAACTTTAGTGAAGTTCTACGAAACAAAAACCTTCCCTAGCGGATTCAGCATTCAAGAATTTGTGGTTCGCACAGACGAGCGTTACCCGCAAGAAATTTTGATTCAAGCAGCGAAAGAAAAAATCGACACTTTGAAAAACTTCAAAGAAAACGATGTGGTGAAAGTGAAATTCAATCTTCGTGGAAGAGAGTACAACGGAAGACACTTCGTTTCTTTGGATATGTGGGCTATGGACATTGCAGCTGCTGGAAATACCACTGCGAGCAATCCTTCAACCATGAGTAATTCAGCCGCTCCTTCCGCTGCTCCAGTGATGAATAGCAATCCTGCAGATAACGACGCAGACGGAGACGATTTGCCATTCTAATTAAAAAATGCCGGCCAATAAATACGCACTTCTTCGCTACCGAATTATTGATCGTTGTTTAACGAACAAAGGGAAGCCTTTCCCCAGTAGAGAAGATTTGCGTGAGGCCTGTGCAGATGCTTTATACGGCTCAGGTGCCGATCAGATTTCGCTGAGCACCATAGACAAGGACATTTGGGCCATGAAGAATGAGAGCGAGTTAGGCTACTACGCTCCCATCGAATACAACAGAACCCACAAAGGTTATTTCTATACCGAAGAAGAATATTCCATCAACGAATTAAGTCTTGTCGATGAAGACATTGAAGCCATTCGCTTCGCGGCGGCTATCTTGAATCAGTTTCGTCACGTCCCCCTTCTTTCACAATACGAAAGTGCCGTTGATAAAATCATTCAACGTGTAAATTTGAACTCTTCCATTGAAGAAGAAAAACACAAAGCGTTAATTCAATTTGAAACCAGCACCGTAAGTCAAGGAAATGAATTCTTAGGACCTTTGCTCGAAGCCGCAAAAACAAAAACAGCCTGTGCACTTTTCTATCAAAGTTTCAAAGAAAACGAAGTCAAGCAATACACCATTCACTCGTTATTGTTGAAGGAATATCTGAACCGCTGGTACTTGGTGGCCTTTGTTCCTGAACGCGATAAAATATTAACTTTCGGATTGGAGCGCATCGTTTCCATCGAACCGAAAAAAACAAAGTTCTCTGTACCCAAAGCATTTTCACCGGAAACGTTTTTCAAATACAGCATGGGCATTTCAGAGAGCACGGGTAAGCCTGAAAAGATTGAACTTCGATTTTCAACTGTTGCTGCCAAATTAATAGAAACACAGCCTCTTCATTCTTCACAAAAGAAAATAAAAGAATCGAAAGCAGGAACCGATTTTCAGTTTGAATTGCACCCGTGTCAAGAGCTATACAACTTCATTCTCAGCTACGGAAACGAGGTTGAGGTGTTGAAACCCGCTTCTCTTCGAAAAGAAATTTTATATCGCCTCGATCTTGCGATGAAAAATTACAAATGATTTAGCCCAGTAATTTCAAATCAAAATACATAGCAATAGTCTCCTTATCTGATTGAAGTGAATTCAAAAGAACAAAATCATTTCGCTTATAAAAATTCAATTGTTTCGTTTTATTGTATGCATCAATCAATAAAAGTCTCGATGCTGACTTCTGCTGCAAACGGGTGAAACCTTTAATAAAATCCATCATAGAGTAGGCTAATCCAGTTCCTTGATAATCTTTAGTTATACCCAACCTGCCAATTTTTATTGCTGGATATTGTCTAATTCGCTTCTCATTAGGAATTCTACTGTGCCTATGGAATCGATTCCAAACGGTATTCGCATAACCTTTGTCATGAAGACTATCGTTCAACAGACTAAAGAATGCTGCGACTTGATTGTCTTTAGTAAATACATAAGTTACCGCGAATTGTTCCCGTTGAAAATTAAGTGCATCATTGATTAGAAAATCATTTATTTCATGTTCGTCACAATCGAAGTCTAACAAACAATGATTTTCATTCAAAACCTCGAATGTAAAATCTTCAATAAGCATAATTTTCACTTAGACTTTGCTAAAACTCTTTCTACCAGAGAGAAAATCCTTTGCCTTTCAGCGTCCGAAACTTTATGCTTTTCAACATTTAAAATGGCCTGATTGAAAAGCCAAGAAGCTCTTCCTTCAATCGGTTCAGTTACTTTAATTGGTTTAGCCATAATTACAAATTTAATATTTTCTCGAAAATAAAATCAAATTTCAGATTGCTCTTTTTTTTCATATGCCATTAAAACGCATAAAACTCTTGGATCATTTACCTATCCATGAATGGAGTCCGCATAAAAAAAACGAAGAGTCTTTTTCACCTCGTAAATCCATTACAATTTGAAGGGTGTGCTTTGAAGAAAATTCAAAGACATGCAAAACCTAACTCAAATTCAAGACGTTAAATTGTACATCGAATCTTTCCTTCAACCACAAGGACTGAACGCTTATGCGTGGGAGAACACCAAGCGCACGGCTATGGAGGTTTGGGAATGTCATTTAAAAAACAGACCCGTTCGCAGAAACCTAAATTTCTTGTGCAAGGAATTCTATCAAATGATACGCAAACCGAACGGCGAATACATTGTCCCTCGCAGTTCTTTTCGAACCATGTAATCTGCTTTCGCCTCGTACATCCTATCTTTGCGAGGTGAAAGCCGTTTACATCCTTTTCAAAAAAGAGTTTCAGCTCGACATGCGGAAAAAGCAATTGCTTTTCGGCATTTTGCTTTTTGTGCTTTCTACCGTTTTTACCTGCTATCTCTCGCTTGAGAAAATTGAGGATTCGAAAGTCCTTGCAGCGCTCTTCTGGATTGTCGGATTGTTCGCGGCATTCAACGCCATGCAGAAATCCTTTCAACAAGAACAAAGTGGAACGGATAAATTACTCTATACGTTGGCTTCTCCGAGACAAGTTTGGATTGCAAAATCAGCATATTATTCCTTACTGATCCTCGTTTTGAATCTTCTTTCAATTATACTCTTCGCACTTTTCTTCGGATCGGGTATTTGGTCAAGAACTTCGATGGACCTTTTACTTTTGGCCGTTTTTCTGGGTAGTATTGGTTTAGGAACTGCACTTACCTTTCTTTCAGCGCTATCCTTCAAAGCCAATGGATCTGCATCTCTGACCGTAGTGCTGGGATTCCCCGTTCTTATGCCCTTCCTGTTCTCGCTTACTTCAGTTACCTTGAACATTTTAGACGGAGCAACATGGGAGGTCGCCTCCTTCGGAATGATGCTTCTCGCAGGCCTATTTTTAACCACAACGACAATGTCGTTGTTCTTGGTTCCATTCTTTTGGAAGTCTTGATAATTCGCACCTTTTTTTTCATCTGTTTCCCCTTATTCGTGCTTAATTTCGCCTGTGAACAATTCCATTCTTGAATGAAGCATTGGTATAAAATTTTAGGAAGTCTTTTTCTCTTGTATGCCTGTACATTTTCATTGTACCACTCGCTAGATCCGGCTTTGGTGGTTGCCGATACCACTCAGCTGAGAAGCGGTTATAATCGAATTGAATTAGCCGGACATTACACCCACTTCAAAGATGTTCAGACCACAGCTGGAATTCGAATTGGAGAATACTATTTCCAAGGCGATGTTCAACCCATTGACAATGGAAAACTAGCCATAACATTAGACCTTCCAGACACCCTTCCTTCAAACGCTATTTTGTTCAAAGCTTACAACAGTACAGATGGCGAAATGATTTTGAATCAAGCGTGTTCACTTGGAAACATTATTCTTGATACGGCGGCGACAGACTCTTCTTGGGTGAAGAACGTGAAGCAAGAAAAATATAACGGCTTTGGATTTCCGAATTTACCTGTGTTGAATGAAACCATTCGAAACCTCATGTGGCACGTGCCTATGTGGTTTACGATGTTTTTCATAATGATTCTTTCTTTCGCGAACAGTCTTAGACTATTAAACTTGAAAGAATCGCCAAACAGATTAGAGAGAATGTTGAAGTTCGACATGCGTTCAACCTTGTTGAATGAAGTCGGAATTCTTTTCTGCGTGTTGGGCTTATTAACGGGATCGCTTTGGGCAAGATATACCTGGGGCGATTGGTGGACGAAAGACCCGCAATTGAACGGAGCCTTGGTTGTCTTCTTGGTTTATGCCGGATATTTCATCTTACGAGCTTCTATTGACGATGAAGACAAACGCGCACGCATCTCAGCAGTCTTTAACATTTTTGCCTTTGTCCTTATGTTCATTCTATTGATGATCATGCCACGTTTTGCCGACAGTCTTCATCCGGGCAAAAGCGGAAACCCAGCGTTTTCTCAATACGACTTGGACAGCACGTTGCGAACAGTCTTTTATCCCGCTGTGTTTGGATGGATCTGCTTAGGCTACTGGCTCTATGAAGTTCGCATTCGAGCGAAGCGCATTAAAGAAGAATTAAAAATTACAGAAGATTAATATGGACTACTTTCAACATTTCGGAAAGATGCCTGTTGTGATAGGTGTTGTAACACTTATTCTCGCAGGAATCATTGTCTACCTCGCTCGTCTCGACATTAAAGTTTCGAGATTGGAAAAGAAGATGAAAGAACAAAATCAAAAGTAAGATGAGCAAACTTCAGATTGTTTTATTGATTTTAGTGGCGGTTGTTTTCGGAATTATCATTGCCACTTACGCGCAAAGCACGAATTCTGCAACCTTTAGTGAAGCCGCAGAGCACGTGGGAGAGAAATATAAAATTGTTGGAACGTTAGATAAAAACGTTGCCATTCAAAACGATCCGATGGTGGATGCGAATCTGACCATTTTCAATGTCATTGATGCTGATGGAAAATCGCAAGTGGTGCACCTTCATCAAGACACTGGTAGACCACTCGGATTAGAAAGATCTGAAAACGTAACACTCGAAGGTAAAATGTCTGCCGATGGAATTTTCCACAGCGATCACCTTCAAATGAAGTGTCCAAGTAAATACAACGAAGAGAAGCACGAAATGTAATTGGTGAATGAAGAATATTGAATACTTGAATGAACACCTTTTGCCCGGCCAAATCGGGCATTTTGCTGTAGTCTTAGCCTTTGTTGCTGCTGCATTTTCCGCAGTGACTTATTTCCTATCGGTGAAAAACAATGAGGATGCTTCCTGGAGGAAATTCGGACGCATTGGATTCTTCATTCATTCCGGAGCGGTGTTAACTGTTGTTGCTACCCTGTTCTACATCCTCTTCAGTCATTACTTCGAATACAAATATGCCTTCGATCACCTGAACACGGAAATGCCCATGAAGTATATCTTCTCGTGCATGTGGGAAGGACAAGAAGGAAGTTTCTTGTTGTGGATTTTCTGGCAAATGGTTCTCGGACTTATTGTTCTCTTTACCGCTAAAAAATGGGAAGCAAGTGTAATGGCTGTTATTGCCTTGGTTCAAGTATTCTTGGCATCCATGCTTTTAGGAGTTTATTTCGGTGACTTCCAATTTGGATCTTCACCTTTCGGATTGCTGCGTGAAGCAACCGTGAACATCGGGCTTCCTTGGACGCAGAAAGCTGATTATTTAAGCCTGCCTCTTTTCCAAAACGGAAAAGGATTGAATCCGCTTCTTCAAAACTATTGGATGACTATTCATCCACCTACCCTCTTCTTAGGCTTCGCTTCAACGCTAATTCCGTTTGCATATGCGCTTGCCGGTTTGTGGAAAGGAGAACGCTCTTCATGGATGAAACCCGCTGTGCCATGGGCTTTCTTTGGTGTTATGATTTTAGGAACAGGAATCCTCATGGGAGGTGCTTGGGCCTATGAAGCACTAGGCTTTGGCGGATTCTGGGCATGGGACCCTGTAGAAAACGCATCGCTTGTTCCTTGGTTAACCTTGGTTGCAGCCGCTCACTTGTTGGTGATTAACACACGCAAAGAGACCTCACTTTTTAGCACCTTGATTTTAACGTTGAGCAGCTTTGTTCTCGTTGTTTATTCAACCTTCCTAACAAGAAGCGGTGTTCTTGGTGACAGCAGCGTTCACAGTTTCGTAGACAGCGGAATTCTTGCACAGCTGTTGGTTTATCTACTTGTATTTGTTGGACTTTCCACCTACCTCATTGAAAACACCAAAGTGTGGAAGAACATTTATGCTGCTGCAAGTGGTATACTACTTTTAGTTGCAATTGGCCATTTGGCAACAGGCACATTTCCTGAACCTGCTGAAGGAGAAAAAGTTCTTCCGGGTGAAGGCACATGGATTCCCGCGCTGACTCTGATATTCATTTTCCTTTCAGCTATTTATTTAATTGTTGCCTACAACAAAAAATACAAGACCAAGAAAGAAGACGAAGAAGAATTGTGGAGCCGGGAGTTTTGGATGTTCCTTGGAACATTAGTCCTTTCGCTTTCTGCCATTCACATCACCTTCGTCACTTCTATAAACGTTTGGAACATTTTCTTAGTTCCGTTGGAAGGACTTTTCAATTGGATGCACACCTCGTTCAATTGGGAATTTGCTAAATCTTTGGCAGAGCACAATTTCTCTGCTGCTTCGGGTGACGATCGATTCACTCAATTCCATCAGGTTCAAATTCCTTTGACCATTGTGTTGCTGCTTATTATCGCCATTGGACAATGGTTGAAATACAAGAAAACCGACACGAGTAAGTTCTTGAAGTCATTGATTCTCTCTTTCGCTGCTGCATTGATCCTTACCATTGCGTTCGTTGCATTTCAAGATAAATACCCATTGCCATTAGGTATTCTTTTCTTCACTGCATTGTGGGCTATGTTCGCCAATGCAGATTATGCTGTCCGTGTAATTAAGGGAAAACTCGATCACATTGGGGCTAGCATTGCACATATTGGCTTTGCTATGTTGTTGCTTGGTGCGCTCATTAGCACAGGGAATAGTTATTTCATTTCACGCAATGTGAATGGTGACATTACGCAAGTAAATGAGGAGTTTAAAAATAACGAAGATCTTCTTATTCTTCAAGGTGACACGTTGCGCATGGGTGAGTATTTCGTTTCATTTCGAAATAAATACAAGGAAGGTTCGCACATATATGCCATCGTAGATTATTTCGAAGTAACTCCTGCGAATTACACCGAAGGAACAAAAGTGAAGATGAACGGAGATATTTTCCGTTGTAAAAAGTCGCACACCGCTACTGACAATTTCTTGAAAGACTGGTCGGAAGATTCATTGTGGACGCTTGTTCCTGCGCCTACCCCTGAAGAGTTATTGACTGCAAGCTTATGGAATTCTGGCAAAGCTGGAAAACTTCTGTTCACCCAGCAACCAAGCGTGCTTATGAGTCCGAAAGGAAACAGCCGCGAGCCAGATGTTCGTCATGGTATTGGCGAAGACTTATACTCCTACATCAAATACATTGATATGGAGGAAAAGAAAGCAGAAGGCGAATTTGGTGAAGCGAAAACGGGAACCATTCAAATGGGTGAAGAAGTCTTGTTAACCGAATCGATTTCATTAGTACTTGACACTTTAATTGAAGTGACTGACTTACCAGCTAGCCTTCCCGTCGGGACAAAAGCGAAGAAGGGAATGCTGTATCTCCAAGATGGTCCCAAGCGCGATTCATTAGAAGTCATGAGCGTAATCGTGAAAGACAGCTTGGCGTTCCCTGTTCCAGATGTTGAAAGTACAGTATTCAATATGCGCTTCGCCATTCAAGAAACAAAAGAAGGCATTGATCTTTCTGTGAAAGAAGGTAGAAGTAACAAACGTGAAATGCTTATTCTTTCAGCCGAGGTTTTCCCAATGATTA
Source organism: Bacteroidota bacterium (assembly GCA_046048875.1). Lineage (GTDB taxonomy): Bacteria > Bacteroidota > Bacteroidia > Flavobacteriales_D > Sanyastnellaceae > CAIZGX01. The sequence continues at coordinate 17,615 of JBJOFG010000003.1, read as the reverse complement.
ACCTCCTGTGGTTGGGATGCGTGGTTATGGTTGTTGGAACGGTATTGGCGATTCGACATAGATACAAGTTACATCGCAAATAACGGCGAAGACGTTGACACTCTTCGAGTGATGACGGCAAAGCCGATGACCGCCTGGCGGATGACCGTTCCGGATGACACTTTGTGATGACCACTTCGTGGATGACCGTTCCGGATGACGCTTCGCGATAGCATTCGTTGAAGACATTCGCCTGAAAGGCATTCGTGCTTCACACATTCTTGCCCTCTACTACCTATTAATTTTCTCCGCTTTTTCGACAGGCAAATTTTGTATATCCAAAATCATAAACGCATCAATCGCATCGTTGAACTTACGATCGCGATTGAAGGCTAGAATTTTTGCGTTTTGTGCGAGGTATTTTCTATACAAGACAGGCATTGTTTTGCCCATCGGTTCAATTTCTGCAAGTAATCGATCGAACTTCTTTATCTCTCCACCTGACGCAAGTATCAAGGCTTCCATGTCAACCTTCTTCACCGAGTTCTTAATTTTGGTGCGCGGCTTCACCAGATGCGAGAGTTCTTCGTCTCCGAAATTCATTTCCACAAACGCAATGACTAACTCCTTCGAAAGTGCCTGATAATCGTTGCTCATAGAAACGGGACCTATGATGTATTTCGCTTCTTTGAAATTGCTCAACATCTGAATAATTCCTTCCCACAACAAAAAAAGTGGTAAACGCTGACGCTGGTATTCAACCGCTACATAAGATCGTCCGAGTTCTACGCTTTCTTGAAGGTACAGATGGAACTCTTTCTTGAATTTGAATAAAGTATGGGTGTAAAATCCATGCTTACCATAGAACTCCATGATCTCGGATCCTCTGCCCACTCGGTATGCACCAGCTATGGCATTCTTTTCGCGGTCCCAAAGCACCAAGTGGTAATAGTAATAATCAAACTCATCAATATCGCGAGTATGGTTACTCCCCTCTCCTACTGCGCGAAAAGCTATTTCGCGCTGACGACCAATTTCCAACAAGACATTTGGTGCTGAAGAAGCTTTTAAAGCATACACTGAAAAATTCGAATTGTCGAACAACTTCGAATCTTCATTCGCATCAATCTCTTGAATTAACAACTGTGAATCAATTGAACCTGCTATTTCGCTTGGCTCTTTAATCTTTCGTCTAAAATTCTGGAAGAATTTTTTCTTTACTTCCAACTCTGAACCGAGCGAGTACACCTTTGCTCTTAAAAATCTCCCCAATAATTCCGGATCTTGAATAAGTGCAATATCAGTGGCTGAAATAGATTTACCAATACGCATTTTAATCTCGTCTCCTTCCTTCTTAAACAATTCTGAAGGAAGCGCGATGGTACGCAATTGCGGATTCACCTTTCCGAGTAAATGGAACATGCGCGAATTCCTTCCATCGAAAAATACCGGAACAACAGGACATTCAACACGCTGAATGAGCTTCATAACCGAGCGCTGCCACTTCTTATCGGAAACATTGCTCCATTTCTTTTGAAACGTACTCACTTCGCCCGCTGGGAAAATAGCCAAACATCCGCCATTCGAAATGTGCTCCATGCAACGCTTCAATCCGCGTTCGCTTTTCAGTTGAACAACGTTCTTATCAAATGGATTTACACTGAAAAAGTATGGCGCGATTTCCGGAATTTCTTCCAACAGAAAATTAGCCATAACTTTTAAATCGGGACGACGCTTCTCTATTTGTTGAATGAGGGCTAGTCCGTCTATGGCTCCAAAAGGATGGTTGCAAACAATTACACATCCGCCCGTTTCAGGAATGTGATCGAGCTCTTGTTCGTTGAGTTGAATGGTAATTTGAAGTTCCTGAAAAAAGGCCTCAATGAAAGCCGTTCCTTTGTGCGCTCGAATTCGATCGTATAGATCGTTAAGCTTCGTTAGTTTGGTTACCGAACTCAATAGCGCAAGCAGTGGGTTGCGCTTATTCATCCCAACAACTTTCGCTAACGTTTCTTTCGGTACCAGTTTTTTCATGTTCGAATGAAGTTAATTTAAGTTACTTCATTGTTTAGGTAAAGTTAACTTTTTCGTTGGAAAAGTAAAAGGCGAGTTTCTAACAAATCTGCTGTTTGCAAGGCTATATTTGATTTATGCTAAAACGATTTCCCTTCACTCCCATTCTTGGCTGGTCTGTCAGCAGATTCGACACGTTTTCATACTGCAAAAGAAAATACTACTACACCTATTACGGAAAATTCGACCGAGAATTTCCACTTCAAAAAATAAATCAACTGAAATCACTCACCTCTGAAGCCCTTACCATTGGAAGCCTTGCGCACGATGTAATTGAAGCCATTCTGAAAAGACTTCAGAAATCTACGGAGGTGATTGATGAATCGCGAATGAAAAACTTCGTGAAGCAGCAGGTGCAGAAGTACATGCTCGATCACACCTTTACCGAAATTTATTACAAGGAAAAAGAGTCCATCGACGAAAACTACATCGCTGAAAGTGTTTTCAATGCGGTAATGATTTTTGTGAAATCAGAACGTTTCGAATGGGTGAAGAATCTTCCTGAAAGTTCAAAACAACAATGGATCATTGAACCCGATGGTTTTGGCGAAACGCGCATTCAAACCGATCGTGGTGAATTAAAGGCGTATTGCAAAGTAGACTTCATGCTTCCGAACGGAAGAGACATTTACATTCTCGATTGGAAGACGGGTAAGCAAGACGATTTGAAACACCGCAAACAACTTATTGGATATTCACTCTTCGCTTCTTTTCACTTCGAAAATAAATTCGACCGGATCATTCCAATTCTCGCTTACTTGAAAGACGGATACAGCGAGGTGCTACCTGAAATTTCAGAGGCCGATATTGAAAACTTCAAAGACGATATGTACGGCGACACGAAAGCCATGCACAGAATGAATCTCGATATTGAAAACAATACACCCGTGAGCAAAGACGAGTTCACTCAAACGGAAAGTGAGAGCAAATGCAAGTACTGCGAGTTTAAAGAATTGTGCGGAAGAGCTTAATCTTCCTTCCGATTAAGCTTTGTAACAAACTTCCTTCGCCACACGAACAACATCTGCAACTCCTGGAAGAGCAGCATCAATTAACGTTGTAGCAAATGCAAAAGGAGTATCGGTTTGTGTAATTCTGCGGATAGGCGCATCTAAGTAGTCGAACGCATGACGTTGAACGCGGTACGAAATCTCAGTTGAGATACTCGCCACTGGCCAGCTCTCTTCCAAAATAATCAATCGGTTTGTTTTCTTTACGCTGTTTACGATGGTATCAATGTCAAGCGGACGAATCGTGCGCAAGTCAATCACTTCAACAGAGATTCCTTCTTTCGCCAATTCTTCAGCAGCCAACAAAGCAGTCTTCATAATCTTACCGAATGAAACCAACGTCACATCTGTTCCTTCACGCTTCACATCTGCAACTCCAATTGGAATAATGTACTCTCCGTCTGGAACCATTCCTTTGTCGCCATACATCTTTTCAGATTCCATGAAAACAACAGGGTCATTGTCGCGAATAGCAGCTTTCAACAAACCTTTCGCGTCATAGGGATTAGATGGAGTGATAACTTTCAATCCAGGAACGTGTGCGTAAAACGACTCAAAGCTTTGGCTATGTGTTGCAGCTAGTTGTCCGGCTTGTCCGTTTGGACCGCGGAATACGATTGGAACATTGTACTGTCCACCGCTCATTTGTAACATCTTCGCTGCCGAGTTAATGATTTGGTCAGCCGCAAGAATTGCGAAGTTCCAAGTCATGAATTCTACAATCGGACGAAGTCCATTCATTGCAGCACCCACTGCAATACCCGAGAATCCCAATTCAGCAATCGGAGTGTCAATGACACGCTTAGCGCCGAACTCATCGAGCATTCCCTTCGAAGCCTTGTAAGCCCCGTTGTACTCTGCTACTTCTTCCCCCAACAAAAACACAGTTTCATCTCTGCGCATTTCTTCTGACATGGCCTCACAAATGGCCTCACGGAATTGAATTTCTCTCATGGTTCGTTTTGTTACGAGTGCGAATTTAACTATAAATGTGGTTTACAAAAATATTAGTGTACTTTTTACACTAACTCACCAGTTTCTAGCTTGAAGACGCAAACGAGTTAATAAAATAAAAAAGGCGCTAACCCCTACAAAATAGAGGACATCGCGCGAGTCAATTAATCCAATACTCATTCCTGAATAATGGTCTTCCATTCCTAAACGGATAATGAATCTGTCCAAGGATCCGAATAAATTAAAGGTTCCCAAAGACTGAAATCCTGAATACATAACAAAACTGATGAGCGCTGCAATCAAAAACGCCACAATCTGATTCTTCGTCAAGCTTGAAGCAAAAATTCCAATGCTCACATAAACACTTGCCAAGAATATCAATCCAAGATAAGATCCCCACGTTGCCCCTGCGTCAATGTTTCCCACCGGATTACCCAAAAGATAAACAGAAAGGAAATACACCAACGTTGGGAAAATGGCAATCACCACAACCAACAATCCCGCAAGGTATTTCGCCAAAATAATTTGAAGATCAGTGATAGGCTTAGTCATGAGCAGTTCCAATGTTCCTTCCTTCTGCTCTTCAGCAAGCGAGCGCATGGTAATTGCAGGAATCAAGAACAAAAACACCCAAGGCGCAATGTAAAACAAGGTGTCTAGGGTGGCGTATTCCGCTTCCATCACGTTCAGACTTCCTGGGAAAACCCACATGAATAACGAAGTCACAATTAGAAATACTGCTATGACAATGTATCCGATTAAGGATGTCAAAAACGAGCGAATCTCTTTTCTAAGTAATGCGATCATAGTTTATAGTTCTTGCATTTCAACAAGGGTCTTGTACAAACCTTCTTGCGAAATTAGTTCTTTGTGTGTTCCGCGCTGCACTATTTCTCCAGCTTGCATCACCAAAATTAAATCGGCTTGCTGAATTGTACTTAGCCGGTGAGCAATGACCAACGCCGTGCGATTTTCCATCATTTTCGAAATGGCATCTTGCACGTACTTCTCGCTTTGTGTGTCCAACGCAGAAGTGGCTTCGTCTAAAATTAAAATTGAAGGGTTCTTGTAAATGGCGCGAGCAATAGACAAACGCTGACGTTGTCCGCCCGACAAACGCATTCCACTGTCGCCAATGTTGGTATCGAACTTATTCTCCAACTCATCTATGAATTCCATGGCGTTCGAAACACGCGCAGCTTCCATTAACTTATCTGTTGAATGCTCTTCCGATAAAACAATGTTGTTCGCCACCGTATCGTTGAACAACAAGGCGTCTTGCGTAACCATGCCCATGTGCGCACGAAGCGACTTCGTTTTTAAATGTGTAATCGCGACACCGTCGATGTTAATGCTTCCTGAAGTCGGATCGTAGAAACGAGCCAGAAGCATTGCCAGTGTCGTCTTTCCACTTCCCGAGGAGCCAACTAACGCAACGGTCTGTCCTTTTTCAATGTTGAAGGAAATGTTCTTCAGCACTTCTTCTTCACCATACTTAAAAGAAACTCCTTCAAATGAAATACGTTCGTTAAAAGTCGAAAGCTCAACAGCATCTGATTTATCCAAAACAGTTTCTTCCGCATGCAAGACTTCGCGAATGCGCTCCAAACTAGCCATTCCTTTGTTTACCTTGAAAATTGCATCGCTGAATTGTTTCGCGGGTTGGATAATTTGTGAAAACACCACCAAATAACCGATGAGTAATTCTCCGCTTATTTCACCATTGAAAACAATAATTCCGCCTACATAAAGAAGGACGCTAATCACCATGAGCGAAATAAACTCCGACATCGGAGACGCTAAGTATTCGCGCTTGTACAATTTGTGCATGAGACGTGAATAGCCTTCATTGGTCTCGTCGAATTTCTTTTCGAAATGATCTTCGGCATTGAAAACTTTAATGACACGAATGCCCGTCAAGCTTTCGTCTAATAAGGCAATGAGATCTCCGAGATTCGATTTGCTACGCTTTGCGGCGTTCTTCAAGCTCTTCGCAATGCGTGAGATTAAGTATCCGCTTACTGGAAGGAAAATGAAAGCAAACAGCGTGAGCTTCCAACTCATGAGCACCAGGGTGATCAATGAAAAGACAATCATCACAGGCGACTTCAACAAGGCTTCGAGCGCACCAATTACCGAGAACTCAATTTCATTCAAGTCGTTGGTCATTCGTGAAATCAAATCGCCTTTTCTTTCATTCGAGAAAAATGCCAATTGAAGTCGAAGCACTTTCTTGTACATCTTTTTTCGAAGGTCTCTGGAAACGCCTGTTCGAATTTTAGCGATGCTCAAGAGTGAAATGTAGTTCACCGTGTTCTTCAGCAAGGCAAGAACTACAATGAACAAGCACATTAACAAAAGCACTTGTGGTTTCCCTTGTTCCAAAATGGCACCGTTCAATTGATCTTTGAACTGATCCCACAAACCTTTGGCTTGAGAGATCGGTGCACTTCCACCTTGATTCACATCGAACAAGACATACAGGAAAGGCACAACACTTAAGAACGTGAACAATGAAAAAATGGCGTTGAGTATGTTGAATAAAAAATTCCATATCAACGATCCTTTATAATCGCTTAGCAGTCCGAATATGGCGCGGAATGACTTCATTCGTGATCAGACATTAAGTCTATTCCTGTATAATTTTCAGGACGAATCTTTTTCAATTCAGCTTTAATGGCATCGGATACTTCCAACACATCAATGAATGCATGAATGTCAGACTCTTCAATGCGATCTTTTCCGCGAGTTAAATTCTTTAACGCTTCGTAAGGCGCTTCGTATCCCTCGCGACGAAGAACAGTCTGAATTCCTTCCGCAACAACCGCCCAATTGTTTTCAAGGTCTAGGGCAATCTTCGCTTCGTTCAACTTCAACTTACCCAATCCCTTCAAAATTGAATTCAAAGCAATAACGGTATGCGCCATAGGAACACCAATGTTGCGAAGAACCGTACTGTCTGTTAAGTCGCGCTGCAAGCGGCTTACTGGAAGCTTTGCAGCCAAGTGCTCGAATAAAGCGTTTGCTATGCCTAAGTTTCCTTCCGCATTTTCGAAATCGATCGGATTCACTTTGTGTGGCATAGCCGAAGAGCCCACTTCACCTTCTTTCACAATTTGACGGAAATAATCCATGCTGATGTAGGACCAGATGTCGCGACACAAGTCGATCAATATCGTATTCAATCGCTTCAATCCATCGAATGAAGCGGCCATGTGATCGTAGTGTTCGATCTGCGTGGTGTATTGCGAGCGCGACAAGCGAAGCTTTTCACCCAAAAATTCGTTAGCAAATTCAACCCAGTCAATTTCCGGATAAGCCACGTGATGGGCGTTGAAGTTTCCGGTTGCACCGCCGAACTTCGCGGCCACCGGAATATTTTCCAATTGCTGCAATTGTTCTTCCAGGCGTTCAACGAAAACAAAAAACTCTTTTCCTAAACGCGTTGGCGAAGCGGGTTGTCCGTGTGTACGCGCCAACATGGGAACGTCCTTCCACTCTTTGCTTCGCTCGGCTAGGTGATGCATCACCTCGTCGATTTTCGGAATGTATACATTCTCCAAAGAATCACGGAACGATGCGGGAATAGACGTGTTATTGATGTCTTGAGAAGTCAATCCAAAGTGTACGAATTCCTTCACTGCGCCCAACTGCATTTCATCCATTTTGTGTTTGATGAAATACTCAACTGCTTTCACGTCGTGATTCGTAATCTTCTCTTTGTCTTTGATCCATTGGGCATCTTCTTGCGAGAAGTTCGCGCAGATGTCGCGCAAGTGAACAAACGTATCAGCGGAAACGCTGGTCAATTGAGGCAAAGGCAATTCGCACAAGGCGATGAAGTATTCCACTTCCACCCAAACTCTGTATTTGATAAGGGCGAACTCTGAAAAGTATTGTTGCAGGTCTTCGGTCTGACGGCGGTATCTGCCATCGATAGGAGAAATACTGAATAACGACGAATGGTCCATGTTTAATTTCTAAGGCGCAAAGGTACAAATGGAAAGCGAGACAATCGCTATTACATTTGCACTATGAAACTACATGTTATAGACACTGGATTTTTCAAGTTAGACGGGGGCGCCATGTTCGGTGTGGTGCCGAAACAGTTGTGGCAAAAGACCAATCCGGCCGACGAGCTGAACCTGTGCACCTGGGCTATGCGTTGTTTGCTGGTGGAAGACGGAAATCGCCTGACGCTTATCGATAGCGGCATTGGTGGAAAGCAAAGCGAAAAGTTCTTTTCACACTATCATTTACAAGACACTTTAACTATTGATCAATCCCTCGCCCAGAAAGGGTTTCATAGAAACGACATTACCGATGTGCTGTTGACGCATTTGCATTTCGATCATTGTGGCGGAACAATCGAATACAATTCAACCCGCGAACATTTTCAACCTGCCTTTCCAAATGCAAAATTCTGGAGCAACGCGAATCACTGGAAATGGGCTACGGAGCCGAATCCTAGAGAGAAAGCCAGTTTCCTTTCTGAAAACATCTTGCCTATTCAAGAAAGCGGACAATTGAATTTCATTGAACGCGTGAACAACGTATCGCCCACACCGCTTGGATTCGACGTGTTGTTTGTAGACGGACATACTGAAAGCATGATGATTCCGCAGATTAACTACATGGGAAAGACTTTAGTGTTCATGGCCGATCTTCTTCCTTCGGTTGGACATATTCCACTTCCATATGTAATGGGCTACGATACTCGTCCGTTGTTGACCATGACTGAAAAAGAACAGTTCTTAAATACTGCCGCTAATAACGAATACATCTTGTTCTTCGAGCACGACAGCGTGAACGAGTGCTGCACATTGCAGCATACGGAGAAGGGAGTTCGATTGAAAGAAGCGGGGAAATTCTCAGAATTCTTCTAATTCTAGTCCCTTCGGGATACATCCGTGTAACGGACCAGTCCCTTCGGGATACATCCGCGCAGCGGACCAGTCCCTTCGGGATACATCCGCGCAGCGGACTTGTCCCTTAGGGATTTATCCACGAAGTGGAACTATTATTCCTACTCTTTAATTGCAATCGTCGAAGACATTTGCCGTAGGCCAAATCACTTCCACTCAACAATATTATCCGTTGCAAAATCATACACGAATAACTTTCTATTCAATGAATCAAGGTATAGCCATCCGTTCGTAACAAATCTAGCGTTGGTATTTCCTTCATCGGATACAACATGTCCCAAGTGATAGACAAAATATTTCTTTTGATCTAGAATCTCAGTCCTATCTAACATCCATTCGAAATGAACAGAGGTATCCTTTCGCTCCAAAACCATCATCTCATCGGTAGACCGCTTAATATAATCGCGAATCAAATCGTCACACCACTTTAAATCCTTCGAAGCGTTAATTTGAAGGTTCTGCTTTTGAACCTCTGCATTCGTTGAACTTGTGCATCCTGCCAGGATGACTAAAAGGGAAAATGCAGCAACGATGAACCCAATTCTGTATCGCATAATTATAAATTTATTTCGAAAATAAAGCCTCTTAAAAGAGTCTCTGCCTTTGTTGAAAACTAACTTATGGAAATCCGATCACTTAACATTGTCGTCACCTTGAAAAGTTAAATTCGCAACTATGAGTAATCTAAATTCAGACAATACCCATTGGATGTACATGTTGCGTACGACCCAGCAGCACCATGTTCAATTAAGTGCCTTCGCCGATCAAAAGGCGAATATCATTATCGCTAGTAACTGTATTATTTTTTCCATTACCCTTGCCCGTATTGAGACTGCCATGGGATATTGGGGAGTTTGGTCTTTGTTGGCTACCTCGGTTTTATGCATCATTACGGCGGTAATGGTTGTAGCTCCGTTGTCATTACCTAAGAAACGTCCAGACTTCGACTCGAAAAACTTCAATCCGTTATTCTTCATGCACTTCAGTGCCTACACGCCAGAAGAATACAACACACGCATGAAACAAATCATGGAAACAAAAGAAGAGGTACAAGAATCTATGATTCGAGATATCTATCAAATTGGAAAAGTCCTTTCCACCCGTAAATACCCTTTCCTGAAAATAAGCTCAGCCATCTTCATCGGCGGAATGTTATTAAGCCTAATTCTTTTCACCATCCAAATCGGAATGGATAAATTTTAAAAGATCTCGTCAAAGACATTCGTCCTTAGGTCGAAAGATATTTCGACCCTATCCCTTCTCTATTCTTACTTTTTCTTCCGTGACTCTAATCACTTGCGAATTCTCCAAGCTTTTATTCCTTCGCACAATGAATCAGGAATTAAAAGCACACTGGGAGCATATATACGAGAATAAACAACCCCACGAAGTCAGTTGGACACAAGACAAACCTGAAATTTCTTTGCGACTCATTCATGAAACGCATGCATCGAAAGACGATGCAATCATTGATATTGGCGGTGGTGATAGCAAATTGGTTGATTTTTTATTGGCAGCAGGATATACCAACATTTCTGTTTTAGACATTTCAGAAGCTGCAATAAACCGTGCAAAAAAAAGATTGGGGGAAAAAGCTAAACTGGTTAAATGGATTGTTTCAGATATCCTTGAATTTCAGCCCAAACAGCAATATGTTATCTGGCATGATCGCGCGGCTTTTCATTTTCAAACTGAAAACAAGGACATTAAAACTTATCTTCAACTCGTAAAAAAATGGGTTTGTGGAAATCTGATTATAGGGACTTTCTCAACGCAAGGTCCTATTAAATGCAGCGGCCTTGAGATAAAGCAATACAATGAACAATCGATGAAAAACCTATTCAACGAATATGGTTTCGCCTCAATTCATTGTGAATTTGAAAATCATAAAACTCCATCTGGAAATATTCAACACTTTATTTTTTGCACGTTCAAGAAAAATTAGAGTTACTCCGACTGCCCAACCAAGCTCCAGCTATAAACTCCATTTGCGAAAGCCAATCCCCAATAATTGAACGAACCATTCGCACGATCTCCGTTTTCATTGAGCATAATTGCGCCCGTGGCACCTGTGTGCGTGTTTGACATTGTCATGAATGATTCGAACAATGATGCACCCGTTGCAGGAACCCCTTCGTTTTCCTCTACGACTCTAGCCATAACCTTCAAGGCATCGTAAGCACTTAATGTAAATGCATCAGCTTCTTGTCCGCATGCATTAAATACGTTTGTCATAATGGGGCCCCAAATATTCTGTGCTGAAGATGGCAATCCAAATTCCGGACTGAAGAAAGATGTTGCCATAGCAAATTGCGCAGCAGCTGGATCGCTCAACAACGCTTGGTTCTTTATGAATCCATCGCCACCGTACCACATAACGCTTGACAAAACGGGATCTCCAGAAGCTTGATTAAATAAGGCCACCGCCTCGTCGAAAGAAGCCAGATAAACCGCAATTTGATTGTTGCTGTATGTGGAAGAGAATTGAATGATTTGATTTTTCACATCAGCCAATGCCACGCTATAATCGGTTATCAGTGGTTCGTATGTCCCTGCAGAAACAACGGTTCCACCCAAGTCAGAAAAGTGCGTGTTCAATGAATTTTGAAGTCCAACATTTCCAACATCATTTCTCGCTAAAGTCACAAGCGCCTGCTTTCCTGCGGTAATCATGGTGTTCGCCATAGCTGCACCTTCAATCTGATCGCCCGGAACATAGCGGAATAGCGCATCGCTTGCGATGGATAAAGAACTGGCTGTACTACCTTGACTCACGACCAATATACCTAGACTATCTGCGATTGACTTCACCGCAGCCATCTCTGAACTTGATTGAGGTCCAATAACTAAACGAAAACCATTCGATGCGAGGTAATTCATTTTGTCCAGCGCTACGCTCGGAATCAGTTGCGTATCAAAAACACTCAATTCGAATCGATACGGCAATCCTCTGTTCTCAAAATCATGATTGATTTCGTCTACACCAATTTGCAAAGCCGCCTCAGAAGTAATTCCCAAATTTGACCACTCTCCTGTTTTAGATAGCAGTGCCGCCACCTTTATGGTTTGACGATTACACGGTTCTTCGTGCTCGTGGTCTTTCTTACAACCGAAAAGCGTTAACGATAAAACCAAAATAAGTGCTGACCAGGATTTCAATGATGACATGATACTTTTTTTTTGCAAACATAATGCTCAATTTCGTCTCTAACCTTTTCTCATCCTTTATATTCCTTTCTTCACTGAATTTACTCCTTTCCTCTAAGTGAATACAATCGACTGGCTCTTCGAACTATTTTTGCAAAAAGGAAATCAAATGTCAAGTAAAAACACTTTTGCAGATAACAAAGTTATTTTGAAGTCTGTGAACCTTCTCGAAGAACATGCCCGTGAAATGCACCGCTGGTTGCTACTAACCGTTGCAATATTTTCGACAACCTTCGCTTTAGTTAGTTTCGGATTGGAAGACTATCTTCAAGGATGGGTTTCCCTACTCAGTGTTCCATGCGCCGGCATTGCATATTTGATGTATAGAGCAGGATATTTATACTTGTCCAAAGTGTTCAACGGTTTGCAAATCATTGCTATGATTTCCGCAATTAGCATTTTGTCTGGAGCTGAAACATTAACCTTTATGTATTTCTTCCCCATTGTCATCTCGGCTTTGATTGCTTTTCAGGGTAAACAGAAGTACACTGGTTATGTGCTAATTCTGATCATTTTTGCTGTTTTAATTATTCTTACAACAATTCCTCTCCCCTCAGATCCTAAGAACCTAGACCCGAACCACCTTGCTATCGACCGTTTTGCCAATGTTATTGGGGTGACCGTTTGTTGTATTATTATTCTCATATTCATGATTCGCGCCATGGATAGTGTTCAAAGGCAGCTTCTAGAAAACACGAATGTCATTGAATCGAAAAACAAGGAACTTATTTCGGCCCTTTATTCAAGAGACAAACTCATGTCGGTAATAGCGCATGACTTACGATCTCCAATGGCTGCTGTTAGCATGACCGTTGATGTTTGCACAAAAGGTGATATGGATGAAGAGACTAAACTCGAATTGCTTCATGCTCTTAAAAATAAAGCCACACAAGTTATGGCCATGACGGATCAATTACTCGAGTGGTCGCGATCTCAAACCGGAAATCTACAGTGTAATCGAGAGTCCATTTCTGTTCAACACTTCTCCAATTACGTCAGCGACTGGGGACAACTTCTTGCTGAATCGAAAAACATATTTCTAGATGTTCAATTCGAATATAGCGACACAGATACGGTGTTTTGCGATAAAAACATGATTGAAACTGCGCTTCGAAATTTAATTTCAAACGCCGTAAAATTCTCGAATCCTGAAAGTAAAATCATCGTTCGCAGTTCATCAAATGGAAATAAACGCTCATTCGAAGTGCAAGATTTCGGGAAGGGGATGACTGCAGAGCAATTGCAAAAATTGCAAGATGGCATTTCATTTACCACCTACGGAACAAACAGAGAAAAGGGCAACGGCTTTGGACTTCAGTTGGTTCAGGAATTTTTGAGGCGTCATGAATCTCAATTAGAGATAAGCTCTAAAGATGGATCTGGAAGCTCATTTAAATTTGAGTTATAAGTCACGATTTTTTGATCAAGCTATTCAAACTATTCAATTTGTACTTTTAATTAATGTCTAAAATTCTCATTTCTACTTTCGCGAAATGGATGAAATCAAAACAAAATACGCTAATGAAGAATTGCATTCAACAATTACCCATTACGCTATTGGAGACACTTTTATAAAAATTTGGTTTGGTGGGTTAAATCAGCCTAAAATATACAGTTACAAATCTGCCACTGAATCTAAAGTCAACAAAATGATCGAACTTGCTAAAGCAGGTAAAGGACTCAACCGATACATTATTACAAAGGCGAAAGGACTATATGAGAGAACTTCGTAATGGAAAAGCCTTCGGGTTTATTCCTCCCGATAGCTATGGGGATGCGTAATGGGAAATAGGAATTACAAAGTAGGAATGAAAATACTCATCGTTAAAAATCTTATAAGTCAAAGATTCCCTCTTTAATTGGAAGTCATTAAGTAGAGTCTCACTCTCGCGATTCAAATGAATTGCAATTTTGTATTTAAAGAATGAAATATAGAGATCCATAAAATCCCTGTATCCGTGTCGAATATGTCCTAATGGAATATTCTCTAGGATTGAAAGGGCCTTTGCGTACTCTTTTTTTGCAATGAGAACCGAAACATGAAATACATTCAAAACAGATATTTGAGAAATATTATACCAACTATAAATCTCGGTAATCAACTGTAATTGCTCGTGTACAAAATGTACCAATTGCTTATTTCGAGTTACTAAGGCTTGAACAGCGGGCTCATGCAGCAATTCTATTCGTGAACTAATTGAACTTGAAATCCTAGATTTCATTTTTCGAACAAGCGCGCTTTTTAATTGAGGCGTGCTCGCAGCCATTAACTTCAGACCAAACAATCTTCCATATAAAATGGGGTGTTGATCTAAATTTAAATCTGGCAATGATGAAATACTTTTCAAGTTAAACTTCTTCATCGATAAAAAATCTTTCCAAATAGAAATGCATCTGATGAAAGTCTTTGTCTCTAGATCGAGGCCTTCGAAATCTTTTAACCAATGTATCCACAAACCATAACGTTCATTTAATCGAGAATAGTCAACATATATCTTCAGAATCAAATCTCGAAAATTGGGTTCATTTAAAAGTACTTTCTCATCTTCATCATTCGAGTAAGTTCGAAAGATCAATCCTGTGAGAACACCTATTTGCGCGACATCGTCGTAGGGCATTTCTGAAAATTGGAAAAATGGACTCCGGAACAACTGCACAAGTAAATCCATTCTTCTTCGAAGTAATAACTCCCTTGTTACGACGGTGAAGGAAATTGCGAATTGAAGTTTGTTCAGCTGCCTGTAACGGAGTTCTTGAATTATCTGCTCTATTTCACTCTTTGCGATTACCACATAAAGCCTTTCCCACGCCGGCCAAGAATCAACCTCGGCAAACCGCTGCGTAAAATCTTGGTAAGACTTATATCCAATGTAATTAGACAAATGATTCAAGGTGCTTGTTCGTGGTTGCCGATACTCGGCCAGTCCGTAGAGTCTCCTCAACGTATTGTAAGAAATAACGACTCCAATTTTCCGATGTAAGTCATCGGATAATAACTCACAATCCCCGCGAGAGGTAATCTTCTTTCCAAAAACTTTTTCAATCTGAGACTTCAATTCTTCTACCATTTTGCAAATGTATCATTTGTGTATCAACTCGAAGATAACAGTATAATATTTTCGAAAAAAAAAATCAACCCATGACAAAAGCTGAAGCAAAAATTCAAATTCAAAAAATCAAGGAAACCATTGCGGACAAAAAATATCGATACGGTATTTTCAATGAGGGGCTAAAGCGTCAAATTGACCACGAAAAGAAAAGTAAGGGAAATCAAAAAGATCCAAGCACCAAAAAGAGAATTCAAACACATATTGAATATCTCAAAAAACAATTCGCATCAACAAAACTTTCTCAAGCCCGAGAAATTGATAGCTTAAAACAGGAAATTCAACGAATCAAAAACTCCGCGAGCTAAAAAATCAATCTGCCAAAAACCCAAACTTCCCCGCATTGTAATCTTCAATCGCTTCGCGAATCTCCTGTTCGGTATTCATAACGAAAGGACCATACGCCACATATGGTTCGTTCAGCGGTTCGCCGCTAAGGACAAGAACGATGGATTTCTTCTTAGCTGAAATGTGAATCGCTCCCGCTTCATTCTTGAATTGTAAGTAATGATTTTCAGGAACTGCTGTTCCATTCACTTCCAACTCGCCATCTACCAACAACAATCCGGAATTGTAATTCGCTGGCAATTCGAAGTCTACAAATCCACCTTCGTTCAAATGAACGTCATACATATGAATCGGTGAAAAGGTTGAAGCAATTCCGTTTACTCCCTTGAACTCACCTGAAACCACATGCACTTCACCTCCGTTGTTCGGCAAGGAAAATTTGGGTTTATCGGTATGAACAATGCTCTGATATTTGGCTGGTGTAAACTTATGCTTCTTCGGAAGATTAATCCACAACTGAATCATCTCGAAGGCTCCACCTGATCGGTTAAACGTTTGCTCGTGATACTCTTTGTGTAGCACTCCACCACCTGCTGTCATCCATTGAATGTCACCTGGACCAATAATACCATGATTGCCTTTGCTGTCGTGATGTTCAACGGCTCCTTTGTAGGCAAAAGTCACTGTCTCAATTCCTCTGTGCGGATGAACACCCACACCTTGTGAGATTTCAGATGGCGGAAAATTCACTTCAGCATTGAAGTCTAACAAAAAGAATGGCGACATGCGCTCTTCAAATCCCTTTCCATTCGGATAAAAGTTCATTACTTTAAATCCATTTCCTACCATGTGTCTATTTGTCGGTGAGAACACGCCTTCCACTCCTCTCATCCCCAATCCCTCATTCCCATTCTCTTTCTGTTTCTCACTCTCATTCTTCTCGCTATCGTTTCCACTGATCTTCGAAACAAAAAAAGCACCTACCGATGCGAGCGCCGTGCTGACAATGAATTTCTTTCTGTCCATTTTCTTTGAGTTTACGCTAAAGTACATTCAACCTCAATTCAACATAAAAAAAATTCAATCTTGAAATTCATTTGTATCAACTATGTATCATTTGAACTGAATTCGCCATATAGTTTTACAAAAAAAAATATTATGAAAAACAAATTATTCTTTCTATCGGCTATAGCAGCCACTTTTGTATTTCAATCCTGCTCGAGCACTGCTGACAAAATCCAAGGAAATTGGTGGTACGCTGTTGAGGATAAAGGCGATGTGATTATTCAATTTACTGAAGGCGGTAAGATTAAATCTATCAACGACAAAGAAGAATTAGAATATAAAATTGAGGATGAGACGATAACCATTCAAGTTCGAGATTCTGAAAAAGAAAGAGCTGAATTGCAAAAAATCATCATTGAAAAATCCCAAGACACATTGAATACGCAACCACCAGCTGAACCTCAAAAATATTATAAGGAAGAAAAATGGACCGTTACAAAAGTTAGTGATGACGAACTTGTGATTCAAAATGGAAACGAAACAAGAACTTTCCGTCCAGCTAAAAATGAGGATTTTCTTATCGGATCCTGGGACAACAAAATTGGAGACGAGGAATTCAAATACAAATTCAACAAGAAAAACGAAATGAGAATTCGCAAGCGCTTTTCAATCACTTCTGATGAAATGAATTTCACCCTTTCTGATGGAAAAGTTTCCTTCAACAACGAAACATTCGACATTTCACTTTCAGAAGATAAAAACACCATCACACTCAAGGGACCAAAAGAAATTACTCTAACCCGTGATCCAAGCTAAGGTCGGAAAATCTCACTACCTAAATCCTCACAATTTTTGTGGGGATTTTTTTTGATGGAATCGGAAAACCTTTGTTTTTTTTCCTCCCGATAGCTATTGGGATGCGTAATGGGAACTATGTCATTATTACTTCGTAATTGGAAAATCGAAGATTTTATTCCTACTATGTAATGGGAAATCCTTCGGATTTATTCCTACGATGTAATTGGAAAATCGAAGATTTTATTCCTACTATGTAATGGGAAATCCTT
>JBJOFG010000002.1:0-357790 GCA_046048875.1 Bacteroidota bacterium | reverse complement strand
AAGACGTACGCTGTACAAACAGCACCAATCTTCAACTACACGGGCACGAACTACAACTGGGGACCTGTTCAATACATGTGTATCGTAGGTGCTGCAAATGTTACACAAGATGCTACGCAAGATGCGATGCAAGATCCTTCGGAAGATGCTTCGCAAGAGGCAGCACAAGGGTCGAATAAATTACTTACACAAGATGTTTCGCAAGTAGAGGCGATGGTTTACGTAACTGAAGGCAACGTAGTAAACATTCAATTAACCAACACAGCAAGCAACACCGCTAAGCGTGCCGACATCTATGATGTAACGGGTAAATTAGTGAAGAGTGTTCGCCTGGTTGAAGGAATGAACGAAGTTACCCTTACAGAAACAACAGGTATCTATATGGTTCGCACGGTGGTTGGGAATCAGTCGGAGACGACGCGTGTTTTTGTAAACAACTAAGAATACAATTACCCTTCGGGGTTGTGAGAATAATTACCCTTCGGGTGTAAATTGAAGTAAAAAGCCTCCGGCCGTGAGTTAGCACAACGCTACTTACAGTCGGAGGTTTTTTCATTTGTCTTCCCTTTTCTTACCTTTTCTGTTGTCGTGTCATCCATCTCCGATGGTCATCCGGAACGGTCATCACCGAAGGTGTCATCATCGCTTCGCGATGTCATCCAACTTCGTTGGTCATCCATATCCGATGGTTTTATGTAACCCATTCCGTTTTTTTAACTATATTTGTGTAATCAATTACATAAAATGAGTATAGTATTAGAAATCAGTAACATATTGATTGAAAATGTAGATCTTCGGTTTCGGAGATTGCTTTTCAGTGCCATTGATTGGGAGAATAGATTAATTGAGATTAAGGGGGCGCGAGGAACTGGCAAGACAACGCTTATGTTGCAAAAGGCAAAGGAGTGCAGAGATGATTTGAAGAAAAGGGTATTGTATGCATCCTTGGATTTACCTTATTTTTATGCTTATTCCATTTTCGATTTGGCTCTTTCTTTTAACCGCGAAGGAGGAGATGTCTTGTTTTTAGATGAAGTGCATAAGTATCCAAAGAAAAATCCAACGAACGATTGGTCCTCAGAGATTAAAGCAGTACACGATTCTTTTCCCAATTTGAAGGTTGTTTATTCAGGCTCGTCGCTAATTGAATTGCATAAAGGCAATGGTGATTTGAGTAGAAGGAAGGTTTCATACAATTTGTATGGATTTTCTTTTTCCGAATACCGCTCATTGAAGTCGGGTGAGGTTAAGATTAGTACTTTCTCTTTAACGGAGGTATTGAAAAATCACACTGAAATTGCCCAAAGTTTAACCAAAAAGGGATCTCCACTTCCTATGTTTCGGGAATATCTAAAAAAGGGTTATTATCCCTTCCAGCTTATTTCAGAGAACGCCTATTATCAAAAGTTGAACGAAGTAGTTAACGCGGTTATTGAAACCGAAATTCCCTCAGTATTAGACGGCGGATATATTGCTACGGAGCGCATAAAAAAATTGTTAGGGGCAATAGCTACATCGGTTCCATATACACCTAAGATTAAAGAATTGTCCGAACAGTTGAATATTTCAGATTCTCGCACTTTATTGAAATATTTAGAACTATTGGAAGAAGCTGAAATATTAAGCACCTTGCAGTCGGGAATTTCAGGGAATAAGAAATTACAGAAGCCTGATAAAATTTATTTCAATAATACCAATTTGAATTATGCGCTAGCGGGTGAATCGGCTGATATCGGGACAATACGCGAAACGTTTTTTTTGAATCAAGTTGGGAAGCATCACGAAGTAACTTATCCAAAGTCTACTGACTTTTTGGTAGAAGGAAAGTATTATTTTGAAGTGGGAGGCAAATCGAAGAAGCGCAAGCAATTACCTTCTCATGTAGAGGATGCATTTGTTGTATCTGATGACATTGAGATTGGCATTGGTAATCGTATTCCCTTGTGGCTATTCGGTTATTTGGAGTAAACGGTCATCACCGAAGATGATTGATCACGAAGTGATTGTTTCTCCTCTCTTATCTTTTCATTACGTCGAAGACATTCGCCGAAGGCATTCGTTGCTTCGCAACATTCGTGCTTCGCACATTCTTCCCTTTCAAACCGCCGTATATTGGCCCCATGAAACTCCTCCTTCAACTCAAAGAAGCCTTCGCCTTCGCCACACAATCGCTGGTGGTGAATAAACTGCGGACGGTGCTTTCGTTATTTGGAGTGACGATTGGAATTTTCTCAATCATTTTTGTGTTGAGTATCGTGGATAGCATGGAGGCCGATATAAAAGAAGGACTGTCTGTCATGGGTTCCGATTTACTCTTCATACAGAAATGGCCCATGGGACCCGAGAAAGACGGAGGAGAATACGAGTGGTGGAAGTACTGGCAACGCAGACAACCCAGCAAAGAAGATTTAGATTTATTAAAAGCTGAAATCAATTCGTTTTCCGCAGCCACCATTCAAGTACGCGCTTCAAAAACCATTGAACACGAAAACAATTCCCTGGAAGGCGTGGGTTTTCTGGGAGTGGGGTACGATTATATTCAAGCCATTGATTTGAAAATTGAAAAGGGACGCTACTTTTCACAAATGGAATGCGACGGCGGAAGGCCCGTTGCGCTTATCGGATACTCACTCGCCGAACAACTATTCGGTGCGGAATATCCGGTTGGCAAAGACATTAAAATTCAAGGACAAAAAGCAGAAGTCATTGGCGTAATGGCTAAAGAAGGCTCTTCGCTTTTCGGCGGTGAACGAGACCTTTCGGTCTATGTGCCTTATGAATATGCCCAACGTTTTGTTGGCGATATGGACGATGTTACACTCTTAATTAAAGCGAAAAAAGACGTGGATGTCGATGTCTTGAAAGGCGATGTCATGTCGGTATTCCGGGGCATTCGCGGCATTCGTCCGACAGAGGAAAACGATTTCAGCGTGATTGATTCTAGCATGATCAGCGACATGGTGAATAGCATTGTCGGTGTGTTCAACGTAGCGGGAATGTTCATTGGAATCTTCGCGATTCTTGTGGGCGCGTTCAGCATTGCAAACATTATGTTCGTCTCGGTGAAAGAACGCACGAACATCATTGGCATTCAAAAAGCACTCGGAGCAAAACGTTATTTCATTCTTTCGCAATTCTTGTTTGAATCGATGCTGCTTTGCCTGGTGGGCGGAATTATGGGACTGCTCCTGGTATTCGGAGTACTCTCGCTATTAAATAGCGCTACCGATTTTCAATTCTTCCTTCCCATGAGTCGCATTGTTCTGGGAATATCGGTTTCGCTGGTGGTTGGCGTTGTTGCGGGTTTCGTGCCTGCGTTGCGCGCAGCCAACCTCAGACCCGTGGATGCCATTCGTTCTTCTGGCTAGAAACCAAATGTGAGTCCGAATTGAATGATTTGGCGATTTGTTTTTGTGGTGCCGGTCGTGTAGCTGAGGTCGGTGTTGTTTTGAACCGTTACTGTTTCAGGAATGACGTATTGTGCTTTGCCGCCTTGAATATTTTCATAGCGGATATCGAACCAAACCTTTTTCGCATTCTTGGTACGGAAGCGTAACCCGAGGGCGTATCCGTATAAAAACGATGTGCTGCTTTGTTGCACCTTCGCTTCTTCCACCGAAGAAAATCCTCCGCTGTTCTCTACAGAGATGTCGGTCTTCGTTGAAAAGCTTTCAATCCCTGCTAACCCTTCTGCATAAGGTTGAAAGAAGCCGTTAAACGGACGAATGCGGATTAACCCTTGGTAGCGGTAGTTGTTGTGACGAACGCGGTAGGTGCCGTTGTTAAAAATGGAATCTCCCAATATGTTGGTACCTGCGTAAACGGAAATATCCTGATCAAGCGCCCCCATTTGATTCCATGAAAATTGAAAGCCCCAATCGAAAGGCGATTGTTTAATGGGATGAGAAAAAGTTCCTGAAAGTCCGATTGGATTGCCCTTATAATGCTCCGCATACTCTTCTGTCGGTTGAACGAATTGTACTCCGAAACCTACAGTAGCTTGACGTGGATTGCGATCGGAATAGCTTTTTTCTTGTGCGAAATTCGTAAGAGTGATCAGCGCGAATGAAAACAGAAGGAGCTTTTTCATATTATTTTTTTTGAAGCCTTTCAAAAGTTATACCCAAACAAAGTTAAGTCCTTTTAACTTCGCAAAACATGAGTAACGCATCTATTTGGATATTGGGAAAGACGGGTCAGCTGGCGCAATGCTTCGCCGATTCGTTCAAGAATGAAACAGCTGTTTCAGCACGTTTTTTTGGAAGAGATGAAATTGACTTCGAAGAAGACCTCTTTGAACAACTTTCCGAGTTGAATGAAATTCCAGATGTGATTGTCAATACCGTTGCCTACACCGCAGTAGACAAAGCCGAGTCGGAAGAGGAGTTGGCGCATCGCGTAAATGCAGAAGCGGTTAGCGAACTCGCTGACTTCTGCGCCTTGCACGACATTGTGCTTATTCATTTTTCCACCGACTACGTTTTCAACGGAGAAAAGAATACTCCATATACCGAAGACGATGAATGCAATCCGCTTGGCGTTTACGGAAGAACCAAGCGCGAAGGCGAGTTAGCGGTATTGGAATGCGAAACAGGTATCGTTATTCGCTTAAGTTGGTTGTATTCCAACTACGGAAAGAACTTCTACTTAACCATGAAGAACGCCATGGCTTCCGACCCGTCGCGTGAATTGCGTGTGGTAAACGATCAGCTCGGTTGTCCCACAGATGCTTCAGATGTTGCGAATTCAGTTTCCGATTATATTTTGAAATGCTTGAATGAACAAACCGAATGGACGTTCGGTCTGTTTCACTTCACCGGGAACGAAGTTATTTCTTGGTTTGACTTTGCTGTTCGAATTAAGAATGAATTCGGTTTTCAAAATGTGATTCATGCTATTCCGACGAGTGAGTATCCGACGCCGGCGCAGCGTCCGCGCTATTCCAAGCTCAATTCCAATAATCCGTTGTTTGCCTCTAAGGCTAAAAGTTGATGCTTCCGCGGGAGGCCACCCGCAAATCCCGTATGACTGCCATTCTTCCCAATCACGCGGTGACAGGGAATGACTATGGCAATTGGATTTTTCCCTATGGCCTGTGCGGCAGCGCGAATGGCTTTTTTATTTCCATGTTGAAGGGAAACCCACTCGTAGCTTTTTGTTTCTCCGAACTCAATCTGAAGAAGAATGTTCCAGATGTTTTGTTGAAATGCTGTTCCTGAAGGAAGTATTGGTAAGTCGAAGGTTTGACGCGTTTTCGCGAAGTATTCGTGCAATTGATTCTTTGCTGTTTCCAGTATCTTGCATGAACGTTGTTCTTTCAACTCTTCATCTGCAAAATCAATGCGTGTGATGTTTTTTCCGTCGGAAAATAAATGCAAATAACCGATTTTGAAATGATCGCTGATTTGAAATTGATTGTTTTCAGATTGGGGCGAATGATTTTGAAATCGGGTCGAATGATTTGCAGATCGGGGCGAATAATTATTCGCCCCGATGCGATTATTTGTACAATTTTTTATCAATGATAAATTGATTTACAGATTCCGAAAGATCATCCGATTTACCGGAAATGAAAATACTTTTTCGAATCATTGTTGAAGAAATTTCAAGCGGCTCAAATGCAATAAATTCAAACTGTTGCGGAATTTTTTTCATCCATTCATTCGAAGAAATTTCTTGAGGGGTTTCTCGCGAACAAACCAAGAACTTCACACTTTGAATGAGCTCTTCGTATTTGTACCACGCTGAAAGCTGATTTACCACATCGGTGCCGCAGAGGATGTGAAAGTTGAAGGAAGGATATTCTTCTCTCAATTGGTGAATGGTATGGATGGTATACGAGGGTTTGGGCATGTCGAACTCGATAGTGCAGAGCTTCATGCTCTCTTCATGCATAAGAGCGAGTGACACCATGTTTGCTCGATCGTTCGCAGGAGCGAGTGTGGTGAAATCTTTCAGGGGGTTGTGTGGACTAACCACGAACCAGACTTCGTCGATTTTATTCGATTGCAAGGCAGCGTGTGCCATGGCGAGATGTCCGTTGTGAACGGGGTTGAAGGAACCGAAGAGGAGTGCTATGTTCATTCTGCTAGAAAGTCGTTCACCAATTTAAGTGCTTCAGCTTTCGCAATATCTAAATCATCGTTCACCAAACGGACATCGAATTTATTGGCATAGGTTAATTCCAATCCGGCTTTGGCAACACGTTGTTGAATCTTTTCCTCCGTCTCGGTGGATCTGTTTTGCAAGCGATCCATCAATGCCTCAACACTCGGAGGCTGAACAAAGACAGCCAATGCGCGATGATGAAATATTTCTTTGAGGTGAAGTCCGCCTACCACATCAACATCGAAGATGACATGTTTACCAGCTTTCCAAATGCGTTCCACTTCGCTTTTGAGTGTTCCGTATTTCGTTCCCGCATAAACTTCTTCCCACTCTACAAATTCATTGTTGTCTATTTTTTGTTGGAACTCTTCGTTCGTTAAAAAATGATAGTCCTTTCCATCAACTTCTTCACCTCTTCTGGGGCGTGAAGTAGCGCTTACGCTGAACGCCAACATAAGCGCGGGCTCTGAGAGTAAGTAGCGGACAAGCGTTGTTTTTCCCGCGCCGCTAGGAGCAGAGAAGATGATTGCTTTTCCGTTGACTTGACTAGAGAACATTGTTGATTTGCTCTTTGATTTTTTCCAATTCGTCTTTCATTTCAACCACCATACGTTGCATGGTTGCGTCGTTGGCTTTCGAGCCAATGGTGTTGATCTCCCTTCCAATTTCTTGCGAAATGAATCCAAGTTTTCTTCCCTGCGCACCACCGTTTAACTCTTCGTTAAACATCTCGCAGTTCGAAAGCAAACGTTGCAATTCTTCCGAAACATCGAGCTTTTCCAAATAATAAATCAACTCTTGCTCGAAACGATTTTCGTCGATTTTTTCCTTCCCCACTAACTCGTCCAATTGCGCTTTAATGCGCTCTCTTGTTTTCTCCTTGCGCTCTTCCATAGGCGCAAGTAAGTCTGCGCGCAAGCGAAGAATATTGGCAATGCGCATTTCAAATTCGCGTTGAAGTTTTGCGCCTTCTTGTTGTCTGTAATTTTCAAATTGATCGAACGCTTGCTTTACCAATGCGGCAATGGTGTTCCATTCGTCTTCGTTCGGTTCCGCTTGTTCGAACTTCATGACTTCGGGCATGCGCACAAGCGTGGCCAAGATATCGGCTGAACCAAGGTCTTTTCCTTCCTTCCACTGTGAAAGTTCGTTGTAATACGAATTCATTAAGTCGGTATCGAGGTGCATGCGCTTTTCGCCGCTAATGTTTTCAATATAAATGGAAACTTCAGACTTTCCGCGGATGACAAGCTCTCCGTAGGTAGTACGAAGATCCAATTCTTTGTCGCGATACACACTCGGAATGCGCACACTGAGGTCTAGTCCTTTGCTGTTGAGCGAGCGCACTTCAGCGGAGAACTTTTTGGTTTCTTTCTGAAGTTCGGCTTTACCGTAGCCGGTCATAGATCTTAACATGTGTGCAATTTTGCATGCAAAGATACAACATTGAACATCCTTCATTGAAGAATGTTGTTTTCCTTTGCAGACGAAATGAAAATGAAAAAGACCGCTATCCTTCTTGTGAACTTGGGTTCACCCGATGCACCAACTCCTGGTGCTGTTTATAGATATTTAACCGAGTTCTTGAACGACCCGCGTGTCATAGACATTGCGGCAGTTGGAAGAGCCATTTTGGTAAATGGAATTATCGTTCCTTTTCGTCATAGAAAGAGTGCTGCTGTCTACAAGAAGCTTTGGACTGAAAACGGTTCGCCGTTGATTCATTATGGAAAAAGAAACAAGGAGCAATTGCAAGCGCGCTTCAATGAAAATGAAACGAAAGTTTTCTTAGCCATGCGCTATCAAGTTCCAAGTATAGACAACACCCTTCGTGAAATAGAAGAGTGGGGTGCGGAAAAGATTGTGGTGTTGCCAATGTTCCCGCAATACGCTTCAGCCACAACAGGAAGTGTGCATGAAAAGGTGATGCAGGTTATTTCGAAGTGGTGGAGCATTCCGGAAGTGGTTTTCATTCCGCAGTTTTATGATAATCCGCTTTACATTCAAGGATATGTAGACAATGCAAAGCAATTCGATTTGAAAGAATACGATCGTATTCTGTTTAGTTTTCACGGATTACCTGAGCGACAATTGGACAAGTTGTACGACGATAACAAGTGTCGCAACCACAGCTGCGAGCACGAGATTAACGAAGAGAATCACATGTGTTATAAGGCTACGTGTTACGCGACTGCAAGAGCGATTGCGAAGGGCATCGGAATTTCCGAAGAGGAATACACCGTGTGTTTTCAGAGTCGCTTAGGCAAAGGATGGATAGAGCCTTTTTCAGACGATATCATCAAGGAGTTGGGAGACAAAGGAGCGAAAAAGCTCTTGGTATTTTCTCCCGCTTTCGTTGCCGATTGTTTGGAAACAACCATTGAAATTGGAGAAGAATACCAAGAGCTTTTTGAAGAACACGGAGGCGAAAAAGTTCAACTCGTACCGAGTTTGAACGACTCGGAAGTTTGGATTGACGCTCTTGTTAGTATTTCAACACCTTACCTGTCTGCTTAGATCCGTTTGCGTAAACGCTTATCAAGTATGTCCCTGAAGCAAGTGCTTCAGTGCTGATGGTGGTTTGTCCAACACCCATTCCTTGTAGCAATTTTCTTCCAGTTAGATCGTGTATTTCGTAGTTGAATGGACCTTCCATTTTCAACGTTAATTCATTCTGCATTGGATTCGGATACGCTTCCACATTGAACGCATTTTCTTCACCCACGAATTCAATCCAGTCGTTAATGTTGTAAGTGGTGTTGGTGATGATTGCTTCGTTCCAATCGAAATAAATGTAAGCGGTGTTTGTTATTTCGCTCCACAATCCATTTCCAACATTTTCACGAATGCGGAAGATGATGTGTCCTTGGCTCAACTCCTGACTTACGCTGCTGTCTGGCAACCAGATGTTGTTGAACTCAAAACGAAGAACACCGTTGCCAAGATTTACGATTTGCATGTCGTGAGTGCTTTGCAACAACTGGAAAGTAGACCAATCCAATTCGCTGTCGAGAGTGTCTAAGATGAAGATGTTTTGCGCTGGAGCAGTCCCTGTGTTTTGGAAGCGAATGGTGTATTCCAACATATCGTCGTCGCCAAAAATAATGGTGCTTTCCGGGAAGCCGGTAATTCCATAATCGTGATACGATTTTCGATACACATTCTTATCGTTCGGGTCGTAGCTGTTCCCTAAAATCTGAAGTAAACCACCGTTGTTGTTTCCCTCGTAGCAATCTGTTCCTGCTGAAGACGATATGGTTGAAGTAAACATGTGTTGTTCACCATTGATTAATCCAGATGGAAGTGTGAAGCTGAGGTAGTCTGTGGTGTTGAAAGAGGTCTGGGTTGAGTTGATGGTCCAGGTGATGGAATTGCCGTTGATGGCATAGTTCGGATTTAAAATGGACCATGTGTTCAACGTTACGTTAGCCGGCCAGTTCAAGGTAAGGGTGTAGTTCGAAGCTGCAGGCCCGTAGTTACCCCAGTTCAAACGAATGGTGGCATTCTGTCCTTGGTAATACCCAATCCATGGTGTTACGGTAGTCCATAGGTCTGAACACAGAGCCACATTTCCTGAGCAATAGACTGGTATTGCAAGTGGTTGAGTAATGTAGGTCATTGAACCAACAATGGAGAAAATGTTGTTGTTATTTGGCAGTGTATAACCATTATCGATAAGCCAACTTGAACTTACGCTCGCAATGGCAACACTGGTTACTCCGTAAATAGATCCGCAATAATTGAAGTATCCGCTTGAATCTGAATACACCGTTACGCTTGCCGAATTGGGTGTTGTCCAACCTAAGGTGATTGGCGCACCCATCAATGGTGATTCACCAGGATTCTGAATGCCATTACCATTGGCGTCGCAAAAGACATAACCACTGTAGCATAGATATGGGTATGGATTGAAGTTTCCACATTGGATCGGAATGTTGTTCAACATTTGAGACCCACCGAATTGACAGTCTGTTCCCATTGCATCAATAACAGGTGTAATAGTTGTGTAACCCATATTGGCAAGGTAATTTGGGCTGATAGAAATGGAGAGTGAATCGTCCCAAAATCCTGGAAGATTTGCGTTGTAATAACCAGCAGTATTTGTAGTAACCGTTGTAAAGCTTCCGTTCTCTAAATTGGTTACTGTTATAGGAGCATTTGAAAGAACATATTCACCACTTTCGTACAATCCGTTGTTGTTTCCATCACAGAAAACATATCCACCTGTGCACAACGATCCTGTTGCAACTTGAAAGGTATCGCAATCGCTGAATACGCATCCGTTGTTAAACGTAGCATTCAAGCATGTCACGACATAGTCAACTCCGTATGCATTCGGCAGGTAGACACTCGATTGCGTTGAAAATTGTCCACTTCCCATTGCCTCTCCGGCTTGGTTATACGGAGTAACAATCCACTCGAAAGTTGAAATGCTGCTGTTATTCGTTGTGGAATAACCAATAACATTGTTTTGCATGTTCGTTTGAACAATGTTTGTTGAGCACGGCGGCGTGTCGATACAATTCAGTTGAATTGAAATGGTATATATGCCACTGCCAGGAGAATAAAACTCGTTGTAAGAATTGGCATTCATATAGTATCCGTTTGTCACTAGCCACAAAGAATCCAATTCAATGGTTATCATTCCGGGTTGAATTCCGAAAATAGTTGAAACGCTTCCTGGATTGAGCGAAATATCTTGAGAGCTTCCAGTTGATGAATTGAAGGCAGTAGCATTTAGCGGTGTGGTAATACTTTGTTCATTAGTACCATCGCCATCGCAATCAATTCCAACAACGGAATAAACCTGTATACACGGATAGATCAAAACATACACGGTACTTGAGCCAGTTCCTGTGGCGCCAGGTCCCGTAACGGTAGTCGTTACAATGTATGATCCTGGAGCTGGATAGTAGTGATAGGCTGGTGGTGATGTCTGAATTATAGTTCCTGCTGTAGAGGTACCTCCGTTGTGTGTAGAGGTTGTTCCATCTCCCCAATCAATTGTTGCCGTAAATTGAAATCCGGTGAAATTTGTTCCGTTAATGACTTGAACGATTTCTTCCGGAGAGCTCCCAGAGGTAGGCGCTGTCAGTGCCGAAAAGGTCATATAGACATTTCCGTTACACATTGGGTTGCTGATTTGACTGTTCTGTGGAGTCAATCCGGTAATTTGAAACTGAGCAAATGCACCCAAAGTAACAACGCTCAAAAGAAGGGCAAACAGGTAACGCATGGTTGAAGGTTTTTTGAAAGACTAAAGTTATTCCGTTTTGGTTGCCTTTCCGATTCTCCAACGCAATCCAACATAGTAATTCGCTCCGAACATGGGTCCATATACTTGAGACGCATCAAAGAATTCCGAGTTTGGATTTTCGCTCAAATGAATAGGATGATGAATCATGTACCCCGTTATATTTTCTCCACCTGCATACACTTCGAAGTTCTCGCGTGCAAAGAACGAAACTTGAGCATTCAATGTCCAGTATGCTGGACTGTATATTTCTGCTGTTGCATCTTGCGTATACTGATTCGCCAAACGTTGTGAACCGAGCCAACGCGCAGTGAAATCGAAATTCCACTTTTGCGATTTTGCATTTTCTTTCGTGGCGTAAGCAAGGTTAATAAAGACGCGATGTTTCGCCACAAGCGGACGCTCTTTTAAACCAGCGGTGTAGGTGGTTTGTGCATCGAGCCAACGATAGGCTAAGCGGATTTCACTTCTTTTGATTGGACTGAAGGTGAAGTCGGTTTGAACGGCATTCGCGAAACTTTTTCCAGAGAGGTTGTACAATGAAAAAGATCCTGCTGTTTCATAATCTGCCACCAATTGATTTTGGAAGTTCGTATGAAAAGCATCCACTGTGAGTGTCGCTGAGCGATGAAACAATTTCGTGTTGTGTACCAACACAATTCCACTGTTCAAGGCTTCTTCCATTTCAAAACCGAATGGATATTCGGTCGTGGCATTCGCTGGTAAATTCCAAGTTCTATTTCCTGCAAGGGCAGAGAGATGATCGACAACCATTTGCGGAGAGCGATACGCTTTTCCTGAACTAATTTTAATGCTTGTTTTTTCCGTAAGGGAATAGCGTGCATGTATGCGCGGCGTAAAGAGCATACCGTATAAGTTGTTCACGTCTTCTCGAAGTCCAGCAACAATTTGAAGTCGTTCGGTTGGATTCGCATTTAACTCTGCGAATGCGCCGTATGCGGTTTCCACGCGATTCAAATTTCCAACGAAAGAGGTAAGCGATTCGCGGTAGTCGTCTGCTGTTGCAGATATACCCGCGGTAATGTTGTACCCTTCCGCAATTTCATTCGCAAACAACAAATTGATTCGAGCGCTCTTCTGAATGCCTTCGTAAAGCCGTATTCCGTATCGCGCATTTTGTTTGTTGTAGCCAATGTTAATCTGACTGCCGACACTTTTATGTCCGTGTTCATCGAACATATACCCGGTCTTTGCTGTGAATTCAGCGTGTTCTGTTTGTGAGTTTGAAATCCAGGATGTAAAAGGCACAACTCCTTCGTTGCGGTAGTAATTGATTTGTCCGCTTTCAGTATTCACTTGTCCATAAGAAAATCCATATTCTCCGCGCAACCCCTTTTCCCCTGTATACTGCCAAGCGTTGCGAAGCAAGTAATTTTGGAAAAGTGGATTGTCTAGGAATCCATCGCTGTTTGTATCGTACAATTTCTGTGCGGAAGAACCGTGTGCTTGCAATTGGTAGTTCCATTTTTCACCCAAAGCTTGATTCGATAGAATGTTTGTTTCGTAACGTCCCGCCGAGCTAGCGTACATGTTTAAGAACAAATTTTCTTTCATGGTTGAAGCCTTGTGCGCTACGTTAATTTGTCCCGTAACGCCTTCGTATCCATGTACTACTGATCCTGCTCCTTTTGTGATGGAAATGGAATTGATCCAAGGTCCAGGAAGAAAGCTCAACCCAAGAGTACTGGATATTCCGCGCACTGCAGGCATGTTGTCGAAAAGAATTTGCGTATACTTTCCATCTAATCCCAACATTTTAATTTGTCGCGTTCCCGTAATTCCGTCAGTGAATGAAGCATCTACGGATCCGTTTGTTTCGAAGCTTTCAGAAAGACTGCAGCATGCTGCTTTACATAATTCTTTTTCCGTCAACACCTGGAAAGTTTGGGGGTCTTTTCCGTTGATATGCGTACCTCCATCGTGTTCGTCAATGTGTATGGTTCCGAGTGTACTGTTTTCTCTCAGGTTGAATTTCACTTCCTGAAAAGTCACTTGAGCGGGATCGACATAGAGTGAGTCGGTATAATACCCGGTAGATGTGATCATAAGCCACCGCGGTTCTTTCGGAATACCAATAGAAAATGCACCTTCGTCATTGGTAACAGTACCGAGTTGCGTGCCTTTGTAGTACACCAGCGCATGGGCAGGATTTCCGGCATCGTCGAGAACAACGCCTTTAATCTGCGCATTTACAAGAGTTCCTAATGAAAGGAATGCTATGATTGCAATAATGTATTTCATGTTTTACGGATGTTGTTCCATGGTTCTGTACTTGCAGCATCCGTGAACGCGACTGTACTGCTCGTCGCTTGCATTTGACTTTTCGGTATCATATCCTGCTGCATTGATGAGCGCATGGATTTTGTCGAGTGTAATTTTCGATGGATTAAATGTTATGGTTAATCTATGAGCTGTGAGGTCGTAGTCATAAGCAACAACGCCTTTCACGTCAACTGCCTTTTCGATTGTATTCTCACACATTCCACATGCACCAGCTACCCAAAAGTTCGTGGTGATATTTTTTGTTTTTTGCGCAAACGCGCCGAATGAAAGCATGCATAAAGCAAGCACAATTATGTTTTTCATTTGAAATAAGATTTTTGATTTTTAACGTTTCTAACTTATCCCTTTGGGATACATCCGCTCAGCGGACTAATCCTGAAAGGACTTATCCCTTTGGGATACATCCGCTTCGCGGACTAATCCTGAAAGGATGTATCCACTTTGTGGATTAATCCCGTTGGGACTTTTCTGCAACAGAAAAGAGAATACCGTTCATACGTTATCGGAACAAACGATGCGGCAATTGGAATAGCCGATTGGCATTTTCCTTCAACATAAAATAAAAAATAAGTCGGCTCAGAAGTAGAAGCAATTAATTGCGGAGCGGAAGGAGATTCGCATGGGACGTGTTCGCTCTCATAGTGCAGCGCAACAAGGACGTCTTCCATGCAACCGTCGGAATGACAGCATCCTTTGTGATTGGCATGAGAATCGTCGTGATTTTCTTCTCCGAATTCGAAGAAATGAATGGCCTGTAGCTTACCACAACAGAAGTGCAGCTTGGCTTCCAAACCGAAGGCCATTAAGCTGTAAAAGCCCAAGATAAAAATCAGGGTTAGCTTCCGCATAATTCAAAGATAAAACATCTTTTCGTTTATTGTCAAGTTGTACCTTTGCAGTCTAAAATAAATGAACCAATGAGCAATTCTATGGATATGTCAGATGTTCTGATCAAATTAGGAATTCAAGGGGAAAACCTTGGAACCAGCACAGGACAGAACTTTTTCTCGAACGGAGATTTAATTACTTCATACTCTCCAGTAGACGGAGCAGAGATCGCGAAGGTGCAAACCACCACGAAAGAAGATTACGAAAGAGTCGTGAATACGGCTCTAGAAGCATACAAGACATGGCGTTTAATGCCAGCACCGAAGCGCGGCGAAATCGTTCGTCAGTTTGGAAATCGCCTGCGCGATTACAAACAAGAGTTGGGTATGTTGGTGAGCTACGAAATGGGAAAGAGCTTGCAAGAAGGTTTGGGTGAAGTGCAAGAGATGATTGACATCTGTGACTTCGCAGTTGGATTGTCTCGTCAGCTTTATGGATTAACCATGCACAGCGAACGTCCAGGTCACCGCATGTATGAGCAATGGCATCCGCTTGGGATCGTTGGAATTATTTCAGCGTTCAACTTCCCAGTTGCGGTATGGAGCTGGAACAGTGCATTGGCTTGGATTTGCGGAGACGTTTGTATTTGGAAAGGATCTGAGAAAGCTCCGCTTTGCGCAATTGCTTGTCAAAATATTTGGAACGAAATCGCGGCAGAGAATCACCTTCCAGAAGGAATCTCTTCCATCGTTTCCGGAGATGTGAAAGTGGGTGAGATGATGACTGTTGACCACAGACTTCCGTTAATTTCAGCAACAGGAAGCACACGCATGGGTCGCATCGTTGGTGCGAAAGTGGCAGAGCGTTTCGGAAAGTCTTTGTTGGAATTGGGTGGAAACAACGCCATTATTGTAACAGAGAATGCAGACTTGAAGATGACGATCATTGGTGCGGTATTCGGCGCAGTTGGAACTGCTGGTCAGCGTTGTACTTCAACCCGTCGATTAATCATTCACGAAAGTGTTTACAACGAAGTGAAAGAGAAGTTGGTGGCTGCTTACGGACAGATTCGCATTGGAAATCCATTGGATTCAAACAACCACGTGGGTCCGTTGATCGACACCATGGCTGTTGATACGTATTTGAAAGCTATTGAAAAGGCGAAGGCTGAAGGCGCGAACTTCATTGTTGAAGGTGGCGTTGTTACTGGAGAAGGCTATGAGAGCGGATGTTACGTGAAGCCATGTATTGCTGAAGTGAAAGACAGCAGCTTAGAAATTGTTCAACACGAAACGTTTGCTCCAATTTTATACATCATGAAGTACAAAGAATTGGACGAGGCGATTGCTATGCAAAACGGCGTTGTTCAAGGATTGTCGAGTGCGATTATGACGACCAACATGCGTGAAGCAGAGCGCTTCTTGAGTTGCGAAGGGTCAGACTGCGGAATTGCTAACGTGAACATTGGAACCAGCGGTGCTGAGATTGGTGGTGCATTTGGTGGAGAGAAAGAGACCGGTGGTGGACGTGAGAGCGGATCTGATGCGTGGAGAAATTACATGCGCAGGCAAACCAACACCATCAACTATTCAACCTCGTTGCCATTGGCACAAGGAATTAAATTCGATTTATAATGAAGGCTTGGATGCTCTTGTTTTTCGCTGCTTTCAGCGGTAGTGTTTTTTCACAATCGCATCTGATTGTGTTTAAGGTTGAAGATAAAAGCATCCCTTGTCGCATTGAATTGAAGACAGATACTCAGTGGGAAATCGTGAATGGCGCTGAGCGCATTCCAATTGAAATTAAATGGGGAAAAGACTCGACCTTCAAGTCGAGTCTTCCTCTTTTCAATACCTATTTCGAAGGGAAAAAGGAGAAGGGAATTGTTACCGGCGAATGGGTGGACCCGACGCGATCAGGAGATTATCGCATTCCTTTTCAAATCGTGAATAATAGAATTCGCGAGTTCGATACCAAGGTGCATGTCCCCGTGCATTTGAAATATAAAATAGTTTTTGAAGACGACACGGTGCCTGCCATTTTGGATATGGCGGCAATACGCGAGGAGTCTGTTGTCTACGGAACGGTGCTGACTGAAACAGGCGACTATCGCTACTTGCAGGGTGAGCCGTTTGAAAACAATCGGTTTTATTTATCGGCTTTTGACGGAACACATTTGTTCTACTTAGCGGCACAGTTGATAGACAATAAGATTGAAGGCGTATTCATGAGCGGCAAGCATTATGCGACGAAATTCAAGGGCGAAGCGGATGCTACTTTCGAATTGCGCAAGGCCGATGAGCTTACTTGGATGAAAGATCCGAAGGAAGTTTTAAAGTTGAAATTGGATGTCGATTCTAAAACCGAACGTTCGTTCGGTGAGAGGGATTGGAAGGGTAAAGTGACCTTGGTTCAGATCATGGGAACGTGGTGTCCGAATTGCACCGATGAATCACGATTTGTGAAGTCAATGTATGAAAAGTACGCTGCGCAAGGGCTTCAGGTGGTGCCTGTTTCCTTCGAACGTGGAACAGACAAGCAAGTTTCGTTTACACGCATTAATTCTCAAGCGAAGCAAATGGCTTTGCCTTATCCGGTCTATTTAGGAAGTGGTGCAGAATCGCCGCAGAAATCTGCTGCGCTTGTGTTTTCACAATTGAATCACGTGATGTCTTTTCCAACGTTAATCTTGATTGGTAAAGATGGAAAGGTGAAGAAGGTTTGGACGGGTTTCTATGGACCTGGAACGGGGGTTCATTATTTGGAGCACACGAAGGAGATTGAGGATGCGGTAACAATATTACTGCGCAAAGATTGATGAATCAAAGATTGTTAAACAAAGATTGTTATACAAAGATTGCTTCGCAAAGGAGAGGACTTCTAAGGAGAAAATCTTTCGAAGTATCTTGTGAAACATCTTTCGTAGAATCTTACGAAGTATCGTCCTAATTCTGAATTAAGAAAAGCTTTTTTAAAGACTGACCTTGAGGATTTGTGCATTCCACGAAGTACATGCCGTTGGTCCAGTCTGAGCAAGGGATGTGTGTGGTTCGATCTTGAGAGGATTCAGCATAAATAAGTCTTCCGTCTAGCGCGAAAATCTTACAGGTGAATGTTGGAGAAAGAAAAGGGTTTTCAACGTTAAATACGTTGTTTGCTGGATTCGGGTAGCAATTGATTTCTTGAGCAGTTTCTTCTTCAACATCAACGGTGTTTTGCTGATAAACACGAATGTAATCTACGGTCATTTCTGCAGGGAATACTGTAGTAGCGTCAGGACTTCCAGGCCAGTTTCCACCAACTGCCACATTGAGTATAAAGAAGAATTCATTGTGAAATTCTTCGGTACCGCCAACGTTGTTTAAAATGTTTTTCGTGTAGTAGATATTTCCATCTACATAAAAACGAATTGAGGTCGGATTCCAAACGATTGAATAGACGTGGTATTCTTCAACATTGGTATAGTATTGTCCGCCTTGGTATACATGTCCGTTATTGTTGTAGTGAACGGTGCCATTAATGTAGGCGTTGTTGTTCACGTGTTCCATGATGTCAATCTCACCACATTGTGGCCAGCTAACGTCATCGATATTTTGTCCGAGCATCCAGAAGGCAGGCCAAAGACCTTGTCCAGCGGGTGCTTTTAAACGCCCTTCTACCTTCCCGTATTGGAAAGAGAATTTGTCTTTAGTAATTAGACGAGCGGAAGAATAATTACTGTTGTTAATGACTTGCTCTTTGGCAAGGATATGAAGTTCGTTGTTCGTAACGAAGCTATTGTTGGTGCTGGCTGTGTAGTATTGAAGTTCGTTGTTTCCCCAACCCCAATTGCCAGTGCCTAATTCGTGGGTCCATTTGGTGTTGTCAATGGTTGAACCGTTGAACTCATCGGACCAGATAAGGTTCCATGTTTGCCCTTGCGCGTGGCCGAAGCCACACGCAAAGACGAACAAGAATAATTTACTTTTCATTATTGAATAATAACGGTCTCGCGAACGCTATTGAAGTTATTGGAAACTCTGATTTGGTAAGCTCCTTTCGAAAGGTTTTCCAAATTGATTTCAGTATTTGATTGGAACACTTTCATGTCTTGAACTTTTCTTCCTGAAAGATCGAATACTTCGATGTTGTAAGGAAGAGCTAAGTTGCTGTTGATACGAATGTTTCCGTTCGATGGGTTTGGATAAACTGAAAGGTTGTTAGAAGTTTCGTTTACGAAGTCTATACATAACTCGCAGCTTTCCCAACATACAGCAGGAAGTGTTTCAGCATCTGTAACAGTAATAACACGGTTCGTGAAATTATCGGTAGTGACAGTACAAGTAGATCCGTTAACGAGGTTTTCTTGTCCTGCCCATGAATCGAATGCGAACTTGTACTCATAAGTACCAGGTGTTAGAGGAATAGTGATTTCCCATTTGTTATCTCCGTTGGCATCGGTCATTGGAGCACAACCACCGCACCATCCGTTGAATGTACCGTTCACTTCAGGAGTAGTAAATGAACCAAGATACTGTGACATGTCAACTTGGAAAGTAACATCAACCGGAGTTGCAACGCTTCCGCAATCTGTGCAGCTAGCCCAACAAACAACAGGAAGAACTACATCTGAAGACACCACCAAAGAACGGTTTGTGAATCCACCAGTTGTAATTGTACAAGCGTCGGCTGGATTCAATTGCTCTGAACCAGCCCAAGAATCGTATGCAAATTTGAATTCGTAGTTACCCGCAGCGATTTGAGTTGTTGCTTCCCAAATGTTGTCACCGTTTGTATCGGTCATTGTGAAACAACCACCGCACCATCCGTTGAACGTACCGTTTACTTCCGGAGTAGTAAATCCAGAAACGTTTTGCATATCTACTTGGAAGGTTACGTTGTAAGTAACTGGAGCTTGATCGCAGCTTGTGCAGCTAGCCCAACAAACAACAGGAAGCGTTACATCTGCATTCACGTTTAACGTACGGTTGGTGAAACCGAAGTTTGTCACCGTACAAGAGCTACCTTCGGTAAGTGTCTCTGATCCAGCCCATGCGTCGTAAGCGTATTTGAATTCATATGAACCTGCAGAAAGTGGAATGGTTAGTTCCCAAATACCATCTGCGTTAGCATCGGTCATTGGAGCACAACCACCACACCAGTTATTGAATGTTCCATTTACTTCCGGAGTAGTGAATCCTGTAACGTTTTGCATATCCACTTGGAATGTTACATTATACGTTACTGGGTAAGTACAAGAACCGTCATCTTCAGTTGCAGCAGCGTTGTAGTTCAAAGCTGTTGGATCTGTACAACCAGGAATAACTGTTGGAGTGAAGCAATTCAATTCGATGTTGTCGATGAGAAGTGTTCCACCTGCACCAAGGAATGCTCCTGCCGCCATGTTAAAGTGCATGCGGAATAAAGACGCAGCAGTTACACCGTTGAATGTGTAGGTATAGTGCGTCCATGTGTTTTCGTTGATACCTGCGTTTTGAATATCGAAAGTATTGGTTACACCAGTACCTGGGAATTCAGTTTGAAGGTGTAAAGCTGTTCCAACTAAAGCACCAACAGATTTTACGTCGAATTCAAGTTCAACAGTAGAGTTACCGTTGTAGTTCACGGCGT
This sequence comes from Bacteroidota bacterium, assembly GCA_046048875.1. Lineage (GTDB taxonomy): Bacteria > Bacteroidota > Bacteroidia > Flavobacteriales_D > Sanyastnellaceae > CAIZGX01. The sequence goes on along the minus strand of JBJOFG010000002.1, from coordinate 337,686 downwards.
TGTTCAAGTATTGGAAGATGTATGCTTTTCCGATAGCTGTAGATGTGTTTGAACCGCTGATGCGCAAAGCACCTGTAGCGTCCCAAGTCATTGAAGCCTCTGGAAGAGTTGCATCTGCGATAGCGGTCCATGAAGATAGGGAACCTGCATCATCGAATGCTACGGTCAGTAAATCGCAAGGGTCAGTAACAACTCCACTGCAAGAAGAACATTTTCCGTATGTATCGTTGGTTGTTGTTCCAACTACAATTTGTCTGTTTGCGTAGTTCGCACCATCGGTGATAGGAGCACAAGTGCCACCGTTTTGAACATCGTCAACAAGGTTTTCTTGTGAAGCCCAGTTGTCAACCATGTATTTATATTCAACGTTTCCAGCAGCAAGGTTTACAGTAACATTGTAGATTCCGTCGCCGTTAGAGTCTGTAAGGAGGTTGTACGTATCAGCGCCGCACCATCCGCACCAAGGACCAGTGATGTAAACATTGGTGAAAGGATCAGTACAATTCATGTCTACATTGAAGTTCGTTGCGAACAAGCAAGAACCGTCGTTAGTACCGGCAGCTGGATTATAGTTTACAGCATTCATGTCTGTGCAACCAGGAGTTGTGTTTACAGAACAAGCTGCGCAGCTTTCCCAACAAACAACAGGTAAAGTTGTATTGGCTGAAAGACTCAAAGTACGATTGGTGAATCCACCTGTAGTCATAGTACAAGAAGAACCTGGCGTCAAGTTTTCTTGACCCGTCCAAGAATCGTAAGCGAATTTGTATTCGTAGTTACCCGCTGGGATATTCACTGTTACTTCCCAAATGCCATCAGCATTTGCATCAGTCATAGCATTGCAGTTTCCGCACCATCCGTTGAATGTTCCGTTGACTTCTGGAGTAGTGAATCCAGAAACGTTTTGCATATCTACTTGGAATGTGACATCATAAGACTGAGGTAAAACGTTACAAGCCGTGCAACTTCCCCAACAAACAGTTGGTAATGTAGAGTCACCAGATACAGATAGCGTACGATTTGTAAATGCACCAGTTGTTAGGGTGCAAGTAGATCCTGGAGTAAGATTTTCCTGTCCCGCCCAGTTGTCGTAGGCGAACTTGTATTCGTAGTTACCTGCTGGAAGATCAAGAGTTACCTCCCAAATTCCATCGCTGTTAGCGTCTGTCATGTTATGACAATTTCCGCACCATCCACTGAATGAGCCATTCACAGAGGGGGTTGTAAATCCAGAAACATTCGACATGTCAACACTGAAGGTTACGTTGAATGCACTCATTTCGCTCACCATACAGAGGGAAATGAAAATAAAGAAGAGTAATTTTTTAAACATAATTTTGTTTTTAGGTGAGGCTAATATACACTAATTGTTTGTTTTACAAAAAGGTAGTTGCCAATAGAATTTATTTGAGATAATTTTTTTTTGAAAAAATTGTGATTTTTACAAAAAGTCCTGTTGAATCTCGGTTATTTTCGCTAAAATTTGCGAAATGGGAATTTCAAAAAAAATATCGAAGACGAGAATTGAGCAAGATGATATCTACTCTATTCCTATTGACGAATTTTTTAAATCTGCTTTCTCGGTTGACTGTGTCATTTTTGGATACCACGAGAGGGAATTGAAGGTGCTTCTTATTCAACGCGGAACAGATCCTTACCAAGATTATTGGGCACTTCCGGGAGATTTAGTCTATCCGTATGAAGATCTTGATGATTCTGCTAAACGCGTATTGAATGATCTTACTTCTTTGTCAGACGTTAGTATGAGACAAGTGCATACGTTCGGCAAAGTAAATCGACACCCTCTAGGACGTGTTATAACTGTCGGATATATAGCCTTAGTAGAATTGATGGATATTAATCCGCTTCCTTCTAAATGGGCGAAGCAAACCAAATGGCACAGCATAAAGCGTATACCGAAATTGGCTTTCGATCACAAAGAAATTTTGCACGAAAGCTACAGTGCGTTGAAGGATATTATCGTCGCAGAGCCTTTGTGGAGCCAGGTTCTTCCAGAAAAATTTACCCTTACCGAATTCCAAGCAATTTTCGAAACGATTTTGCAGCGTGAATTCGACAAGGGCAATTTTAGAAAGAAGATCAATGGATTGAAATTCTTGAAACGTTTGGATGAGTCACAACAAAATGTGCGTCACCGTCCTTCTAGTCTTTACAGCTTCGACGCGAAACTGTATAAACAGTATCGCGACAAAGGGTTTGTGTTCGAGTTTTAAATTTTCTTAGAACTTCACGAAACGTTGAGTAGCAGCACCATTCGCTGTAATAACTTGCACGTGATAAATTCCTGTTGGAAGAGACTCCGTATTCACTTGAACATTGTTGTTCAAAGCCACTGTTGGAAGTTCAATTCTCTTTCCAGTGTTGTCTAGAATTGAAATTGACTTTACCAAGTTTGAACTTTGAATCATGAATGAATTTTGAACCGGGTTTGGATAAATTGAAAATCCTTCTGCAGTTTCCTCCGTAACATTGATGCCTCCGCAACTTAAACAGCTACCGTAACAAACAGTATCCATAACCAGGTTTTCTGTCACTTCTAAACTTCTATTCGTAAATCCTGAATTGGTTACCGTACATGGATCTCCTGCCACTAAAGCCTCTGAACCAGCCCACGTATCGTAAGCGTATTTGTATTCATAAATACCAGTGTTCAAGGCGATAGTGATTTCCCATACGTTATCTCCATTGGAATCACTCATTGGAGCACATCCTCCACACCAGTTGTTGAACGTTCCGTTAACCTCAGGAGTGGTGAATGTTGCCCCACTATCATTCATGTCAACAACGAAAGTAATGTTATATGGACCAACTGATTCGCCGCAAGCAGCACAACTTCCCCAGCAAACCACAGGTAAAGAATCGGCAGTTGTTACGTTCAATACACGATTGGTATATGGACCAGTAGTCATCGTACAAGAACTTCCCGCAACCAATGTTTCTTGCCCAGCCCAATTGTCATGTGAGAACTTGTATTCATATGCGCCAGGAGCTAGCGATATGGTTAATTCCCAAACACCATCACCATTTGCATCACTCATGGGTGCACAGCTTCCGCACCAACCGTTGAATGTACCGTTAACTTCAGGAGTGGTGAATCCCGTTACACCATTCATATCAACTTGGAATGTAACATCAACTTGAGCAATTGCGCTTAACGAGAAAATCGAAAAGAGTAAGAATAGAATTTTTTTCATGGTCTAGTTTTTTGCTAATTTATAGAAATTGTACTTTATACAAAAAGGTTTTAATACATTTGTTTTTGTTGAATGAATGTTTTGGCTATTGTGGTGTACTTTGCCAAAGATTGGTTCTACAGAAAAGCAGCTTCAATGAAAAACACGACGATACTTATTTTGTTCTTGGCCTTGGCGATTGTCTTAAAATCGGAAGAGGCGTTTTCTCAGGCAATTCCTGTAACAGTCTCGCAGGATGCTTCGGGCGCTTGGCAAATGATCAGAGATGGCAAGCCATACGAAGTGCGTGGAGCTGGAGGAAGTGTGCAACTCGACAAATTAATTGAGATAGGAGGAAATTCCATTCGCACATGGAGCACTGACAATGCGCAAGAGGTTTTAGACGAAGCTCATTCAAAAGGACTAACTGTTATGTTAGGACTATGGGTACAGCATGAACGTCACGGTTTCGATTACAACGATGAAAAGAAAGTTGCAGCGCAGTTGGAAGGATTCAAAAAAGTTATTCTTCAATTTAAAGATCATCCGGCTCTATTGATGTGGGGAATTGGAAATGAAGTAGACTTGTTCTACTCCAATATACGTGTATGGGCTGCTATTAATGACATTGCGAAATTCATTCATCAAGTAGATCCCAATCATCCAACTTCAACTGTTACTGCAGGATTAGATGAGAAGGAAGTGAAATTGATTCTTCGTGATGCTCCGGAAATTGATGTTTATTGCGTGAATACCTATGGTGATATTGCTGGAGTTCGAAAAAACATTCGAAACTTCGGTTGGCAAGGTCCATACATGATCACGGAATGGGGACCGAACGGTCACTGGGAGGTAGCCAAAACGAAGTGGGGAGCTCCGGTAGAACAGAGCAGCTCTGAAAAAGCAAAGTCTTACAGAGAACGTTTGACCAAAGAAATTCAGGCAGATAAAGATTTTTGCATTGGTTCTTACGTGTTTCTCTGGGGACACAAACAAGAAACCACTTCTACTTGGTATGGTTTGTTCTCCGCTGAAGGAAATGCTTCTGAAGCGGTTGAAGTGCTTCAAGATATTTGGAAGCCTGGTACCGTAAAGAACAGAACACCTGTTTTAGATTCTGTTTTGGTGAATGGAAAAAAGAAGGGCGAGTACATTGCGCTTACAGCTGATGAAATTTATGAGGCAACCGCTTTCGTAAAAGATGCAGACAACGATTTATTGAAATCTGCTTGGGTAATTGTCCCTGAAAGTAGAGACATTAAATCGGGTGGTGATGCAGAGAGCGCACCAACTCCAATTGCTGGACTTTTCAAAAAGAAAACCACAAGCACTGCACGTTTCTTCGCTCCTTCAGTTGAAGGTGCTTACCGACTTTTCTTTGAAACGGTAGATGGAAATGGTCATTATGCTTACACAAATGTTCCTTTCTATGTAATGCCACGAAAGGAAGGACAAGCGCCGAAACGCGCAGTGTCATTCAAACGAATCGAATTTCAACCTTAATCTGAATGAAGTCTAATTTTAAATATCTATTTTCTTTATTGGCGTTTCTATTTCTGGTTGAAGGAAATGGGGTGTTGGGACAAGTAGATAATCTCACATCGTCCTACGGACTTTATCCGAAGAAGGATTCTATAACCCCAGGAAAGATAAGCGTTTCAGGGTTTTATCGTTTTTTCGGAACCTATACGAAACAGAATACCCCTTACCAACGAACAATTCCAACAGACACATTACTTCCTCGAAGTTTTTTTATCGGAGACGATGAGCAGCTTCCTAATTTATTGGTGAATGTCGCAGGGCAATTTTCGGAAAAGTCCAGTTGGGGATTTGATCTCCGCATGTTCCAATTTTTGAATGGTGTTATAAATCCTTCATATGGCGCGCAAGTTGCAGATTCACTTCGTCCGAGTATTCAGAAACCCCTTGGAACTGTTGCTTTAGGCGGAAACTTAGGAACCTTACTAGGCATGAACTTGTATGGTAATTTCAAAACGAAATACGGACAATGGGGTGTGCGTGTTGGTGGTATTCAGTGGTTGAGTATTTCAGACCTGACGTTTGGTTCTTTCAGAGGTTATAACCGTTTTATGTTGTTTGAAAGAAACCCATGGGATCCTATGGGAAACAGCGCGGCTTCCCGGTACCAGCAGTACTTCGATCAAGGAAGTATAGACCAAGACTCTCGTTGGGGAAATCGTGCTTTTCAAGGTGCGGTCATTGAAGGAAAAGAATTGCCTAAGAATTTTTATCTTCTTGGAATGGTTGGAAAAAGTGAAATCAACGGTGGTTTCTCAGTTGTTCCAAATTATTCTTATGGAGGAAAACTTCTTCACAAAGGAAAGAAAAATGGGTTCTTGGCGTTGAATACATTTAACAGTGTTAACTACACAGACAGCCTAGCGCGTGAGTCATTTGGACTAAACGTCATTACACTTGAGGGAATGACAAATATCAAAGGGCATACGTTAAAAGCAGAGATGGGAGTGGGGAAATATTACAGCCCAAGGCACCAAGGTGGTTGGGGTGAAGCGCTTCAGTTGCGTTGGTCAACGCCTGTTGTGGGAAGAAGGCCTATTCTTGAAGTTCATGCGTTTCGCTTGAGTCCAAAAGTGGTAAACAACACTGCAATTTTTTGGAACACTGCTACCCAAGAGTATGCAGCCAATGAAATTCCCGCAGGGGCTGTTGGAAGTTCTTCATTGCTTCAACCGTTTGGAAGTTCTATGATTCGTTTGGGTCAAATGACCAACAACCGTCAAGGATTGAATTTGAATGTGCAATGGGGAACGAAGAAATTTAAATTCAGCGGAGGTATGGGAGCGTCGTCCGAGTTGCAAGCCGCCGCTGGAATTATTACCTATGGCCATCCAGTGAACAGTGTTACACGCTCGCGTTTTTGGCGTTGGCAGTACCCTGCGAATGTCGGTCCGTACGGACGTTACTCAGACATTTACAGAGACACATATGAGTCCGTTCAGCTTTCAGATGATAGTTCAGGTGTAGTTGTGAATAAGAAGCATTTCAATGTTGCAGAGGCACAAATGAAGTATCAAGGGAAGATTGGAACGCACAAAGTGTTTCTTTTTTCATTGTTACAAATGCAAAGCGCAGGAAGGAAATTCTCACCCATTGTTGTAACCAACGAGGAGGCATACGTTCGTCAATACTCCTCAGAACTTGAAGTTTACTACGAACTCACTTCTACCGTTATGTTAAATGGATATCTTGGATACGAGAGAACCATTGCGAACTATTTAACCAACATCGACGAGGTTTCCAGAAGACCGCGCAATCAATACGGAAAAGGATATGGATTGGGTGTCGATGTTGAATTGGGAAGAAATACTAGACTTTATTTACGTCACCGTTGGTTCTCTTTCGAAGACAAGAGTTTCTCGTTAGACAAGTTCAATGGAAGAGAATTAGTGGTTGAATTAAAAGCGTTTTTTTAATGAAAAATAAATTACACATCGTTGTTGGAATAGTTGCCTTGGTAGCAACCCAATTTGTTTCTGCACAAGAAAAGGATTTGCGTAAAGTTGTATTTACGGGTGCTGCACGCGGACTGTATTACGGCGATAAAATTGGCCAAGAGGTGGAAGATTCCATTACTATTCCACGCATGAACAGTGGTCACACCTTGGTTGATTTGGGAATGAATATTCGTCCGAATAGAAACACTGAAATCCAAGGTATGGTTCGTGTTCGCAACGACTACGGCGGATTCTGGGGTTCAGGTGTTAGCTTCGATGTTCGTCAGCTATACATTAAAGGCGTTGCGGGTGGAGTGGTGCGTTACCAATTGGGCGACATCAACTACAAACTATCTCCTTATACATTGTCGAACACACAACAAGAAATTATTACGCAAGGACCGGTCGTTTTCCAACAGCAAACACGCTTGATGAATTACGATAATTTTTACGCGGCAGATAGTTCATGGAGACAACAAGGTGCGGCTGCTGAATTCGGATTGCAATTCGCGAAGTATGTTAAGGAGTTGCAATTTCATACCGTGGCAACTCGTGTGAGAACAACAGATTTCGGAAGCATCAATGACCGATTATTCGCAGGTTACAATGTGAATTTGGTTCAGAGTAGCTTCTTAGAGTTAGGTGTGAATCATGTTACTCTTTTCGATATTGAAGGAACTTCACGAAATCTAAGCACCTTCCACAATCCAGTTACCACAGGGACTTTATTGTTGAAGAAAGATTTTTCGAATTGGAAAATGAAAGTGAATGTTGAAGCCGGAACCTCTAAAACGTATTATGAAAACTTTGAAGGTTCTCCTCAAACCAATGGAAAGATTTTCGATGCGAAGTGGTTGGCAGCGAATACTTCGAAAGGATTGTCTGTTGAGGCGGGATGGAAATATGTGAGTTCAGATTTCCGCAGTCCTGGTGCACAAACGAAGCGAGTGAATTACAATTATCAGCCAACTTCTTTCGGAAGAATTACGAATGATCAAGTGGTTCGAAATTTAACGGCGTTCGATTTAATGCGTGAATCCGATGCATACAATCGTCAGCTTTCTTCCAACCTTATGTTAATTCAACCGAAGTACGATAACATTACTCCGTACGGAATAGCCACTCCGAACAGACAAGGTTTAACGGTTGTCGCGAAGTATGTTGTTCCTTCGAAGGTGCTTGAAATTTCAGCAACGCAGTTGATGTTGCAGGAAACCCGTGGAGAAGGAACATTGTTGCCACGCAAGTTCATGCGTTCGGAAGTGAAGGCTGTTGCGCACGTGAGTCAACGTTTCGGAAGCAGAGATAAATTATTTGATGTGACTGTTCGTTTCAGAAACGATAATACATCGCGAGAAGCTGAAGAAAACGTTCGTGCGGTGGATCTTTCAACACAAATTTTCTCGGTTGGAATGGAATATGAATTCTGGGAGAATTGGGATTTGATGTTGGGTGTTCAACAAGTGAAGTTCAATGGATTTGATTACACTGCAGTGAGAAACAATTTCTCTGAAATTTATAACTTCAAGGAATATCAAACAGATGGAAATGAATACATGCAAGCTGCTGGTGTTCGTTACCGTTTTTCAGACAAGTCGAGTTTATCTGCGAACCTATCTAGCTTCAAGAATACCGATGCTTTCGATGCAACGCAGAACTACAGTATCCGTCAATTTATGTTACTTTATCAAATGAATTTTTAATATGAAAAAGTCAATTTACTTCTTACTCTTCGCTTCATTGGTTTACACATCGTGTAAAGTGGATGATGAATTCGAAGGACCTTCATTGGTTGATTTATACGGTGAATTCACCTTGGTAACAGACCTTGATATTACCAATCGCAATGTCGATTTTTCTGCAGGCGAAAGCACAACGTTTACAGCAGCGTTTTCGAAGAATGTAAACTGGACACTTGAAGTGAAAGGTCTACAATCGGGAGCTGTCAAGCGTTTCGAGGGATTCTCAAATGTGATCGATGCAACCAATGCAACGTGGAACGGAACAACAACAGACCTTCCGATGTTCCGTGTTGAAGATTGTGCCGTTCAACTATCTATTGAAAATGTTCCAGATACTTTACGCGATACGTTAGCAATTGCGGGTTCGAAAGTATACGAAGGATTCGTTGCAGCAGACTTTGAAAACGGATGGAACAGCGGATGGAACACTTACGTTCAAAGTGGTGCTAACATGAGTTTCGCCGTTCAAACGAATAACAATGCAGCACAAGGAAATCGCTACTATGAAATGGCAGGTGCTGTTTCTTGGGATTGGTTGATTGGCTTGGTGAATATGCCAGGGAGCGCATACGGATCTACGTACTATCCATTGACAAGCAATCCTTCCAATTTGTATTTCAACACAATGTTGTACAAGCCTGCGGGTGTTGACAACGGTTTGGTCTTGTTCCAAATCAAAGAAGATGATAACGAAGACGGAATGTATTCAACAGGATCGGAAGATATGTATTCCATTCAAGTGAGTTTAACAGCTAACGGATGGTCGAAGATTTCTCAGCGTTACGATAACATACCGACATTGGTAAATGGTGCTGCATCGGGTCCAATCGGAAACGGTTTGCACGAGCCAAATAAGGTCATTGAAGTGTCGGTGTTGTTCTTGGCGAATCCAACTTCAGGCTATTCGAAGACGTGGTTAGATTATATGATATTCACCGAAGGGTCTGCATTAGAGCCATAATTGTTCACTATGAAATACACACTTTGGTCGTTGCTTTTCTTGTTCACGAGTTGTGTTTCTGTAAAGGAACTGTCGTTGTACGAAATTGAAACGCCTGTTGAAGAAGCCAATGATGTCAACGGTTTCCGATTAACAGATATTTTCATCGACGACATCACTTCTGAAATTTGGTTCACTCAAAGTCCCGCATGTTTAACCGTAACCTCTGAACGAAAGGAAGTTTTTGCAGGAACAGGTGCCATGAAATTCACTTGGAACAAACAAGCCGGTGGATGCCCTTGGTTGGGTCTTGGAATCGGTTGGGCAAATTGGAGCGGAAAAGATTTAGGTTCGATTGAAAGTAGCGCTGCTATTTCTTTCAAGGTAAAAACCCAAGAAGGATCTATGAAAGGATTGCCTTGGGCAATGTCGTTGGAAGACTATGCTGGAACGCAAGCATGGATAGGTGTTACAAGCGGTTATGTGGAAGGAGGAATTGTAGATACAACTTGGAGAACAGTTACCATTCCGTTAGTAGATTTTCAATTTGACGGATGGAATTTAGATGCAGGAACCATTAAGCAATTACTTATTCAATTCGAATCGAATGGAACTGTTTTCGTAGATGAATTCAAGATTATTCCTTTCACACCGAAAGAAGTGAATACGATTGTTGTTACGAAATCTTACGGATGGATGAACGATGGCTTTATTGAAGGCGGACAGTTTGTTGGGCAAGCGAATATCGATGGCTCAGTGATTTACTTAAACTGGAACGAAAAAGAATTGTATATCGGTGGCGAAATTGAAGATGTTTCACCGTGTCGCAATACGCAAAATGGAAGAGACATTTGGAACGGCGACGCTATTGAATTTGCATTTTCTTCAGAGACGAACATCAGCGATAAGCGTATGATGTTTTATGAGGGAGATAGACATATAGGCATTAAGATGGGTGGGAATTTTGACGTATACGATTGGTCTCGTGAAAAGAAAATTATCGCTCAAATTTCAGTCAAACCGCTTCAAAATAAATATGTTTTTGAGTGTGTAATTCCTTGGACTGAATTAGGTGTTTCCCCTTGGAAAAATAATTCAACCTACAACATTGAATTTGCGATTGATCAGTCTACGAGTCAGGATACACGTGATTTCCAGAAGCGATGGAATTCGGTGAACAATGAAAACTTCAATACAAATCCTTCACTTTGGGGTAAGTTGAAAGTTGAAATTCCAGTAAATACATTTGAATAATGATGAATTCAAAAAATATTTTTCAAGCGGTTTTTATTCTTGCTTTTTTAGTATTGAATGTTTCTTGTGCATCACAAAAAAAAGTTGCGAAGGAAAAGAGCGTTGCGAGTGAGCATAAGGACGTGAACATTGACTATTACATTTCTTCCATGACCATTGAGGAGAAAGTAGGTCAAATGACACAATTGAATCTTGATGTGGTTTGCGAAGGTGAAGTTTACAAATTGGTTGAACCACATCATTTGAATGCAGAGAAGCTTCACAAGGCTTTGGTTGAATATCATGTGGGTTCTATTTTGAACTGCGGAGGTCACGCTTATCCGCGTGAGCAGTGGCATGAACTTATCGGAGGAATTCAAAAAGTGGCATTAACTGAAACACGATTGAAAGTTCCAATTCTGTATGGAATAGATGCCATTCACGGAGCAAATTATGTGACGGGCTCAACGTTGTTTCCACAGCAGTTGGCGCAGGCTGCAACGTTCAATCCCGCATTGACCGAAGAAGGCGGAAGAATTACGGCTTACGAAACACGTGCTGCAGGTATTCCTTGGAATTTCTCTCCAGTATTGGATGTAGGAAGAAACAAAAATTGGTCGCGTTTCTTCGAAACGTTTGGAGAAGATCCTTATGTGTGCAGTGTTTTTGGTAGCGCACTTGTTCGCGGATATCAGGGAGGAAACGGTTCAAGTGTAGACAACGTTCACGTTGCTGCTTGTATGAAGCATTTCTTGGGATACAGTGGAACCCGCACCGGATTCGATCGCACGCCTGCAATTCTTTCAGACATTGAACTACGCGAAATTTATCGTCCATCTTTTCAAGCAGCGATAGATGCAGGCGCATTAACGGTGATGATTAACAGTGGCGAGATCAATGGAATCCCTGTACACGCAAATCCGAAAATCTTAATCGACTTGTTGCGCACGGAGATGGGCTTCAAAGGACTCGCGGTTACCGATTGGGAAGACGTGATTAAGTTGGTGAAGAACCACCGTGTTGCCGTTGATTTGAAAGAAGCAACCTATTTGGCTGTGATGGCAGGAATAGACATGTGTATGGTGCCGAACGATTATGACTTCACTAAATATTTAATTGAATTGGTGAAGGAAGGAAGAATTTCTGAGGAGCGTTTGAATGTGAGTGTAAGAAGAATTTTAGAAACGAAGGAAAAATTGGGATTGTTCCAGAACTCTTTGCCACCAAGCGTTGTAGCGTTTCCTGAATTTGCTTCTGCGAAACACAAAGCCGCAGCATTGCTCACCGTAGAAGAAAGCATTACGCTTCTTGAAAACAAGAACAACATTCTTCCTTTGAAGAAAGACGCGAAGATTTTTGTGACTGGTCCGGCTGCGAATTCAATGACCTTGTTGAATGGAGCTTGGACGCGCACATGGCAAGGAACAGATGCGCAGTATGATGATGTATCGAAGAATACTATTTACGAAGCACTACTTAGCAAGAATAAGAATGTTACGTTCAGTGAAGTTTGTGGTTTGGAAGTCATGAATAAAATGAATGGAAATCCGTTGGAAATGGCTGCAAATGCCGATGTGATTGTGGTGTGTGTGAGTGAATTGCCAAGCACTGAATTACCTGGAAACATTTACGATTTAGAACTTCCGAAGGCGCAGCAAGAGTATGTAAAGATGCTTCAGTCTACATTGAAACCTGTTGTGTTGGTGTTGGTTGAAAACAGACCGCGCATTGTTCGTGATATTGTTGATGGATGCGCTGCAGTTGTAATGGCTTATCAACCGGGAGATTTCGGAGGAGATGCATTGGCGAATGTTCTTTTCGGTGATGTGAATCCAAGCGGAAAACTTCCGTTCACGTATCCGAAATTCCAAGTTGGAACTTCAACCTACGATCATAAATACACTGAGACTTTCGACAAAGACTTTGGCAACAAAGCTTTTCAACCACAATGGGAATTCGGTTACGGATTGTCGTATTCGAATGTACAATATGAGAATCTTCAGGTTTCATATGAGAGCGAAGCCATGGGTGGAGAGATTCTTGTGCGTGTAGATGTTGTAAACCCGAGCGAACGTTCGGTTAAGGAAAGTGTGTTGGTTTTTGCAACCGATGAAGTAGCATCCATCACCCCTTCAGTAAAAAAATTAAAAGCCTTTCAGAAAATAGAATTGTCTCCAAAGCAAAAGCGCACCGTTGAGTTTTCAATTTCAAAAGAAGATTTGAAATTCATAGGAAAAGATGCTCAACCGATTTTCGAACCGGGTGCTTTTCAGTTTCATGTGGGTTCGTTAACGAAGAGATTAATTGTTGAATAAGATGAAAAGAAATTTGTTGTTAATATTACTTGCATCGTTCACGTTAGTGACTTGCAAGCAATCTGACCCGGAAGATGTATTGGGTCGTCAAGGAGATGTTGTTCATTTTGCAGGACGTAAGTGGGATGTCAAGTTTAGCAACACTCCTGTGGGCCCTGGACCGAATAATTTCTCACGCTTGTACGACGATGTATGGGTAGATGAAAACGGGTACTTACATTTAACCATCGCAAAGCATGGTGATACGTGGTATTCTTCGGAAGTGGTTGGACAAGATAACTTGGGTTACGGAACTTACATTTTCACTATTCAGGCCGATCCAATGTCGTTTTCGGAGAATGTTGTTTTCGGACTATTCACGTGGGACAATAACACCTTTTTGACTCAAGGTAATAGTGAGGTAGACATTGAATTTTCGAAATGGGGAGACGCCACTTCAGAAGAGCCAACAACATTTTCTGTACAGCCTGTGAGCTTCGGTGCATTTTATCCAGAGCGTACACGTGAGCGTTTTATTGATCCAGATGTATTGAAAGGAGTAACTACGCATTTATTCAATTGGACCGATACGCTCATCACTTGGTACAGTTATGCGGGTGAAGATTATGAAAACGCGACACCTATTGCTACGTGGTCTTTCAATTTGAACAATCCTCCACGTGTGAAGCAAGAGGGCAATCAAACTTCTCAACCCATTGTTATTCCTGCTCCAGGTGCAACCACCAATTGCAGAATGAATTTTTGGACCTTGCCTTATTCGAATATTGGTCCAAACAACGGATTGCAGCACGAAGTGGTTATTCGCAATTTCAAATACATACCTATGCAATGATTGCTGTAAATTCGCAGCATGATCGTTCAAAACCATTTCGAAGAAGCGCATCAGTTGCTTTCGCAATTGTTAGCGTCTCCTGACTTTTTAACTTCCGTAAACAACAGCGCACAGTGCATGTCTTCTCAATTGAAATTGGGAAAGAAAATTATGTCGTGCGGTAACGGCGGAAGCATGTGCGATGCCATGCATTTCGCTGAAGAGCTTTCGGGAAGATATCGCGACAATCGTCCTGCTATTGCAGCATTAAGCATTTCAGACCCTTCGCACATGTCTTGTGTGGGGAATGATTATGGATACGACTTCGTTTTTTCGCGCATGGTCGAAGCCATTGGCAACGAAGGAGACGTATTGTTGGCTATTTCAACAAGTGGCAATTCTGCGAATGTGATTAAGGCTGCTGAAGCTGCGAAAGCGAAAGGAATGAAGGTGATAGGTCTGACCGGTAAAGATGGCGGAAAATTGGCTCCTCTGTGCGATTTCGAAGTGCGTGTTCCATGGATGGGATACGCCGATCGTATTCAAGAGATTCACATCAAGGTCATTCATAGTTTTATTGACTTCATAGAAAAAAACATCGACTAATTAAGGAAATGAGTACAGAACAAAAACTACAGGTACGTAGTAACGGAAGTTGCGAGTTGTGCGAAGCGAAAGAGAACTTATCGGTGTACGAAGTTCCTCCTCATTCAGACGGAAATGAAGATGAGACCATTTTAGTTTGCGAAGTGTGTAAGGCGCAATTGGAAAAGCGAGCTGCCTTAGATGCGAATCATTGGGCATGCTTGAATACAAGTATGTGGAGTGAAGTACCTGCTGTGAAAGTTGTCTCATGGCGAATGTTGAATCGTTTGAAAACGAATTCATGGGCTGCTGATGCGCTTGATATGATGTATTTGGAAGAAGATGAGTTGACCTGGGCGCGCGCGGCTGGAGACGAAGAAGATTCAGGGGAAGTTGAATTTCACAAAGATTCAAACGGTGCTATTTTGCAAAACGGAGATACCGTTACATTGATTAAAACTTTGGAAGTAAAAGGCTCTCAGGTGAAAGCGAACGTTGGTGTTGCCGTGCGTAACATTCGTTTGGTTCATGACAACATTGAGCAGATTGAAGGTAAGATTGACGGACAGCAAATTGTCATTTTAACGAAGTTTGTGAAGAAGTCTTAAGGTAGTTATTTCAACATAAAATACGCTGAAACGCTTGATTGAAGAGGGTTTCAGAAAGAGAAGCAAGAAGGTTATGGCATATGACTTTCTTGCTTTTTTGTTTTATTGAAAAGTCATTTGCAAGAAAAAAATTATGCTTGCAAAAACTTTTGGCAGCGCTGTTCACGGCGTGAATGCCTATCTGATTACCATTGAAGTTCACGCCGACAAAGGAACGTTGGTGAACATGGTTGGATTACCAGACACTTCTGTCAAGGAAGCGCAACAGCGCATTCGCGCAGCATTCGCCAATTCAGGAATGAAGAATCCCATTCGGAATTATACCATTAACATGGCACCTGCTGATATTCGTAAAGAAGGAACGGCTTATGACTTGCCTCTTGCCTTAGGCCTTCTAGCGGCAACGGAACAGATTCCGAGTGAAGCACTTTCGAAATATATTGTCATGGGCGAGTTGTCTTTAGACGGAAGTATTCGTCCGATTAAGGGTGTTCTGCCCATGGCCATTCAAGCGAAGCGCGATGGCTTTGAAGGGATTATTGTTCCTATTGAAAATGCGCCTGAATGTGCGGTGGTTGATGGATTGAAAATTTATGGCGCATCGTGCATTTTGGATGTGGTGAATTTTTTCAAGGGTGAAGGAAAGTTGGAATCTTTTCCATTTATGAAAGAAAAATTTCAGTCGTTGCAGACACAACATTTTGCATTGGATTTCACCGATGTGAAAGGACAAGAAAATATCAAACGTGCCTTTGAAATTGCGGCGTCGGGCGGGCATAATCTTATTCTCATTGGTCCGCCTGGCGCGGGAAAGACGATGTTGGCGAAGCGTCTTCCATCGATATTACCCCCTTTGTCTTTGGATGAAGCATTGGAGACCACGAAGATTCACAGTGTTGCTGGAAGATTGAAAAAGCACGACGCGTTAATTGTGAATCGTCCGTTCAGAAATCCACATCATACCATCTCTGACGTCGCGCTCGTGGGCGGGGGATCATACCCGCAGCCAGGAGAAATTTCATTGGCACACAACGGTGTTTTATTCCTAGATGAATTGCCTGAATTTAAGCGAACGGTGTTGGAAGTTATGCGTCAGCCGTTGGAGGATCGCAACGTAACAATTTCGCGCAGTAAGTTCAGTGTTGAGTATCCGGCGAGTTTTATGTTGGTTGCTTCAATGAACCCCTGTCCTTGTGGCTATTTCAATCATCCAGAAAAAGAATGCACGTGCGGATCAGGCGTTGTGCAGCGTTATTTGAGCAAAGTGAGTGGACCGTTGTTGGATCGAATTGATTTACATGTTGAAGTGACACCGGTACCTTTCTCCCGTTTGCATGAACAACGATCTGGAGAACCCAGTGTAACCATTCGCGAACGCGTAACACAAGCGCGTGCGATGCAATCGGAAAGATTCAATGCAAGTAAAACAAATTACAATGCACAAATGAATACAAAAGAGTTGAAGTCTTTCTGTGCACTAGATGAGGCGAGTTCTGAGTTGTTGAAGTTGGCTATGAACAAGCTTCAATTATCGGCACGTGCTTACGAGCGCATTTTAAAAGTTGCTCGCACCATTGCTGATTTAGATGGAAAGGAAAAGATTGAAAGCACTCATCTCTCCGAAGCCATTCAATACCGAAGTTTAGACCGAGAGAATTGGGGAGGGTAGTATTAATATGTTGATTTAGGATTAGTAATTAATATTTTATTGGAAATGTATAGAAATCAAAGTTTCATTTCTGATATAAAGGTCATAATTAATACATCTAGAAACAAGGCTGTAAGGGCAGTTGATAATGAGCGAACATTAATGTATTGGAACATTGGAAAACGAATTTTTGAAGAGGAACAGCAGGGAAAAAATCGAGCGGATTATGGAAGTTATTTGATAAAGTATCTTTCAAAAAAAATAGTCCCTGAATATGGAAGTGGTTTTTCGGTTAGGCAATTAGAGCGGTATCGGCAGTTTTACAGGACATTTCCAATTGCGTCCGCACTGCGGACGCAATTGAGTTGGACCCATTACAAATCACTTTTGGCACTTGATAATCTTGATAAGAGAGAGTTTTATATTGCCGAAAGTGTCAAAAATAATTGGTCTTCACGGCAACTTGAACGTCAAATAAATAGTAGTTTGTATGAGCGTTTATTAATCAGTAGTAATCGAAAAGATGTAATGGCAGTAGCTAGAAATGAAAAATTGCCATCAGACGCAAGAGAGATAATCAAGGACCCAATGGTTTTGGAGTTTTTGGATTTGAAGAGAGAAAGCTCTTATTACGAGAGAGATTTGGAAAGTGCGATAATCTTGCACCTTCAAGATTTTCTCCTAGAGTTAGGAAATGGCTTTGCGTTTTTAGCGCGGCAAAAGCGCATTCATATTGAAGGAGATGACTTCTTTGTCGATTTAGTGTTTTTTAACCGTCTATTAAAGTGCTTTGTCATCGTAGAAATTAAGACGGAAAAACTGACTCATCAAGATATTGGACAATTGCAGATGTATGTCAATTATTATGACAGAGTAGAAAGGATACCAACTGAGAATCCAACGATTGGTATTCTACTTTGTGCTCAAAAGAATAACGGTGTAGTTAAATTTTCATTGCCTGAATACAACAAGCATATAATAGCGAGTCAATATCATTTGTATTTGCCAACTGAAAAACAGTTGTTAGATGAATTGAAAAAAGAAATGAGAAATTTTGATGATAAATAATCAATGAAAATAATAGCTCATCTCTCCGCGGCCATTCAATACCGAAGTTTAGACCGAGAGAATTGGGGAGGGTGATATTGTGTCGTCAGAGCAAAACGCCTATGCTGAAGAAGTATCCAAAATTTGTTAATCTGTTTGCACTGAACCAAGAGTATTTCTTGTAGTTAAAATCACCTCCTGCGGGTACTTCAAATTGGTTTAGAGCCATTTGAAATTCATTGTTGAAGTATACTTTATCGGAGAGTAATATTCTTTTTCCGAAGGAGCACGATATCGATGGTATGATGTAATCTAGGGCAGGCTCTATTCCAGAGGTTAATTGTGAATTATTATTTAGGTATTCATATGCGAGGGGAGTTGCAGATACCTTAGCAAATGTTGCACCAAGACCGAAGTAGCTGCCGACAGGAGAAGTCTGATTTTTTATAAAATGCCTAACCCCGAATGAAAATATTTTATAATTAATGTTTTTGTATGAGGATTCAAATTTTAAGTCTTCAAAGTAATTATCGCCATCACCCGGCTCGTATTTGCTTGTATTTGTCTTGACGTTTTTTATTCCGATTTCTCCATACAGTTCATTTTTTCTACTTAGCTTTAGAGAAGCTTGAACTTTAGGCATTAACTGTATATATGATAATTTTGTCCCGTCTTTAATATCGGAAAAACCAATCACATAGCCATAACTAGAGACAACTCCTCCAATTTGTAGGCGCACTAAAGATTGATTTGGATTAGTTTGGCTGTGGAGAACAGCTGCGAAAGTCAGGCAAAAAAGTGCTGCAATGAAATGTTTCATTCTTAGTAATTAATTGATTGAAAGATCAAGTCTTTGAAATAATTTGAAGTGTCGAAAATATTTTGTTTTCCTGGCATTGTTACGTTGTGATGCCATACCATAGTCCCATTCTCGAGGTTGTAAACATAATAGAAATAGTTATTGCTGTAATGTTCAGTGTGGACCCGATGTAAAGTCGCTGGAAGGGCAATGGGAGCAAAAACGGATAACACTGAGATTACAGGCGGTCCATTTTTTTCGCGGGGTGCTTTTATTTTAGTCGCTCCGGGAAAGACCACATATTTACAATGGTATTTGTTCAGCACAGGAGTGAAATAATCTGTTGTTATTGCTAACATGTTCACATCGTTATTCGCATGCCTATTGATTTCTTTATACCAATCATTCATTGCAGCGAAATCATTGAATTTGTCGGTATCACTTTCGTTCATACTTGGCCAAGCTAATAATTGGTGATGAACATTTTGCCTGCTAAGCTCCGACTCGAAAATTGACGCAAATTGGTTTTGTTCATCATCAACGTTTTTTACTGTATAATCGGAGTACGTAACCTTTAAATCAATGTACCACGGATCTACAACGAGCAAAGAGTCCATTGCCATCTTGAAACCTCTTCGCACGAATTTCTTTTCTTTTTTTTCATAGTGAGAAGTGAGGTTTTCAATGTCATCTTCCTTTTCATTATAAATTTTAGAGATAGAATCAAACCTAGCTTCTAGTCCAGTTTTGTTGATTTCGTTGAATCCCATAAAGCTGTAATGATCAAGCCAGTTGGGAATTTCATCAAGGTTGTCATAAGCAAATAGTTCGTCATTACCCGAATTTACGTTACGGGTATCTCTTAAACTTTGATATTTACTATCAGAAATCGCATTGTCGTTGGAGTTTTGGTCACCCGGTGAATTTTCTGTATTTGATTGCTCTTTTTCACTCCTATTTTTCTTATTCAACTCAACAATTTTTGCCTTTAGTGCACCGAGCTCAACATTCATTTCTTTTTGAATAAGAGACTTACTGTAGTTCATTTTCTCGGCAAGTGCTTTATAGTTGATTTCAGATTCTTTCTGATACATGCCTATAAAGTCATTCGTAATTGTTGTTATGAATGGGTTCTTGTATTTCTCCTCGACCTCACATAATTCTTTGAGAACAATTACACCGAAGTGCAGATTATCAAGGTTTTCAAAATAGTTAGTCATTCGTTGCATTTCAGAGTACTGCTTTCTCGAAACTAAATTAGCCTTGGTTCTTTTATCATTTGCTTTATAGGCGTAAGCTCCATAGAGTGACTTGGCAAATGCTTCCTCTAGAAATTGATTGTTTGGATACTTTTGAAGCAACACATTGCTGAGGTATAAACTACTTGCATAGTCACCCTCAACGAGATGAAGGAATACAATTTCAAATCTTGAGAGCAGCATTGTTTTTTCAAATGTCTCTTTCGAAATAATGAAGTTTTTCCCACCATCTTTATTCAAGGAATTTTCATTCAAAGCTTGTCTTCTACTTTGTATATTCGGATGGGTACTTTCTGAATCATCAGCGCTATCTGTATTGTAGGGAATGGCTCTTGTTGAATCGGCAATAGCCCAACTTGGAATTTTGAATTCCCCAGATTCCAATAATTGAAAATTGAATTTATTATTCGTAAAAGGGATGAAGCTCAATTGTAAAACGTCCATTGAAGTTATTGCGCCTGTTGCTTTGTATCCCGCGCGAATTGCTCTTTCGAATCCTACAGAATCGGCTTCGGACTCTTGTTTTCTTGAATAACTTGACATTATATCAACCTTGTCTGTTGACTCTGATTTATATTGATAGGATCGTTTTTCTTTGTTTGATTCAGTCAGAACATATTTTAAACTATGATTTTCTCTAATATGTTGAATTTCGTGCGCGATAATAAATGCTAACTGTGATTCTGTTTCAAGCTGAGCCAATAATCCAATGCTTATGAAAATAAAACCTTGAGGCGTAGCATAGGCATTGACTTCGGTGCTTTTTAACAAGTAAATTTCAATTCGATCTCTGAGCTCACTTTCGTCTTTTAAAACCAAATCAGCAACCTGATTTAAGTATGCAGTGATTTCATTATTGAAAATTATTTGTCCACTGCGCATGAGATAGTCAATTTCGTAATAGCTGTTGTTCAGGAAATGATTGACGTCTTTTTTCTCGGAATTGGATTCATACTTTTTACTCGCAGCTTTTAATTGAGCTTCAGAAATTTTGGGAAATGTTGGTTGTAAGACATTTTGAGGAATTTCTTGACTCGTAGATAACGGATGGAAGTTGTCCAAATAATCTTGTGCGTTACAAGAGCTTGGCTTTATATAAAGAAGTGTTGAGCAAATAAATAAAGCGCTTAAACGAGTAGGGAATTTCATTTTTCAATTTATAATTTATAAATATAATTAAATATCAATACAATTATAAATTGTGCTTATGGTTTGTTCAACGAATTTCTTTACTTAAATTTTCTTTTCCTGATTTTATACCGAGAGAATTGGGGAGGGTGAAATTTCCCTATTTTTATTTCATGAAAAGAATTCTACTCCTTTTTGTTTTTGCTTCGCAAGTGTTGATAGTAAACGCACAAGTTCACTTCGCAAAGAATTTTCAGAATGATCCGAAAATGCCTGAGTGGGCGAAGCTCATGTATGACGATAGCACAGATCCTATGGTCGTTAAGGCAGCGTATGAGGACTATTTCAGCAAGCACTCTTTCAAGAAGACTGTCCATACACAATACTACAAACGTTGGGTAAGTAGCAATCAAGCTCGTTTCTTTTCAGACCGAAATTCAAAAACTAAAACAGAAGATCGCGGAAGCGGTATCTGGAACTATTGCGGTCCGAAGGTTCACTTTACTGCCGATGGAAATATGACTCCTATTAGCGAGCATTCGAATGTATACACACACGATAGAAGTCCTGTGGATAACAATGTCTTGTATTGCGGTACAGAGTCTGGTGGTGTATACAAAACAGTTGACGCTGGAGCAACGTGGGAATTCGTCACGAAAGATTTAGTTGTAGGCGGTGTGAGTGCAGTGCGCTGCCACCCCACAGATTTGAATGTGGTTCTTTTCAGCGGAAACAACGATGTCTACAAATCAGTTGACGGAGGAGTTACTTGGAATATCACTGGAGGGTCATCTTTCGAGGCATTAAACATAAATGTTTGGGAGTTTGCTTTTCACCCCCTTCAACCCAACATTGTATTTGCTGCAACGAATCTTGGATTATATAGATCAGAGGATACTGGAGACACGTGGACTGAAATTCTTCCGAATGAATGCATGACCGTTTCCTTCAAACCGAATGATTATTCGGTTGTGTATACCGTTCATTTCGAACCGACGATTGGAATAGCGAAGTTTTATAAAAGTACCGACACGGGTTTGAACTTTGCGATGTACGATAATGGCTGGTTTGCTGAGAATACGGGCTATACAAATGTGGAATTGTTGGGCGGACATATGGCAGTGACTGAAGCCGATCCGAATAGAATTTATGTCGCTTTAGCCGGGTATGGAACGTATAGTGAAAACGTTGAATTGAACGGCTGGATTGGATTGTATGTAAGTTATGACGGTGGTGAATCGTGGGTGAATAATCATGGTGTAATAGGCACACCTTACAATTCTGATACCCATCCGAATCTGATGAACTTCTCGGCCGACGATGGTACCTACACTCAGATTCATTACAACACAACGTTGGTGGCTTCACAAATAAATCCCGACAAAGTCTTAATCGGAGGATTGAATGTATGGTTAACGGAAGACGCTGGAGCCACGTATGACGGGGTTGCGGGATACATTGGCGGATTGCCAAACTACCACGTAGATCAGCAAGAATTTAGAATTTACAAAGACAGTCCAACGACAGAGACTATTTGGTGCAGCAACGACGGTGGTATAAATGTTTCGACTGATTTTATGCAAACTTTCGATGCGAAGAACTACGGCATTATGGCGGTGAATCTTTGGGGGTATGATCAAGGATGGAATGAAGACATTATGGTGGGCGGTCGCTACCACAATGGAAACATGGGTTATTATGAAGCCTACGGGTCGGGCAATTTCTTGGCACTTGGCGGAGGGGAAGCAGCAACCGGATACGTCAATTATTCCGACGAGAACAAAGTAAGTTTTTCAGACATAGGTGGAAGGGTTTTGCCTGATGCTTTAACAGGAAATCCAACTGGATTTAATGTAAGTTTATTTCCGAATGAAAGTTACTGGTTCAATGAAAGTTCCAGAATACTTTTCGATTCACATTATTACAACGTTGCTTGGTTAGGAAAAGAGAACAAGATCTACAAGAGTATAAATGGAGGACAATCATGGTCGGAGCAATATGCCTTCGGTACTGATGTTACGGATAAGGTTGTGTGGATTGAACAGTCTTATTCAGATGCAAATGTCATCTATGCACAGCAGCGTATAAATGGATCAATGAAATTGTGGAGAACCATGGATGGTGGTGATACTTGGAATCAGGTGTCGTTACCATTAAGTCAGAATAACATGGTGTTTACTTTAGGAAATACGCCTCAGGAATTTTGGTTGGGATATACCAATGCGAACAATTCTCAAAAAGTGTATTACACCAATGATGGTGGTGCGAATTATGAGAATTGGTCGGGAACAGCAATTGGTTCAGATCGTATCTGGTCTATTTGTTCGCAATTGGGATCCAATGCCGGAGTGTATATTGCATTGCTCCATGGCAGGGTGCTTTATAGAAATGCAAGTATGAATGAGTGGATTGAATACAGCAGTGGGCTTCCTGCGGGAACGGAGCCGATTCGAATAGTTCCATTCTACAGAGACAATAAATTGCGTTTAGCAACTTGGAATTTGGGAGTATACGAAGCTCCCTTGTTTGAAGCTTCTTCTTTGTTAGTCGACTTTGCCGGTGAGCGCGGAACATATGTCTGTCCGGGCGAAACCATACATTTCGTAGATCATAGTGTGGCCTCGGCAAACGCGACATACCTCTGGAGCTTCCCAGGAGCAACCCCTTCAACAAGTACGGAAAAATATCCGACCGTTGTCTATGCTTCAACCGGAGTCTTTGACGTAACGTTAGAAGTAACGGACAATGGGATTACAGCATCTAAAACAAAACAAGCATATGTGCAATCTACCCTGCCAAACAATGAGTGTGTTTATGAGCCATTCGATAATGGTGCTATTCCGACCGAATGGACGTTCGGTCATAGCACGGGTGGTGGAGATGTGTTTTCGATAAGTGATGCATGCAGTGCTTATGGTTTCGGGACACATTCGATTACTTTCCCTAATTATTGGGTAGATGTAGTTGGAAACAGAGATGAACTCATTGTTGAGAAGCAAATTACTTTTTGGAGTGGAGGCACTTGGGTGATTGATTTCGATGTGGCTTATGCCGAATATGGGGGTCAATATTCAGATACGTTGGCAGTTTTATTAAGCACAGATTGTGGAGCTACCTGGACTGAAATGTATGTGAAAGGAGGTCAGGAATTGGCTACCGCACCAAATACAACGGATTTATTTGTCCCCACTATAGACCAGTGGCGTTTGGAAGAAATTTTCCTTCAGCAGTATGTATGGGAAGATGCTGAGGTTCTTATTGCTTTTCAAAACAGAGGACATTGGGGAAATAATTTTTATATCGACAATGTTGCAGTGTGCACGATTAATTCGGTTGAAGAAAACGTCTTAGAGGATACAAAGTTCTTCCCGAATCCGACATCCAATACGAGTACACTCTCATTCCATAGAGCAGTGGAAATTGAAAGGATTACCGTATCCGATTTAGCTGGAAGAATTCAACATGTCCCTTCATTAAAAACGTCGAATCAAATCGATTTTGATTTCAGTTCGTTAGCGAACGGAGTCTATGTGATTCAAGTTGAAACAAACTTCGGAACGGTAGTGAAGCGATTGGAGAAGTATTAATGGAAGTCGGGATTGTTGACGAACTCCATGTCTGTTAATGTCTTCAAGAAGGCAACAATGTCTTCCATTTCTTGCTGAGATAATCTTCCTTTCACAGCGAAGAATAAATTCGGATCGAGGTTTTCTGTGTAGCGGAAACCTGTGTTGTAGTGTTCAACACATTCAAGTAATGTTTGAAAACGGCCATCGTGCATATATGGTCCTGTTAACTCGATATTTCTAAGTGATGGGGTCTTGAATTTTCCACGATCACTTGGGTTGAATGTGATTAAATATCTTCCTTCGTCAACAGGAATGCTGTCGAGTCCTGTATTTCTGAATTCGAAATCGCTAAAGGTAGATCCCGCTGAATGACAGTGAACACAGTCTCCTTTATCCATATCCTCAAACAAAGCCTTTCCGCTGAGCTCTTGCGGGGTAAGAAGGGCCTCTCCGCGCAAATACTGGTCGTATTTGGAATTCCCTGAAATAAGGGTTCGCTCAAACTGAGCGATGGCTCGCATAAGGTTTTGTGAAGTCACTTCAGAACTTCCAAATGCTGCTTTGAATAATTCGGGGTATTCAGGGTGTGCGTTTAGTTTGGCTACAGCGTTGGCCATAGTCTCGTGCATTTCTATGGGATTCGTGATTGGTCCCATCACCTGACTCTCTAAACCGTTTGCACCGCCGTCCCAAAAGAATTTTGTTTGCCAACCGAGGTTAATGAGCGGCATTGCATTTCGTGGTCCTTGAATACCATCTATGCCAGTACTGAATTGATTCGGATCTGTAAATCCATATTCTTGGAGGTGGCAGCTAGCACAACTCTGCGTATTGTTTCCAGATAAAATAGGATCATAAAATAATCGTTTTCCAAGCGCAACCCCTTCAACGGTAAGAGGGTTCGTTGAAGGAATATTCATCGGCGGTAGCCCCTGAGGAATCACCAATGTATAGGGTGTAGCAACGGGTTGATCCTCTTCGTCTTTGTCGCAAGCAACGAAAATGAACGGAGTGATGAGTACAAAGGCAATAACTAATTTTTTCATTCTTCCATGAATACGTATGCGTTCGCAGAGAAGGTATTTGGGAAATTTTCGCGGAGTATGTTAATCCAAGGAATATCAGAAGACGATACGCTTTGGTGATTATTGTTTCCGGTGAAGGCTACAACATTTGGACTGCTATACAATTTATCCAAATCGAATTGAAGTTGAATCACAGATTTATTCCCTTCGACATGCAATTCAATTGGCAATGTAATTGGAGCCAATGCGCGATCTGTCCCGTAATGATAAATAAGGGGCTGCTGCGTTCCTGAAGTGCTTGAAGTGAAGTAACCTTCTTGTTTGAAGAAAATGTACCCAGTATTCCAGGTCCAAATCATTCCATAAAGAGGGTCTAAATCTCCGGCTTGATCTCCTGTATGGTTGTGAAGAGAGTCAACACCTAAATTGAATTCTAAAGCAGTATAGTGACCATCCGGAATTTCAACTTGATCGAGTTGCATTGAAGAAGGTACAGCATGATCTATTAATTCATGGGCATACAACTCAACACGCTCACCGTTTTCATTCACCAAGGCCATGTGCGAGAAGTAATACTTGAGCATGTAGGCATAATAATCTTCTCCGGCTGCGTTCGTGTAGGTACTATCTAAATGAAATTCTTTGTCCCCCACCATATTTGTCACACTCACGCGCGTGAAGGATTTACACTTCGTGCCAAGGTCTTTTCGGCATGAAGAGATAAAAAGTGCGCTGCATGCAAGGGCAAGAAAGATTATTTTTTTCATACATCAAAAATAAGATGAATTACTTTCGACAACTATATTTTATCGAGATTTGTAATTAAATCAATGCCCCTGTAGTTTAACAGGATAAAACGGCCGTTTCCTAAACAGCTAATCCGTGTTCGAGTCACGGCGGGGGTATTTTTTTCTTAACGATACGCGCACAATTTTATAACGTAGAATTTTCATATTGAACATTGAATTAACAAGTAGTCGGTTGTAATTGACGTAACGTTTATCTTCAGTTAATTTCTTAATAGCAAGGTGTGTGGTGATTTGCACAAAAATCATTCACATGAAAAAGTTTTTATTGGGGTTACTTCTGTTGGTATGCTCCTTATCTCTTCAATCGCAAGTTCGTATTACTGAAGTGATGTCGAGCGGTGGAACATCTGATTGGTTCGAATTGACGAATTACGGGAGCACAGCTATTGATATTACGGGCTGGAAGGTGGACGATAATTCGTTCAATTTTGCAACGTCTGTTTTGTTGAATGGAGTCACATCCATTGCTCCAAATGAGCGAGTAATGTTTTGTGAGAACGCCAGTGCTGCATATGCTTCGACGTTCAGAACGTTCTGGGGTTTGGCAGAGACTGTCCAAGTAGGAACTTATACGGGTAGTGGAATTGGTCTTTCTTCTTCGGGAGATGGGGTAATTGTTTTTAATGCTAGCGGAACAGAAGTTTGGCGCGTAAGTTTTGGCGCTGCAACAGCAGGATCCTCTTTTTATTGGGGTTATGATATTGCAGGAAACTTCGATCCGATGTATGTAGGTGCTGCCAATGTTGGATTAGTGAGTGTCTTAGGAACAATTCAAAGTCAAGTAACTGTAAATAGTGCCGATGCAGCAATGAATGTTGGTTCTCCAAGAACATCTATTCAACCCTTGAATCCAGTCTCAGGATGTATGGACGCTGTAGCTTGTAATTACAATTCTTCAGCTACAACAAATGATAATTCATGCACATACGGTCAAACATATTACCTTGACCAAGATGCAGATGGTTATGGAACTTTAGATTCTTCTGTTGTAAGCTGTTCAGCGGTAATCGGTTTCGTTCTTTCAAACACAGATTGTGACGACAACGCTGCGGCCATTTCTCCTGGAGCATCTGAGAATTGTTTGAATTTAATTGACGATAACTGCGATGGGTTAATTAACGTTGGCTGTCCTCAAGCGGAAATAAGTATTGCATCGGCTTCCAATTTCATTCAAGTAAATGAAAACGCGGGCTTGGTTTCAATTCCTGTATCTGTGACGAACGCAAATGCATTACCTATTAATGTTCAATTTGAACTTTCTGTTTATTCCAATGCTACTGTCGGTTCTGATTTTACGTGGATAGACTCTTTAGTAATTGAGCCACTTACGAACGGAGTAGTGAATCATTCGGTTTCCATCATTGATGATTCGGTGATTGAAAATGCGGAACGTATAATTGTTAGAATTCTCTCGTCAAGCAATGGGGTTGTTCATGCGTCAAATAACTACAGAATTATATTCATTAAAGACAATGAGGTTAATGACATCCCTTCAACAAACGAATTGAATTTGAATTTGCTTTCAAGTTTTTCTAATGGAGCTTCTGGTATCAACTCTGCTGAAATCGTTGCCCATTGCAGATTAACGCAACGCTTATTCATTGCAAACAGCGTTGCTGCAAAGATGGATATTGTAGACTTTGCCAATCCTGCTGCTCCGGTCTTGATTTCTTCAATTGATATGACTCCGTATGGTAATATTAATTCTATTGCCGTTCATGACGGAATTGTAGCTGTTGCAATCGAGAATTCGAATGCTCAAGAAAATGGGAAAATTGTGTTCTTCAATCCAGATGGTATCTATGTAAATGAAGTAATTGCTGGCGCAATGCCTGACATGATTACATTCTCTAAGGATTACACGAAAGTTATCACAGCGAATGAAGGAGAGCCGAATTCTACTTACTCAATTGACCCAGAAGGTTCAATAACTGTTGTAGACATTAGTGGAGGTATTGCGAATCTGACAAATGCAAATGCAACGCAAATTTCATTGACCCAATTCAACGGACAAGAAGTAGCTCTTCGTGCACAGGGTATAAGAATATTTTCAACTTCAGCAACGGTTGCTCAAGATCTAGAACCAGAATATGTTGCTGTCTCAGACGACAACACCAAAGCATACATAACATTACAAGAGAACAATGCCATTTTGGTTGTTGATTTATTAACGAACACCATTGAATCTATTCGTCCTTTGGGATTTGCAGATTATTCTGAAGAATCTGGAAACTCGTTGGATGCTTCAGATCAAAGTGGTGCAATATTGAATACATCTGGAATTCCTATTCGCGGTGTATACATGCCCGATGCAATTTCTTATTCTACCATAAATGGAAATGGATATGTATTCATGGCGAACGAAGGTGATTCAAGAGAGTTTGGTTCTGTAATAGATGCCAATAGAATTTCTTCATCAGTCTTTAATAACCTTGATCCCGTTGCATTTCCACAGGCGTCTATCTTAAGAAACAATAGATTTTTAGGAAGACTAAGTGCCTTGAAATATTCAGGAGATACAGACGGAGATGGCGATTACGATGAGTTGCATGTAATGGGCTCTCGTTCGTTCACCATTCGCAATGCAGAGACAAATGAGCTGGTATTCGATTCAAAAGATTTGTTTGAAAAAATTACTGCAAACTCTCCATTAACTGCGTCATACTTTAATGCTTCAAATGCCGCAGGAGCTGCTATTTCTAAGAATAGAAGTGACGATAAAGGCCCGGAGCCAGAAGGAGTAACCGTTGCAGAAATAGACGGCATACACTATGCATTTATTGCATTAGAACGCGTGGGTGGATGTATGGTCTTCAATGTGGAAAATCCAAATGCCCCAGTTTTTGTCACATACGTAAACAACAGAACGCTCGCTGGAAGTGGCCCGGATTTGGGTGCTGAAGGAATTATTTTCATATCGGCAGAGGATTCTCCAAACGGACAAGCCATTGTAATTCTTGCGAATGAAGTGAGTAGCACTTTATCAATTTTTGCAGCGAATACTTGCGCCTCTCTTTCAGCGGTTGTTACAACTCCAGCGAGTACTTCGGCTTGCTTCGGAGAATCGATTGAATTGTCCGCAACATTGGGTACGGATGTTAGTGCTCAGTGGTTCAAAGATGGTCAGGCTTTTGGAATGATGAACGCCGACACTATTTCTGCTACTGAGAGTGGTGTATACCATTTAGAAGTTTCAAACTCCAATTTTCAATGTAGTCATTCATACAGCGATATCGTTGTAACCATTCATGCATTGCCCGTTCTGACTGTTCCAGCAGATGCTTCAATTTGTTTAGGAGATGAAATTCAATTGAGTGCACAAGGTGCTGAAAGTCTTGTTTGGAATGGAACTCTTCCGAACGGTTCTTCCATTACACCAACGATTTCTGAAGTGTACTCTGTTGTCGGAATCAATGAATTCGGTTGCGAGTCAACAGAAGAGTGGAATGTTCAGGTGAATGAACTTCCTGTTGTATACGCAGGTGCCGATGTTACAGTTTGCGAAGGAACATATGTTGAATTCAATGCGACTGGAGCAACGGACTATGTATGGAGCAATGGTGTTTTCAACACCTATGGTGTAATTGTAAATATGACAGAAGAAATTGCAGTGATTGGAACCAATGCACTCGGATGTCAAGATTCAGATACATTGGTTGTAACAACCATAGCGAATGAGAATTTTTATTTCGATGCTGACGGCGATGGATTCGGTGATTTGAATGCCCTGACGATTACATGTGTTCAGCCAGCGGGATATGTAACGAACTCAACCGATTGTAACGATGCAAATTTCTCGATTAATGAAAGTGCTTCAGAAGTTTGTAATAATGCCGATGAGAATTGCAACGGACAAATCGATGAAGGGTTGTTGTTCAGCAATTACTTTTACGATTTTGATCAAGATGGTTTTGGTACGGATGATTTCGTTGAATTTGCATGTGCAACACCGGCGGGATATGTGGACAATTCTCTGGATTGTAACGACATGAACTTCTCGGTAAATACTGGAGCTTCTGAGGTGTGTAACGACATTGATGACGATTGCAACGGAGAAGTAGATAATGGTTTGACGTTTGCAACTTATTTCGCAGATGCCGACGGAGATACTTATGGTGATTTGAATAATACCCAAGACTTTTGTATCGACCCTACTGAATTATTTGTCTCAAACAGCGAGGATTGCGACGATACAAACGAATTGGTGAACCCAGCAGCAACAGAAATTTGGGAAAACGGAATCGATGACGATTGCAATCCAAATACAAGCGATGTGGGTGTCGGAGAGTTATCTGCTTTCACATTTAATTTATTCCCAAATCCAGCTTCGGATCAGTTAACCATTTCATGGACTGAACAGGATGAAAGGAACATTGAGATTTACAACGGAATTGGTGAGTTAGTTCAGGCTGAGCGTGTTTTTGGAACTATTAATACTGTTGATGTATCAAGTTTCACCGCAGGATACTACATCGTTCGAATTGGCGGAATTCGTAAAACATTCGTAAAGCAATAACTGAAATTTGATTGATGTGAGCGGCCTCTCTATGAGGCCGTTTCCGTTCTTAACAATACGGTTACACAATGCGTTATTGTTTTCGTTTATCATAACCTTGTTTTAATATCAATTTTCTCTTCGCAAACTAATCTTGCACAAGTTTGATTGGGTTATGAAGACACTAAAATTTCCTACAATATTATTCGCCTTGCTCTTGGGTTTTAAAGGTTTCACGCAAGATGGTTTAGAGGGCATTATTGTAGAGAAATTTTATGTCTCAACCGAGGCCGACAACGCAGGGAAATTGTACAGTGGAGATTTGCCTGAAGGCAGCGTAACCTATCGGATATACGTCGATTTAAAACCAGGCTTTCGTTTTCAAGCGGCATACGGAACACCAAATCATCCCCTAATTATTGAGTCTTCCGAGAATTTTTACAATCACTTAGAAACAGGAAATATTCAACCGAATATCATTCCCGAGCGAACCTATAAAAAGAACATTGCTTTGCTTGATTCTTGGCTTTCTGTCGGAGCATGTGCTGAGGGGCATTTGGGTATTTTGAAAGGATACGACGATACGATAAGTGATGATTTTATTGTTTTTGAAAAAGGTTATTTCAAAGGCAAAAAGAAATTTGTTCCGCTTTATGAAATTGACGGCATGAAGCGTTCTGCTGTGTTACCTGTTCCTACTTTCTTTCAAATGGATTTCTTATCAAAGGTTATCGGAACTACTACTTCTGAAAAAAGAATATACACTGATAATGGCGCTTGGGCGTGTCTTGGAAAAGGTTCTGTGGGAGCTGATTCACTCTCGTCGAATTGCGTTCTTATTGGTCAATTTACTACAAAAGGAAATTTATCCTTTGAGTTGAATGTTCTTATTGGTGCACCCAATGGTACTTCTCAAAAGTATGTGGCTAAGAATCCAGTGACTGAAGAGGGTGAATGGACACACCCAGATTTGATATACAATTCAGACAGTAAAAAGAATAAAAAAAATAAAAATAAATAAGATGAAAAAAAGCTTAGTACTTATTGCATCGCTGATGTCTTCTTACATGGCGTTCTCTCAAATTGGATTGGAGGGAATTGTTGTTGAAAAATATTACATTTCAGATGCTGCTGATTCAATAGACGCCAGTGACAACGGCGCAATGTATCCCTTGCATGTTGGGTCAGTTACCTACAGAGTCTATGCGAATTTACTACCGGGCTATAAAGTGATACAGTTGTTTGGGTCTCCGCAGCATACCATGAATGTCAATACGACTACAGCCTTTTACAATGATCCGAATTATGGATTCAAAGTATATCAAGGGACTAGCGTAAACAACACAAAGAAGAACACAACTTTGATTGATTCTTATTTCACCATTGGTGGTGTTGCAAACGGTTTGTGCGGGGTTTTAAAAACAGAAGATACCGATGGAACCATTGGAAACAACCAAGGTATTTTGGCGAGCACCGATGCCTTGGCAGGATTGCCAATTACAGGTATTGATGGGGTAGACGGATTAATGCCTGGTACTCCAATTCTTCCGAATGTATTGGGAATTACTACAGAGCTAGATATTTTCGATCAATCCGTTGGAAACGACTTCACCACGAATGGTGCTGCTATTGCAGCCTTAGGTGGAATGGAAGGAGTAACACCAAGCAATCACGTATTGTTGGGGCAGTTTACAACAGATGGTGTTTTCAGTTTCCGATTGAATTTGCAGCTTTCTACTCCAGTTGCTGGTGAAAGCCAAATATTTGTTCCAGACTCTGCACAAGCAGGAGAATTGGTAGATACAACATTAATTTATACTTCATTGCCACCAGTAATTGATTTAGTGGAATCAACGGGAGTTGTTTCTAACGTGGAGTTTTCAGCGTACCCAAATCCTTGCGAAAACGAATTGACGTTGATTCAGTCTAACAATCAGGTGGACAAAATAACAATGAATATTTTCGATGTGACAGGTCGCGTGGTTTTGAATGAGGTTTATTGGAGCACGAAGAAGACCATTGACACTTCGAATTTACCGAATGGTTTCTACACCGTTCAATTGGAAAGAAAAGGACAAGTTCACAGCTTGAAATTTGTTAAGAAATAAGAATCTAGAAACGAGTGGGCATGAAAAACTTTTTTGCGGTTCTTTTTCTTTTCCTAGCTGTCCTTGCTTCAAACGCGCAAGGAACATTAAGAGGAAAAATTACAGATGAAAAAGGTGAAAACATGTACGGCGTGATCGTTCGTGCTGTTGAGAATGAGTCTGTCATTACACAATCAGATTTCGACGGTGCATTTTCTTTGAAGCTGCCAGATTCCAAAATTTACACATTGAATTTTATCATCATGGGTTATCAAACCTTAGAAGAAAAAATTCAGTTGAACGGGGGAAATACAATTAATAAGGAATACACGCTTGTCAGTTCTGCAAGTATTATGAAGGGCATGGATGTCGTTGCCAAGCGTGTAAAAGCGAACGACGGTTACATGGAAAAAATGAAAATGAATTCTGCTGTAACGTTGGATTTCATTTCTGCTGAAGTCATGAAAAAGACGGGCGATGCGAATGTGGTGAATGCTATTGCACGTGTTTCTGGAGTTTCAACGAATGGAGGATTGATTACAGTCCGTGGTATTGGTGACCGCTATGTGCGTACTACTCTAAACGGTTCTCGTATTCCCACACTGGATCCATTGACCAACAACATTAAGCTAGATATATTCCCTTCGAGTTTAGTAGATAATATTGTTATTTCTAAAACGCAAAGTGCCGATTTACCGGGTGATTGGGCGGGTGCTTATATATCTGTTGAGACGAAGGATTATCCGGATAAACTGGCAGTAAACATTGAGTCTCAATTCGGTTACAATGCGCAAACGACTTTCAAAAATTTTATTACTTCAGACCGGAGTAGTACCGATTGGTTGGGCTTCGACAACGGGCTTCGAATTAGAGATAATGATAACTTGACAGTTCCGAATCTCGACCCTTCGACTTATCAGCAAATGGTAGCTTTGGGATTGGGTGATTATTTTGCCCAACAAGGCATCCACGGTTGGAATGATGGAGACGCGCAAGGCGATGCTTATTTCCGATTAGGTTTGGTCCAATTGGGACTTTTATCGCCAGCACAATTCAATGATCCGACTGCTTTTGCAAATGCACGTGCTCAGTACAATTCCACATACAAACCCCAAGCCTTTGATTTAATAAATCCAAACGGAACCGATTATAACAATGGGTTCAATAACAATTGGAATACGAGGTTTCGCAGAGCACCAATTAATTTTTCGCAGAGCTTCAGCATTGGAGATCAAAAAACGTTGTTCGGAAAAGAGTTGGGTTTCATTTTCGGATTTAAGTATGGGTCTGCGGTACGCTATGACCCTAATGGAATATCTCAACGCGTCGGAGATGAAACGTTGGGTTATTTATTCGAAAGACAAGACAATGCGATAATAAGTCGCGAGACAAATTCGATAAGTGCCTTGATCAATTTGGCATACAAACTCAATAAGAACAATAAGGTTTCTTTGCTATTCATGCCGAATATAATTGGTAACAATGATGTAGCCAGTTTTGAAGAAATGCCTCAAGGTTTGGTCAATCAGGAAGCGGCTATTTTCAAAAATATATTTTATGAGCAGCGCAAGCAATTGATTTATCAGTATTCTTCGCAACACTATATTCCTTCGCTTAAATTGAAGTTAGATGTAAATGCATCATACACAGACGGAAGCAGTATTGCTCCCGATTTTAAGGCCACTCAATACTTGAGATTTTTAGATTACAATACTGTAACCGGTTACGAGTTTGCACCAACTGCAGGCGAAGGAATACGCAGATATGACCGCTTCTTAGACGAGAATATTTTCGACGGAAGAATCGGATTTGAATTACCTATCAAATCAAAAATAGAAGGGGTAGCAAGGAAGTTTAAATTCGGTGCTGCAACTCAACGGAATTATAGAAAGATTGACAACAATGAATATAGATTGTTTAACGGAAATCAAGGTGTTGTTGAGCCTTTGCTAGATGGAGATTTGAATAATTATTTAAAACCAGACAAGTTTGTTATTCAGAATGGTACTCTTGATTACTATTACATGGATTTTGATTTTGAAAGAAATCACAGTTTTGGTAATAGCAATGTCGATGCGCTTTATGGTTTGATTGATTTCGAAATAAATCAATCGTTGCGTTTTTCTGGTGGTGTAAGAATGGAGCATACCGATATTTTTACAGATGCAGATTCATTTTATGAATTGGGTTATGGTGTAAATGATATTCGAAGAGAAAATGTGGGTGGATTTGCCTTAGTGAATGCAGCGTCTCTTGATCAGTGGAATTTATTACCAAGTGGAAGTCTAATCTATAAATTGAAAACGAAGAAAGAAACACAGAGTAATCTTCGATTGAATTATAGCAAGTCTCTTGCTAGGCCTAGTATCAGAGAATTAAGTGATGCAGCAATCTATGACAATGAATTTAGAACTTTGATTTATGGAAATTCAGATTTGAAGATTGTTGAAATCACGAATTATGATTTTCGAGGTGAAGTTTATTTTGGAAATGGTGACAATGTTTCTGCAAGTGTATTTTACAAAGATTTCCGCAATCACATCGAAATGGGATTTGGAGGTGCCGGTATTACTTGGGATAATATTGAGCAATCGACAGTTCGCGGAATTGAGATTGAAGGGAAGAAACAACTTGGAAAGAATTTCGAGTTTCGTGCCAATCTGACTTTAGTTAAATCTGAAGCTGAATTCGTGCGTAAAGATTTACAAATTATAGATGGTATAAAAGTGTATACAATCATAGATACGCTTTATCGTCCTATGTTCGGACAAGCACCTTATTTGTTCAATTCGATTCTATCTTATACTTCCGATTCTTTGGGCTTAACCGCTACCATTAGTTACAATGTACAAGGCCCTCGCTTGGTAATTGCAGGAGCGGTGAAAGGAAGACCAGACGTGTATGAAATCCCACGCCATTTATTAGATTTCAAGATAAGTAAATCGTTAGGTGAACACTACAGTGCAAGCATTACCATTCGAGATATATTGAACTCGCCAGTTCGCAGGTCGTATGACTTACCAAGCGGATACGTCGATTTCGATCGTTTCCGATACGGCACGAATTTCTTAGTCAGTTTTGCTTACAAACTCTAATTACTGCTAGAGATGAAGAATCTAATTACAACCATATTATTATCAGTATTTCTTACTCATTTTGCTTCCGCACAATTGGAAAAAGTAATAGTAGAAAAATACTACGTGAGCGATACGAATGATGCTACAGACACTTCCGGCGGAGGGGTTCCAATTGGATCGACAACTTATAGAGTTTATGTTGATTTAAAACCAGGCACAATACTCAAGCGTATTTATGGTGACGCAAATCATCCGTTTTCTATTTCGAGTTCAGAAGTGTTTTTCAATAATATTCTCGATGGACAATCGTTCGGAAAAGACTTTATTAAAGGAAGATATTTGGAGAACACAGTTGCATTGGACACATGGCTTACCCTAGGTCAGACCGCACGACAAGGGACGAAGTATTACTATGGAATATTGAAAGACCAAGATACTGATGGGTCTTTTGTTGGAGGAATCAATAATGATGGAGGAAGTGCAGCAGTTGCCTCTGGATTGCTAATAAATGAAGACCCTACGTGTGGTAGTCCTTTGACCGTTGCAGACGGTATGGATACGTTAAACTCGGCACCTTCAAATTGGCAGAGCAATGGGGTGTTGGATTTCTTCTCTGGAACCGATTCTACCATGTTTGGGTCTATCGTTCCGAATAGCAATTTCGAGAGTAACAATTTTCAGTTAAGTTGTTCCGGAGTATCGGGCACAGTTGCAGATAGCAATCAAGTGATTATTGCTCAGCTTACCACATTAGGAGAGCTTGCATTCAATATGAATATAACGGTTGAAGAATTGGTAAATGGGGTTCCAACTGTTGTGAATTATGTTTCCAAAGACACGTTATTGGGAGCAAACGAAAAGTATAATGCATTTCTAAGTTATCCATATTCTTGTGGATGCAATAATCCGAATTACTTGGAGTACAATTCTTCTTTCGTTTGTTTGGAAGAAGGAAGTTGTATTACTCCAATTATTTTCGGATGCATGGACTCCTTGGCGTGTAATTACGACCCAGCTGTTAATATTAGTGTAGAGGCTTTGTGTTGTTATCCTGGTTCATGTGCAGGAAGGAACATAGAAGAAGTTTGTCCATCGCTTATGGGAGATGACTTCGATATAAATGTTTATCCAAATCCAACAGAAAACAATTTGACTTTGAATATCATTTCAGGAATAGAAGGACTATGGTATTATGAAATCTACAATTCTTATGGTACGAATATGAAGTCAGCTTCAGTAGTTGCTTCCGATCTGAATATTATTGTTCCAATTGAAACTTCTGAATTGGTTCCCGGGTTATATCAAATGAAAGTTTCGAATGGAGGAATGAGCAAACACAAATTATTTATCAAGTTATGAGACCGTTACTTTTAAACACCGTAGCCGTTTTTTCTTTGGTTTGCATGGCAGTTCTTCAATCGTGTGATACAGATAGTCCTGAGCAACCAGTTGTTGAAACAGGCAGCGTTAGTGATATCCAAGGAAATACATACAAGACTGTTAAAATTGGAAATCAGTGGTGGACAGCAGAGAACTTACGTGTGACAAAATTCAATGACGGTTCAGCTATAACATTCATTGACGAGAACGCTAATGATACCATTTGGTCCCAAGCAAATGAACCAGCATATACAACAATTAACAATGGTCAATTCGGATTGCTCTACAATTATGCGGTTGTAGAATCTTCTTTAAATATTGCGCCGGAAGGGTGGCATGTAGCCACAGATGAGGATTGGAAAGCCTTAGAGAGAGAAATAGGAATGTCTCAAAATGAATCGGGTTCTTTAGGATGGAGAGGCACAACAGAAGCAGAATTATTGACTGCTAAAAATTCAGCAGGTTGGCCTGAGGGCGCTACTTTATTTGGAAAAGATACTTATCAGTTTAATGCAAAACCAGGAGGATGTAGGGTTTTCAATGGTGAAGTTAACTTGCAGGGTAACACTGCATTTTGGTGGACTGCAAGTACTGATGGAAATGAAGCTTGGTACCGATACTTCGACGCAAGTCAAACTCGAATTTTTAGACAACACACCTACAAAGAATACGGCATGAGTATTCGTTGTGTAAAGAATAATTAATTATGAAAAAGTTCGGTTCATTCATATTGTTTGCGGTTGTATTGTCTGTTCAAATTGGTGCACAGAAATCATTAGCAATAGGGGGTTATTTTTCTCCAAGCTACACTTCACGCGTCACTTCCTCTTCAGAAGAATTGAGTTGGTTAAATACTGATATGAGTAACATTTCACGTGGTGGTTTTGGATATTCAGCAGGAGTTTTTGGTGAGAAAAAGTTTTCTGAAAAGTTATCTCTGCGTGCGGGTTTAGGATATTTAAATATGGTTGAAACGATAGATTCCTTGACTGATTTAGGTGTTGATTTTTATAAATCGAATTACAGATTTATTGAACTTCCAGTGGTAGCTTCATATTCTTTCGGTTCGAACAAATATGCTCGTCCTTATTTTTCATTCGGCTATGTTTTGAATTACTACATCAACAATCGAATTGCATATTCATACGCGGGTTCAAACAATGAAGAAACATTATTGGTCAAGAATGATTTCAATTCAATCAATCATGCATTAAGAGTTTCCTTTGGTTACGATTTTGTCTTAGACAAGAAATGGAATGTGCGAACTGAATGTTACGCGACTTCGTTCGTTTCATCTATCACTAATCAAGGTATTAATAGACGTCCAGTCGCCTTCGGTTTGTCTCTTAGTTTACGAAAGAGCAAGTAATTTTTAACTCGTTTTTTCTCTCGCAAGTGTCGTTAACCCAATATGAAGAAGGGTTAATACGTATGAAACGTAACGGCTAATTTCTTTAACAAAACCACAAAGTCATCTTCATTTTAAAGGTTTATTGAAAGGGCATCTTTGCTCCAAAATAAAATAAACAAATGAAAACTAATCAAAACATTTTCAAAGCCATCGCTTCTCTCACTTTGGCTTTCGGTGCTTTTGCTGGTGTAAAAGCACAATCTAACTTGGGA
This sequence comes from Bacteroidota bacterium, assembly GCA_046048875.1. GTDB lineage: Bacteria > Bacteroidota > Bacteroidia > Flavobacteriales_D > Sanyastnellaceae > CAIZGX01. The sequence continues at coordinate 298,836 of JBJOFG010000002.1, read as the reverse complement.
GCTGAGTGTGGCTGTCCACCGGTTGCGAGTAGACCAACAATCAGCGTAACGAGCCTTCCTGGTTATGTTGCAATCAACGGAACTTTTGGAGGTGAATTAACGCAAGGAGCTACCTTCACTTGCGACAAAACGTACATCCTAGATAAAAAGATTTACATACCCTCAGGTCAGTCGCTGAATATAGCGCCAGGTACGGTTATTAAGGGTGCAGCAAATGCCGTTCCAGCAGAGGCTACTGCTTTGATAATTTCACGAGGAGGTAAAATTAATGCCGCAGGAACTGAATCTTGTCCAATTGTGTTCACTGCTGCTGCTGATCCAATGGATGGAACATATGGAATAGACAATATTGGTAAATGGGGAGGAGTAGTTGTTTTAGGAAAAGCTTCGAATAATCTTACACTTGCAGCTAACGGTCCATTTGTTCCAGGTGGTGCAGGTAAATTGGCGGTAGCCGACGGTCTAGGTACCATTGAAGGTTTTGCAACAACCAATCCTCAAGATCAATATGGCGTAGCAATTTCAACTCCGACTAACGTTACTTCAGGTACAATTCCAACACCGAACACATATTCTTTCACCCAAAACGTATCTGCATCAACATCAACTACAATTACGTTGACTGCTAATGGGGCTTATGCTTTGCCAGGTATGGCGGTTTCCGGAACAGGAATAGCACCGGGTACTTTGGTATCCTCTGTGCAAGGTCAAGTGGTTACTTTAAATACTGCAACCACAGGTGCAGTTACTCAAGCAACTTTTGATGGTGTTTATGCTCTTCCTGCTGGCACTGCAGGTCAATTTTTCACAGGCACTGCGCCGACATTTACTAGTGGAACTGGACCGTGGGTAGGAAATATAAATTATTCAGCTCCATTCGTTTCAGGAGGCGCTTCGTTCGACGACAATGATAACTCAGGTGTAATGAAGTACGTTTCTATTAGACACTCAGGTGCAATTCTCGCTGTTGGAGCTGAAATTAACGGGCTGACTTTAGGTTCGGTTGGTCGCGGAACAACCATTGATCATATTGAAATTGTTTCTTGCGCAGATGACAATATTGAAATTTTCGGCGGAACAGTTAATTTGAAGTATATCACAACTTTATTTGGTAACGATGATATGTTTGATTATGATTTGGGTTGGAAAGGAAAGTGTCAATTCTTCTTTGGAATGAAGAATACTGGCGCTGGGACAAGCCCTGATAATGATAATGGAATAGAGGCAGATTCTGATGATAATGCCTCGAACGTAGCGTTCAGATCTCATCCAATTTTATATAACTTCACAATTCTTGGAAATGGTAAAGCAACACCAACAGCCGATAACCGTGGACTGGCAGGAGCTAATTTCAAAGACGGTGCAGAAGGAGAATTATATAATTCAATTTTTGCAAACTTCAAGAATGGAATTAATCTCGCAAAATCATTATCCGGTACGCCAGCAAGAACTTACAACGCTTGGCATAACTGGAGAAATATTGGTACAACTGAATCTCCAAACACAAACACAGCGGCTGTTCCAAATAGCTTAATTATTAAGTGTAACACCATCTTAATGAATAGCGCAACGGCATCTTCAAACGGTTTGGGAATAGATGCTTCTAGCAGCACTGCTAATGCTACAGCGGCTACTACAGTTACTGGTGGTGAAGCGGATCAATTCGCTGCAGATTTGAACACTGTTTCTACAGCAGCTCTGCCAGGGTTCAGCTATGCGTTCACAGTAAATTCAACAACAAATGTTGTTTCAGTTAAAAATGATGTAACTCCAAATCCAGCACTTGGTATTGCGGGTTGCCCAACACCTCCAGTGGATGGTTTCTTTGAACCAGCTAACTTCCGTGGTGCATTTTCTTCTGTAAACGGAGAGAATTGGTTATCTAACTGGACGTATTCTCAAGTTTTAAATTCGACTACAGGTGTTCGTGCTTGTGCTACTGACTTGAATTTAGATGGCGTTACAGACGTAAACGACTTCTTGATTTTTGCTCCTGCATTCGGTACTTCTTGTAACTAAAAAATAGAAAAATATTGGTTTCTGCAAGCCCGCAAATTGGTGGGCCTTGCGGAAGCCGCAACCAAAAAATTATGAAAGCAATAAAGTTTTTACTTGGAATGGGATTGATGTTGGCTGCATCGTCCGCTTTCTCACAGGGCTTGCAAGGCATAGTCGTTGAGAAATATTATCAAGCTAATGCTGCTGATGTTGCAGATGCAACTGCAAGTGGAGCAGTTACTCCTTTAACAACAAGTTCTGTAACCTACCGCGTGTATGTTGATATGGCTGCTGGCTATAAGTTTAACAGCTTGTTCGGTAATGCTGCACACAACTTAACTGTTAACACAACTACAGGTTTCTATAACGATCCATCTTGGGGTGTTTCAATTAACCCAGGAACCGTAAGTACAACAAACATCAGAAAGAATACAGGTATGATTGACTCTTGGTTTACCACAGGTGGTGTTGCTGCCGGTAAAGCAGGGGTTTTGAAATCTGAGGATACTGATGGAACCATTGGAAACGCGCAATCAATCCTAGCGAATAACCCAGGTGGATGTTTCGGATTGCCAATTAACGGTGCTTCAGGACAAGACGGTTTCTTACCAAGCTCAGGTACAACTTATGTAGTTCCAAACGGATTAGGTTTAGGTACTGCTCTTGATGTATTAGATCAGACAAACGGTGGATCTATCGTTCTTACAAACGGATCTATTGCTGCTTTGGGTGGAGTTCAAGGTCCAACGTCTTCAAATATGGTATTGATTGGACAGTTCACAACAAACGGAGAATTTAGTTTCGCGTTGAACTTGCAAATTCAAAACATTGCAACCGGTGTTGCGGAGAACTACGTTTCTTCTAACCCAACAGGTTCTGAATTAACTCACCCAACTCTTACCCTTGTTCCAAACGTTGCTCCAACAATCACTTTAGCAGCTTCTCCATCTACTTCTGCTATCATCAACGGTACTGCAATGACTTTCACTGCCACTGCTGCCGATGCAAACGGAACAATTACTGGTGTTTCTTTCTACTTGGACGGAGCATTATTGTCAACTGATAACTCTTCTCCGTACACTGCTTCTTATACTGCAGTTGCAGGAGCTCACACGGTATATGCGATTGTTACAGATAACGATTGTGTAAGCACCCAGTCATCGACTTTGTCTTTCACTTCAGCAGCTAACCAAGCGCCAACTATTACTGTAACTGCTCCAACGACTACTGTTGCGGGAACTGTTCTAACGTTTACCGCTTCTGCTTCAGATGTAGACGGTACTGTTTCACAGGTTGAGTTCTTCGTAAACAACGTATCAATTGGAGTTGACAATACAGCACCTTATACAATGAACCACACTGCAGTTTTAGGATCGGGACAAACAGTTAAAGCTGTTGCTACAGATGACCTAGGATTAACAGGTACTTCAAACATTGTAACGATGAACGTTCTTGCTAACGTTCCTCCAGCAGTTTCTATCACTTCTCCTTCTTCTAGCGCTGTTATCTCGAGTTATGCAAATGCTGCTGCTGCTGCAGGAGCTGGCGCTTCTTTGACACCGGTTACTTTCACAGCTTCTGCTTCTGACTCTGACGGAACTGTTACTCAAGTTGAATTCTTTGTAAACGGAGTATCAGTTGGTGTTGACGCTACGAGCCCTTATTCAGCAACTTGGAACAGTACTTCTGGAACGAAGACTGTTGAAGCTAAAGCAACTGACAGCAACGGTGCAATCACAACTTCTTCAACTTTAACACTTGTAATTAATGATTTACTTGCTTTGCCTTATGAGGTAATGGCAGTTTCTCAAACTTGTGATAACGCAACATATTGCGTGCCTGTAGCTGCTGCTTCAACTTACACTGTGGATAACGTAAAAGGATACGACGTGGTGATGAACTACGACGCTGCAAAGGTTGTTCCAACAGGTAACATTACTGTATACAACGTATTGACAAACTCAACTTATGTTGAGACAGCTTCTGCTATAGCTTCACCAGGAACTTTGAACCTTTCATTGTATTTCGATGGAAGTGCTCCTGCAAGTGCTGAATTCGCTGGAACAGGAAACATCTTCTGCGTAGAGTTTTCTCGTTTGCCTGGTTTCTTGCCAGTCGATTCATCTTCTGTATCGATCTCTTTCTTACAAGAAAGTTATATTACAGGTGTTCAATCGAAGCCTGTAACGTCTCGCAAGATGTATTCAACTACACAACAAAACTATGTGGCTAGCCTTCAGTTTTGGTCAGATAACAGCCCAATCTCTTATGATGCGACTGCACCTAACTCATACTTAATCACAAACGTTTACGGTGCAACCGGATCATCAGTTGGTTCTACTGCGGTAACTCCGAACGTTGCTGGACAATTCACACACAACCTTACAAACGGACAGAGTATCTCTATTCAACGCGACATTAATAACTTGAACTCAGTTCAATTGTTGATCAACGCTGCGGATGCCGTAATCGGAAAGACATTATTGTTAAATACTTTGGCAACACCTTCAATCTACCAAATGCTTTCCCTTGACGTGAACCTAGACGGTGTTGTTAGTGCTGGTGACTTGTCGCAGTTGAAGCAAAGAGCAACATTAGCTATCCCAGAATTCATGCAAGCATGGAACTACAACAACAATGGAGTTTCAAACGGGCAAGCGTCTAAAGATTGGATCTTTGTTGATGCTGCACGTTTGACCGGAGCTGCTTATCAAATTTCTTCTACGTTCCCATTAAATGATGGAGTAGGGTATTCTAAGGCAAACGTTCCTGTTGTTCCATTTATCTTACCAACGAACGTTTCTAACTACTCTACAACAAATGCGACTTGTCCTACAGTAGGTACAGAAACATACAAGGGTATTTTGTTGGGTGACGTGAATGGAAGCTATGCTTCTTACACCGCAGATGGAGTTTTGAAGACTAACGAGGAAGATTATATTTTGGTTGATTTGAACAATGTAATTGTTGATGGAACTAAAGTATCTGTTCCAGTATCTTTCATCTCTGAAGAGCCTGTCAATGCATTCGATATTGCATTAGAAGTAAAAGAGAATAGATTGACATATATGGCAACGGAAGATACTCAGTTGGGTTCTGAGAGCGAGGCGTTCTATAACAGTAACGACAAAACTTTCCGTTATTCTGCATTCAATTTGAACGAGTTCTCTTCAAATGCAAGAGTGGTATACATCACTTTCGAAACTGTTGATGGTGTTGTATCTGAAAAAGATATGACTGCTGAGTTAGGATTGTTAAACGGTAAGCAAACTGAAGTGAGATTTGCGAGATCAATCGTCAGCGGAAACAACGCTATTGATATTTATCCAAATCCTTCAAACGGTGTGTTCACTGTAATGACTCACGAAGATGGTCAAGTGGATATCGTGGATATCACAGGTAAATTAGTACACCCAGGTGCACTTGTAAAAGCAAATCAAGTGGTAGAAGTAAATATCCCAGAATTAAGTGCTGGAGTATATTTCGTTCGTTTCTATAGCAATAACGCATTGACAACAAAGCGTATTGTAATTAGCGAATAAGCAACTTAGGTTTGAATTTGTTAAAAGAAAAGGTTACTCAACGGAGTAGCCTTTTCTTGATTTAATAAAACAACAATTATGAAGAAGTTTCTACTCGTTTTTTGTCTGGCCATTGCCGGAATTTTTTGTTCAAATGAAGTTCATGCCTCTCAAGTAAGGTCAAGTGAATTTATGAACTTGACTGATACGGTTGTGTTTGATTTGTCTTTGGCAACATACTCAAGTAATGCTGGGGTGTTTTACATTGATATACCTGTTCTTATTCATTCGAATGCTGCTGGAATCAATGCGATTGATTTTTGGTTTCAATTCAATTTGAACAAATTGACATATGTGAGCACAACGGCACTTGTGTCAGGATTAGATCCTTTTTCAAATTTTAATGTGAACAATCTTTATTTGAGTAACACCACTTCTGGAACTTCGGTTACTTATTCGGCCCCGTTGTATACTCAACTGTTGATGTTGCGATTTTCATTGGTGGGTGCTTGCACTGAGGTTTATCCGTCAGACTTTTTCTCAGCTACTGCTTTGGTGAATGGAAATATCAGTAGTTATTTATTCAATGGACCGTCCGAAATTCCGCCAATACAAGTGGAACAAACACAACCTTATTGCAGTCCAGATTCTATTGAATTTTCGTATCCTTATTTTTCTGTAAATGGAAGAACGATTTCAACCTATGCATGGGATTTTGGAAATGGACAAACGAGTTCTTTACAAAATGATACCGCTGTGTATAACACAAGCGGTGATTACCCCGTTAACCTTACCTTAACAACAGTTGATGGCTGCGTATATTCAATAGATAAAACAATTTCTGTATACCCATCTCCCATTGTCATGTTTTCAAGTTCCTACGATGCTCCTTCGAACGTGGTAAGTTTTAGCAATGAATCGACGATTGAATCTGGAAGTATTAACTTATATACTTGGGACTTTGGGAGTAGCACTTCGAACCTTCAAAATCCAGATTATACTTTTCCGGCTATGGGCTATTATGACGTGACGTTGACAGCAACTTCGGATTTGGGTTGTACAAGCTCAATAACCCAATTGGTAAGTGCTACAGACAATGTGATTGAATTATCAAACAGGAATTTCAATCTTTATCCGAACCCAACAAATAACTTGCTGAATATTGAATCCTCTTTTTCAACTATTGGAAGAATTACCGATGTTTCGGGACGAATAATAACGGATAATTTGAATATTCAATCGAATCGAGTATTCACTATTGACGTTTCTGATTTATCCGTTGGCGTATACTTTTTCGAGGCTAGAAACGAGGAATTTATTGCTCGTAATCGCTTTATTGTGGAAGACTAATATTTTTTAGCGAGTTATAATTTTCTTAACATTCAATTTCTATTGGCGTTTCATTTTTGCAAGTATGGAAAAAAGGCGAATTGGGATAGAACGTGAGCTCTCATGGTTGCAATTCAATGAGCGTGTGCTTCAAGAAGCGCAAGACATGCGTAATCCTCTGCTCGAACAGTTAAGGTTTCTAGGTATTTTTTCGAATAACCTTGACGAATTTTTTAAAGTTCGATTTGCTACGTTACGAAGAGAATTGAAGGCCCTTAGAAAAAGTAATTTTACAGCGGCATCGGTTCAGAAAAAACAACTGGAGCAAATTCATGATCGTGTTATTGACTTGCAAATACTCTTCGACAAAACATTTGAAAACACAAAAGCCAATTTGGCTTTGGAGGGTATTCACTTTAAAAATGAAACACAAATTTCCCCATCTCAAAAGGAATTTCTTCATGGATATTTCGAGGAGCATGTGCGCCACCACATTATACCAATTATTTTAAAAACAAAGGGTAATATTCCTCCTTTGAAAGACAATGAGTTGTATCTGATTGTGGATATCGTTACACGCACGAAGCAAAAGGTTCATGCTTTAATAGAGGTTCCAACAGCGATTTCTCGCTTTGTCATTCTTCCAACTCAAAATGGCTCTATTGACGTTATTCTTTTGGAAGACGTTATTCGTCTCTCATTGCGCAAAATATTTAGTGTTTTTAAAGTACAAACCGCAAAGGCGTACGACATAAAAGTTGTTCGAGATGCTGAATACAATCTTGAACAGGATTATTCAAAGAGTGTTTTCGATAAAATTTCAAAGAGTATTCAACAAAGAGATAAAGGAGAGTATGTGCGTTTAAATTTTGACAGAAAACTTCCGAAAGAACTCCTTGATTTTTTATTGTTAAAAACGAAAATTAAAGATGCTGAAAATATTATTCCCGGGGGAAGATATCACAATAAAAAAGATTTTATGAAAATCCCAAGTTTTAATAGACCAGAACTGAATTTCACACCTGCTCCTCCATTGGCACACAGCCTATTGGAGAAGTCTCACAATATCCTTGATACTGTGGCGAATCATGACATTCTGCTTCACTATCCATATCAGAAATTTGCACACGTTTTAGATATGCTTCGAGCAGCGGCTATTGACCCGCTAGTAAGGACGATTCGAATTACGATGTATCGTATTGCTAGTGACTCACACATTTTACATGCATTAGTCAATGCCGCTAAAAACGGTAAACGTGTGGTGGCCATCGTTGAAGTTCAAGCTCGCTTCGATGAAGAGCACAACATTGAGATTACGAGAATATTACAAGATGCGGGTGTAGAAGTTATTCCTGGAGTGCCCGGTTTGAAAGTGCATTGTAAGATTTTCCAAATCAGTCGAAGAATAAATGGAGTAACTGAAAGAATTACACATATTGGTACTGGAAATTTTCATGAGAAAACCGCCAATGTTTATTCTGACACGACCTTACTTACCGGTCATTTGGAAATAGGCAGAGAAGTAAGAAAGTTGTTTGAATTTTTTGAATCTAATTTTCACCGACCACAATTCAGACACCTGTTGGTTTCTCCGTTCAATTCAAGAAGAAAATTGGGTGACTTAATTCAAAAAGAAATCAATCACGCCAAAAAAGGAAAACCTGCTTCCATTCTCATTAAAGTAAATAATTTAATAGACGATCATATCGTAAAGAAATTGTTGGATGCTGCAGAGGCCGGAGTGAAGGTTACGTGCATTGTCCGTGGTGTATGTTTGTTAGTTCCAACATCCAAGAAGCAAGCGAAGAATATTCACTTGAGAAGTATTATCGGAAGATACCTAGAACACAGTCGTGTTTTTGTTTTTCACAACAATGGTGATGAAGTCATGCTTATCGGTAGTGCAGATTTAATGACTAGAAACCTCGATTATCGTGTTGAAGTTATTACTCCAATCTATGATGTTAAATTAAAAGCTGAAATTTCAGAGTGGTTGTCTCTTCAGCTTTCAGATTATGCAAAGGCAAGATCATTGAAAAAGGAAGATTTGAATGGATACATCTATCCTTTAGATGCAGAAAATTCATTTGACACACAAATTCAATGGAAGAAATATTTGGAAGAAAAGTCTGCAAAGGCTTAATTTGAGAAAAAGATTTTAGTGAAGATAGCCGCCGTTGATATTGGCTCGAATGCCATTCGTTTGTTCGTTGCAGAAGTTTTTTACGATGCTGGGAAAATAGAACTTGATAAAATCAGTCACACCCGAATTCCTATTCGGCTGGGTGAAGATGTTTTTACATTCGGTAGAATTTCAGAAACGAAAGAAAAACAATTGACTCAGGTATTAATAGGTTTAAGTCTCATTATTGATTCATTGGGTGTTGAGCATTTTAGAATTTGCGCAACGAGCGCCATGCGGAGTGCAGAGAACGGAAGAGAGGTAGTTAGTAATATAAAGGCTAAAACAGGCTTAACAGTCGATGTGCTTTCTGGCGCAGAAGAAGCCGATATTATTTTTGGAAATTTTGAACAACAAGATTTACCAAAATCGAAGAACTACTTGTTCATAGACGTCGGAGGCGGAAGCACGGAGCTTACTATTATCGAGAATTTCGAACGTAAGCACAGTCAGTCTTTTGAAATAGGTACCGTTCGAATGCTCATTAACGATCAAGAGAAGATTCCGAGGGCTATTGCTTTTTGGCTCAAGGATAATTTAAATCCCGGTTTGACTTACGAAGCGATTGCCACGGGTGGTAATATCAGTTCGGCCTTCAAAATGCTTGAGAAAAAACAGCGTGAACCTATCGCAGTTAAGGAGTTAGAGGTTTTGTTAAAAACGCTTATGAAGCTCTCAAATCATGAGCGTGTGAAGAAGTATTCCATTCGTCCAGACAGAGCCGATGTAATTGTACCCGCATTGAATCTGTACACTCAAGTCTCCAATTCAGCGAATATTGAGAAGATGTTCGCTCCGAAATTTGGTTTGGCAGATGGCATTGTCTTGAAATTGTTCAAGTCCCTTTAATTCCAACAGAGTAATTTTCGAGTCTTCTTGTATTTTCGCTACATGAACGCGAAAACTGTAGAAAATTCCATTACAACCATTACTGAATTAATGGTCCCTGCATACGCCAATTTTAGCGGAAAGGTTCACGGGGGGACACTACTTTCCATTATGGATAAAGTGGCCTACGTGGCTGCAGCAAAACATTCCGGCGCGTATTGCGTTACCGTTGCCGTGGAAGGTGTAGAGTTTTTAAATCCCGTGGAAGTGGGCGAATTGGTTTCGTTCAAAGCTTCAGTTAATTATGTTGGAAACACAACCATGATTGTAGGCATTCGCGTTGAATCACTTAACCCAAAAACCAGTGTTGTGAAGCACACCAATTCGTGCTACTTCACCATGGCCGCCAAAGACGAAAACGGAGCGCTCATGCAAGTGCCTGAATTGATTCTCGAAACTGAAGATCAAATTAGAAGGTTTTGTGAAGGAAGGGTGCTGCGCGATTACTCCAAGAAAAAACGCGATTTGTTGAAGTCAGATTTGAAAGGACTGTCCTACGCTCAGCTAATCGAACAGTGCAACGAAGAACGTTGCGTCGTAAATATTAAAGATTAATTCTTACGAATGCGATCGCTGCTCATTCTCTTATGCTTGGCGATTTCGCTTCATTCGCTTGCTCAATCGAAAAGAACGGTTGTTCTGCTTCCGAATGTCAATTGTATTTCCCTCGACACCTCTATTGTTCGTCCTTCAACCATTCAAGTCATTCATGGCAATGCGATTTTAAAAAGCGGTTATCGCTATTCCGTCCATGCGCAGATGCTTCTGCGCGATACCCTGCTAAACGATACCCTTCGAGTGGAATACGAAACGTTAAATATTCCATACAATGCATTTCTACAATCGTATCAACCGCAAGACGGAAAACGAGATGTTTTTCAATTCGGTACCATACAAGCGCCACAGACAGAGCGCTCGTACGATGCCATTCAGAAAAGCGGCTCGATCACTAGAGGTGTTTCGCTCGGAAACCAACAAGACCTTGGCGTCCAGTCTTCACTCAATCTTCAACTCACAGGAAAAATTGCGAATCGATTTCAATTGCTCGCTTCCATTTCAGACAACAACATTCCGGTTTCATCTTCCGGAAGTACACAACAATTTCAAGAGTTCGACCAAGTCTTTATTCAACTAACTGATAAGCGAAATAAGATTATCGCTGGAGATTTTACGTTGCCTTTGCGAACGCATTATTTCATGAAGTACACCAAACGAGGTTTGGGATTGTTCGTTCAAAACACCAGTGAATTCAAGTCAGACGGAATATTGAAAAGCGAAGCATCTGTTTCCATTTCAAAAGGAAAATTTAACAGACAAAGTATTCAAGGAATAGAGGGAAGTCAAGGCCCATACCGTTTGCAAGGTGCGCAAGGCGAGTCCTACATTACTGTGTTAGGTGGAACCGAAAACGTTTACATCGATGGTCAGAAATTGGTGCGTGGACAAGATCAAGATTATTGGATCGATTACAATTCAGCCGAAATTATTTTCACACCAAGAAATCGAATCACGAAAGACAAACGTATCGTGGTGGAATTTCAGTACAGCGACCGCCAGTATGCGCGTCCGCTCATTACAACAGATTTAGAATACACCACAAGCAAGGGAACGACTTACGTCCAGTTTTTTCAAGAAATGGACGCAAAGAATCAACCTCTTCAGCAGACGCTAACGGCAGAAGATCGTCTAACACTCATGCAAGCGGGCGATGCTTTTTCAAGTACTAACGTAAGCGGAATAGACAGTACAGGATTTCAATCCGATCGCGTCATGTATACGCTTATAGACACACTCACTTTCACAAACGTGTTGGTGTATTCCACCGATGCGACGAATGCATTCTACACAGCGAGTTTTACGTTTGTTGGTAATGGAAATGGCAATTATGTCGAGAATGGATTTTCCTCTTATGGTAAAGTATTTAAATGGGTAGCTCCTGTAGATGGCGTCAAACAAGGAAACTACGAACCCATTCAGCGCTTAACCGCTCCGAAAAAACAGCGTATGGTGGTGGCAGGACATACGGCGCATTGGGGTAAAGAAACGAATTATTGGACAATGAATGTGGAAGGCGCCTACACCGATTTCGATGCCAATACCTTTTCGAACTTGAACGATCAAAACAATAAGGGCTTTGCTTGTAAAGTGAATTTGAAGGAGAAAATTGCTGGGAAGAAAGAGGGGAAAGTATTTCTGTGGGAAATTAACTCAGAGAATTTATCGTCAACATTTACGCGCATTGAACGTATTCGTGAAGTTGAATTTGAGCGCAATTGGAACGTGCGTGAAATAGTGCGATATGGTGAAAGCGAATGGTTGTCTGAAGCGAAAATGATGAGAGAATTTTCTCCGGGAAAATTTATTTCGTTTAGTGGTGCACGCTATGAGATAGGATCTGTTTATGAAGCAAATCGCGCGAAATTATTGATTAACGCGAATCTGACTCAGCGCGTTAAACTTCAAGTAGATGCTTCTGCTTTGGAGACAGAAGGCGTTGTGAATTCTTCCTTCCTTCGTCAGAAAGCTCATCTGTATCGCGAGGGCAAGCGATTCACCGTTGGAGTAAGAGACGAGCAAGAGCAGAACACGTTCGCGAATGCACAGCAGTCTTATAAATTTTTCGATGGTGAAGCATACTTCCGATCAACAGACACTACACGACGTGCATTCAAATTGTTTGTTCGCAACAGAACAGATCATGCGTTTGTGTTGAATGAAATGACACCCATTTCTTCAGCAAATAATTACGGAGTTGAATTTCGAAATACAACGAAAGGAGGAAGTTATTTTTCGGTTACCGCAAGCAATAGACAATTGGTTTCGTTGAACAGTTTAGCGCTCATTAAACCGCTGAGCAGTTTGTTAGGACGAATTGAATTTCGATCGCCGCAAAACAAATGGGCACAGCTGAATTTGTTTTATGAAACATCAAGCGGACTCGAAGCGAAGCAAGCATTCATCTATGCTGAAGTGCCCGCAGGACAAGGCGTGTATGTGTGGAATGACTATAACGATAATGGCGTAAAAGAACTTTCTGAATTTGAAGTGGCTGCCTTCGCGTATGAAGCGAATTATGTGCGACTGCCTGTTCAGACAACAGATTACCAGAGTGTTTATTCAACCGCATTCACGTCGTCGTTGAACTTGAATCCGCGTCAATGGAAAAATAAGAATTCAAGTTTGTATAACGTCTTGAAAGTATGGAGTACGCAATTGATGAGTCGTGCTGAACGCAAATCGACGTATGGTGGAATTGAACACATTTCTCCGCTTTATACAAACGATGAGTTTTTGGTTTCTGCTGGAAATGTTTTTCGAGGCACGCTCTTCTATCGAAAATCTGATCCGAACTTTAGTGCGGACCTTACTTCTCAAAAGGTCATGAATAAAGCCTTTTTGCTCTCTGGATTCGAGACGCGTGTAGAGCAATCGTTTGTTGTGAATTTCAGGAAGGCCATGGAGTCGAGCACACAATTGTTATTTTCATTCACATCGGGAAGTAAGGAAACTTCTTCCGACTTCCTTGCGACGCGAAACTTTTCTTCCACTTACATTACAGCAACTCCTTCGTTCGCGTTTCAACCTACCAACAACAAACGATTTTCTGTTTTGGCGGAATATGGAAATAGGAAGGGAGATGCGAGCGAATCGAAGTTCCAGGCGCAAAGTTTATCGGTTGGCGCAGACGCACAAGTGGAAGCGAAGAACGGTCAGTTATTCAAAAGTGAATTCAAATACATTCGCATTCAATTCGAAGGCGATGCAACAGGACCTGTCGTCTATGATGCACTAGGCGGATTGCAGGCAGGAAATAACCTCACCTTATCCTGTGCATGGCGCAAGACTATCAATCAAAACTTACAGCTTTCTTTGAATTATAAGGGAAGGAAAAGTGACGGTCGTGAAATTGTTCACGCTGGAAATATGAGTGTGCGTTTGTTGTTTAACTAAACCACATCATAATCTCTTCCAACTGCGCAGCAGGTACATCGAGCTTGTTCTTCTTGCGGTACTGATTCAAGTTTTGGTGCAATGCTGTTGGCTTGGTTTCCTTTAATTTATCCATCGAAAGGAATCCCATGCTTACGATAGCGTCTATCCAATGTGCTTGAATGCCCTTAGCTTCGAATGATGCCAAGTCAGGACCTTCTTGTTTTTTCTCGGGACGCATTTGCGGGAAGAACAACACTTCTTGAATGCTCTCGTTGTTGGTCATCATCATTACCAAGCGATCAATGCCGATACCCATTCCTGAGGTCGGCGGCATACCGTATTCCAACGAACGTAAGAAATCATAGTCAATGAACATAGCTTCATCGTCGCCACGTTCCATTAATCGCGCTTGCTCTTCGAAGCGTTCACGCTGATCAATAGGGTCGTTCAACTCTGAATAGGCATTCGCTAATTCTTTTCCGTTCACCATTAACTCGAAACGTTCAGTGAGTTCCGGGTTTTCGCGGTGACGCTTGCAAAGCGGTGACATTTCAACCGGATAATCTGTAATGAATGTGGGTTGAATGAAATGCTTTTCGCACATTTCACCAAACAAGGTATCTATGAGTTTTCCTTTACCTAGGTTTTCACCTGCGTCTAAGCCTAATTCCAAACACTTCGCGCGAAGCTCGTCTTCAGACTTTCCTGTAATATCGAACCCAGTGTATTGCTTAATCGCATCGGTCATGGTAACGCGTGCGAATGGGGCTTTAAAGCTTAGTGTTTTTTCTCCGAACTGAACATCTGTTTTTCCAAGTGCTTCAATAGCCACATGCTCCAACATTTGCTCCGTGAAATTCATCATCCAGTTGTAGTCTTTGTAAGCGACATAAATTTCCATGACAGTGAATTCCGGATTGTGTGTACGGTCCATTCCTTCGTTGCGGAAGTTTCTACTGAACTCATACACCCCTTCGAATCCGCCTACAATCAAGCGCTTCAGGTACAACTCGTTCGCAATACGCAAGTACATCGGAATGTCGAGCGAGTTGTGATGTGTAATGAACGGACGAGCAGAAGCCCCTCCAGGTATGGCTTGAAGCACAGGTGTGTCAACTTCCAAATATCCTTTGTCGTTGAAGAAATTGCGCATCGCATTTACAATCTTGGTGCGCTTCACGAAGGTGTCTTTCACTTTCGGATTCACCACAAGATCGACATAGCGCATGCGGTAACGCAATTCAGGATCTGTGAACGCGTCGTATACGTTTCCTTCAGCATCTGTCTTCACAATAGGAAGAGGCTTCAACGATTTAGCAAGAACTTTTAATCCTGAAACGTGAATGGAAACCTCGCCCAATTTCGTGGTGAACAATGTTCCTTCCACCCCCACGAAATCGCCATAGTGTAGAAGATGACGAACTACTTCTTGGTAGAGCGATTTGTCTTCGCCGGGGCAAAGAGCATCTTGATTGATGTACAATTGAATTCTCCCTGTTGAATCGATAAGATCGGCGAATCCAGCCTTTCCTTGAATACGTTGATTCATCAATCGACCAGCAACTACAACCTGTTTACCCTCTTCGTAGTTCGCCTTTATTTCTTCGGCGTTTGAAGTGGTAATAAATTCTTCAGCAGGAAAAGGTTCAATGCCTAGCGCGCGCAATTTTGCGAGTGCTTCTCTGCGTACAATTTCTTCAGGGGATAGATTCAAATTCATGAACGCGAATTTAGCACAATTACGAACTCGCCCTTCGGTTCGTGGGTGCTGAAATGCGCTAAAAGTTCAACAAGGGTTCCTCGTCGGGTTTCTTCGAATTTCTTAGATATTTCGCGAGAGACAGAGCATTGTCGGTCTTCACCACAGAATTTTATTAACTGTTCAAGGCATTTCACCATGCGGTGAGGAGACTCGTACAGAACAGAAGTGAAGGGGTTTTCAGCAATTCTTTTAAGCTGCGTTTCTCTTCCTTTTTTTTGTGGAAGAAATCCTTCAAAAATGAATTTATCGGTTGGAAGTCCGCTGTTCACCAAAGCCGGTACGAACGCGGTTGGTCCAGGAAGACATTCAACAGGTATGTTGTTTTGAATGCATGCACGAACCAACAAAAATCCAGGGTCTGAAATGCCTGGGGTTCCAGCATCTGAAATCAGTGCAACAGATTGTGATTGTTGAATGCGCTCGATAATGTGATCGAGTTTGTGGTGTTCGTTGTGTTGGTGGAAGGCCACGAGCTGTTTTGAAAATTCGAGGTGATGTAAAAGACGAACGCTAACGCGTGTGTCTTCACACAAAATAAAATCACATTCCTTCAAAATGCGAATGGCTCTCAGGGTAAGGTCTTCGAGGTTTCCGACAGGGGTAGGGACTACGAATAGCTTCATGCCATGTAGCGTCTGTTCACTAAATCGGTGAAGTCTTTTGCAGCCATAGAATCGGGATTCCAGCTGTATTTATCTTTCAAAGTTTGAAGAATACGCATGGCTTCATCGCGATTGGTATTGTTCAATTTTTCTAACATGAGTTCGTACTCTTGGTTGTTTCCTTTGAACAAATCTTTACAGAATTGGAAGCGTTGATTCAACGAAATATTCTTTTTCAAATCGCTAATTGGAGAGCCCTCTAATTTTTTGGCAATGCTCGCTTGTTGCGTAGCATTTTCTTTGAACGTGTCGTTCAACGAAACGGGAGGTTTTACTTCAGCCTTTGGCTCTTCTTGCTTCGGAGTTTCTGGCGCAATAGAAACCACAGGTGTTTCAACAACGGGCTCTTCGTTTGGAATCAATTGAAAAACGATGTCTTCATCATCACCCTCTTCTTCTTCCTCTTGCGTAGCATCTTGTGCAACATCCTGCTCCACCTCCTTGATGGCATCAATCAAATTCACTTGGTTCACCAATTCTACTGGAGTCTGAATGGGAGCGGTATCTATTTTAATGGGCTCAACTGTTTCTAAAACAGCTTGCATTTTTTCGGCTGGCGTGTTTGTTTCACTGAATGCTTTGAAGCGAAGAACAATCAGTTTTTCGTAGAGTTCGCTGCATAATTCAACCAAATGCTGCGTCTGTGCTGGCGTCATATTGCCGGAAAGCAGCTCGTTAATGTTTGTGTGAAGTTCTTCAGAGAGTTCTTTCAAGCGCATAGCGTTTTCCATAGTACAAATTGTACTTCAAAAATAAACTCCCAATGCTTTCCTTTTCAGGAAGTATTGGGAGTTATTAAAAGAGGAAAGTGAACACTTAACTCTTCCAGAAGTCGGAATTAGTTTCCTTCGGTTCCTTCAGTAGTTTCTTTTGGAACTTCAGGATATACAACCAATTGGCAATCGCCAGGAGCAGCTACCAATTCTTGGTCGAGTGTTTCTGGAGTAACCAACAATTGATTTGCAATTTTATTGGTTGGATCCAATTGAAGAACCTTGTTCCAAGCAGACTTCGAGCAGTTGATATCGCCCATATTTCCGTAGTACAAACCAAGGTATTGGTATGCTTCAGCTAGGTTCTTTTTGTTCTTTTCAATAATCGCAGGATCTTGTCCAACAAGGATAATTCCTTTCTCATAGTATGGCTTCGCTAAACCCTTTGCAGGACTTGTTTCAGTAACTGTAGCTAAGTCAATTTTGTTTTCACACTTAGCAACCCAAAACCAAGCTTCTGGATAACGCACCGAGCATCTGCGGAATGTTGTATCGGCTAGTACATATTGCTGAGAGAAATAATACATCTGACCTTGAATGAATTGGTCTTTTGCATCTGCACCCAATTTCACCATTTTCTTTTCATACCAATCAGCTGCTTTGCTGTATAGTTTAATGCGAAGTGCTTCGTTTTCTTTTCCTTTTGAAGCAATGGCTTTGTTGGTGTAGATCGTTGCAATTTCATTGTAGCCGTCTGTGTATTCAGGGAATAATTCAATTGCTTTTTCTAAGTAAACAACGCCAAGGCTGTCTTGGCCAAGACCAATGCAAATTTTGCTGTAGTTTACGTAATCCGATACGTCTTGGTTCTTCACTTCTTGTCTAGAGAAATAAATATCCATGTAGTTCTTTGCTTCTTGGAAGTTTTTCAATTCCAAATAGGAATAACCCAATACACGATTCAGCGTGTGATTATCGGGGTTACATGGCATGGCTGCAGTTACCTCAGTGATAGCACGGTCGAAGTTTTTGGTCAGATAGAAGAATGAAGCGTAACGTTGTTGAACGCGACAAGAGTTGTTTAATTCTAAGTATTTCGCGTAAGCAGCAATGGCCTCTTCAAATTGTCCGCGGTCTTTTAAAAGCTCAGCTTTTTCGCGGTATGAAGGTGCGAATGTTGGATCAGTAGCAATCGCTTCGTTGAAGAATTTTAAAGCTTCGTCGTTGTTTTTCGCACCGCGGTATAACTTCGCCTTACGGTATAACGCTGGAACATATTTCGAATCAATTTCCAAACACTTGTTGTATTGAGTAATGGCTTTCGATTGGTCGTTGATTTCCTTGTAGCTGTTGTAATCTCCAAGCGTTAAACCCAATTGAAGAACGATTGCTTGATTCTCGATAGCCACTTCTGCAAGGGCATCAAGAACTTGTTTTGCGGCACCTAAATTTTTAGCATCTTCAGCTATGTTAGCCGCTGCAATTGCAATGTAGGTTGAGTATTTTAAATCTTTTGAAGCTTTGTTTTTCTTGTTATCCACAATGCCACGCGCCTTTGCGAAATAGGTGTCAGCTTTTCCACCGTTGCCTTCACGCATTTCAATGCGGCCCAATCCAACATAGTTTAACGGGAAAAGAGAATCGGCTTTCACACCTGCTAGGAAAGCTTGCTTCGCTTCAGCTGTTTTTGAAGCGTCGATGGTTCTTCCGTCGAATGCCCATTCCAAGTAGTTGAAACCATCTACAGCGAATTTTTCTGCACTAGCAGGCATGTTCTGCAAATCGGAAAGAGCTTTTTCATAACGCTCGTTCAACGTTGATTTACGAATTGGATCGAAAGCAGGGTCCATTACTAATGGCGCTGACTTCTGTGCGGTGCACGAAAGGAGTAGCACATTTGCTACAAGGATGGTGAATAGATTCTTCATATTCATGTTTACTTATTTCAGGTTTAATCTTTAATTCGAATAACTCTTGTTGGCGACGTAGCAGCAACCATGCCCATTTTGTGAATGATGAGTTGTCCCTTCTCTCCATTGAGGAAAGAAATGAAGCCAGTACCCACGGTTCCCTTCAATCCTGTGCGGATGGCGTAGACATCTCTGGTGAATGGGTAACTCTTATCGAACACATAGGCTTGGAAGGGGTAACGCACGCGCTCCGGATGATCTGTTAAGGTGTTGTTCAATATTCCAACAACATCGATTTTATCGCGGAATGCCTTGGTAACCTTGTCTTCCGGATCAGTAATCCAACTCACTGAAATAATTCCAATGGCTCCTGGATTCTCGTGCACATAGTTAATCACAGCGGCAGTGCTGTCCATAGCGAAGAAATTCGCAGGCATTCCACCTCCGTTCAAAAAATTCTCCTGAACATAACGAGCGTTGCAAGATCCATTGTGATCGAAAATAATTCGAATGTCGCCGTTTTTGTTGGAAGGATTAATTTGATTCCAGTTGGTTATTTGTCCGCCCAGAACTTGTTTCGCTTGATCAAGGGTTAAAACAGAATCTTGATTGTCCTGATGAATAATAAGTGCAATAGCATCTGTAGCAATTTTTACCGACTCGGGTAAACGTTGCTTTGACGCGAAGAAATCCAATTCAGCTTGGTTTAGCGGGCGGTTGATGATAGCCGCTTGAATGCTGTCTGCCAGAAGCAAACGAATAATTTCTTCTTCCGTTGAATAGGTAGGTTTAATTTTCGCCTTCGCATAAACCTGCTCGTAAACAGGAATTTGAGATTGCATCATGAGGCTGTAACTTTCGTCGACGCCAATTTTCAATTCACCCGATGAGATGCCTTGCGCCGTCGTATCGTAATTGCCGCAACTCGCTAGAATTGCACCCACAAAAGCTATGAAGAAGATTTTTTTCATTTTGTGTTTTCCTCTGATTTTAGTTCTCTCCAAGCAATTTGTACCCTACGTGCTCTCATAGCCGCGTACAAGAAGAGCACCAGTGCGAACCAGTATTTTCTTTGTCCAGGTAAGGTGTTGTCTAAAGCGTTAGATGCCACACAAAAAACGGACATTCCAACGAAGACGAAAACCATTATCAACTGGCTAATGAGCAGCGGCTTTTTAAGCATAGGGTGCAAATTTAATCGTTTACCAGTGAAAATTGAATAGGAATAGTTTGTTTTACAGCAACGGAGGTGTTTCCACTACGACCGGGGATCCAATTCGGCATTTTCTGGATGGCCTTAATGGCTATTTTGTTCAGTTCTTCTCCGTTTTCAATACCACGCTCAACAGCCACGCGAGAGATGCTGCCATCTTCTTCGATAACGAATGAAACATAGACTGTGCCTTCGATTCCGAGGTTTTTCATTTGCTCAGGGTAGTAAATATTATCCTGAAGGTATTCGTAAAGTTCAGAGACTCCTCCGGGAAATTCGGGCATGAACTGAGCGAATGTTTTGAAATTGTTATTTTTTTTCTTTTTCACGGTAGTCGTGTCCACCTCGAATTGGGGATCCTCAGGAAATCCGAAGAAATCATCGTCGTCGCCACCCAGACCAATTCCACCAAAACGACTGAAAACGTTCGTTTTCTTCGTGGTGTTATCCACTATGTTCACGGTTCGGTTTTCAACGCCGCCCCCTTGGGCCTTCTGCACAAGAGATTGTTTCTTGGGTTCTTTTTTAGGTTGAATTTTTATTTCGTCGAGACGAACAGTGGCCAATTGCGTCAATTGAACTTCTGGCGCCTTCTTCTCAATGGCTTTATTCGTGAGCGTGAGCGCAAAGAGAAATCCCGAGACGAGGCAAACGCCAATAGCAGTAGAGAGCAGCGTTCTTCGTCCGTAGTTCTTACGAAGCGTATAGGCACCGTACATTTTGTTGCGAGTTTCAAAAACCACTTCATCGAGTGTTTTGAAAAGGTTGCGTGTCGTTTTCATAACAGTTGTTTTCTTTTTCCAACGCGATTGCCTTTCCGGTTGGTCTGTTGGAATACTATCTTTGACGTTCACATCCATTCAAAAATTTCTTTTCTATGAGGGGTATTTTGGTCATTGTTTCCTTTTTCATTCTTGCTGAAACTCACGCGCAGCAAGCGAAGTATCTCGTTTTAAATGGAAAGAAATTACCTTTGAAAGAATATGTGGTAGGTGGCGATTATGAAGCGCGATTGCCTTTTATTTTGTTTTTACACGGTGCTGGCGAGCGCGGAAGCGACAACGTTGCTCAGACAAAAGTTGGACTTCCTGTTCTCATGGAAACATTAAAGGCAGCCGGACTGGAGCATTACGTCCTGTGGGCACCACAATGTCCAAGCGATCAGCGTTGGACCGATGTCGACTGGAAGGCGATTGATCACACCATGAAAAAAAATCCAACTTGGCCTATGCAAGTACTCATGGAAGGGATCGATTCGCTGGTTGGGAATACCCGAATGATAGATACGACGCGCATGTACATTGTTGGATTGAGCATGGGCGGTTATGGAACTTGGGAATACATAGCGCGTCAGCCGTATCGCTTTGCTTCAGCAATGCCGGTTTGCGGGGGTGGAGACATTGCACAAGCGAAGAACAATACGCAAACCGCCGTGTGGGCCTTTCACGGAAAGGCCGATAATGTAGTTCCCTACGAAAACTCTGTTCGAATGATTAACGCAACAAAAAAGGTGAACACGAATGTTCACCTCATTTCTTATCCAGATGTCAAACACGACAGTTGGAACAAAGCTTTCGGCGAAAAGAAAATCGTTCGTGATTTCATTTCAACACGAAAAAAATAATTTCTATTGCCCGAGCTGTTCTTTAATGGCTGCAATCTTGCTTAATGCATCCGATTGTTTCTTTCTTTCACCTTCCAAAACCGCAGCAGGAGCGTTTTGAACGAAGCGTTCATTCGAAAGCTTTGCATCAACGGACTTTAAAAATCCTTCGAGGTAAGCCAACTCTTCTTTCATTTTCGCTTGCTCTGCTTCAACGTCAACAGAAGCGGTGTATGGAATGAAATATTCAACGCCATTTACCATGAAGTTGAACGAAGGATTCATTTTTTCAGACACTTCATTCAATTCAGAGATATTACACAAATGTTTGAAGGCTGCATCGAACGAAGAATTTCTGTTTGCTGTTTTCATGAATGAAACAACCAATGCTTCTTTGTTCGGCAGGTTTTGCTTCTTACGAACGTTTCGCACTTCAGTAACCAATTGCTCAAATTCTTCAAAGTCTTTCTGAATGTTCGCGTCGAAGCTCTTCGCTGCTGGCCAATTCGCTGTACAAATCATTTCCGACTCGCTCTTCCAAGATTCCATGTGCTGCCACATTTCTTCCGTTAGGAAAGGCATAAACGGATGCAACACTTTCAATAAATTCTTGAAAATATCAAGTGTGTCGTTGTAGGTTTTCGCATCGATTCCTTTTCCGTATGCAGGCTTCGCCATTTCTAAATACCAAGCGCAGAAGTCGTCCCAAATCAATTTGTAGGTCTGCATCAACACTTCGCTAATACGGAACTTATCGTAACCGTCTTCCATGTCTGCAAGCACTTGCTCGAAGCGATTGTTCATCCACTTCACAGCAATGGCTGAAGATTCAGGTTGCTCCAATGAAGTGTCAATCTTTTCTTCCCAGCTCTTCACCAAACGGAAGGCGTTCCAAATTTTATTTGCGAAGTTTCTTCCTTGCTCGCAAAGCGATTCATCGAATGGAAGGTCGTTTCCGGCAGGAGAAGAAAGCAACATTCCCACGCGCACGCCGTCTGCTCCGAACTGTTGCATCAGCTCAATCGGATCAGGAGAATTCCCCAACGATTTACTCATCTTTCTTCCTTGCTTATCGCGAACGATACCGGTATAGTACACGTTTTTGAATGGGAAGTTTCCAACGTATTCATATCCTGCAACAATCATTCTTGCTACCCAGAAGAACATAATCTCTGGAGCAGTTACTAAATCGGCGGTAGGGTAGTAGTAGTCTAATTCTTCTTTTGAATAGAATCCGTCGAATACGCTAATGGGCCACAACCATGAGCTGAACCACGTATCTAGAACGTCTTCGTCTTGCTTCAAATCACTTGCGCTCCAAGATGCACCTTTTGCTTGGTATTGAGCAATGGCATCTTCCACATTCTTTGCCACTTCAAAACTTCCGTCAGGCGCGTAGAATGCAGGAATGCGATGTCCCCACCACAATTGACGAGAGATACACCAGTCTTTGATGTTCTCCATCCAATTACGATAAGAGTTCTTGAATTTCGGAGGGAAGAAACGAATGGTGTCGTTCATGACGTTTTCCAAAGCAGGCTTGCTCAGGTCTTTCATGTCTACGAACCATTGCAACGACAAGCGTGGTTCAATAACCACATCGGTGCGTTCTGAATAACCCACTTTATTCAAGTGCTCTTCGGTCTTGGCTAGTAATCCGGCAGCTTCTAAATCTTTTGCAATTTGTTCGCGAACTGCAAAGCGATCCTGTCCAATGTACATGCCTCCTGCTTCGGAAATTGTTCCGTCGGCATTCATCATGTTAATCACTTCCAATTGGTATTTTTCACCCAACATAAAGTCGTTTTGATCGTGCGCAGGCGTTACTTTCAGGCAACCTGTTCCGAATTCAATTTCAACATATTCATCGGCAATCACAGGAACAGCTCGGTTTACCAATGGAACAATTACTTTCTTTCCGTGAAGGTGTGTGTAACGATCGTCTTTCGGATTCACGCAAACAGCCGTGTCGCCGAGAATGGTTTCAGGTCGTGTAGTAGCAACCGTTAGAAACTCGTTAGTTCCTTCAATTTGATATTTCAAGAAATACAATTTCGATTGCACTTCTTTATAGATTACTTCTTCGTCTGAGAGAGCAGTAAGTGCAGCAGGATCCCAATTGATCATGCGCTCGCCGCGATAGATTTTCCCTTTTTTGTGAAGGTCAATGAAGCAATCGATAACGCTTTCGTAGTATTTCGGATCCATAGTGAAGCGCGTACGATCCCAATCGCAGCTTGCCCCTAACTTTTTCAATTGATCTAAAATAATTCCACCGTGCTTGTGAGTCCATTCCCAAGCGTGTTCCAAGAAGGCATCACGAGAAAGATCAGATTTCTTGATTCCTTCTTTGCGAAGTTTCTGAACCACTTTCGCTTCAGTAGCAATAGAGGCGTGGTCGGTACCCGGCACCCAACATGCGTTGAAGCCGCGCATACGCGCACGACGAATGAGCAAATCTTGAATGGTGTTGTTCAACATGTGTCCCATGTGCAATACTCCTGTGACGTTCGGCGGAGGAATAACAATGGTGTACGCGGGCTTATCGTTTGGAGTAGATTTAAAAACCTTCTTCTCTAGCCACATTGCGTAAATGCGGTCTTCCGTCTCGTTTGGAGAGTATTTGCTTGGAATTTCCATGTGTGTTGAATGAAGGTGCAAATTTAAGCACCTGCCCTCAACTTCAACGGGAAAATATCGTTTAAACGGAAATTACCTCACGAGCGATTTCTTCCGTCACTTCAACTTGAATTAAGCAGTCTCCAATTTTTGGAACAAGTGAAAAATGGAAGACTCCGTTTTTGTTCTTTTTGTCGTTCTGCATGAAATGAAGAATCTCCTGAATTTCTTCGGCGTTAAAAATTGGCAAAGGACCGAAGATGTCTAGAATGCGAGACTCAATGATTGAGGCTAAGGATTCTTCCAATATCTCCAATTTGAGAGCGATTCTATTTTCGAGGATCATTCCCCAACCTACTGCATTGCCGTGGGTAATGGGTTTTGATTTTGAAAGGAAGAAAGACTCGATTGCGTGTCCAATGGTGTGTCCATAGTTCAACTTCTTTCGAACCGAATGTTCGTTCGGGTCTTGCTGAGTTATTTCTGATTTTATTTCGTTGGAACGTTTTACGAAAACGGCAATATGAGAAGCTTCGTTGGGGTTCACGTGCAACAGAGCTTCCCAATATTCTTTATCGTAAATGAGCGCATGCTTCATCATTTCAGCAAAACCAGATTTCAATTCAGTTAATGGTAACGTATTCAAAAAGCCTGTAAAGACAAGAACACTTTTCGGCCAACTGAATAAGCCAACTGCATTTTTTACATCTAATAAATCAACGCCGCACTTACCACCCATAGCCGCATCCACTTGGGCCATCACGGTGGTAGGAATATTTATGAAATCAATTCCGCGCTTGTAGGTTGAAGCAACAAATCCACCGATATCAGATACAACTCCACCGCCGACATTTAAGAGCAAAGCTTGTCTATCTGCGTTATGCTGAAGAAGCTCTTCATAGAGTTGCGCAACTATTTCGAGTGATTTACTTTCTTCACCTGCGGGAATTTCAATGATGGGAACTTCATGAAGCGCTGGAATTGTTTCCAATAAAAAGCGTACGCAAAATTCATTGGTGTTTGAATCACACAAAATGAAAGTAGCGGAGTGCTTTCCTACTTCTTCAGTAAGAATTTTTTGTATTTCGTCGAAGGAATGAATGGTCTTAACGTTCATGCGAGTGTGAATTTAATACTTATTCCTCTGCACTGTTCTTCAATTGCATGAAAATATTGTAAGCTCCTTTAACCACGATTTTAGAATCTTTGAGTCCATCAGCAGTTAGAATTTCAGCTTGTGTACTATTTGTAAATCCTAGGTTTACCAAAGTCATTTCAAAAAGGCCGTTTCCTTTATCTAGAAAAACATAATTCTGCTTTTCGAATTGAATGATTGCCTCTTTCGGAACTACCCATCCGTTTGAATTTGGAGCTGTTATTTCAGCATTCCACACGGAGCCAGGCACTGCAGCATTTCCAGGAAGTGAACAAATCACTTCAATTTTTCCATTTCCATCAACGGTGGGTTGAATGAATTGAATATTGGAAGAAATAGTTTTTGATGCGTTCATCAAATCGGTGAGAAGAACAGATTGGCCGATACTTAAGTACGGAAGGTCTTTTTCGAAGACAATAATTTTTGCAATTGGATTTTCAGTTCCAACATAACTCATCCAAACGGCATCGGCTGCAACGTAACTTCCAACTGAAGCATTAACTGCAGAAACTACCCCGTTGTTCCTTGCGACCACATTTACTTTCGAAGAAATACTGTTAGCCGTTAATTTATCTGCACGAATTCCAAGAAGGTTCAATTTTTCTCTCAGTCCCATCATACGAATAAGTGCCGATTGTTCTGCTGATTTTACTTCTTCGTAGTTTTTATCGCTTGTAGCATGTGAGGCCGCTAATTCTTCTTGACGTTTCGCGTTTTTTTGAAGTAACTCGTATTCGTTTTTAGCCAATAAATAATCTTGCTGCAAAGCAATGTATTCCGGATTTTCAATGACTCCGAGAATTTGTCCAATCTTGACTTGCTGTCCAGGGATTACGTTGCTAGAAACAACGTAACCTCCAAATGGAGAAGTCACTTGAATGCGCTCGTTGGCATTCACTTCAATGGTTGCAGTTCCTTGAATGGTTCTGTTAATTGGAAGTTGCTGAGGCGATTCCGAACTTACTGTTATTTGAGCCAATTGATCGGCTGAGAGTTGAACCTGTGTTTGCACAGCGGTTTCTTTCTTTTGCTCTTCAGGCGTGCTGCTGCACGCGGCGAAAACTAGAAGAAGGGGAAGTAGACGTTTCATAAATTTATTTTTCTTTAATGAATTCAATTTCGATGAGCGTATTGTTTTTAAGTTGAAGGGCAGACCAATAGTTCAATTGCATCTGCATGAGGTTTTGAAGATTCCAAGACCACTCCATGTAATTGATATTTCCAGTTTCAAACTGTTTGTTTATTTGACTTGAAATAGCTTTCGCTGACTCTGATTCATTCACCCATTTTCCGAGTGTTAGCAGTTGCGCATTCACTTGATCCAATTGCTCGAATAATGTGTTCAGTCGTGCATTGAATTGCTGAACAAGTAAATTTGTTTTGAGTTGTTGAACATCGAAGTCCATGCGGTTTGCAGCTATATAGGCATTCTGTTTCTTTCGATCATTAGGAAGAACAATTGCTGCACCCACAGAAGTAAATCTGCTCGAAGGCCCATAGTAATCGTCTGTTCCAGTGATGTTTTGATAACCAATTATGGACATATTGTTCAATGAAAATTCCAGCGTGGGCTTTTTCATTTGTTGCAGAATGGCAACTTCCGACTGAATGAACTCTTGCTCGAGTTTAGCAATTCGAATTTCAGTATTTGAAATTTCTTCGTTTCGATTACCGTTGTACAGAAATTCGAATTGATTGTCATTGATCATTAACGTTCCGTTCCAACCAACAAGTTGCTGAAGCGAATACATCTCTTGATTTTTTTCAAGTTGAAATTGAATAATCTGTTGCTCTAACTGAATGCGTTGTTGTTCTACTAAGAGCTTGGCATAGGATGTCTCATCGCCTAATTCAATGCGTTTGGCGGTAAGCAATTCTACTTGTTTAATTCTCGAAATGTTTTCTTCCAAGAGTGAAATTTTCCGAGATAAAATGGCAAGTGCAAAGTACGATTGCTTAATGGAACGAATCACTTCTTTTCTGGTTAAAACAATTTTTTCCTCTGCTTTACTCACGTTCAATTGTTGTCGCTTATTGAGCGATTCGGAATATCCAGGTAAATGAAAAGCTTCAGAAATTGAGATGCGATGATCTATTGCGGCACTGTTCACATTTCCATATTCATTGCTTATGGAGAGGGGAGACCAATTACGATAGACGCTTGCTTTTTTACTTTCCGATTCGAAGGCGATTTTCGCTGCTTGAATCGAAAGGTTGTTTTTATCAGCAGAGGCAATCAAATCCTCAACATTGACTTTTTGTTGCGCTTGCGTGGAAGAAAAAGAAAGTAAGGAAATAAGAATGGTCAAAGGAATTGAAGCGGTTCTGCGTGGCTCACGCTTTTTCTGCCAAACGTATAGGATTGGAAGAACGTACAGTGTAAGAATAGTTGCCGAGATAAGTCCACCTATAACAACAAGCGCAAGCGGACGTTGCACTTCAGCGCCAGCGCCTTGTGATACTGCCATTGGAATAAATCCAAGAGAAGGTGCAAGCGCGGTCATCAAAACAGAACGCAGACGAATCTTAGTTCCTTGAGCAGCAATGCGCTCATAGTTATTCCAGCCTTCGTTTTCTAATCGTTTGAATTCAGCAATTAAAACAATTCCATTCAATACAGCAACACCGAACAGCGCAATGAATCCAACTCCTGCTGATATACTGAAGTTCATTCCAGAAATATAAAGGGTCACAATTCCTCCAATGGCTGAAAGTGGTATAGCGCTGTACACAAGCAATCCTTCTTTTACACTTCCTAAAGCGAAATAAAGCAGAACGAAAATGAGCACGAGCGCTACAGGAACAGCAACAGACAGTCGCTGTTTGGCAGCTTGAAGGTTTTCAAAAGTTCCTCCGTAGTTAATGGAATATCCTGTGGGGAATTTTATTTTCCCATCAATTTTTTGCTGAAGTTCTTGTACAACGGTTTGAATGTCTTTTCCGCGAACGTTGAAACCAACTATAATTCTTCGGCGTGTATTCTCGCGTTGCACTTGATTCACACCATCGGTCTCTTCAATAGATGCAATAGCCGAAAGTGGAATGGCGACATTGTTTCTGTTGGTAACAATCATGTGCATGATGTCTTCGGTTTTACTTCTAAACGCTTCGTCTGATCGAATCACAATGTCGAATCTTTTTTCGCCTTCATATATTGAACCTGCTGTTTGTCCAGAGAAAGATGTTTCAATCCATGCATTCGCTTCCTCCACTGTAATTCCATATTTCGCGAGTTGATCGCGTTTAAGTTTTACAATTACCTGCGGCATTCCGGTTACTGATTCAACATAAATGTCTTTTACGCCATCGACTTGTTCAGCAAGCTTGGCAAGCTTTCCAGCGTATTCAGCTAAAGTGTCTAAATCTTCTCCGTAGATTTTGCATACAACATCTTGACGAGCACCAGTCATTAATTCATTGAATCGCATTTGAACAGGGAATTGAAATCCAACGGATATTCCAGGAACCTTACGCGCTTCTTCACCCATTTTTTCAGCAAGTTCATCGAATGTTTTTGCTGAGGTCCATTCTTTCTTTGGTTTCAAGATAATCATCATATCACCCGCTTCCATAGGCATAGGGTCTGTAGGAATTTCACCACTTCCGATTTTCGTTACAATCTTTTCAATCTCAGGAAATTTTGTAAGTAGCAAGTGGGTAGCTTTTTGTGAAGTTTCAATGGTGGTATTCAAATTACTTCCAGTCAACACACGGGTTTCAACCGCGAAGTCTCCTTCCTCTAATTTTGGAATGAATTCGCCTCCCAATTGGGTCATCATCCAAATGGCAATGACAAAGAATCCGAGTGTTGTAACTATGACCCATTTTCCTTTTTTGAAAACTGACATTAGTGAATGCTGATAAACGCGTTCTAAGAATTGCATCATTCGGTCAGAGATCGAAAGTTTTTTCGATTTGTCCTGTTTGCTAATGACTAAAGCAGTTATCATGGGCACGTATGTCAAAGAAAGCAAGAAGGCACCTAGAATGGCGAAGATTAGTGTTTGCGCCATAGGCTTGAACATCTTGCCTTCAATACCCGATAGGGCTAATAGCGGGAGGTAGACAATGAGAATGATGATTTGTCCGAACACAGCAGACTTCAAGATGCGACCTCCTGCAGAGGTCACATGTTCGTCCATTTCCGACTGGTTAAATTTTGATTTGTTCTTCCATTTATTGCTGTGTGTTATTTGGTGAAGAACGGCTTCAACAATGATTACAGTTCCGTCTACAATAAGTCCGAAATCTATTGCCCCAAGACTCATTAGATTTCCACCAACACCGAATAAATTCATCATCCCCACTGCGAAGAGCATGGCTAATGGAATGACAGATGCTACTAATAATCCAGCTCTGAAATTTCCAAGGAAAAGCACTAAAACGAATATGACAATGAGTGCACCTTCCATAAGATTTACCTCAACGGTATGAATGGCATTGTCTACCATTTTCGTGCGGTCCAAGAATGCTTCCACCACAATGCCTTCAGGAAGTGTTTTCTTAATTTCTTCCATTCGCAATTTCACGGCATCGATAACATCCGAAGAATTGGCACCTTTCAACATCATGACAACGGCACCTACGGTTTCGCCTTGATCGTTGTAACAAACAGCTCCGAATCGATTGGCTTTTCCTTCTTTTACTGTTGCAACATCCCTGAGGTAAATGGCAGTTTCATTTTGATAACCAACTACAATCCATTCGAGGTCGTTAATGGATTGTGTTAATCCCTCTGTACGAATAAACAAGGCTTGAGGACCTTTTTCAATATAGGATCCCCCTGTATTACTGTTGTTTTTTTCAACGGCTTTTATAATGTCGTCAAGTGTAATTCCACGAGCAGCAATCCATTGCGGTTGAACGGCAATTTCGTATTGTTTCAAATTCCCTCCGAAGCTTGAAACATCTGCTACGCCTGGTGTTCCGAGGAGTTGTTTACGAATGTACCAATCTTGAATAGTACGTAATTCACTGAGCGAATACTTGTGTTCATATCCCGGAGCAGGTCGCACAGTGTACTGATAAATTTCACCAAGACCTGTCGTAACGGGTGCCATTTCAGGTTTTCCAATGCCATCTGGTATACTTCCTTGCACCTGCTGCAGTCGCTCTGCTATTTGTTGACGAGCCCAATACACATCGGTTTCTTCGTCGAATACGATGGTAATCAGTGATAAGCCAAAACGCGAGAATGATCGAAGTTCTTTCCTTCCGGGTATGTTGCTTATGGCCTGCTCTATGGGAACAGTAATCACGCGTTCAATATCCGTAGCTCCTAAAGCAGGACTAACTGTAATAATTTGAACTTGGTTGTCGGTAATGTCTGGAACGGCATCAATGGGAAGTTGGGTAACTTCATACACCCCCCATCCTATGAGGGCGAATGTGAGTATTCCAATGATCAGTTTGTTTCCAACCGAGAATTGAATAATTCTTGAAAGCATAATAAAAAATTGAATAGTGAATGAGCTTCAAACAGAAGCGAATAAAAAGTGACAGACGCGAATGCGCAAAAATCAGATATTACTGCGGAGGTTGAAACACAGCAATCGTTGTGTTCACTACATTTCCTATGGACGAAGGAAATATGAATGACTGAACTTCAATAAATTCTTTGGGTTCTAAAATTTTGCTTTTGCTTTCAATAGCTAAAAGAAGAGAAACTGTGTGCACATGTGATTTGAAAGGTAAATTACCGTGATCACTATCGTTTGAATCGTTTTGCGAATAATGTTCGTTCAGAAACGAAAGGAAAGAAATATCTTGGTTGGCCTTTTCGTGTTCCTCGAAATGCTCAACAAGCAAAGGAATGCGGCATAATTCAGTGAGTAATCCTCCGGCGAACAAGCTCAAACTTGAAAGCTGAATGATTAATACAATGAGTAGTGTTTTGCGCATGATGCAAATTTAGCCCCCATTGGAAACAATTGGGCCAGAAATGTAAAAATTAATATTTATCAGTATTCGAAATCAAAGGGTTAAGGCAACTAAAACATGCGTGTCTCGTCTTTCTAATACCTAACTAAAAAGATCATGAACTTAACTATTGCCTTGCAAGAGGTGTGGGCTAAGCAGCCGCACCTTATACTAATCGCTGGATTTATTATTCTTGTCGGTTTCGTTTCCAAAATGAAATTGTTTGCCAAGGCCAATCAACCTATGGCAGCGGCTTTCGTTCCCGTGTGGGATTTGATTGTTGTCATGAGAATAATCGGAAGACCAACAACCCACGCATGGTACTTCGCCATTCCCGTGCTCAACATCTTTTTCGGATTTAAAGTATTGGTCCAATTGGCTCAAGCCTTCGGAAAACGCACCTATACCGACGCGTTTTTAGTTTGTCTCTTCAACGTTTTTTATGTGTTGAACCTAGCACTCTCTTACGACGAAGAGTATGTTGGTCCAGTATATAAGAGCACAGTGGAAACAGTTGCTCCAGTCGTGAAAGGAGTAGCTTAGTGAATGAATGAGTCGAGTGAAATTTTCACTTCTTGAGGAAGTGTAACTTTCAAAAGAGGCTCTTGTTCCATGGCACGTTCAATAGCGAATACCGCTTCTTTGTTTCGTGCCCAGCTTCTTCTTGCAATACCGTTGTTGACATCCCAATGAAGCATGCTGCGTAATTTTTTATCGCTGGCTTCACTGCCGTCGAGTAACATTCCGAATCCACCGTTTATTACTTCTCCCCAACCAACGCCACCGCCGTTGTGTAAGCTCACCCATGTAGCTCCACGGAAAGCGTCGCCTACAAAATTTTGCACTGCCATATCTGCCGTGAAGCGCGATCCGTCATAAATGTTACTTGTCTCGCGATAAGGCGAATCGGTTCCACTCACATCGTGGTGATCTCTTCCTAAAACAACGGGGCCAATTTTTCCTTCAGCAATTGCTCTGTTGAATGCCGCAGCGATTTCCATTCTTCCTTGCGCATCGGCATATAGAATGCGGGCTTGAGACCCTACAACTAACTTGTTGCTCTTCGCTTCGCGAATCCATTGAATGTTGTCGGCCAACTGCTGTTGAATTTCAGCAGGAGCAGTTTCTTTCAACTTCAACATAACTTCTAATGCAATGTTATCGGTAGCATCTAAATCTTCCGACTTACCACTTGCACAAACCCATCTGAAAGGTCCGAATCCGTAGTCGAAGCACAAGGGTCCTAAAATGTCTTGAACGTATGAGGGGTATTTGAACTCGCGTTCCAAGGTCGGAACGTCTGCCATTACATTGGCTCCTGCACGCGAAGCTTCCAACAGAAATGCATTACCGTAATCGAAGAAATACATGCCATTTTCACTGTGCTTTTGCACTGCGGCTGCATGACGAATCAAGGATTCTTCAACTTTTTCTTTGAAGAGGTTCGGGTTTTCAGCCATGAGCGTATTGCTCTCTTCGTATGTTAATCCAACCGGATAATAACCTCCAGCCCATGGGTTGTGAAGCGAAGTCTGATCGCTGCCAAGGTCAATGTGAATGCCGCGTTCAGCGAATACTTCCCAAACTTCAACAATGTTTCCAATGAATGCAAAGCTGTGTGCTTTTCCAGCTTTGAGAGCTTCTTGCGTGCGTGTGCACAATTCGTCAATGTTGACTATCAATTCATCAACCCAACCTTGCTCGAATCGCTTGGTTGCAGCTTTCGGATTTACTTCTGCTGTAATGGATACACAACCTGCGATATTTCCAGCTTTTGGCTGAGCGCCGCTCATACCGCCCAATCCAGCGGTTACAAATAGCAATCCTTCCGCTGCACGTTCATACACATTTTTATCTCCGCGCTTATTGCGAAGCATGCGTGCAGCATTCATTACGGTAATGGTTGTGCCATGCACAATTCCTTGCGGACCAATATACATGTATGATCCTGCAGTCATTTGACCATACTGTGTCACGCCTAGTGCATTGAATTTCTCCCAGTCGTCTGGTTTGCTGTAATTCGGAATCATCATTCCATTCGTTACCACTACACGCGGCGCAGAAGGACTTGATGGAAATAGTCCCATCGGATGACCACTGTACATCACCAACGTTTGTTCTTCAGTCATTTCACTCAAATACTTCATCACCAAACGATACTGCGCCCAGTTCTGAAACACTGCTCCATTCCCT
The DNA here is from genome assembly GCA_046048875.1 of Bacteroidota bacterium. Taxonomy (GTDB): domain Bacteria; phylum Bacteroidota; class Bacteroidia; order Flavobacteriales_D; family Sanyastnellaceae; genus CAIZGX01. Next base: position 265,235 of record JBJOFG010000002.1, on the reverse strand, counting down.
CCGTAGGTAATGAGTTCATACGGATGCTGCGCAACACGTGGATCCAAATTGTTTTGAATCATAAGCATGATGGAAGCGGCTTGCTGACATTTTGCTGGATACTCAGAAATTGGACGTGCATACATTTCGTACGTTGGACGGTATCGATGCATGTAAATTCTTCCGTAGGTTTTTAATTCTTCAGCAAACTCTTTAGCGAGTGCCTCATGCAAATTTTCAGGAAAATAGCGCAAGGCATTTCGCAAGGCCAAAGCTTTTTCTTCGTTCGAAAGAATTTCTTTTCTCTTTGGGGCGCGATTGATTGCAGCATCCATTGAGGGCATTGAAGGCATTTTGCTTGGAATTCCTTCTTGTATCTGATCTTGAAATGTCGACATAGGTGTTAGTGCTAGAATTGAGCAGCGAGCGACAAATTTAATCCGTTCATTTGTTTTTCACTGTAGTTCTGAAAAGTAAAGGTGTAACTGTTGGTTGTAATGTTTCTCCACTCGGCACGAAGAAGCAAATGCTCATCGAGCAGATAATTTATATTGAAACTATAACCCCATAAATCGTTGTTCACTCCTGAAATCACCAGGTTGTTTGAATCTTTCAAAAGCTCCCAACGACCGACTAGCGTGAGTTTGTCATTCACGTTGAAGGCAAGTCCTAGAAATCCCGTCATCCAACTTTTGTTCAATTCGTTGTTTTCAGTTTCTTGAATTCCGTAATCAGCTTGGAATTGAACAGTCCAATTCTTTTTAAATTGAATGTTTCCATAGATATTTTGAAAAAATCGGGTTTGTGAACTATCCAATACAGCCACTTCTCCGTAATAAGTGGAGTGGTTTAACGTAATTTTTTCATTTGGTTTATATTGAATTTGAGTTCCAAAATCTGGACGGGACTGTTGTGCACGAAGCGTCATTGTCTGCCAACCGTTGAGCGCAAGCAATGAACCAAAGAACTTATTGTTTTTCGAAGAATATTGAAGTGCAATTCCACTTTCATAGTAAGGCGAATTCTCAGCTGCTAAACTTCTACTTAGCGATAAATTTGAAAAACCAATGGCCGATTCCAATCCAATGTGGGAAGGAATTACCCCAGCTTGAATCCAAAGATTTTCTTTTGAGCTAAGCTTGTATGAAATGTTTCCTACGTACAAAGCACCAAATCCGATCGGTTCCGCTGAGGTCACTTTGTTTGCATAGGTTCCTTCAACAAGGGATAACTGTGTTTTTAATCGATTAGAACTGTACTTAAAATCCAATACCGCCGTGTTTAATGCGACATGGTTTGTAGAAGTGTGGCTATAGAGAAACGGAGGACGCTGATGATCTTGCCAGTTGTGTTGGTCTTGGGAAAAATAGACCTCGGTGTAACCCGAGAAGTGAATACTGTCTTTATTAATTTGGGAAAAAACAACTTGAGGAATGAAAAGGCACATTAGAAAGAAAAATCGCATGCAGTTCTTTTTTTGCAAAGATGCGAAGTTATTTAGTCACTTTACCCGTCTTTTTGTCGTAGCCGAAGGGACAGTGTCTACATCCACTTTGGCAACAATAACCTCGTTTTAGGTGGTAGGCCTCTGTGAATATAATGTACCCCTCCTCGCTCAGATAGTAGTCTTCTCCCTGTACTTTTGATTCGTTATTTTCACTCATGCCGCAAAAATGCATTATTTACAATTCAACAAAAAAATAAATTTCTTACAACCTTCTTATCAATCGATATCTTTTGAAATTGAAAGGTCATTTACGATTAAGCGCTTCGACGAGATGCACGCAACTATCAATGGGAACAAGTGGTTTAAGCTAATGTTCAATTTGGATGAAATGAATAGGCGAGGGGCGAAGCAATTGGTCACTTTTGGTGGAGCTTACAGCAATCATATTTACGCGACAGCCTCGGTTGCAAAGGAATTGGGAATTCATTCAGTAGGAATTATTCGAGGGGAAGAACCAAAGAACTACAGTCCAACATTGATGTTTGCAAAGGAATGCGGAATGGAGCTATGCTTTATTTCAAGGGCCAACTACGAGGAACGCAACAGCGAAGAGATGAAAGTTTGGGTGCATGAAAAATGGGAATCGGCCTTTCTTGTTCCGGAAGGTGGTGCGAATTATTTGGGATTGAATGGTACCATGCAAATGGTTAATGAGGAAGATTATGATTTTAATCATTGGTTGGTAGCTGCGGGCACGGGAACAACTGCTGCAGGACTTTTGGTTAAGTCGAAACCTTATCAAAAAGTTTGGATATACAGCGCCTTGAAGGGTGAACACTATATGCGAAATGAAATTCGGAATAAGCTCATCTATTTTTTTCATGATGAAACCGTTGCCGATGAAGTCCTAGAGCGTGCAATTGTTTTCAGTGAAGACACATTCGGTGGATATGGAAAATACAATGATGCGCTAGTTCATTTTATTCAGGAAATCAATCGAAAGCATCAACTTCCTTTGGATGTTGTTTATACAGGAAAGTTGATGTATTCTTTTTTGGAAGAAAACAAAAAACCGAACGAAGGTTCGGTTTTAATGTTTCATACTGGAGGATTGCAAGGCAATCCGAAAACTATATTCGACTAATCTTTAACATATTCGTTGTCCCCTGCTCTGCAATAGGCATGGAAGCTACATTCACCAAGAAATCGCCATCTTTCACGTATCCGTTTTTCTTTAAGATGTAACGAATATCCGCAATGGTTTGATCGGTACTTACCATCTTATCATAGTAAAACGCCTTCACTCCCCAAACCAAATTCAATTGCGTTAGAATGCGTTTGTTTCCAGTGAATACAAACACGTGTGCATTCGGTCTCCAACTCGAAATCTTATATCCTGTATATCCAGAAAAGGACATGGTAGCAATGCTTGTTGCTCCCGTACGTTTTGCAACACGACAAGCACTGAAGCAGATGCTGTCTGTGATGAAGCGCGTTTCATCCATTTCATAAGGAGCCTCTTCGAGGTAATACAATCCTGGGAATTTTTCTGCTTCGTTAATGATGTTATGCATCATTGTAATTGCCGCTACCGGATATGCTCCCACACTGGTTTCACCGCTTAGCATTACCGCGTCTGCTCCGTCCAATACTGCGTTCGCAACGTCTGTAACTTCAGCGCGTGTTGGGGTCATGCTAGTAATCATGCTCTCCATCATCTGTGTTGCAACAATAACAGGTTTCGCAGCTTCAACACATTTCTTTACAATCATCTTTTGAGCAAGTGGAACTTGTTCAATCGGAATTTCAACTCCGAGGTCACCACGTGCTACCATGACTGCATCTGTCTCGCGAATGATTTCATCAATCACCTCAAGCGCTTCTGGTTTTTCAATCTTCGCAACCACTTTGGCATGTTTGCCGTTTTCAGCAATGATACCTTTTAACACACGAACATCTTCAGCTTTTCGCACGAAAGAAAGACCAATCCAATCGATGTTCAACGAAAGAGCAAATTCTAGGTCATTCAAGTCTTTTTTCGAAAGAGAAGGAAGAGAAACTTTCGTCTCGGGTAAATTCAATCCTTTTTTCGATGAAAGGATTCCACCTTGGATAATCTCGCACAACACCTCTTTTTTGCCGTCGGTGGAAAGTATGCGAATCGCAATTTTTCCATCGTCCAATAACACACGCTCACCAGGTTTTACGTCCGATGGAAATTCTTTGTAGTTGGTGTAGATGTGAGATGCTGTTCCAATTTGGTCTTCGGTTGTAATGATAATTTGCTTACCCGCTTCCAACATTACACCGTTGTCTTGCATAACACCAACACGCAATTTAGGACCCTGCAAATCTGCTAAAAGAGCGGTGTTTGTTCCTAACTCTTTGTCGATCTCTCGAACAAAGTTCACTACACTCGAGTGGTCGTCGTGCGAACCATGAGAGAAGTTCAAACGCACTACATTCAAGCCCGCTTGAATCATTCCTTTTAGAACTTCTTTGTTTGCTGATACTGGACCGATGGTCGCTACTATTTTCGTTTTTTTCATAATCAATCGAAGAACAAATGACTTACATGTTTCAAACTCTCTTGCGAAAGGTGAAACGCTGCCAGCACGTTGTTTATTTTTCTTATTTCTTTCACTAAATTCTCAATGTCTTCTCTGCCTTCTACTTTCAGGAGATACTCCAACTGCGCATACTCAGGAATAAGCACTCCCTGAAGGGAACGATTCGAGATTAAATGAATCGTGTAGTGGTTTTCTTCGGAAACGTATTTGAACAACTCGTGCTCAGAATTCTGATCTTTCGTTTCGAGTTTATAAGGCTTCAATCGCTCTAAACTCCACTTCATTTCCTTATTTAAAAACCACGCCAAGCGAAAATCTTTCTCTCGCGAGTTAATTCCGATCAACTCGAAATTCAAATACTCTTCGTTCGAAAACGTAATGTTTTTAGCAGCCATTTGAGTTAGTGTATTTTTTACACGAACTACGCAAAGGTAGTTATTTCCATGTCAGTTGTGCGGAATTTTCATTCACAATTAATTCGGCTTTCTTACCCATGTAAAAGGCGCGGTTATCGTTCAAATGTCCAGCTGGAAATCCAACGCAAATCGGCACGTCCTCTTGTAAGCCAACTCCTCGAATCATATCTTCAACCGATTTTCCCCAAGGATTGTTGCTTGAAAATCCGAATTCTTCAGTGTTGTCGCGCATTTGAGTGAACCCACCTAAAATCAATCCTGAAATGCCCTGAAACATTCCCGCGCGCTTCAACGCCACCAACATGCGATCAACGTGATAGAGCATTTCATCTACATCTTCCAAAAAAAGTATTTTTCCTTTGGTGTTCAGCTGTGTCGCAGAGCCAAGCTGACTGTATATCACCGATAAATTTCCACCAACAATATGGCCTTCTGCACGTCCAGGTTGAATTTGCTTTTCATGCCAATCGAACGAAAAGGACTCTCCAAATAGCGCGCATCTCAAATTCTTCAATGCTTCTGGCGTCGCGTGTTCAAAGGAAATAGGCATGGTTGAATGAATGCACCGAATGTCTTTGTTCGTACAAGCATTCAAAAGAACAGTCACGTCTGAATATCCACAAATCCATTTCGAAGCATCTAAATGTGGAAGAATTTCGTCAATGGTATGAACCGTTCCGTATCCGCCGCGCGCTACCAGCAGGGCTTTCACTTCAGAATCATTCCATAAAGAAAGAAAAGATTGCGTCCGATCTTCAACACTTCCAGCCAACTGAAACTGCGGTTTAAAAACGTTTTCGGCGCATTTGATTTTCAATCCCCAAGATTCAATAACGTCTTTGGCATATTGCCATTGATCGCTTGTAATGAATCGCGCCGTGGCAATTATTCCAATCGTATCGCCTTGTTGTAAAAAAGCTGGTTGCATCGCTTTATCTTTGATGCGCTAAATTCGCAGTTTTCTGCGCAAAACACCACAAAAAAGATGAAGTCACCAAAAAGACACCTTGTAACCTCAGCTCTTCCATACGCGAACGGTCCTATTCACATTGGACACATAGCAGGCGCTTACTTGCCTGCCGACATTTATGTTCGCTATTTGAGAGGAAAGGAAAAGGATGTGGCCTTCATTTGTGGATCAGACGAACACGGTGCTGCCATTACCCTTCGTGCAAAGAAGGAAGGAAAAACACCTCGCGAAATTGTAGATTTTTATCACAAGCTCATGGGCGACGCCTTCCGCGATTTCGGTATTTCATTCGATGAATACTACCGCACTTCTTCGCCCGAACACATCGAAATGAGTCAGCAAATTTTTCTCGAGTTGAAGGAAAAAGGTGTGTTCGAAACGCACCGTTCAGAGCAATACTTCGATGCGGAAGCGCAACAATTTTTGGCAGACAGATACATCACAGGAACGTGTCCGAAATGCTCAAGTGAAAAAGCCTACGGAGATCAATGCGAAAAGTGCGGATCTACTTTAAGCCCAACGGAATTAATCAATCCAGTTTCAACTTTGAGTGGAAGCACCCCTGTATTGAAGGAAACTACGCATTGGTATTTGCCCATGCAACACCACAGCGAATGGGTGCGCGATTTTATTGAAAACGGAAAGCTGAATGGGGAAGTTCATCACGACGCTTCGAAGTGGAAGTCGCATGTGGTTGGACAGTGTTTAAGTTGGATCGACGGAGGCCTTCAAGCTCGCGCAATGACTCGTGATTTGGATTGGGGTGTTCCTGTTCCTGGTGAAGAAGGAAAGGTACTTTACGTTTGGCTCGATGCGCCTATTGGCTACATCACCAACACCAAAGTATGGGCGGAAAAGAACGGAAAGAATTGGGAAGACTATTGGAAGAACGATGAAACGGAATTGGTTCATTTCATTGGAAAAGACAACATTGTTTTCCATTGCATTATTTTTCCAATCATATTGAAATCTCACGGTGGATTCAACCTTCCGGTGAATGTGCCTGCCAATGAATTCATGAATCTGGAAGGAGATAAAATTTCAACTTCTCGAAATTGGGCAGTGTGGTTGCACGAATACTTGGAAGACTTCCCGAATCGTCAAGATGAAATGCGCTATGTTTTGGCTTCCATTATGCCGGAACAAAAAGACAGTGAATTTACTTGGAACGACTTCAAAGACCGCGTAAACAATGAACTTGCAGACATCGTCGGAAATTTTGTGAATCGTGTTTTCGTTTTAACTCACAAGTATTACGGAGGAAAAGTTTCGAATCCATCTTTCGACGCATCTGCTCAATTCGAAGAGGCTCAAGCAGCTTTCAATCAAATTGGAGAGAAGATAGAAGCATATCGTTTCCGCGAAGCGCAGGCCTTGGCCATACAATTGGCGCGTATCGGAAATAAGTTGCTTACCGAAACTGAACCTTGGAAGCTTCAAAAAACTGAACCAGAGAAAACAGAAGGAATTCTGAATGCGTGCATTCAATTGGTCGCCGCGCTTTCTGTTGCACTTGAGCCATTCCTTCCATTTACTGCGAAGAAATTGAAAACTGGATTGCAGTGGGAAGGATTGAAATGGGACGAGGTAAATGTTTCGCAATTGATACCTGCTGGACATAGCATCGGCGAAATGCCAATTCTTTTCCAGAAAATAACAGATGAAGAAGTGGCCCAGCAGGTTGCGAAGCTCGAAGCTTCGAAAGTTCAACCTGAAGTTGAAATGGAATCGATTAAGTCGAATGTTTCGTTTGAAGATTTCCAAAACATGGATCTCCGCATTGCCGAAGTTTTGGAAGCTCAGCGTGTTCCAAAAACAAAGAAGCTACTCCAATTGAAGCTTCGTGTCGGAACCGAAGAACGTACCGTTATTTCAGGTATCGCAGAATCGTACGAGCCCGAACAAGTTATCGGAAAGCAAGTGTTGTACCTAGCGAATCTTGCGCCTCGAGAAATCAAAGGTGTAATGTCTTCGGGTATGATCTTAATGGCTGAAAACAACAAGGGAGAGCTTTCGTTGCTCTCCCCTGAACGCCCCGTTGAATCGGGCAATAGTGTTCGTTAAGATCAGTCTACATTGTCATGTAAGAATGGATTGTTCGTACGCAGTTCAATGCGTGTGTTTCCATTCTCGTCAGTAACTTCTCTAGATATCGTGCGAGAAACTGTGTTTTCGCTCGAGTGTGTTCCTTCGTCAAGAGTTACTTTTCTTCTCATGAACGCCGGCTCACTTTCCAATTCATTCAATCCGTTTGGAGACTTCATGCGCATGGTGTATTCACGAATACGTGCTTCACGCTCTTTGTTACGCGCCATAAGCTCGGTACGTGGAGGACGATTTTCAGAAACCACTTCTGGCTTGAAAGACATCTGCGTCTCAGGGATCATACGATCTGAAGTCGGACGAATGCTTTCGAAACTTGGAATATTTGGAGTTTCTGCAGTTGTATTTTCTTGAAGTTTGAAAGTGCTCAATTCTGGAAGTTCAGGTTCTTCAACTTCCATTTTCACTTGCTCTTCTTCTTTTGCTAATTCAGCTTTCTCGAATTCTTCGAAATTGAACATTGCAACTTGCTTCACCGGCTCTTCCGTTTTGTTAACGGTTTCGAAAGTGTTTTCAATTTCCAATTCAATTTCGTCGGCAACTACCAATTTGAATGGTTCTTCTGTCACTTCAGCTTCTGGTGTTTCAACCATAGGCGCTGTTTCAGCCACTACTGGAGTTTCTTCAACAACAGCTACTGGAGCTATAGGAGTCTCTTCAACAATAGGTGTTGTATCTAGAGTGAAAACAGGATTCTCTTCAACCACAGGTGATGGCTCAACCGCAGGTGCTGCAGGAGTTTCACCCAAAACGAAAACTGGAGTTGGAGCCGGAGCTTCTTTCACCGCATTCAATGGAAGTAGCGTAGCAATTTCTTTAGCTGCGAAACCCGTTGCAATAACGTTTACGCAAATGTCTTCTCCCAACTGCTCGTCTTTTCCGTAACCCCAAATAATATCTGCTTCCGGACCAGCAAGTTCTTGAATGAAATCAGTGATTTCCCCGATCTCGTCCATTTTCAATTCGTTGTTTCCGTAAGTAATGTTTAACAAGATGTGTGAAGCACCTGTAATGTCGTCGTCGTTCAACAATGGTGATTCCATTGCCATTTGAACAGCGCGAATAGCTTGGTCTTCACCATGTGCTCTACCGCTACCCATAATCGCAACACCGCTTCCGCGCATAACTGTGATTACGTCGTTCATATCCACGTTTACAATACCCGTAATGGTAATCAATTCAGCAATACTCTTGGCAGCTGTGCAAAGAACATCGTCTGCATGACTGAATGCGTTGCTTAATGAAAGATTGCCGTATAATTCGCGCAATTTGTCGTTGCGAATAATCAAAAGTGTATCAACCGCTTTGCGCATCTCTTCAATACCTGCAGTTGCTTGTGCTGTTCTTTTTTTGTTTTCAAAAGCGAAAGGAACCGTTACGATACCTACCGTAAGTATTCCCATTTCTTTTGCCACTTGCGCAATGACTGGAGCTGCTCCGGTTCCAGTTCCACCGCCCATTCCGGCGGTTACAAATACCATTTGTAAATCTGAGTGGAACAATGCACGAATCTCTTCAATAGACTCCATTGCTGCATCTCGTCCTACCTCAGGACGAGCACCTGCTCCGCGACCTTTCGTAAGCGTGTGACCCAACTGCATCTTGTTTAGAATTGGGCTGTTGTCCAATGCTTGCGCATCCGTGTTACACACAACGAAGTCAACACCTTGAATTCCTTTGTTGAACATGTAGTTAACGGCATTCGAGCCACCACCACCTACACCAACAACTTTTATGATAGCGTTATCCTCGTGTTTTGGAAGGTTGAAATTGAGCAAATCTGACATTTTATAGAACTTTTTTGAGGTAGGTAAATCGGTAATTTTTTGGTTCTCCGAAGTAAGCGAAGAATTGCTCTTGGTTACAAACTCAGTTTTCAAAATAGTGAACCGCCAAATGTTAGTAAAGCGCTATTGTGGAAATGAAGAAATATTATAAGGAAGAAAAAACTGCACGTTGTACATTTGCGCCCATGTCTCAACAAGATATTCAAGAAAAAGTTAAGGAAATATTCACGGCGTACTTAGAGAAGCATTTGCATCGTAAGACTCCTGAGCGTTATGCTATTCTTGCTGAGATATACACCATTGAAGATCATTTCGATATTGAGTCGTTGTATGTTCGAATGAAAGATAAGAAGTATCGCGTTTCAAGAGCAACTTTATACAACACCATTGAATTGCTATTGAATTGCGCTCTGGTAAGGAAGAATCAATTCGGTCAAAACATTGCTCATTTTGAAAAGGCTTATCAAAATCAACAGCACGATCATATTATTCTTACAGACACAGGTGAGGTTTTTGAATTTTGCGATCCACGCATTCAAAACATTAAGGCCACTTTGGAGGAGATTTTTGACATAGAAATTTCAATGCACAGTCTGAATTTTTATGGAAAAAGAAAAAGGAAATAGTTTCCTATTTCCTTTCCTTTCAAAAGTTAATTTGAATTTTATTTCGCAGAAAGCAATGCTGCAGGCTCTTGGTAATAACGATCTGGCTTTTGCGCGCCGTCGAAGTTCCAACGCTGCCAAGCTCCAACACGTTGTCCGCTTTCATACAATCCTTGAGACTCTTTTACTCCGTTTGCGAAAAAGTATACGAATTCACCTTGTGCTATTGTTAACGCTTCATCAAGGTATGTTCCTGTCATCATTAACTCTCCAGTTTGGAAATTGATTTTCACTTCAAATAGAGATGGAGTCACTTGAGTAATTGTGCGTGTGTATTTAGCTGCTGCTTTATTCTTGGTAACATTCAATTGAGCATCTAACAATTGAGTAGTTGTCTGAGCTAATGCAGTTGTTGTTAGAACTAGGAGAGCGATTAGGGTGAATAATTTAGTTTTCATGTCGTTGGTATGTTATGTGGGGGTATACCTACCTTCGCCAAAAAAGGTTACATTTTTTTTAAAATATTTTTTAGAAGCACACGAAAATGGATTATTTGTTTGAAAAGAAGTGGCAGGAAACGTTGGAGATAGCCTCGAAAAACTTCGGGGAGAAGTTAGATTATTCTGCAATTCTTCTCTTAATAGGACTGCAGGAACTTGGGATTTTCGATTTGAAATTCAAGAAAGATCAGAAACTGGAGCTTATGCATATAGCAGTGTGCACCTTATTAGAACCATACGGGTATTATGAGTTCGAGGGCCGCGATGTAGACGGTTGGCCGCATTTTGCTAAAAAAGAAAATCTCCCGGTGTTGAGTCCGGGAGATCAGGAAGTGTTACTAAAAAAAGCAATAATGAAGTACTTCGGAAACGAAGCGTGAGATTAAATCTCAATTGTTACTTCAGTGGTTTCTTGCTCTTCAATCTTAATAATGCCCACACCATACAAAGCACCTTTGTATGCTTCAATATCTAAAACTGCAAATCCAGCTTGACCTAATTTATAGTTTTCAGAGTAATCCATAGTTACAGTCCCTGTTGCATCAGTCAATAGAGTCGTATCTAAAGCTATTGCATTTGGGGGTGGGGGTGTTTGAGATGGTGAGCCATACAATCGAACAGATGCGCCTTGGACAGGGTCACCGTTAGCATCAATTACATGCACAACTGCCACAGTGGGTTCTTCTTTCACACAAGAACTTAAAGTCATTGTGGTCCCTACTAAAAATAAAATTCCAAAAACAAATTGAAAAGTTCGTGTAGCCTTCATAGACGTTTGCTTAATTTTGTCGCCGGTTAATCGGTTAAGTATCACAAATTAAAGAAAAAAAAATGAATTCACGTCTATCTTTTTGGGGTTTTGCCATTTTTTCTTTCCTTTTATTCTGGAATGCAACAGGATGTAAATCACAGGAGCCAGCCAATACAGGAACTTCGACTTTGACTATTGGAGAGCCCGTACCTATTGAAAACAAAGACAATCAAACAAATAACAACATGCAAACAGATCACACCAACACTCGTATTAAAGTTTCAACGTCATTAGGCGATATGGTTATTCGTCTTTATGACGAAACGCCTCAGCACAGAGATAATTTCATTAAGTTGGTTGAAACAGGCTTTTACAACGACTTGTTATTCCACCGTTGTATTCGCGGATTCATGGCCCAAGGTGGAGACCCTAACAGCCGCGGAGCTGCTGCAGGTGCGCAATTGGGTATGGGTGGCCCGGGCTACACTATTCCGGCGGAGTTCAATTCAAACTTCATTCATAAAAAAGGGGCACTTGCTGCTGCGCGTCAAGGCGATTTTGTAAATCCAACAAAATCTTCTAGCGGAAGTCAATTTTATATCGCTCAAGGTCAACCAATGACCGATGCTCAAATCAATCAAGTTGAGCAATACGTGAAGCAGAAGAATCCAAACTTTGCATACACGCCTGAGCAGCGCGAGGTATACAAGACCATTGGTGGAACGGCTCAGTTGGATATGGATTACACCGTATTTGGTGAAGTAGTAGAAGGTCTTGACGTATTGGATAAAATTCTTTCAATGCCAACAGGTGCTGGTGACAGACCGGTTCAAGATATCAGTATGAAAATGGAGGTCATCAAGTGAGTTTGGTTGAGCAAATAGAGCAGCTGAAACTTGAAGTTGCTTCCACACAACTGAACAACGCAGAAGAGGTTGAATCTTTTCGCGTGAAGTATCTCGGAAGAAAGGGAATCTTGAACGATTTGTTTGAGGCTTTCAAAGCCATTCCAAACGAAGAAAAGAAGGCAGTTGGAGCCGTTATGAACGGCTTGAAAACCTCTGTTCAGGAAAAAATCGACGAGGCTTCTCTTCAATTTAAATCAAACAAAGGAAGTGTTGAAGTGCCTGATTTTACTCGGCCATACGGCGAGTGGCCCCATGGTAGTAGACATCCCTTGCAATTGGTGCGCGAAGAGATACTTTCCATTTTTGAAAGAATGGGATTCAGTGTGGAAGACGGACCAGAAATCGAAGATGATTGGCATGTTTTCTCTGGATTGAACTTCTCTCCGGAGCATCCTGCACGAGACATGCAGGACACGTTTTTTGTGGAAGGTCAGCCCGATACTGTGCTTCGCACGCATACGAGTAGTGTTCAAGTTCGAGTAATGGAAACGACCAAGCCGCCGATTCGAATTGTAATGCCAGGAAGAGTATACAGAAACGAGGCGATTTCTAGCCGCGCGCACTGTCAGTTTCATCAGATAGAAGGTTTATATATCGACGAAGGCGTCTCTTTTGCAGACATGAAGCAAGTGCTTCAAATGTTTACAGAAGCGTTTTTCGGAAAGGCAAAGATTCGTTTGCGCCCTTCTTATTTCCCTTTTACCGAACCGAGTGCTGAAATGGATGTGTATTGGGGATTAGAAACTCCGGCAGATCACCGCATTACTAAAGGTACGGGTTGGCTGGAAATTATGGGCTGCGGAATGGTAGATCCAAATGTATTGGCTGCTTCAGGAATAGATCCGGAGAAGTATTCGGGATTCGCCTTCGGTATGGGAATCGAACGTATTGCTATGCTGCGATATGGAGTGGATGATTTAAGACATTTCTTTGAAAACGATATGCGTTTCTTGAGTCAATTCAAGAAAACCATATAGTATTTTTTACAATAAGATAGTGTACATAGTACACTTTTTGCAGGAAGTCTTTTTGTACGAGGCCTTCCTAACTATATTTGCAAGGAACAAAAAATTATGGCAACAGCGTCGAAGTCAACAAAAAAAGCAGCAAACTCAACAGGGGAGCGCTTTACAAAGGCTACTTACTTAAAGTGGTATCGTGAAATGCTATTGATGCGCAAGTTCGAAGAGAAGTGCGGTCAGTTATACATTCAACAAAAATTCGGTGGTTTCTGCCACTTGTACATTGGACAAGAGGCCGTTCTTTCAGGAATGATGGAAGCCATTAAACCAACAGACAAAGTCATTACAGCATATCGTGATCATGCGCATCCGTTGGTGATGGGTTCTGATCCGAAGAAAGTTATGGCAGAGCTTTATGGCAAGGCAACTGGACTTTCAAAGGGAAAGGGTGGTTCAATGCACATGTTCGATAAAGAAAGAAATTTGTTTGGTGGACACGGAATAGTTGGAGCACAAATTCCAATGGGAGCGGGTATAGCTTTTGCAGATAAATACAGAGGGGAGGATCACGTGACTGTTTGTTTCTTCGGAGATGGTGCTGCACGTCAAGGTGCGTTGTATGAGACCTTCAACATGGCAATGACATGGAAAATTCCGTGCATTTTCGTGATTGAAAACAATCAATACGCCATGGGTACTTCCATCGAACGCACGTCGAACGTGACCGATTTGAAAACCTTAGGCGCAAGTTTCGAAATGCCTTCTGAGTCTGTTGATGGAATGAATCCAGAGGCGGTGGCGGAAGCCTTTGACAGAGCAGTAGCTCGCGGTCGTGCGGGTGAGGGACCAACTTTGTTGGACATTCAAACCTACCGTTATAAGGGACACAGTATGAGCGATCCTCAGAAGTACAGAACTAAAGAGGAAGTTCAAGAATATATTGAAAAGGATCCAATTGAATTTGTGTTGCGTAAGATTCGCGATAACAAATGGATGACTGAAAAGGAAATTGAAGGCGTAGAAGAAGAGATTAAGGCTGTTGTTCAAGAGTCTGTAGACTTCGCAGAAAATTCTCCACTTCCAGAAAAAGAAGAAATTTATAAAGACGTTTATTCTCACGACGATTATCCTTACGTAATCGACTAATAAAAAAATTATGGCTGAAATAGTTCGTATGCCCAAGTTAAGTGACACCATGACGGAAGGAACCGTTGCGGCTTGGCACAAGAAGGTGGGAGATAAAGTAAAAAGTGGCGAGTTGTTGGCGGAAATTGAAACCGACAAGGCTACCATGGAGTTCGAATCATACGTTGACGGAATTCTCCTATACATTGGTGTAGAGAAAGGTAAGACTGTTGCGGTTGACGCATTGCTTGCCGTCTTCGGAAAGGAAGGAGAAGACGTTTCTGCGATTGTTGCCGCTGAAGGCGCTGCACCTGCAGCGAAAGAAGAAGCCCCAGTAGCAGCGGCGCCAGCACCAAGTGCTCCAGCACCTGTTGTTGAGGCACCAAAGCCTGCTGCAACAAGCGCTCCTGCTGTTTCTGTATCTGCTCCTGTATCTGTACCCAAGCCCGTTAACGACGGTCGCATGCGTGTGAGTCCATTGGCGAAGAAATTGGCTGAAGACAAGGGATTGCCTTTGCAATACATCCCCGGTTCTGGTGATGGCGGAAGAATTGTAAGAAGAGATATTGACGCATTTATGGCGGGTGCTGCCGTTCAATCGGCATCAGCTGTTGAATCTTATACAGAAGAGAACGTTTCGCAAATGCGTAAAACCATTGCGCGTCGCTTGGCAGAAAGCAAGTTCACTGCACCTCACTTCTATCTAACGATGGAAATTGATATGGGTAGAGCAGTGGAGGCTCGTGCTGCGATGAATGCTGCAACGGGATCTAAAGTTTCTTTCAACGATATGGTAATCAAAGCCACTTCGTTAGCGTTGAAGCAACATCCAAAAGTAAATTCATCTTGGAGAGGCGATACCATTCGTTACAACCACCACGTTCATATGGGCGTTGCTGTTGCGGTAGACGAAGGATTGTTGGTTCCGGTAGTGAGATTCGCTGATACCAAGTCTTTGGCACAAATTAACCAAGAGGTAAAAGTCTTCGTTGACAAAGCGAAGAATAAGAAATTACAACCTTCTGATTGGGAAGGAAACACATTTACTATATCAAATCTTGGAATGTTCGGTATTGAAGAGTTCACGGCTATCGTGAATCCACCAGATGCGTGTATCCTCGCGGTTGGTGCTATTCGTGAAGTTCCTGTTGTGAAGAACGGAATGGTTGTTCCAGGACATACCATGAAGTTGACTTTAAGCTGCGATCACCGAGTAGTAGACGGAGCTTCTGGATCTGCATTCCTTCAAACATTGAAGGCTATGTTGGAAGAGCCAGTATTGATGTTTATTTAAGTAGATAATTTATAATATGAAAAGAGCACCAATTGGTGCTCTTTTTTTTTACTGAGAACTTTTCAATGGTTATTTCTTTATGAAACGCTTTGTAAAGGATTGTCCGTTCAACTGAACACTGAGAATATACGTTCCGGCATGCAGACTAGAAAGATTTAAGACTTGTTGCTGATTTCCTGCAAATCGATTTGATTGGTCAATGTGCACTTGCTTTCCAGTTATGTCATACACGATGCAAACCACCTTTGAAGATTGAGGAAGTGAGTAGTTTAAATTTAAGTTGTCAATCACGGGGTTGGGGTAAGAAGAAAATGCGTTGTAAGATTCTTCTTCAATATTATTGACTGTCGCAGGCGAAATAACTTGTGACGTTGTGTACACGTAGTCCCCTGAATTTGCACCATTATCGTTACAAGCATTTCCCGCGCAATAGAAAGTTACGTCTCCAACATCCGTTGTAGGTGCCTCCCAAGTGAAGGTAAAGGTGTGACTGTTCGGGGATGCTCCGCCGTTTAATTGATGAACAATATTCCTTCTCGAATTGCCTGCGACGGTTGCAGTTTTAATGGTTGTTCCTGCACCTGCTGTGAGGACACCCGCATTCGCACCGCTTGGTAAAAGTGCTTCAAAACCAACTCCGAAAAGACTTCTTCCAGATTGCGCCAACGAAACAGAAATTTCATAAGTCTGTCCTGGCACATATTCCCAGTTGGTCATATTTGAGCTGATTACGATGCTACCTGGACCTGAATTTGCCGCGAAGGTGTTGTGGCAATTAGTACAATTATTTTCCCCTGGAGATCCAGTTGCTCCTGCTTTTCCGTTGTCTGAATCAACCCCTGCAAAGAATAACACGCCGGCTGATCCTAATGCGAATGCTAAATGGTAAAATTTTTTCATAATCATCTTTAATGGTGCTAAAATAGAAAAGGCCTCGTTAGAAGCCAATTCTGAATTTCCAATATTATTGCTCTCTTAACCCCAAGAAGCAATCTTCTCGGCTTTGTATTCTCCGGCCTCTAATTTCTCACGAACTTTTGAGAAGCATTCGATGGTATAACGAACATCTTCCAGTGTGTGAACGGTTGTAGGTATAAGGCGTAACATGATCACGTCTTTTGGTACAACTGGATACACAACAATAGAACAGAAGATTCCGTATGTTTCACGAAGGTCTAGTGTTACGTTGGTTGCTTCACCCAATGAACCTTTTAAGAATACCGGAGTAACGACACTGTTGGTGTGTCCGATGTCGAATCCTGCTTCTCTTAATCCGCTTTGAAGTGCACGAGCAATGTTCCACAAGTTGTCTTGAAGTTCTGGCATTGTGCGAATCATATCTAAACGCTTTAGCGCTCCAATAACGATTGGCAAAGGCAAGGCTTTTGCAAAAATTTGAGAGCGCATGTTGTAGCGCAAGTATTCAATTACGTGTTCTTCAGAAGCAACGAATGCTCCAACAGTAGCCATTGCTTTCGCAAAAGTTCCGAAGTAAACATCGATTTGATCTTGTACGCCTTGGAATTCACCCGCACCGCGGCCGTCTTTTCCAATTGAACCAAATCCGTGCGCATCGTCGACGAATAAACGGAAAGGAATTACTTTTTTGAATTCAGCAATCTCTTTCAATTTACCTTGGTCTCCAGCCATTCCGAATACACCTTCGGTCATTACTAAAATTCCACCGCCGGTTTGATCTGTCACACGCTTGGCTTGGTGAAGCATCTTTTCGAAGCTCTCCATGTCGTTATGCTGAAAAACGAAACGCTTCCCTTGGTGTAAACGAACACCATCTACCATACATGCATGGCTTTCACTATCGTATACAACAACATCGTGTCTTCCAACTAGAGCTTCAATAGCCGACATACAACCCTGGTAACCGAAGTTTAACAAGAATGCATCTTCTTTGTGCATGAACTCTGCAAGTTCTTGCTCAAGTTGCTCGTGATATTTGGTTTGTCCAGACATCATACGCGCACCCATTGGGTAAGCTAATCCCCATTGTGCAGCAGCATCGGCATCGGCCTTACGAACGTCAGGATGATTTGCTAAACCAAGGTAGTTGTTCAAACTCCATGTCAATACTGGTTTACCACGGAATGTCATGTGAGCATGAATTTCACCTTCTAGTTTTGGGAAAGTAAAATAGCCATGAGATTCTTTTGAGTGCTGACCAAGGGGTCCTCTGTTCTTCTTGATTTTTTCAAATATATCCACTGTCGTAAAATTTTAGAAATACAAAAATAATGAGTATTTGTCTTTTGTGACCTGTGAATTATCATCTTGTGAACAGACGATTGTGATTCTTTTGCCGTTAGTTGAGCGCAAAACCCTATTTTTGCCGTGGAAATGAAAAGATTTATCGTCCTCTTATTGGTGTTATCAGCGGGAATTTCGGGATGTACAGAGTACAGCAAAGCCTTGAAAGAGACCGACCCTACCAAAAAAATGGCCAGTGCCAAGAAGTATTACGAAGAAGGTGAATGCTACAAGGCGTTGCCCATGTTGGAGGAGCTTATTGGCTTGACTCGCGGAACGCAGCAATCTGAAGAAGTTTACTATTATTTCGCCAAAACCCATTATTGTCTGAAGGATTATTACATGGGGAATTATTACTTCAAGTCTTATGCGAAGTCTTTCTCCTCAAGCCCGAAGGCAGAAGAGTGTCTTTTCATGGCGGCACTCTGCAGCTACAAGCTTTCTCCTTCATACACCTTGGATCAGACAGACTCAAAGACCGCTGTAGATGAATTGCAGTATTTTTTAGATCAATATCCGAACAGTGCGCTAAGAGACTCAGCGAACCACATGATTCGTGATTTGAATTTCAAGATTGAAAAAAAGGATTTTGAAGTGGCTGAATTGTATGTTCAAACCATGAAATATAAGGCAGCAGCGAGCAGTTTGCAGGAGTTCATGAAAAAGTATCCGCAATCGAAATACAGAGAGCAGGCTATGTTTTTGATCATTGAAAGCAAGTATTTGTTGGCTGAAGGCAGCATTGACACAAAGAAATTGGAGCGTTATAGGGAAACAATGGAATCTTATATTACCTTTGTATCCGCTTTTCCAAAAAGTAAATTCTTAGATAGTGCTGAAGACTACTATTTAAAGAGTGAAAAAATGGTGGCGAAATTAACTGCTAAATAGAATTATTATGAGCAACTATAAAAACTCAACTGCTGCGAAAACCACGATTACTCGTAATACAAATGATTTGTATGACAAGGTAGATGGTAACTTATTTGAAACTATAGTTCTTTTGAACAAGCGTACTTCACAGATCGCTCGTGAGATGAAAGAAGAGTTGAGTCAGAAGTTGGAAGAGTTCGGAAGCAACCAAGACAATTTGGAAGAAGTTTTCGAAAACCGTGAGCAAATTGAAATCTCTCGTCATTACGAAAGATTGCCAAAGGCGCACAGTATTGCTATTCAAGAATTGGAGGAAGGAAAAGTATTTTTCCGTTACCCAGAAGACGAAAAATAATATTGAATTGAATTCTACAAAACCCCGAATTTTCGGGGTTTTTTATTAGGTTTACTCCGTGTTGAAAGGAAAAAGAATAGTGTTAGCCGTTACTGGATCGATCAGTGCCTACAAGGCGCTTTTCTTGCTGCGTTTACTTGTGAAGGAAGGAGCGGAAGTGAAGGTTGTCATGAGTAAGTCGGCGCATGACTTTATTCAGCCGCTATCCTTCAGCACACTTTCCAAACACCCGGTGTGTTCTGATTTTACTGAGAGCAATTTGAATGGTGTTTGGAACAATCATGTTGAAATGGCACTTTGGGCAGACCTAATACTAGTCGCACCGTGCACGGCAAATACATTGGCGAAGTACGCAACTGGAATGTGCGACTCTTATTTGCTGGCGGTGCTGATGAGTGCGCAATGTCCGTTGTTTTTTGCGCCAGCAATGGATCACGACATGATGGAGCATGCAGGAACACAAGAGAATTTGAAACGCATTGAAGCTATGGGCTGCACGGTGTTAGCTCCTGGTTATGGAGAGTTAGCGAGTGGGCTCATAGGTAAAGGAAGACTTTCAGAACCGGAGGAAATCTTGGAAGTAGTAGTGTCTCACTTCAACCCCAATCAAATCCTGAAAGGTAAGAAGGCTCTTGTTAATGCAGGACCTACGTATGAAGCCATAGACCCTGTTCGATTCATTGGGAATCGCTCAAGCGGTAAAATGGGAATCGCCATTGCACAATCACTTCGTGCGCTGGGTGCCAATGTGACGTTGGTCCTTGGTCCTGTTCACGAGTCAATTCCTGATGGAATTAAAATCGTTCGCGTTGAAAGCGCAAGAGAAATGTTCGAGGCTTGCACGAAGGAATATACAAGTTCAGACGTTGCCGTTTTGGCTGCAGCTGTTGCAGATTATCGTCCGGTAAATATAAGCACTGAGAAAATAAAGAAGAAAGACTCTCCGTTAGAGCTCCGCTTGGAAGAAACAGAAGACATAGCAGCCGCATTGGGAAAGATGAAAAGCGCGAATCAAAAGCTTGTTTGCTTTGCCTTGGAAACTGAGAATGAAGAAGCGCATGCCTTATCGAAAATGAATAGGAAAAATGCAGACATTCTCATTTTAAATTCATTGAGAACCGAAGGTGTTTACTTTGGCTCTGACAATAACGCAATTACTCTTTTTCATTCCAACGGAAGTAAAAAAGAAATATCTTTAAAATCGAAAACGGAAATAGCTCAAATTATTTCCAATGAAATAGCCGACCTTTTTCAATGAAGAAAAGTATCATATACCTCCTCTTATTTTTCATTTCGATTCACGCGAGTGCGCAAGAGTTGAATTGCGATGTGAAAATTATTCCCCCTAGAATTATGATTTCTGGGCCAGAAGTTTTCCAAACGATGGAGCGAGCTATTGAAGAATTTTTAAACGGGAGGAAGTGGTCAAAAGACCAATGGCAGCAGGAAGAGCGCATTCCTTGTACGATTCAAATTACTATAGAGAAACAAAACAGTCAACGTGATTTTGAAGGAACCATTCAAGTAGGTTCAAGCAGACCCGTGTACAATTCAGACTACAAGACTCCACTCGTTTCAATTAATGATAGAAGTTTCACATTTCAATTTCAAGAAAATACACAGCTGCAATGGTCACCCGATCAGCACCGCGATAATCTAAGCAGTGTTTTAGCCTTTTATGCATTGTACATTATTGCAAGTGACTACGATTCGTTTGCTTTGGAAGGCGGGACAGATTATTTTTTGCTTTGCCAAACAATTGTGACGAATGCACAGAATGCTCCCGAGCCGGGCTGGCGCTCAAGCGGTGAGAAAGGACAACAAAACCGTTATTGGTTAATTGAAAATATCTTAACAGAAACTTTTAGCCCATTGCGTGAAGCGAGTTATAACTACCACCGTCAAGGATTGGATAAGATGTACACCGAGCGCGCAACAGCGACGAACAATATCATTGATGCTTTGAATGGTTTAAACAGCATTCATAAGATTAAACCGTCGTCTTACAACATGCAGGTCTTTTATTACGCAAAGGCTGATGAAATCGTAAATATATTCAAGCCATTACCTGATGAACAAAAAACGCCTATCGCTGAATTATGTAAGCGACTAGATCCGGGTAACATTGCCAAATACGATCGGATTATACAGAAATAGGCATAACTTTTTTCTTCATTCATTCGTGCCCCGCTGTAAATTCGCTACATGCTAAAATCGCTTCATATTCGCAATTACGTCCTCATTGAATCACTGCACGTGAACTTCAATAAGGGATTTGTGGCTATTACTGGTGAAACAGGAAGTGGGAAGTCGATTTTGTTGGATGCCTTCGCCTTGCTTTTGGGTGATCGATCTGACGTGAAGAGTATTCGAGTAGGCCAGGAAAAATGCACTGTTGAAGCGGTGTTTGGAATTTCAAAAGAACGATTCGATTTTTTCTTTCAAGAGAACGATTTAGATTTTTCAGAGGAAACAGTTGTTCGCAGAGAAGTGAACAACAAAGGGAAGAGTAGAGCTTTCATCAACGATACTCCCGTGACTTTGGCTGTGCTGAAACAGTTCACAGAACAGGTGGTCGATTTGCATTCGCAACATGAAAATGCGTTGTTGTTCCGAAAAGCATTTCGATACGAAATGGTAGATGCTTTTTCGAAATCGAAAGAGGTGTGGAATAATTATCGATCGAGCTTTTTGAATTGGCGTGAGACCGAAAGAGAATTGGAACAATTGCGCCTTCAACTGAATACAGAAAAGGCTACTGAAGATTACCGTCTCTTTCAATTGAATGAACTTTCTCAGGAAGATTTCAGTTCTTTCGACGTAGCTGAAATGGAAGGAGAGTTAAATCTTCAACAAAATTCGGGAGAGCTTTTAGAATCGCTTCATGCCGTTTCACATTTATTGAGTGAAGGAGATAGTAATGCTCTTCAACAATTGAAATTGGCGAAGCAGCAATTGATGAAATGGGAAGCCGGCCATTCGAAGTTGCAAGAATTCTCAGCTCAGCTAGAATCATTAATTGCGGAACTTCGAGAAGTAGATATTGATTTGCAACGTTTCTCAGATTCAGTGACCATGGATCCGGAGCGTGCTGCATTTATAGAAGAGCGTTTGAGCTTTGTCTTCAAAATGTTCAGAAAACACAATGTGAATAGCATTGAGGCATTGAGTGAACTGAAGTTGAAGTTGGAGCACGATGCGCAGTTAACAGAAACCTTGGAACTTTCCATTCAGGAAAAAGAAATGGAAGTCGCGAGATTGGAGCAGCAATGCAAAGAGTTGGCGACCAAGTTGTCTCACTTGCGAATGAAGGGTGTGAAAGAAGCAGAGAAGGCCATTTCCTCTTCCTTGAATAAATTGAATTTGACACATGCTCAATTTCAAATTGAAGTCACAGGAACGCCAGAGTTACACATATATGGTGCGGAGAATTTGCGCTTTGCTTTTTCTGCAAACAAAGGACAGCCGTTTGAAGACATTAAGTCTGTTGCCTCGGGCGGAGAAATTTCTCGCGTGATGTTGGCCATCAAAGCCGCTACTGCACACTTGAATGAAATGCCCGTTTTAATTTTAGATGAGATTGATCAAGGAGTAGGAGGAGAAACTGGAAATCGTATTGCTGCATTGCTTCGTGAGATGTCTACTTCTGCGCAATTGCTTGTTATTACGCATTTACCTCAAATTGCCTCAAAGGCTCATCAGCATTTCAGAGTATCGAAGCGCGTGGAAGGAGAGAGCACGGTGAGCGATTTGGAAGAGCTGAATTTGGCGGCACGCGAAAAGGAGTTAGCGCACATGCTAGGCGGAGACCTGGCCGGTGAAGCGGCGCTTCAAACAGCGAAAGAATTAATGCAGCAAGACTAATGGGCGACTATCAAAAACTTTGTTCGGTTTCTCAGCCAGAAGAATTGTTGGAAGGTCGAATTTTATTGGTGGATAAGCCTTTGAATTGGACCAGTTTCGATGTCGTTGGAAAATTGAAGTGGGTTCTTCGTAGTCAAGGAAAATTCCCAAAGTTTAAAATTGGTCATGCCGGAACTTTGGATCCACTCGCAACCGGGCTGTTGGTCGTTTGCACGGGCAAGATGACTAAAGCAATTACAGAAATTCAAGGGGGAACGAAGGAGTATACTGGAAGAATCGTTTTAGGTGCGACTACACCGAGCTTCGACAAAGAGACGTTGCCAGAAAATTTTCAATCGATTGATCATCTCACTTTGGAACAGATGAAAGATGTCGCACATTCATTTTTGGGTGAACAACTTCAGATGCCTCCTGTATACAGTGCCAAACAGATAGATGGTGTTCGGGCCTATGAGATGGCACGGAAAAATGAAGAAGTCCAGATGCGTGCGAATTTAATTGAAGTCGAAGCCTTTGATTTGAGCGAGTTTGACGGGAAAGAGGTTTCTTTTCGAATTCGATGCTCGAAAGGGACTTACATTCGATCAATGGCCCACGATTTTGGTCAGAAATTGGGATGTGGAGCCTATTTAAGTGCCCTTCGCAGAACTGAGAGTTTTCCGTTTAGAGTAGAAGATGCGAAGACTCCTTTGGAGTGGGTGAAGTTATTTTACCCTAGTTATGAGTCTGTAAATGAGCATTTTAGTGACGACTCGGTGAAAAAGGTCTTTACAAAGGCTTTTTGATTTCGTACTTTCGCCCCCCACTTAAATAATAACACCTTGATTTCCACAATGAAATTGGGTCAATTCAAATATGAATTGCCTAAAGAATTAATCGCTCAGCACCCTCTTCCTCACCGCGACGATGCCAAATTGATGGTATTGGATCGCAAGACCGGAAAGATTGAGCACAAGAAATTTCGCGATTTGCTAGATTATTTTAGCGAAGGCGATGTAATGGTGAATAACAATACGAAAGTATTTCCCGCGCGCATGTATGGCAATAAGGAAAAGACCGGATCAATGATCGAGGTTTTCTTGTTGCGTGAATTGAACGATAAGAGTTTGCTTTGGGACACTGTTGTAGATCCTGCACGTAAGATTCGAATTGGAAATAAATTGTATTTCGGTCCGAACGATGAGTTGGTGGCTGAAGTAATTGATAACACGACTTCTCGCGGAAGAACATTACGTTTCTTGTACGATGGTCCGCACGAGGAATTTAAGAAGTTGGTGTATAGCCTAGGTGAAACACCACTTCCAAAGTACATTGAGCGTCCTGTGGAACCCGAAGATGCTGAGCGTTACCAGACGATATACGCGAAGTATGAAGGTGCTGTAGCTGCGCCAACGGCAGGACTTCACTTCTCGAAGCAACTTTCTAAGAGATTGGAAATTGCAGGCATTCACATGGCTGAATTGACTTTGCATATTGGCTTAGGCACATTTAGAACTGTTGAAGTAGAAGATTTGACCAAGCACAAAACAGATAGCGAGCAATTGATTATTCCTGAAGTGACTGCTGATTTAGTGAATGACGCCCGTGCAAATGGAAAGCGTGTTTGTGCAGTAGGAACAACAACTCTTCGCGCGTTCGAGAGCAGCGTTGGTACAAACAATACATTGAAGGCATTTGATGGTTGGGCGAGTAAATTCATTTTCCCTCCATACGACTTCCAGATAGCGGACAGCTTAATTACGAACTTCCATGAGCCACAAAGCGTGTTATTAATGATGACTACGGCGTTTGGCGGATATGACTTCGTAATGGAAGCATACAAAGAGGCTATTAAGAAGAAATATCGTTTCTTCTGCTATGGCGACGCTATGTTGATCATCTAAAAGTGCTTTGAAACATGATGAATCTTGAAAATTTAATGTTTTCATGAAAGAAATGTTGAAAAGTGTTTGCAGATAAGAAAAAAGATTGTATTTTCGCACCCCCAAATTTTAGGGAATTGACTTTAAGAAAAGAGATAAAATGGATACGTTGAGTTACAAAACAGCATCGGCAAATAAGGAAACTGCTAACAAGCAGTGGTTACTTGTAGATGCAGAAGGTAAGAATCTTGGTCGTTTGGCTAGTGAAGTAGCATCGTTGCTTCGCGGAAAGCACAAGCCATTGTTTACGCCTCACGCAGACTGTGGAGACTATGTAGTAGTCGTTAACGCAGAGAAGGTAGCACTTACCGGAAACAAATGGGATGAGAAAGTGTACATTCGTTACACAGGCTACCCAGGTGGACAACGTTTCGCTAGTCCAAAAGAAATGATGGCTAAGCATCCAACAGCAATGATTGAGATGGCTATTCGTGGAATGCTTCCAAAGAACCGTTTGGGTCGTGAAGTATTCAGAAACTTGTATGTTTATGCAGGTGCTAATCATGAGCAAAACGCTCAACAACCAACCGCTTATACTTTAAAAGGATAATTTAGTCAATGGCAACTACGCAATATACCAATACTTCAGGTCGTCGTAAGACCGCAGTAGCACGTGTTTACCTTTCAGAAGGAACAGGTAAATTTGAAATCAACGGAAAAGATTACGCAAATTATTTCCCAACGTTGGTACTTCAGTACCGCGTTAACCAACCTTTCATCCTAACTGGAAACGAAGGAAAGTACGATTTCAAAGCGAACATTGACGGAGGTGGAATCACTGGTCAAGCAGAAGCAGTTCGTTTGGCTATCAGTAAAGCATTAATCGAAATCAATCCCGATTGGAAGCCAGCTTTGAAAGCTGAAGGTCTTACCACTCGTGACCCACGTATGGTTGAACGTAAGAAGTTCGGTCAACGTAAGGCTCGTCGTCGCTTCCAGTTCTCTAAGCGTTAATCGCTGGAGAACCACTGGAAAGCTTTATCGGGCTTGTTTAGCATCCAAACTCCAAAGACTCATATTTCGGTATGGCTACTTTGGAGTTGATTTTTAGAGAACGTAAACAAGAATAAAATAAAAAATGGCAAAAGTTACTTTTGATGAATTGCTAGATGCCGGAGTACACTTCGGACACCTTAGCCGCAAATGGAATCCAAACATGGCTCCGTATATCTTCGGAGAGAAAAAAGGAATCCACATTATTGATTTGAACAAGACAATTGTAAAGCTCGATGAGGCTTGCAATGCAATGCGTCAAATCGCAAAGTCTGGAAAGAAAATCCTTTTCGTAGCTACTAAGAAACAAGCGAAAGATATCGTTGCTGAAAAAGTAAGCGCTATCGGAATGCCTTTCGTTGTAGAGCGTTGGCCAGGTGGAATGTTAACGAACTTCGTTACCATTCGTAAGGCGGTTCGTAAAATGACCTCTATCGAGAAAATGGAAGCAGACGGAACTGCTGCGACTATGAGCAAGAGAGAGCGTCTTCAATTGACTCGTACTGTTACTAAAATGCGTAAGAACTTAGGTTCTATTGCAGACATGAACCGCGTTCCTGCTGCATTATTCGTAATTGATGTAATGAAGGAGCATATCGCAGTTGCAGAAGCAAAGCGTCTAGGTATTCCAGTATTCGCAATGGTTGATACCAACAGCGATCCACGTAAAATCGATTTCGCTATTCCTGCGAACGATGATGCAACAAAATCTATCAGCAAAATCTTAGATGTAACTATTGAAGCTATCGCTGAAGGATTGGCTGAGCGTAAAACCGACAAAGACAAAGGTGAAGACGTTCCAGCAACAGCAGAAAAGAAAGAAGACAGAAAGCCAGCTACTCGTAAGCGTACGCCAAAGGCTTAATTACTTTAAAGAATTAATTTATTGAATCATGAATATTACAGCAGCAGATGTAAATAAGCTTCGTACCATGACTGGTGCGGGTATGATGGATTGTAAAAAAGCTCTTGTAGAGGCTGAAGGAGATTTCGAAAAGGCAGTTGAATTGCTTCGTAAGAAAGGGCAGAAAGTTGCAGCTAGTCGCGGAGATCGCGATGCTACAGAGGGTATTGTTTTAGCTAAAGCTAGCGCAGACAATACAAGCGGATACGTAATCGTTTTGAACTGCGAAACTGATTTCGTAGCGAAGAACGATGGTTTCGTAAGTTTCGCAACTTCAATTTTGGATACTGCAATCGCCAACAACGCGAGCAGTCCAGAGGCTGTTAAAGCATTGACTTTCCCAGGTACTTCATTAACTATCGAAGAAAGAATCACTGAGGAAATTGGTAAAATCGGAGAAAAGATTGATTTGTCGACAGCGTCTCAAATCAATGCTGGATTCGTTTATTGCTACAATCACCCAGGTAACAAATTGGCTGCAGTAGTTGGTTTCAACAAAGAAACTTCTGCTGATGTAGCGAAAGATGTTGCTATGCAAACTGCAGCTATGGCTCCAGTAGCATTGGATGAGACTTCAGTTCCAGAAGAATTGAAGCAAAAGGAAATCGAAATTGGAAAAGAATTGGCTATCAACGAAGGTAAACCTGCGGACATGGCTGAGAAAATTGCAATGGGTCGTTTGAACAAATGGTTCAAGGAAACTACTTTGGTGAATCAAGAGTTCATTAAGGATAGCAAAATGACTGTTGGTCAATACGTGAAGTCAGTGGATAAGGATTTATCTATCACTGGTTTCTTACGCAACGGATTATAATTCATTTTGAATTACAAAAACAAAAGGGCTGTCTTCGGACAGCCCTTTTTGTATTACAAGTTCTTTTCAATTAAGCCTTGTGGCAAGGATTGAAGCTGCTTTAACCTGCTAAAATTTCGAAATTCAATTATTTGAACAAATTCTAAATTATTTTGTCTGTTGTAGAACTCATTCCAATTGTATTTTCGCACAGCAAAACAAAAACCAACATGGGTCTTTTTACATCATCACTCATTAAGAAATATTGGATGGCCGCTACAGGCTTGTTCCTTATTTCATTCTTAGTCGTTCACGCGGCGATAAACGCAATGATTTTCTTCAACGATGGAGGTCAGACTTTCAACGAATGGGGACATTTCATGGGAACCAATTTAATTGTTCGAACCATGGAAATTGGTTTGTTCTTAGGTTTGATTCTGCACATTGTAGACGGGTTAATGCTGTACTTTCAAAACCGTAAGGCGCGTCCAATTAAGTATGCATACAACAAACCATCGGCAAGTAGCACTTGGTATTCAAGAAGTATGGCGTTGTTGGGGACCTTGATTTTAATTTTCTTGGTCGTTCACTTGAAAGATTTTTGGTGGAAGACACGAATCACGGAGTTATCTGCCGTGCCAAGTCACGTGAAGATTGACGGTGTCATGCATGAAAATTTGTTCGCTGAAATGTTATTGGTGTTCAAGAACCCTGTGGCTGTTGTGATTTATTTGCTAGGTTGTTTCTCTTTGTTCTGGCATTTGTTCCACGGCTTCAGAAGCGCATTTCAGTCGTTAGGATTGAACCATAGAAAATATGCTTCAACCATTGAATTAGCAGGATCTGTTTTTTCAGTTGTGATTTCAATATTATTCGCATCTATGCCAGTTGCGATGTACCTCGGTTGGGTTAAATAATTCGGATTAAAAATTACTTCCAATGAAGTTAGACGCTAGAATTCCAGAAGGGCCACTTGATCAAAAGTGGACGAAGTATAAAAGTTCTGTTCGTTTGGTAAATCCTTCGAACAAAAGAAACATTGAAGTTATTGTTGTAGGAACCGGATTGGCTGGTTCATCTGCAGCTGCTTCATTAGCTGAGATGGGTTATAAAGTGAAGGCATTTTGCTTTCAAGACAGCCCGCGTCGTGCGCACTCTATTGCTGCGCAAGGGGGTATTAACGCAGCGAAGAATTACATGAACGATGGTGATAGCACTTATCGATTGTTCTACGATACCATCAAAGGTGGTGATTACCGTGCACGTGAGGCGAACGTTCATCGTTTGGCTGAGGTAAGTGCAAGTATCATTGACCAATGTGTAGCGCAAGGTGTTCCCTTTGCGCGTGATTACGGCGGATTGCTCGACAATCGTTCGTTTGGTGGAACACAAGTTTCCCGTACGTTTTATGCAAAGGGACAAACTGGACAACAATTGTTGTTGGGTGCCTATTCAGCATTAAGCCGCCAGATTGGTAAAGGAAGTGTGAAGTTGTATAACCGCCATGAGATGATGGATTTGGTTATTGTAGATGGAAAGGCAAGAGGAATCATTGCACGTAACATGGTTACCGGTGAAGTAGAAAGTCATAGCGGACATGCGGTTGTGTTGTGTACGGGTGGATACGGAAACGTATTCTTCCTTTCAACCAATGCAATGGGTTCGAATGTTACAGCCGCATGGCGCGCACACCGTAGAGGTGCTGCATTCGCAAATGCGTGCTTCACACAAATTCACCCGACTTGTATTCCAGTGAGTGGTGACCACCAATCTAAATTGACCTTGATGTCTGAGTCGTTGCGTAATGACGGGCGTATCTGGGTCCCACTTCACAAGGAAGATGCTGAAGCAATTCGCGCGAAGAAATTAAAACCAACAGATATTCCTGAAGAGCGTCGTGACTATTACTTGGAGCGTCGCTACCCTGCATTCGGAAACTTGGTTCCTCGTGACGTTGCGTCACGCGCTGCTAAAGAACGTTGCGATGCAGGCTTTGGTGTGAATGCGACAGGCGAAGCGGTATACTTGGATTTCGCATCTGCGATTATGCGTTACGGTAAGACTGCGGCTACTGTTCAAGGTTTGCACAATGCTACTGAAGATCAAATTCGTGAGTTGGGAACGAAGGTGGTAGAAGCCAAATACGGAAACTTGTTCCAGATGTACGAGCAAATCGTTGCTGAGAATCCATACAAGACCCCAATGATGATTTATCCAGCTGTTCACTATACAATGGGTGGTCTTTGGGTAGATTATGAATTAATGACAACGGTTAAAGGTTGTTATGCATGTGGAGAAGCGAACTTCAGTGATCACGGTGCTAACCGTTTGGGAGCATCTGCGTTAATGCAAGGATTGGCAGACGGATATTTCGTTCTTCCATATACGATTGGAAATTATTTGGCAGATGAAATTAGCACAGGTGCTATTTCGACCAAAACTCCTGAATTCGTTGAAGCTGAGAAGGCTGTTCGAGAGAGATTAGAAGGTTTTTTCAAGACAACAGGAACGGAAACGGTGGACACTTACCATAAGAAATTGGGTAAGATCATTTGGGATTACTGTGGAATGGCGCGTAACAAAGAAGGTTTGGAATTCGCTATTTCAGAGATTCGCAAGATTCGTGAGGAGTTTTATAAAAACGTGAAAGTTCCAGGAGGAATGACCGGAGTTAACACGGAATTAGAAAAAGCAACACGTGTTGCTGACTTCATTGAATTGGGTGAATTGATGTGTTTAGATGCATTGGATCGCAACGAGTCTTGCGGTGGTCACTTCCGTGAGGAATTCCAAACTGAAGAAGGAGAGGCCTTGCGTGTTGATGACAAGTATAGCTACGTAGCTGCTTGGGAATTCACTGGCGATCCTTCAGCTCCTAAATTGCATAAGGAAGATTTGAATTACGAAAACATTAAAGTTCAACAACGATCATACAAATAAGATGAGCAACGGAAACATGAACCTTACGCTAAAAGTTTGGCGTCAGTCCAACAGCACTGCTGCTGGAAAAATGGAGACCTACCAATTGGGCGGTGTATCTCCGGATATGTCTTTCTTGGAAATGATTGACATGTTGAATGAGCAAATCATTCGCAAAGGAGAAGATGCTATTGCTTTTGACCACGATTGTCGCGAAGGAATTTGCGGAATGTGCAGCATGTTCATCAATGGTGAAGCGCATGGTCCAAACCGCGGAGTGACGACTTGTCAATTGCATATGCGTTCGTTCAAGGACGGGGATACCATTTACATTGAACCGTGGAGAGCAGAAGGCTTCCCAGTGGTTAAAGACTTGATGGTAGACCGTGCAGCATTCGATCGTATTATTCAATCGGGTGGCTTCGTTTCTGTAAATACTTCAGGAAGAACAATGGACGCGAATGCGATTCCAATTCCGAAAGAAGACGCAGACAAAGCGTTTGATGCTGCCACTTGTATTGGTTGCGGTGCATGCGTTGCAACGTGCCCTAACAGTTCGGCGATGCTATTTGTGAGTGCTAAGGTTTCTCAATTTGCGTTGTTGCCACAAGGACATCCAGAGCGCAAAGAACGTGTATTGAATATGGTAAAGCAGATGGATGCGGAGGGATTTGGAAATTGCAGCAACATTGGTGCCTGTGAAGTTCAATGTCCGAAGAACATTAGCATTGAAAATATTGCACGCATGAACAGAGAATACCTTTCTGCGACTGTGAAACCAGAGAATTAATGAAACAATTTCAATTGAAGCACCAAGCGCTCGTTTTGCTCTTGGTGCTTTTTTGTTTTAAGTCGAATGGTCAAGCTGCTTGGGATTTGAATCTCTTAGCGAAGATCAACGGAGGTCCTGAGAAATCAGATCGTTTTTGGGAATCGTATACTAACAGCATTTATTATGTAACAGTCGGAACTCCTTTGATTGTCGGTGGTGTAGGTATATTGAAGAAAGATGATTTTGTGAAGCGTCAATTCATTGTAATGACAGGTGGTCTAGCGTTGAATGGGTGTGTTACTATGATATTAAAATATGGCATAGCAAGACCACGTCCGTTTGCCGCTCATGGCGATTTGATATACAAAAAGACACACGCTGGAAGTTTATCGTTTCCATCGGGGCACACGAGTTCTGCCTTTCAGTGGGCGACGAGTTGTGTGTTGGCGAAACCTAAATGGTATGTGGCTGTTCCAGCATATATGTATGCCTGCGGAATAGGTTATTCAAGAATGCATTTGGGTGCGCATTACCCTACCGATGTTGCCGCAGGCGCAGTCATTGGTGCAGCAAGCGCCTTTGCTTCATACCACCTAAACAATTGGTTTTGGAGGAAAATGGATACAAGAAAGGAACGAAATCATATTCTGATAACCCCTTCATTTTAAATTATAAAAAAAAGCCGCGAAATGCGGCTTTTCAATGTGGGTTGAATTTGTTACTGTTTGAATCCAGAGACAATACTGATACATCCGATGTGTTGAACCACAGCATCTTTTTGTTCAGGGACTTTCACTTTCACAACGAGTTGCTGTGTGTTTTTCATTTTGAATTCGAAAGCTTCCTTGTCTTGAGCACCTTTGTTGGTATAAATCTGCTTGCCATTGATGTCGCTTACTGTGAATTCAACGTCGCCAAGAATAGGGTGCGCAACAACCAGAAGTCTGTAATCGCGGCCTCCGAAGAAAGTCACCATAATCTCAGCTTCCTCGCCAGGAGCCATTTGTGCAGAGTTATAGCTATCGTTTTGAACGTACCCATTCAATTTTGGAAGGACTTTATTTTTGGTAAAGGGTCTGCACTGCGCTGAGGCAAATGAAGGAATAAAGACCAATAAGAACAGGAGAATTTTATATGCTTTCATGATGATATCTTCTGAATTTTTTATTGAATGTATTTGTTACGAATCGCAATGGCTTCAGCAGCAATTTTAGCGAGTGTAGCGTCGCTCATAGTCACAGTTTCAGTGCTTCCAATAGTAGTTACGCCATTTCCGTCTTTTTCTACCGAAGTTTCACCTTTCACAACAATGACTTCTTTGTAAATACCTTGGAGTCTTGTCAAATCTTCTTTCATGCGATTCACACGATCGCTCGTTGCAAAGAGATTCAAATAACTTACCAACTGATCCAATGAATAGGTTTGTTCGGCTACACGTTGTTTCATGGCTTTTTCTCCTTTTTTGCCGGCATACTGCGTAGACAAATAAAGGGTTTCCACCCAGGCTCCGGATACTATTAGAGCGCTAACATCGGTGCGCTTTCCTTCTTTTAAGTAGGCGTTCACGTTCTGGTAAGAAAGTGTTACATAGCTTAAAAGAGAGTCTTTGTTGTTCTGATTTTTCTGAACGCGTTCCATGAACTTTTCATCCAAGGCCCCATCAATTCCCAAGGCACTCGCCAGCGTTTTTGAAGCCGCCAAGTAATTAACAGATTCTTGCTTTTGTTCGAATACAGTACTGTAACTTAGGTCTGCAGCGTAGATTCCAAGGTTAATCGCACGATTTTCTTCGTCGACATATTTCGAAACCTTATCCACTGAATTAAGCATGGCCTTATCGAAACTGAACCCGGCATCTTTGATCATATCCGCCATTTCAATTGGAGCAGGAATGCTAAAAAAGATTTGTTTCAACGCTTGTTCGCGGTCTTTGAAGAATTCGTCTTTGTTGGTTAGCTCGCTAGCACCTGACTCAAGTGGGGCTTTGTTTTCGGCTTTGCTATCATTTCCGCCACAAGCAACGAGTGCGAGGCTGCCAATGCACACACTGGCAATAGCAGTGAGGGAGAGGTATTTTTTAATCATTTGAACTGATTGAATAGTTTGAGCACATTTATACAAGTGTCTTGCGAATATAGTTACAAAAAGTTTTAGAAATAAATGATATTAGTGAGCTTCTAACCAGTTATTTCCTGCTTGTATTTCAACTTCGAGAGGTACAGCAAGTTTTACTGCGTTCTCCATTTCATGTTTTACCAAAGCGAATACCTGATCTATTTCTTCTTTAGGTGTATCGAAGAGCAATTCGTCGTGCACTTGGAGCACCATCTTTGTTTTTAAATTGGCAGCTTTCAGAGCAGCTTGAATTTTGGCCATTGCCATTTTAATCACGTCAGCCGCTGAACCTTGAATGGGGGCATTCACGGCGTTTCTTTCTGCGAAGCTTCTCGAAATAGCATTCGAAGAATTAATATCAGGCAGGAAACGTCTTCTTCCCAACACAGTCTCTACGAAGCCCTTTGAGCGACAATCTTCTACCGCCTTATGCTGGTAGGTCTTCAATGCAGCGAACTGCGTGTAATACGCTTCAATTATGTTTTTAGCTTCTGTTCTAGATATGCCGAGCTGTTGTGCTAATCCGAATGGACCTTGTCCGTATATGATTCCAAAATTCACAGCCTTCGCTTTGCTTCGCATGTCCTTTGTGACTTCTTCCAAGGGCACATTGAAAACTTTGGAGGCCGTGGCTTTGTGAATGTCTTCGCCTTGCTGAAAAGCTTCAATCATGTTTTGATCTCCGCTCAGTGCCGCAATAATGCGTAATTCAACTTGTGAATAGTCGGCACTTACGAGAACATGATTTTCATCGCGCGCAACGAACGCTTTACGAATTTCTTTTCCGCGCGATGTACGAATGGGAATATTTTGAAGGTTCGGTTGGTTGCTACTCAATCTTCCAGTGGCTGCTACCGCTTGCATGAAGTTCGTATGCACACGTCCGGTGATTGGATTAATCATCGTCGGAAGTGTGTCGATATATGTACTCTTCAATTTGCGTAGCTCGCGATAGTCGAGAATTAACGGAACAATTTCATGGGTGTGTAAATAACGCTGAAGAACATCTTCACCGGTGCTGTATTGACCGGTTTTTGTCTTCTTCATTTCAGTGGTTATTTTCAATTTTTCGAAGAGAATGACACCTAATTGTTTTGGTGAATCTAAATTGAATTTTTCTCCAGCGAGTTCTGTAATTTTTTCTTCAATGATGTCGAGTTCTTTACCGAGCTCTACGCTGTATGCATTGAGGAAATCTTTATCGACACGAATGCCTTCCCACTCCATGTTGGCAAGCACTTCAATGAGAGGTGTTTCAATGTTTTCTAGAACAGAAGTTGTTCCTTGTTTTTCCAATTCAGGCATGAAGATCTCGGCCAATTGAAGAGTTACATCTGCATCTTCTGCAGCATAATCTTTAATGCTTTCGGCCGGAAGATGCGCCATGGAATTTTGGTTTTTCCCTTTCGGTCCAATCAACGATTCAATGGAAACAGGCTTGTAATTCAAGTAACTTTCACTGAGCGCGTCCATGCCGTGTTTTCCATCGGCATTTATGACGTAGTGAGCGAGCATGGTGTCAAAGATTTTATTTTGAATCTTCATTCCATACTTCTTCATCATTTTATAATCGAACTTGTAGTTTTGAGCGACTAGCGTTTTCGAAGTGTCGGCGAAAATATCTTTGAAAAATTCCAACTGCTTAACAGCTTCTTCGAAGTTTGAAGAGATAGGCACATACCAACCCGTGTGCGCTTTCGTACTAAATGAAAGTCCAACCAAATATGCTGAATGTGGCTCTAGATCAGAGGTTTCTGTATCGAAACTGAAAATGGATGAACGCTGAAGCTCTGTATGAAGCGACTGCAATTCTTGTTCAGACATGGCCATGAAGTATTCATGCGGAACATCTTCGATGGTGTTTTTCGGAGTAGATGGAATTTCTACTTCTTCTCCTGCAGAAGAAAATAAATCGGGCGCTGCGCTGCTGCTTGACGAAGGATTTGCTGAGGCCGTTGCATTAGGCTCTTCGTTCAAAACGCGTTTGATTAACTGACGAAATTCCAGTTCTTCGAATACTTCGCGAATGGCGTTTTTGTTTATTTCGCTCACCTTCAAAGCCTCCTCATCCAATGGAGTTGGAGCATCGAGCATGATGGTGGCGAGTTTTTTTGAGAGAATTCCTTGCTCTCTGAAATTCTCTACGTTTTCTTTCTGCTTGCCTTTGAGTTTATGGGTGTTCTCTAGCAATCCTTCAAGAGATCCGAATTCAGCTAAAAGTTTGGCAGCTGTCTTTTCACCAATACCTGGAATTCCAGGAATGTTGTCCACGGCATCGCCCATGAGTCCGAGCAAATCAATGACTTGACTTACATTTTGAATATTGAATTTCGCGCAAACTTCGGCCTCACCTAGGATTTCTGCTTTTCCTCCCTGATAGCCTGGTTTGTAAATAAATGTTTTGTCGCTCACCAATTGACCGTAGTCTTTATCGGGCGTCATCATGTACGTATGAAAACCTTCTTGCTCTGCTTTTTTGGCTAGCGTTCCAATGATATCATCGGCCTCATATCCAGGAGCAATGAGCATTGGAATATTGAATGCCTCAACAATTTTTTTAATGTAAGGAACAGCAAGCTTAATGTCTTCGGGTGTTTCAGAGCGATTGGCTTTGTAGGCTTCGTAATCTATTTCGCGAAGCGTTTGTTCTGGCGCATCGAATACAACAGCGATGTGTGAAGGTTTTTCGTTGTTAAGAATATCAAGAAGGGTGTTCGTGAATCCGAACATAGCTCCTGTGTTTAAGCCTTTGCTATTGATGCGCGGCGTGCGAATGAATGCATAATAGGCACGGAAAATAAGTGCGTATGCGTCTAGAAGAAATAGTTTTTTTTCGTGTTCTGAAGATATCATGTTACGAAGATAGTGCAGCCATATACGCCGCCACATACTTCCCCATAATATCGAATTCTAAATTGACAAAAGTTCCATTTTCAATGAACTGAAAAGTGGTGTGCTCGTAAGTGAAAGGAATAATTGCGACAGAGAAAGATGTCTTCGAGCTGTCAACAACTGTAAGACTTACTCCGTTTACACAGATGCTTCCTTTGGGAACAGTGATATGTCCTAATTCTTTCGGAGCATATTCAAAGGTGAATTTCCAACTGCCATCGTTTTCCGTTTTTGAAATACACCTTCCCACCACATCGACATGTCCTTGAACGTTGTGTCCGTCTAATCGATCACCTACTTTCACGCAGCGTTCGAGATTGATTTTATTTCCTTCCTTCCAACCACCAATAGTCGTTTTCTGGATGGTTTCATCGATGGCAGTAACGCGGTATCTGTTTTCAAGAATTTCAACTACCGTTAAACAAATTCCGTTGTGAGCAAGGCTTTGATCAACTTTCAATTCTTGCGTAAAATCGCAAGAAAGCCAAAGCTCTAGGTTTGTTCCGACGGTCTCTGTTTTTACAATTTCACCGAGTGTTTCTATAATTCCTGTGAACATGATTTATTGTTGTGGTGACGCCTGTTTGGCATTCAATATTTGAATATAACCTTCTTTGAAAACAGGGACTATTCCTTGCAAGCGAATGGTGTTAACCCTAAGCGTGTAATAGTACGTTCCAGCGCTGACAAGGCTCTGCGTATTTGCATCAGTAGCGTTCCAAGTTATGTTTGGATCGGTTGTCTCAAAAAGTAATGTTCCATAGCGGTTATATATCTTGAAGTCGATGCTCTCAATAGAACGATAAGGGAAAGGTTTTAGAATATCATTTAACCCGTCTAAATCTGGTGTAATGATATTAGGCATTTCATATGTTGGACAATTGTCTATGCACACCACATTAGAGGGTGCGCTTTCGTTTTGGTACAACTCTCCGTCTGGCCAAAGATTTAGTGAGTCTAAGGCGGTGATATAAAAACAACCGGCAATACTCTGCCACCCGTTTGGATGAAGGAATTCGAATTCGGTGCTTCCGGAACCATTGAGTGTTCCTAGCAATGTGTATTCGCTTGTATCGGTAGGCGCATAGTATATGTTGTAGGCCGTAATGTCTTGCGAGCAGCTTGGGTCAATGTTATTCCATGAAATTTGGAGTGAAGGGATTTCACAATTGTTAACTTGTGAAATCAATGGCGCGCAAGGTGGCGTTGAGTCGTATGGACTTGCGCAAATTTCCTGACTGAAATTGTACAAAGAGTCGGGAACATTGGGTGCGCCGTATGATCCAAGCGTGAGAATTTTGTAACAGTACTCTTGGTTGTTTACTAAACCGGTATCGGTGTATTGTGCTAGAGTTGTCTCTCCGATAAAACTGAAATCGGATTCACTCAAGGTTTTGCGATAGACGAAATAGTGTGAGTTTATCCAGGGGAATTGTCCTTGCAAATTCAGCTGAATGGCATTGTCCAGAGGTGTTGCAGCGAGCCAAGGAGAAGTAGCATTGGATGAATATCCAACGACGTCTTCATTGGAGTAAAATTTAACACGGTATTTTTTAAGTGAGTTGAATGTATCGATGTTTGAATGGTAGTAAATCGTATCACCCGTATTTAAAAGGGTGAAGGGATCCGATGCGAAAATGGTTTGCCAAGTTCCGTTATTCTCGAATTCCAGTTCGTAATGATATGGAGGCAAATAGGCGATTGTATCGAGTTGTGAAGGAGGGGACCACCATACTGTATCGCTTCCGTTGGTTATGTCTGTTGTTTCAATACTTACTTTGGTAATGACAGGAATATCTTTTTTAATTTGAACACACGCTTCATCGCTCGCATAACTTAAGGCACCATCGGGCCAGACCGTAACAATTCGGTAGCAGAAAGGCACTCCGAATCCGGGAGCATTATCGACGAATATATTACTGTTCGCACCTAATGTTTGTCCGATGTATACGAAGCCAGTGTATGCAGGCATACCAACTTCACAATAATCTGGATTGAAAGATGATCCGTTTTGTTTTCTGTAAATGAAATAACGAACGTTGGCTAATTCGTAATTCGAAAATGAACTCAAACAGGGTGAAGGATTCCAAGATACTGTTACTGTTGAACCGACTGCAATGGCCTGAACATTTTGCACTTTCGGAGCCA
Source organism: Bacteroidota bacterium (assembly GCA_046048875.1). Lineage (GTDB taxonomy): Bacteria > Bacteroidota > Bacteroidia > Flavobacteriales_D > Sanyastnellaceae > CAIZGX01. The sequence continues at coordinate 227,006 of JBJOFG010000002.1, read as the reverse complement.
CTACAAGTATGTTTACAGATTCAATATCGGCAAGCGGAACAAATCCGTTGTCAAGTGCCTCGAAACTCACTGTGTACGGAGCTGCTCGAACTTCTTCACACTCAGGATTCCAATAAAAAGTATCTGTGAACGTGTTGAATTCAGCTTCGTGTACGACGTTTGTCAAGGGTCCTCCAAATGCGCTTATAAAAATGGTGTTTCCGTTCGGATCGCTTGCATTAACATCGAACTGAAGAGTACTACCTGCTTCAACACAATAGTCAGGTAAAGGTGCAATTATAGGAGGCTGGTTGTTACAGGTGATAACAGTTATTTGCATGTCGCGAATGACATACCCTACTAAAATACCATTTCGATATTCTTCAATTTTTATCGCAATATTGAATTCACCTGCCAAAGGCGGAACTACCCATGTGACATCTCCAGTTTGAGAATTTATACTAAATACGTCTGAGCCATTCACTGTACTTGCATCGGGAAGAAGCCATCCAGCGAGATTTTCCGCTCCTGAACCCATACATGGGACAAGAGAATAAACAAGTGAATCACCATCTGGATCGAATGCAACCGGATTGTGAATCCAAGGTTGATTCAAACATGCATCCTCAATGGGCATTTTTAACAGTTGAACTGAATTGTTATGCCCAGTGGCAGGTGATATCACAAGCATAGTTTGAATGGTGAACACCTGATTAATTGAATTTAAGATGTTTATGACTCCTTCGTTTCGGTTGGGGTCTTCCATAACTAAATAATACACGCCCGGTCCTGAGTAGGTATGATAACCGATATATTGATTTCGCTTTGCATCACCAGAATTCAGAATTTGTTCGGAACTCCGCTCAAGACTATCGAGTTGGTTTTCTGTTGTTCCAGAGGGTTCATCACCCCATCTGATTTTTAGGAAAGGGCGGTCTGCAGCGAAAGAGCTAGCTTTTGTAATGGTGTTAATTGTTACTTTGTAGGTGTAACCGTTGATGTGTTCGTAGATAATTTCTCCTGCACGATTGTGTGTGGCCCATGTGGTCATTGCAAGGAGCCACGTGCAAATTGTGAGTAGAAGTTTCTGATTCATTTTTAGTAAGACAATTTTACTCGTCTTTTGGTTTACTTATTCAACACAAATTTTTGTTCTTGCAATTCCATTTTCAGCGACTACCTCTAAAACGTAGTATCCCGCTGCCAATTCAGCAACCGAAAAAGAACGTGTATCTGTGTTAAATTGTTTCACACATTTACCCTCATTTGAAAAAATTCTAACTTGAATTTTTTGGAAGTTTGCTGGCACCTGAAGTGTGATTGTTTCGCTAGCAGGGTTGGGGTAAACCAACACAGATGAGGCACTTGAGAAAGTTTCAATATCATTCGTAAGTTCGAGGTTTACACAATAGTCTTCCACTTCTCCATATGAATAGGTGCCGCATGATGTTGGCGGTGTTCCTGTCCCAAAGATTCCGACGTAAGCCATTCCAACGCGCATGCGAGTGCTGCCTGGGGCAAGAGCTCCCGCGGCAGGAATGGTGATGGTTCCAGTAACTGTGTTTTGAGAACCGCTGCCGGCGTCGAAGGCTAATTCTGATGGTTCATCGAACGTTCCATTGGCATTGTAGTCGATCCATATTTTGAAATACTCGCTGTATGATCCCCCTGGGAAACCAGGCGTCAGCGAAATTGGGTAAGAGTTTCCAGCAACTAGTGTCAAGGTGCTTAGATCAGTGTAATCGGTATAGATCGCATTTGCCGTGCTAATGTTCGTGAATGAACCAACAGTAACAGCATCAATGTATTCATCTGCGGCATTACCACCATCAGCATCGCAATAAGCGATGTCGGTGCAAGAGCCACAACCGGTTGTAGAAAATTCAAAAGAGGTCAAAGGGTTTTCAGGACTCACACAAATGGAAGCCACTTGAATGGTATATGTCGTGCAAGAATCGAGATTTGGGAAGGAAATGTTGGCGAATTCAGATTGAAAAACGTCTGTTCCGTTAGGTCCTGTTAATTGAATGGTGTATCCATCGGCAGCGAAGATATCATTCCATACAACTGTTGCTGTTGTAGCTCCTGGAGTATTAGGAACCGAATAAACGTTTGGATTTACGCAGCAGCCATCAGTAATAATGATAAAAGAATTTGACCACTCGCCAAGTGTATCGTTGCATACAGAAGCCAATTGCACTTCGTAGGTAGAGCAAGCCAGTAACCCCGGAAGTGAAATGTTGTTTGCATTTATGTTTTCAATGAGTGTCCATGTTCCAGAGCCTTGCACTTGGTATTGACATGCGAATGTTGTGACTTCAGGTGTGCTTGACCAAGAAACATTGTAATCAAGTGTATTCGGAGTTTGTGCTGAAGTAATTGCAAATGGAGCAACGCAGCCTCCGTTTGAGCATTCATTCAACAATAAATCAAGGCTGTTCTTAACGTTTAAACGTCCACCAGTTACAATTTCGGGTTGAAGGTTCGGCACAATGTCGACACCGTTGAAAATGTAGTCTCGAACAAGCTCAGCTCCCGTGGAAGGATTTGAGTTTGCTATCGCCATAAATGAATTACAAGGGGCGGAATACAGCAGGGCTATTGCACCGGCTACGCATGGACCCGCAAAGGAAGTTCCAGAAGTATTGCCGTAACTGTTATTTCCAGCTAAATAAACCGCTTCTCCCGGAGCACCTATATCAATGGTTGTAATGCCATAGCCGCTGAATGTTCTAACGTCCGAACTATTGGTAGCTGTCACAGCAATCATGTATTCACTTGGACATGCTGTTGGCAAGTCGCCCACCACGTCAACATTTACGTTGTTGTTTGCGGTAGAACCACAAGAAAGAATTCCTGCAACACCAAGTGTGTCGTACATGGCGCACCACAAGGGTGCTTGAGAAGGTTGTCCGTTATCGGTTCCCCAACTGCTATTCGTTGCTACGACGTATGCCCCTTGGGTTCCACCAGACAAATTATACATGCGACGCATTTTAAGCGGATAAGTGTAGGCCGCAATGACATTGGCTTCTGTAATGCCTCCCATATCGACTTGCATAATTTTCACATTCCAGTTAACTCCGGTGATTCCAATACCGTTGTTACCCTTTGCTCCAATCATGCTGCTCACTTGTGTGCCATGATTTCCGGCGGCAATCGCGTCGCTGTTAGCCGTCATATTCCATCCGTCAATGTCATCAATGTACCCATTGTTGTCATCATCAATTCCATTTCCATCGATTTCATTGGTGTTGGTCCAGTGGTTATCAATAATATCTGCCTGATCCCATTTGGCGCCCCCGCCTTCAACGACACAAACTACGATTTCATCTCCGAAAGCAGTGAATCCTCCGGTTGTAATGTCCCAAGCTTCAGGTGTGTCAATATCGTTGTCTGAAGCGTCGTCGTGAAACCATTGCTGACCGTATGAAGGGTCGTTAGGAACAATACGTTCTTCTAGCTTGTGATTGGCCTGTGCCAATTGAATGCTTGAACAAGTTGGTGCGAATCGTATAATTTCATCGAGTGAAACAATTTCTTCGTTGAAGGTGAAGAGCCAAGCGCGCATAATGTCGCTCACTTCATAACTAATTTTTATTTCTGGAAGGATTCCGAAATGACTTACCAATTCTTGTTGGGCAACTTCAGGGGAATATCCTTTTTTTAGTTGAAGAATGAACTCGTTATTCATTCGAGCTGCTTGTCCAAAGGAAGCAGCTGAAAATGAAAGGAAGAACAAGAAGAATAAAAAAGATTTTACAAGAGTAATTCTGTGTGTCATGCTGAATTCTGATATTGGGTAAATATCGGAACGAAATGTCATTACATCTTCACAGAAATGTCTTTTTCCTCGCGAAAATTAGGCTTCGTTTACAATTATACGCTTTACACGTTGTGGAATTCCAGTAAGCACCTCGTAAGCTATGGTATCGCAGGCGTTGGCGAATGCTATAATGGAATGTTCTGCATCGAAAACTATTACCTCGTCGCCTTCTTTGGCAGATACATGAGAAACGTCTACCATGGTAACGTCCATGCACACTCTGCCAACCACAGGACACACTTTACCTTGAATGAAAACATGCCCCTTTCCGTTGGAAAGCGATCTACGAAATCCGTCTGCATAGCCAATCGGCAGAATAGCAATTTTCATTATTTTGTCAGCTTTAAACGTTCTTCCATAACCAACGCTTTCGCCTGGATGAATAGTCTTTAACTGAACGATACTTGTTTTCAGGCTTCCGACATTTTTCAGCATTTTTTGCTCTTCTTCAAATGCCGAAACGCCGTACAGTCCAATGCCTAACCGAACCATATCGAATTGGGCATTCTTCCATCGCTGAATGCCGCCGGTGTTGGCAGCATGAAGGAGTGGTTTATAACCAAGTATATCTTCGATGGCAGAACATCTGTTCTGGAAATCGCTGATTTGGTCATTGGTGAAATCGTCGTGCGACTCATCTTCTGATGCTGCGAAATGTGTAAACACACTCGCAATCTCAATATTTTTATTTTGCTTTAAAGCATAAAGTAGATCCTCTGTCTCTTCCTTTTTGAATCCCAGTCGATTCATTCCAGTATCCAATTTTAAATGGGCTTTGAATGATTTTTCAGGATTGAATTCTTTCGCGGCTTGCGCAAAAGCTCTAAGTGATCTCAAAGAAAACAATTCAGGTTCAAGCCGGTGCTTGAATAACGGAGCGAAGTCCGTTACGTTAGGCTCAAGGACTAAAATTGGCAGCGAAATTCCAGCTTCGCGCAGTTGCACACCTTCATCGGTATAGGCCACTGCGAGTGCATCAATTCCACAATTGGCAAGGCAAACTGCGACTTCCACAGCGCCAATGCCGTAGCCATTTGCCTTCACCATTCCCATTAGTTTAACATTGGGATTGAGAAGTGAACGGAAGTAATAATAGTTGTTTCCAAGTGCATTCATGTTCACCTCGAAAATGGTTTCTTGGTGCTGCTCTTGAAGGGCATTCACTATTTTTTCGAAATGAAATTTGCGTGCACCTTTGATAAGCGCTGCGTTCGCATTGATCTTATTTCCAACTAAAAATTCTAGCAGATGATCAGTGCTTTTAAAGCAGGTGAAGTTTTGCGGTAATTTATTTTTATGTTGAAATAGAATTTCACCAACTGCAAAAATGCTGTCGATATGAAATTCATTCATCAACTCTACCACACGGGAGATCCAAACTTCATCGTTCATTCCGCTTTGTAGAATATCGGAAATGATAACGCTTCGTTGTATGGCTTGAATATTTAAATTGAAATGTTGAAGCGCTAATTTCAAAGAGGTCAAGTCGTTGCTGTAGCTGTCGTTCAACAATTGCATTCCACCAATTCCTCTGAGCTGTTGCATGCGCATTTCAACAGACTGAAGCTGTTGAGACTTTTCTGAAAGTCTTGACAATGTGAGTCCATGATGCAAAGCAGTTGCAGCCGCCAGAGCGAAATTATTGATTGAAATGCCGTCGGTAAATGGAATTTCAGCGGAAGACATTTCACCTTTCCAACTGAATGAAACGATGGAATGCGACGAGGAAGATTTAACTTCTCGAATGGAAAAGTCGTCTTGCAATTGTTTTCCAACTCGAATGATATTCCCACTGAAATTGAATTCAATCGTTGAAGGAGCAATTAATGTATCGCAAGAAGAGAACAATTTCATTTTTTCACGAAGCAATTCCGTTTGCGAAGCAAAGTTTTCCGCATGAGCGCTTCCTAAAAATGTGAGCACACCCGTGGTGGGTTGAATGATGCGTTGAAGCGCATTCATTTCACCCGGAAGGGAAATTCCTGCTTCGAATACTCCGAGATTGTGCATAGGCTCAATCTGCAATACAGCAAGCGAAACACCGATTTGTGAATTGAAACTTTTCGGACTTCTTACAATGCAGAAATCATCGGCAAGCAATTGATTGATCCATTCTTTCACAATGGTTTTGCCATTGCTACCTGTAATTCCAATAATGGGAATGTTGAATTGCTTGCGATGGTGAGTCGCTATTTTCTGAAATGCTTGGGTGGTATTTTCTACCTCAATGATAACACAGTCACTGGGAAGATCTACCTTTTCTGAAACGATGAACGTTCGAATTCCTTTGTCGTAAGCATTTCCAACAAATGTGTGTCCGTTGAAGTGTTCTCCAATTAAGGGGATGAACAAAGTGTTCGATGCATCTATGGTATGCCTCGTGTCTGTGCAAATAAAGTGAATACATTTCTCGCTATTTCCGCTAGCGGTTTGCCCTTCGAGTAGGAGGGTAAGTTCGGAAATAGAAAGATTTAGTTTCATTCTGAAGGTTTGACTTCCGTAACGGCTTCTTCCACCACAACTTCTTCGTCTTCGTCTTTAAAGAAACGTCTTTGGAACAATAAGATTAGGACAATTCCAACAGAAATGGAAGCGTCTGCAACGTTGAAAATAGGAGGGAAGATTTCCGCTCTTTCACCGGCATGGATTGGAGACCAAGTCGGAAAATCAAATTCTTTTGTAATGTGAATCATGTCAACCACATTTCCCATTAAGAAAGGTGCATAACCCTGCGACGAGACAGCAGCGGTGTCAGAGTACGCGATGTAATCCTGGAAGTGAGGGTCGAAGGTAGACCCTTTGTCGAAGCACATGCCATAAACTGCGCTATCAATGATGTTACCTAACGCGCCAGCTACAATAAGTGCCAAGCAAAAAAGATATCCTTGATGGGTTTTCTTTTTCGTGAGTTTATAGATGTAGATAATAATCGCAGTAACAACAATGATACGGAAGATGCTTAGGGCAAGTTTTCCGCTCGTTCCAGGGAACATCCAACCGAATGCCATCCCTGGATTTTCTACGAATTGTAAATCGAGCCAACCTGGGATAAGCTCAACATTTTCTCCGTAAAGAAAATTGAGCTTTATCCAGATTTTTAAAATTTGATCAAGCGCGACAACGCTTAAAATAGTCAATAGTACTTTTCTCACTTCACGAGATCTTACTGCATGTTCTTAGCTTCGATGCTAAGGGTAGCATGGGGTACTAAGCGCAAACGTTCTTTTGGAATTAATTGACCGGTAACACGACAAACACCGTATGTTTTGTTCATGATACGAAGTAATGCATTCTCTAAATTCTTGATGAATTTTTCTTGACGGGAAGCCAATTGCGCCACCTCTTCGCGACTGTTTGTGTCGCTTCCATCCTCCATCATTTTGAATGTTGGAGAGGTGTCATCTGTACTGTTATCTCCTTCTCTAGAAAGAGACTCTTTTAATTCTTCGTAATCAGCACGTGCTTGTTTTAATTTCTCGTTGATAAGCACTTCAAATTCCTTTAAATCTTTATCGGAATAGCGTAATCCTGTTTTTTTTTCTGTTTGCATTCTCACGGGTTCTTTTTTAATCTCTGGAGCAGGAGTATACACGGGAGCAGTATTCTTCACCTCGGGTTTCTTCACCGCCGCTGGTTTTGCGGCTACTGCTGGAGTTGGTTTAACTTTTTTAATTTCTACTTTCTTCACGGGTGCCGCTTTTTTAGCAACTACCTTTTTTGCTGGCGCGGCTTTCTTAGCAGGCGCAGCCTTTTTAGCAACTACCTTTTTTGCAGGAGCTGCTATTTTCGCAACTACTTTTTTCACAGGAGCCGCTTTCTTTGCTGGCGTTACTTTTTTAGCTGGCGCTGCTTTTTTCACAACTGGTTTCTTCGCAACTACTTTTTTCACTGGAGCCGCTTTCTTTGCAGGAGCTGCTTTTTTCGCAACTACTTTTTTCGCTGGCGCTGCTTTCTTCGCTGGCGCTGCTTTTTTAGCAACAGGCTTCTTTGCAACTACTTTTTTAGCTGGGGCTGCTTTCTTAGCAGGAGCGGCCTTTTTTGCAACTACCTTTTTTGCAGGCGCAGATTTCTTTACAGCAACTTTTTTGGCAGGGGTCGATTTTTTTGCCATGGGTTTTAAAGGTTTTTGGTTAATAGTAAACGTACTACCTCTTCACCTTCCCATTCAACAACGACACCCCCTTCCATTTCTGGAATAAACTCAAGCGAAGAAGCAAGTACTTGACTGCTAATATATTCAGAATTGTTTTTCAAAACATCATTCAGGTAGTTTTCTCCCGAAACTTTAACAATTATTTTATCTGTAACCTCGAAATTGGTTTCTTTCCTCAGATTTTGAATGCGATTAACCAATTCACGGGCATATCCTTCTTCTTTCAATTCAGGTGTAATGGTGACATCAAGCGCAACAGTTAAGTTACCTTGATTGGCTACTTTCCATCCGGGAATATCAACCGGAATAATCTCTACATCTTCGGTTTGAAGAAGGATTGATTCTTTGGTCCAGAGGTATTCTCCTGATTTTTCAATGGAAGAAATTATCTCTTGTGCATTATCCGCAGCGAATTGTTGAATTTCCTTCATGAATTTCCCACACTTTTTTCCGAGTGTTTTGAAATTCAATTTGAGGTCTTTCACAATTTTGGTGGTTTGCTCATCTACGCATTTCACCGCTTTAACGTTCACCTCACTGCAAATTAGATCTGCAACGCTTTCAATGCGGGACTGAGTGGTTTCGTCTAAAACAGGAATGCGAATTTCCGCGAGCGTTTGACGAACCTTGATGTTTTCTTTCTTACGAATAGAAAGCGCCATGCTGGAAATACGCTGCGCAAGATCCATACGCGCTTCTAGGTTTTCATCTCTGTAACTTCCAACCTCCAAATGTGACAGGTGCACCGATTCGTTGTTGTTGTTCAAGCTTTGGAATAACCAATCTGAATAGAACGGAGCGAATGGACTCATGAGCTGAGCAACTTGTTTCAAGCAAGCATGAAGCGTTGCGTAGGCAGCACTTTTGTCGTTGGTCATTTCGCCGTGCCAGAATCTCTTGCGCGCAAGACGAACGTACCAGTTTGAAAGGTGATCGTTAACGAACGACTCAATGGCGCGTGCCGCTGGTGTTGGATCAAATGCATCGAGGTTTTTCTCTACCTCAATGGTCAGCGCATTCAACTTACTTAAAATCCATTTATCTAGTTCAGCACGCTCTTCGACTGCAGGGTCATTCGAAGAAGCTTCGTATCCATCAATGTTTGCATACAATGCGAAGAACGAATACGTATTGGAAAGTGTTCCAAAGAATGTGCGTTGCACTTCAGCAATTCCTTCTGTATCGAATTTCAAATTATCCCACGGATCTGAATTGGTGATCATATACCAACGTGTCGCATCCGGACCGTATTTACCCAGAGTTTCAAACGGGTCAACCGCATTACCTAAACGCTTAGACATCTTGTTTCCGTTCTTGTCTAGAACAAGTCCGTTTGAAATAACATTTTTGTAAGCAACAGAATCAAAACACAATGTTGCAATCGCATGCAACGTGTAGAACCATCCTCTTGTCTGATCCACTCCTTCCGCAATAAAGTCTGCCGGGAAGGATAGGTTGTTATCGATCTTTTCTTTGTTCTCGAACGGATAGTGCCACTGCGCATAAGGCATCGCACCACTGTCGAACCACACGTCAATTAAGTCCGCTTCACGGTGCATAGGTTTCCCGCTAGGGCTGACCAATACAATTTTATCGACGTATGGTTTATGTAAATCGAAAAGGTTATAATTCTCAACCGAATGATTGTTCGGTTCGAAGTTTTCAAGTGGATTCGTTTCTGTAATTCCAGCGGTTACGCTTTTTTTCAATTCAGCTTGAAGTTCTTCAACAGAGCCAATACAGATTGATTCTGTTCCGTCTTCGGTGCGCCAAATTGGAAGTGGAATTCCCCAGAAGCGACTGCGCGAAAGGTTCCAATCGTTTGCATTTTCTAACCAGTTTCCAAATCGGCCAGTACCCGTAGATTCTGGTTTCCATTGAATGGTATTGTTCAATTCCACCAAACGATTTCTCTTTTCAGGAACCTTTACGAACCAAGAATCCAAAGGATAGTAGAGTACAGGCTTATCCGTTCTCCAACAATGTGGATAGTTGTGCGCGTATTTTTCTTTCTTGAATAATTTCCCTTCGGTTTGAAGTTTCAAAACAATACGTTCATCAACACTTAAATATTGAAGTTTCTCGGTATCTTTTATTATTCCACCAAGACTTGCTTTTTGTTTTTCCAGCTCAACTGCTTTTTCTTCGTCTGAATAGTACGCTTCTTTCACGAACTCTTCTCCGAATAAGAATGTGCCGTCTTGCACTTCAGGAAGGAAGCGTCCTCTGCGATCAACAAGGGTAAGATTTCCCATGCCGTTTTGTTTCGCTACGCGGAAGTCATCTGCTCCAAAGCTCGGTGCAATGTGTACAATACCTGTTCCGTCTTCCGTGGTAACGAAATCACCTCCAATAATCTTGAAAGCATCGCCATCGTTCGGTTGTACGAACGGAAGCAATTGCTCGTAACGAAGATTTAAAAGTTGTTTTCCGTTTAATTCTGAAACAGTTCTATTCGGAATTTTCTTATCTCCAGCCTTAAACTCTTCGAAGTTTTCGCCGTTCGCAACAGGGAAGTACTTTTCACGAAGAGCAGAAGCCACAACAAAAAAGGCACGTTCATTTCCGAACGGAGTCAACGATTCAACAAGGGTATAATTGATCTTCTCGCCCACAGCCAAAGCCACGTTCGAAGGAAGTGTCCATGGAGTGGTCGTCCAGGCTAACACATAAATAGGAAGATCTGAATTCACATTGAGTGTTGCGTTCGCATCAATCAATTTGAACTGAGCTACCGCTGAAGTGTCTTTTACTTCTTTGTAGCAGCCCGGCTGATTCAATTCGTGAGAACTCAATCCGGTTCCAGCAGCTGGAGAATACGGTTGAATGGTGTATCCTTTATACAATAGGTTTTTGTTGTGCAATTGCTGAAGCAACCACCAAACAGTTTCAATGTATTTGTTATCGTAGGTAACATACGGATCGTTCATGTCGACCCAGTAACCCATGTCCTTGGTAAGTTTCTCCCATAGGTCGGTGTACTTCATCACCTCCTTGCGGCAGGCGTTGTTATACTCTTCAACCGAAATGGTTTTACCAATGTCTTCTTTCTTAATGCCTAATGTTTTCTCAACACTCAATTCAATCGGAAGTCCGTGTGTGTCCCAACCCGCTTTGCGATGAACTTGCTTTCCACGAAGGGTTTGGTAACGACAGAAGATATCTTTAATGGAACGCGCCATCACGTGGTGAATGCCCGGCATTCCGTTCGCTGAAGGCGGACCTTCGAAAAACACGAACGGCTGTCCGCCTTCGCGTTCAGTGATACTGCGTTGGAAAATGTTTTCCGCTTGCCAGTATGCTTGTATGTCGTTCGCTATTTGTGGAAGCGACAATCCTTTGATTTCCCTGTATTTGCCCATGGAAGGTATTGAAAATAGAGTGCAAAGATAAAAACAAAAGCGGAGGGTTGACCTCCGCTTTTACAGTGCGCATGGAGGGACTCGAACCCCCACGCCTCGCGGCACCAGATCCTAAGTCTGGCGCGGCTACCAATTACGCCACATGCGCATGTTGCGGTGCAAATATACAATGCTTCTTGGAATATGAAAGTTTTTCTCTTCTGGATTAACTTAAATAGATGAAATATTTAGCTTTTTCAATTGTATTCGTGCTTCAATTTAAAATTGAAGCTTATGGGCAAAATGTCTACGGCGCAAGAATGGCGGCACTTAGCGGAAGTGCACTTACACAAGCCGATCCTTTTGCCGGATTTCACAACTTGTCGGCGAACGCTCTAACTAACAGCAATTCTTTCGCTATTTACGGACAGAATCCCTTCGGAATTACCGACATAAAGGATGTTGGAGCCGCTATTTCGCAGCATTTAGGAACAGGAGTTATGGGGGTGGTATTCCGATCGTATGGGAATACGGAATTTGTTCGACAACGATTGAACGTTGGATTTGCTCTTCCGCTCTCAGAAAAATTTAGCGCCTCTGCGAGTGCAGGCTATTCCTCCACCCGAATCAGCAAGGGTTATGGAAAAGCACAGACTTTGTGGACAAATGTTGGAGCAACTTATACAGTTCGGAAAGATTGGAAATGGGCAGCTGTCATTGACCTTCCCGCAAGTTCACTGAAAAATGCGGAAGATCTGCCCGCAACGCTTCGAATCGGTACGACTTATTCTTTCGGAGAACAAGTGGCCCTTTCAGCACAAGTTATTTCATCGACTGGCGCGCAATCTAGTTTGAGTTACAGTTTCGGATTGGAGTATGTTCCTGTTGAAGTTTTTTCGATCCGATTCGGAATGAATACGTTTTGGCAAACGTGGTCCATAGGCGTGGGAACGAAACTTCGGAATTACGTGTTCGATGCTTCCGTTGTTGTTCATCCGCAATTGGGCCTTACTCCTCAAATCTCATTGACCTATGAAAATGAAAAGTAGATTTCTGTTTTTTTTTCTTTTCGGGTTGAAGGGAATTGCGCTCTATGCCCAGGATCAGAATAACGCATTGGTTGAGCAACGCATTGAAATCATTTCAAGTTTTTTGGAAGACGGAGACGAATTGGATTATTCTTCTCTACTCGAAGATTTGAATTTTTACGCACGACATCCACTCGATTTGAATCATGTCGATGCTATAGAGTTGCAGTCGCTTTGTGTTCTTACAGACGTTCAGATACAATCGCTTTTTAAGCACATTGCGAAATTTGGAAAGTTGAAGAGTCTGTTCGAATTGCAGAGTGTTGTGGGTCTTGATATTCCTACCATTAGATGGATACAACCCTTTGTCTATGTGAATGATGAAGATGGATTTTCTGATTTTTCATTTCGAAGGTTGAAGGAAGAGGGAACACACGATGTGATGCTTCGCACGAAACGAACTTTGCAGGAGCAGGCGGGCTTCATTCGCGATCCTTCAACAGGAAAAAAGAATTTTTTGGGAAGTGAATACGGCACTTATGCGCGATATCGGTTTCAATACAGAAGGAATATTTTAGTTGGAATGACTTTCGAAAACGACATTGGAGAGCCTCTACGAAGTGGACCCGATTTTCAAAGTGCCTCAATCTTTCTGAGAGATGCCGGAAAGCTGAAACAGTTGGTCGTGGGTGATTATCAAGTTCAGTTTGGACAAGGGCTGACTTGTTGGAACAGCATGGCCTTCGGGAAGTCTTCGTTCAGTGTTCAAGTAAAACGAAATGCACAAGGCTTGAAGCCTTATTCCTCTGTGAACGAAAGCTCCTTTTTTCGTGGAATTGGAGTTACTCTCGGAAGTAAATTTATTAGAGCTACGGTATTCGCGTCGAAAAGAAAATTAGATGCCAACTTCAATGCAGATACTGTTGTTACTGATGATGGGATAGCCGTGAGTTCTATTTTGCTCGGAGGTTTACATCGAACAGAAAGTGAAATAGCCAAAAAGAATGTGCTGAGTGAGATTGTTTCAGGAGCAGATGTTCACGTTCAAAAAGGCATGTGGAAAATAGGTGCTGTTGGCATTCAAAGAAGGCTGAGTGATTCATTGGCTGCACGAACCGATTGGTATGCGCAAGGTAAATTTTCAGGAAGCACACAAAGTGCTACAGGCCTTTACACTGAAGGCGTTTGGAAGAACGCATCGATTTTTGGCGAAGCGTCGCGCAGCGCGAACAATGCGTATGCTTATGTTGCTGGAATAACTGCGGCACTTCATCCGCGTGTTTCGGCTACATTGTTATTTCGAAATTTCGATCAAAATTTTCAATCGGTTTATTCGAATGTTTTTGCGGAAGGAAGTAGTATTCTTCCCTCGAACGAAAGAGGATTGTACCTCGGTGTTCAAGCTAATCTTTCAAGGAAATTAAGTGTAACTGCGTATTCAGATGGTTTGCGATACCCTTGGTTGCGTTACCAAGTGACATCACCTTCGAGCTTCAGTGATCACGTTGTTCAGTTGAATTACAAGCCCGATAAGAAGCACGAGTTCTATGCGCGAATGCGTATTCGCAGAACGTCAATTGATCACAATGTCTTGAATCGAATAGATTATCCGGTCGATAAATTATCGGAACAAATTCGATTGAATTTTATTTTCAGTCCAACAGAAAGTTTGAAGTTACACAGTCGTTTAGAGTTTGTGAAAACCAATGAAGAGGGACTTCCAACTGAAAAGGGATATCTCGTTTTTCAGGATGTCACTTGGAAGAAAATGGGAGTGCCCTGTACCGTTACTTTTCGTTATGCCTTGTTTCAAACAGACAGTTGGAGCACGAGGCTCTATGCCTATGAGAACGATGTTTTATATAGTTATAGCATTCCGGCGTATTACGGGAAGGGTGCAAGAATTTATGGCATCTTCAAATTCGATGTACGAAGAAACATAGACGTTTGGTTTAGAATTGCGCAATGGACTTATACGGACAGAAATCAAATCTCATCCGGTGATTCGGCAATAACAGGATTTCGAAAAACAGATTTCACCGTGCAATTGCGTATGCAATTTTAGATGCGTTTCAGAATTTCGTTTTCAATTTCTTCGCTGTCCCACACCTCTTCAATGTCGGGTCTGTTCATGACTTCCTTCATGATTTCATTCTGACGAATTCCGCTGCTTAACGCTTCATGATATGGAATGTGACTGAATGTAACCTGCGAATAAAGTGGGATCCATTTTTCAGGATATTTCGACGCGAATCGTCCTTCAATTTTTTTCTGAAGAAGGAAATCTTTGTCGGCCGTTAAATCGCGCATCTCGATATAGTTGCGAAGCGCTAGTTCTAAAATTGCATCGCCGTTTGGTTTACGCAATTTGCTGTATTCTTTCAATAATTCTGGATGGTCCTCACCCATTTCAGTCATGAGACGATCAAGTTCGCTGCAGTCTTCAAATCCGCTATTCATGCCCTGTCCGTAAAATGGTACAATCGCATGAGCCGAGTCTCCCATAAGCGCCACTTGGTTTTTATAGTTCCAAGGATTGCATTTGGTCATGACCAAACTTGCCGTAGGATTCGTGTTGAAGTCTAACAAAAGTTCAGGCATCATTGCCTTTGCATCTGGGAAATATTTTTCGAAGAAATCGAGAATGTCTTGATCTGTTTTTAATTTTTCAAAAGAGACTTCTCCTTCAAAAGGGAAGAACAAGGTGCACGTAAAACTTCCATCGATGTTCGGAAGCGCAATCATCATGAACTCGCCGCGTGGCCAAATGTGCAAGCAATCTTTGCGCATTTTATGCGTGCCGTCTTCGTTTGCTGGAATTTCTAATTCCTTGTATCCGTGGTCCAAGTATGATTGTGAATACTCGTTTCGATCGAGTTTTGTCATGCGTGCACGAACAGCACTGAAAGCACCGTCGGTTCCGAATATTTGATCGTACTGTTGACGAACGCGCTCACCATTTTTTCCTTCGAATACAACGGTGTTTGTATCCAATTCAACATCGACACATTTGTGTTCGAAGTTCATTGAAACATTTTCAAATTCAGCTGCGCAACGCACCAAAGTTTGATTCAAAATTCCTCTTGAAACACTGTATATGGCTTGCCCTTCTTTTCCGTAGGGTTGGTAGGTCAATTCACCGTTTATAGCGTGCATCAATCGCCCGCTCATTGGAAGGGCAACCTCTTCAATTTCTTTACGAATGCCTGCGCCTTCCAATCCTTTCCATCCGCGATCACTTAGAGCAAGGTTGATACTTTTTCCTTGAACAACTTTCACGTTGCGTATGTCTGATCTTCTGTCGAAGACAGAAACGTTGTATCCGCGCTTCGCGAGATAAACAGCCCATAAACTTCCTACTAAACCAGCGCCAACTACGGCAACGTTTTTCTTGCTCATATTAGATTGCATTTAATGCATTTGTTAAATCTTCAATTAAGTCTTCAGCGTCTTCAATACCGACGCTTAATCTCAACAACGAATCGGTAATACCGCTTCTTTCTCTTTCCGGTTTCGGAATGGAAGCATGCGTCATAGAGGCCGGATGACCAAGCAAGGATTCCACTCCGCCAAGAGATTCTGCTAGCGAGAATACGCGAACGGTTTGGGCCAATTTTGAAGCATCTTCAAAACGATCACCTTTCAAACTGAAGGATATCATTCCTCCAAAATCACGCATTTGTTTTTTCGCCACCTCGTGATTTGGATGTGAAGCGAAACCAGGCCAGTATACCTTTTCAACTTTTGGATGATTCGCCAAGAAGTTTGCTACAACGACTCCGTTTGCACAATGTCTTTCCATTCGAACATGCAATGTTTTCAGTCCGCGCAATACTAAGAAGCTGTCTTGTGGACCCGGTGTTGCTCCGCATGAATTCGCTATGAATGCTAATTGCTCATACAAGTTGTCGTCGTTGGTGCACAAAGCACCCATTACAACATCGCTATGTCCGTTTAAATATTTTGTGGCACTGTGCATCACGATATCCGCATTCATGTCTAACGGATTTTGAAGGTAAGGTGAAGCGAATGTGTTGTCTATGACAGAAATCAAGTTGTGTTTTTTTGCAAAGGCCACACATCTTTCGATGTCTATGATTTTCATCATGGGGTTGGTTGGTGTTTCCACCCACAACATTTTTGTCTTTGCGTTTACCGTTTTTTCCAGAGCATCGAAATCATGCATGTCAACGAAGTGAAATACGATTCCATACTTCGCAAAAACCTTGGTGAACATTCGGTAGCTTCCACCGTACAAATCGTCGGTGGCAATGACCTCGTCGCCGGGAACAAGTAATTTAATGATTGCATCTGCAGCGCCCATTCCGCTTGAGAAACACAGGCCGTGCTTTGCATTTTCCAATTCAGCCAAACAACGCTCCAACGCAACACGTGTAGGATTCTTTCCACGCGCATAGGCATAACCTTTGTGCACACCTGGCGATTCTTGTACGTAGGTTGAAGTCTGATAAATAGGAGTCATGATGGCTCCTGTTGTTGGATCGGGCTCTTGTCCCGCGTGAATGGCTTTGGTTCCGAAACGCATGGTAAAATTTTTCCGCAATTTACACCGAAGCGCCCACAAACAAGCAGAACTATTTACACGTTCTTTTCAATATACTTGATGATTTGTCCAGCAATATCAACACCTGTTGCAGATTCAATTCCTTCCAGTCCTGGTGAAGAATTTACCTCAATAATCAATGGACCTCTATCGCTACGAAGCATATCCACTCCGGCAATTCCTAATTTCATGGCATTGGCGGCCTTGATTGCTGCAATCTCTTCTTCTGGCGTGAGTTCAATGACTTTTGCTGAACCACCGCGGTGAAGATTACTTCTGAATTCACCTTCTTTCGCAGTGCGCACCATAGCGCCTACTACGTGTCCATCTACCACGAACGCACGAATGTCTTCGCCACGCGATTCTTTAATGAACTCTTGAACGATAACGCGCGCTTTCAATCCATTGAACGCTTCGATAACTGAAACCGCTGCTTTTTTGTTTTCGGCAAGTACAACCCCAAGGCCTTGTGTTCCTTCAAGAAGTTTAATGATAACAGGCGCTCCGCCAACTTCCTTCAACGTGCGTTCAACATCTTTTGAGTAGTTGGTGAAAACTGTTTTTGGAAGACCTAAACCTGCGCGAGACAAGATTTGTAAGCTACGCAGTTTGTCACGTGAGCGAACTAGGGCTTGTGATTCAACTGCTGTGAATACGTTCATCATTTCAAATTGGCGAACGACTGCAGTTCCGTAAAAAGTGACAGAAGCACCAATACGCGGGATAACAGCGTTGACGCCAGTAATTTCTTCTCCGCGGTAGAGAACTTTTGGTTTCTTCTTTTCAATAACTAAGTCGCATTTCGAATGATCGATAACGCGAATTTCGTGGCCTCTTTTCTGAGCGGCCTCAACCAAACGCTTGGTGCTATATAGCTTCGCGTTACGAGAAAGTACAACTAAGTTCATGGTGGGATTGTGTGAAGCAAAGTAACAACTATTCGAGATGCTATACAAGGTTCTTCGAAAGATGTTTCACAAGGTGCTTCGCAAAAGCGATTATTTGAAGAGGGCCTTATTCAGAGCGAGGGTTTCGGGGGAGTTGACGTGTTGGGAAGCGTATTGTACAGCGCCCTCAGACCAACGTTGGTATTCTTCATTGGTTAACCTCAGAAAAAAATCAAGCGATTCGGCCAGTTTCCAAGGGTTCAGAGATGTAATTTTTCCAGCGGATTCTTCTTCCAAATTTTTCCAAGGTGTTATGTCTGAAATAGCCACGGGTATTCCGTGCGATAGTGCTTCGGCTATGGCGTGTCCGTAATTCTCACCGCGTGATGGAAGGAAGAAGAGATGTGCGTTTTCGTAAAACGACTTTAATTCATCTTGATTCTTATGTCCGTGCAATTGAATTTTGATTTTGGCGAATTCCTGCTCAGCATTCATTATTACTCGAACGAGTTCAGCATTTTCCTTTAATCCTACAATGTCCCATTGAACGATTTGTTTTGGGTTCCATTTGCGAATAGCCTCAAGAGCTTCATAGTAGCCTTTCTCAGGACTTATTCTTCCAACAGTCAGAATTCGAAACGGAGAGCTGAGTTCCTTTTTGTAGGGTGTAATTGCAGCATTCGAAATATTGGGGGCAATTCGAACGTCTGCTTTCGGAAAGTGGTTTTTTATTTCTGTTCGCTCAATCTCACTCGTGGCATGCCAATGAATATTCGCATACAGATTGTTCAATTTAGCAAAAAATAGAAATACCTTTTTTTTAAATCCCTTTTGGTTGAAGGCCGCTGGCTTCAGCATTCCGCGAGGGGCTAGTACGATCTGATCTGACCATCCGTTTTTTCGACCAGTGTTTAAGGGCAAGAGCGTAAATTTAGGCGACCACATCGAATTCAAGTAAATTCGGTCAGGCTTTATTTCGTGGTGAATTTTAAAAATGAAATTCTCGTTCAGTGAATCTTCATTTAAATAATAAACATGAATATTCTCTTGAAAGCTGGTTTGCCACATGTTCGATTGAACATTGCTGTAAGGCTTTGAACTGTTCAGATCCGTGTTTCGCGTAATGACATAAAAGGTGTCTGAACTAAACTTCATCATGGAAATCAACGATTGAATGGGGCCGCCTGCTTGCGATCCGGGAAAGAACCAATCGGTGAATACCAATATTCTCATGACTCGAAGGTAATTCTATTGTTCTTCATCCAATGACCGAGCACGGATAAGTGCCAAAATGAAATGAAAGACCTTTCTTCACTGCCTAGGATAAATTTATGCCACGCATTTCGAAGTGCCTTTTCGTTTACCACGCCTTGCTCATAAAGGACATTGAATCCTTGCTCAGTAAAGTCACGCAGTTCATTTTTCATCCAAACACTCCAGGGCAATGTGAACCCCATTTTTTTTCTGTTCACTACTTCTTCAGGAAGTATGTCGGCGAAGGTTTCGGTTAGAAATTTTTTGGGTGAAGTGGGATTCTTCAAATCATTGGAAAGATGGGTTGCAAGCTCAACAACCTGATGATCCAAAAACGGCACACGTATTTCTAACGAATGTGCCATACTCATTTGATCGCTGTCGCGAAGCAATACATGTTGCATGTATGATTCGATCTCTGCAGCAGACACGCGATTCAAGAGAGGGGCTTGTTTTTCAAAAATGAAATTGAAATTGTTTTCAATTTCGAAGTGTTTGGTTGTTCGAGAAATTAACTCATTGGCCTTCCAGACATTTCGAACCAACGGAAAAGCTGAAGCCAAATTGGCTTTGGGTAGTCCGAGTAGTTCCGCTTTTTTTTGAAGGGATCTGCTCGAGGAAATCGTATTCAGAAGTGTTGAAGCCGATTTTCTAAATGGGTAGGATAACTTCAATAAAAACGACTTTTCAATGCTTTGCATGTATTGAAATACAGGATAGCCCGCGAATAATTCATCGCCACCTAACCCTGAAATAGCAACCGTCAACCCTGCTTCTTTTGTGGCTTTGGATACCGCATAAGTATTTGGTCCGTCTCCACTAGGGAAGTCTATCGATGCCACAGCCGATGGAATATCTTGGAGAAATGTTTCTGCACTCAAATTAATTTCATGATGGTCTGTGCCGAATTTATTTGCAACGAGTTGCGCATATTTACGTTCATCGAAAGCCTCTTCTTCGAAAGAAATTTGAAACGTATTTATTTTTTCACTCCGGACTTCGCTCATCAATCCAACAAGCAACGAAGAGTCTATGCCTCCACTTAAAAAAGCTCCAAACGGAACGTCTGCTCGCATGTGTTGAAGAACAGATTCACGTAAGGTGGAACGGAGTAATTCTTGCGTACTTTTTTTATCTGTCAGTTCGTAAGAAGTATCAGCCAGCAAGCGATAATAGCAATGCTTCGTTGTTTCGTTTTCTTTGAAATGCAGGTAGTGTCCCGCCTCAAGCAATTGAACATTTTCAATCAACGTATTGGGGGCACAAACCGTTTGCGTTTCGATGTATTCTTCGAGCGCGATGCGATTTAATTTTCTCGGAATGGTATCACTGGCGAGCAATGCGCGAATTTCCGATGCAATAAAACATCCGTTTTTTTGCATCGAGAAATACAACGGTTTCATGCCGTATCGATCCCGAACAACAAAGGTTTCTTTGGTTTCCGCATTGTGAATTACAAACGCAAACATGCCTTTTAATTTTGAAAGACATTCAATGCCGTATCTCTGAAAAAGCTCAAGAATGACCTCAGTGTCGCTCGCAGTTTTGAAAGTAACATCTTGAAGTTCATTCGCCTTCAATTCAACATAATTATAGATCTCACCGTTGAAGGCTATGATCCAAGTATTGTTTGAGGAGCGCATGGGTTGGTTCGCAGACTGTTCAGTATCTATGATAGAAAGCCGTCTATGGCCTAACCCTATATGTTCATTGGTGAAAAATCCATCTGCGTCTGGTCCACGGTGGGTCATTGCAGCGTTCATGCTTTCAAGTATTGAACGCACTTGAAGCTCTCCCTTTGGATGAACAATTGCACTTATTCCACACATGAGGCATTCAGCATTTTAGTGAATTGATTGACCCAAATATCGGAAGAGAATTTCTTGGCCATTTCCGCGCTGTGTTTTCCCATTTTTTGCAGTTCTTCCTGGGAAGCGTTGAATATCTTCAGCAGTTGAATTTTAAAGTCTTCGGAATCATTCGGATGAAAGGAATAACCGTTCTTTCCCTCCTCCAATAAATCCTGAGATGCCCCTACGCAATTGGAGAGTAGCAGTGGTTTCCCAAGCAAAGCCATTTCATGCACCACAACCCCCCAGGGCTCGTATAGACTTGGTAATACAAACGCAGAAGCATTTTCGAGATTTTCGCTTAACTCTTGCGGTTGAACAAATCCGTAATGATGAACGTATTCATTTAATTTTCTTTCCGGGAATAATTTACCAGTTCCAGCAATGTGTAATGTCCATCCCGAACGTTCATTCGGTTTAATGGATAAAAACGTGTTCCAGAGGAATTCTAAATTCTTCTCAGGGATGTAACGAGCAATGCACCAAAGTTCTTTCTTACTTGAAAGAGTCTTTTGATTGTTTCGGAATACATCCTCGGAGGAATAGAAACCATTGAAGATGTTTTCGTTCGAAAACCCTAGTTTTTTAGCGGTTTTTAATTGCGCATTTCCTGGAATGAAAGCGTACTTAAATAGTTTTTTTATTTTCAGTTTGAAGTAGATGGCTCCAAGGATGAATTTCAGTGAAGACTTCCATTGTGTATCAAATGCTACTGCAGTCGGCTGATTTAATTCTTTTACCCAATATAGATACTCATTGTCGCTCCAACCGCTGCACAAAACAAAGGACACATTGAATGCCTTAATTTGGCTTAAGCCTATTTCGAATTTCGAGACAACCTGAATGTTATCATGAAATTCAAATTGAAACGGGGCTTCGTCATTTACGGGGTAGCGAATTAATAAAATTTCATGGTCATGCGCAAGCTTGTTGATGCATTCAACAGTATATCCTGCTAGTTCCCGATATAAAATTAATATTCTCATGCGGCAGCTTCTAGCTTAGCTTTTGCTTCTTCTTGTAATGCGCGTTCTATCTTGTTGTCTTTGGCAAGGTAGAAGTACATCCACAAGAAAAATGGGAATCCGTTCAGGAAGTAATGGCCTTGACGAGCCAAGTACAAAATAATAATTAGTGCAATTCCATTCGACATTACCCAGTGCTCTTCGGAAGCGGCTTTCGGTTTGAATATCCAGCATTTGAATAAGATGAAGAACATGACAAACAAACCATAGATACCCGTTTCAGACATGAGTCGCAAAGCCATGGAGTTGGCATCCATTTTATTGAACTCGATATCAACAGCGCCTGCTAGATTGGTCAGTGAGTACTTATCGAATGCAACAGGATGCGAGCCAAGACCTGTTCCAAAAAGCGGATGCCTTTTGAAGTTTTCGTATGCAATGTGATAGTTGTTATACAATACGAAACTTGAACCGTGAATGTCATAGCTTTTGTAATTCTTCGTTTCGAACATGGTAAAAGTTCCATCCCAACGATCGGTGAATTCAGGTACGTTTTTGTATGCGTAATCGAATGAGAAAATGAAGAGAGGGACGAAGATGATGGAGTATTTAACAACTCCCAGGTTCAACAAGAAAAGTACAATAGCCACGAATATTCCAATAATTCCCAAACTCGAATAAGTAAGTAGGTACGCCACAATAATCACGGCGCTTTGCCACCTGCGAATGAAAAGTGTTTTTCTTGCTATGATGTTGTACAATGCAGTAAAGAAAGCTGGACTGATGACAGCCGCGAAATAAGAGGGTTCAGAGAATACAGAGTTCAAACGTAAACCTAATCCACCCTCTGTTAAACTCCATTTGTTAAACAGCCAGGTGTAATTGTAGCCGGGAGTAAATCCAACGAAATAAGAAAGCAATTGGAAAATACCGATGAAGGAAACAATAAGCGCACCTACCATGTAGTACTTGAAGAGTTCTTTCAATTTGAAATCGAATACTTGGATAACATAGTGATAGAAGAGCACTGAAGCGAAGAAGCCAACAAAGATTTTGGTGAACATGGTTGACGTATTCTGTCCAGCAGCTACGTATACGATTCCAGAAATGAGTAAAGGAAAGAACAACAGTACAGGCCAACGTGGCAATCCGAACTTGGTGAAGAATATCGGAAAGAAAAT
The DNA here is from genome assembly GCA_046048875.1 of Bacteroidota bacterium. Taxonomy (GTDB): domain Bacteria; phylum Bacteroidota; class Bacteroidia; order Flavobacteriales_D; family Sanyastnellaceae; genus CAIZGX01. The sequence goes on along the minus strand of JBJOFG010000002.1, from coordinate 203,978 downwards.
TACGAAAGCGAGATAACTTATATATGCTTCAAAGGGCTCTTTGAAAAAAACGTACGACGAAATGAAGATGGTAATGAAAATGGATATTACAGTAAACCATCTAAACATCTTCTGTGGTTATTTCGGTTGTTGGTTTGGGTTGAGCGTATTTGTCTTTCAGACGAATGAATGCTTTTTCAAAAATATGATAACTCAACGAAGATACAGCCACAGTGAGCAAGAATGAAATACCGTACAAAAGGATGTGTTGGGGTGTTGTAATGTCGTTGTTCAAACCAATGTATTTATCAAGGGTATGAATGGTGAAGACAATGCACATAACGTGGAACATATAGAACCCGTAGGAGATTCTTCCGAGATATTGTAAAATGGGGTTCTCAAACCTGAAAAACGACTTTTCATTTCCGGCTACATTCAATATGATAATTAAGAAGGAAATCGAAAACAGCAAATGAAGCACATCTTCCAACGCTGTTGGTATGAAATAGATGAGAATAGGAATCGTTACAATGGCCAACACTTGCGCAAAAGGTTTGAATATCACGCGAAGAATAGATTCTTTTTTGTTGAAGAAGACGTAAGCACCGAATCCTCCTAATGCCATGCATTCTAATTTCGACATGGCTAAGAATTTCTTTATCACTACAAGTGCTTCGAGTTTTATAAAGGGAAAGGAAAGGAGTAGAAACCCTTTCAGGGCGATAATAATTCCAGCAATCCAAAGAATGGATTTTAGGACATTTTTACTTTTTCGAATCAATAAGGGCCACAGTAAATAGAATTGTTCTTCCACACCAATGGACCAAGATTGACCGATATTCGGAACCGCAGTGGTATAAATCGAGAAGGCCAGATTCGGCATGAAGAACGCGTACAAAATGAGATTGCCCCAAAAATTCTGATGGAAGAACACGTCTTGTCCTGGAACTGAAAAAACTTCTAAATACGGCAGAACAAAAAAACCAAGCAGAAAGATCAAATAATAGAGTGGCCAAATGCGAAGTGCTCTGCGCAAGTAGAATTTCCCAATGGCAATGGAATTGTTTTCTTCTTTTTCCTTGAGCAGAAGAAACGTAATAAGAAATCCGCTAAGCACGAAAAAGAATACAACTCCCAAAGCGCTGCTGTATGCAATTAAAGGAGACAGGGGGTCAATCTCTTTCGACATTACCGATTGGAAAACGGTGAATTTGGTAATGCGTTCTTCAGGATCTATCCAATGACTTCCAAATCCTGTGAATTTTTTAATTAATTCAACATGCGTGAAGAAGACCGCCAAAGCAGCGAAAAAACGCAAACTGTCTAGTCCTTTGAAATACTCCTTCTTCACCGTGAAATTTCTATTCGGTGAATTTAAGACTTTTCAAGGACGCGTTGAAACTTTTCTAGTGTTTCGACGCTTATTTGCGACCAAGTGAATTTCGATTTGATTTTTTGAATGGACTGAGCAGATAGCTGTTGAACTTCATCTTGACCGAGTGCCAATGCGGAGGCGATGGATTTTCGAATGGCATCGACATCTTTCGGTTCAATTAAAAATCCGCTTGTTGAGTCAACCAATTCGCCCACTGCACCGACATTCGTTGCGATGGGAATTAATCCACGACTCATTCCTTCCAAAAGTACATTCGGCATACCTTCTGAATGTGAAGGCGAGATGATAAACGTGTGTTCGTCGAGTATTTTATTCAGGGTTTCTGTTTCCTTCACTTCACCGTAATACTGGACATTCGCGCGCTTTATTTTTTTGGAAGGAGGAATGCTTCCCACAAATGAAATTTCCAAATCAGGTAAAGACTTCACAACTTCCATGAGTTCTTCAACACCTTTCCGGCGCTCGTATCGGCCCACAAATACAAGTTTCTTATTGATCGGAAGATTTTTTTTTTCTAGAACCGTGTTGTCACTAACAGCCCCTGGCAAGACAATGATTTTCGAATCAGAAATTCCTGTGGACGTCAGAAGCGAAGTAATCTTTCCACCGTAAGAAATACAGTAATCAGCCTGCGTCAAATTCCATTTCACAGGAGACTTCAACAAGTAAGCTTTCAAACGTTCACTGAAGGATGCTGGCTTTTGGAACATTTCTAATCCATGAAAATTCACAAGAATGGGTCCTGTTTGAATCTTCTTTTTCTTCCGTTGTTGAAGCAAATCCCAACCGCTGAATCCCTTCACATAGATAATGTCGAACGAATTGAAGTTTTCTTTAAGTAATTCAGTAATCGCAAACGAATACTGGTAAGACTCTTTGATGTAATGTCCAGGCATTCCGCTGGAAGCGGGAAAGCGAAGGGAATACACGGTTAGGTTATCAGCTTTTTCAAAAAGTTTTTTGACTTCTTCTTTCTTTGGAAGTGTTGTTTTTCCATAAACACAATGAACCAAGGTTACCTCGTTCCCAGATTTCAAAAGTTCATTACACAAATTAAAACTGTGACGTTGCATGCCGCCAGTGACGTAGGGTGTAATGCCATCGGTGAGCAAGCAAATTTTCATTGACCTGAGTTTATGTGTTGAAGAACTTTATGCGCATTGGCTCTCCATGTGTGCTTTGCCAAAACTTTTTGTTTGAAGTTCTGCGCTTTTATTTTGAGTGCATCTACATCGGTGATTGCCGCGAGAAGCGCTTCCTGAAATGCGCTGTCGTTGTTTTCAAACAACAGACCTTCTTCGTTGGTCATAACATCGAAAACACCCGCTTCATTGACAGCGAGAATTGTTTTTCCGAATGCGCCATATTCAAATAACTTCACAGGAGAACAGTACCATTCCGTGTTCGGCAATGTAAGTATGTCCATAGCAGAAATGTAATTGTAAATGTCTTCTTTCGGAACGGAACCAGTGAAGTGAACACGCTTTGAAACACCTAATTCTTCCGCGAGTTTTTTCAAGGATGGAATAAGATATCCGTCTCCAACAATGAGGATTGAAATGTCTGTGTAATTCAATTTTGCAACTCCTCGAATTAAGCGGTCAACACCGTGATAAGGAAAAATGGAACCCACAAATCCGAGGACGGTAACGTCCGAAAGCTTGTACTGCTTGTTAATCGCATTAACCCGTGATTCGTTGATTTGAATTTCTGAATACTCAATAGCATTGGGTATTACAAGGCATTTGTTTGAAATGAGATCGTAGCGTTTAATGAGGTATTCTTGAAGTGAACTTGTGATTGGCAATACAAGATTTGCAGCTTGCAGCAAATGTTTGAGTTTCTTTTTTCCTGTTGAAGCGAGAAACGACAGTGCCTTTTCAAAAGATTTTACCTCTTCCTCAAACGGTGCGTTAATCTCCACGACATGCTTTATGTTGAAATTGGAAAGTACTTCAACACTGCCATTGCTCATCCACGCCGAACGCTCGTATACCATATCAGGCTGAAACGAAACAATCTTGGTTTGAAGTTCACTCGCAGCGTATTTATCGAATCGAATTTGCTGAAACTCTTTCAGGGTTCGCCAAATTATTTTCGGGATGAACATTTTAACGAATGACTTCACTCCAAAAGATTGAAGATTGGTTGAATCTTCAGCAGGGGCCTTGCCCATTACAAGAACTTCAACCGTATGTCCCTCGTCTTTAAATCCTTTGATCATTCCGCGCATGTGACTCCCGTAGCCCGTTGGAGCTTCAAGGTAGAGTGTTGGATGCGGGGAGTAGAAAAGAATTTTCATGAATTATTGAATGGTATTCATGTGATTTAGAATCTCCTTCACTCGGAAGGAAAGCGAATTGTTCTCACTTGCTTCTTGCTTGAATTCTCTTGGGCTCAATGGTTGGTTTTTAAGAAGTGATTGGAAGTAATTCTCCCATGAAGTACCTCTCTGCTCATCTTCAATACACTCGAGCACTTTGCCATTTGCACCTACATAGAGGTACGGTGTTCCAAGGGTTTGGTATTCAAAATATTTTGTTGTGAAGAAATCTTTGTTGTGCTCTGCGAGTAGTATGATGCACCAGTGTGCTTGCGCAATGCGGTTTTCAATCTTCTTTCCAATCGAGTCCGAAATACGCACACACGGATGATGCTTGAAGATGTTTTTTATTTTTTCGAAACTTGTTGAGTGGAAATTAATGTTCAATCGCTCATACAAGGCTGGTTCGAATTCTCGGAGTTTTGTCAAATCCCTCGCTATTTCGTCTAGATAAGGCTCAGTGTCTAAATAAATTTCACCGCCATATTCAATAATGATTTCACTCGAAGAAAAACCGAACGATTGTTCGGTTAGTTTCGGTTCCGAATGAAAATGCTTTAGATGAAAGAATTTATTGTTGGTTGAATCCAATAGATTCAACGAAGAAAAATGTTCCAAAATTTGCATGGCAGGCGCTGAAAGCACATTTGCATTTTTAAGGACGGACTGCGCTTTGTTCTCTTCTTCTTTCTTTTTTTCTGGACTAAGAAACGGCATGCCGTAGTTGCGGGCATTGAGCCAAGGATCGCGGAAGTCTGCCCAAAACTTTATTTCAGGCCTATCCTTTTTCCATTCAGCCACCACGCGAAGCATGTCCCAAGGAGCACCCGTAGCGAAGATCCATTCAATTGGATGTTTTTTCGCGAGTTCGTTTAGTTTAGGGACAAGATGTTTTTCCCAGCCAAGACTGATATCGTATGGCGTGCCTTTGAAATTTTTCTTTACGGCATTAAGCGCCTTTCGGTATTGAAGTTTTTCGAAAAATTTAGAAGGTTGAGTGAGCAGAATTTGCGGATAAACACGCGGAAGTGAGTGAACGAAAATATTCTTGTTGTTCACTTCTTCGCTCCAAACCGATTTGTCTGTATCGCTTAAGGCGTCGGCTTTAACAACGTGTACGATGCAGTTTTGTTCGGCAAATTCTTTGGCTAATTTTCCCCAACGTCTTCCTCCAATTCCTTTGTTGGGTGGGAAGTCGTAGTTAACGAGTATGATATGTTTTTTAGTAGTTGGCATTTACATGCTCGGCTACGTAGGCAATTTGATCGGGAGTCAATTCTGAGTACATGGGCAAAGAAAGAATTCTCTTCGCAAGTCTTGCTGCGACCGGATAGTCAGCTTCGGTGTGATGAAAGCGAGCGGTGTAGCAAGGCATCAACGGCAACGGAACAGGGTAGTGGACCGCCGTGTCGATTTGCACTTCTTTCAATTTCGCCATAAGCCCGTTGCGGTCTTCGTGTTGAATGACGTACAAATGAAAGACATGACGGAAGCCTTCCCGTTCGATGGGTTTCACGACATTTTCATTCAAAAGTGAATGATACAAATGCGCGTTTTTTCTGCGTCCTTCTGTCCAGGTTTCAAGGTGCGGCAGTTTTGTATTGAGCACTGCTGCTTGAATGCCGTCCATGCGTGAATTTCTTCCTTCGCGGGTGTGGTTGTGTTTTCCTTCTTGACCGTGGTTCGCGATGGCTCGGGCGATTTTCGCGATGTCGTCGTGGTTGGTAACCATACCGCCCGCATCGCCGTAGGCACCTAAGTTTTTACCAGGGTAAAAACTAAAACTTGCGGCTTGTCCAAAGGTTCCTGCTTTTTGTCCGTGTATGGTCGCAGCATGCGATTGCGCGCAGTCTTCTAGAACGAGGAGTCCGTGTTTGTTCGCAATCGCCATTAGCGCATTCATATCAACGGGGTTTCCGTAGAGGTGCACAGGAATGATTGCTTTGGTGCGTGTTGTAATGCGCTCTTCTATTTTCGAAATGTCAATGAGAAAATGCTCATCAACATCTACAAAAACAGGAACACCTCCCGCTGTTGTCACAGCCTCTGCAGTGCTGATCCAACTGATGGCAGGAACAATCACTTCATCGCCCGGTTGAATCCCCATGGCCACCAATAGTATTTCCAAACTATCGGTTCCGTTTGCGCATGCAATCGCGTGCTTCATTCCCATGAATTCGCTAAAGCTTTTCTCAAAGGCATCTGCGGTTGGTCCGCCAATGAAAGACGTGTTTGTGATTACGCTTGCAATGGCTGCATCCATTTCGGATTGAATGGATAAATACTGTGCTCTGAGGTCTACAAATGGAATATGCATTAACGTATTTTTTTTGCGGGGTTACCAACGTATACACCCGGTTGAGTAATGTTTTTTGTAACCACAGCCCCTGCGCCAATAACGACATTGTCGCATATTGAAACAGGCAGTAATGTTACGTTTGAACCAATGGAAACATGGTTTCCTATTTCAGTGGAAGACCACTTTGTTTTATCGTTTCCTGAAGGACCTCCGTCTTTGAATAAATCGTTTGTGAACATAACACCATGTGCGATGAAACAATCCGATCCGATGGTAACCAATTCACAAATGAAGGTGTGACTTTGAATGCGTGTGCGATCGCCAATCTTCACTCCTTTTTGAATTTCAACAAAAGGACCTACGAACACATCGTTTCCAATTTCACATTCGTACAAATTCACGGGTTCAACAACCGTTACACCTGCTCCGAATTGAACGTCACGAATTTGTGCTGTGTATTTTTTTATCTCGCTCATTGCAAAATGTTCGCATAAATTTTTTCAATAGCATCTACACTTCGAACGCCTTCAATGCCTTCTACATTCTGACCAATTCCAGTTTGAATTTCCTTCACAATACCCGCAATGACTTTATCGTGATTGCTGCTAGTGCCTTGGTATTTTCCGTAGGCATTTGGCTTGTCGTTGAAGTCAATGTTGCTGTCTAATTCATGACCTTCAACATTCCAAAATTCAATTTTATTCAAGTATGCACCACCAATTTTAATGCTTCCTTTTTCACCAATGATGGTAATACTTCCTTCGTAGTTTTTTTCGTAAACGCAAGTCGTCCAAACCAAAGAACCTAACGCCCCGTTTTCAAATTCCATCACTGCAACACCGCTGTCTTCGGTTTCAATGTTGTGATTTTGAGTTGCTGCTTTAGCTTTCACGCTTACCACATTTCCGCACCACCAAATAAGTAAATCAATGAAGTGACTGGCTTGGGTAAAGAGTGCACCTCCTTCCTTATCTAACTTTCCTCTCCATGGAGAATCGTCGTAGTAACCTTGGTAGCGATTCCACAAGACATCACATTTCACCATGAATATTTTACCTAACCACCCTTCGCGAATGGCTTGTTCGGCAAGGATAACAGGAACATTGAAACGATTTTGCTTCACCACCCACAACTTCTTTCTACATGCTGAAGCTGTTTCGTTCATGCGATTTGCTTCTTCAACAGAAAGCGACATGGGCTTTTCGACCAACACATTGAATCCAGCTTTTAGAGCTGCAATGCTCTGTTCAGCATGAAGAGCGTGAGGAGTAACCACATTTATAACATCTGCTTCAATGCTCTGCAGCATTTCATCAAAAGAAGAATACACAGGAATGTTTCCGTACAATTCGGAAAGTGCGCGCGCCGACACGATGTGGCTGTCGCACAACGCAACAATTTCTATTTCCGGATTAGCGTCTAAGACAGCAACGTGTCGCTTCCCAATACTTCCACATCCGACTACTGCAAACTTGATTTTCATCGGTTGCAAAGTAATCAATCATTTTTGAATTTCAGCGACCTTTTGCGTGAGGAATTGTGTCAGCGGATATTTTTCCAATCCTTGACGAGCGAAGAATTCTTTTTCCGTTTCCTCTTGGGCAAGCAATAATGCAGATTCCAATTCCTCGAAGGAAGACAGACAAAGGTTTTTCAATGGACTTCCTTCAAGTGGAAATGAAGTCGGGTAATTGGATCCAATAAACGTTTTGTATCCCAAGGACAATCGCTCAAACAATAAGGTGGAGTAGGCCATTAAGCCTATGTTGACCTTGAAAAAGTTCTCACTCGATTTCAATTCTGAAGGAGCAATGCTATAGTTTGTTCCTCTCAGTAGGGCGTTGTAATGCTCTTCGAATTCTTGGTCTTGCCGTTCTTTCGGATGTGGGAAAATGATCAGTTGAAATTCCGAATGATTTTCCAAAAAAGTTTTCAATGCATTCAATAAGAAAACTTCATTCTCTTGAATACCCATACCGAAGTCTGCATGTCCGGCCTTCCTTCTGATCCATTCGCCATGCGAATAGAATCCAATGGTGTTTTTAGGTGGAAGGGGTGCGTTCGCATAATGCGAAGCATAGCGCATGTATTGCTCAGGCGGCCAATTCAAAAATGACTTCACATAGAAATGCTTGAAGGAGGGAAGCTCTTCCAGCTGATAGGCACTTGAGAGTACCACTGCATCGGCAACCATGAAGGTATGATGTCCAGATAATGGTCCTGGAGAAGGGATTTTCGTCACGTGAATTCCTTTTGCCATAAGCAAATAGGCCAAGGCATTGCTATCTTTTTCAAACGGAGTGAAATCGAATAATTGTTTTGAGTTGTAATGCGCAAGTGCAGATTCTACTGCTGTCCATTCCACTACTTCACGAATCAATAAGGAAAGATTTATTCTTCTTGAATCGAAGAGGCATTGAATTGAAATGCGCAAAGCAAAAAGATGAAATTGCAATGAATATGATGGAAGCGAAAGCTCTTCCCGTACAAGAACATTTAAGGATTGGTTTGAAGTATTGGCTGAAATGTACTCCTTCGCAATATCAATTTGGTTGGAAGTGGAAACCAACACGAAGGGTTCACCGGCTTCAAACGTTTTCGAAATTTGTTTTCGAGAAAGAATGCGTTTCCATTCTTTGAATCCGATAAATAAATCGCTCTTGGCATTATTAGGAAGTCGATAGGTTAGGTCTGAAAGTAATCTATGCTGAAGCATCCGCAACTGAATGTCTTCTGAAGTCCGCATGGGACGTTTCAGCAGTTGCTTCGCAAAACGTATGGCGGAATTGAGATTAGACATGGGCTTCATTCAGCAAGAGTAAGAAAGAATCGAGGTTTTGATTCCAGCTAAGTATTGGAAAGTTGAATTGTTTTGAAAGTTGCTCCGCAGCTGCTTTCGCGCGCATTCCTGTTTCGCAAAGAAGAATGCATGGGCGGTTGAGCTTTTCGATTTCCTCTTTCAATTCAGAGGCGGTAATGGAAAGTATTTCCGAAGGAAGGTCATCTGCTTCACCCAAGAAGAAAATAGGAGTGCTTCGGTCTTTCAGCAAATCGCTTAAGACTATCTCAGGTTTCGGACTTGCTTGTTTCGGATTGAAATGAAAACGAGACCAAAGTCCAGAAACACCGTCGAAATAATCAATGGCCCCCACGAACGCACAAGGCGAAAGCGTTAAAAACTGAAGTGCTTGGTGGGCAACATGAATGCCCACTGCAGCGACAACTGTAGGCCAGACACCATCAATGGCGCAGTCGCGTTCAACTTTATTTGAATCTGATATATGTCCAAAAAGCATTTCTGCAGTGATGCTATTTATATGAATAAATGCCGATGACCCGGCATTCATCTGCGCTGCGGCATAGAAAAAGGGAATGTGCTGCTTCTCGAAGTGCTTGGCCAATTCTAATTTAGTGGCGAGACGATCGGTAAAATCGAAAACCAAATCGAACGATTGCTCTTTATTAAGGACATCGAACATTCGTTCTTCACCACTAACGGTTGCATTTGGAAAATGAGGTGCGCAATATTCTTTCAGAACGAGCGCTTTGTTTCTTCCAATATCATTCGGAGTGAAAAGATGTTGTCTGTTTAAGTTGGAAGCCTCGACTGTATCACCATCGAAAAGGGTGGCATTTCCAATTCCAGAAGAAAGCAAATAGGGAAGTGCGGCATGCGCAAGTCCTCCGCATCCAATAACAAGGATACGTTTGTCTCTTAAGTAATCTTGGTCCCAGGTCATTCTGTCAAAAAGAGTGAATTTCGATTGGCAAGATAGTTTACAGCCGGGCTTTTGGAATATTTTACGAACAATTTAGTTTGCTAACTAATTGAAAATCAGAATAAAGAGAAAGAAAGTTGGCTCGAAAAGCAAAAAAAAGTGCGTACGTCATGAAAAGTTGTACTTTTGCGGCTGTATTTAACCTTTAAAAACATCAAGACAATGTCTGAAATTGCACAAAAAGTTACCGAAATCATCGTAGACAAATTAGGTGTTGAAGCATCTGTAGTTACTCCAGAGGCTAGCTTCACAAATGATTTAGGAGCAGATTCTTTAGATACAGTTGAACTTATCATGGAATTTGAAAAGGAATTCAACATCGCTATCCCAGACGATCAAGCAGAAAAGATCGTTACTGTAGGTCAAGCAATTGATTACATCACAGCGAACAAATAATCACTCGGAATTTATTCAACTTTCCCGAAAACTATGGAGTTAAGAAGGGTCGTTGTTACCGGACTTGGAGCACTAACACCTATTGGTAATACTGTATCAGAATACTGGAACGGTCTTATCAATGGTGTAAGTGGTTCAGATCTCATTACGCGCTTTGACGCCAGCAAGTTCAAAACGAAATTTGCCTGTGAAGTCAAGTGGTTTAATGTTGAAGATCATATCGAGCGAAAGGAAATGCGTAAAATGGACCCTTACACACACTACGCTTTAGTGGTTGTGAAGGAGGCTATTGCAGATTCTGGAATCGATGTAGAGAAAGTAAACAAAGACCGTGTTGGCGTCATTTGGGGTTCGGGAATTGGTGGATTACTTACTTTCCAAGAAGAATGTGTGAATTTTGGAAGAGGAGATGGAACCCCACGTTTCAATCCTTTCTTCATTCCTAAAATGATTGCCGATATTGCCTCTGGTCATATCAGTATTCAGTACGGATTCAGAGGTCCCAACTACACAACTGTTTCGGCTTGTGCTTCTTCAACCAACGCATTGATTGATGCCTTTAACTACATTCGTTTAGGTAAGGCTGATGTTATTGTAAGTGGTGGTTCGGAAGCTGCAATTTGCGAAGCAGGAGTAGGAGGATTCAACGCTTGTAAGGCGCTTTCTGAAAACAACGAAAATTTCAAGACAGCTTCTCGTCCATTTGATTCTACCCGCGACGGTTTCGTTTTGGGTGAAGGTGGCGGATGTCTTATTTTAGAAGACTTAGAGCACGCCAAAGCGCGTGGTGCTAAGATTTATGCCGAGCTTATCGGCGGTGGAATGTCAGCAGATGCATACCACATTACAGCCCCACATCCAGAGGGAATTGGTGCAACCAACGTAATGAAGAATGCATTGTCAGACGCCGGTATTTCTTCGGATTCAATCGACTACATCAACGTTCACGGAACTTCTACGCCATTGGGAGATGTTCAAGAGGCGAAGGCCATTCAAAACATTTTTGGAGAGCACGCCTACAACTTGAATATCTCAAGTACGAAGTCTATGACTGGTCACCTCCTAGGTGCAGCCGGAGCTGTAGAGGCGATTGCTACCATTCTTGCGATTAAAAATGGAATTATTCCTCCAACCATTAACTTCGTTAACACCGATGAGGCACTAGATCCTAAGTTGAATTTCACATTCAACAAGGCGCAGCATCGCGATGTGAACGTTGCAATGACGAATACCTTCGGGTTTGGTGGTCACAACACTTCAGCCATTTTTAAGAAATACGAATGATTTGGAAATTCTTTTCCAAAGCTCATCCCAATAGGGAACTTTTTACCTATATCCACAACACCTTTCACGTAAAGCCGAAAAACCTTTCGCTGTATGAAACAGCTTTGCGTCATGCAAGTGCTGCAGACGAAATTCGTCCGGGTGTAAAAAACAGCAACGAACGATTAGAATTTTTAGGAGATGCTATCCTCGATAGCATAGTTGCGCATTACTTGTTTTCAAAATATCCAGCACTTACTGAAGGAGAATTAACTAAGATGAAGTCGAAGATTGTTCGAAGAGACAATCTGAATTCCATTGGTTACGAATTGAAGTTGTATGAATTTCTTCAAGTGAGTATTGGTCGACAAGAAATTCACGAGAGTTTAATCGGAAATGCCCTGGAAGCCTTATTTGGAGCGCTTTTCCTGGATAAAGGATACAAAGTCACCAAAGAGATTGCTTTGAAATTATTGAAGGAACACGGATTGGATGAACGCGTTCACTTAGACGTGGATTATAAAAGCAAGTTGCACGAGTGGGGACAAAAAACGCGCAGACACTTGGTCTATCATGTCCGAGAGCAACGCAACATGGGCGCTCAAATGTTATATACCATAGCCTTGGAGTTGGATGGGAAGGAAGTGGGCAGAGGAACGGGCGGATCAAAAAAAGCAGCAGAACAATCAGCAGCAGAGGCTGCAGCCAAAGTAATATTGACTAATTAAAACTGAAATTTATGTACGGTAAAATGCAGGAACATTTGCAAAATGAATTGAACAGCATTCGCGAAGCGGGATTGTTCAAGAGAGAGCGTATCATCACAACTCCTCAGGCTGCGGTAATTCGCACCACTGAAGGAAAGGAAGTGTTGAATTTTTGCGCGAACAATTATTTGGGATTGTCAAGTCATCCTGTTGTTCTCGAAGCTGCGAAGGCTGCTATTGATTCTCACGGATTCGGTATGTCGAGTGTTCGTTTTATCTGCGGTACACAAGACATTCACAAAACACTTGAGCAGAAGCTTTCAGATTTTCTTCATACCGAAGACACCATTTTGTATGCGGCTGCATTCGATGCAAACGGAGGTGTATTCGAACCATTGTTGAATGAACAAGACGCAATCATTTCAGATGAATTGAATCACGCTTCAATCATCGACGGGGTTCGTTTGTGTAAAGCACAACGTTACCGTTACAAGAATAACGATATGGCCGATTTGGAAGAGCAGTTGAAAGCCGCTTCAGGTGCGCGTTTCAAGTTAATCGTAACAGACGGAGTCTTCTCTATGGACGGTTATGTGGCTCAGCTTGATAAGATTTGCGACCTTGCCGATCAGTATGGTGCAATGGTTATGGTAGACGAATGTCACGCAACAGGATTCATTGGAAAGACCGGTAGAGGAACCATCGAATTGAAGAACGTTTTAGGACGCGTTGACATTATCACCGGTACTTTGGGTAAGGCATTGGGTGGAGCCATGGGCGGATTTACCAGCGGAAGAAAAGAGATTATAGAATTGCTTCGTCAACGCTCAAGACCTTATTTGTTTTCAAATTCATTGGCACCCTCAATCGTTGGAGCATCGATTGCTGTAATGGATATGTTAAGTGCTTCTTCAGACTTGCGCGATAAGTTGGAAGCGAATATCAACCGTTTTAAAACAGGAATTAAAGCCGCAGGATTCGAAATAAAAGATGGTGATAGCGCTATTGTTCCGGTGATGTTGTACGACGCGAAGTTGGCTCAAGATTTTGCAGACGCATTGTTGCAAGAAGGCATTTATGTGATCGGATTTTTCTATCCGGTTGTTGCAAAAGGACAAGCGCGTATTCGTGTTCAACTGAGCGCTGGACATGAGTTCGAGCATATCGACAAAGCCATTGAAGCCTTCACAAAAGTGGGTAAAGCATTAAATGTGATTCAATAAGTATGTCGAAATATTTAATCGTAGGACAAGGGCTAGCAGGAACTCTGCTAGCCTTTTCTCTGCTTGAAAAAGGAGAAGAGGTTCTTGTTGCCGACGATTACAATCACAATTCAGCATCTTCAGTGGCTGCTGGAATGTGGAATCCGGTCACGTTCAAACGCTTGGCAGCTTCGTGGTTAGCGAAAGAGATGTTGGAAGAAATGAATTCAACGTTTCTGAAATTGGAAGAAAAGTTAGGAGTGAATTTTTTTCATCAGCTGCCTGTAGCTCGTATGTTTAATTCCATTCAGGATGCGAATTTTTGGGATGAAAAATCGGATCATCCGGAAGTGGGCAGGTATCTTTCTTCCCGGACCAATCTTAGCGTTCAGGAGAATTTTATTTCTCCTTTTGGGAACAGTGAAGTGAATGAATGCGGTTGGTTGAATGTCCCGAAATTCAGAGAGGCAGCGAAAAGCTATTTCACTGAGAATGGAAATTTTATTTCAGAATCGGTGGAAGAAAGTGATGTGATTTTTTCAGGAAATGAAGTGGTGTGGAAGGGCATGGCGTTTGAAAAAATAATTCTTTGCACGGGAATCGGTGTGAATAAATGGAAGGGATTAGAGCGGTTGGATCTTATTCCGAATCACGGACAAGTTTTGGATTTGCACATTGAAGAATTGGAGTTGGATGCCATTGCGAACTTCGGTCAGTTTTTACTTCCTTATGGAAATGGGAAGTTTCGCTTGGGAGCAACGTATGATTGGAACGAAGTTCCAGACGTGGCTACAGATGAGGCGAGGGAATTTTTGCTTTCGGAGTTGAAGGCAAGGTTGAACAAGGAAGTTGTTGTGGAAAGTCACAGAACGGGCTATCGTCCGACTACGCGTGATCGCAGGCCTATTATTGGATTTGCTGAAGGCAACGCGTTGCTTGGGGTTTTCGGAGGCTTGGGTTCGAAGGGTGTCTTGTTGGCCCCATATTTCGCGAAAAAGTATACGGGTATTTTGGTTGAGAATGCGTCTATTCCAAAGGAAGTGGATGCGTCGCGATTCTAACAATTCAAGGTGAAGAACCTTTGTATTCGAAGTTCATTTGATTGAATTGTTCGAATAGATTTGTTATGCACCTGAATTGTGCGAACAATGAAACGAATCTGTCTATTACTCTTTATTTTGGCTTCCAACCAATGGCTATCTGCCCAGCAGTTAGATGAGGGAGATTCGCGCGCCATGATACAGGCCAACTTCATATACCAGTTCGCTGTAAACAGCAATTGGCCCGCTGAGATGAAGAAAGGTAAATTCCAGATTGTGGTATACGGAAACGATGCGGTATATAAACATGTCGTGGAGAAATACGGTATGAAACCCGTAGGTGCTCAGACCATTGAAGTTTTGGCCTGGACTGCATATACTCCCGGCGTGAGTAGCCATATTGTTTTCGTGGATAAATCGCGAAAAAACGACTTGCCGAAAATTATGAAAGAGGTAAAAGGAAAGAGCACTTTGGTTGTCACCAATTGGGAAGGTGCCCTTGGGAGTGGCGCAGCAATTAATTTCAAGACTGTCGACAATTCTATTCGTTATGAATTGAGCGAAGCGGCATTGTCGGAAAAGAAAATCACTCCGGGGAATAAAATTTTACAATGGAAAGTTCAATAGTATGAAGCACACATTCTTACTTTTTTTGTTTTTGCTCGGCATTGCTGAAATAAGCAACAGTCAAGTGAATCCTTTTGTGGCGAAGGCTGCAGAGTTGTGTGAGGAAAAGAAGTTCGATGAAGCTTTGGCGCAAATTGACGAAGGTTTTAAGTCGGCAAATCTGAATGCAGATCCGAATGCTTGGTATGTTAAAGGTTATATTCTAAAAGAACTTTACAAGCAAAAAGAGTCTAATCAACGACAAAGCAATTACAGATTCCGAAGTATTGTTGCTTTGAAGAAGGCGCGCGAATTCGATTCAAACATGGAGTATGCCACCAACATAGACGCGGCACTTCAATTTATTGCCTTTACATACTTCAATGATGCCATTTTGAGAACAGCGGAAATGGATGGGGAATCGGAAAATGAACCACTAGATTTGTTTAAGAAATTTGAGGAATTGTATCAAGGAACGGATGGTGAACTGAAAGAATTAAAGTTAGAATTCAACAGTAAAATGGCTGAAGGTCATTACCGTAATTGGATTAAAAACACAGAAGACGATCATCATTACATTCTTTGCCTTGAGTATTACGCGAAGGTGTTGGCACTAGATAATAGGAATTGTACCGCCAACTTGAATTTGGCAATTGTGAACTACAACCAAGGGGTTTATATGATTCGAAAGATTGGTGCTCAAACTGATATGATGGATCTTATTTCCATTCAGGATGAAAGTGTGAAGAAATTCAAAGCCGCTATACCATATGCACAGCAGGCGTTTGCATCATGCACACCTTCCCCCACAAACTATAAGGTTCTCATGTTTGTGAACAGAGCTTTAGGCAGGGAAGAGGAATTTCTTCGGTTGAAGAAAGAGTCTGAGAAAAAATTCAAAATCAATTAATTCAAAATCCATGAATTGGTTCTTCAACAAGAAGTATCGACTTGGATTTGGTTTCGGAACCATCATATTTATTGTTGCGGGAACGCTCGTCATGACTATGATAACGCTTCAGCGCAGTTATGATATCAATCGAAAGATTAACGATAAATATGTTCCCTCAATTGGAAGATTGCAGGAACTCGAAAGCTATACCCTGCGCTCCAAAGATTTAATCAAAGAGTGGGCGTTTGTTCAGCGTGTTGAGGAGGATTTGCATCGGAAAGAAATGAAGGCGATCAGTGACAGTTCGCTCATGAATTCGTTGATCCGACTTAAGGAGGTAAAAAGCAATTTCAACCCCGAAGAACAAAACAAGTTAGACTCTTTGGAGGTGAAGATTGTTGAAATGTTGGTTCAATATAAGGCTGTTCAAGATCTTCTTCCAACGTTCGACAGTTACAGCAATCCCATTGCTTTAATGGAAGCTGAATCTTATTTTATTGAAGGAAGTGGAATCCCTTTGGTGGTTGAAGAGGCAGAGTCTATTTTGAATGAATTGCGTACTAGGCAAACGGAACGAATGAACGCTGAAATTGAAGAGATGAACGTTCAGTTCTCTCGACTAACAGGCGTGCTTGTCGTCGTGTCATTGTTTGTTTTGTTTGCTGGAATTGCAATTGCTTATTTCACCACGAAATTGCGAAAGCAAAAGGAAGAGTCAGATGTACAAAAGGAGCAGTTGAATTTGCTTTATCGAGACTTAACAGATAGCATCAACTACGCGCAACGACTTCAAAATACAATCCTACCAAACATTGGAGCGGTTCGACAAATCTTCAATAAGAGTTTTGTTTTTTATGTTCCAAAGGCCGTTGTTAGTGGTGATTTCTATTGGTTCAAGAATGTTGGGGGAAAGAAACTCTTCGCTGCCGCAGATTGCACAGGGCACGGTGTACCAGGTGCGTTTATGAGTTTGGTTGGTCACAATTTTTTGAATCATGTGACCAAAGTCTTTGTCGATCCTTCGCAAATTCTAAACAACGTGAATCGTTTGGGAACTGAAGTTCTTAGGAACAATAACACAGGCGTGCGTGACGGCATGGACATAGCGCTTTGTGCCATT
Organism: Bacteroidota bacterium; assembly: GCA_046048875.1. Classification (GTDB taxonomy): domain Bacteria; phylum Bacteroidota; class Bacteroidia; order Flavobacteriales_D; family Sanyastnellaceae; genus CAIZGX01. The sequence continues at coordinate 186,976 of JBJOFG010000002.1, read as the reverse complement.
GATGAAAAGGAGTTGCAATTGGAATATTGCGGTGCGAACATTCCACTATACGTCGTTAGAAAAAATGAATTGATTGAGTTGGCTCCGACCAAGCGAAGCATTGGAACTTTTGGAGAAAGAGGCGAAGCATTTGCAACGCAGAAATTTCAATTGGAAAAAGAGGATATGGTGTATGCTTGTAGCGACGGATACGCAGATCAATTCGGAGAACTGAATAACAAGAAATTTATGCGCAAGCGCTTCAAGGAAATCCTTACATCTATCTCAACCATGGATATAGATGCGCAAGAAAAAACCCTTCACGAAACGTTTGACGCTTGGAAGGGTTCAATGGAGCAAACCGATGACCTTCTGGTTATCGGTATTCGTATTTAAATGATCAAGGCGCGAAACTTGGTCTATCTGCAATGTAAGTGTCAACTGGATTAACACACAACACAGGAATCTGTGCATCGTTCGTAATGACCTGCTGCTCGTAACTTGAATTGAAGACATTTAAAATTGAACTTTCATAGAAATTCATAATGCAAATCAAATCTGCTTCAACTGCTGCAGAGTACTTCAACAATGATTTTACGAATGAGCCTTCAGATTTTGTTTCTGTGATTTCAACTTCAACCGGAATGTCCAAAGAAGTTAAGTAATCAATTGCGTAGTTCATGTTACGATCCAATTGATTCTTCAAGAATTCATCGGTTTCATTCGGAGAAATCAAAAATACTTTCGAGTTGAAGTACTTAGCAACATCGCGCACTGCACTTAACTTTTGCTTCGTCTCTTTATGCAAGTCCAACGGAACAACCAAGCGGTGATATCCGTGTGGACGAATAGTTCTCTCTTGAACCACAATGAAAGGAATTGAGCTTTCGGTTACAATTTTCAAAGCACGGCTTCCAGTTAAGAATTGCATTCCGCGTGCGCCATGACTTCCCATAATAATAAGCGCAGCATCCATTTCTGTAGCCGCTTTATCAATGTCTTCGAAGATGTTTCCGATGCGAACATGGGTATGAATTTCCACACCGTTTTCTACACGAACGCGATCTTTCATTGCGTCCAATTTCAAACGTGCTTCAGAAACTTGTTTCTTGTTCTCTACAATATGAATTAAATGAATGTCGGCAAGGATTGTTTTGCCCATCAAAAGTGCATGCTCAATAGCAATATCGCTCACCTTCGTGAAATCGATTGGCACTAATATTTTCTTAGAAAATCCCATAAAAGTAATTTTTGCAAAGGTAAAGGATTTAGGCCCTATCCATTCAGACTAAAATTCAGTACTTCTTGGAAAAAGAAATCGGGTGATTCGGCGTGTGGCCAATGACCTGAATTCTTTACTTCGGTGAGTTTCACTTTCGGGAAGTAAGACGCTAGTTGCGGAAGATCTTCGTTCATAATGTAATTCGATAATTCTCCTTTGATGAAAAGGGTAGGCACTTGAATAGGATTTCCTGCTGGCACTTCGGTAAGAATTTCATCGATATGCGTTTCAAGTGCATCTAGGTTGAATCGCCAATCCAATTTCCTTGGTTCTTTCCAATAAAGATTCTTCAGTAGGAATAGTTGTGTAGCCTTGTCGACAGAAGTTTTTGCGAAAATTTCTTCAGCTTCAGAGCGTGATTGAATTTGATCCAATGGCACGGAACGCAGGGCCTGAAATACACTGTCGTGGTGGCGCGGATAGCGTTTCACACCCATATCAACCACAATGAGCTTGTCGATTAAAAACTCAATTTCTTGAGCGGCATGCATCACAGTTTTCCCACCCATGCTGTGCCCCAAGAGAATGACATCGCGTAAATTTTCTGATGCAATGAAATCAATAGCATCTTCGCACATGAGTTTGTAGTTCATTTCATCGGAATGAAAAGATCTACCGTGATTACGTTGATCAATGGTATACACGCAAAATCCATGTTCTGCCCATTTTTTCGCATGGGTAGTCCAGTTATCTCCAGTCCCGAAAAGCCCATGAAAAATGAGCATAGGTTTTCCTTCTCCGTATTTATTGAAATGCAATTTCATTTTAAAGCAATTCGTTTTTGTACATCTGCACGGTATTTTCCAATCCGAAATACAAGGCATCTGAAATAAGCGCATGGCCAATCGAAACCTCATCCAGATGCGGCACCTGTTGAGCGAAGTATTTTAAATTTTCGAGATTCAAATCGTGACCAGCATTTATACCCAGTCCAGCTTCATGCGCTGCCAATGCCGCTTCAATAAATGGCTTCACTGCAGCTTCTTTGTTAGCGGCATATCCCACAGCATAGCTTTCAGTATAAAGCTCAATGCGATCGGTGCCTGTGGCTGCTGCCTTCGCCATGAGGGCTGGATTGGCTTCCATGAAAATGCTGACACGGATTCCGTGTGATTTCAATTCCTTTACAATTCCAGCTAAAAAATCGAAATGTGTTTCAACATCCCAACCTGCATTGGAAGTTATAGCATCGGGTGCATCGGGCACGAGGGTAACCTGATGCGGCTTTGAAGCAATTACCAACTCCATGAAGTCGGGTGTTGGATACCCTTCCACATTGAATTCAGTTTTTACGACTTTTTTCAATGCAGGAACATCGGCATAACGAATATGGCGTTCATCGGGTCTTGGATGAACAGTAATGCCATCGGCTCCGAAGCGCTCAATGTTTTGTGCTGCCACAATGACATCTGGTGTGTTGCCGCCGCGTGCATTGCGAATGGTGGCGATTTTATTGATGTTTACGCTTAGTGCGATCATGTATTCAAAATTGGTTGTGCAAAACTCGGCAATAATCGAATTCAAATTCACGTTGTGGAACGAAAAATGAATGTACGTTTGACCGGTTATTTTAATAAACCATGAACAAAGCATTAAGTTTAATATCGAAGAGCCTTCCCGTCCTTAACAGAGGCGAGTCTGCCATGCATGTATTGAATTTAATGGATGAATTGCGAGTAAATGATTTGCCGGTGGTTGAAAATGGAATGTTTGTGGGATTGGCCAATGAAAGCGATTTTCTGAACGCTGAAGTCTATCAAGGGGAAGTTCAAGCCGAATTGGATTTATTGAAGGTATCGGTTTTGCCAGAAACACATGTGCTAGATGTATTGAAGGTGGTTAGTGAGAACGACATCACAGTCGTTCCCGTTGTTGATGAGGGAAACAATTATCTTGGTAGTATCACCTCGGCGGATTTGCTTGATCATTTAGCTGAAATGCTCGGTGTTCATCGCGACGGAGGGATTATTGTTTTGCAGATGTTAGAGCGTGACCACAGCATACAACAAATTGCCCGAATCATTGAAGAAAACAACGCAAAGATTTTAAGCTTGACCGTGCTTCCTGCAACTGAAGGAAATATAGAGATGCACATTAAAATAGACTCTCCAGATTTGAACCCTATTCTTCAAAGTTTGGAGCGATTCAATTACACTGTTCTAAGTAAGTTTCAAGCGGCCCAATTCGATAACGAGTTAAGAGATCGTTACGATGAACTCATGCGCTACTTGAATATGTAGTGTTTACGTAAAAGCGCTACCTTTGTTTTTTACGAATTATGTTAGTATACGTTTTTGGAAAAAAATTCGAAGCCGACTTGGCTCCAGCTGTGCAACAGTTTCTCGAGAAAATGGTGCGTCGCGGCATTTCCATATGCGTATACAAGGGTTTCGAAAAATTTCTCCAATCGCACATTCAAATTCCTGCTCACACGACCTTCGAGGAAAATTCGGAATTTGAAAATGCTGCAGCGTTGTTCAGTTTCGGTGGAGATGGAACATTCTTGGATGCAGCGCGACTAGTAGGTTCTAAAAGAATTCCAATCTTGGGAATCAATACAGGAAGACTTGGTTTCCTTTCACACGTCAGTGTTTCTGAAGTGGATGAGGCGCTCGAGCAATTTGTCAATTCGGAATACACGATTGACCCGCGGTCATTTATTCAAATTAAATCAGAGCAATTCGATTTTGGAGATTTCCCCTACGCGTTGAATGAGATTACGATCAACAACGCTACTCGAAATGAAATGATTAAGATTAACGCGTCGGTAAACAAAGCCTTTTTGAGTAGTTACTGGGCCGATGGGTTGATTGTAGCGACTCCAACTGGATCAACGGCTTATTCGCTTTCCTGCGGTGGTCCTATTGTTACACCGAACTCGAACAATTTCATTATTACTCCAATTTCAGCACATAACCTTACGGCTCGACCCTTGGTTATTGGGGATGCGTCCACGGTTAGACTAAAGGCAGAATGTCGTTCAGGACAAATTCAAATTACATTGGACAGCACGCAATATGTTTTAGATAGTGGGGCTGAAATAACACTTTGTCGAGCTCCTTTCGAATTGCAAATGATTTTGTTGGAAGGAAGAAATTTCTTCAGAACCATTCGCAAGAAAATGGGCTGGGGATTAGACATTCGAATGGATTGACAATAATTAATTGAAAAAAGCATTGTGCAGGTATGAATAACCGTTTACTTCTTTTGGTCTTACTCTTTGCGGGAACAATCTCGGCGAATGCTCAAGTACATAACAAAGAAAAGAGCAAAGAGCTTTCAATCTCGGCTGGAACGTCTTATTACATTGGGGAAATAAATCCTTCTAAGCATTTCGGGACCAAAGAGAAACTAGCGCTTGGTATTGCTATTCGCAACAACCTAAATAAGCGTTGGTCTGTTCGTACAGGATTGAATTACGGGAATATTGAAGCGTTTGACTCTGATAGCAAAGATGCTTGGCAGCAGAACAGAAATCTTAATTTTAGAAATCGTTTTTTTGAAGGAAGTGTAATTGCTGAATTGAATTTCTTCAATTATCAGCTCAATTCAAAACATAATATTTCTCCCTATTTGTTTTTGGGCGCTGCTGTTTTCAGAATGAACCCCGAAGGAATGTACAACGGCTATTGGCATCCCCTTCAGCCAGCCGGAACGGAAGGACAGGGCATGGCAGGTAAAGATCCTTTGTACAAAACAACCGGGTTCACCATGCCGATGGGAGCAGGATTGAAATGTAACATCAAAGGTTTGCTTGGTTTCTCTATCGAATGGGGAATGCGTAAACTGTATACCGACTATTTCGATGATATTTCGGGGACTTATGTCAATCCAACCATGTTAGCTGCAGCACGAGGACAATTGGCAACCAACTTGGCCGATCAAAGCGTGCTTCAAGAGAATTCCAACAACGCATTCTTACAGCGTGGAGACCCCGGAAGAAAAGATCTTTACTTCTTTTGCATGGCCTCTTTAAATTTCAGAATAGATAAAAAGGGAAATAGCTGCGCAACCTGGGACTAAGTGCTTGTCAATACTCAGGCTTTCCGTATCTTCGCACTTCGATGAAAAGTGCCTTCGACCAAATAGACTTAAGCAAGACTCCGCGCCATGTTGCTGTTATCATGGATGGAAATGGCCGTTGGGCGAAAAATCAAGGGAAAGACCGAATTTTCGGACACTTCAACGGAGTTGAATCTGTGCGCGCAACCATTAAAGCAGCGCGCCGAGCAGAAGTTGAGTTTCTGACGCTTTATGCATTCTCAACGGAAAACTGGAACCGACCGAAAGAAGAAGTAGATGCGCTTATGGATTTACTCGTTACCACCATCATTAATGAAGTGGCAGAGCTCATGGAAAATGGTGTTCGATTGTTAGCCATTGGAGATATCGAGCAACTTCCGAGTAAGTGTCGCGATGAACTGAAAGCCGCCATTGCTAAAACGGCCGATAACAAAGACATTTCTTTGGTTTTGGCCTTGAATTACAGTGCGCGTTGGGAATTGGTTAATGCAGTAAGATCTATCGTAGCACAACAAATTCCTGCTGAAAACGTTACGGCTGACGTGATTGCCCAAAACCTATCCACTGCTGAAATTCCTGATCCGGAATTACTTATCCGGACGAGCGGGGAGCATCGCATAAGTAATTTTTTACTTTGGCAAATCGCATATACCGAACTACATTTTACACCGATCATGTGGCCAGAATTCAGAGAGGAGCACTTCTTCGAAGCATTGGTCAGTTACCAAGGACGTGAGCGCAGATTCGGAATGACATCAGAGCAAACAGAACAAACGAAATAGAAAAGTTGAGAAAGACGCTGAAACATACATTCCCAAATTCAAGAACCATTGCTTTTGTTTTGGCGTTAATCGCGTCATTAGTGGTTACACCAGCACTTAAAGCTCAAGTGGAATTGGGTTCGACCATCGATTACGCCGAGCCTCGCAAAATGAAAGTTGCCGGCATCACAGTCATGGGTGCGGAATATACAGACGCACAGGCGATCTTACTTTTTTGCGGATTGAAGGTTGGTCAAGAGATTATGATTCCCGGCGATGAAATCGCAGATGCGCTTCGCAAACTTTGGAAGAATCAATTGTTCTCATCTATTGATATCCGTCTTGCTGAGGCACGCGGCGATGATGCCTTTTTAGTTATCGTGGTGAAAGAACTTCCAAAGTTGGGAGTCTTTAAGTTTGATGGAATTAAAAAGGGCGATGCTGACAATATTCGCGAGAAGATGAAGATTCGTTCCGGAAATATCGTGAACGAAAATTTGAAGGCAACAGCCACGAACATTATTAAAGATTTTTATGTCGAGAAAGGTTACTTCAATGCGAAGGTGAATATCATTGAAAAGCCTTATCCGAATTTGCCAAATGCTGTAGAATTGACATTCGACATTGAGCGCGGAAATAGAATTAAGATCGAAGAGATAGAATGGGTAGGGGCAGAGAAAATGTCCGTTGCGGCGTTGAATCGCACCATGAAGAATACGAAGAAGGCTGCGTTTTACCATGTTTTCAAATCTTCGAAATTCTTGGAGGAAGAATATGAAGAAGACAAAGCTGCTATTGTAGCTCGTTACAATAAAGAGGGTTTCCGAAACATGCGAATCGTGAAGGATTCCATTTATGCTGTCGGACCAGAGCGTTTGAAAATTAGAATCACTCTGGATGAAGGAAATAAATTCTACTTCAGAAATATTTCGTTCATTGGAAATACAAAATACAGAAGCAATACGCTTGATTCAATTCTAAACATAAAGAAGGGTGACGTATACAACATGGAAGTGTTGCAAACGCGTTTGAACATGAATCAGACCGGTCGCGATGTGGCTTCATTGTATACAGACGATGGTTATTTGAATTTCTATGCCTATCCAGTAGAGTCATTGGTTCCGCCCGACAGTATAGATATTGAAGTCCGCATGGGAGAAGGTCGTCAATACCGAATTGGTGTTGTGAGTGTGTCCGGAAATACCAAAACAAATGACCACGTAATCTACCGAGAAATTCGAACACGTCCAGGAGATTTGTTCAATCGCTCAGACTTGATTCGTTCTCAGCGTGAATTAGCAAACTTGAATTATTTCAGTCAAGAGGCATTTGATATTCGCACGAATCCAAGAGCCGATGAAGGTTTGGTGGATCTTGAATATGTGGTGGAAGAAAAACCTTCTGATCAGATTGAACTGTCTGGTGGTTGGGGTGGTGGACGTGTAGTGGGTTCGCTTGGATTAAGTTTCAACAACTTCAGCATGCGGAATTTTTTCAAGAAAGAAGCTTGGAGTCCACTTCCAACGGGAGATGGTCAGCGTCTTTCAATTCGCGCAATGAGTAACGGAGCCTTTTTCCAATCGTACAACTTGAGTTTCACAGAACCTTGGTTGGGCGGAAAAAGACCCAACTCACTTTCAGTTTCCGCTTATCACAGTGTTCAATCGAATGGACAAAAGAAATACAATGGCGATATTCTGAATCCTCTTCGTCAGTCATTGATCATCACTGGAGCTTCGGTTACATTCGGACAGCGCTGGCAGAAGCCCGATGACTGGTTCCTATTCTTTGGGGGGCTTTCATACCAGCACTTCGACTTAAATAATTACGGTTCATTCTTCTCATTCAACAACGGATATTCAAACAATTTAGCGGCGAACTTCACCATAGAACGAAGTTCTTTGTCCGAGACCATTTATCCAACTTGGGGATCGAAGATTACATTAAGTTCGAAATTTACGTTACCCTACACTACAATCGGTGAGAACATTCTTGGTAAGAACTACGACTACGAGAGCATGACCGACCAAGAGAAGGTGGATTGGGTTGAATATTACAAAATCAAATTCACAGCTAACTGGTATACCTCGCTGAACAAGCACAAAACAAACAAATTAGTTCTGCATACACATGCTGGATTCGGATTTTTAGGTAGCTACAATAAAAATCTTGGGCAATCTCCCTTTGAGAGATTTTATCTTGGCGGTGTTTTCTTGAGTGGGTTTTTGCTAGATGGACGTGAAATCGTTAACCTTCGTGGTTACGATGATTTGTCGTTGACAATGCCAAGCGATCGTGTGGGTGCACCAGTGATTACGAAATACGGTGCTGAATTACGTTACCCAATTTCCTTGAATCCGCAAGCAACTATTTTCGCATTGGCTTTTGCTGAAGCGGGAAGAACTTGGACTGACTTTTCAGATTACAATCCATTTAACTTATATAAATCTGTGGGTGGTGGATTGCGTATCTTCCTTCCAATGTTCGGATTATTAGGATTCGATTACGGATGGAGATTAGATGATTTGCCCAATGCGCCGAATATGGCTCCAGGACAATTCCACTTCAGTATTGGTATGAACATGGGTGAACTTTAAAAAAACGAATGATGAAAGCAAATTCAACAATCAAATTCATTTTTTCCTTTGTGCTCGTTTTTTCAGCTTTAGCGTTGAGCGCACAGAAATTTGCGTATGTAGATTCGAAATATATATTATCTCACATGCCCGAGTATGTTGCAGCGCAAAAGCAAATCAATGAACTAAGCGCGGAGTGGCAGGCACAAGTAGAGCAGAAGTATGTTGCAATCGAGCAATTAGAAAAGTCTTTTCAAGCAGAAAAAATATTGCTCACGGAAGAAATGAAGAAGAAGCGTGAGGCTGATATTAACGAGCGTCGTGAAGATGCGAAGCAGTACCAAAAATCGAAGTTCGGTGTTGAAGGTGATTTATTCAAGAAGCGTGAAGAGCTTGTTGCACCAATTCAAGAGCAAATATTTCAGGCCATCGAAGATATAGCCTCTCAATCGCAGTACATGGTTGTTTTCGATAAAGCTAACCATTCGAATATGCTATACACAAATCCAAAGCACGACATCAGTGACAAGGTGTTAAAGAAAATGGGACTTAAGCCAGGAGAGGTCTTAGACAAAGGCGAAGATGAGAACGAAGATTCTGAAGAAAAGCAGGGTGAAAAGCCGGGTACAGGAACAGAAAGACCAGGAAATCGTACAACTACACCGGGAAAAGGCAAGTAATGCGTATTTTTGGTACTGTCATTGAATAGAAGAAAAAAAACAATACAATCATGAAGAAGACAATTTTAGCAGCACTATTTATTTCATTAGGATTTGGTGCTTTCGCGCAGAAATTAGCGCATGTAGATCGCCAAGCAATCCTTCTGCAAATGCCTGCAATGAAAGGCGTTCAAGCCGATATGGAGACAGCAAAAAAATCCTTCGAAGGAGAATATGTGGTAATGCAGAAAGAGCACGACGATAAGGTTGCTGAATACGAGACTAAATCGAAAATGGCAGTAAGCGCAGGTGGATGGCCAGAGGCAATTCGTCAAAGTAAGGCGCAAGCTATTGCTGATCTCGAGCAAAACATGATGGACTTCCAACAAACTGCTAACGATGAGTTGCAGCAATTGCAAGATTCTTTGTTAAAGCCATTGGTAGACGAGTTCGATGCAGCAGTTGCCAAAATTGCTAAGGCGGGTGGATATACATACGTATTCGATGTTGGAGCAGGAAATCTAGTATACTCAGGTGGAGAGGATTTGAGCGAGAAACTTCGCACTGAATTAAAGATTCCAGCGCCATCACCAACTTCACCAACTCAGAAATAATATTATTGAATAAATTGAAATCCCGCTAGGCGGGATTTTTTTTGCTATGAATACTCATCCAATTGGAATTTTCGATTCAGGAATAGGTGGTCTTACTGTTGCCAAGGCGATACAGAAAGTTCTTCCGAATGAATCGTTTATTTATTTCGGAGATACTGCCCATTTACCATACGGCGATAAGTCGCCTGACAGTATTCGTGCTTACTCGAAACGAATTGCGGAATTGTTAGTTGAGAACAATTGCAAGGCCATAGTAATAGCTTGCAATACGGCTTCTGCACACGCCTTTAAAACGGTTGTAAAAAGTATTCCTTCGCACATCCCTGTCATCAATGTTGTTGATCCTGTTGCCGCATATGCGGCAGCGAATTACAACAAAACAAAGGTGGGTGTCATTGGTACCAAGGGCACCATTCAATCGCGTATTTATGTGAAACGAATTGAAAAATTGAATCCAACCTTAAAGGTTCTTTCGAATGCGACCCCTTTGTTGGCTTCTATGATTGAAGAGGGATATTACAACAATAAAATTTCACAGAGTATTATCGATAGTTATTTATCTAAATCTTCTTTCAAAGGCATTGAAGCGCTCATTCTCGGCTGCACGCATTATCCACTCATTAAAAAAGAAGTAGAGAAATTTTATCAGCAAAAAATTGAGATCATTGATAGTGCATCTGTCGTAGCCCAGTACGTTTCAGACGTTTTGAAGAAGAAAGATATTTTGAATACGAGTAAGCGCAAACCGAAATATTCCTTTTGGGTTTCAGATTACACGGAATCTTTCGAAAAGAGTACAGCTATTTTCTTCAACCAAAAATTGAAATTGGTTGAGAAAAGAATTTGGAAAGACGAGCGATATTAGTGCTTGAAATGACGAACACCAGTCATATACATGGCCACGTTGTTCGCATTGCAATAGTCAATTGAAAGCTGATCTTTTATTGAACCACCTGGTTGAACTACTGCAATGACACCAGCATTCTTTGCAATTTCAACACAATCAGGAAACGGGAAAAATGCATCGCTCGCCATCGCACTTCCTTCCAACGAAAAACCAAAGTGCTTCGCTTTTTCAATGGCTTGTTGAAGAGCATCAACGCGTGAAGTTTGTCCGGTTCCGCTTGCTAGTAATGTGTTGTTTTTCGCTAAAACAATGGTGTTACTCTTGGTGTGTTTGACCAATTTATTTGCGAAAATCAAGTCTTCAATTGAGCCTTGACTTGCTGTTGTCGTTGTAGCGCATTTCAAGTCGGCTGCCGTCTCTGTGGCAGTGTCTTTTTCTTGAACCAAGTAACCGTTTAGGATGGATCTTACTTGCGTTTGAAGAAGAGGCGTTTCTTTAATAATTAAGATAATTCTGTTGGCTTTTGATTTCAACAATTCAACAGCCGCATCGTCATAGGATGGTGCAATTACGACTTCACAAAAAAGTGAATTTATTTTCTCTGCTGTTGCTAAGTCAACGTTTCCATTTGCAATAAGTACACCGCCGAAGGCTGAGGTGCTGTCACATGCCAACGCTGCTTCATAGGCTTCTACCATGGAAGGGCGTGTTGCCACACCGCAGGCATTGTTGTGTTTGAGTATGGCAAAAGTTGGAGCGTCGTTTTTGAATTCAGCAATCAATTGTACAGCGGCTTCAACATCCAATAGGTTATTGTAGGAAAGTTCTTTTCCATTCAACTTCGTGAAAAGCGCATCGAGGTCTCCATAGAAGCTTCCCTTTTGATGAGGGTTTTCTCCGTAGCGCAACACGTGAGCATCTCGAGAAGCAATTCGCAATGAGCCAACTTCCTCTCCTTTGAAATAAGAGTAAATAGCAGAGTCATAGTGCGAAGAAACTTCAAAAGCTTGTTTGGCGAAAAATTGTCTTTGCTCCAAAGTTGTTTCTCCCTTTTGATTCACCAACAATTCATGAAGGGCATTGTATTCGTTCTTCGAAGGAACGATGACAACATCATTAAAGTTTTTAGCAGCGCCGCGAATAAGAGCAATTCCACCAATATCAATTTTTTCGATGATGTCCTCGTGTGAGGCACCAGATGCTACGGTTTTTTCGAACGGATATAAATCAACAATTACACAATCTATTGCATGAATGTTAAATTTCGCAGCTTCTTCCAAGTCTTGTGCTTCATCTCGACGGTACAATATTCCGCCTAAAACTCCCGGGTGAAGTGTCTTTACTCTTCCTCCAAAAATACTTGGGTAGCCGGTTAAGTCTTCAACAGCCGTAACAGGTATTCCCATGTTCTCAATGAACGTTTGGGTTCCTCCAGTGCTGTAAAGTGTTATGCCAAGTTGGTGCATTTGTTCAACAATTGGCGCTAATCCATCTTTGTCAAACACTGAAATAAGGGCTGAAGAAATTCTTTTATTCACGGTTTTGAAAATTAAGTCGCGAATTTACAATGTAAATCAGGGGCTTAGTCTTGCTTTTTTCAACAAACAGATATAAATGTCATTTTATGGCCTTGTGCCACTGGTCAAGCCCTATCTTTGAATAAACCATAACAAGGAGACCCATACATTGGCATTTTCACTCGGCAACCAGGCGCACCCATTCTTCGATACGTTAAATGAGCGCGTAGAAAAATATTTTACGTCAAAAGGAATCAAGAGAACCGGTAACTGGAAGATATATACCAAGGCCACAGTTCTTCTTGTTTCAATCGCCTTAATATACGCATCCTTACTTTTTTTTCAGTCGTGGATAGCCCAAATGATTTTGTGGTCGGTACTTGGAATGGTGTTCGCGGCCATAGGTTTTAATCTGATGCACGACAGTGCTCACGGAAGCTTTTCTTCGAAGTCTTGGGTGAATCAAATGATGGGATACTCATTAAATATAATTGGAGGAAATGTATTCTTGTGGAAGTTGAAGCATAATCAAATTCACCATGTATACACCAATGTGCATGGAGTAGACGAAGATATAGACGTTGAGCCATTCTTGCGTGTGAACGAGCAACAAAAGAAATATTGGTTTCATAAATACCAGTTTATCTATTGGGCGCTGATATACGGAACGACTTATTTCTTGTGGGTGTATGTTAAGGATTTCAGTAAATATTTTACAAGGAAAATTGGTGAGACCCCGATTCGTAAGATTCCACGACGAGAACACATAATTTTCTGGACGAGCAAGGTGTTTTATTTTGTTGTGTTTTTTATTACCCCTTTATTGGTAGTTGGTTGGTTGAAAACGTTGGTAGGATATGCCGTGATGCTTTTTGTAACAGGATGGATCATTGCAGTTGTATTTCAATTGGCGCATGTTGTAGAAGGACGAACCTTTCATTTGCCCGAAACAGATGGGGTTATGTTGAAAGATGAGTGGGCTGTTCATCAGGTGAATACAACAGCCAACTTTGCAACAAAGAATAAGGTAGTTTCATGGTTAACGGGCGGATTGAATTTTCAAGTGGAGCACCACTTATTTCCAAGAATAAGTCACATTCATTACCCGTATATCAATGGTATTGTTCGCGATACGTGCGAAGAGTTCGGAATAGACTATCAGGAATATCCGAACGTGATTTCAGCAATTCGAGCACACGTTAGTCATTTGCGTATTTTAGGTGCTGCATAATTTGTATTTTTGTTTTGTCCAACAGGACGAAAATCTAGTTTTATCTCATGGGAAGAATTTTTGAAAAGCGAAAGCACAAAATGTTCGCGCGCTATGACCGCATGGCGAAAGCATTCACGCGAATTGGAAAAGAAATTGCAATGGCAGTTAAGGCTGGAGGGCCTGATCCAGCATACAACCCTCGATTGCGTCAGTGTGTGGCAAATGCGAAAGGGGTGAACATGCCGAAAGATCGCGTAGATGCCGCGATCAAGAGAGCTTCAAGTAAAGACGCTAGTAACTATGAAGAAGTAGTATACGAAGGATACGGGCCATACGGCATTCCAATTTTGGTTGAAACAGCAACGGATAACCCAACGCGCACCGTAGCAAATATTCGCATGTACTTCAACAGAGGTGGTGGACTTATGGGTAACAGTGGATCGTTGTCATTCATTTTTGAGCGTAAGGGTGTATTCAGAATTGCAATGGATCAGATTCCATCTTGGGAAGATTTAGAGTTGGAGTTGATAGATCACGGTTTAGACAGCTCTGAGCAAGAAGAAAATGAAATGGTGATTTATACAGCATTTTCAGATTTCGGTAATATGCAAAAGGCTCTCGAGGACCGTGGTATTGTTCCTACAAAGGCGGGATTAGAAAGAATACCTAACACCTATGCTGAAATCTCGGAAGAACAAACCGATGAAATATTGGAATTAGTGGAGAAGATTGAGGAGGACGATGATGTTCAGGCAGTCTATCACAATTTACGATAATGAAAAAAGCACTTTTCTTTTTGGCTGTTTGTGCCGGACTTATCTCTTGTGAGAAAGATCCGGGAACAGGAGGTGCGGGAACAATTTCTGGAAATGTTTCTATGGAAGTTCGTGTTGTTTTAACAAATCCCGCAACTGCATTGTATACTGTTCCTGCAGCGGATCTTGATGTATACATCGTATACGGAGAGCATGTTTCTCCAGATGATAAAGTAGTTACAGATTACAACGGTGACTTTGAATTTAGAAACTTGAGAGAAGGAAAGTATACGGTTTATGTTTACAGCAGAGATACAACGGGACAAAATCCGCCAGTTGTAGATCCAACGAAGATGGTAATACTTCAAGAGGTGGAACTCACCGACAATGAAGATCATGCAGTTGTCTCAGATCTAAAGATCTATGATACGCCGTAAAGCAGCGTTACTCTTCTTTGTACTTCTGCACTCTCTCATGTCTGCTCAAAACGTGAATGATGCAGGCATGTGGAATGCTTTTTCTTTCTCCGCTGACTTTAAAGATTTAACACCTTGGAAAGATCCGAAGATTTTTAAGGACTTTAGGCTATATGTAAATCCTGAGATTCGTTTTGATGAAAACCTTTCGCGATTAAACAACTTCTTTTCAGATTTAGGGACAGAAAAAAAATGGAGCAAGTTTCTCTCAACATCAGTTGAATATCGGATAGGAGGTAGACGAGAAGAGGATTGGTACAATTTGAGAAGAAGATGGTCATACGGGCTTCAATTAAGTTTACCTGTTAAGGATTTTAAAATCTCAGCAACGACACGTTGTCAAGTGGCTAAATCAGCAAGTTCAGATATAGATCTTACTTCAACATGGCGACAAAAACTTGCGGTTGAATATTCCAATTGGGATAATCTTTCCATTCAATTGAGTCATGAGCTTTTCTTCGAACCAATCACGCTAGAAAATACAAATTGGAGAAGTCAGTTCATTGTAAAGTACAAATTAGACAAGTCAAACGCCTTGTCTTTTGGGTATTTGGTGCAGCGGGATCTTACCGATGCAAATATGGATTTTGTGATTCTCACTGGATATAAATGGGAATTCAACAAGAAAAAAGAAAAATCAACTCCTGCTGTTCAATAGGCTTTGTACCTTTATAGCATAAACAAGTTTTTATGCGTTACACAGCACTTTCTTCGACACATTATTCAAACAATCGCAAACGCTTTGCTTCTCGCATGGAAGAGAAAGGTCTTGCTATTTTTACGAGCAACGATATTTACCCTACAAGTGCTGACGGTACTTTACCGTTTAAGCAGCACAGCGATATTTTTTATTTGACGGGAGTAGATCAGGAAGAGACTATGCTCATTTTGTTTCCAGATGCGACAAATCCTGCTCATCGTGAAATGCTTTTTGTTCGCGAAACAAACGACCACATAGCAGTATGGGAAGGTGCGAAATTGAATAAGCCTCAAGCAAAAGAACGCACAGGAATCAACAGTATTTATTGGAGCACTGAATTTGAAAAAATGCTCCATACTGTTATTGGGGAAGCTTCGTGTGTGTACTTGAATAGCAACGAGCATTCGCGTGCTGTGATTGAAGTTGAAACGCGTGAAATGCGGCTTTCAAAATGGTTCCGTGAGAAGTATCCACACCACTCGATTGAACGTGCTGCGCCCATCATGCACGCCTTGCGCGCTGTAAAAGACGAAGAAGAGATTGCGCAGATTCAAAAGGCTGTTGACATCACTCACAACGGTCTGTTGCGTGTGATGAAAATGATTCGTCCGGGTGTAATGGAATATGTTATTGAAGCCGAATTTGCCCATGAGTTTTTAAGCAGTGGATCACGCGGCTTTGCATACACCCCAATCATAGCTTCAGGTGAAAGCGCTTGTGTCTTACATTATATCGATAACGACAAGCCTTGCAAAGAGGGAGATGTTATTCTTCTGGATGTTGGCGCGGAGTATGGAAATTACGCGGCAGATATGACGCGTTGTTTGCCTGTGAGTGGGAAGTTTACACAACGTCAAAAGGATGTGTACAACGCTGTTCTTTCAGTGATGAAACAAGCGACTGCTTATCTGAAGCCGGGTGTGATTATGTCTGAATACCATGCTGCTGTAGGCGAGATGATGACAGCAGAATTATTGAAATTGAAGTTGATTTCCGAGGAAGATGTGAAAAATCAGAATCCCGCTTGGCCGGCTTACAAGAAATATTTCATGCACGGAACGTCACACTTTTTAGGTTTAGACGTTCATGATGTTGGAAATTGGAACAAGCCTATCGAAGTTGGAAACGTATTCACCGTTGAACCGGGCATCTACATTCCTGAAGAAAATTTGGGTATTCGTTTAGAGAATAACATTGTAATTACTGAAAATGGAAACCGCGATTTGTTCGCGAATTTCCCATTGGAAGTGGAAGAGATTGAGGCGTTGTGCGCTAAATAATTAGAGCACAACCTCTTTCAATATCCCCGTTTTTGTATACGCCAAGTATCCTCTGACGGTCTTGTCAGTGGCTGATTCTAACGCATTCATGTAATCTTTTACTTGTTGGAAATGCTTGTCAAGTTCTGCGCCTGTTTTGAAGTCATACACTTCAATATGTGAGGCTCCAATATGAATTCTATCTGGACGTGCGACTTCACGAGCATTGATCTGAATGTCGTGTTCGGTAAGTACTTCGTCGTTCGTTTTAAATATTCGCTGAAATGAATCGCGACCAATTGTTTCTTCCATTTGTTGACGAAGCATTTCTTTTTCTGATTGCTGAAGCTCTGTATGTTCGAAAATGTAATTCGATAAAGCGTCTTCCCAGGTGTTGAAATGACTCATAATTGAAAGGCAAGCATGAAGGTGGTTTCCCATTACCAAAGCTTCTTTTCCTTCAAGATCTTTGCGCTTGGTTTCGCGCATGCGGAAGTCAGGCTGAACTGCATTTAAACGCGTACCATCCAACAGTGCAATTTCCTTTTGTTCTTCCTTTTCCGTCTTAATGTGCTTTACTTTTTCTCCGAAGTGAAATTTATCCAAACCGCCATGATCTGTTTTAAAATATTCATACATGTATGTATTTAACGCACTGTTTGTGGTAGAAGGCTTGCTTTCTGTTAGGAAATACAAACGTTCTTCGGGGCGCGTTAATGCTACATAAAGCAAGTTCATGTCGTCGAGTAAAATCTTGTTGTTTTCCGATAAAATTTCTTCGGGATTATCTGGCTTGGGTGATTTACTCGGTGTAAAGTTGATGAGTCCTTTGGTGAAGCCTGGATGCACCGGAGGTGCTTCAACCCATAAGGTTTGATTCGGGTGTTTGGTATCGAACTTAGGAAAAATCACAACTGGGAATTGCAGTCCTTTGCTTTTATGAATGGTTAAGATTCGAACGGCGTTCTGTTGCTCACCACTTTGAATGTAAAGCTTCCCTTTGTTTTCGTTCCACCAATCGGTCATCTCCGAAAATCCCATTCCGTTTCTGTGTGAAAGTTGAAGCAATTGATTTTCGAAAAATTCCAAATACACATCGAACGGCAGTTGGAAGTAGCGAATTAATTCTTGAATGCATTCGAACGGATGGGCATTGTCTTTTACAATATTCCGAAGTCCGGGATAATTCTCGTCGAGAAATTCGTTCACCTTGAATTTCAATTTGCCCTTTTCTAATTGTTCTACATACGTTGCAATGACTTCGCTGTATCTGAATTGATTCGGAAAGACATCGCAAATTCTTCGAATTAAATTGAAGCGATAAAAGTTTTCCGTTTCCTTTCCGAAGTAATTGATACACGCCATAAGCAGCTGCACCTCGTTTGAGTTTTGTACAAGGAAACTGTCTTCCGTCGTCAGCGGAATTTTATCGGTTTGTTGAAGAATGAACTCTGAAATTTTAGTTGACTCGGCTTTTCCTTTACGGGTGAGAATAGCAATGTCTCCCCATTCGTATCCGTCTTCACGACATTCACGAATGGCATTAACAATGCCTTCGAGCATATGCAGATCGCCGGAATCTTTTTTGTCGAGAATAGCGGTTTGAACTTCCACATAACCCGGATGATCTTTGCTGCACGCTTGTTCATGCTTGTCGTATACATCTTGAAGTGGACCAAGCTTTTCTTTCAATGCTCCAAACAGCGTGTTATTGAATTCAATAATAGCCTTTCCACTTCTTCGATTGGTGTCAAGTATTTTTTCTTCGTACACATCTTCAATCAAAAGTTGCATGGTGGCTGGAGCGCCTTCATAAAGTTTTGGAAGTCGAACGAATTGCTCTACATTTCCGTTTCTCCAACGATAGATACTCTGCTTCCCATCACCAACAACCAAATTGAATTTCCCTTGTGAAATCGCATTTTCGAAAAGAGGAAGGAAGTTCTTCCATTGCATTTCGGAGGTGTCTTGAAACTCATCGATGAGGATATGCTGATACCGTTCTCCAGCGCGCTCATAAATGAAAGGGGCTGTGCTTTCTTGAACAACAGCCGATACAATGGCATGGAAGTCCGAGATCAGTAACAAGTTATCTTCCGATTTGATGCGCTTACTCACCTCATTCAATTTGCTGAGTAATCCAGTTGTGAATATGCGGGGAAGTATTTTGTTGATGCGATTGAATTCGTGCTTGTTGTTTCCTTCCAACCACGCGAGAATATAATTACTCGTCTCATTGAGCAGGGGATTCAAAGCTTCCACTTGCGTGTGCTTTGGTTTGCCCCAGCCTTTTTCAAGCACTTTGAAAAGCATTGCGCCAGGCATTTCGAATTTCCCGCTTCTAATTTTTTTTAAGTAAGTTATAGTGCCACTTCCACTATTGAAAAAATCTTTGTTTGAGAGATTACCCTCTTCAATCTTTTCGAATACTTGGTCTATTCTGTCGAAGAGTTCTTGTGTTAAGTCGTTCAGCCTTGATTGATAAGCCTTTTTAATTTTTTCGTAATCGCTGATGTGAAGATTTTCGAAAAGCTGAAGAATGTTTCGTGCATCTTCTTTTACCAGTTGCTTAGAAATACCAAGCATTCCTTTCCTTACATTCCAATCCTCTTCTTCTTCGAAATTACTTAAGACATAATTTTCGAGGTAGGTGGTTAGTTCCGCATCTTGCCCGACTTCATCTAGACAAGCATCGACGCATTGTTCAAGAAATTTGTCAGTGTCCATTTCAATGGAGAAGTCCGGATGAATTTGAAGGTCTTTTGCAAATGCACGGACAATGCGATGGGTGAAACTGTCGATGGTGCTAATGCTGAGGCGCGAGTAATTGTGCAACATGTGCGACAATGTTTTTCTTGCGCGCTCTTGAAGAATCATGGGGGAAACATTCAGCTCTGCACGAATGTCGTTGAACAATTCGTGCTTGCCTTCCAAAGCTTTGGGAAAAGTGAATTCGTGCAACCGCTCCATAACCCTCTCTTTCATTTCGGATGCAGCAGCGTTGGTGAATGTAATCGCCAAGACATGGCTGTAGGCATAAGGCTCTTCGCTTTTTAAACTCAAAAAAAGGAAGTGTCTCACCAGGGCGTAGGTTTTTCCGCTACCTGCCGAACTTTTTAGTACGAGAAAGGGTTCTTTTTCCATCAATAGAATCTGAAATAATCGAATTGAATGTTATCTTTAATTCGTGAAGTGAAAGTAAATCCATGTAGCAATGAAATTGAAAATTGTGAATAATTATTTCTTCGTCGTTCTACTCAGCGTATTCTTCATGTCATGCGGTGAAGACACGCCCGTTGCTCCTGAGACGAAGGTTCATTTGAAATTTATACCAACCTACAACGGTCAGCCGCTTTCTATTGATTCAGTTTACACCAACACTTTTGGTCAGCAGTTGCGCGTAGAGAATGTTCAGTTTTATTTATCGAATGTATACGCCCATAACGGATCTGATTCAACTCTATTGAAGCAGGCCTTTTTATTTACGTTGCTCGAACCACAAACACTCTCATTGAATGTTTCACCGCAATCGTTTTCTTCTTTGTCTTTTGGTGTGGGCGTTCCAAGTAATTTGAACAAGAATGTCGATCCTTCGCAATACGCGAATTCGAATCCATTAAGCGTTCAAGGTTCTAACGGCATGTTTTGGTATTGGAACACGGGATATATTTTTGTGAAGGTGGAAGGCAGATATGAGCTAACAGGCACGCCGAATGCACCTTTGATGGATTCATACTCTTATCACACGGGTGACGATCCGTTGTATCGCGTTTTGGATTTCAACACTGGAAATGTCAGTTTAGCTGAAGGCGATGCGCGAACATTCAACATTGAAGTTGCCATCGATAGTGTGTTTAATCGACCGTTAGACCCTGTTGATTTATCTATCGATAATCTTACACATACGACTTCGAATTTTCCATTGGCCGAGCGTATCACAAACAATTTTGTTTCAGCGTTTCATCTTCAATGAGAAAATTAATTTTCTTTTTGTTGACGTTGGGAATCTTTTTAGGTTGCAGTGAAGAAGGATTACAGGACAAGTCTATTTCATTCAAACAACCGCATTATTTTCCAAGTATAAATTTTCCTGAAGGAAATGAACCAACTCAACTTCGATTCGAGTTAGGAAAAAAATTATTTTATGAATTAAAGCTGTCGAAGAATGAAGATCAGTCGTGTGCTTCCTGCCACCGATTGCCTGCCGCATTTACCGACGGAAGAGCTGTTTCTTCTTTCCATGAAAATGAATTTCCTCGCAACGCACCTACATTGGCAAATCTCGCATGGTCGCCTTATTTCATGTCTGAAGGCGGAGTGCCAACGTTGGAATTGCAGGCTTTGGGACCGATTCACGAAAAGCACGAATTGGCGTTGAGTATGGAAGAGGTGATTAGTCGTTTGAAGTCGAAAGGAAACTATACCGAATTGGCGCAAGCCGCTTACGGAAGAGAGTTAGACGCGTTCGTTATTACAAGGGCCTTGGCTTGTTTCGAGCGAGCTTTGATTAGTGGCGATTCAAAATTTGATCGACATTATTTTTTGAAGTCGAACGATTACACAGAAGCCGAACAAAAGGGAATGGACTTATTCTTTTCAGAACGCACACAATGCAGCAGCTGTCATGCACTTCCTTTTTTTACCGATTATCAGTTTTACAGTTTAGGTTTCGAAGATGCAGACATAGGCTTGGAGCGAAAGACTTATTTAGCCACTGACCGAGGGAAGTTCAAAACACCGTCGTTGCGAAACATTGAACTCACAGCGCCATACATGCACAACGGTTCTATGAGTTCGTTGGAAGAAGTGGTTTCATTTTACAACAGTGGTGGTGGAAACCGCGCAACGAAAGATTCAAGAGTAAAACCGTTGAATTTATCGAAAGAAGAAGAAGCCCATTTGGTTGCTTTTTTGAAGTCCTTAACGGATTGGAATTTCGTTCAAAATGAAAAATTCCTTTCGGCTGACGAAGATTAGCGAAGGAAATAAATTTGTTTGTTCTTTCTCGCGTATTTTTGAGGTATGACGGCGAAACGCTTTACATTCTTTTTTCTTGTGGCCATGGGATGTCTGCTTTGGACCTGCAAACATGAAGCGCCAGAGGGGCCTACAGCCACTCCGTACAACCTCGTCATTCCTCCGTTTTTCCCTCCTATGGATATTCCCGCAGACAATCCGCTGACAGTTGAAGGAGTGAATTTGGGACGCTATTTATTTTGGGAAAAGAAGTTGAGTGGCAACGATGAAATGTCTTGTGGCACCTGTCATTTGCCGGAACATGGATTTTCAGATCCACGTCAATATTCAGTTGGAATAAATGGCGAAGTGGGAACGCGTCAAGCAATGCCTTTGATAAACATGGGGTGGTCTCCTACTTATTTTTGGGATGGAAGAGCCGTTACTCTTGAAGATCAGATTTACGAGCCAGTAGAAAACCCTATTGAAATGGCTGAGGATTGGGATGTTGCCGTTGCTCAAATTGATGCAGATGCTATGTACGATGCCTTGTTCTATAAGGCATACGGTTCAACCGAAGTAACGAAGGAGAAAATTGTCAAGGCGATTGCATCGTTTTTAAGAACCATGATTTCTTCAAACTCAAAATTCGATAAGCAACGAATTGGTCAATATCAGTTTACCCCATCGGAGCAAAACGGATTCAACCTTTTCTTAACCGAAGGTGGCAGTCCAGATGAAGTTCCCGGTGGAAGTTTTGGAGCGGATTGTTTTCATTGTCATGGCTTCGGAAGTATGCAAATGAGCGATTATTTATTCCATAACAATGGACTCGATGCGACGTTCAGCGATTTGGGCAGAGGTGCAGTGACAGGAAGTGTTTACGATAACGGGAAATTCAAAACCCCCACGCTACGAAATGTTGAATTGACGGGGCCATATATGCACGACGGAAGATTTACGACGTTGGAGGAGGTGATAGAACACTACAACAGCGGCGGAGTTCCAAGTGCGACAATAGACCCATTTATGAAATTTACGGTAGGTGGATTGAATTTGAGTGCTCAATCGAAAGCTGATTTAATCGCGTTCTTGAAGTGCTTAACTGATACATCATTCATTCATAACCCAGCATTTTCCGATCCACATGAATGATAAGCAAAAGCGTTTTTTAGAGGAGGCAAGAAAGAATGTGAAGGCGAACAAAAAACTCTTCAGTCGTTTAGCGAAAAAGAAAAAGCTTGATGAGATTTTCCATTCGATGCACGAAGAAATCTTCGCGAACACGGATTGCCTTACTTGCGCGAATTGCTGTCGAACCACGAGTCCAATTTTCCGTGATGTAGACATTGAGCGAATTGCAAAGCATTTGGGAATGCGCGTTGCGGACTTTACTGACAAGTATTTACATTTAGATGAAGATCGTGATTGGGTGCTGAATTCGAGTCCATGTGCTTTTTTGAATCTGGAAGACAACAAGTGTAGCATCTATGATTTTCGTCCAAAGGCCTGCAGGGAGTATCCGCATACTGACAGAAAGAATATGACTCAAATCATGAATCTAACTTTTCGGAATACCCTTGTGTGTCCTGCTGTTGCAGAGATGGCCGAGCGATTGAAACTTACCGAAGGTTAGTTGTCGAAAACTTCGCGACGTGCATCAAATTCTTGTTGAAAAAACTTCTCTCTTTGCGTAAACCTTTTTTAATTCAGTTCGTAGGATACACCCATGAGAAGAGCGTTACTCGTTTTATTTTTTCTTTCATCGCTGCTCACTGTAAGCGCCCAATGTCCAAGTGTGTTTGATTACGATGGGAATATTGTAACTACACCCTATTGGTTTGGTTGTTCTGGCGGAAATTTCTTGCTGAATCTTCAGCCCTCTGGAACTTGGGATGATTATACCATTGATTGGGGAGATGGTTCTGCTACAACAACTGGACTGACTTGGTCGAGTCCAACTGTTCTTCAACACACTTATGCGGCTGCTGTCGACACTTTCGTTGTGAGTATTACCGAAGGCGGAACGGGATGTTCTGTAACCGGTGTTGTAGTTATGGAACAACCAACAAACGCTTCTATTCAAGTGCCAGGAAATGCGACAACACAAGTGTGTGCGCCAGCTTCAGTTGAGTTCATTAACTCTTCGACAAATGTATCTGAGACGACGCAATTCACCTGGAATTTCGGAGATGGGTCTCCATTGATCTATTTCGGATCTACGAATTGGAATGAAGTGGTTAGCCATTTGTATACGAGTTCAAGTGCGATAAATTGTGAAACGACTGTTTCACTGACAGCTTCGAACTATTGCAATGTGCTGCAAGGAAACCCATCTGTTGCGACATTCAATCCCGTAAATGTTTGGACCTTAGATCAGGCACAAATTAGTGCCTCAGCTATAACGCAGTGTTTTCCTCAAACGACTTTTACTTTCAGTAATACAACCATACGAAATTGTTTGAATCAAGGAAATACCTTTCAACGTCAAGAACGTTGGAATTTCGGAGACTATTGGGGACAGGGAGTAGATTCAGTAACGGCTTGGATGCCTTGGCCACCAAGCCTTCCGCAAACGATTTCTTTTCCGGGTATTGGAGATTACACCGTCACATTAAGCGACAGTAGTTTTTGCGGAGTGGTTGAACAATCGATTACCGTGCACATTGTTCCGCCGCCCGTGGCAAGTATTTCAGCATCGACAGATACCATTTGTTCGGGCGGACAAGTTACGTTTTTTCAAGGGTCTTCTGGACCGAATCAATCTTATCAATGGAATTTCGGAAACAACAATAACTGGCAGAATTTAGGAAGTGGGAATGTGAATTTCACCTTTAACACGGCTGGAACTTTTGTGGTGAGTAATCGTGTATTCAACAACGGATGGGGAAGTGCATGCGCAGATACCGCAACAGTCGTAGTGACTGTTCTTCCAAGTCCAACAGCGAGCATTACTGCATCGCCTGCACAGGCTTGTGATTCCCTAACAACTGCGTTGAATGTGGTCTCGAATGCTGGAATTTCATTCAGTTGGAATTTAGGATCCTTTGGAACATTTAACGGGCAAACACCGGATACGCTTTCTATCAATACACCAGGAAACTATCCAATTTCTGTCTTGGTCACCAGTTCAAATGGATGTACCAAAACCGATACAGAAGTCTTGCATGTTTATGCAACACCAGTTCCGTCGTTCACAGTTACTAGCCCATGCGTTGGTGCAAATGCAATCTTCACGAATACATCGGTAACAGCCCCTGGAAATCCCATTACAAGTGCTCAATGGACGTTTGGTGATGGCGGTACTTCAAGTCAATTGACACCGACACATGTATACAATGCTGAAGGAACGTTTCCAATTACACTAAACATTAGTACGCCTTATTGCTCAGCGAGTACGCAAGGAAATATTACGGTACATCCGAATCCAACGGCATCATTCACACAAGACATTGTTTCGGGATGTCAGCCTTTAGATGTCGCATTCACCAATACTTCTCAAGGTGCTACGAATTACTCGTGGAATTTTAGCGACGGACCACTTTCAACCAATACGAATGAAACACACGTATTTGGAAACAACACGATTTACAATTTGCCTTACAATGTGGTGCTTACTGCAATCAATGAATTCGGATGCACAAATACATCGACCAATGTAGTTACCGTTCTCGGAGGCGCAGTTGCAAATTTTGAAATAGCAAACAACGAATTGGGTTGTTCTTCAGCTCCTGTAGAGTTTAACAACTTGTCGCTAGGAGCTTCATCGTATGCATGGGATTTTGGAGATGGAATAACATCAAGTGTTGAAGATCCGAATCACGCGTACAACAACAACAGTGGATTCTTATGGTGGTACGATGTAACACTTGTAGCATACTCGAGTGGGGGATGTTTAGACACGGCAACTTTGGCACTTCCGATTTATCCTATTTTGGATATTCAACTTCCGTTTGCATCCTTGGAGGGGTGCTCTCCGTTCAGCGCTCAAATGCCTGCCATTGGAGGTATTCAAGGGTTTTCGTGGAACTTCGGTGATGGATTTACTTCGTCACTTATTTCACCCGTTCATACCTACAACAATCTCACAAATTCAACTCAGAATTTTACGGTAACACTTGTGGGTGAGTCTGCATTCGGTTGTTTCGATAGCACGTCGTTTC
Organism: Bacteroidota bacterium; assembly: GCA_046048875.1. Lineage (GTDB taxonomy): Bacteria > Bacteroidota > Bacteroidia > Flavobacteriales_D > Sanyastnellaceae > CAIZGX01. Next base: position 161,196 of record JBJOFG010000002.1, on the reverse strand, counting down.
CGGTGACGGTTTATCCGCAACCGCATGCCTCGTTCACCCAAACAGATGACGACGGTTGTGCACCTATTACAATTGGATTTACGAATACGTCGACCAATGCAACGTCTTATGTTTGGAATTACGGCGATGGAAGCAGTTCAACGGGATTGAATGGATCGCATTTGTATACGAACGCCACGGGCGTTCCGAATACATGGAATGTAAGTTTGATTGCATCATCTATTGGCGGATGCGCCGACACGGTGAGCAACGATGTGCTTATTTATCCGCCATTGATTTTCCCTTTGTTTAATCCAACGGTTTCCGGTTGTTCTCCTTTCACGTTTGAAGCGCCGTTTTTTCCTGGAGTTGCAAATTATGCGTGGAGCTTTGGGAACGGCGATGTTTCCAACGCAGCAACTCCTTCATACACGTACGAGAATCTATCTTCAACAACAGCGAATTACACGGTTCATTTAGTGGGAACTTCCATCTACGGTTGCACCGATGCAGAAACATATTTCGTTCATATTTATCCGGAAGTGAATGCGTCGTTTACTTATTCAGACATTGCAGGATGCGGACCGCTAGAAGTCAATTTTCAAAACACATCGTTAAATGGAAATCAGTTTGAATGGAATTTTGGTGACTTCGGAATGGCTAGCACTGCTAATGCATCACATACATTCTACAACATTAACGGAGTTTTAAATACCTTCGAAACAGAGTTGACAGTGACTTCCACGCAAGGATGTTCAGATAGCGCAAGTGTGGCAGTGCAAGTAAGTCCTTCGCTTGATTTGCAATGGTCAATGCCTGTTGTGGAAGGTTGCTCACCTTTCACCCTACAGACACCATACATGCCTGGTGGATCTACTTATATCTGGAATTTCGGTGATGGTTCAACTTCGAACAATACATCTCCAACGCATATCTATGTTAACAACACAACTGCACCACAGCAATACACTGTCACGTGTTATGCAGAGAATAGTTTCGGATGTGCTGACAGTATTTCGTTCAACGTAACTGTGAATCCGCAAGCAGTTGCGAATCTTTCAACTCAGCAGTTTAGCGGATGTTCACCGTTGAATGTGACCTTCGAAAATAATTCGCAATACGCATTAAGCTATAATTGGAATTATGGAAACGGTCAGACCAGCACAACGAGCGATTCTTCGCATGATTTCATGTATGTCAACAACACTGCTCAACCTGTTACATACAATGCCGTCTTGCAAGCCAATCAAGTAAGCACTTGTTCGAGTATAGATACAGTTCAGATTACAGTTTATCCTGCGGTTACAGCAAGTTTCTCATGGACGGGTGCAGCATGTTCAAGCGTTCAAGCCCAGTTCAACAATACCTCTACGGTTGGAACTTCTGCTCAGTGGACATTCGGAGACGGATTTTATTCAAATGCCTTCAATCCGTATCACTTGTATTCCAACAATGGACTTGAAGATTTGAATTATACGGTTTCATTAATTAGTACAAGTGTATTCGGTTGTGCAGATACCATTTCTCAACCTCTTACGGTTTTGTATTCGCCTATAGCCGATGCTATGATAGATACTGTGTATGGTTGCTATCCATTGAATGTAGATTTAATCAATTCGTCACAAGGTGCGAATTCATACACCTGGGAATACGGAGATGCATTGAATTCGACGACTTCAGCTGCGCAACATACACACACGTATTTCAATTTGTCTGATCAGTCACAAACGTATCAGATTACGCTTACTGTTGAAGCTCCGAATGGATGTACAGATGTTTGGACCGATCAGGTAACTGTCCTTCCGCAAGTGGTTGCAGATGCCGATGTCATTGTATCTGGATGTAATCCTGTAGAAGTGGTCTTCGACAATCAAAGTACTGGAGCAACATCTTATTTCTGGAATTTAGGAAACGGAGATACAAGTACGAGTTTCAACGAGCAAGGAACGTTCTACAATCCTTATCCGGTGGATACCACATTCGTTGTGACCTTGACTGCAACGAATATTTACGGTTGTGAAGTAACCACGGATTTATGGGTGGTTGTGCATCCTTATCCAACGGCTGCATTTACAGCAACGCCATTGGTTCAAACATGGCCGAACAGTGTGGTGAATTTGCAGGAGAATGCCATTGGCTGGAATTTGGGCTATCATTGGACACTTGAAGATGGAAGCGAATATTATGTCCCAAATCCGGGAGACCACGTATTTCCAACTTGGGGAACTTACAACATTGAATTAATCGTGAATGAAGGATTGTGCACCGATACAACCGCACAAAGCATAACCATTATTCCTCCTGCACCTGTTGCATTGTTTGAAGGAAATGCGGAAGGATGCGTTCCTCTAACGGTAACGCTGAACAATCTTTCGCAATACGCCGACAGTTACGAGTGGTTCTTCAGCGATGGCGGGTATACAACATCAGATAGTCCTGTTTATACGTTTTATCAAGCAGGTGTTTTCGGGGCAACTCTAGTGGTTCATGGTTTCGATGGTACAAACGATACTTTGGAACTGAACAATCTATTTATCGTGCATGCGAACGCTGTTGCTTCTTTCACGGTAACCCCAAATCAAGTAGTCATTCCAGACCAACCTATTTTATGTCAGAACGCAAGTGACAATGCTACTGTATTCGAATGGTCATTCGGTGACGGATTTGTGAGCAATGAAATTAGTCCGAAACACTTTTACGATATCGAGGGTGTTTTCAGCATTCAGTTGATTGCGAATAACGAATTCAATTGCCCAGATACCTTAATTCTGGAAGAGGTTGTCTTTGCCTATGGCGATGGGTACTTGGAATATCCGAATGCTTTCACACCGAATTCAGGCGGTCCTTCTGACGGATACTATGATCCATACGGATACACCAATGATATCTTCTGTCCTTTACACAAAGGAGTAGTTCTCTACGAGCTTCAAATCTTCAATAAATGGGGAGAACAGATTTTTGAAACTAACGATATTCATCGCGGATGGGACGGTTATTACCGTGGGGTATTGAGTAAGGAAGATGTCTATGCGTGGAAGGCCTCTGTGACCTTTTCAAATGGAACAAGTAAAATTATGACTGGAGACGTAACACTTTTAGCACGATGAAGAATACTCTAACATTAAAATCGATTTTCTTCGCGCTATTGGTATTCATTGAATTGAATACAAATGCTCAAGATCAACAATACACGCAGTTCTATTCAGCACCGACCTTGTTGAATCCGGCTTTTGCAGGCGCTTCAGCGCAAAGTAGACTGAGCTCGCTGTACCGTAATCAGTGGTCATTAATTCCTGGTGGATTCAAATCATATCGCTTCGCATACGATCATTACGCCTCTTCGATTAACAGCGGTTTCGGAATTGTAGTTGGAAGTGATAAACTAGGAACAGGAAGTTTGAAGACATCTTCAATGCAGTTGCAGTATGCTTATGAAGTCAAGGTCAAGCGAGGGCTATTCTTTCGACCTGCCTTGCAATTAGGTTTTGTAAGTAAGACTTTGGATTTTGGGAATTTGGTTTTCTATGATCAAATGATTCGTGATGGAGATCCGAGTTACGAAGCTATTTCATACGGACCTGCACGGTATTTCGATGCTTCTGCAGGAGCCTTGCTGTACTCAGCAAAGGCTTGGATGGGTGTGTCGGTTTATCACATGAATAAGCCAAATGAAGCCATCTACAATGCAACAACCGAAATTATTCCCACGCGATTGTCGGTACATGGCGGGTTGAGAAAAAAGATTAAATCGAATTATTATTCGAAGGTGGGAAAAGACATGGTGCTCGCTTTCAATTATCAGGCACAAGGAAAATTCGATCAGTTAGACATTGGTGTCTACACTGAATTAAATCCAGTCGTTTTAGGTATTTGGTACCGCGGACTTCCAGTTAAATCAAATCAATACCAACATCCAAATAGAGATTCATTCTCGGCGTTGATCGGGTTTCAAACAGGAAATTATAAGGTTGGATACAGCTACGACATTACTACTTCGCAATTGGCTATAGGAAATACAGGCGGGTCACATGAAATCAGTTTCACTTACTTGTGGGCGAACAACAGGAACATGCGAAAAGTGAAGCGAAGAATTATTCCTTGCGCAACGTTTTAATCTGCGATTCCCATCGTCTTCAAGTGACGCGTGTGTGAACGCACGGCAGCGAAGACTGTTCCGTATTCGTTGTATTGAACTCCGAATTTCTCACACGTCTCGCGAACAATTTTGTTCAATGCCGGATAATGCACGTGAGAAATACGTGGGAACAAGTGATGTTCCACTTGGTAATTCAATCCGCCAGTAAATAGAGTAACTAAAGGATTTCTTGTCGCGAAATTACTGGTGGTGTTAATCTGATGAATAGCCCATTCCTCCTCAATGACACCGTTTGTTTCTTCAGGATTGTTGAACGAAGTCGTTTCAACAACGTGTGCTAGTTGGAACACAACGGCAATCACAATTCCAGTTACCGTTGAAACAATGAGATAACCAAGGATTGCAGCAAGCAAGCCTTTGAATATGATTGGTAAAACGATGAAAGTCGCTACATAGCTCAACTTCGTTGCCCAAAAGGTGAAGTGATTGATGAAAGTGAATTTGCGAAGCTTGGTGATACCCACTTGCTGTGTTCTGTATTTCTTCACGTCGTCAATCCATACCCATGAAATGTAGGTTAGGCAATACAACAAGTAACCATAAATGTGTTGGAAGCGATGAATCTTATAGCGTGGCTGATTCTCGTTTGTGCGCATCATGGGCTGAATGTTTATGTCATCGTCATGACCTTCAATATTCGTGAACGAGTGGTGAATTACATTGTGCTTGGTCTTCCATAAACTAACATCGCCACCCACCATGTTTAGTGTGTGCGCCATGATTTCGTTCAACCATTTTTTGTCGGAAAAACTTCCGTGCGCACCGTCGTGCATCAAATTGAAACCGATCCCTGCCAAAGTGAGTCCCAAAAGCACACATGCGCCTATGTTCATGGCCGTGGAAAGTTCGCCGAAAACAAGTGAAATGTACAAGGCGAAGAAGCTTGAAAGTAAAACGACTGCTTTAACTATGATGAGCCAATTGCCCCATCTGTTGCGCTTAGTAGCGTTGAAATATGAATCTACACCATTTTTCAAATGATCGAAAAATGGAGTTCCTGCTGTCTTAAATCTAATTGTGCTCAAACGTGTTGGGTTTTTTCAATGAGCCGCTAATTTACCACACATTTACTTCACGCTCCAATTCGATGCCGTATTTATTCTTGACATCGGTCATAACAGCGGAGCTTAAATCGAAAATTTCGTGTCCAGAAGCACCTCCGTAATTCACCAAAACAAGGGCTTGTTTCTCATGTACACCGCAGTTTCCAACGCGTTTGCCTTTCCATCCGGTATGCTCAATCAGATATCCAGCAGGGATTTTCACAGTGGTTTCATTCACCGGATAAAACGGTATCTTTTCATCGTGAGTCTGAATAGCCCGTAACACAGATAGATCAACTGTTGGATTTTTGAAAAAACTTCCTGCATTGCCCAAAACCTTGGGGTCTGGAAGCTTCGAACTGCGAATAGCAATAACTGCTTGACTAATGTGTTTGATACTCAGCGTGTCAATTTCCATTTTGTCGAGCTCTTCCGAAATGGCACCATATTCAATGTGAAAAACCGGACGTTTATTTAGTTTGAAACCAACGTGTGTGATGAACCAATTGCCTTTTTCCTTTCGTTTGAAAATACTCTCGCGATATCCCAATTCACAATCACTCAAAGAAAAAACATGTTTTTCAGAAGTGTGAATATTCACGGCTTCCACATAATTCAGCACACTGCTCATTTCAACGCCGTAAGCGCCAATGTTTTGCATGGGACTCGCACCTACACATCCGGGAATGAGCGAAAGATTTTCAACGCCGGCCCATTTGTTTCGGATGCAATGCAACACGAAGTTGTGCCAATTCTCTCCCGCTGACACACGCACATATATGTGCATGTCGTCTTCCTTCTCCAATTCAATTCCGAATAATCTATTTTGAAGAACAACAGCATCAACATCTTGCGTAAAAAGAATGTTGCTTCCTCCGCCAAGGACTAAATGATGGCCCTTGCTCTGACGCACATATTCCAACGCCTCTTGCACATGCTCGGGTTGGTCTATACGCGCAAACTCTCTCGCTATTGCTGAAATGCCAAACGTGTTGTGCGACAACAAGTCTACATTTTTTTCAAACTGAAGTTTCATGAAGTAAAGTAAGGAAAGGAATGTGCGAGGCTATCACGCCTTCACGGCGTAATTCGAACACGGGAATGTTCAAATGGATTTCAATTTATAGTTGGAAGAAATTGCGGCTTTGAGCGCATGGTATTCTTCTTCCGAAATGAATGTGGCGCCGTTTCCGCCTTCCAAGAGATCCATGACGTAGATACGGTCGGCATGTGTTAAGGCATTGTTCGTATGAATGAAGTACGAAGACCCCATAATCACAACCTCTTCAAAAGTTGTTGAGGAAAAGATTTGAACAATGCGTTTTCCTTCTGGAAATTTTAGAAACTTTGGGAAATTCATACTGCGAATATGCAAACAAATTCAGAAGAACTTTTTTTAAGACGAATTGCTCAAGAGATTATCGATAAGCACGGCAAAGATTTACATCGAATTGTCGTGGTGCTTCCAAGCAATCGCTCGAAAGTTTTTTTGAAGAAATTTCTTTTTGAAATTTTAGGTTCTGCCTTTTTAGCGCCACAACTTATGCTTCTTCCGCAGTTTGTTAAATCAGTGGTGAAAGAGAGAACAGAAGAGAAGTTAAGCCTGCTTTTGTTGCTTTATCGCGCCTACACGCAAGTGGTTGAGCATCCAGATTCCTTCGAAGTATTCTTGAAATGGGGAAGCATGGCACTCGACGATTTCAACGATATCGATGTCGCGCTTGCCAATCCTGGAGAGGTGTTTAAGAATTTGAAAGATGTTAAGGATATTGAAAATTGGAGTTTCGGAATTCAACCATTGACAGAGGCTCAGGAAGACTATGCCGATTTCTGGTTAGATCTTGGAAAGGTGTATCATCGTTTTGTTGAATTACAAAACGAGCAACAGGCCTACAGCTACGCGAGGCTCAACAGAGCCATGGCAGAGGAGAAGGTAGAAGTGAATTTCCCTTCGAATGTTGACGCTATTTATTTTGTTGGAATTACAGCCTTTTCCAAGGCAGAAGAGAAATGGGTCATGCGTTTGCACAAAACAGGAAAAGTGTTTTTCCATTTCGATGCCGATGCGTATTACGTGAACAATCCCATTCACGAAGCAGGAATTTTTTTCCGCTCATGGGAAGAACGAAGAATGCCCATAGCGAAGTCAGACGATTTCAATAATCGTAGTCGTACCATAACCTTTTCGAAAGTTGTAACGCCTTTGGCCTCTGCTTTCGCGGCTTCTAAGTTGGTGAACGAGATGAATGAAGAAGATCGCGCGAATACCGCCGTGGTCTTGATTCAACCTTTTTTACTTCGTCCATTTCTAAATGGGCTTTCAATAGACTCACCTGTTAACGTGGCGTTGGGTTATCCCATTGATCAGGTTGCCTTGTTCCGAGTGGTGAAAATGCTTTTGCGCATGTGGGCGCGCTTGTCGAAAGAAGTGAAGAAGGGGATATACTACAAAGATTTCTCGCAGTGGATTTTGCAGACCGATTTAGATGTGCTCATCCCTTCGCAACAACGTAGGGAAATTCAGCGCTACGTCATGCGTCGGAAATTCATTTACGTCCGTGAAAGAGAATTGAAGGAATTGGTGAATGAACTTCCAGCAATGAAAGCATTGGAGGACCTGTTAACCGTGGAGAATTTCAATCTTCCAAATTGCATTGTGCGATTGAAGAAGTTTCTTTCTGTTTTTGTTGAAGCGGAAAAGGCCGACGATTTAACCAAGGAAACAGCATTGCGCTTGCAACAGATTTTAGGTCGCATTGAAATGCACATGGAAGGCAATGCATTTTTGAATGAAGTGCCGCTGCTTGACCTCTTGTTTCAGCATTACGCCTCGCAAGAAACCATTGCGTTTCAAGGAGAGCCGTTGGAAGGACTTCAGGTGTTGAATATGGTTGAAACGCGGGCGGTCGATTTCAAGCATGTGATTATTGTTGGTGCGAACGACGAACAGTTTCCTGGAAACGGAAGAGCACAGTCACTCATTCCATTCGATTTGCGAAAGGCCTTTGAATTGCCTTCTCCGGAAGAGCGCGAAGGGACCATAGCGTATTCCTTTTATCGGTTGTTGCAACGCGCGGAAGACGTTCGTTTGTTATACCATACATTGAGTTCCGATTACAAAATGACCGAGCCATCGCGCTACCTCATGCAAATTAGTCAAGAACTCACAGGTTATGGAAACCGAACGGACGTTCGGTACGAGGACTTTGAGCACAGCAACAAGTTTTTGCAAACAGGGGAAGAGGAAATTGAAGCCAACGTGTTTTCGAATCAACGCATTCACGATTTAATGGCTTATGGCATTTCACCATCGGCAATCAATAAGTTCATGCGCTGTCCGCTCGACTTCTATTACCGCTATGTTGTAGGATTGGGAGAAGTGGAGAGCTTGGAAGAGAGCATGGAAGCTTCGACCTTTGGATCTATTGTTCACGATGTATTGGAGACGTTGTATAAGCGTTTTGTTGGAATGACGATTCAGGATGCCGATTTTGAGGGATTCAAATTAGAGTTAGACACGCTTATTGACGATGCCATTCATCGGTTGTACAATTCGAATTTTGAATTGGCTGGCTTCGACATTATCATGCGTCGCATTGTGAAGCGTATGATTGAGGTGGTGTTGGAACACGATCAAGAGCAATTCAAGAAGGCTCGCGAAAACGGTGAAGAACGCCTAGTGAATGGGGTAGAGGTGGAGCTCATGGCAGACTTGCCTATGGAGAAGATAGGAGTTGATATTCCTGCACGCATTCGTGGAAAGGCCGATCGCGTAGATGAGCAGTCAGGTAACTTCATGGTGCTTGACTACAAAACGGGAAGTGTGAAAACAGAAGAATTGAAGTTAAGCGACAAAGAAGGGCCGTGGTTGAAAGACTCGAAGCCGAAGCTGCTTCAGATTTTAACGTATTCTTATATGTGGGTGAAAGGTGGTCATGCTCCGGAGAACACACAAGCCATGTTGTTCGGGTTGAAGCAAGCCAAGCAAGGACCTGTCTCGCTTTTGCGTGGAGATGACCCAGCGGTATTGCGTGAGGAAGATATTGAAAAGTTTGAAGAGGAGTTGTTGGAAGTGTTGAAGAGTTTGTTGGAAACGCAAGTATTTAGACACAATCCCGAATCGGAATATTGCGAATTTTGCAAGTAGTGAAAAAGAAGGTTCTCATCATAGCATACTATTGGCCTCCCGCAGGTGGAGGAGGAGTTCAGCGTTGGTTGAAGTTTGTGAAGTATTTGCACAACAGCGATTGGGAGCCCGTGGTGTTCGTTCCGGAAAACGCAGATTATCCCGTGTATGACGAAACCTTACTTGCTGAAATTTCAGAAGGAGTGGAAATCATTCGCTGTCCGATTTTTGAACCTTATCGTGCTTTGCGAAAGGCAACAGGAAAGGGCGATGCAGGGATAAGCGCTGGATTTATTCGCAGTGAAAAGGGGCCGTCCTTTATGGAAAGATTAATGGCTTGGGTGCGTGGGAATATTCTAATTCCAGATGCGCGCATGTTTTGGATTCGTCCTGCCTCTAATTTCTTGGTGAAGTATTTAAAGGATAATCCTGTTGACTTAATTGTCAGTACTGGACCTCCGCACAGCATGCATAGGATTGCGCAGCGAGTGAACAAGAAGACTGGAATTTCATGGTTAGCAGATTTTCGCGATCCGTGGGTAAACATGGACAATGCGGATAAATTTCAAATGAGTGCGTGGGCTAAGCGAAAGCACGAACGGTTAGAGCGAAGTGTTTTAAAATCAGCAACTGCTGTTCAAACGGTGAGTTGGTATTTGAGTGCAGAGTATGAGAAGATTCGCGGAAGCAAGGTTTATGTCCTAACGAACGGATTCGATCATGTCGATTTTGTTGGAAGGGAAGTGGTTCCTACCGATAAGTTTATTGTTGGTCATTACGGAACCTTTGGCGACGATCGCAATGCACCGGCCTTGTGGCGCGCGTTATCGCGTTTGGTGAATGAAAGTGAAGAATTCAAAAACCGAATGATTATTCGGTTGGTGGGTCCAACCGATGGGTCGGTCTTGGAAGACGTCAAGCGCAACGGACTTTCCGAACATTTGGAATACATTCCTTACGTGAAGCACAACGAAGTCTTAGACCTCATGCTCACTCCACAGTTATTGTTGGTAATCTTGAATCAGAATGCCAACGAAGAAGGACGTGTAACAGGGAAAATCTTTGAATACGTCGCCACTGGCAATCGTGTCCTGGGAATAGGCAGTATTACCAGTGATTGCGCACGTGTCATTAACGAAAGTGAAAGCGGTGCCATGATTGCCTTTCAAGACGAAGAACGCATTTACGAATTCATTAAGCAGTCGTTCCCGTGCGTCACGAATGAGCCTTTAAATCCGAGAGTGATGAAGTACTCGCGTCAGTCTTTGACGGATGCTCTGCGAGCGAATGTCTTTGACGAATGCAGTGAGAAATAAAATCTTCGATTTTCCAATTACGTTGTAGGAACAACGCAGTTCCCATTACGCAGTAGGAATAAAATCTTCGATTTTCCAACAACGCAGTTCCTACTTCCTCACAGGCGTTCCTTCCAAGAACTTCACCATCTTACCATTCTCATAAATGCCTCGCTGAACAAGCTTTCCAGACTTCTTATCGTACATGGTGCATTCGCCGTGATAACGATTGTTCTTGTAGTTGGCGTCTTCTTCCAATGTTCCGTTTTCAGTGTAAATCTTACTTGGACCGTTTAACTCGCCATTGGCGTATGTGCAATCGCGCCACAAGCCGCCGAAATCGTAGTAGTACTTCCATCTTCCTTCACGCTTACCGGCTTTGAACTTCCCTTCGCTAATGGGTCTTCCACTTTCATTGTACAAAATGGAAGTGCCATTCAATTCACCATCTTTGCCATAGGTAATCACACTCTCGAGTTGGCCGCGTTCAGAATAGTTCATCCACTTGCCAACCTTCATGTCGTTCTTCCAGCTTCCAATGTATAAATACCTTCCGTTCTTTGGCTCGTAACCCATCCACTTGCCATACATCTTTCCCGCCTTGAAACTTCCTTGATCTTTCACTTTTCCATTCTCATACCAACTCATCCACTTCCCGTCTTCCTCACCCAACTTGTAATTTCCTTTCTGCAACAATTCACCGTCTTCGTACCAAGTGGTCCATTCCCCTTCCTTGTTATCGGCAACGAAATTTCCTTCCTTCCATTTCTTTTCACTTGGATATTGATATTCCCATTTGCCTTCCATTTTTCCTTTCGAAAATTTCCCCTTCGATTGCCATACGCCGTTGTCGTGATAGTAGGTCCAATCGCCTTCTTGAAGATCTTCTTCGAAATTTCCTTCCATATCTTTCAAACCATTATCACGATACCATTCCCAGTTGCCCGTCTTTTTTCCATTGTCGAATGTCCCCTTCACATACAATTTCCCATTGTCGAAATACTCTTCGTATGGTCCTGTTACTAATCCTTGTGCATAAGTGGTTGTTTTTCGAAGTTTTCCATTGCTAAAAAATTCACTCCACTTTTCGTCCTTAACGCCATTCACATAACTTCCAGAAGTTTGAATGTTTCCTTTGGAGAAGAAGGCTTCGAAAATGCCGTCGGGAACACCGTTGGTATAAGTCGTTCTGCTTAATAATTTTCCGTCTTCATTTTCTTCAGGTAACACACCCGTGCCCTCTGATATCGTTTGAATGCCCTTTCGATCGAAATACGTTACAAGCAAAACGCCAGAGGTGTCGTACTTCAGTACACTGTTTATTTTTCCATTGTCGTAGTATGCACTCCATTCACCAGTCTTCTTGCCCTTCAAGAAATTTCCTTCTTGAATCTTTATTCCTTTTTCATTGAAGGTGCGCTGAATGCTATCTTCAACTCCAAACTTGAAATACCCTTCCACCTGTAATTTTCCGTTCGTATGATATCGGAAAACTTTTCCGTTGAAGTAGCCGTTACGGTAGGTGCTCTCTTCTTGAAGCGTTCCGTCTTCGTAATAAAATTTCCAAATGCTGTCTTCCTTGCCCACCACATTGAATTTTCCAATGCTTCGGATTTTTCCATTCGGATAAAGGTCTTTGTACATTTTTTGCGCAGTTCCTTTCAATGAGAGCAAAAGTGTAAAGGCTATAAGGATTAATGGCGCAAAGCGAGAGAGAGTCTTCTTCATGATTCGAAAATAATGGCTTGTTCTAAATCTAAAACACAGTTCAACCTGTTTTATTGAACATCGCAAGGCTTATATTTGAACACTAAACCTTATGCAATGCGTTCGACCTTTATTTCCTTTTCAATTGCTTTACTAGCTGTTTTAGGCGCGTACTTTTTCATTCCTACTGCATCATTGATCTCAAAACAAGGCGGTGCCATGGAGGAAGGATACGGTGTTAATCCTTCAAGCCGAAAGTACTTTGAATACATGCGTAACCGCGATCCTGAAACAGGAGTAGTTCCTGAAGGAATTTTTGAACGTTGTGTGAACTTCGCGAATCACTTGCCTCGTGTTGCTGATCGCGATTACAACTGGACTTCCAGAGGTCCGTACAATATTGGTGGAAGAACGCGTGCCTTCGCTGTTGATGTTTTAAACAGTAATCACCTTATTGCAGGTTCTGTCACTGGAGGAATGTGGAATTCATTGAATGGCGGACAATCTTGGGTGAAAACAACTGCACCTGAGCAATTGCAAAGTGTTAGCTGCATTGCGCAAGACACAAGACCCGGTCACGAAAACACTTGGTATTACGGTTCGGGAGAAGAATTTTACGGAGTGGTTTCAGGTACATCATTCACTGCGCTTTTAAGTGGAGATGGAATGTGGAAAAGTACCGATAACGGTCAAAGTTGGTTTCAGCTTACTTCAACCATGAGTGGCACACCACAGAATGTATTGCAAAATGGAAGTTATGATTTCGTTTGGCGCGTTATAACCGATCACACCAATCTGAATGAAGACGTTGTGTACGCGGCAGTATACAACGGAATTATCCGAAGCAACGACGGAGGAAATACTTGGACAGAAGTTCTTGGATTTACCTCAGGGGCGAGTGAGTTTGTTGACGTAATGATGACTCCTTCAGGAGTACTTTATGCAACCTTCAGCGACAACAGCACCAACGGTGGTGGGTTCTACAGAAGCACAGACGGATTTAATTGGACAGAAATTTCGCCAGTGCTTCCTCAAATTGCAAACTTGAGAAGAACCGTGATGTGCGCGAATCCGCAAAACGAAAACGAAATTTATTTTTTAGGTGAAACCATTAACAATACGTTTTATCCGATTGATCACTTCTTCTACAAATACACTTATTTGGGCGGAGATGGAAGTGGAGCAGATGGAAGCTGGGAGAACCGTTCGGCAAATCTTCCTTCTACCCCATGTCAATTGTTCACAGGTATTGATTATGATTTCGCAACGTTCAGAACCCAATACAGTTACGACATGTGTATTGCACATCATCCGACCATTCCTGATTTAGTGTTTATTGGTGGAACGAATTTGCACAGAAGCACTGATGCATTCGCAACTTCAACTTCTGTGGATTGGATAGGAGGATACCGTTGCAATGTTCCGGAGCCATGGCATTATGTGTACGCCGAGCATCATCCAGACCAACACTCCATTACATTCGACCCAGCAAACGCTTTAGGTATGTACAGCTTAAACGACGGCGGCGTGCGTTACACGGCAGATGTTACTGCCGATAGTGTGCAATGGCAATCGCTAAATAACGGTTACCTCACCTCTCAATTTTATACTGTTGCCGTTGAACCGGGAAACACGAACAGTCAATTTTTAATGGGAGGAATGCAAGACAATGGTACGTGGTTAACACACACATCTGATGCGAGCTCACCTTGGAGAGAAATGCATGCAGATGATGGCGCGCATTGCGCCATTCCTTTCGGTGCAGACTATGTCATTACGAGTTCTCAAAGCGGTAGAATTTTCAAGAAGTCAATCGATGAAAATGGAAACCTCACGGGCACCGAACGTATAGATGCAGAGAACGGTCCTGCGGCGCTTTTCATTAATCCGTTATTATTGGATCCTTGGACCAACAGATTATTCATTGCTGGAAATAAAATGATTTGGTACCTCGATCGTGTAGATACGATTTCGGTGACAGGGAACTATCCAACCGCCCGTAACACCGACGATTGGAACAGTGTATCAACGAGCACTATCACGTTAACGCAAGGAAGTATTTCGTGTTTAGATATGGCTTACACAGATAATTCAGTTCTCTATTACGGAAGTTCTGCTGGAAAATTATTCAAGCTAACGGACCTCTATGGAACACCGGTGAAGACGAATATTTCTTCAACATTGTTCCCGCCGAATTCATACACATCGGCTGTGAGCACGAATGATTTGAACAACAATGAAGTCATGGTTAGTTTTTCCAACTTCAACAAGAAAAGTATTTTCCATTCTACAGATGCCGGTGCAACATGGGCAGATGTAAGTGGAAATCTCGAAGAGAATGTAGATGGAACAGGTAACGGTCCTGCGGTGTATTGGGTTGAAATTTATCCGAGCACTCCAACCATTTATTTAGCTGGAACAAGCGCAGGTTTATTCAGCACTTCTGAATTGAATGGCGAAAGCACCGTCTGGCAAATGGAAGGGGCAAGCACTATCGGAAACGCTGTGGTAAACATGATTACTTCTCGTCCGTTCGACGGTACCGTTGCAGTAGCCACCCACGCAAACGGAATTTTCACAGCTAATCTTCCAATCGTTCCTGAAGTTTCTGTCGAAGCTTTGGCGGAACGAATGGTTACGGTTTCAGCTTTCCCGAATCCGACAGTAGATGAAATTCATTTCAATATGCAATTGGTTCCTGGTGAAGAAACATTATTGAATATTTATTCGTTGGATGGAAAATTACTGAATTCGAGAAAATGGAAGGCGGTTGGAAGAGAGCAGTTGTCTTGGGAAGCCGCACATGCAGGAACATTTATTTATCAATTGAAATCCGGAAGCACCACAAGAACCGGTAAATTTGTTGTCACAAAATAATTCGAAGTATGTCTGAAATCATTTCAACCGATAACGCACCAAAGCCAGTAGGCGCATACCCACATGCAAGAAGAGTGGGAAACCTTTTATTTCTTTCAGGGGTGGGTCCGCGCATTGCAGGTAGCGATGCGAACGATACGGGAGTACCCGGATTGAAGTTGGATAAATTCGGGAATTTTATTGAATTCGATTTTGAAGCGCAATGCAGAAACGTGTTCGATAACGTAAGAGCAATCTTAGATGCGAGCGGATCGAAGTGGGAGAACCTGGTAGACGTGACCGTCTTCTTGGTGAATATGAAGCGCGATTTCCAAACCTACAATCGCTTATATGCTGAATACTTCAAGGACGCTAATCCCTGCAGAACAACTGTAGAGATTAACGCCCTTCCTTCGCCTATTGCGATTGAGTTGAAGTGTATAGCTACTATTTAATTTTCACACCCCAGATATCTACACCTTGGAATTGTTGCAATTCCATTTTAATAGATCCTACTTTAATTTTTGCTTGTGCCATAATGGGCAAGTGGTGTGCATCGTCGGTTACCCATACCGCTAGGTCATTTGGATCTTTGAAGATGCGTCCTTTTTGCACCACCGGTGCGAAGCGCAAACATTTGAATGTTCCTGCGTCTACACTTACGGTTTCTTTTCCGACATAGCGCATTTTCAAACGGTAGATTTCGTCGTCCACTAAGGTCTCAATGGTGATTATATCTCCAGGTTTTGTATTCGTGAAGTCCATAGTACGCGCATAGAACGCGGCACTCATCATGTCTTGAACAAAAGCAGGGGCAAGGTAACCCTCATTTTTTCTATTCTTGAATGCACGTTTGTGCTGAAAGAAAAAATAGTCTTGCATAATCATGTATCCACCTTCATCGCAGTTGCGTTTAAATTGATACGGAAAAATTCCTTGCTTGTCTACATACGATTCATACTTATCACGAACCTTGAAGAACCAATCGAAGGAGCCAGAACTATATCCTTCACCAACGATGTGGTAGGTATCCCTTCCTCCGAATTTTTTGTTTCCTTCTTCAACAGAAATGGTGGCAACGCCCGCGTCTACAACCCCGTAGTGAATGCGGTATGTTGATTTCTCTCCAGAAGTAAATGCGTAGTTATTGATGCTGCGCAATGCGTGCACAGGTAAATTTTCAACTTTAACAGGCGTAGGTTTAGAACTTTGGCCAAGCATATTCAGCGCTCCCACTGACAATGCGGTAAACAAGAAAAGGTGTTTCATAAAGTCGTTTTGTTTTTAGTTAACGGAACTTTCGATCCGAAATTTCAAACATTGGACCAAATTCTTATTCTACCACCACACGCTTCACGGTGAATGAATTTTCTGTTCGGAAAATGAACTCATAAAGTCCAGGTGCGAAGTCAGAAACATCAACAGAATAGCGCATGCTGTTAAATTGGAAGTTTGAAATGTTCTTTCCAGAAACATCTTTCACTTGCACCGAAACATTTCCTGCGTGGGCATTCAATTCAATATTCAAATCAGATGAAGTTGGATTCGGATAAAGGTTCAGACCAATTTCATTCAATGTGTATGTGTAAATACTGGTCTCATCTATGTATCCGTCGCAGTCGTTGTCAATTCCATCAACTGTTTCAACAGCCGAAGGACTAAGAGCAGCGTTTGCATCGTTACAGTCGTCGTTGTTGGTTGCTGCACCATCTGGAATGGTACATCCGTATTGCACAACTCCGGCTCCATATCCATCGCCATCGATATCGATGTAATAAGGTAGCCCCAATCCTTCATCTATAGCTCCGTTACAGTTATCGTCAAGGTCGTTGCAGAACTCAGTTGCATTCGGATTCATTCCTGCGTTGTTATCGTCGCAGTCACCTGCGCAAGCTGAATAGCCATCGCCGTCAGCATCGAACCCTTCGTCAATTGTTCCATCACAGTTGTCGTCTAGGTTGTTGCACAATTCCATTGCGCCTGGATAAGACAAGGCATTTCCATCGTTGCAATCGTCTACGCAAGAGAAGTAGCCATCGCCGTCTAAATCTGCATTTGTTGTAATGAAAGAACTGTTGTCGTTGCAGTCGTTTCCGTTTGTCACAGCTCCTGCTGGAATCTCACATCCGGTTGCAAGCGTTTGCGGATCGCCGTAACCATCACCGTCTGCATCTTGGTAATAAGTTATCTCGTTTGAAACGGTCACTGCACTTACCCAGGTCACGCTGTCGTTCGCGGTTCCATTGGTAACCATAAGGGTCACGTTGTATGTTCCTGGAGCCGTGTACATAACATACGGGTTTTGCAAGTTCGATGTGCTTGGCACCCCGCCTTCAAATATCCAGTTCCATGTTGTTGGATTGTTGTTCGTATTGTCTATGAAGTGAACAGGATAGTTCACACAAGATACATTGTTGAATGTTGCATTTGCAGCAATGTACTGAACAGGCAAGCAAGGTCCTATTTCAGTAAGCACGTTGTGTGTGAAAATATTTAATGCCTCATCGAACGCAGCAATACAAATTTCATCACCCGTAAATGATTCAACATATACGCGCAGAATTGGAGTTGGTGTGAAGTGCACAGGGATCATGCTTCCCAAGTGTCCAAGCGCACCAATTTTCACTCCACCAACTTCTTTGTAGATAATAGAAGACCAGGTTGTAATTGGAAGTAGACTTGTTACGTTTGTAATCGTAGCTCCTCCAATATCGAATTGCAATGCGTTTACTTCTCCGTTTGGATTAAGAATGGTAACATCGAAATAGCCTTGTTGGGCATTCACATTGGTAACTCCAAGTCTAACAGTCTCAGAGGCATCTACGATTTCTGGATCCCAACCGCAAGGTTGCATATTTCCTGGGGCAATTCCCTCATCTATTTGTGCATGTATACACTCTTCTAAATAAGCTGCATCGGCAATACTAATATCTCCATCGCTATTTAAATCGTTGCAGATTGAAGCAGATAGGTCTGAGTATACAGCAGAGTTGCCGTACATGTCAACATCTACTTGCGAGTAGCTTAGGTCTTCATTCAAATCTCCTTTTTTCATTTCAGCAGGACAGTTGCCCATGCAGTCGGGTTGAGCTCCGCCGAAAAGTTGTCCTACACAGTCAACAATTTCAGGGCAAGAACCCATTGGTAATTTCACGAAGTTGATGATGTTATTCATGGCATCGCGCTCAAAAGAAATACATACCTGTGCCCAGTTGTTGTCGTAGCGCAATTCATAATTTCCAAGGGCATCAGGGTCTTGGTCCCAGTTGGTTCTTACTACCAAGTGATAGGTTCCCGCAGGCACGTTTGTGATATCGATCCATTGACAACTTAGTCCTGAACTATAAACATCATAACAACCAGCAGTGATCCCCATGTTACCGCATCCGTATTTTGCAACACCCGTTACGCAACCCAAATCCAATACGCAGAATCCATTTTTGAATCCAATTTCAGGCATTAAGTTTCCGTTGTTGTCATAAAGTAAGTATTCAGCATAACCCGAATAGTGGTAATGGTTGTGACAAGGGTCGAAAATGAACTGAGGGTTATTGACGTTAGGAACACCAATGAAGTAATCGAGGTTTCCAATATTGTCAATTCGCGTTGAGAAGCGAACAATTTGTCTTGTTCCTAATCCTTGCAAACAGCCTTCGTTTACTAAACATCCATCGGTTGCCGTTAATGTTGTCTGATAGAGTGAGGTGTATAAAACGTTTCCTTCTACTAATAAATCAGGTCCTACATCAGAACAATTTGGATCTCCATTGTAATAACAAACTGAAGGAGCTTCCGCAAGCGGACTGTAGTTGCATGCGTTAATGTCCATACAGCCAACAATTGGTCCCATGTATTCGAACAATACTTCAAAAGCAGATAATCCGCATGCGCCTCCTTCATCACCAACGCGAACGTAGTAAGTTTCTCCCCCTTCAAGGTAAGGTGTAATTTCAGCTTCAATGCCACATAGATCGTCGTTGTAGGTATAGGTCGCTTCAACTGTGTTATCGAATAGCGCCATGTTGCAATAGTCGTATAACCAGATCTTTGTATCACAACCTGCCAATCCACAAGTTGAAACTTGGTATTGTCCGTTTACAGAAGGTGTGAAAGAATACCAAGTATTCGGGGCAGGAACGGCGTTTAATCCAAGGTTCGCAACAATCGCATTGTCGCAACTTGTCCCCTGAGGACAGTTGACTTGAATGGTCGCGAGTGCACCGAAGGCCGCACCTGTTGCCACTGAATTTCCATCCAAATAAATATTGTAGGCGCCTGTTCCGTTTGCGCAACACAGTCCATTTCCACCGGTATCATAAATTTCTACGCGATGACAATTGTTGCTAATGCAGAAATTCGCGTCATTGCTGGTTCCTTGCTGAATGACTAGGTTCTCTTGATTGAAAACTTTCCAAGATGTTTGCTGTGGAAGGTTGTCAGCTGTGATGTCCACAGTAAGGTTATGACCATTTGTTACTATAACATTTAGTGTCACACTGTTGCTATTTCCCTCTGGGTCATAGGTTGTAAGTGTAACTGGGAACATTCCAACGGCAGCAAAAGTGGTTGTTGGATTTTCTAATGTTGAAGTTGAAGGAACGCAATCTGAAGGGAAAGTCCATTCAAATGAGGTTGCATTTCCCTCCGAAGTATTGTTGAATTGAAAATTCATACAATTGGTTCCAGAAGGATAATAGTTGAAATTAGAGGCTAGTGGCGGGAACTCACAAGTTCCGTCATCCGTCGTAGCACAGGCATTGTAATTTGTTGCATTAGAGTTCGTGCAACCTGAAACATTCGTGGTTGTTATGTTGAAGTTGAATTCACCCATGGTGCTGTTATAGCCACCTACTTGAATGTAATATGCTTGTCCAATGGTTAAGTAATCATCTTCATTCGCCCCCGCCGTTCCATTGCCGGTAGGACATCCAAATTTCACCATGGAATAATTTCCAGCTGCGTCATCGTCGTCGCAAGCAATGATTGAACCGTTGCATGCATTGTAAACCGCAAGTTGTGTATCTGTAACCGGTGTTCCTGTTCCGGTTGTTGCACTCGTTTGAATTGTTACATTTCCACCTTGATAAACGAAGTAATACCATATATCACGAATGGTACCGCCACAACCTGGTGTTGGTCCAACTGCTACATTCATATTGTTTGTAGTAATAACTCCGCTATTGGGAATAAATTCAACAGCGGTTGCACATGTTTCATTAGGCATAAAGACCACACAAGAGCCGTTGTCGGTTGTAGCGCAAGCATTGTAATTTGCAGCAGTGGGATCTGTGCATCCTGCGATATTTGTTGAAGTAAGTTGAATAGAAAAATTACCTTGAAGATTGTTGTAACCACCGGCTTGAACGTAATAAGTTGTGCCAACTGTTAGGTTAGGACAAGACATTACCAATTGTGAGGCGTATCCCATTCCCGCTGCATCGTCGTTGCACAAAAGTTGAGTGCCTGAACATGAGTTATATATCGCAATCCTAGTATCTGCAAGAGTTCCGAGAGTTGTGGTAAGTGTATATGTTCCGCCAGTGAATATGAATTTGTACCATACGTCTTTAATCCCAGCGCCAGCACCCACACCACAAGAAGGGCTTGTTCCCTCTGTTACTGTATTTAAATTTGAAGCAGCAACCGGACCTGAATTCGGAATTAATTCAATGGCATTGGCACAAATGTCATTCGCAGGAGCCTGCGAGAAGGCTTGAAAAGTAGCGAGACATGCAAAGGCAAGTAGAATCTTTTTCATAGGAACAATTAAGGATTGAAGAAGAAAAGATACGAAAAAAAAACAATACCGATTATTTTCTGAAAAATCCGCTATCGACGAAATGCCACGGATCGGTTTTTCGTCCAGGCGCAATATCGAAATGCCCGAGGATATACTTGAATTTATATTGCGCGTCTAGTTGATCTATAAGCTTACGCAGCGAAGCGTATTGGGCAGAATTGGGTCCAACAGAATAGGTGCACATGATTTCAATACCAATGGAGCAAGAATTCACAGCAGTTGTTCCATCTGGAAGTTGGCTTTTACCTGCATGATACGCTACATTGTTTGGTTCTACCAATTCATAGACATTACCGTCTCTTCCAATTAAATAATGGGCAGCAACTCCGTATTGCTTGAATTGTTGAAGCACACCATCCACCGAAAAAGTATCGGGATTTTGTGTGTTTGGAAAGGAAGCATTAAACGTTGAATGAATAATCAATGCTTTTACCTCGCGCGTAGACTGGATTGTTTTGTAACCGAAATCAACGTGCTTTCGACCAATGATTAGGGGCGTTAATTGCGCATTAACGACTAATGTTAAAAATAAAAAAGAGAGTGTCGCGTAAAAACGCATTAGGCTTCTACAACTGTGAAAGTGTAGTACTCCATGATTTCGTTGCAAAGCAATTTTTTACATGCTTGATCAACGATACCCTCTGCACTTGCATGATCAGCAGCCTCAACAAACAAACTCATGTGTTTTCCAACGCGAACGTTTGCGATAGTTCCAATTGATAAACTGTTCAATGACGATGTCACTGCTTTTCCTTGAGGGTCTAATAATGCTTCTAAAGGCATTACGTTAATTTCAGCTTTAAATTTTTTCATGCTTTTTCTCGAATAGATGTTGAACTCCAGATAAAATGAGGTACAAAAGTAGGGCAATTGGAACAGTCCACAGGACTTTTTTCAAAATGAAATGTGCACCAATTGCTGACAAAACGATGCTTCCAATAAGAATGTACTTCATGGCATTTTCCTTCCAACTAAAATTTGAAAATTTGAAAGAGAGGAGCGGAAGCGTAGAAGCCATGAGCAAGGCAAAGAATAGAATCAAACCAATAATGATTTCATTACTTAATGGTTCAGTTTCTGTCAATGATAAAACACTTAACCAAAACAAACCATTCGCTGGAACTGGCAGCCCTTTGAATCCGGTAGATTTCGAAGTATCTAGGTTGAAACGTGCCAATCGAAAAGCGGCGGCTACGGCGAGCAGAAATGCGAGAGCTGCCCAAATTTTTAGTTCAGGTTGAAGCAGACGGTACAACCAAAATGAGGGAACTACGCCGAAGCTCACCACGTCAGCCAGCGAATCCAATTGCTTTCCCATTTCTGAGGCTGCTCCAATGCCACGTGCCACCAATCCGTCTAAGAGATCAGCGAAAGCTGCAATCAAAACGAAGAAAAATGCATCTTGAATATTATGAGCCAATAATGCAGCACACCCCATAACCAAATTGAGCATGGTGAGTGTGTTGGGGATGATTGCTTTTCCAAACATGCGGTAAAGATAGGGGCTAGAATTCGAATTGAAGTTTCGCGCGAAGACCGAATCGAACAATGTTCGCATTGTCGAGATAGGAGAGACGCCACAAAGCGTCTACGCGAAGTATTTTGAAAATGTTTTCTACGCCAATCGCAGCTTCGGCATAGGGTTGTCTTAATCGATAGATGTCGGGTATCCCATCTGCGTTGAAATCGCGACTCAACAGTTCATCGTTCTTCAAATCGTAGCTTCCCACTAAGACTTTCGCGCTAGCTACTTCTCGCCATTTCAACTTGCGCAATAACGGAACCTTATTGAAGAAGAGTCCTTCTGCGTGGTAAGAACCCCAGACACTGGCCCATTGGTCGCTCACGAATTCAAAGTAATTCATGGTGTTGTAACTGGCTTCATCGTAAAAGAATGTTTCGTTCCCTTGGTGCATTTGCAACATTGGGTATGGAAGGTTCCCAAATATTTTTCCTGCCTGAACGGTGAGATTCAAATAACCGAACGGACCGAAGCGCATCTTATCATACACCTGCATTTGCAGTCGTTGATACTTGTACTCAGCATTCATTACTCCTGGCAGTGCAAGACTATAAATCATTTCGAATTCAGGGTAATTCGTTCCCAAACTGATTCTCTCAAATTCACCGTACACAAACTTTTCTTTGAATGCAAAGCGCGTATACAATGAGATTTCAGTGGAGATTAATGCGTTCTCTTGCTCGTAGCTATTGGTAATTGGGAGGAAGCGAGTGTAGGAATACTTGGTTCCGGCTGGTTTTAAAATTCGGTGTGTGAAGATGAGTTTATTCGAAAGACCATACAGCCATTCTTTTTCGATGTATGAATTAATGTCCGTTACATCGGTGAGTTTATTTGCCGGATTTCTTCGAAACAAAGAAGATAAAATGTTGTCTTGTCTGAAAGCACCTGCCCCTAGTCCGAGCTGCTCCATGTCACGCTTGCCATGAGCAGAAATTGCGAAGCGTGGACTTTTCTGAATAATGTACAATCCGCCTGCACCGTACTTAAATCGATCGTCGCGGAATCCATAAGCCATGTACCCGTCGAGCATGAGTTTTGTGCTGAAGGCATTGCTTGTTCTTCCGCCGAAACGCAAACGATTTCCTTCAATGGGATTGAAACTGTAAAAGGTATAATATGGACCATATTCGAAATTACCCTTCACCTTATACCCCGAAACAAACAACGTAATAATATCCGTGACCGTCTTGAATTGCGGAAGCGTCTTAAGTGTATCGGCCATGTTATAGATGCGTTCTTCCTTTGCCGTTAATGCTGTATGCCGCATGTTTTGCCAATAGGCATCGTCGTGATTGGAAGAGTTGGGGTCTACAATAATGTCGGTATACCCCTGATAGAATTCATCTTCGCGAGGTTTGTTAATGGTGAATTTTTTATAGCTACTATTTTTCCTCCCGTAGACACCTAATTTTTTTTCACTCATGTTGAATTCAACCAAGAGTTGGTCTTTCACTAACATCCAAACTTCATTCTCTACTTCATTGTACTCTTGGTGAACGCTGAATTGTTTGATCCAGTTGATGTTCGCATCTTCAGAAATGCTTGCGTCTATTTGCTTTACTGCGTAGGTGGTGTCGTGGATCCACATTTCACCGTGAAACAATAATTCTTGTTTTCTACGTGGAAAAAATTCCAATTTGTAGCACCATTTTCCATCGATGAAGGCACTGTCTACAAGTCCGTAATCGTAAAATCCAAGTGCATAGACTGAAACAGGAGATGTGAAACTTTTTCTGAAAATGACAATTTCATTGTCATAGACATTTACGTTTTGGTACATGTCGCCCAAAAACTGATTCACACTTTGATTTTCCACTCCGGTAACGCGAGTTCCTTTTACAATTTCTTTGGAAATTTTCGGATTGCGTCTGTAATAGAAATCAGAGAGCGACTCCGTCATGAAGACGGGCAGGTAAGGCTTTTCTTGCGTAGTGTCTATTCCTTCAAAAATAAATTCGAAGGGCTTCATGAGTTTTTTATCTGCAATGGCTTCGTTGATGTTGTTCAAATCGAACTCTACTTTGTTGTAAGCTTCGTATTCGTAAGCATCTAACTTTTCTCTGTTGTTGATTTTCTTATTCGCAATCACTTTTTTCATAAGTGCAATTGCGGGATTGGGTTCGTCTTTCGGGCGAATAACAACAACACTCGTGGTGTTTTCATCTACGAGAGCGAAGTTTATTTCTTTGGTGGTTCCTTGCTTCACATAGAACGATTGCTGCGCATAGCCCATTCCTTTGCAACGCAGCGTATCACTGGAGTAATACGTTTCAATGCGGTACTTTCCATTTTCATCGGATGTGGTTCCCGATTTGGTTCCAACAAAATAAACAGGTGCGAAGGGAATGGATTGTTTACTTACGGCGTCAATTACAGTTCCGAACACGATAGTTTTCTGCGCAGTGAGCGCTACCGAAAAACAAAATGTTAAGAAAAGTAAAAGTCTTTTTTTCATTCCTTACGAAGAAACGAAAAAGATTTCAATGCGTCAAGTTGGTTTAACCAACGTTACCCATTACTTGTTGTTGAAAGCTTGCAAGCCTTCTTCCAACCACGCACGGAATTCAGAGGTCTCAACAATTCCACTTTTGATAGGATTCATGAGTTCTTCTCTTCCTTCGGTCATTGGGTCAATGATTGCGTACATCGGTTGAGAATTGTTGTTGAAAGTTTCAATCTCAAAGGCCGACCAAAGATCACCATAAGTTTCAATTTCTTTTTCAATTCCTGCCCACTTCGTAACTACAGTCTCTTTTAATTCAGCAGGAAGTTCTTGCTTGTCATCGACATAAAGACTTACGACAATGAATTCATTTTGCAATAAATCAAGAACTTCAGGCCACACGTGTTCTTCCATCTTACGACAGTTTACACAAGCATATCCTGTGAAGTCTACAAATAAAGGTTTTCCTTCTTTGCGCGCTCGTTCCAATGCGACATTGTAATCGTGCTCGCACAACAAACCGTGAGGACAATCGCTTGGATAAGCGTAGGAATATCCGGTAGGTGGTGCAAGTCCGCTCATTAAGGCAAGCGCATTGTATGAAGTTCCTTTTTCATTCAACATTAATCCGCTAGCAAGGTATACCACCCACATTCCAACAAACGTGGTGAATACAATGCGGAATTTCGAAAACTTTTGAATAGGACTGTCGTGCGAAAACTTGATAGCGCCAATGAGGTAGAGGTACATTCCGAAGAAGATAACTACCCACAATCCCATGAAGACTTCATACTTCAATAAATTCCAGTGCACAACCAAATCGGCTTGTGATAAGAATTTTAATGCGAGAGCAACTTCTAAAAATCCAAGTACCACTTTCACAGAGTTCAACCAGCCTCCAGATTTTGGTAAACTCTTCATCATGCCTGGGAACATCGCGAACAAGGCAAACGGAATTCCAAGTGCTAATCCGAATCCACCCATTCCAACAGTTAACTGAATGGCTCCGCCGTCTTTCGCCAATGATCCTGCAAGCAATGATCCCAAGATCGGTCCTGTGCAAGAGAAGGATACAATTGCCAATGTTAAAGCCATGAAGAAAGAACCAAGCAATCCGCCAGCCTCTGCATTCTTATCCATTTTATTCGCCAATCCAGCTGGAAGTGTAATCTCGAATAAGCCGAAGAAAGATAGAGCAAATACAATGAAAATCACGAAGAACACAATGTTCAGAGGAACGTTCGTGGAAATGTCGTTAAGAATATTTTCATTGATTTGATCCAAGAAGTGGAACGGCATTGAAAGAAGAATGTATATCAAGAAAATAAATCCACCGTAGATCAACGCTTGGAAAATTCCTTTCTTACGGTCTTTGTTCCCTTTGGTGAAAAAGGCTACCGTTAACGGAATCATAGGAAATACGCAAGGTGTAAGTAATGCAACCAATCCACCTAAAAATCCTAAGAAAAACAGCTGCCACATGTTACCATCTTGGCTCGTTTGAGCGGAAACACTTCCGTTTTCAATTCGAGTAGTTAGCTTGTCTTTGTCGTTGCGAATGGTCTGAATCCAATAACGAAATTTAGTTGTTGTCGGCTCTAATTGAACTTGGTCTTCTTCAACCACAATGCTATCACCGGTAGCAGTAACGCCAACAGCACCTTCAGTAGCTCCCGGTGTAATTTGAACTTTGATTTTTGATTCCAATGGGTAACATGCTTTATCGTTGCATGTTTGACCTTGAATCAATCCTTTCAGCGTAAAGGCAGATGTTCCAACAATTTTAATTTTTTGTTTGAATACAGCGGAGTTCTCAAAATAATTTACTTCACCTCCTTGCATTTCGTCGTAATGCGTAATGTATTTTCCTTCGGTGAGTTTGCCAATTAATTCATAGTTGGCTTTGTCTGGAGTTAAGATTAACTCTGTTGGAAGAGCATATACATTCGGGTCGGTCGACGGTTGAGTAGAATACAAATGGAACCCTGGATCAATCGTCGCTTTGATTTCAATTTCAGCCTCGTTGTTTGGAAGGCTAATGACACTTGTCTTCCATTTAACAGGATCAACAATCTGCGCTTGCACATTCCAACCCGAAAAAAGCAGAGCAACTGCGAATAAAATCTTTACGGTCAAATTCTTCATAGCTTCAAAAATAGTTCAATTCATTTCTAATTACGTGAGTCGCATCACAAAAACCTTCTTCGCAGTAGCGTCTATCTTGTAATCCTCAGAGACACAGAGCCCAATGACAGCAACAATTTCTTTCTTGCTAACCAAAACTGGATAGTTTTTTTTCTCATTTAAAGGGATTTTCGCTTGCACCAGCACATCACTCACCTTTTTCATTCCCTTCATTCCCAACGAACGAATCTTGTCTCCAGGCTCAAAGGGGCGTATCTCCAAAGGGAAACGCAATTTGTCGGCATTCAGTTGCACAACCTTCGAATCTTTTTCGATTTCATATCCTTTTGCTGGAACAATGTCAACTTCATAATTCGACTCGTCAAGCGTCATTTCGCTTTTCAAGGCGTATAAAACATAGTTGTCGCGATCGCGAGCTACAGCATAAGTGGCATTCGACACCTTAGCGCCCGTCTTCTGAAGCTTCAAAATTTCTTCGATTTCTCCGGTGGTGAATTCAAACAGGTTCAACCATTCCCACATAATCTGACGAGGTGCATAGTGATTGTTCACGGCAGCAATGGAAAGCAATTCGTTTTCACCCTTCAATACCACGTTTTGATCGAGCCAACTTTGAAGACTCTCTTGAACAATGGCGTGTTGTTCTTCCCAAATTTCAATGCTGTTGGAAAGGGTTTGTAAAATGTTCGGATTCATTTCTTCCAGAATAGGAACTACCTTGTTGCGGATTTTATTTCTTCCATAAATGGAAGAACTGTTTGAAGCGTCTTCTCTCCATTTCAGTTTGAGTTCTTTTGCATAACCCTCCAATTCTTTTTTCGAAATCTCCAAAAGCGGACGCCATTTGTTGTGGGTGTGACGCTTCATTCCGAGCAATCCTTTCAAGCCGCTTCCACGAATAAGATGTTGAAGAACAGTCTCTAGTTGGTCGTTCGCGTGATGGGCAAGAACCACGTGTGTGTAACCAAATTCATCTTGCAATTGTTGGAAGTAGTTGTATCTGAAGTCTCTTGCGCGTTCTTGCAAATTGTTTTTCGATGCCTTCCACAAATCACCAGCATGTGCGCAGTGGAAAGTAAGCTTGTTCTTTTTGCAATAGGCTTTTACAAACTGTTCATCTTTCTCAGAATCTTTTCCGCGCAATTGGTAATTCACATGCGCCACTGCGAATGGAATTTTTGCGCGAAGTAGCAATTCAGCCATGAGCATAGAGTCCATTCCACCGCTTACAGCCACAAGCAATTTCGCTTCTTCGATTGTTTGAAATTCGGCTTTTAAATTCTTAAGTAATTGTTTCATTTTAGTTGAAGATGGAAAGGGTAGACGCGGCTTTCAAAAGACACTCTTCATATTCCGCTTCCGCGTTCGAGGCTTGTGTAATGGCGCTTCCCACTTTGATGGTTGTTTGTTTTTTTTCTTTGTTATAAACCGCAGAGCGAATAATCACATTGAAGTCGAAATTGCCGTTCGACTCAATCACTCCGAAGCTTCCGCTGTAAATACCCCTGTCTAATGCTTCTAGTTTTTCCATGTGCTGCACGGCGCTAATTTTCGGTGCACCCGTCATGGAACCCATGGGAAAGGTTGCTGCTAAAATCTCTGTAAAGGTTATGTTGAAAGGAAGCTTCGCTTCCACCGTGCTTATGAGATGGTGAAGTGTCTTGAAGGTATGAAGTTCGCACAACGATTTCACATTCACGCTCGCTTTTTCAGCAATGCGAGACAGGTCATTACGCACAAGATCTACAATCATGATGTTTTCTGAACGCTCTTTTTTACTGGTTTCAAGTAGAACTTTATTCTCCTCGTCTTCATCCATAGTTGCGCCTCTTTTTACGGTGCCTTTTATGGGCTGCGAGATGATTGTATTTTCTACTTTTTGAATGAATCGTTCAGGGGAAGTACAAAGCAACTGAAGCTTGTCTCCGTTGAAATATGCAGCGTGTGGAGCTTCTGTCGCATTGTTCATTTTTGAAAAATGAGCGAACGCATCTTTCAATTCTCCATTGGCTTGGAGCGGCATGCAGAAGTTCGTTTCGTAATATTCCCCACGCTGAATGTGATTCAATACAGACTGAATTTTTTCAACGTAGGAATCTTTACTCTCAAGCATTTCGAACGTTAGCTTTTCTTCATTCGAAGCAATTTCAATTTTTTTGTAATTGGAAATGAAGGTGTGTATTACCGAATGTTCGTTCGGTTCGGTTTCGGTAAGTGGAATCCAATTTCCATTTTCTTCTTTCCAAATGTGCTGGGGCTCGAAGAAGTAGATGAGTTCACTTCCGTCTGTACTTACGTTTTGATAAATGTCCTTTTCGAAAAGTTTTTTGGCTTCGAAGGAAATATATCCGAAAACAGGAAGTGTTTTTTTGGCTAACCAATCGTTAAGCTTTTGAATGTCTTCGAGATTGTTTTCATTTAAAACAAACGCATCTTTTTTCCCCCAAGCAATAAATGCTTGTCGCTCGTTAGAGTTCGGTGGAAGAAAAGTAAAATGGTCGTTGTCCCAAAGCTGCATGGGTGCAAAGGTAATGCTTACTGACGCCTGTTTGCGAGAAGAACAGGCGGACCTCCGTCGAACGGATTTTCACCGCGGCCAATGCTGCGCGCTTCTATTCCGGCAGCTTTCATAACGGCGCGATCTCCGAACTTTTTTCGCAGTTCGTCCATGGCATTGTACAAGCTAATCTGTTCTTCGTTGTCGTCGAACAAATTAATCTGGTATCCGCCGGAAACCAAGTGACTGAAACGCACGCCAATCAAGCGAATGAGCACCCTTCGTGAGTAGAGCTTTTCGAAGAGCTCTAATATTTTCGGAATAAGAATGTGGTCTGCCGAAGTATAAGGAATACGGCATTGCATGGTTTCCGTTTGAAAATCGGAGTAACGGAGTTTCACTGTAACGCATGAAGTAAGCTTCTCTCCCTTGCGCAACTGGAACGCCAAGTTCTCGGTCATAGCAATCAATAATCCACGCAGCTTGTGCACGTCTATGGTGTCTTGATCGAATGTTCTTTCTGTTGAAATGGACTTGCGTTCTTGGAACGGCACAACAGGCGAGGGGTCTATGGCATTGGCTTTCTTCCAAATGCTGGTTCCGTTTTCCCCTAACGCTTTCGTCATAACATCCAAAGGCATTTCTTGCAACGTTTGAATTTGACGAATGCCGAGGTTCACCAGAAGTTGATGTGTTTTTTCTCCAACCATGGGAATCTTTCGAATGGAAAGCGGTGCAAGGAAGGGTTTCTCTGTCCCGGTTTCGATGCGAATTTGGTTGTTTGGCTTGGCTTCACCCGTAGCCACTTTCGAAACGGTCTTGCTTGAAGACAGTCCGAAGGAAATGGGAAGGCCTATTTCTTTTCCAATTTTCTGTCTGAGTTCTCCAGCGAACTGATAGCACCCGAAGAATCGATCGAGCCCAGTGAGATCGCAGTAGAACTCGTCGATAGATGTTTTTTCGAAAAGAGGAACAGCTTCGCGAACCATTTCGCTTACCATATCGGAATACTTCAGGTAGTTGTAGGAGTTTCCTTTAATGATAACGGCTTCAGGACAAAGCTTTTTCGCCATGTGCATGGGCATAGCAGAATGCACTCCGAACTTTCGCGCTTCGTAGCTGCACGAGGCCACTACGCCGCGATCGCTGGTTCCGCCAATAAGTACAGGTCTGTTGTTGAGGCGACTGTCTAATAAACGCTCTACCGACACGAAAAAGGTGTCGAGGTCCATGTGTAGAATTGAGCGTTCAGATGACATAAAGCAAACTTATCTCGTGGGGGCACAAGATTTCAAATTGTTAAAAAATGTTTTTGAGAGGGAGGAAGAGTTATTTCTTTCTCTTTCCAGTTTGGTCGGTGTCGTCTTCGTCTTCGTCGTCGGTAATACCGTCGTCTTCATCATCTGTGATGTCTGAACCGCCTTCAGAATTACGATTGTTGTTTGGAGCAGAAGACTCTTCTAGAATGTCACTATCGGTATTTAACTCAGTGTTATCAACGATTACAGAACGCTCAGTTCCTACGGAAGTTACTTCTTCCATCCAAACAGATTTCGTGCACGAGGCGAATGCCAATGCAACAAAAAAGAGGAGCGTTATGTAGTTGAGTTTTTTCATATTGGACCGAAGTCAACACAAATATAACGAAAACTTCTAAAAACTGTTGCCTTGAGTGAAAATTTCTTGAAAATCTTTCGGGAAGTGAAGCGTGACGCGCGTTCCTGATTCACCTGATTCTGACTTCCAATCTTCGGGACCCTTCAATTCAATGCGCTTGCCGGTCATTTGCTCTATGAGGTCAATTCGGCTGCGAGTAATTTCCATTCCTTTCGAAATGTGGCCATCGCTGTTGGTTTTACGGGCCTGACTTTCTGCGAGACCTATACCGTTGTCTTCAATACGAATTTCAAGACATTCATCTTTCAATCCAAAATGTACATGTAACAATCCACCCGAATCTTTGGGTAAGAGCCCATGCCAAATAGAATTTTCCAAGAAAGGTTGAATAAGCATAGCTGGAATTTTAACCTGACGAAGAACTTCAGGTGAGTCCAGCTGAATGTGGTATTTGAATTTGTCGGGAAAGCGCATGCTTTCCAATTTCAAATACAATTCGAGTCGCTCAATTTCTTCAGAAAGCGGAGCGAAGTTTTCTTGGGAAC
Organism: Bacteroidota bacterium; assembly: GCA_046048875.1. GTDB lineage: Bacteria > Bacteroidota > Bacteroidia > Flavobacteriales_D > Sanyastnellaceae > CAIZGX01. The sequence goes on along the minus strand of JBJOFG010000002.1, from coordinate 129,462 downwards.
TGTCTAAGTTTTTTCGAATCAGTTTCGCGAAATCGGTGAGATACTGGTTCGCCGCTAAACGATCCTGACGGTTGATGTAGTATTGAATCGAATTCAAGGCATTGAAGATGAAGTGTCGATTCATGCTTGAATTCATGCTTTGTTGTTCAAGCATAAGCAGCTTGGCTTTCATTTCAGATTGCTCGGCTAGATGCTTGTTTCGGATGTTTCTTCTTCGTGATCGAGAAATGAGAATGACTATCGTTGAAAGCAAAATGAATTCAATAAGAATAACCCACCAGGTCAAATACCAAGGCGGTAAGACTCGAAATTGCCAAGTCACTTCTTCGCTCCATGTTCCCCACTTTCCGTTTCGTGCGCGAATGTGGAAGGTGTATGTTCCTGAAGGAAGATTGTTGAAGTTCACTTGCGAAAAGGAAGTTGGGCTACTCCACGTACTATCCAGTCCTTCCAACCAATAACTGAATTCAAGTCTTTCCGGATACGTCGTGCTTGCGGCATCGAAAAAGAAGGTGAAAGAATTTTGTCTGTAGTTGAATTCGAGTCCATTCGGAAAGGCTTTGCCATCCCACTTACCTGAAGTAAGTAACTTCCAATCGATATTTTCGAGATTCGATTGAATGTTTGTCAGATGCACGATGGGAAGAGGAATGTTAAACTTCTCTTCAATCGCACTCAATTCAATTTGCATAACACCGTTCGGTGTTCCAATCCAAACGGTGTTTTTAAGGTCGACGAATATGGCGTTTAAGTTTGTTTCAAGGCTGATTAATCCGTCAGATTCGTTCAGGTGAATGATGCGTTCGCCAAGGCCTCCAGCACTATTCAGTTCCCAAACGAAAATTCCATTGAGGGTTCCAATCCATAATTTATTTTGAATGACCTTCAAGAAATTCACGGTGTTGCCACCGGGTTCTTCAGAAATGTTTAAATGCGAAAATCCGTTTTCATTTCCTTTGTACAATCCCGATTGAGTTCCTGAAATTATTTCTCCATTCGGAAGTTCTGCAATGCTGTAGGCGCTGGCATCTTGCAATCCTTGCGCCTCACCGAAATTTGTGAAAGTGTTGTTGTAAAACAGCGAAATTCCATCGCGTGTGGCCATCCAAATTTTTCCTTCACTCGTTTCCAACATATGGCGAATTCTTGTCGCTGGGAAGTTTGGAAATTGCGAAAAACTTTGAAAGGTTTTGTGGGAGTAAGCTTGAATTCCTTTGTTGGTTCCAATGAGCAATGATCCATCACGTCGTTCGAGAAGACTAAGAACGATTTCTTCCTCCAAGCCTTCTTCTTTTCCGTAATGCAACCAATGCGGTTGAGCAAAAGAGCAGCAGTCATATTCATAGAGTCCTTCGGGAGTTCCGATCCAAATGTTCCCTTTCCAGCCCCAACTTTTTAAAGTGGTCCAAACACGTAAATTCGGGGAGAGATCATTCAGTGCTGCATTAAAATACGCACTGAAATTATCAGACGGATTGGATAAGAAGCTAATGCCGTTGTCGTAGGTTCCGAAGAAGTAATTTCCTCTTGAATCTTGCGTAATGCTCATGACGGCATTGCCCGTTAACCCATTGTTCGTATTAAAGCTTTTGAATTGGGTGCTGGTAAGTTTGAATATGCCACCCCCGTAACTAGCGAACCATTGAATGCCCTCGCGATCAATGAATACTTGTCGAATGTCGTCCACTTCCAATCCATTCGATTTCGAAAAGAGCAAGTGACTTTGATCAGCTTCGTTGAATAAAACAACGCCTGTTCGACTGGTAAAATAAATTTTTCCTTTGTGTGTGTCAATGCCTGTAAAAACATTGCTAAGCGCATAATCGCCAATGTTCGTTAGGGGTTGACCTGTATTTAAATTTAGAACACCCCCGTAAGAAGTAACTGCCCAAAGCTCGCCGGTTGAATTTTGAATGAAATCGAAAAGCACATTTGCTTCGTCAGGAATTCGATAGATTTCTTCCCATTGATTGTTAATCAATTTCCAAATACCTTTTTTAGAAGCCACTAGAATTTCACCTGATGGGCTTTTACGAATACGTTTGATGTTTTCACCCTGGAAGAAAAGTGTGAGGTTGTTTTCCTCAAAGGTGTTGTTTCGGTATTCAATCAATCCTCTCTCAGTTCCAATTAATAAGTTGTTCGGATTTATTTCGAGAAGTGATGTTGTCGAGGCATCGTTTAATTCTCCGGTGTACTTGTGATTGGTAAATGTGTTTCCTTCTAAAACAGAAATACCACCAATAGATCCGAAAACAATTTGTTCATTTTGAAGCTGCTGAATGCAGTTGATCTGATTGTTAATGAGTCCGTCGGTTCTACTGAAATTCACGAAATCATTTCCGTTGAATTTTGAAGCCCCTCCAAGTGTTCCAATCCAAACATACCCTTTGTAGTCTTGTTGAATGCACCGCACTTGCGTTTGCGCTAATCCTTCTTTCAAGCTGTATTGAATGAAAGAGAATTGCTGCCCAGATGCTAGCATTGGAAGCAACATAAAAACCAACGATATGTATTTTGAAAAGCGCATGCTTATTCTTGCATCTTGTCTAAAAACTCTTGAAGTTTTCTTCTTGAAACAGGCACTTGATCGCCGTTTGAAAGAACCACCACGTTTCCTTCTGTTCTATTGAATTCTTTCAGGTGGAAGGCGATATTCACAATGTGCGATTTGTGCACACGCATGAACATGTGCGAGTCCAATTTTTCTTCGAACGATTTGATGTTCTTACTACTCACGTATTTTTTTCCATTTACACAATACAAGGTCGTGTAATTCTCGTCGGCTTCCAATCGAATAAGCTCGTTGTTGCGAAGAATAACAAAGCCATCTCTTGTAGGAACTATGGTCTTATCGAAGTTGCTGTGTAAGGCAATTTCCTGAAGAACGCGATTGATTTTATTTTCATCCAATCCACCTGTTTGTTGTTCTTGGTTTTTTACAGCTTTGGCAACAACATTCTTTAACTCTTCAATATCAATAGGCTTTTCGAGGTAGTCGAGTGCATTTTCTTTGATGGCCTTTACAGCATACTCGCGAAAGGCTGTCGTAAATACAACTTGGAAGTTTCGCTCTTTCACTTGTTCCAAGAAAGCGAATCCATCCGCCTCAGGCATCATTATGTCTAGAAACACGAGCTCAACTTTGTTCTTTTCGCACAGCTCTAACGCTTCTTTTACCGAAGCAGCCTCACCGATGAGATCAATTTGTTCATTGGCGTATTCTTCCAGCAACATTTTTAAATTCTCTCGCGCGAAAAATTCGTCGTCAACCAGTATCGTTTTTAGTTTTCCCATAATGCCTTGGCTTCAAGGCTTGCAAATTACGAAGGAAAATGCAGTTTGAGAGAATGATTATCTTTGCAAACATGACGGATGCAGGATCGAAGACTATAGGTGTATTAGGAGGCGGTAGTTGGGCTACTGCTTTGACGAAACTTTTGAGTCAATCTCAAGCGCATGTGCATTGGTGGATGCGTAACGAGGAGGCTGTAAAGCACATTCAAGAGTTTGGTCACAATCCCAACTACATTCAAAGTATTGAATTCGATATGGAGAAGGTTCATGTTTCTTCGAATCTTCAAGAGGTAGTTAACGCTTGTGATATTTTGGTTGTGGCTATACCTTCTGCTTTTGTGCATTCTGCGTTTCAAGAGGCTAACGTAGAAGGTTTGGAGAATAAAGTTCTGTTTTCAGCCATCAAAGGGGTTATTAATGAGTTCGATGCAATTCCCGCCCGCTACTTCCACAAGAACTGGAATGTGCCATATGAGAACATCGGAATTATATGCGGTCCTTGTCATGCGGAAGAGGTGGCCCTTGAGAAATTATCTTATTTAACCATCGGTTGCTCTGATTTAGAAAAGGCCGATTACATGGCCGAGCAATTGAAATGTCGTTTTATAAAGACAACCACAACAGAAGATGTTTTTGGAACAGAGTTGTCTGCCATTCTGAAAAACGTATATGCTGTGGCTTCTGGTATTTGTCACGGTTTGGGTTATGGAGATAATTTTCAGGCGGTATTGGTAAGTGCTGCTATTCGTGAGATCGAGCGATTCATTGACGCCGTTCACGAAGTCCACCGCGACGTGAAGTCTTCCGCTTATCTCGGAGACTTGCTCGTAACGGCGTATTCTCCGTATTCACGGAATAGAACCTTCGGAACCATGGTCGGGAAGGGTTACAGCGTGAAATGGGCAACCATTGAAATGAACATGGTTGCAGAAGGTTACTACGCAACGCGAGGCATTCACGAAATCAATAAAAAATTCAATGCCGATATTCCCATTGCCGATGCTGTTTACCGCATCCTGTATGAGAAGATTTCTCCGGCAATGGAAATGAGAATACTTGCTGACAAACTCAGCTAGTTTTTTACAAAAGCAACGCATTGTCTTTCGAAGTAGTCTTATCTTCGAAGACCATGTTTCCCCAACGAAAGAAGATATTATTGCTGTTGTTATTCCTGGCTTTTTTGCCAGCAATAATTTATTCGCAGATTTCTTTCATTCAGAACAAAGGCCAATGGCCTTCAGAAGTCCAATACAAAGCCGAAATTCCCGGAGGATCCTTCTGGATTCAAAACAACGGATTCGCCTATCAATTGTTCGACACAACCGTCTTCATCCCGGATCATAAACCCCAAGCGCTTCCGGAAAGCGTAACAACGTTGTTCTTCCTTCAACAATTGGAAAATGCTGAATTGAATCAGGCAGAAGAAGATGATGAAATACCTGGTTATTTCAATTACTACTTAGGTTCCGATTCAACAAAATGGAGTGACCACGTCAAGCGATTTCAGAACATCAATTTTCAAAATGTGTACGAAGGCATAAACCTTCGTGTTCTCGGAAAATCGAAGTCCATCAAATATCAATTCGAACTCGCACCCCACGCAAATCCAAATCTCATTTCGTGGCATTACCACGATTCACTTCAACTTGAACTAGATACCTCTGGGTGTCTCATTACCCATCATCTTCTCGGAAGAATCTATGAGTCAAGACCGTTTGCTTTTCAATCGATAAACGGACATTTAATCGAAGTGATTTGTCACTATGTTTTGGAGGGAAATCGTATGCGTTTTCAATTGGGAAACTACGATTCTAACTATGCCTTAATCATAGATCCTGAGATTGCTTTCTCTTCTTTTATTGGTTCAGCAGCCAACAATTTCGGATTTACGGCATGTGATGATTTAAGCGGAAACTTGGTTTCAGGTGCAAGTGTCTTCGCAAACAATTACCCCACAACTGCAAACGCATACAGTTCCACTTTCAACCCAACAACGGGTAATTATTTCGATGTTGCGATTTCCAAGTTCGACGCAACGGGTTCCGGACTTTTGTACAGTACGTATTTAGGAGGTCTTCATCAGGAAACTCCACATTCCGTTGTCGTCGATAGCCAGGATCGAATCATAGTTTTCGGTGTAACAGGTAGTAACGATTTCCCCACTTCTCTGGGTGCATATCAATCTGTTTTTGCAGGCGGAAATCCTGTGATGATGTCGACATTTTTTACAAGTGGACATCCCGATGGGTGTGATTTTTTTATCACGAAATTCAATGCAAGTGGAACCTTGGCAGCTTCAACTTTTTTGGGTGAAACGGCTGCAGATGGATTGAATTACGCCTATGAATTGTTTTACAATTACGGCGATGCGTTTCGCGGAGAAGTAAATGTAGATAGCAACAATAACATCTTTATTGGTTCGTGTGTTCGTGGCAATGCAGACATCGCAGGTGCTTCAACACAGCCGAATTTTGGAGGGGGCGAAAGTGACGGCTATGTCGCGAAACTAAATCCGAGTTTGAGCATGTTGTTGTGGGCCTCTTATTTCGGGGGGTCGGGTGCGGATGCGATTTACGCCTTGGAGTTTGCAAACGATGGAGATTTACTTTTAGCAGGCGGAACTCAAAGTCAGAATTTTCCATTTTGTTCCAATGGTCAAGATCCCAATTGGAATGGAGCAACCGATGGATTTATTCTTCGAATAGATGCAAATACGTTCACTCCCGTTGCAGGAACATTTATTGGAACAGGCGAATACGATCAAGCCTATTTCCTTCAAACCGATTTAAACGATAATGTTTATTGTCTAGGACAAACTGCAGGAACCATGACCATTACTTCAGGGTTATATGGTCAAGCAAACAGCGGTCAATTTATTCGCCAATACAATCCATCACTGAGCACACTCAATTGGAATACAACCATAGGAACAGGGAGTGGCGAGATTGATATTTCTCCAACAGCATTTTTGGTTAGCGATTGCAATCAAATTTATTTCAGCGGTTGGGGCGGACATACCAACTCAATAACTTGTCCCGCACTCACTTGCCTAGCCTATAACAGCACCACGAATAATCTACCGATTACTGCCGATGCATTTCAATCGGCCACTGACGGAAGTGATTTTTATTTAGCGGTGTTGAATGCTTCAGCAACCCAATTGGTATACGGTTCTTATCTCGGCGGAGGTTCAAGCGCAGAGCATGTCGACGGTGGAACTTCACGTTTCGATAAAAGCGGCTCTGTGTATCAAGCGGTTTGCGCGGGTTGTCAGAACAACGATGATTTTCCAACCACTCCAGGAGCTTGGTCTTCCACCAATAACAGTTTCGGATGCAACTTAGCTGTTTTTCGTTTTGATCTGGGACAATTGGACGCAATAGCGAATGTTGAGGGACCTTCTCAAATTTGTGTGGGAAGCCCCGCGCAATTCACCAATGGAACCTTGAATGCCTCTGATTTTATTTGGAATTTTGGTGACGGATTTACAAGCACTGCCTTCGAACCGAGTCATGTGTTCAATAATGTGGGAAGCATTACAGTCTCAATGATTGCCTCCGACATTAATGATTGCTACGTCTCGGATACTGCCACCGTGAATCTTCAAATTATTGACTTCGTTCCACCAACGATTGCGAATGTAAATCCCATTTGCCTGGGTGAATCGGTGACGCTGAATGCCACAGGCTCGGCGAATTTGCTTTGGATAAATAATGCCACTCTCTCAAGTATCAGCGGAAGCACGGCTGTAGCCGCTCCGAACAACTCTACCACTTATTACGTTTCAGATTTTAATGCATGTGGAAGCGATACTGTAGGCGTCTACGTAAATGTGATTATTCTAATTGCTGAAGCCGGCCCAGACTTCACCATTTGCGTTGGCGAGTCACAAGCTCTTTCAGCTTCGGGCGGAGCAGTATATCAATGGCAAAGTTCATCTTCCTTAAGTACATTGAATTCAGCAAACACCGTTGCAACACCTCTGGTGGATGAGCAGTTCTTTGTCACGATAACAACCCCCGAAGGTTGCCAAGACACCGATAGCTGTTACGTGTTTGTGGAACAAACCGTCCCTGGTGGAGTTGTTTATCCGACCATTGATTTGTGTTTGGGAGAGAGCGTGGTGCTTCAAGCGGAAGAAGGACTCACATATTCATGGTCACCTTCAGCGGGATTGAATTCAACTACGATTCAGAATCCTACGGCCTCACCAAATAATTCAATCACCTACAACGTGGCTATTACCAATGCTTGTGGAGCAGGTAATTCCGAAGTGTCCATTAATGTTATTGAATTGAATGTGGTTGCTTCCGAAGGAGGAACCGTTTGCCTGGGTGAATACTATCCCATTGAAGCAAGCGGAGCCGATTTTTACTCGTGGCTTCCATTCAGCAGTGTGGTTGATGCATCTGCGAGTTCAACATTGGCTAACGCTCCTTTTTCGCAATGGATAACTGTGGTTGGAACCGACGTGAATGGTTGTGCAGATACAGATTCGTTGTTCATGAACATTCTTCCGCTTCCAGAAGTAGACGCAGGTCCTGATCAATATTTCGATTATCCAGGTAGCACGGAACTCTTCGGAAATACCTTTGGTTTGGAATACAACTGGTCTCCAGCAACCGGACTGTCGTGCACCGATTGCGCCTATCCAACCGCAATCCCTTCGTCACCCACTTGGTACTACCTAACTACAACCAACAACACGGGCTGTGTGGGAATTGATTCGGTCTTTGTGCGCCCGTATTTCCCCGTTTATGTCCCAAATACAGTAACGCCGAATGGCGATGGATTGAATGACGTTTTCTTAGTTGTTGGAGAAAATTTAACAGGCTTTCACTTCCAAATTTTCGACCGTTGGGGAATTCTAATTTTCGAAACGAATAATCCAAACGAGCCCTGGTTAGCGGGTTATAAGGGTTACTTCGTTCCAAACGATGTATACACTTGGAAGTTATCTTTCGACAGTATTGAACGGAGGCAGGAATTAATTGGACACGTTACTGTGATTCGTTAATCTCTTTTGGAATAAATTCGCAAAAACAATTATCACATGTCGTTTCAATTTTTACTTCTTGAAAACATTGGTGCAACGCGCATCATTACCATAAACAGACCCGACCAGATGAATGCCTTGAACAAGGCAACAATTGAGGAACTCCATGCGGCTTTCGCAGATGCAGATGCAGATGATAATGTTCGTGCAATTGTATTGACAGGCGCAGGTGAGAAAGCGTTTGTGGCGGGTGCCGACATTAAAGAATTTGCTAGTTTTTCGGTTGAACAAGGAAAGGAACTTTCGTTGTTGGGACACGAGCAATTATTCAATTTCGTTGAGCGTTTGAATACTCCTGTTATTGCAGCGGTAAACGGTTATGCTTTCGGAGGCGGATTGGAATTGGCCATGAGCTGTCACATGCGTGTGGCTTCTTCAAATGCAGTTATGGGATTGCCTGAAGTTTCATTAGGCGTAATTCCTGGATATGGTGGAACACAGCGTCTTCCACGTTTGGTGGGAAGAGGAAAAGCAACGGAATTAATTGTAACTGCTGGAAGACTTTCTGCAGCAGATGCATTGCAATGGTGCTTGGTGAATCATGTGGTTGAATTGGAAAATTTAATGCAGTTCACAACAGACTTAGCGGGTAAAATTGAAAAGCTTTCACCGTCTGCCATATCAAGTGCCTTGCGTGCGGTTCAAGCGGGTTTCGATGGAGAAGCAGTTGGATTGAAAGCCGAAGCGGAAGAGTTCGGAAAGTGTTTCGGAACCGAAGATTTCAAAGAAGGAACAACCGCCTTCATGGAAAAACGCAAACCAACATTTACGGGTAAATAATGAAAGTTGCACTCATCAATAAATCGAAATTCGAGGCACCTGCATACGCCACGGCGCATGCAGCGGGTTTAGATCTTCGAGCGAACATTGAAGAACCCATCGCCTTGAAGTCCCTCGAGCGAGTGCTTGTTCCAACCGGATTGTTCATGGAATTACCTGTTGGAACCGAAGCGCAAATTCGTCCAAGAAGCGGATTGGCATTTAAACACGGTATCACCGTGTTAAATACTCCGGGAACTATTGATGCCGATTACCGCGGAGAGATTAAAGTTTTATTAGTGAATCTCTCGAATGATGTGTTTACGATTGAACCTGGCGAGCGTATTGCTCAAATGGTAATTGCCAAGCACGAACAAATCGAGTGGGTGGAACAACAAACGCTTTCTGAAAGTGAAAGAGGAGAAGGCGGATTCGGCAGCACGGGAGTGAAATAATTCATTCAATTTCAAATGTTCATTACTTCATGGAAAGGCCGAAAAGATTTCGGCCTTTTTGCTTTCTTTTGTTAGAAAGAAATTAACGAGAGATGAGAATAGTTATTCCAATGGCAGGTATGGGTAAGCGCTTACGTCCGCATACACTTGTTACACCCAAGCCATTAGTGAGAATCGCTGAAAAGCCTATTGTACAAAGACTTGTCGAAGATATTGTTTCCATTCAGACCGAGAAAGTGGAAGAGATTGCTTTCGTAATCGGACGCTTTGGAAAGGAAGTAGAAAATCATTTAATCGCATTAGCTGAACAGTTGGGTGCCAAAGGAACCATACATTACCAAGATCAAGCGCTTGGAACTGCCCACGCCATTATGTGTGCAGAATCTGCTCTTCAAGGTCCCGTTACGGTTGCTTTCGCAGACACGTTGTTTCGTGCCGATTTCAAATTGGATCCAAATGCAGACGGTGTATTGTGGGTGAAGAAAATCGAAGATCCTCGTCAGTTTGGTGTGGTGGAATTGAACAACGAAGGAACCATTGTTTCCTTCCAAGAAAAACCGCAAGAGTTCATTTCAGATTTGGCCATGATTGGCATTTACTATTTCAAGGACGGCGAGTGGTTGAAACGCGAGCTTCAATATCTGTTAGACAACAACATCATGAATGGCGGCGAATACCAACTGCCAGATGCCATGCGCAACATGATGAAGCAAGGTGCGAAATTCGTTCCAGGTGAGGTAGACGAATGGATGGATTGCGGAAACAAAAATGCAGTGGTAGAGACCATGGCTTCGGTTGTTTCAAGACTTTCACAAAGCCACAATGTCCAATTGGAAGGCGATTCGAAAATTATTGAGCCGTGTTATTTCGGTTCGAATGTGATTCTTCGGAATTCAACCGTTGGTCCAAATGTTAGCATTGCAAGTAACGTTTCGATTTCAAATTCAACAATAGAAAATTCTTCTGTGGAATCGAATTCAAAAATTGAGAATTGTCAGCTTAATAATTCGTTAATCGATGAGTATTGTCAAGTTGCGGGCGTAAAGGGTGTGCTTGATTTGGGTTCATACAATTCCATTCAAAACAATGACTAAAAGAATTCTTTTTCTTTTCTCCCTACTTGTTCTTGCTTCATGCGGAACAAAGAAACCAACTGTGGTTACCGACGAGAATCACGCGAAGTTTCAGCAGTATTTCTATCAGGGTGAAAAGGCGAAGATGGCGGGCAATTTTGAAGTGGCTATCAACTATTTCAACACTGCGTTGAAGTATGAAAACGTAAGCGCTGCTCACTATGAAATTTCAAAGTTGTGCTCGCAACTTCCGAAGTTCGAGAAGATGGGGAAAGAGCATATTAAAATGGCTGTAGAAATGGAGCCGATGAACTCGTGGTATTTGAAAGATTTGGCCTACTACGAAATTTATTCGGGGGACATCAAAGACGGTATCAAGCATTTCGATTTGTCGGTGAAGTACAGCACCAATCCTGTTCCAATTTTGAACGAGTACTTGAATGTAATCGGAAATTACGATATGAATCAGGCTGCGAATGTTCTCGCGCAATTGGCCGCCATTCAAGGCGAGGACGAGGACATTGCTCGTAAACGATTTGAATTGTTGAGTTGGCAAGGAAAATATAAAGAGGCAGGAATGGTGTTGGAAGAGTTCGAAAAGAAGAATCAGGTTGATGATGATTTTTATTTCCACCTGTTGGAATTCTACCGTGAAATGAAATTGAACGAGGATGCCAAGCGTTGGTTGGCTCACATGAAAGAGAAGATTCCGAACAACGGAAAACTTTTGTTGGAAGAGAGCGGTGAATTGGCTACTTCAGGGAACGATGCGAAGAGTTACGAGTTGTTGAAACAATCGATTCAATCGGGAGACCTAACTTGGTACGATGCCATTGATGTCTTGAAGAAATATGAAGAGCTTGTTGCGCAAGATGAAAAATTCTTGAAACCGCTTTGGGAAATATTTGATTTAACATTCCATCAATTTAAATCGGAATACGAATGCTTGGTGCAACTTTCTTTTATAGCCGATCATCAAAATAATTTGAGTCGTCAAGAAGAAATGCTCAAGCTGGCAGTGGAGTTGGATAAAAGCGATGTAATGGTTTGGCAGTTCTTGTTAGAGAATCAAAAGCAACTTCGCAAGTGGAATGAATTGGTTAACATTGGAAATGAAGCTTTAGAGCTTTTTCCCACCGATGCCGAGGTTTATTACTACACTGGTTTGGGATACTTGAAACTTCAGGAATACCCTAAGTCATTGGAGATTTTGAGCACAGGAAGAGATTTGGTTATTGAAAACCCTGAATTGCTCTCTCAGTTTTATTCTTCGTTGGGAAGTGTGTATTTCAAGATGAATAATTGGACACAGTGTGAGAAATCATTCGAACAAGCATTAATTCAGAATCCAGACAATGCAACAGCTTTGAATAACTACGCCTATTATCTTGGGATTAAAAGGGTACAACTCGACAAAGCTTTAGGTATCGTTCAGTACGCTGTTTCTATGCAGCCGAACAACGCAATTTATTTAGACACATTCGGTTTCATCTTGTTTCAGAAGAAACAATATCAGGCTGCCGTAGAGCAATTGGAAATAGCAGTGAAATTAAATGCGACCGACCAAGAAATATGGGAGCATTTAGGAGATGCGTATTTCATGTTAGGAAATGAATCAAAGGCTATGGAGTGTTGGAACAAAGGATTGCAGTTAAATCCTACGCATTCCAAATTGAAAGAAAAAATTAATCAAAAGAAGTTCATTGAATAAGTATATAGTCATACTCTTTATTCCGTTTCTTTTTGCTTGCAAGAGTAAAGAGGTTGTGGAAACACAAGAGCCTTTGAAGGAAAGATCTCAGGCTTTTCTGACGCGTCATATCGATAAAAACAACTTCGATTTTGAATGGTTGGGAATGAAACTCGACGCTGAATTTACGAGTGGAGAAGAGCAACAGGGGTTTAAGGCTACTGTTCGAATGCGCAAGGATAGCGCTGTTTCTGTCAGCGTGAGCCCAGCTTTGGGAATTGAAGTTTTAAGATTACTAGTAGATAAAGACAGTTTGAAAATGGTGTCTGAAATACCAGGAGACAAATATGTTTTCTTGGGTTCCGTAAATCAGTTAACCGAATTAGCGAAAATAGATTTAGACCTTTCCACCTTGCAAGACCTGCTCATTGGTAATCCAATCGGATTGAGTCGCGAAGAGGGTCGCATGAAAAGCGGAATTGAAAAACTCGACGTGGAGTATTACACCTTGATATCGCGTGTTTCAAGACGTGTGAGAAGAGCCTCGGAAGACCAAGATTCATCGGGCATACGAGAGGGAAGAAGAGTGCCTAAGCGATTAGAAGACAACGACTGGATTTCCTCTAAGTTTTGGATTGAATCGAATAATTACAAGGTTGCCAAATGTGAATTAACAGACATTCGAACCAAGCGAATGGTGCAAATCAATTATTCCGAATTCGATGAAGAAGACCCTTCACATTATCCACACAAATGCAACATTCAAATCGATGATGTGAAAGGCAAGACCGCGTTGGATTTTAAGATAGTTCGTTTGAACACACAAAATCATTACGATTTCTCGTTCGACTACGACAAGGATTATCCAATCAAAAGGAAATAGAAATGAGTAGACTGAATAAATCAAAAATATCCTATGCACTGCTCGTGCTGGTTCTTGTTTGTTCAGGATTGACATTTCAATGGGTTTTCGCTCAGACGAAGAAAGCTGAATTGACTTCGCGAAGAAGTGAATTGAATGAAGAAATTGCACGAACCAAGCAACTTATCAAGGAATATCAAGCCGATCAACGAAACGCTTCTGCGGAATTGTCTTTGTTGAACGAACAAATTAGATTGCGCGAAGAATTAATTCGCTCCATCAATGCCGAAGTAGGTTCTATCGATGGCGAAATTAAAAATGGAGAAGGGAGAGTTGTTGAATTGGAAGCAAGCATTCAAGATTTGAAGGCTGAATATGCTAAGATGATATACAACAGTTACAAGCAGCGCTCGTCGTATTCTAAACTCGCATTCATCTTATCTTCTTCCGATTTTTTCCAAGCTGTTAAGCGTGTTCAGCTTTTGAAGCAGTACGCTGAGAACAGGAAGTTTCATGCACAACAAATGAAAGATGCGCAGTTGGAAATTGCTGAGAATATTTCTATGCTAGAAGGAAATAAGCAAACCAAATTGGCGCTTTCAAACGATGAGCTGAACGAGAGAAATGAAATTGCTACCAATAAAGTTGAGCAACAAAAGAAATTGGAATTTCTTAAATCGGAAGAAGGAAAACTTCGCGAAGTTCAACGACAAAAGGAAATCGAACGCAGACAGTTAACAGCTAAAATCGAAGACATTGTGCGTCAGGAAATAGCTGCAGAGAACGAACGCATTCGGAAGCAAGAGGCAGAGAAGGCACGCTTAGCAGAAGAAAAAAGAAAAGAAGAGCAACGCAGAGCGGCAGCTAACGCAACTGCTTCTAACAATGCTTCAGCGAATGCAACAGGAACTTCAGCTCCTGTGAAAACGAGCACACCTGTCACGGTGGTTACTCCGCCTAAACCTATTGAAAAGGCAGCGCCAAAAATGGAGAGTGCGCCCGATGTTGTTTTAGCTAATTCAGTTTTCGAACAGAATAAGGGAAGTCTTCCATGGCCTGTTCCTTCAGGTGCTATCGGTTCGAAATTCGGAAGGCATCCGCATGAATCCATTGCTGGAATTGAAGTGAATAACAAGGGTGTCGATTTCATTACTTCAGCGAATGCCGAAATCTATACGGTCTTCAACGGAACTGTAACCAGCGTCTTCAATATTCAAGGAGCAGGCATGAACGTCATTGTTACGCATGGCGCATACAAGACGGTATACAGTGGATTACAAAACGTATATGTTTCGGTTGGAACGAAAGTGAATACAAAAGACAAAATAGGAACCGTTGCAGACAACGGTGAAGGCTATGTCTTACACTTCGAATTGGGAAAAGTTTCTGAAGCCGGATGGGTTCCGCAGAATCCAGAGCTTTGGTTGAAACGCCGTTAAACGAACTTTGGATCAGTCTCCATTACATGTCCGCAAGACTTGCATGTTCTCATTTCTTCACTTCCGTAAAACTCTCTGAAACGAGGCAAGAAATCTTTTTCAATGTTTTCTAAAATGAAATAAGTTTCGTGAAGTTTGTGGTTACACTTTTCACAGAACCACAGCAATCCGTCTTTTAATTCACGGTCTTCACGCTTCACCTCAATCACGATACCTACAGTACCTGCACCTCTTCTTGGTTGATGGGGTGTTTTCGCTGGAAGCAAGAACATTTCTCCTTCTTTCACTTCAATGTCAACCGCTTTACCGTCTTCTTGAATGCCAATTACAACGCTTCCTTCGATTTGAAAAAACCATTCTTCTGTTTCGTTGTAGTGGTAATCTTTACGAGCGTTTGGTCCGCCCACAATCATGATTACATAGTCCCCCGATTCAACATATAAATTCTTATTTCCAACAGGAGGCTGAAGAAGATGTCTGTTGTCATCAATCCATTGCTTGAGGTTAAAAGGTCTACGAATCATAAGGCATTCAATTTTTGTATTTCGAAAAGTATTTCAGGATTCTGTTCCACTGCTGTTCCCATGACTACAACATCTGCACCGGCTTGCCATGCAGCATGTGCTTGTTGCTCATTCACTATACCACCTCCAACAATTACGGGAAGTTGTGTGGTCTTCTTCACCGCATAAATCAATTCTTGCGAAACAGGATTTTCTGCTCCACTCCCAGAGTCTAAATAAAAACAACGAAGGCCTAGGTATTTCCCTGCAAGCGCAGTGGCTGCAGCAACTTCGGGTTTGTCGTTGGGAAGTGGAACGGTCTGACTAATGTAAATAGCAGTTGTCGTGTTTCCGCCATTCACCAACATGTAGCCGGTTGGAATAACTTCCTGTTTCCACTCATGCAAATAAGGCGCAGAAACAACTTGATGTCCAATAAGGAATTCAGCATTTCTTCCAGATATTAAAGAAAGAAAAAGTGTAGCGTCTACGTGTTTGGTAAGTTGAAGCGGATGACCCGGAAACAGAACCAATGGAAGGGGACATGATTTTCTCAAATGCTCCACGCGTTCATTGAAATCGGAGGCAGCATTTAAGCTTCCGCCAACCAATAAGAAATCAACTCCAGCGGCTTTGTACAATTCTCCTTGCTGCTGTGCATTTTCACTGTTCCATTTATCTGGATCAATGAGAACAGCCAGTTGTTTTTTCTTCGATTGAAGCAACAATTCTATTTTTCCAGCAGCGGTCATGTTTCAAAAATACGAAAGATGAAGGCGCATTAAGCAAATTCACTCTCAATACGATCGACCGTTAGAACACCATCGACATCTTTCAGATTTTTAATCAAATGGTTCAAGTGTTCTGTATCATGAACCAACACAATTACTTTCCCTTCGAAAATTCCATCGCGGGCTTCGAAAGAAATGGCGCGCATGTTCACGTTCATATCGGTAGAAATGATGTTGGTTATTTTTTGTACCAAACCCACATCATCGGTTCCTGAAAACTTCAATCCCACTTCAAACTGCACCAAGTCGTTGCTGCTCCATTTTGCTTTAATCACGCGATACGCGTATTTGCTCATGAGCTCTTGCGCATTCGGACAGTTCGTTCGGTGAATTTTTATCCCTTCTGAAACAGTAATAAAACCGAATACTTCATCCCCCGGAATTGGATTGCAACAAGGCGCTAAACTGAAATCTACTTTTTGTTTATCGTCACCAATCAGCACAGTATCTCCAGATGAAGGAGCAGTTGTAACAATGTGTGTGGTGTCTTCGTGTTTTTCAATTGGAGCATGTCTTTCAAATCGAATGCGATCACCTTCAACGGTGTGCGGTTTTAACTTCTTCAACTCAATTCTTCCCTTTGCAATTTTGTAGTAGAAGTCAACCGCAGAAACGCATTGGTAAGCGCGAACAAACTCATCAATGTTTTTACTTTGCCAAGAGATTTTAAGCGAATTGAATTTTCGCTTGAGCATTTCTTTTCCTTCTTCGGAAATCTGTTTTTTCTCTTCTTTAAGAGCGGTTTTAATCTTCTGACGCGCAGAAGCCGTGATTACAATTTTTAACCAATCTTCTTTCGGTCGTTGTTTCTTCGATGTTAAAATTTCAACTTGATCACCGCTGCTGAGTTTATGACTGAGCGGTTCCAATTTGTGATTCACTTTTGCTCCAATGCATTGGTAGCCGATTTGCGAGTGAATGAGGAAGGCAAAGTCTAAGGTGGTGGAACCAACTGGAAGTGTTTTTAAATCACCACTTGGCGTGAAGACATAAATTTCTTCGCTGAATAATGAAAGCTTGAAATTGTCAATGAACTCGATGGCGTTATCACTTGGCGCCTCCAAGACTTCGCGAATTTGTCCGAGCCATTTGTCGAGTTTGCTCTCCGGACTTTCAATGGCGTCTTTGTATTTCCAATGTGCCGCATATCCTTTCTCGGCGAGGTCGTCCATGCGTTCGCTTCGAATTTGAACCTCTACCCATTTTCCAGTTGGCGACATGACTGTTGTATGCAATGATTCATATCCGCTGCTCTTAGGTGTGCTTATCCAATCGCGCAATCGCTCAGGGCTCGGGTGGTAGAAATCGGTAACAACCGAGTATACGCGCCAGCAATCCGATTTCTCAAGTTCGTGCGGTGTTTTAAGAATAATTCGTATCGCGAATAAATCGTAGATTTCTTCGAACGGAACTCCTTTCGTGTGAATCTTATTGTAGATACTGAAGACGCTTTTCGTGCGGCTTTTGATTTCGTAAATCAATCCTTGTTCATCAAGTGCACGACGTATAGGAAGGGTGAATTGATTAATGAATCGTGTACGAACGGCTTGTGTCTTTTGAAGTTTGGTAACGATTTCGTCGAAGGCTTCGGGATCGGTAAACTTCAGGCTTAAATCTTCGAGTTCTGTTTTAATGTTGTATAGACCCAATCGATGCGCAAGCGGCGCATACATGAACAATGTTTCACTCGCAATTTTCAATTGCTTGTCGCGACGCATATGATCGAGCGTGCGCATGTTGTGCAATCGGTCGGCGAGTTTAATCAGGATCACGCGCACGTCGTCTGACAGCGTCAGAAGCATCTTGCGAAAGTTCTCGGCCTGATCGCTAGAGCTCAAGTCTGCAACACCGGAAATCTTTGTCAGGCCGTCGATAATTACGCGTTCTTTTTTTCCGAACTGACGTTGAATATCGTCGAGCGTAATTTCAGTATCCTCTACGGTATCGTGAAGCAGCGCACAAACAATGCTCATGGTATCTAGCCCCAGTTCTTCCGCTGCTATTTTTGCCACGGCAATGGGGTGGTAGATGTAGGGCTCGCCGCTCTTGCGTCGCATGTCTTTGTGGGCATCTACGGAAAGCTCGAAGGCTTTGCGTATCCGCGCACGATCGGCACGTGTTTTCGAGCGATAACAAACGCGCAAGAGTGCGCGGTATCTGCGAAGTATCTCGCGATTCTCTTCCTCTAAATCAATTTCTATTTTCGCCATAACAACACAAATTAAAGGCTATTCTTTCAACATAAAATTGTGAAACTTATTACCTATTAACAATGCATGTTTTGAAAGACTGCTCTATCTTCCCCTCGTGAAAAAAATCATTGCTATACTTACGCTTTTTATCGCAGGGAATATTGTCTTTTCGCAAGACACGTTACTTCGTCCTTTGGCCGACCCTATTTTTAATCCTAGGTTTGCGCAAGATACAATAACGTCTAAATTCAATTTCGAATTGGCCGCCGGTCTTGATCGTTCGCGCGAAATTTCAAACCTCGGTTATTCAGCAGTATTGAACTACAGCAACATTTATAAAAACGAGAAGAATAGATTGAAGGTCTCCATTACCGGAGCAGTGTTTCATTTGCCAGAATTCAACAAACGTTTTTTAGATTCATTAGGGGTTCTTCCAAACTTTGGAAGAGTGCTTACTCCCGATTCCGGAGCCACAGCTTTTGCGGCACTTCCGGAAATAGTTTATTCAAGAAAATTGGGCAATCACTTCACGTGGTCTGCGGGTAATTCAAGACAGAATTTAGGATACGGTTATCGCTCGCTCATTCTTTCTAGCAGCGCAAGTGCTCTTCCATTTATGAAATTGGAAACGAAGATTGGAAAGAAAATTACATTCACGAATCTTTGGTCGCGAACACATAGCCTTCAACGCATGCAAAATCATTTCGATTTAAATCCGAAGTACGTCGCGGTGCACACGTTAGAGTGGAAGATTAACAAGAAGTGGTCTGTTTCCGCGCATGAAATGGTCGTTTGGCAGGCACGCGATTCCGCGAGTCGTCGTGAATTGGATTTGCATTATTTGAACCCATTTTTGTTTTATCGTCCTGCTGAATTTTCTCAAGGGTCTGCAGATAACGTCTTATTAGGCGCTTCAGCAATGTACAAGCATAGCAATGATTTAGAGCTATACGGTCAGATGGTATTGGATGAATTTTTAGTGAGTGAGCTGCGAAACAGAAACGGTTGGTGGGGAAATAAATTCGGGATGCAATTCGGTATGCGGTTAACTCCGAAGAAAGTTGAAGGTCTATCAGTTCTTACGGAATGGTCTTTTGTTAGACCTTTCACCTACACGCACGGAAGTGAGATTCAGGCGTGGGAACACATGGGCCAGCCTCTAGCTCACCCGCTCGGCGCTAATTTTTATGAGTGGTACACTTCTGCAAATTACAGTCGCGATAAGTGGAACTATTCAGCAAGCATTGTTTGGGCTGCCTTCGGAAGAGATACCAATCGCAATGTGGGAGGCAACATCTTCCAATCTTACGTCAACCCATGGAGCGTATATGGTAACAATATCCTTCAAGGAAATAGGAGTACGTTATTCGTTGTGAACGCAGAGGCGGCTTATCAATGGACTCCCGCTCTTCAAGTTTTTGGTTTCGCTCGCTATCGCTCGGAAGACAGACGCATAGATCCCTTCAAAGAAGCATGGCTAATGGTCGGTGTTCGGAAAGGATTTCGCCCTGTGAGACGTTGGGATTATTAATCATTCAAGAGCAAATAAGCAGTACTTTTGCAAAAAATTAGTTAAGCGGAAATGGAAGTTTCGGTTGAAGAGAAATCAGGTGTATGGATGAAAGTCAAAGCCGCTTTGGATTTATTCAAACTGCGCTTATCGTTTTTGGTGGTGGTTTCCTGCATTCTCTCCTACGAAATGGGAGCAGAGGAGTGGCAATTCGATAAAATAGGTTGGCTGATACTAGCAGGTTTTTTATTAGCGGGTGGAAGTAACGGTGCCAATCAAGTTCTCGAAAGACAGTGGGATGCACTCATGCACCGCACAAGAACTCGTCCACTTCCAACCAATCGAATTTCTACACTCGGCGCTTGGTTCGTTTCGATTGTAGCTGCGGGAATTGGAATATTCATTCTCTTCTATTTTTTAAATGCAGCTTCGGGAATTCTCGGATTTTCCGCGTTTCTATCTTACGCCTTTATCTACACACCGCTTAAACGAGTTTCTCCTTGGGCTGTTTTCATTGGTGCTTTTCCAGGGGCAATTGCGCCTCTAATAGGCTATGTAGCTGCAACGAATGATTTCGGATTAGAAGCGGGCATCTTATTTGCCGTTCAATTCATGTGGCAATTTCCTCACTTCTGGGCCATTGCTTGGGTATCGCATGAAGACTACAACAGAGGAGGATACAAGCTTCTTCCTTTCAATGGAATGCCAGACCAGAAGACGGCGTTTCAAATTATGATTTACAGTTTTTTCCTTATTCCAGTGAGCCTTTTGCCTTGGACACTTCCCTTGGAAACGCCTATGGTAGGCAATATCGCAGCCGTTATTGTAACCATAGCAGGCCTATGGATTTCGTTCCTCGCCTATAAACTTTTTAAAGAACCTACTTTGTTGAATGCACGGAAAGTTATGTTTGCGTCGTTCTTTTATTTACCCATTGTTCAAATAGCCTACGTAATAGATAAAATCTAATGGAAAACACAGACTTTAAAGAAATCGATGCTTTCGAAGGTCACGATGTAGCAGTGAAACTTCGTTCAAAGAAAATGATTGTGTGGTTTTTAATTTTCGCGGTTGTGATGCTTTTTGGCGGAATTACCAGCGCAATAATGGTACTCTACGGTAAATTATTGTGGGTACACATTCAACCACCGACAATCTTTTGGGTAGGCAATGCCCTTATCGTTTTAAGCAGCGCTACGCTCATTATTGCCTTAAGATCCTTGAAAGCCGGAAAGCAGTCGACTGCTTTGTTCGGAACACTCGCAACGTTCTTGTTAGGATTGGGATTCGTTTACACCCAAAACACAGGTTGGAATGAAATGGCAGCTATGGGAATGGGTAACACCATTACTCAAACTGAACAAGGTTTGAAGCAATCACGTTGGAACACCTTGGGAAAGTTGAACGGCGAGTACGGAACGAATTATTACTTCGAACTGAACGGACAAAAGCTTGTGAAAGAAGGTGAGAACTATTATTACGTTCGCCCGGATCAATCGCGTGAAGACAAAACACTGGAAGTCCAAACAACCTTCAATGCCTCGGGCGCTATGTTAAGTGTGCTAATCTATTTACACATCGCTCACTTATTTTTCGGACTTGTTTACCTTCTCGTGAATTTGGTTCGATTGAAGAAGGGAACACTAAATAAAGACAATTGGATCAGTTTAAACTCTAATGGAATGTATTGGCATTTCATGGGGATTCTTTGGATTTACTTATTCTTCTTCATTTTTTACATCTATTAAACCACGCTTGCGGCTTATTCAGAATTATTCAAAATAGTGAAAAATGCCGATTCTCTTTTCTAAATTGAAGCTTTTGAAGTAAAATTGCACCCAAATTTCATTCACTATTATGGCAGGTCAAGCAGAACATGTAACTAAGGACGAATTATGGGGCGGTAACCGTTCTCCTTTCAGCGTTTCTTATGGTAAAATGATGATGTGGTTTTTCCTTGTATCGGATGCCCTCACATTTGGAGGACTTCTTACAGCTTATGGAGTTATTCGTCATGGAAGTTCGGATTTGTGGCCTGTTGGTGAACAAGTTTTCGAAGCCCTGCCTGGTCTGCACGGTTCATATCCTTTGATGTATGTGGCTTTAATGACTTTCATCTTGATTATTTCTTCTGTAACCATGGTGTTAGCTGTAGAAGCTGGACATCGTATGGATAAAAAGGGAGTAGTGAAGTGGTTAGGACTTACAATCATTGGTGGATTCTTCTTCTTAGGCTCTCAAGCTTGGGAATGGTCTCACTTCATTCACGGTTCGGGTGGTGGATTCCAAATTAACCAACCCATGACGGTTACAGCAGCAGACGATGCGGGTAACACATATCAAATTTCGTTGGAGAATGGCGCTTGGGTTCACATGACGAGCGACTTCGGTCATAAGTATGAGCATGCTATGGAAGCGGCTGAAGAGCCTGCTTCTCATGACGCACACGGTGCCCACGGTGATCACACTGCCGCTGAAACACACGAAGACATTTCGACAATGGTTCCAGAAGAAATCATTTTGAATAAATACACCCTTGAGCACAGAGACGGAAAGGACCTGCGCAAATTAGTTGTTAAAGGTGAAGATGCGAAGAAAATATGGTCGGCAATGGAAGCTGGAACAATGGCTTTCGGAGCTAATATGCACAAGAATGAATATGCTATTCAACAGCAGTACGCGAACTTCTTCTTCTTTGTAACTGGTTTCCACGGATTTCACGTATTCTCAGGTGTGGTTATTAACGTCATCATTTGGTTAATGGCTGTTAAAGGAGTTTTCGAAAAACGTGGTCACTATGAAATGATTGAGAAAATCGGATTGTACTGGCACTTCGTTGACCTTGTTTGGGTATTCGTATTCACATTCTTCTACCTTATCTAATATCGCTGATTATCATGGAAAGAGACGACTTAATTGTAAACGAGAGCTACGCTCTTAATGCAAAGCACGATGAAGCTACAGGAAAGCAAATTCGTAAAAAATTATATGCTGTTACTGTTCTTTTAACAGTAATCACAATCATTGAAGTATTCATGGGTGTCGCGTTCAAAAGAAATGGAACATTCACTTGGGAGGCAATTAAATTGACTTTCTTGGTTCTAACTTTGGTGAAGGCTGCATACATCGTTTTAATTTTTATGCACCTTGGTGACGAAAGAAGAAACTTGAAGTATGTAATTCTTCTGCCATACGCATTATTCATTATGTATCTCATATTTATTGGTTTGTATGAAGGTGTGAGTGTGCAAACAGGACACAACATCTTCGGCTAAGCTGAAGAGCAATGAAAAACAAAAAACTAAAAAAGTATATCCTATTAGTGGGTATGCTTTTTTTTATTCCCCTAATCTTGCTCATTGTCCTTGGGCCAATGAGTAAACACAATTTCAGTGAGCCCCTGTACTTTGGTCCAGCTTGCGATACGGGATGTGTCGTTTCAGATTATCAAATTCCGGATTTTGCCTTTACCAATCAAGAGAATAAGCTGATTACGCGTGATTCCTTAATGGGTAAAATATGGGTAGCGGCTTTCGTAGATTTTGAAGACCCAAATCTTCCCAAGATTACCGAGCGTTTACTTATTCCGAATTTTAAATTCAGAATGGAACCAGACATCTATATCGTTTGTTTCGATCCAAACGGTTATTCCGATACAGCCGCTGTGAAAGCCTATGTGACCCAGAACCTGAGATATTCAAACAATAAGAATAAATGGCAGTTTCTTCAAGGAGATTCAGCAGCTATGGATGCTTTTGTGCGAAACGGATTTCTAATTAAAGATTTAAAGAACGAGGCGGTCTTTCGAGCAGTTGATGAGGGTGGACATATTCGTGGCCTTTACGGAAACACGGAATATCATTTTGAAAACCTCATGGAGGATATTGCAATTTTGAATAAAAAGAGAAAAGTAAAGCGTGGCTATTAATCGTTTTTTCTTGTTTGTTTTTGTCGTTCTTGCGGCGTGCACTGAGCAGGGTAAAAGCCCAAAGCAGGAAGTAAAGTCATTGCCTTATTTCGGTGATTTCGGAATTGAAATCAAATACAATGAAAAAGGTGAAGGCATTTCTGATACGGTGTATGATCCTATTCCTTTGTTCGCTTTTACGAATCAAGACGGTAAGATTCTTACCAACGAATACATGGCAGGAAAGATCGCGGTGGTCGATTTCTTCTTTACTAACTGTACCAGTATTTGTCCAATGCTTTCCTCTCAAATGGCACGATTGCAGCATTCGGTAAAATCAGAAAATATAGACGGTCAAGTTGTCTTCCTTTCGCACACTGTAGATCCAAAACACGATACACCTGAAGTGTTGAAAGCATATGCCGATCGCATGGGTGCTGATTATTCGAATTGGAATTTCGTTACTGGAAACGAAGAGGATATTTATTGGCAAGCCAAGGAAGGATATAAGCTAACTGCATTCCCTTCGGATACGGCACAAGGTGGTTTTTTTCATACCGATCAAATCGCTTTGATTGATCAAGAAGGAAAAATTCGCGGTTATTACGACGGGACGTCAACAAAAGCCGTTGACCAGTTGTTTGAAGATTTACATTTGTTACTCAAGAAATAAAATCAATGAAAGCAGAATTGAAAAAGAACGACAAACTAGCGAAAACGCTTATTTATATCGTTTCAGCAGTAGTATTCCTTGTAGTGGTTTCTCTACGTTACTTAAAATTCACCAATGTGGATTTAGGTTTCGATGTACATCTTTTGGCAAAGGCAAATGCAATAATCAATGGAACTGTTTCGATTCTGCTTGTTGCAGCCCTAGTAGCCGTTAAGAAAAAGAATTTTGAGTTGCATAAGAAGCTAATGAAAGGTGCTATATACCTCAGCGTTGTTTTCTTAGTGACATACATTGGCCATCACATGTTTGCTGGTGAAACAGAATTTCCAAAGGGAAACTCAATGCGTGGATTCTATCTAGTGATTCTTTCAACACATATTGTCTTAGCTGCGGTTATTCTTCCTTTCATTTTATTTACCGCATACCGCGCTTTAATTGCCGAATTCTCAGCACATAAGAAATTGGCCAAATACACGTGGCCCATATGGTTTTATGTTGCCGTTACCGGTGTTGTAGTTTATTACATGATTTCACCTTACTACCAATGATGATGAGAAAAGTACTTATAGCTTTCTTTTTTCTTGCGTTGAACCTCTCGAGCTTCGCGCAATGCGCAATGTGTAAGGCAACAGCCGAGACGGCGAATCAAAATACTTCAGGTAGTCTTGCGGAAGGCTTGAACACAGGAATCGTTTATCTGATGCTCATTCCGTACACCCTTCTTGCAATTATTGCTGTTGTGTTTTTCAGAAAGCGCATAGCTAATTTCTTCAAAGCGAATTAGAAGAACTTCAGTTACCTTTGAATACCCATTGTCACAGGACACATGGAAAATTTGAAGATTTATGAAGCGTTGTTTCCTTCTTTTCCTAATCGTTTTCGCAAGTCAAGTCACTTTTGCGCAATGGACATTGCAACAATGCGTCGGCACCGCCATCGAGAGGAACATCGGTCTCAAAAAAAACAGCTTGGGTCTAGAACAAACCAAGTTGAATCAAGAACAAGCATTCGGTAATTTTCTTCCGAATTTAAACGGACAAGTTTCACACGGGTACAACTGGGGACAACGTATTGATCCCTTCACTAATCAGTTTGCGTCACAACGTATTCAGAGCAATAGTCTGGGTCTTTCAACCAGTGTAACCCTTTTCGCGGGATTGCAAAATGTAAATCAATACAAAAAAGCACAGGTTGACACACGTGCTCAGTTACTCACTTTCGATTACCAACGCAATCAATTGGCCCTTCAAGTTTCAGTGGCTTATTTGAACGTTCTATTAACAAAGGAACTTCAGGCCTCATCTGAATTGACTCTAAATCGCACCAAGTTGCAAGTAGAACGCATCAAGGCATTGGTGAACGCAGGAAATGCAGCTGAGGGAAGTCTTCGTGATATTGAGGCGCAATTGCTTGCAGATGAAGCCAATTTTATTTCAGCATCAAGTAATGTCCAATCTGCTATTCTCGATATTTCCCAATTGATGCAATTAACTGAACAAGAACAAAGAGTGTTTAACATTCAAGCAGATCCATCTGCCTTCAATATTGCAGAACAAATTCCTGGATTAACCGAATGTGTTCAGAATGCACTGGCAACCTTTCCACAAATAAAATCAGCTGAATTAATGTTGGCTTCAAGCGACCTCAATTTAAGTATCGCGAAAGGCGGAATGTCACCTCGACTAAACATGAGTTATTCCTATGGTTCGGGATATTCGGGGGCATCAAAAGTATTGACAGGCTCTCCCGATTCGTTAGCATTTCCGATTGGTCAGGTCTTCGGTTCGAATCAGTATGTTTTCTCATTGCCACAGGCTATTTATACAATCGACGACTATACGACCAAGCCCTTCGGTAATCAATTAAAAGACAATGTCAATCAATCGCTTTTCTTCAGTTTAACCCTTCCTATTTTCAATGGGTTTTCGAACGATGTCAATATCAAACGCGCACAATTGGCAAGGGCAGACAATGAGTTAACGGTGCAGCAAACAAAGGTTCAATTGGAGCAAGAAGTACGCAAGGCTTATCTAGACGTTACTCGCGCAAAAGCGAACTACGACGCAACACAGAAGGCCGTTGAGGCAAGTCAATTGGCATTCGACTGGAATGAACTTCGTTTCAATCAAGGGGTCGTGGGAATGTCTGAGTACCTCGACGCAAGAAATCGGTTGGCGCAGGCCGAATCGAATTTTGTTCGAAGCAAATACGACTGGATTTTTAAACGAAAAATAATTGACTTCTACATGGGAGTCCCTTTAATGACACAACCATGAAAAATAAAAAAAGATGGATTTGGATTTCCGTAATCGTTGTCATTCTTGCGGCAATTATTTTGCCTTGGGCTTTCGGTTCCGGAGATGCTCAAGTGGTTACATTAGGTAAAGCAGAGTACAGAAATTTAAGTGAAGTGGTAGCTGCAAGCGGAAAAGTTCAGCCCTCGGTAGAAGTGAAAATTCAATCGGAGGTTAGCGGGCAAATCGTTGAGCTGCCGGTAAAAGAAGGAGACTTCGTTCAAAAGGGACAGCTCTTGGTTCGAATCAATCCCGACTTGTACGTCTCTGCGCTCAGTCGCGCGGAAGCCGCCTTGAACACCGCAAAGAGTAATTTGTCAAGCGCTAAAGCGCGCCTCACTCAAGCAAAAGCACAAAAGCGTTTGCAGGAAACAACACTTGCTCGACTCTCGAAATTAATCGATCAAAAAGCAATCTCACAAGCCGAATTCGACAACGCCAGCAGCGCCTTAGAATCTGCTGTTGCCGAAGTAGAGGCTGCGGAGGAAAGTGTTCATAGTGCCAACTTTGCCATTGCCAGTGCAGATGCAGGAAAGAGCGAAGCTCAAGAAAATTTAAGAAGAACAACCATCGTTGCACCAATATCAGGAACCGTTACTGCTTTGGCGAAAGAACTCGGAGAAACTGTTCTCGGTAACAACATGATGAGCGGCGACGTGATCATGAAAGTTTCTGTGTTGAATGAAATGGAAATCGATTTGGAAGTGAACGAAACAGACATCGTTCACGTGCAAGTGGGCGATACCGCCGATGTTGAAATAGATGCGTTCAGCGATCAGATATTCAAGGGTGTTGTGACCGAAGTCGGTTATTCTGCTTTGAACGCAGGACAGGGTCTTGCAGCCAGCACAGAGCAAGTGACAAACTTTTCGGTGAAGGTGAAAATTGTGAAAGAATCATACGCAAGCGTGAATGGAAATTCAGAAAACAACTCGCCCTTCAAACCAGGTATGAGCGCGACCGTTAAAATTCATACAGACGAAGCCAATCATGCGCTTGCGGTGCCAACAGCTTCTGTGACCACAAGAGCCGATTCACTTCAGAATAATATTTCATTAACTGTTGTCTTTGTGAAGAAGGCCGATAACACAGTTGAAATGAAACAAGTTCAAACAGGAATTCAAGACGGAACATTCATTCAAATCACAAACGGTTTGAATGAAGGAGAGGAAATCGTTACCGGTCCTTATGAACTCTTGTCGAAAGATCTTTCGAACGGAGATAAGATTAAGCTAGAAGAAAAGAAGTAATGTATTTGTGTTTGGAAACCGCTACGCGGAATTGCAGTGTCGCACTCGTGAAAGACAACGTTCTGATTGATCTTTTAGAACGCGAAGAAAATGAGTTCATTCATGCTGAAGCGCTGCATCAAATGATAAAGGATATTCTAGACAGAAACAATCTGAAGCCATCGGATTTAATTGGAATTGCAGTTGGGACAGGCCCAGGATCATACACCGGTTTGCGCATTGGAGTCACTGCCGCTAAAGGACTGGCTTACGCATTGAACATTGGATTGATATCCATTACAACGGGCGAACTTTTGGTTAATTCGGTTGGAAGTGAAACAGGTTACACGCCTGTCGCTTTAATCGACGCGCGAAGAAACGACGCCTATGTTTTCGCCAAAGGTGAATGGTCCTTCGCTACATTGAACGAAGATTGGCGAACGAATCTAGGAGTCGCGAGGGCAATCTTTGTTGGAGATGCCGCGTTTAAAGTGAAAGATTTTATGTGGAAGGAAGATCAACTCGAATACGTTTCGCCCAGCGCGAAGCATTTTGTTGGTTTACTGCCCGCTTCTTCCACTAATTTTGAAGAACACATGGCGCAGATAGAACCTTTCTACATGAAGGAATTTGTTCCAACCGAATCGAAAAAAAATATTTTGAATGGATAAGTTGAAGAAACTCATTGCAGGATTTTTATTCTTAGGACTTTTATTCGTGCCTATGCATTCGTGCACAGACCGAAGTCAAATGTTAAATGAAATTGCATTCTCAATCAATGTCAATATTTTCGAACCGGCCTTCTTCGACCTAACCGTTCCAACCGGTTGGGTGTATTACGATGGAAATACTGTAGATCTTATTATTTACCGAAACGATTTGGATGTGTTTTCGGTCTATGACGCCAGAAGCACCCACAATCCTGATAATCCTTGTTATGTCCAAGTGAATTCAGATAACGTGACTGTCTCCGATACATGCTCGGGAAGCAAGTGGCTTTTGTCAGATGGAAGTTTAATCAATGGTCCCGCCCAGTACAATCTTCTTCAGTACAACGCCGACTACAATTCGGTAACGGGCTACCTTCATTTGTATAATTAATTGTTTTATGAAAATTGAACACATTGGCATTGCCGTAAAAGACATTGCTGCTTCAAACGAAATCTTTTCAGCGCTCCTAGGTGTAAAGCCTTACAAAGAGGAACGTGTAGAATCTGAACATGTAATCACCTCTTTCTTCCAAGTGGGAGAATCGAAAATAGAGTTGCTTCAAGCCACTTCTCCAGATAGCGCCATTGCTAAGTTTCTCGAAAAGAATAAAGAGGGTATGCATCACATTGCCTTCGAAGTTCAAGACATATACTCGGAAATAGAGCGGCTGAAATCGGAAGGTTTCACCATGAT
This sequence comes from Bacteroidota bacterium, assembly GCA_046048875.1. GTDB lineage: Bacteria > Bacteroidota > Bacteroidia > Flavobacteriales_D > Sanyastnellaceae > CAIZGX01. The sequence continues at coordinate 100,328 of JBJOFG010000002.1, read as the reverse complement.
TCACGAAGCGCCGAAAGAAGGCGCTGACAACAAGTTAATCGCCTTTCTTCACCCGAAAACTAGCAATTCTGTTTTGGTGGAATTGTGTCAAGAACGCGTGTAAAAAAAATGTATCTTCGCCTCACTTCAAATTAAGACTATGATTTCGTTTCAACGTGCAAACATTATTTTAGGTTGGTTCATGTTTATGGCTGCTACAGCAGTATACATGATGACCCTCGAACCAACAATGCCTTTTTGGGATTGTGGAGAGTTTATCGCTTCAGCCTACAAACTTGAAGTAGGTCATCCTCCTGGGGCGCCTTTGTTCATGCTAATTGCGCGTTTATTTTCTGCATTCGTTGGAGTAGAGAATGTTCCATACGCGATCAACTCACTTTCAGCCGTTTCTTCCGGAGCAACCATCATGTTCCTCTTCTGGACCATCACGCATCTTGCGAAGAAGATGGTTGACAAAGACGGCGACAGCAGCGACAACAAGAACTTGATCATTTTTGCAGCGGGTTTAATCGGTGCATTCGCATACACGTTCAGCGATACGTTTTGGTTCAGTGCTGTAGAAGGCGAGGTTTACGCCATGTCTTCGTTGTTCACTGCCGTTGTTTTCTGGGCTATTTTGAAATGGGAAAGCGAAGCCGATGAACCAAGCAATTTGCGTTGGATCATCTTAATCGCCTATCTCATGGGATTGTCAATTGGTGTTCACTTGTTGAACTTGTTGGCGATTCCTGCAATTAGTTTTGTATACTATTTCAAAAAATATAATTTCTCCTGGAAAGGTGCGATCGGCACAGCTCTTTTAAGTTTTTACATGTTGGTATTTGTTCAATTTATTATTATTCCTGGTCTGTTCGGTGCAGCGAGCAATTTTGACTTATTAGCGGTCAATTATCTTGATCTTTCTTTCGGTACTGGTTCAAGTGTATTTTTCTTCTTTTTAATAGGAAGTTTAGTATTGAAATTGATTTTTCCGAGTAATAGAAGGGTGGAAATTTTTGTTCACATTGTTTTGATTATTTTATTGAACAATATGAGTGTTGCTGCCACAGGTCTAACTTTTCTTCCTGTAGTAAGTTTTATTATTTATTTAATTGCTCTGCGTGTTACCAAGGATCCTTCAAGATCATTTCTCTATGCCATTACAGGCTGGATTTTAGGATTTATGTGGGAACAGTTTTTCTTTCGAACGGAATCGAAGAATGTTTCAGAAAAATCAAGTGAGATCAAGTTTGATTTTAAACCGTTAATGAATCTGTTCATAGTATGTACGCTAATGATTTTAATTGGCTATTCAACATTTGCAACAATAATGATTCGCTCTCAAGCGAATACGCCAATGAATGAGAATAAGCCAGATAATTTGTTTGCTCTGGTTTCATACTTGAATCGTGAACAATACGGTGATCGTCCACTTCTTCGCGGACAATACTTCAATACGCCTCAAGTAAAAACAAAGCCGTATTTAGATGGAAACGAAGTTTACGTAAAATCGTACAGTGTGCGCGAAGACAACAACAAAGCGAAGCTAGTGGTGTCATTTAAAAATCAATTTGAAGCCGATCAATACGTCTCTTCACACACCGATCAAAAGCTGAAAGTTGTTCAGGAGTATTTGGAAACAGGTGAGAAGAAGGCTACAGAGCCGAACTATGCACAAACTCATGTCTTCCCTCGTATGTATAGCAGCCAAGGAAGTCACATTCAACAATATAAAATTTGGGCTGAACTAAAAGATTTAAAGCGCACGCCAACATTTGGAGAGAACATGGGCTTCTTCTTCAGCTATCAAGTGAATTGGATGTACTGGCGATACTTCATGTGGAATTTCGCAGGAAGACAAAACGATACGCAAGGACACGGAGATTTTGTAGATGGTAACTGGAAGACAGGTATCGGTTTTTACGACGAAGCTCGTCTCGGAAATCAAGAGGCTGTTCCTGAATTGTCGAAGAACAACAAAGCGAACAATTCATACTACATGATTCCATTGTTAATCGGATTGCTCGGATTGGTGTATCAATTGCTTCGTCACAGAAACGACTTCATCGTAGTGGGTCTGCTATTTGTGCTTACCGGATTCGCAATTGTGGTTTACTTGAACCAAACTCCACTTCAGCCGCGTGAGCGTGACTACGCTTATGCAGGTTCGTTCTATGCCTTTGCAATTTGGATTGGATTAGGTGTAACTGCAATTTATTTCTGGTTGAAATTAATGTTGAAGAACATTCCTTCAACCGCCTTAGCCGGTATCGCATTCTTGGTTTCACTTGTTGCTCCAGTTTTAATGGCAGCTCAAGGTTGGGACGATCACAATCGTTCAGACCGCAGAACAGGAATTGATATGGCAAAGAACTATTTGAATTCGCTTCAACCGAACGCTATCATCTTCACCAACGGAGACAACGACACCTTCCCATTGTGGTACGCCCAAGAAGTGGAAGGCGTTCGTACCGACGTTCGTGTTGTGAATCTGTCATTGTTGAATACAGACTGGTATATCGATCAAATGAAGCGCCGTCAATACGAAAGCGCTCCTGTGCCTTTTTCTATTCCGGAATACAAGTACCGTCAAGGAACCAGAGATCTTATTGTGTTGAATGACGATACAGTGTTGACTCCTTTGGAAGACGCTCTTGCGTATTGCTTGGATGATTCGAAAATTCAAGACTTTGGATACAAGAAGTTCAGTGTTATGCCGAATTACCAATTCTCTTTCGCAGTTTCAAAAGAGAATCAAGCGAAGTTCAGTCAGTTCGTTGGTGCAAACGATTCGTTAGTAAACAACTTAACCTTTGCACTTTTGGATGACAACGGTGAGAATCCTCGTCAATTTATTACAAAAGCTCAATTGATGGTTATGGATCTGATCGTTCACAACAATTGGGAACGTCCTATTTACTTCGCTGTAACTACTGGTTCAGAGGCATACATGGGTCTTGAACCTTACTTCCAATTGGAAGGATTGGCCTACAGATTAACACCAATTTTCCACACAGATTACGACCGTGATAACATGGCGGGTGGTGTCGCATCAGAGTTGATGTACGACAACGTAATGAATAAATTCCAATGGGGAAATATCGATACGAAAGACATCTACCTGGACGAAAACAACCGTCGCATGGTAACTAATTTACGCATGCAAATGAACAACCTCGCGGAACAGTTCATCATTGAAAACAAAATGGATAAGGCGGCTGCCGTGTTGAATAAATCATTGAGTGCGCTTCCCGAAAAGAATGCACCATACGATCAACCACAAATCATGTGGCAAACGGCCGAGTTGTTATTCAAGGCGGGTGATCTTCAAACCGCAACTAAATTGGCAGAGCGTGTGTTTGAGTTGAATAATCAGATGCTAGACTACTATCAATCGTTAACTTCTTCAGAGAAAAAAACCATTGAGCGTAAAATGCAAATGAGCGCATTTGTGAACGAAGAATTGGTAAAAGACATGGAAGCATTTGTTCCCGGTTCTGAGGCTGCGAAGAACATGCGTGCAGCGCATGAAGCAGCTTTAGATGATGTTGGATTACTTGAATTAATGAAAGAAGAACGCGGCAAGAAAGAAGCATACGAGGCACAAATGAAAGTGCGTGATTCCTTGATTAAAGTTCTTGGGCAAGAGCGTTTTGATTCTTTGTCGAAGGTGAAAAAGAGTCAGGGTAAATTCTAAAATGAAATGAAGGAATTCCTTCGATTCATTCAAAAAACAATAACAGCAAAGCGTTTAACCAACGCTTTGCTTGTTTCTATAGGTTTTTATTTCTCGCGTTTTTTCAAATCAACAAAGCCTTGGGGGATGCCCATTTCCTTGAGTATTGAACCCACTACAGCTTGCAATCTCGGGTGTCCCGAATGTCCATCCGGACTGAAACAATTCTCGCGCGACACCGGAAATTTAAAAGCAGAAAACTTCAATCGATGGCTCGATCAACTCGCTCCAACATTGAGTTATTTGAATTTTTATTTTCAAGGTGAACCCTTCATTCATAACGATATTCTATCATTTATTTCGAAAGCTTCTCAAAAGGGAATCTACACTTCTACTTCTACGAACGCACATTTCATTACCGAAAAGAAGGCAGAAGAAATTGTGCGCTCTGGACTCGATCGTATTCTTATTTCGATCGATGGAACTACGCAAGAGGTGTATGAGCAATACCGCGTCCACGGCACGTTGCAGAAGGTATTGGACGGCACCAAACATTTGGTTGAAGCAAGAAAAAATCTCAAGTCTAAAACCCCTCACATTATTTTTCAATTTCTGGTTGTGCGTCCGAACGAACATCAGATTGAAGATGCAAAACGCTTGGCAAATGAATACAAAGTCGATGAAATTCGATTTAAAACGGCACAGGTTTACGATTACGAAAACGGCAATCCACTCATTCCAACAATCGAGAAATACAGCAGATACAAGCGTCAAGCAAATGGAAAATTCACTGTGAAATCTTCGTTAGACAATCATTGCTGGCGCATGTGGAGTGGGGCAGTGGTAACCTGGGATGGAAAGGTGGTTCCGTGTTGTTTCGATAAAGACGCTACGCATGAAATGGGGAATCTTTCAAAGGAAGATTTTAAATCTATTTGGAAGGGTAAAGCATACACGCAGTTTCGCAGGCAGTTATTGAAGGGACGAAAGGAAATTGATATTTGTAAAAATTGTTCTGAAGGAACAAAAGTCTGGGCTTAGTCTTTTTGAATCAGTGCAACCGCATAAGCGTTCACTCCTTCTTCTCTTCCAACAAAACCCATCTTCTCTGAAGTCGTAGCCTTGATGCTCACATCTTCTTCTTCGATTTCACAAATGGAAGAAATGACTTTCTTCATTTCTGGAACGAATGACATGATCTTCGGACGCTCCATACACAGCGTAGAATCGATGTTTCCAACTTTCCATCCATCGTCTTTCAACACTTGAATGGTCCGTTGAAGTAAAATTTTCGAATCAATATTTTTGAATTCGGAAGAAGTATCTGGAAAGTAAAATCCAATATCACGTTTTCCGGCGGCTCCTAAAAGTGCATCGCAAATTGCGTGTAACAAGACGTCTGCATCGCTGTGTCCCAGAGCTCCTTTATCGTGAGGAATTTGAACGCCACCAAGCCACAACTCTCTGTTCTCAGTTAGCTGATGAACATCGTATCCAAAACCAACACGAATCTTCATTATTCTACGGGTTCAGAAACTTGTGAATTAGCTCCAACGCTGAAGCGAAGGCTGAATCTCAAAGTATTCGCTAGCGGATTTTGCTGCGTAGTGCTTACGAGATAGCTCATGTCAATGGTTAACACTTGGTAATGAAGCCCAGCACCGAAAGTGATAAACTGTCGATTTCCTTTCGTGTAATGCTCGTGGAAATACCCCAAGCGGATTGCAAACTGCTTCGCGAAATCATATTCAAATCCGGTTGCAATATTGTATTCGCGAAGTTCCTCACGAAATTTACTTCCCGCTACAATGGCTCCTGCTTCAGGGTCATACATTCCAGGCGCATCATAGAATGACTGAATCATCCCCGTTGCTGTTCCCACCTCTGGATTAAAACCAGAAATAATCGTATCACCGCCGTTGTTGTAAATAGGAGGAGACGGTACTAAAAGTTTGTTCAAATCAAACAAGAAAGTAAGCTTGTTGTAATCGTCTAGATTAGTTGAAACGGCAGTTCCCAAACGCATGTTGGTTGGAATGAAATCGCGATTGTCCGAATTGGTGTAACTCATTTTCGCACCGATATTCGAAATGTTTAAGCCCCAATTGATTTGTGATTTGCGACCAGCAATTTTGATCTTGTCGTTGGTATAAAAAGTAGAGACATCCACTGCCACAGATTGTCCAGGACGGCTTTCCGCTCCTTGAAGATTTGTGCGACCTGTTAGGTTTGAATTGATGTAGCGAAGTGCAATTCCACCCGAGAATCTTTTTGAAAGTTTTTGCGAGTAGGCTAAATCAATAGCAAACTCAGCGGGTTTGAAATCCATAATGTTGGTACCCACCTCATCCGTAAAAGTGATATTTCCCAAAGTGAAATAACGAAGTGATCCACCAATGGCTTGTGTCTTGCTTAGTTTTTTAATCGCGCTCAAATAGGTCAAACTCATGTCGTTTACAAGTGCGCGCAACCAAGGGGAGTATGAAACGGAAACGTCTAAATCGTTGTCGGAGAAAGCCATTTTAGAGGGGTTCCAGTGAATGCTGCTTGCATCAGGATCAAGCGCAACTCCAGCATCGCCCAGTGCACCCGATCTTGAGTCCGGTGCGATAGTCAGGAATGGAACTGCAGTAGTTATGGTGTTAATGGTGGCTTGACGACCATTCAACTCGTTTGGATTTGTGAGTTGTGCAGAAACAGCATTGGTGAATAATACCAATACCGCTGCGATACTCTTTAATTTAAAAATACTCTTCATGCTTGATGCAAATTTAACATACATATGCCCTTCAACACATTATTTTAAAATTACCAATTTCTGAAAGGATTCAGCACGTTGTCCTTTTTCATTCCGTAATTCTAATTTATAAATGTAAGTTCCCTTTCCGATAGCGTTACCAAAATCATCTCTTCCATCCCAGGGAATATCTTGACCTCTGAATCCAGTTGCATAAAAAGAGGATTCTAATGTCTTAACCAATTTGCCACTCACAGTAAAAATCTGAACACGCGCATCGAGCTGCTGGCAAGCTTGATTGTGTTCGTAAATGAAATTGGTGTGTGTGGTGAATGGATTGGGATAATTCAATAAGTGACTCAGTGCAACTTTTGAATCTTCAGCAACGGTGAATTGAATGGTTTCCTCGTTGCTATTGTTAAACACGTCCCATGCTTTAACGGTTAACGTGTGTTCACCGATCGAAAGCGCGCTTAAAGGGTAACGGACTTCACCGCTTGTATAAGTGTCCAAATCAGATTCATAAAAATCATTCAACACAATGGGCTTTGCTGAATTACCATCTATAATCGCGGTTAGATTATGCCCCACGCCATTACCAACTGTATTAATTCCGTTTTCATCTTTTAATTTCGCGAGAATTATTGGAGCTGTATTGGTAGAACCTCCGCTTACGAACGTTGAATCGTTTAGGTAAAGTGATATTTCCGGTCCGACTGTATTCAACTGAGCGTTTGGATTCAGACTTCCTATTTTGAATGAATTGCAATAACCGTGTCCATCGTCATTGCCGGATACGGTGTAATAGCTCACACGCGCGCTATCGACGGAATAATTAATATCGAAAGGAACAATGAACTTGAATGAAAATTCACCATTCGTTACACTGGCTTTACCACGATAGATAATTTTATTGTAAGAGGAGAATTCTTGAAATTGTCCTTCTTCGCCGTTCTGATCATTGTTCTGAGTTATTACCTTGGACTCCTTATCGTAAACTGTCGGATAAATAAAACCATTAAATCCGGTTAAGAAATTCCCGTTACTGTCCGTCACCTTACCTTTGAACTCAACCTCGTCGAGAGCTTTTAAAGTGTCATTGAATGAAGCCAATTCAGTATTGTTAATGTGCGTAGTTTGAACGCTTAATTTCGGATATACCATGGTAAGAGCTGGGTCGCCAAGCAAACTGAAATTCGGCTTGCTATCGTTTCCAATGGACACTCCATTTTTTGTAAGCATATTCAGTTCTCCCAATGTTCGAATAGTCCCATTTTCACTGTTCAATGCATGTTCGAAAAAGGCCAAGTCCATTTCGTAATTTTCACCACTGAAAACAATGCGCGTAGTGGTAAGCATTGCAATGGCTCCGCCGTTGGGGTTCATGACCAATCGTTCACCTGCCGATTTGAATTCTGGGTCGTCGTATCTCGCCAATTCGCAGGTTGCTGTCAAGAAAACAGGGAGGCGGTATTTGTTGGTGAAATTCTCAATGGTAGGAAGGTCTAAAATTCGTTCGTGTGCCCATCCTTTTTCTCCACCGTGCCCAATGTAGGTAACCAATAATGATCCACTTTGAACACGTTGTTGAATCGCTTTTTCACCGTCTATATAACGCTCTCCTCCTGGCGTAGAGACTTGTGTAAATGCATCCATGTACAGTTTTGAAATATCGTAGGCAGGATGATTTGTAGATACAATATTCGCTAAGCTATTTGCTGAATTCAAATGCACTTGCTCGTAGGCTCCTCCGCTTCCATCTTGATCATCAGAGACGAAGGTCACAACGTTTCTCCAATTTCCAAAAGGTGAATCTTGAACATCACCTAAGCAATATGCACCTCCGTTACTTGAGTTGTTTTCGGATACATACGCTTTAAGTTTTCCCAAGTATCCGTATGCTTCATCGAGTGAGCCTGCGGGAATCCTTCCAATTCCAATATCTAAAAGTCCCGTAGCATTTCCATCCTCAAGTGGTGAAACCATAACAAAGTAATCGTCGCTCACATAACTACTTGTCGGAGAAAGAGAATTGTTCGACTCAAAAACGAGCACGTTAGTTCCCGCATGATTAGCGAGCCCTTTGTTTCTTGAGTAATCACCATCTCCTAAAATAAGTAAATTCTTTGGTGCGCGGTTTCCGCCGTTCGCCCTTTCGTACTGCATTTTAACCAGTTGTCGAAAAGCCATTGCATCTGGATTTCCACTCGAAAATTCATTGAAAACTTGAATGGGAGTGGCAATTTCTACGGATTGACCTTGTGCTTTGTGTATAGTCGCTATTTCCTCGGCCACTGGCAAAAGAACCGGGGAACTAATGATAATTAAATCGGTTGTTGCCCATCCGTGAATGTTCTGGTTTTCTACTTTGCCAATGGGTGTAGGCGTAAAAAAGCTTGACGCAAAAGCAACAAATTCTTTGAGTTTGTCTGTTCGAGTAACCCATGTTGAAGTTGTACCACTTGTGTTAAGAGTCATTCGAATAGGATTTGTGAAATTTGTAATATCCCAAATTTCATTTACTGCATTCGATTGCTCGGAAATCTGAAACTCAGTTACGTTGTCAATTCCAACTGAAGTCGTATCGCGAAAACGCATTTGAGTACCTTGCATTTTTAATTGCTGCGTAGCGTTCATGCAGATATAATCAAGCCATCCTTTCGCATCGGCATTTCCTTTTGTGAAGTTGACTGAAACATTGAAATTTCCATTTGTGGGAAGAAATGAGGTGTTAATTCTTCCGGTTCTAGCCACTTGAGAAGTAGGAGAGTCTGTGACATTGCCGATTGAAACGGTATTGACATTTCCTTGAACTGTTGTGGTGAAAATTGAACTCCCGCCAATAGTTCTTGCAATGGCACTAAAATCCATACTTGCAGGCTCAGTTGTTTTGACGTTTGGAAAACTGAAAGTATAGGAGCCTGAAAGCACTGCGTCGTATAAATCACCATAGAATTCTCTTCCCGATTTTGCAGGGCTGTACTGATCCGTCTCAATATATAAAAAATCTTGAAATGAATCTGAAACTCTGTTGGCAACATCGCTCACGTTTTCTGTTGAAATTCGAAGTGGATTCGAATCGTTTATTTTGATGAAATAGTAAGCTGAATCGCTGTAATAATGTTTGTTGTGAAACCAACGCTTCCGACCAATGCCATTGTCATGCGCTAACGTCCATGAATCAGGCCCTTTGCCATAGAAGAGGATGTAGTCACTAGGATTGAAAACGCCGTCTGCTTCTCCTTGAATGAAAATGGCATTTTTCACAAGATCATCTGCTTTATAAATAAAATTCTTTTCAGGCAAAAGACTTCCTCCATTTCCATAAATGTTTATTGTGTTGGGGTCTAATCCAGCAATAGGGATGCCCAGTGACTCAAGAAAACTTCGGTCTATTTTATACACCCCATCTTTCGCAATCGCAATTTTATAGATATCACCTTCAGCTAGAATACTTTGATTGGCATAAGTGTAGTTGTTTTTTTGCGTTTCACGGGATGAAGTAGTTGCCGAAATTTCAAAAGTCAATAAGCGTTCTATTTTTCCATTTCTTTTTCGGAAAGGAATTACCGTAACGACCTGATTGTTTTTTTTATCAATTTGGATGGTTTCAACTTCAACTCGAAATTCACTCTCAATAATTTGAAGTTGCGAATTGTCAAAGACGGATGAGCTAATTTCCCCAATCGTTACGTTTGTTAAGTTCGGATTAATAAATTGTTCATCACGCTCGGAAGTCGTTCTAAAAGCAAAAAATGGAAGTGGGGTCTGAGTTGAAAAAAGCAGGGACGGACATAAATCACTCACTGTAGGACCAGTAGTACTGTTTTGTTTGAGATCAAGCCATTCAATTTTTTGTTCTGGAACAATGATTATTTGAGCGTTTGCGTTTGTGATGCAAATGGCTGATAAACAGAGTAGTAATAACTTAATTGTGCGCATTTAATCTTCGTAGGTTTTGCTTTGAGGCCTGCCAATAACCAAAGTTATTCCGATTTATTGTTTAAGCCTCATGTAATTTGAAAGCAAAAATGTTGTATAATTGCTATTCGAATCGAATATTTTTTACAAACTTTCGAATGAAGATTGCGATGAAATTAAAATTCTTAGGGTTCATGATCTGTGTAATGGGTTTAACAAACGTTATGGCCCAAGATCCCGAGTTCACACAGTTTTACTCAAACCCACTCTACTTGAATCCCGCATTTGCAGGGACTTCCAAATGCCCTCGTTTTGTAATGAATTACAGAAACCAATGGCCATCATTAACAGGTGCTTACGTGACAACTTGTGCAAGTTACGACCAGCACGTTGAGACAGTTTCGGGAGGATTGGGCATTATGGTCATGAATGACCGCGCTGCTCAAAACACGTTGAACACAACAACTGTTAGTGGAATTTACTCATACCAACAAGCCATTAACAGAAAATTCAGCATCAAAGCGGGTTTTCAGGCTTCTTATTTTCAGAAGTCTTTGGATTGGAGTAAGCTTACATTCGGAGACATGATTGATCCACGAAAAGGGTTTATCTACGAAACCAATGATATTCCAAGAGGAGGTAACATCAAGAACATCGATTTTTCTGCTGGGGTGCTCGGATTCAGCCAGACGTTTTATGGTGGGTTTGCCGTTCATCATTTGAATGAGCCAAACGAAAGTTTAATTGTTGGTACTTCTCGTCTTCCAATGAAGTATACTGTTCACGCAGGGGCTGTTATTCCGATCAAGCAGAAGTACAAAGATTCAAGCACGCTTTCTCCAAATATTCTTTATCGTCGTCAAGGTGAATTCCAACAATTGAACTTGGGAATGTATGTGACCAAAGGACCTATCGTCGCTGGAGTTTGGTTCCGTGGTTTGTTATTCGGACAGCGTTATAGCGATAGTTTTATTGCCACTTTAGGATTACAAAATGACAATATTCGTGTTGGTTACAGTTACGACATTACTGTAAGTGCATTAACGCCAGCAACTGGTGGTTCTCACGAAGTGTCTTTGGCAATTAATTTTGATTGTCGTCCAAGAAAACCGAAGTTCCGCACAATAGCGTGTCCTTCTTTTTAGTTACACAAGAAACCCAACAGTTATTTCATAAAATAGGAAATCATGAAAAACTTTAAATTAACCCTTACAACACTCGCCCTCTCAGGTATGGTTGTTCTAAACTCATGCGAGGAGAACCGCTCCACCGCAACGGGTTGGGAATACAACAATCCTGACAATGGAGGATTTGACCGAGTGGAATATTTAGGTCAAGAAACCGGTCCAGGTTTAGTATTCATTGAAGGCGGTCGATTCTCAATGGGTCGCGTGGAAGATGACGTAAACTACACTTGGGATCACCTTCAAACACCTGTAACCGTGAGTTCATTTTACATGGATGAAACAGAGGTAACTAACCAACACTGGTTAGATTATCTTCATTGGTTAGAGATGGTTTACGCCGATTCTTATCCAGAATTGATTGGCCGTGCACTTCCAGACACCAACTGTTGGAGACAAAAGGACCAAGACATGGAGAAATACGTAGAATTGTACTTGCGTCACCCAGCATATCAGGATTATCCTGTAGTTGGAGTGAGTTGGTTACAGGCAAACGACTACTGCTCTTGGAGAACAGATCGTGTGAACGAGCAAATTCTTGTTCGTGAAGGTTTCTTAGCGCACAACTTAGCGGCTCAAGGAGCAGATGAACACTTCACAACTGAAACTTATTTCAACGGACAATACGAAGGAGAGCAATTGGGAGAAGGTCTTCCAAACTACAATCCTAAAGGAGACCCTTTCCGTAAAGTAAGAATGGAAGATGGAATTTTATTGCCACGTTACCGCTTGCCTTCTGAAGCAGAATGGGAATATGCTGCAATGGCACTTATTGGAAACTCATACCAAGAATTAATTACAGATCGTAGAACTTACCCTTGGAACGGACACTATGTTCGTAACGGAGACAACGGAACAGAATATTTCGGAACAATGCGTGCTAACTTCATGCGTGGAACTGGAGATGCGATGGGTGTTGCTGGGTACTTGAACGATAACGCAGACATCACTGCTCCTGTTTATCAATACCCACCTAACGATTTCGGTTTGTACAACATGGCGGGTAATGTCTCTGAATGGGTAGCCGATGTATATCGTCCGCTTACAGACGAAGATCGTTCTGAATTCCGTCCATACAGAGGTAACGTATATAAGACAAAGACTTTGAACAGCGACGGTTCTGTTGCAGACAAGTTGACTTACAACGTATACGATGTAGATGAAGTAAAGCGTTATTTAGAAAGCTTGAAGGATTCATCTTTGATCACACGTAGTAAGTATGGAGAAAAAGATATTCAAGTATTGGATCAAAGCTTAGTGAAAATTGACCAAGCTATTGAGAAGCGTGACCAACGCCGCGAAGAAGAGTCTATGGCAATCATGGATGAGATCATGGAGTTAATTCGTAGCTCAGAGGCAGATATCGCATACACGATGGTTGACAACATTGAGAACTTTATCGTGAGCACTTCAGGTCGTCAAAAGATGAGAAACGTTTCGTTGGAAGAAAACATCAACAGAACGAATTATCGTAAGGCAGACAACATTGATTACAACGATGGAGATTTCCAAAGCAGTTCGAAGTACTTGAATCCAGACTTTGAAAATCGCGCGGATCGTATGTATGACTACGGAAAGACAACATTGATCAACAACAGATCTCGCGTATACAAAGGCGGTAGCTGGGAAGATCGTGTGTATTACAACATTCCAAGTACAAGAAGATTTATGGACGAAAGAAAATCAAGTCGTTCTCTCGGATTCCGCTGCGCAATGGACCGTGTAGGTTCACCATCTGGTATCGGAGCGAAAGGAGGAGAATAATCTTTCGAAAATTCAAAACATTACACCCCGCATCAGCGGGGTGTTTTATTTTAGCACCATGATTGAATTCATTTTTCAGAAATTTTTAGAAGTTCGAAGTGTCACCACGGACACACGCAAGGTGCAGGCGAACGATATTTTCTTCGCCTTGAAAGGCGATAATTTCAACGGAAATCATTTCGCTCAACAAGCACTCGATCTTGGAGCAGTGCTGGTTGTTGTAGATGAAGAAGTGAACATTTCTTCAGACCGAATAGTGAGAGTGGAAGACGTCTTGGAAGCTCTTCAAGCGGTTGCTAAACGGTATCGTCAGACATTTACTTTCCCTGTAATAGGTATAACTGGAAGTAATGGTAAAACAACAACGAAGGAACTCATGCGTGAAGTCCTCAGCATGAAATACAAAACGTTTGCTACACAGGGTAATTTGAATAATCACATTGGTGTTCCGCTGTCATTGCTTTCAGTGCCCGCCGATTGTGAAATGGCTATTATCGAAATGGGCGCCAATCATCAAAAAGAAATAGCATCCTATTGCGAATATGCCATGCCTGATTATGGAATCATTACGAATATAGGTAAGGCGCATATGGAGGGTTTCGGAGGAGTTGAAGGAATTATCAAGGGAAAAGGTGAACTATTCGATTTTGTTTCTTCCAACGGTGGATTGTGCTTAGTGAATACAGAATTGGCACATCTCGATGCAATGGCAGAGCCTATTCAACATAAAAAATATGGATTTAAATCTGGCGGATTTCACTTACAGATTGTAACAGAACATCCGACCCTTTCCTTCGAATTCAGCACCCCTTCCAACAGCACTCTTCATGTGTGCCAAACGCAAATGGCTGGAACGTACAATCTCTACAACATGGCCACGGCAATTGCGATAGGTGAGGAATTCGGAGTGCCGACTCAATTAATGTGTGAAGCAATTGCATCATATGTACCAGAGAACAACCGCAGTCAGTGGTGGGATTCCGGAAAGAATAAGGTAATTCTTGATGCTTACAATGCAAATCCGAGCAGTATGGAGGCAGCGTTGATTAACCTTTCAAAAATGGAAAACACCTTTTTCATCATTGGTGATATGTTTGAATTGGGTGAATACGCAGATTTGGAGCACAACAAAATTATGGCGCTCACAAAAGAATTGAATCTAACAGGAATTTTTATTGGAAAGCATTTTCAAGCAGTTGGTGCCACAAATTTCATTGACGCTCCGGAAGCCATGGAGTATTTGCGGTTGAATGAAGTGATTGGGAAAATAGTATTGTTGAAAGGTTCGCGCGGAATGCGTTTGGAACAATTGAAGGAAGTGATTTAATGGTTGTATTTTCGTAAAAAATTATAAGATGAATTTTGTAGAGGAGTTGCAATGGAGAGGCATGCTGCACAGCAGTATTCCGGAGACTGAAGCCCACTTGAACGCGCAAATGCGAAAAGCATATATCGGATTCGACCCAACGGCGAGTTCCTTAGGGGTGGGGAATATGGTTCAAATCATGACACTCCTTCATTTTCAAAAGTGCGGACACAAACCTGTAGCGCTTATTGGTGGGGCAACTGGAATGGTTGGAGATCCAAGTGGTAAATCTGCAGAAAGAAATTTATTGGGTGAAGAAGAATTGCGCTACAACCAAGAATGTCAGCAAAAGCAATTGGAACGTTTCTTAGATTTCAATTGTGGAGATCGCTCAGCAGAAATCGTGAACAACTACGATTGGTTTAAGGAAATGGGATTTCTTGAATTCATTCGCGATGTAGGAAAGCGATTAACTGTGAACTATATGATGGCGAAGGATTCTGTAAAGAATCGAATTAGTGGGGAAGATCGCGAGGGTATGAGCTTCACTGAATTTACATATCAGTTAATCCAAGGATATGATTTTTATTATTTGTGGAAGAACCATGGGATTACCCTTCAAATGGGCGGTTCAGACCAATGGGGAAATATTACCACAGGAACGGAATTGATTCGCAGAATAGATGGAGGTAGTGCTTTTGCTTTAACCACTCCGTTGATTAAGAAAGCAGATGGAACGAAGTTCGGAAAGACCGAAAGTGGAAACGTGTGGTTGGACGCTGCACGAACGTCACCTTATAAATTCTATCAATTCTGGTTGAATGCGAGCGATGAAGATGTAAAGAATTTCATCCGCATTTTCACCCTGAAGGGAAGAGAGGAGATTGAAGCGCTTGAAGCGCAGCATGCTTTAGATCCTGGAATGCGCGCGCTTCAAAAGGCGCTTGCTGAAGACATTACCACGCGCGTACACAGTGCCTCGGATACCGCGCAAGCGATTCAAGCTTCGGGAATCTTATTCTCGAAAGACAGTATGTTCGATTCACTGCCGAAAGAAATGTTGTTAGATATTTTCGAAGGTGTTCCCCAAGGAACATTAAGCAAATCAGAAATAGAAGCGGGCGCAGATATTATTGATGTACTCGTAAATTCAGGCTTCCTTCCTTCAAAAGGTGAAGCTAGAAGAGCGTTGCAAGAAAATAGCATCGCCGTAAATAAGCAAAAAGTAACCTTGGAAACAAAAGTTGACGCAACCCAACTGATACACGGAGAATTGATAATTCTTCAACGTGGAAAGAAGAATTATTTCCTGTTGAAATGCCAATAAAATAAGCAGGGGTCCCCTTTGGAACCCCCTGCTTATTTTGTTTAGGAAATCATATCACCAAATTGTCCTGCCCAACACATTTCAATTCGGATAAGAAGTTAGATACTTCTATATTCAAGACGAAGAAGAAAATAAATGGTTGCCTAGGATTCTGAAAAAAGTAAATTGCAGCCTCGTATTTCAGCATGATTCATTCTTCCTAAAATCTCAAAGGTCCCGTTTTCATGGACAATCCCTACATCTTCCGTGGCTAAGAAGGCACATGAATTTTGATTGGCCAGGTCTATAATATTCAAAGCCCCACGCTTTCCATTGGGTAATAGGGTCAAGGGATCTTGGATATCTCTGCAAACGACCTTCATCCAAGGTGGACATTCAAACAAACCCTTTCCTTTGGAATAAGCTTGTGAGAAAAGCTCGGTCATTCCATATTCACTGTGAATTTCATTCACCTGAAACGCCTTGCAAAGTTGGGTGTGGAGTTCAGTCCTTGTCAGTTCCTCGCGGCGACCCTTCATTCCACCGGTTTCCATTATGGTGGTATGATTAAGTTTCATTGGGAAAGCTTCCGAAAAATCGAGCAACGCGAAAGAGACCCCAAGAAGCAACGTTCGAAGCCCTTGTTCTTCATTTTTTAAAAGTTGATCTCGAAGTGCTTCGAAATCGTTCAAGTAAAATCCGGAAGTACTGTGTGCCTCTGGTAACAATGCGTTCACCATATAAACGAGTGACGAATTGTTTCGTTCCAAGTACGAGGGCAATAAGGCCAATATGCTTAATTCCTCAAGAGGTGTTTCAATGTACGTTTTAAAGGTCGGGAAAAAAGACTGCTCATATGGAGCTAAGTCATTTACCAAATGTTGACTGCGATTTCCACCCGTTCCACTACTTTCAAAAACATGCACAATTGGCTTTTCCGCACAAACGCGATGTGTTTTGAAAAAGGATATTGGTAAAAAAGGAATCTTTTGCCAACTGGAAATTTCATTGTGAGCTGTGCCCAACGCTTTACAGAAATCATGGTACACCTTGATTTCGGAACGTTGAACCCGGAAGGTATCAAGCGCGTGCTTGTTAAAATTGTCGGAAGTTGTTTGTGTAAAATCCATTTCGGGCTTCGCTGTATAGCCTTTCATTCTTTATATTTACAAAGATGCGAAAGATTGGTATACCACTTTTTATTTTCTTCCTAGCACTTGTTGCGACAAGTTGCTTAAAGGTCGAAACTTATCCAGATGAGCCAAGTGTGGAAGCTGTTCGTATGACTGTAAGCAGCGATAGCGCCTTCGTGCAAGTTGATTTTATAGATGGAGATGGAAACGTTGGGTTGGGACAGTCTGATACGGCAGGTGTTTTCGGAGCTTGCGATACCCGTTACAATCTTTTTTGTGTGTACGAAGAATTACGCAATGGTGTATGGACACAAATTAGTGAAGACCCTTGCTTCAATCCGAATGCGGTTCCGTTTTATTATCGTGTGCCATGGGCGACTCCTCCAGGACAAAACAAAACACAAAAGGGAACAATTACTGTTCAGATGTATCCCGGCTACTACTTATTCAGTGGTTTTGATACTTGTCGATTCGCTGTGCGAATTTGTGATCGTGATTTGAATTTTTCAAATACGGTCTATTCTCCAGTTTATTTGAAACCATAACTTAAGTCCATGTACGGAATTGTAAATAGAGCCATTGAAGAGTTAATCGTAGAGAAATTCGGCGAGGCGAAATGGGAAATTGTAAAAGAGAAAGCGGGATTCAAGTCGGAAGGGTTCATGACCTTGAAGCCTTATCCGGATGCGTTGACTTTTCAATTGGTCGCTTCTGCTAGCGAAGTGTTGGAAATTCCAGCGAATGATTTACTTGAAGCATTTGGTGAGTATTGGATATTGTATACTGCTGAACGTGGATATGGTGAAATGTTAAATCTAGCAGGAGATACCTTCCCGGGCTTCCTAAAGAATTTGAACATGCTCCACGGTAGAGTGAGTAATCTTATGCCGGAACTGGCCCCACCACAATTCGAATGTCGAAATGAAAAGGAGAATTCAATTGAACTCATATACCGAAGCCATCGTGCGGGAATGATTCCAATGCTATACGGATTAATTAAAGGGTTAGGGAAGAGATTCGGAAACGAAGTCATTATTCAAGAATTGCAGAACGACACTCAAGACGAAACAGCTCATGTTTATCATTTGCAATGGTCTTGAATTCAGTAGAGCATATCCTCGATCGCACAGCGCCACTTTACTTCAAGGTAGATGCGCATGGTATGATTTTATATACATCGAAGTTGTTTGTGCAGTCTCTTGGAGAGAATGCAGCAAACAAGAAGATTGATGAAGTTTTTTCACTATCAAAGCCTTTTTCTGAAGTAATTTCAAAATTGATTGATGAAAATGCGTCGTTGGATGAGTTGGTTTTCTTAACCTACAAAAACGGCAATCAGCGATACAAAGCCGGCGTCCATCTCGTCGATAACGATTTCTTTTTTACTTGCAATCCAATCTTTAATTCCAATTATCTAATTAAGGATTATAATTTAACAATTAACGATTTTCCTATACACGATACGATGTATGAGTTTGTTTTCGCTCAAAGTGCGAATCAAGCTGCGCTAAGAGATGTAACTAACTTATATGAGAAGGTTGAACATAGAAATGAAGAATTAAATCGAATCAATAAAGAATTGTTATTCTTGTTGGGTGAAGTGCATCATCGTGTTAAGAACAATTTGGCATTCATTTCAAGCCTCCTCGAAATAGAAAAGGCACACTCGTCCTTGCCAGAGGTAAGCGATACATTGCTCGGTATACAATCGAGAATTAAATCGATTGCTTTAATACATGAGAGCATGTATAAAAGTGATTTGTATTCAGAACTTTCTATCCAAAGTTATTTCCACGAACTGATCAACATCCTTCTCAATTTTTATGATTTGGAAGGTAAGGTTGAACTTAAAATAGAAATAGACGATTTGACATTTTCAGGTGAGCGAATTGTTCCGCTATCAATGTTGTTGAATGAATTAATTACAAATGCGATCAAGCATACTTTGATTGACGCTCACTCACCGAAATTATCCATAGCGTTCAAGCTGGAGGGCGATACCATTGTATTTAGTGTTTGTGACCACTCGAAGGTAAGCGCAGCGTTTATTCCGAAGAAAGGATTTCAACTCATAGATATTTTCGTTTCACAGATTAAAGGAAAAAAAGAAACCCATCACAAGGATGGGTTTCAAACAGTAATAAAATTCCCGTATTAAGAAAGTCTGTTTTTCAATTCTTGATCGATTGCATCTAAGAAATCTTCAGTGGTTAAATAGTGTTCTTCGCGTGTTTCACTTCCGTGAATACACACCGCAAGATCTTTTGTCATTTTTCCACTTTCAACCAAATCAACACAAACCTTTTCAAGTGTTTGAGCGAATGTGATCAACTCTTGGTTGTTGTCTAATTTTCCACGGAAGGCAAGACCTTGTGTCCAAGCGAAAATAGAAGCAATTGGATTGGTTGACGTTTTCTTTCCCTGTTGGTGCTGACGGTAGTGACGTGTCACTGTTCCGTGAGCCGCTTCAGCTTCCATTGTTTTTCCATCTGGCGTAATTAATGCTGAGGTCATAAGTCCTAATGAACCGAATCCTTGCGCAACGATATCACTTTGAACGTCTCCGTCGTAGTTCTTACAAGCCCAAACAAATCCACCGTTGCTCTTTAAGCAATAAGCAACCATATCGTCGATCAAACGGTGTTCGTAGGTGATACCTAGTTCAGCGAATTTCGATTTGAATTCATTTTGATAAACCTCTTCAAAGATGTCTTTGAAGCGTCCGTCGTAATGTTTTAAAATGGTATTCTTCGATGAGAAATACAAGTTCCAATTACGCATGATGGCTTGGTTGAAGCAACTGCGTGCGAAACCATAAATGCTTTCGTCTGTGTTGTACATAGCCATTCCAACACCATCGCCTTCGAAATTGTAAACGTCCCAAGTCTTCGTCTCACCGCCATCTTCCGGGGTGAACGTCATGGTTAATTTTCCTTTTCCTTTGATAACGGTATCTGTTGCGCGGTATTGATCTCCGAATGCATGACGTCCGATGTTAATCGGCTTCGTCCATCCTGGAACCAACTTAGGGATGTTGTTGCAAATGATTGGCTCACGAAAAACGGTTCCGCCTACAATGTTGCGAATGGTTCCGTTTGGTGACTTCCACATTTTTTTCAATCCAAATTCTTGAACACGTGCTTCGTCAGGGGTTATTGTTGCACATTTAACAGCCACGTTGTATTTCAATGTAGCTTCTGCAGATTCAACAGTAACACGGTCTTCCGTAGCATCACGATTTTCAATTCCTAAATCGAAATATTTAATGTCTAGTTCTACATATGGAAGAATTAATTTGTCCTTGATGTATTTCCAAATGATTCGAGTCATTTCATCGCCATCCATTTCAACAATCGGATTGGCTACTTTGATTTTATTCATGTCTTGATTAATTAGGGTACAAAAATAAATCGGGAGCTGCTAATTAAAGCGAGCTCCCGATGTTTTTTCAGTTTTTATTTAAAAACTTAAACTTGCTCGCGCTTAGAGAAGAAGAATGATCCTTCGATAGCAGCATTCTCATCGCTGTCTGAACCGTGAACGGCGTTAGCAGCAATGCTCTTAGCGAACATGCGACGGATAGTACCCTCTTCAGCTTTTGAAGGGTCAGTAGCACCGATAAGTGTTCTGAAGCTTTCAACTGCGTTATCTTTTTCAAGAATAGCAGCCACGATTGGTCCGCTAGTCATGTATTCTACTAATTCTCCGTAGAAAGGACGCTCTTTGTGAACCTCGTAAAAACGAGAAGCATCTTCTTTGGTAAGTTGAGTCAATTTCATTGCGCGGATAGTAAATCCAGATTCAATGATTTTGTCAATGATTTTTCCTGTGTTACCAGCAGCTGTTGCATCTGGCTTAATCATCGTAAAAGTGCGATTTCCTGACATAGTTAAAAATTTGGATTGCAAAAATACAACATTCCCTGTCTAAATTCGCTGAAAATTAACAGAGATGAACGCAAGCCTTACTTCAGCCCAAGCCATTGAATTGGAAGACAATTACGGAGCCCATAACTACCACCCGATTCCAGTTGTTATTGCCAAGGCCAAAGGGGTAAAGGTTTGGGATTTAGAGGGGAAAGAGTATTTCGATTTTCTTTCGGCTTATTCTGCCGTGAATCAAGGGCATTGTCATCCGAAGATTATTCAAGCGTTGAAAGATCAAGCCGAGAAAGTGACACTTACTTCTCGTGCCTTTTACAACAGCGAATTGGGAGCCTATGAAAAATTCATTACCGAATATTTTGGTTATGAAAAGGTACTTCCTATGAATACCGGTGTTGAAGGTGGAGAGACCGCTGTCAAGCTTGCGCGCAAATGGGGCTATAAAGTCAAGGGTATTGCAGAGAATCAAGCGAAAATAATTTTTGTTGAAGGAAATTTTTGGGGAAGAACGCTTGCTGCAATTTCAACCTCGAACGATCCAAGCAGCTATGCGGGTTTCGGTCCGTATATGCCCGGTTTCTTGTCTATTCCATACAACGATTTGAATGCATTGGAAGCTTGCTTGTCGAGCGATCCAAACATTGCTGGATTTATGTTCGAGCCTATTCAAGGAGAGGCAGGTGTAGTTGTTCCGCACGAAGGATATTTGGCAGGAGTTCGCGCATTGTGCACGAAGTACAATGTGTTAATGATTGCCGATGAAGTTCAAACCGGATTGGCCCGAACCGGTAAGATGTTGGCGTGCGATCATGAAAATGTGAAGCCAGATATTTTGGTTTTAGGAAAGGCTCTTTCAGGAGGTGTGCTTCCCGTTAGCGCGGTTCTTTCTAGCAATGAAATTATTCTTACGATAAAACCGGGTGAACACGGCAGTACCTACGGTGGAAATCCGTTAGCTTGTGCAGTTGCTACTGCCGCATTAGAAGTTCTTCGCGACGAGAAAATGGCTGAAAATGCAGAGCGTTTAGGTGAACTGTTCCGCAGTGAAATGACAAAACTTCAAAACGAAGTTTCTTTGGTTACTCTTGTTCGCGGAAAAGGATTGTTAAACGCTGTGGTGATTGATGATCACGAAGACAGCCATGCGGCTTGGGACATCTGTGTAGACCTTGCGAAAAACGGATTGTTAGCGAAACCAACACATGGAAACATTATTCGTTTCGCTCCTCCATTGTGTATTACCGAAGCAGAGATTATGCAGTGCGTTGAGATTATCTCAAACGTTATTAAGGCTCACGCGAAGAAATAAAAAGGGTTATAACCAGCCCTTGGATTTCATCCAATCATCGTTGAACATCTTGCCCAGGTAGCGAGTTCCGTGGTCGTGGAAAATAACTACGACAACATCTCCTTCCTTGAATCTATCTTTCATTTGAATGATACCCGCCATGGCAGAACCAGCGCTGTTTCCAGCGAAGATGCCTTCTTCTTTCGCAATTTTACGCGTATAAATCGCAGCGTCTTTGTCGGTTACTTTTTCGAAATGATCAATTAAATTGAAGTCGACATTTTCAGGAAGAAAGTCTTCACCAATACCTTCAGTTACGTATGTATAGATTTCATTCTTATCGAACTCACCCGTCTCTTTGTATTTCTTGAAGACCGAACCGTAAGTGTCGATACCTAGTACTTGAATATTCGGATTTTTTTCTTTCAAGAAACGAGCAGTTCCCGAGATGGTTCCGCCTGTTCCAACACCCACAACCAAGTGTGTGATTTTCCCATCTGTCTGATCCCAGATTTCTGGACCTGTTGATTCGTAATGCGCTTGAGCATTGCTCGGATTATCGTACTGATTCGGCTTCCAAGAATTTGGTGTTTCTTTTTCAAGACGAGAAGAAACGCTGTAGTATGAACGAGGATCTTCTGGATCAACATCGGTTGGACAAACGATAACCTCTGCTCCCAATGCACGAAGCGCATCGAACTTTTCTTTACTCTGTTTATCGGTACTGGTGAAAATACACTTGTAGCCTTTCATAATGGCCGCAATGGCCAATCCCATTCCTGTGTTTCCTGAGGTCCCTTCGATAATGGTTCCCCCTGGTTTCAATCTTCCATCTTTTTCAGCGTCTTCAATCATCTTCAAAGCCATGCGGTCTTTAATGGAGTTGCCCGGATTGAAAGTTTCCACTTTGGCCAACACAAGTGCTGGAATGTCTTTCACTATGGTATTTAATTTCACCATAGGCGTATTTCCAATGGTACCAAGAATGTTTTCGTAATACTTCATGCTGCGAAGGTAGGTTAGGAGGTTTAATTTTTTCGAATCGACTCTGCTGGTCGGAAGGTTGAAACGTAAAGCGATGGAAGAATCATGGCGAGCACACAAACGCAAAGCGTAAGCGCATTTAACACAACGATTTCCATCGGATTCATAAGAATTGGAATTTCAGAAACGTAGTAATTCGCGGGGTCTAATTTGAAGAACCCTGTGTATTTCTGAAACAGCGCAATACCAATTCCCAAAAGATTTCCAATGATAACTCCTTTCCCAATGATATGTGCTGCGTGCCATAAGAAGACGCGCAACAAGATAGGATTCGGGAGTCCCATCGATTTCAATGTGCCAATGAATGATTGTCTTTCAAGAATAAGAATGAGTAAGGCCGATGTCATGTTCACGATAGAGAGAACCACCATAAGCACAACGATGATTACTACGTTCACATCCAGCATTTCCAACCAAGCAAAAATTTCGGGATTGCGATCGGTTAATGGAATAACGAATAAATCATAAGGCACTGCTTCCCACAAGGGATCTCGAACTTTTTCAAGAGCCTCGTAATTTTCAACTTGAACTTCATACCCCCCAATGTAATTCACTTCGCTACCGCGTAGGTTCGAATAAGTCCATCGAGGAGTCACGAATTCATTTTCACCGTGTGGAGGGAAGGTTAAATGAACGTAGGTGGTGTCAGGTATTTGAAACGGCGCAGTTGTGATTAATCCGAACGTTGTGTCAATAAGGTCCAAGTAATAGATGGGATCCTTTGCGGGAGTCCCGTCAAGCCAGTGTTGTTCGAATTCACCGCCGTTTCCAAATCCAATGGGGGAAATGAAAGTAAGCAACGGAACACTGGCAGTATCTACGATTATTTGTCCTTGAAGTCCCCATCCACCGAACTGTTGTAAATAAGCGAGATGGACAAAGATGAACTTTTCATCGTACTCTTCCAATTCCGTTTTGTACGTGCCAACGAGAGTGAAATTTTGTTGTTGAATATCGTCTTCGCTATTCACGATATACAAGCTCATTTTTTGACCCAATTGAAGTGCCAAACGATTGGCGATGTATTCCGACAGTACAATTTCCGCTTCAGGTAAAGTATCTGCATTGTAATTCAATTGCATGACACGTCCTTGCGTAAGCACACTGTGCAAAAATGTGGTGTCGTATTGCTCTTCAATTCCCTTTGCAATCACTCCTGATAAACCGGCTTTCGATTCAACAATAGCGGGCTTCTGCCCGTAGACACTTACATTTTTTATCCCGGAAATTTTCTTTAAATCGTCGATGAGTTTTTTATCCCACAGTAACGGAACAGACTCTTGCGCAGCATTGTCGCTGTTCGATACAACCTGAAAATGGCCACCGAATCCAATAACTTTTTGACGAACCTCTGATTGAAAGCCTTTCACAATGGCTAGTGCAAGAATCATTAGCGCAATTCCAATAGCCACACCCCACATGGCAATGCGCACAATGGGCTTCGAAATGCGCCCGTTGTCGCTTGCTTTCAACATGCGAAAAGCTAAGAAAGAAGCTAGCTTAAATGATTTCATTGCGGCTCAAAGTTAGGACTTCGACATTGGAAAGTTACTAACTTCATTTATTTCGGTTCAATTTTGGTAAAGAATGAACAAAATTTGTGTGCCCATGAAACACAGCTGTATTCGATTCACTTTACCATTCATTCTGCTACTTTGCATTCTGCAGGCAAGTGCTCAGTTTCCTGGTGCAGCTAATACAGAAGCATATTTCGTATTGCTGAAGAATAGACGAGTGGCGGTTGTTGCCAATCAAACCAGTTTGATAGACAATGTTCATTTGGTAGACACGCTTCTTTCAAGCGGAATTAATGTGGTGAAGATTTTTGCTCCTGAACACGGCTTCCGCGGTGAAGCTGGAAACGGCGATCACATCAATGATGGAATTGACAAGCGAACAAAGCTACCCATTGTTTCTTTGTACGGCAATCATGTGCGTCCAACGCCAGAAATGCTTGAGAATGTCGATGTCATTGTTTTCGATATTCAAGATGTGGGGGTGCGGTTTTATACGTTTTTGGCTACCATGCAGGAGGTAATGGAGGCAGCGGCGCTTTCCAACAAAGAGTTTATTGTTCTTGATCGTCCCAATCCGAATGGTTACTATGTCGATGGTCCAGTAATGACCGATTCGAGTCTGTATTCGTTTGTAGGTCAGTTACCCATTCCGGTTGTGCACGGATGTACGTTGGGTGAACTTGCGAAAATGATCAACGGTGAAAATTGGTTAACCGTGGGAAGGACCTGCAAACTCACAGTTATTCCATGCAGCCAGTATTCTCACAATTCTTATTACGAACTTCCGATTAAACCTTCACCGAACTTACCCAACATTACTTCCATATACGCCTATCCAAGTCTATGTTGGTTTGAAGGAACATGCATTAGTGTTGGTCGAGGAACGAGTCTTCCCTTTCAACAATTTGGATTTCCGAATTTTGAAAGGGGTGAAACATCTTTCACCCCAGGAGAAATACCCGGTGTATCTTCCAACCCTCCTTTTAAAAATCAGCTTTGCAAGGGAATTAAAGTAAGCTTCGATAAGCGACCGACTCAATTGAATTTAACATGGCTGAAATCCATGTACACGAGTTATCCCAACAAAGATAAATTCTTCGTCTCTCCGAATTTTTTCGATAAATTAGCTGGCACAACAGTGCTAAGAAAGCAGATTCAAGAAGGGGTTTCAGAAGATGAAATACGCGCTTCTTGGCAAGCAGATTTAGCCCATTATAAGACCATACGAAAGAAGTATTTATTGTATCCAGATTTCAATTAAGCATGAACATGTCCATTAAACATTTACTTCTCTCCCTTGCAATTTTTTTAGGAGGAACAAATGCGTTCGCTCAATTGGAAAATACCACGCGCGATGTTGCGCGCAAGCATCCGAATGGGAAGCCTTATGTTGTAGTCTATATGAAAAATACAACGGGAGAAATTGTGAAAGAGGAAGTGTATTACTCGAATGGAAATTTAGAGTGGGAAGGATTTTACAAACGTTCCATTGAAGAAGGTTCATGGAAGTATTACTATCCGAACGGAGTCTTGAAAAGCAATCAGTATTACATCAAAGGAAAAGAGAACGGCGTATTTCTCGACTACAACGAGTCTGGTAAACTGGTGAAGCAAAGTTTATTCAAAGACGGGAAACTTATTTCTGAGCAAAGTTTTTAATCTTATTTTTTCGGAAGCCACTTGTTTTCTTCTGCACCCAATTCGTGCGCAGCTGCTCGCGAAAGCGTGAACAAATAATCGGAAAGTCTATTCAAGTATTGAATGAAGATCGGATTCACAGTAGAGAGTTCTGCAAGTGCAGTTGCCGTTCGCTCTGTTCTTCTGCAAACGGTTCTTGCTACGTGAATATGTGAAACAGTAGGGTGTCCACCTGGAAGAATGAAATGCTTTAATTCTGGCAGTTCAGCGGTCATTCGGTCGATTTCTTTTTCAAGAATTTCAGACGCATCAGCGGGTAGTGCAGGCAGCTGAATTTTTTCCGCTTGTTCTGGTTCAGTGGCGAAATGACTTCCAACAACAAATAAATTATTTTGAATGTCACGAAGAATTGCTTGGTGGGTAGGAAGTAAGTCAGCAACCAAACCAATGAACGAATTCAATTCATCAATATCACCATACGCGGCAATGCGAATGTGGTGCTTGGGAAGTCTTGTTCCGCCCAATAACATTGTTCTTCCGTCGTCTCCTTTCTTCGTGTAAATCTTCATGTTTTATTCTTTAATGGGTTCTGGTAAATTCCAAGTTCCGCGAATTACAAACCGAACGGTTGTTCGGTTACGTTGCTCTAGCAACACTTCTTTGTATTGCAAGAGCTGTTGCATAACCATTGGCTTCGGGTGACGAATGGTTAAGATAGATACGTTGTCGTTGTATCTAACATGAAAGTCGCTTAACTGTTCAATAAGTGCTTTCAGTTTGTTTGAATCAGAAGGAATGCAGACAGAAAAATTCAATGCCGAGTTTTCCATCATGTGCACATGAATGCCAAGATTAGCAAAGGCGTTGAAGATGAACGTTAGATTGTCTTCCACCACAAAACTGAAATCTTTGGTTGAAATGGAAATCAGTGTTTGGTTCTGCTTCAGAATATAAGAAGCTACTTCCAGTTCAGCATTGGCGCGTTCTACAATGCGGGTGCCTTCTGCTTCAGGATTCAAAAATGATTTGATGTAAAGTGGAATATTCTTGTTTTGAAGCGGCTTAATGGTTCTCGGATGAATGACACTCGCGCCGTAATATGCGAGTTCTACAGCTTCACGGAATGAAATCTCTTTTAGGAGTTGTGTGGGCATAAAACACTTCGGGTCTGCATTCAACAATCCGGGCACATCTTTCCAAATCGTCACCGATTCAGCATTCAACAAATAAGCAAAAATCGCCGCGGAAAAATCTGATCCCTCGCGACCTAAAGAGGTCAGATGCGTTGCAAGGTTTTTGGAAAGGTCCTGCGGAAGGTCTTGCAAAGCACCTTCGGAACGACCTTGTGAAACAACTTTGGCAGCGCCAATAAACCCTTGCAGCACCAGTGTTGAATGCAATTCAAATTCTTGCTTCAGTGCCGCAACACGCTGCTCACTCTCTTCCCAAAGCACACGAGCATCGCGGAAGCGAGAATCGGTAATGACGTAATCGGCACTATCCAATCTTTTTGAAGAAAGATTGTTTTTATTGAAGCAAGCATTTACAATGGCTGTCGAAAGGTATTCACCGTAACCAATGATTCGATCGTATTCTTCGTCGAAACTCGCATTGATTTCGCTTTTGCAAATTTGAGCAAGTGCATCGAAAACCAACAACCAATCGGTGTCGGTATCTACCTCCAACTCTTTCGCGATGTTCAAATGAAACTCGAAAATGTCTTGAAGTTCTTTTTCAAAATCTTTTCCTTCGAAGCGTTTTTTATGAATGGTCTCAAGGGCATTGGTAGTTTTGCCCATGGCCGAAACAATAACAATCTTATTTTCTTGAAAACGATTCAGGATGGAACATACGTTTCTCACTGCTTCTGCATTTCGTACAGAAGCTCCTCCGAATTTGTGCACTGTTAGTTGTGCCATGACGCCGCTTTAATTTGTTCAGTAAATAAATATCCGTTTAACCATTCGCTTGAAAACGTTGCGTTGTATTTCCGATAGAAATTCAAAGCGGGTTCGTTCCAATCGAGCACTTGCCAAGTCATTCCGTGAAAATTTCTTTTCGCGCATTCATTAGCTACTTGTTCAAACAGTCGCGCGCCAATTCCATTTCCACGTAATTCTTCCTTCACCACAATGTCTTCCAGATAAATCATTGGACCTTTCCAAGTGCTGTATCGAATGTAATAAAACGCAATTCCAACAATTTGTTCATTGCGTTCAGCAACGAAAAATTCGAAATAGGGGTTGTCTTGAAATCCCCACGCCTCCATTTGCTCAACAGAGACAACAACAGCATCGGGTTCTTTTTCGTAGGTCGCCAATTCTTGAATAAGCGCAAGGGCTTCACCTAAATCGGCTTTCGTTCCTTTTCGAACCTGCATTGTTTCCATGCGGCAAAGTAAAAGCAAAAAACAATCAAATACATCCTGTTGTACCTTTGCACCATGGCAGGAGTACGTTTAGAAAAATTTGGATCCTTAATTAAGCGCGAGTTATCGGTGTTGTTTCAACAGAATTCTCGTGAGTGGTTGGGGGGAACCATGGTAACCATTACGCAAACACGTGTGGCGCCAGATTTAAGTTTAGCACGCATTTACATCAGTGTTTTTCCTTCAGACAAGAAAGAAGAGACTTTGAAATTGTTGAAGCAAAATCACTCTTCGGTGAAGAGAGAATTGGGGTTGAAAGTGGGAAAGCAAATGCGTAAGGTACCTGAGTTACAGTACTACATAGACGACTCGTTGGATTACTACGAGACAATCGATAATTTATTGAAGAAGTAAGATGCATTACGATCCTATTAAACGCAGTCTTGGCGGTGTATTCAATCGCACGCCCTTCTTGCGAAAGTTGTTTTATTTTTTGTTAGACGTCTTGCTTCTTCGTTCATGGCACATACGCAGTGAGCTCAGAAAACTCAATGGCAGTGGCGTGAAGAACATCTTGGATGCGGGATCTGGATTTGGACAGTATTCGTTCTGGATGAGCAAGAAGTTTGAGCAAGCCGAAATTTTAGCGGTTGATGTGAAGGAAGAGCAAGTTGCCGACTGCAACAACTTCTTTAGTCAAATTGGAAAGTCTCACGTGAAGTTTGAAGTCGGCGATTTGGTGACGTTCGTTCAACCAGCGAAATTTGATTTGGTGTTGTGTGTAGATGTTATGGAGCATATAGAGGAAGACGTTCAAGTGTTGACGAATTATTGCAACAGTTTGAAAACGGGTGGTATGCTTTTGATTAGCACCCCAAGCAATATGGGAGGAAGCGACGTGCACGACGACGGCGAGACTTCGTTTATTGAAGAGCATGTGCGCGATGGTTATGGAATTGATGAGATTGAAGAGAAGTGTAAGCGAGCAGGATTTTCGAAAGTTGAAGCGCGTTACAGTTACGGTGCTCCCGGAAAGATTTCTTGGAAATTGTCCATGAAGTATCCGATGCTTATGTTGAATAAATCGAAAGCGTTTTTCATTGTGTTGCCGATATATTATTTGGTAACCATGCCGTTTTCGTTGGTGTTGAATGTGTTCGATGTGAATGGAACACACAGCACGGGCACTGGACTAATTGTTAAAGCTTGGAAGTAAGATGAAGTTCTTAATTGTTGGATTGGGAAACATAGGCGCAGAATATGCGAATACCCGTCATAACATTGGGTTCTTGGTTGCCGACGAGTTAGCTGCGAAACACAACGCTACATTTTCTACAGAGCGTTACGCCGATAAAACAGAATTTCGTTCGAAGGGAAAGACATTCATTGTCATTAAGCCTTCCACCTACATGA
Organism: Bacteroidota bacterium; assembly: GCA_046048875.1. Lineage (GTDB taxonomy): Bacteria > Bacteroidota > Bacteroidia > Flavobacteriales_D > Sanyastnellaceae > CAIZGX01. The sequence continues at coordinate 70,170 of JBJOFG010000002.1, read as the reverse complement.
ATCTATCTGGAAATGCCTTGCGGTATTGGATGCAGCAAGAAAAGGTTTCGTTGGAACATGTGATGGTGGTGACCGATGATTTGGCCTTGCCCTTTGGAAAGCTGCGTATGCGCGGGAAGGGCAGCGACGGAGGTCACAACGGCTTGAAGCACATTCAGCAAATCTTGAATACAGGAGATTATGCGCGCATTCGTGTGGGTGTAGGGAAGGAGTTTGCTAAAGGTCAGCAAGTAGATTATGTTTTGGGCGAATGGAATGCAGAAGAGAAGCAGGGTTTAGAGGCTGTGGTTCAGAAAGCCGCACAAGGCTGTTTGTCCTTTGCCTTCATTGGATTGGGGTTAACGATGAACTCGTTTAATTCGAAGTAATACTTATTTTTTTTGTCGTCCTTCTTTTTTTTCTTGAATGAATTTCTCGACGTCTTGAATTTTAAAATCTAGAGGGAAGTCGAGTAGATCTTTGGGTTCAACTTCCAGAATTGCGGCTATCTTGAAGAGGGTAAGTAGGGTCATGTTTTTCCCATTCTCGAGGCGCTGTGTATTTCCCTTGTCTAAGCCAATGTCTTCCCCGAATTCTTGAAGGGTTAATTGCTTTTTTGTTCGGTAAAGCTTCACTTTTTCTCCGACTTTGGAGAGGAACTCTTGTTCTACGGAATACCCTTTACTCATGCAGCAAAATTGCCTTAGCGCCATGTTAAGGTGTTGTTATAAAACACAACGGGTTGTTTTTTTTTACAACAAACGTTTGGTCAATTCGATTCATGTTGTATTATTGTACAACTTTAAAAAACACCTTTATGAAAAGAAATTTATTTTTTGCGATTGTAGCTATTGTTACACTAACGCTTGCCAGTTGTGGCAAAATCAAGACAGGAGACGTTACTTTTTGGCAACAAACAGGTAGCGGTTACGGGGTAACTGTAGTTTCAGTTGACGGAATTACTTCTAACATTACCTCTGAGTATGGCGCGGCACCATCATGTGGTTCTTCTGGTTGCGCTGTTTTCAATGGTCTTGATGAAGGTACTTACAATTACACAGCTACAGATGGAACAGACACATGGTCTGGTTCAGTAACCGTTACAGAGGGTTGCACAACAGTTCGTTTGTATTAATTCAATATTAAAATTTTAACGAAATGAAAAAGATTTTTGGTTTGGCCGTTGTATCAATGGCTTTGTTTTTAACATCATGTGCAACTTTAGTAAATGGCACAAAGCAAACTGTTAGCTTTAATTCGGAACCTTCAGGGGCTTCTGTGATTTTGGTAAACAAAAAGGGAAAAGAGACAACAATTGGAACTACTCCAATGGTTACCTCCATTCCAAGAAAAACAAAGAAGGTTAAGTTTTCCTCTGAAGGATTTTACACCGAAACTTACGATGCTTATGCAAACGCTAGTGTACACTGGTTGTATTGGGTAGATGCAATTTGCGGGTTAGTTCCTGCAATTGTAGATATCTCAACTGGCGGGTATATTCTTTTGGAAGAAAATGTAAAAGTTGAATTGAAAAAGAAATAATAAACAAAATGAAAAGAATTTTATTTTCTCTAGCGCTAGCTCTAACTGGATCAGTGGCTTTTTCTCAACAAGAACTGGTCATCAATGGCGGTTTTGAGAATTTTGATCAAGGATGGGATTTTACACTTGCCGACAGCGCATGGGCAGACCTTGGACTTTGCCAAGCGCATGGTGGAGACAATTATCTCTTTTTTGGAGATTATTTGGAAGAAACTGGGGCTTTTGATATGATTGATTTTGTATCTCAAGATATTCAGTTGCCAGCGAATATGCATCATGCAGATTTTGCCTTTTGGTATAGTGCAGTTTCTGATGAGCAAGATGATATCAATGAATATGATTTTCTTGATATTATTATTTATGATGCTGCAGGGCAAGAGATTTTTTTCGATTATGCTTCTAACGCAGATTGCGATATTACATTGACCGTTGCAGATTGCGATGGTTGGGTTGAATTGACACACACAATTCCTCAGCAGTATGCTGGCCAAATGATTACAATAAGTTTTGAATCAGATGTGGATGCAAGTTTTGGAACAATTTTCAGAATTGATGATGTAAGCTTAAAGTCGTATGCATCAGCAGATATTGCAACTCTTTCAGTTGATCAATTTTCTTTTTATCCGAATCCTTCAAAAGGTGCTGTTACCATTGAAAATCCAAAGAACGAGAAACAAGGTCTACGAATCAGCAATGAATTGGGACAAGTAGTTCGTTATGAGGTTTTAGATTCAGGTAAGAACACAATTGACTTAACTGAAATGTCATCTGGCATTTATTTTATTCAATTGGGAGATTCGAAAGTTGAGAAATTAATTGTGAATTAATTTTTCTGATTTGAAAGTTTGATTCTGAAAAGCGCTTCGGCGCTTTTCTTTTTTCCGGTCCTCGGGGAAGTTAGGACTTGTCATTCTCAATAAATTAACTATCTTTGCACTCCTTTTTAGGGAACTGTTATGAACGACATGGTTAAAATTCTTTCTGGTTCGGCGTCTAAATACTTAGGCGAAGGCATTGCGCATTCCTTTGGAACTGAGCTCGGAAACGTTTTGTTTCAACGCTTTAGCGATGGAGAATTTGCTCCGTCAATTGAAGAAACCGTGCGTGGAAAAGATGTCATCATCGTTCAGTCTACCTTCCCACCGCAAGACAACTTAATGGAACTTTTACTCTTGATTGATGCCGCTAAGCGTGCGTCTGCCAAGCGTATTGTTGCCGTTATGCCTTACTTCGGATTGGCCAGACAAGACAGAAAAGACAAGCCTCGTGTTCCAATAGGAGCGAAGCTTGTTGCAAACCTATTAACTGCAGCTGGTGTTGACCGTGTAATTACCATGGATCTTCATGCAGAGCAAATTCAAGGGTTCTTCGAAGTTCCTGTAGATCACTTGTACGCAAGCACAATCATGATTCCTTTCCTTCAAGCAAAAAATATGACCAACTTGGTTATTGCCGCGCCTGATACCGGAGGAACAAAACGTGCAAGTGCTTACGCGAAAATATTGGGCTGTGATCTTGCTATCTGCTACAAGCAACGCAAGGCTGCTAACCAAATTGAAAGCATGACCGTTATTGGTGATGTGAAAGGAAAAGATGTCATTATCGTTGATGACATGGTTGACACTGCGGGTACATTGTGCAAAGCAGCAGAAATGATGATGGAGCACGGTGCATTGAGCGTTCGCGCCATGTGTACGCACGCGATCATGAGCGGTCCAGCTTATGAGCGTATCCAAGATTCTGTGTTGAAGGAATTAATTGTGACCAATAGCGTTCCTTTGAAAGAAGGAAAGCCAAAAGATAAAATCACGGTGTTAGACGTTTCGGAATTATTCGCAAGCGTTCTTCAAAACCTGATTGAAAACAAAAGTATCAGTTCGAAATTTATTATCTCTTAAAATCAAATAACATGAAGCAATTTTCATTGAGCGGCTCTCTCCGCGAGAGCGTAGGAAGACAAAATGCTGCAGAACTACGTCGCAAAGGAGAAATTCCTGGCGTTATCTACGGTGGTAACTCTTCAACACACTTTAGCATTACTGAAAAAGTAATGGATAAAATCATGGCGTCTTCAGACACCTTGGAGTTATTGATCGAGATCGACGGAACAGTTCGTCATGGTCTGATTCAAGAAGTTCAACGTCATCCTGTAACCGACAAAGTGGTGCACATGGATGTATTGGAATTAGTTCCTGGAAAAGAAGTTAAAACTGCATTGCCAGTTCGTGTAACTGGAAACTCTGAAGGTGTGAAAGCGGGTGGTCGTTTAGCGATCAACTACCGTAAGGTTCGTGTATTCGGAAAGCCAGAAGAACTTCCAAACGAAATCATGCTTGATATCACAAACTTGAAAATTGGTGATATGATTCGTGTTCGTGAAATTTCTCTTCCAGGTTGTAAAGTATTGGAAGCTGAAGCTGCTGCTGTTGTTGCGGTTCAAGCAACTCGTGCTTCTATCGCTGCTGCTACTGCAGACAAAGCAACAGAAGGAAAGAAGAAAAAATAATTTTCGCCCAATTAAAAAAGGGACACCTCAATTTGAAGGTGTCCCTTTATTTTTGCATTAATAATTCATTATGCGCAACTCAAAACCAAATCGTTCTCGTACCGAGCGCCCTGCTCGTTCGGGTTCATCAAATTCGGAACGTCCTGAAAGAGGTTCTCGTCCAGAGCGCTCAAGTTCTTCTAGATCGGAGCGTCCAGAACGTTCTGGTTCTTCAAGACCTGATCGTCCAACACGCGGAGGTTCTTCTCGTCCAGATCGTCCTGTTCGCTCAGGTTCTGCGAGACCGGAGCGTTCCGACCGTCCAGAACGTTCTTCTTATTCCGATCGTCCTGCACGTGGAGAAGGAAGAAGTGAAGGTGGAAGAGGTGGTGCAAGACCAACCGGAGGCGGACGTTCAAACCGTCAAGGTGGAAGAAACGAAAGTCGCTTCAGCACCGACCGTCCAGAGCGCAAGCCGGCTGAACGTCCGGAACGTCCTGCAAAGGCACCCCGCGATACAAGCAGACACGACCGCGGTAAAAACACGTTGGGACTTCGTCCGAAAAGAACGGAAGCGCCAAAGAAATTTGTTCGTGACGAAGATGCTCCGAAGCCTTATCGCTCGAACGCTCGTGAACGTATAAAAGAAGAAAAGAAAAGAGAAAAGAGTGGCGGACTACACAAGGAGTTCGTTCCAGAAAAAGCATACATCAGCAAGACTGAGCGTGAAGGAATGATTCGATTGAATAAGTTCTTAAGCAACGCGGGTATTGCTTCACGAAGAGAGGCTGATCAATTGATTGAGCTTGGTTTAGTAAGTGTGAACGGTGTTGTGGTGAAGGAGTTAGGATTGAAAATAGATCCGAAGAACGATGTTGTGAAATACGACGATGCGGTTCTTCGTCCAGAGAAATTGCGTTACTTCTTGTTGAACAAACCGAAAGGATTCTTAACCACCATGGAAGATCCAGAAGGAAGAAGAACGGTAATGGATTTGGTGAAAGACGCCTGCGCAGAGCGTATTTATCCGGTTGGAAGATTGGACAGAGCGACTACAGGATTGTTGTTGTTCACCAACGATGGCGAATTAGCAAAACGCTTGATGCATCCGAAACACGAGTTTCCGAAATTGTATCATGTGGAAACCGATCAGAAAGTTAGATCTGAGCACATTGATCAAATGCGCGAAGGATTCGTTTTAGACGACGGATTCATTAAAGCAGATGAGATTGAGTATGTGGAAGGTGTAAATGCGAAGAAGCAAGTAGGTATTCGTATTCACAGTGGAAGAAATAGAATTGTACGTCGAATGTTCGAACATTTCGGTTATACCGTTGTGAAATTGGATCGTGTCATGTATGCTGGTTTGACGAAGAAGGAATTAACAAGAGGAAGATACAGACCACTGACTGAAGGTGAAATCGGATTCTTGAAAATGATTCGTTAATGAACCCAACCGTTCGCATAGCCAACCAACTTTCTGAAGACTGGATGTTGCTCATCTTTGTCTTTGCCTTAGGAGTTATTGCTTGGGTGAATCGCGACAATACGGTCTTGCGTGCTATTTTGCGTTCGGTTTTTAGTCGAAGATTTTTTAAGCAGGAAGAACGAAGAGAAGGTCATGGATGGAAGAACTTCGGAATGCTCGTTTGTTTTTTTCTTATGGGCGGATTGGTGCTAACGTTATTGAGTAAGCGTTATTTCGCCGATGTTTTCACACTGCTTCCTTTCTATCAGTTTTTAATCAGCGTTGGAATTGTAGTTGCCTTGTTCGGGGTCAAATGGCTTATGACATGGTTGGTTGCATTCGTAACTGCAGGAGCATCTTCAGCACTTGAAGACTATAACAAATACTTGGCACTTACCTCAAGATTTGCGGTATTGGCTCTAACGGTGCCTCTGTTGTTGGCCGCTTATTCGAACGGAAACATCAGCGACTTTGCGTTGAATTTATCGGGCGCGCTTTTAGTGGTAGTTCCCTTTTTAAGCACGCTTCAAGCAATGTTTTCAGCAATGCAAATGGGTGTACCATTTTTCTATATCTTTTTTTACCTTTGCACCTTCGAAGTTCTGCCTTGGGCTGTGCTTTCGAAACTAATTTGGCTAAACGTTTTTTAGAGGATATCCTCACCTTTCAGAGATGGCAGAGAAAATTAAGACAATTTTAATTACGCAACAGGATCCTGGGTCTGATAAAAACCCATACGTTGATCTTGCAAAAAAGCATAAGTTAAAAATTGATTATCGTCCTTTCGTACATGTTGAAGGCGTGAGTGGGCAAGACTTCCGTCAACAACGTATAGACTATGCTGAACACCCTTCTGTGTTGTTCACCAGTAGAAACGCTGTTGATCATTATTTCCGTTTAGCTAAAGAATTACGCATCACCGTTTCAGATGCTACGAAATATTTTTGCTTGAGTGAAGCCATTGCTTTCTACTTGCAGAAGTATACGCAATTCAGAAAACGAAAAATTTTCTACGGAAACGGAACGTTCGCTGAAATCATGGATTTCGTGAAGAAGCACAAAACAGAAAAATTTATGCTTCCTTGTTCAGATATGTTGAAGCCAAGTATTCCTGAGATTTTGACTAAAGAAAAAATTGAATTCTCAAAGGCGGTAATGTACAAAACTGTTTGCAGTGACTTAAGTGATCTTGCAGATGTGAAGTACGACATGCTTGTGTTCTTCTCTCCGTCGGACATTGAGTCTTTGTTCAAGAACTTCCCGAAGTTCAAGCAAAACACTACGAAGATTGCTGTATTTGGACAAACGACTGCACAAGCAGTAGAGAATGCAAAGCTTCGCATTGATGTTATGGCACCAAACCCGAAGGCGCCAAGCATGAGTAAGGCTATTGAATTGTTCATTCAGCAGAAGTAATATTCTATTTTATGGCATAAGTGTTTGTGAAGGTGTGATGCGCTTTTCAGGAATTTTGTGCGCATGAACAATGCACAACATCTTCAATACACGCTAGCACTCTCTAACGTCCCGCATTTAGGACCTATTCGTTATCGAAAACTGATTGAGAGATTCGGCTCGGCTGAAAAAGCTTTTCATACGCCTATTTCAAAATGGGAGCTTCCCATTCGTTTCTCATTCGATGAAACACAGAAGAAAGAGTTTCTGCTGAAAGCCGAGCGGGAAATGAACGATGCCCTTCAACATAAAATTGATTTAGTAACCTTTCAATGCGAACAATATCCCAAGCGATTGAAGTATTTCGACGATGCACCGATCTTCCTTTTTAAACGAGGTAACGCCGAGGTTAATCCAGCAAGAACTCTGGGTATTGTGGGTACGCGCAATGCCACGGCCTACGGAAGAGCATTTTGCAACGAGTTAATTGCATCGCTGCGAGCATTGGATGTAGCTGTTATCAGTGGACTGGCATTGGGTATTGATTCTCAAGCGCATTCGTCAGCGTTGGAAAATAATCTGGTTACATGGGCTTGCATTGCAAATGGACACGAGAATATTTATCCCAAGGAAAATCGCAAACTGCTTCAACGCATTGAAGAGACGGGATTGGTGTTTTCGGAATTGGCTCCATACGTGAAGGCGGAAAGAGAGTACTTTCAAACGCGAAACAGATGCATTGCTGCACTTTCAGATGCGTTGCTTGTGATTGAGTCGGCCGAGAAGGGAGGTGCGCTTGTGACGGCTAATTTCGCCAATGACTTCAACAAAGAAGTCTTTGCATTGCCTGGACGTGCGAATGATGTTTTTAGTCGCGGATGTAACAACCTAATTCGTCAACAGAAGGCTCATTTAATCACTTCAGCAGAAGAACTGTGCACACTCATGGATTGGAAAATAGATGCAAAGCCGACACAACTACAAATGCCTGAGTTGAATATTGAAGAAACGAAGATTTTCAATTTGCTTCGCAGGGAACATTCGTTGGAATTGGATGTGTTGAAATGGAAATTTGAAGGGGAGAATTTGGCCCTTCATTTATTGAAAATGGAGTTGAAAGGTGTAGTGAGATGTCTGCCCGGAAATAAAGTAGAGCTGACTTAATCTTGTGATTTGTTGTATTGAAATTTTTTCAAAAGCGCGGGAACAAAGACCACACAGAAAAGACTTCCAATCGAGCAAACAGTAAGAAAAATAAGCACGACAGAAGAAGGGATAATGTGCACCGGATAGAATTCAACAACGGCACCTTGCATGCGCACCAATCCAACGGTTTGTTGCAAGTAGGTAAGTAAAAGTCCAATGGAAGTTCCAATCACAGCGCCGGTAAGATTGATGAACACACCTTCTAAAATAAAAATATTTCGAATGGTGGCTTTTGTGGCTCCCATGCTGTACATGACGTGAATGTCTTTTTTCTTTTCAATAATGAGCAGCGTGAGTGAAGCTAAAATATTGAAGCTCGCAATGATTAAAATGAAAACGAGAATCAAGTAGGTCGCCCATTTCTCGCTTTCGTTCGTCTTATATACCAATGCGTTTTTATCTTCTCTGGTTTGAACGTTTAAATTTGGAAGTAAGGCTTGAAGTTCTTCCTTCAGCTTATTCAAATCAGTGTCTGGAGAAGTTTGAATTTCGAGCGAAGTGAAGGTCGAGTCCATCTCATACATGGCACGCGCTAAGCGGAAAGGAAGAAAAATATACTTCTTATCGAGCTCAGCATTTGCGGTGAAAATACCTGTAACACGAAGGTTCGTTTCATTGAATGCATTTTCGCGATTGGTAGAGAGACGTTTTCCTGCAACAGGTGTTTTAATGTTCAGTAAAACGGGAGGTTGAAGCGAAGAAGGAAATTGCAATTCGCCACGAACACCTAGTCCAACCACCGCGTAGTTAGCGGAATCTTTTTCCAACAAAAATTCACCCGCATAAACCATGCTGTCGGTGGGAAGCGTTTTTAAATAGTGGGGTTCTATGCCTTTGATTGTGGCAACGGTGTTGGAATTGTTGTACTGCAACCAGGCATCGTTTTCAATGACTTTTCCAATTACAGTGACTCCTTCGAGCTGTTGTATTTTTTCGAAGGGAATGGATTTCTCTTCGATTTGAATGCCTTGTTTGGCGACAACGGTTATGGGAGCATCGAAGCTCGAGAATAAATCTTCTATGAGAAGTTCAAGTCCGTTGAAGGCGCTCATCACGAGAATCATTGCACAAGCAACAAATGCCACAACGCTCATAGAGATGAGCGATATGGCATTTATAATGTTTCGCGATTTTTTCGCGAACAAGTAGCGTCTAGCAATGAAGAGCGATAGCTTCACGACTTAAAGTGTTCCGCGTCTTTCTTGTTCACGTTCGATGGATTCGAAAAGCGCTTTGAAGTTTCCTTTTCCGAACGACTGCGCTCCTTTTCTTTGAATGATTTCAAAGAACATGGTTGGTCTATCTAACACAGGCTTCGTGAATATTTGAAGTAAGTAACCTTCGTCGTCGCGGTCTATTAAGATTCCCAATTCTTGGAGTGGAGCAAGGTCTTCATCGATTTTTCCAACACGATCTAAAACGGTTTCGTAGTAGGTGTTTGGTACAGTTAAGAATTCAACGCCGTTGTTTTTCAAGGCGGTTACTGTTTCAATAATGTTGTTGGTTGCAACAGCGATGTGCTGCACGCCTGCGCCGTTGTAGAATTGAATGTATTCTTCAATTTGACTTTTCTTTCTTCCTTCTGCAGGTTCGTTAATTGGGAATTTAACGCGACCGTTTCCGTTCGCCATTACTTTACTCATTAACGCCGTGTATTCAGTAGAAATGTCTTTGTCGTCGAAACTAACCAACTGCGTGAATCCCATCACTTTCGCATAGAATTCAACCCACTTATTCATTTCATTCCAACCCACATTTCCAACCATGTGGTCAATGTATTTCAATCCAACTTCTTTGGGTTGGAAAGTAGGTTCCCATTTCACATAACCTGGCATGAAAACGCCGTTGTAGTTTTTGCGTTCAACGAAGTAGTGAAATGTTTCTCCGTATGTACGGATTCCACTTAAAATGACTTCACCGTTTTCATCGTTTAAACGAATTGGATCTAGGCACGTTTCACCGCCACGTTGAGTGGTTTCTTCCCATGCCTTTGCAGCATCTTCAACCATTAACGCAACAACTTTAACACCGTCGCCGTGTTGGCTAACGTGTTCGTTGATAGGGCCACCTGCAACAAGTGAAGTGGTAAGCACCAAACGGATTTTATCTTGTTGAAGAACGTATGAAACGGCATCTTTCGATCCGGTCTCTAATCCGCGATAGGCGAGGGGTTTGAATCCCCAGGCACTCATGTAATAGTGCGCCGATTGTTTTGCATTTCCAACATACAATTCAACGTAGTCGGTACCTAGTAGAGGTAAAAAATCTTGTGCGTCAGGAAATATTTTTTCTATTTCTGAACCTGCGTCGTAAACATTCATTATAACCAGCTTTTAATATAATTTGGATCGTTAATTTGAAGGGCTGCTTCGGTAATTCGAAGCGGTCTGAAAGGGTCAATCATGACTGCAAGTTCTTGCGTGTCTTTTTGACCAATGCTTCTTTCGTAAGCACCAGGGTGTGGTCCATGTGGAATACCTCCTGGATGAAGTGAAATATATCCTTTTTCAATGTGGTTTCTGCTCATGAAATCACCATCTACATAATACAGCACTTCATCTGAATCGATGTTGCTGTGGTTGTATGGTGCAGGAATTGATTGTGGATGATAATCGTACAATCGCGGTACGAAAGAACAGATTACAAAGTTGTGTCCTTCGAACGTTTGGTGCACGGGTGGCGGTTGATGAATACGCCCTGTTATCGGTTCGAAGTTGTGAATTGAAAAAGCATAAGGATAGTTGTATCCGTCCCAGCCTGCAACGTCGAAAGGATGTGTTGCATACACAAGGGTGTGCATGTGATTTTCCTTTCTAATTTTCATGGTGAAATCACCTTTCTCGTCGTGTGTTTCCAATTCAGACGGACGCTTGATATCGCGTTCGCAGAAAGGAGCATGCTCGAGCAATTGACCGAATTGATTGCGGTAACGCTTGGGCGTAACAATCGGAGAGAAACTTTCAACGATGAAAAGACGGTTGTCTTCGGTATCGAATTCAATTTGATAAATCATTCCTCTAGGAATAACCAGGTAATCGCCGTATTCAAAAGGAATATTTCCGAGAAAGGTTCTCAATTTTCCAGAACCGCGATGAATGAAAATCACTTCATCGGCATCTGCATTTTTATAGAAATACTCTGTTAAGCTTTTACGCGGAGCTGCTACTGAAATATGCAGATCGTTGTTGAAAAGCATTACCGTTCTGCTTTCGAGGAAATCGTCTTGAGGCGCAACGCTGAAGCTGCTGAGCATTCGCGGTTCGATGTTGTGATATACGGCTGCTTTAGGCGCAACATCTACAGGTGCGCTAATGCTTTTAATTTGGGTAGGTCTGTGCAAGTGATAGAGCAACGAGGACATACCGCTGAATCCTTCTGTGCCGAATAGCTGTTCGTAATGCAATTCGCCAGATTCCTTGTAAAACGTTGTGTGACGTTTAGCTGGGATTTTTCCAAGTGAATGATAAATAGGCATGCGGCGAAGTTACGAATGAAGATGAAAGAAAATTATATGAGCAAAGGCAATTCGAAAACTGATGTTTCTCAAGAGTGAGATTAGTTTTCAGTTTCTTTGATCGCGTTGATGTAGTAGTTCAAGTTTGGTGGCTCGATATGACCTTTAACCAAAAATGCGTTTGGGTAAATCGGACGTAAGTTTTTTAATTCTTGTCGAGCTTCGGATTCAGTTAGAAAATCACCAATACGAAGACTAAAGTCAGGAACATTTTGCTCGAGATAAGCTTGATGAATTAATCCTTTCACCATATACTCTTGGCGTTTGGCTTTGGCTTGATCAAGGGGTCCAAAAAAGATTTGAATGCGATAGCCTTGCAGATTATTTAACCCCCTCGAGTTCTTTTCTATAGCGAGCACACTGGGCGAAGCGATGAAATTTACAACTCCATGACCAAGACTATCTGCCACCAATCTATTTGGCACAACAGAAGCATTCGTGGTAGAATTTTGCGCCAAAGCGAGAATAGGTAGTAAGAGAAAACCGAGAACCAATTGTTTCAACATGACAAAAGACATTTCTCAACAAAAGTAGGTGTTGCATGTTGAAGTACAAAACTTAAATACCATTGAATCAATAGACTATGGAGAGAATGGAACGAACCTCTTATTTAGAATAGGTATAAATTGAGAAATACATGTAAATGACATTTCTGTGATAAACCTCGTGAAGTAAATTTGCCACGCTATAAATTAGGATTTTTGTAAAAAACCAGCAATGAAGCGACTTCTAGCAAGTTTAAAAGGATTAGCGTTGTTAACGATTGTTAACCTATCCTTATTTTCAGCGGCTTACGCTGCTAACATTCACGAAGGAGGAGATGCCGTTAAAGGTGCCGAACTCTTTAATGCCAACTGTGCATCGTGTCACAAAATCACCGATGAAATCTTGGCTGCGCCAGGTTTGAAAGGTATTTCAGACCGTTGGGCGGGTAAGGACGAATTAATTGTTAAATGGATCCAAAATCCACAAGCTGCTGCTGCAACAGGCGATGCTTATGTGAAAGGATTGGTTGACAAGTACGTTGGTTCTTATGGTTGGATGGCTGCTCAGGCAGTTTCTAAAGAAGAAATCAATCACATCTTAACGTATGTTAAGTCGGGCGGTGGAGCTGCAGGTGCGAAGAAGGATGAAGGTCCTAATTGCATTACCGTAGAGGACATGGCTAAGATGAAGGCATTGGAAGAAGAAGCCAATGGTGGTGGTGGAGTCATTTGGATTATCATCATCGGATTAATTCTAGCAATCGTTGGTGTTTCTGCTGCGAACATTTCTCGCTCTTTGAAGGCTGCAAATGCAGAAGGAGAAGTTTCTGAGGAGGAAGAGCACAAAGGCTACTGGGCTTCTATGAAGGCTTGGATGTGGAAGAATAAAGGATTCGTTGGAATCGTTGGAGTTTTCTTGGTGTGTTACTTTGCAGTTGTAGGATATGGAACGCTGATGGATATTGGTGTTTACGAAGGGTACAACCCAGAGCAACCGATTTGGTTCTCTCACGCTAGTCACGTTTGTAAAAACGAGATCGACTGTCAATATTGCCACAGCAGTGCGTCGAAGTCGAAGCATGCGGGAATTCCTTCAGTAAACGTTTGTATGAACTGTCACAAGGGAATTAACAAAGGACCAATCACTGGTTCTAAGGAAATTGCTAAGATTTATGCGGCAATCGGATTTGATACGATCACCAAGCAATACATAGCGAACTATGATCAGAAGCCAATCGTTTGGAATAAAGTTCACAACTTACCAGACCACGTTTACTTCAACCACAGCCAGCACGTAACTGTTGGTAAAATTGATTGTAAGCAATGTCACGGTCCTGTTCAAACGTATACAACTGGTCGTCAGGCTACAACTGAAGAAATTAATCTTCAAGAAGATGTGGAAGGATTGGTGAAGTTGACAAAGCCAACCTTGACAATGGGCTGGTGTATTGAATGTCACAAAGAGAAGAAAATTGACTTGTCTTCAAGCGGTTACTATGAAGAGATGCATGAGCGTTTCAAATCTACGGAGGCTGGAAAGCGCAACTTGCGTGCATTGCTTCAAGAGAACATAGACGGAATGAAGTTGGGAGAAAAGTTAGATACATTGCGTCCTGAGATTTCTGTAAAAGGAATGGGTGGATGGGAATGTGGAAAATGTCACTATTAATTTTGATTGGACCTGAATATCATGGGTATGAATAAAAAATACTGGACAGGAATGGAAGAGTTGGAAAACACTTCTTCTTTCCAAGAAAGCATGTCAACAGAGTTTGCAAAGTCTGAAAGCGTTGAAAGCTTTTTAGGCAATGACAAGCTTGCAGAAAGTAACACTGGACGTCGTGACTTCTTGAAGTTCATGGGATTCAGCGTAGCGGCTGCAACGCTTGCGGCTTGTGAAACTCCTGTAGTTAAGAGTATTCCTTACGTGGTGAAGCCAGAGGAAATCACTCCGGGTGTTGCGAACTATTACGCGTCTACTTTCTATGATGGAAATGAGTATGCGAATTTGTTCGTTAAAACGCGTGAGGGTCGTCCAATCTTCATTAAAGGAAACAAAGAACACGGAATCGGCGGCGGTGCTGTTTCATCTCGAATCAATGCTTCTGTATTGGGTCTTTATGATAGCGCTCGTCTGCAAGGACCACAAAAAGGTGGTGCTTCAACCGATTGGGGAACTTTAGATGCTGAAGTTTCTTCTGCATTGGCAAGTGCTTCTTCCATCCGTATCTTATCGAACACTGTAATTAGCCCAAGTGCAAAGCGTGCAATCGCTGAGTTCTCAGCTAAATATACTGGAAAGGTTCAACACATTCAGTGGGACGCTATTTCATATCAAGGTATCCGTTTAGCGCATAAGAATGTATTCGGTAAGGAAGTCATTCCTTCAATGGATTTTTCTAAAGCGAAAACAATTGTTTCTGTAGGTGCAGATTTCTTAGGCACTTGGATGTCTTCGAACTTGTTCCAAGGAGACTATGCTTCTACACGTCGCCCTGAAGGTGAGTGGATGAGCAAACACTACCAATTCGAAGCAACTATGTCATTGACTGGATCGAACGCAGACGTTCGTATTCCAATCAAGCCTTCACAAGAAGGCGCAGTTGTAGCAGCATTGTACAACGCGATCAAAGGCGGAAACGCTGAGGTTGCAGGAGTTGATTCTTCACGTATTGCTCGTATTGCAGAAGAGTTGAAAGCAAACGCGGGAGAGAGCATCGTTGTTGCAGGAAGCAACAATGTGGATGTTCAATCTATTGTATGCGCAATCAATAATGAATTGAAGAACTACGGTTCGACGTTGAGTGCTGACAAGGCTGTTAATTTCTATCAAGGAGACGATGCAGCAATGGATCGTTTAGTTGCAGAAATGAACAACGGTCAAGTAGGCGCATTAATCGTTTACGGAGCAAATCCTGGTTACGCTTATGCGGACGCTGCTGGATTCAAAGCGGCGATGACTAAGGTTTCTACCGTGATTAGCTTCAATGGTTATGCCGATGAAACATCTGCAACTGCGACCTACAACGCTCCTGATCATCACTATTTAGAATCATGGAATGACCTTGAGCCAATGAATGGTCGTGTTGATTTCGTTCAACCAACGATTACACCATTGTACAACACACGCTCTGCGCAAGAGAGCTTGTTACGTTGGTCAGGAAATTCAACTTCATACTACGATTATATCAAGTCTACTCATGCAGGTTTGCCTTCAGACTTGTTCAATATGAGTATTCACAACGGAACTACACACAACGTTGCTTTGCCTACGGCAGAGAACGCCCCAGTAGTTGTTCCTGTTGTTGGAACTGGAGTTACAGTTCTTGAAACTAATGTAACGATAGCGCCAGTAGTTGCTGCCGCTGCGATTGCCGCTCCAGTCATTGCATCGTCACCTGTATCTTATGACCTTGCTTCTGCATTAGCGAACGCAAGTTCAATGGCAACAGGAGAGTGGGAGGTTAGTCTTTATCAAAAGGTAACAATGGGTGCTGGTGATTATGCCAACAACCCAGTTCTTCAAGAGACTCCAGACCCGATTACCAAAGTAACTTGGGACAACTATGTTGCGATGTCACCAACAGATGTTAAACGCTTAGGTTTGAACTCTTACATCGCTCAAGACGATCCAGCTTCTGTTGTTAAAGTAACCATCAACGGAAAGTCAGTGACTCTTCCAGTATGTCCAACTCCAGGTCAAAAGCCGGGAACCATTGGAATCGCTTTGGGTTACGGTCGTGGAGCGAACAACGAGAAAATTGGTAAGGCAGCTTACCAAACCGCGGCGAATGGCGAATATGAATTGAATGAGAATGGAAAACCGAAGACCATTGGTCAAAACGCTTTCCAATTCGTTTCAACTTCAACGACTCGTCAATACATCGGAACAGCCTCGATTGAGGTAACCGGAGAAACATACGAATTGGCTTCAACACAACTTCACAACACTGTAATGGGTCGTGATTCTGTTGTGAAGGAAACAGTTCTAGGTAAGTATTTAGCAGAGAAAGAGGCAGAAAAGGGAACAGCTTCATGGAATATGGTTCCTACCCTTCCTGTTCATGAAGATGTGAATGGAGATGGTAAGATTAATCCAGCTGACCGCAAGCCGGTTAAAGAATTTGACTTGTGGAGTGATCATCCAGTAGAAGGTGCAGGTCACCGTTGGGGAATGACGATTGACTTGTCTTCTTGTATTGGTTGTGGTTCTTGTATCACAGCATGTCATACTGAGAATAACGTTCCTGTTGTAGGTAAAGACGAAGTTCGACGTCACCGCGATATGCACTGGATGCGTATTGACCGTTATTTCTCTTCAGAATATCAGCCAATTGATTTGGCAGAGACATTAGAAAAAACGCAAGAAGCTACAGGTAAAGGTGCTATTGGTGCTTACCGTGAAATGGAGAATCCAGAGGAGAATCCACGTACGGTTCACATGCCAATGATGTGCCAACACTGTAATCACGCTCCTTGTGAAACGGTTTGTCCGGTTGCTGCAACAACACACAGCAATGAAGGTTTGAACAATATGGCTTACAACCGTTGTATTGGTACTCGTTACTGCGCAAACAACTGTCCGTATAAAGTTCGTCGTTTCAATTGGTTCAACTACGTCACAAACGATAAGTTCGCAAACTTCAACCCATCACAAGACGAAAGCCTCCGTTGGGTATTGAATCCAGATGTGACTGTTCGTACACGTGGGGTAATGGAGAAGTGTAGCATGTGTCAACAACGTATCCAAGCGGGTAAGTTGGTGGCTAAGAAAGATGGTACTCCAGTACAAGATGGATCAATCGTTACAGCATGTGCTGAGGCTTGTCCTACACACGCTATTGTATTTGGAGATTTGAACGATACAAAATCTGAGAACACTGCGCGTTCGAAGAACAACCGTTCATACCATTCTTTGGAAGAAGTAGGTATTCAACCAAACATCTTCTACATGACAAAAGTTAGAAACATTGAAGAAACTGAAGCATAAGCCATGATAAAAGAAGCAGCTATTCGCAAACCCCTTATTCTTGGACACAAGACTTACCATGACATCACGAATGATGTTGTTGGTCCAATTGAAGGCAAGGCTCCACGTCAGTGGAAAATTGCTATCACCATTGCTGCAATCATTGCATTGTATGGTGTAGGGTCTATCATGTATCTTGTAGGTACTGGTATTGGAGCCTGGGGATTGAACAAGACCGTAGGTTGGTCGTGGGATATCACCAACTTCGTATGGTGGGTTGGAATTGGACACGCGGGAACCTTGATTTCTGCGGTATTGTTGCTGTTCCGTCAGCGTTGGAGAATGGCGATTAACCGTTCTGCAGAAGCGATGACCATTTTCGCGGTAATGATGGCTGCGATTTTCCCTGTATTTCACATGGGACGTGTATGGCAAGCGTATTGGACCTTACCGTTGCCAAACCAATTCGGTTCACTTTGGCCGAACTTCAACTCAGCGTTGATGTGGGACGTATTCGCGATCTCGACATACTTCTCTGTATCGTTGGTTTTCTGGTACATTGGTTTAATTCCTGATTTCGCGACAATTCGTGACCGCATGGTTAAGCCACGCGCGAAGAAGATCTATGGAATTCTTGCATTCGGATGGTCTGGACGTGCAAAGCATTGGACTCGTTTTGAAGAAGTATCATTGGTTCTTGCTGGTATTGCAACTCCACTTGTATTCTCGGTTCACTCGATCGTATCTATGGACTTCGCGACTTCAATTATCCCAGGATGGCACGCAACAATCTTCCCTCCATACTTTGTATCTGGAGCGGTATTCTCTGGATTCGCAATGGTATTGACCTTGTTGTTGATCATGAGAAAGACGATGCGTCTTGAGGCCTACATTAATATGGCGCACATTGAGTACATGAATATTGTAATCATTGTAACTGGATCTATCGTAGGTGTTGCCTATTTAACTGAGTTATTCATTTCTTGGTACAGCGGTGTTGAGTATGAGTCTTATGCTTTCATCAATCGTTTCTCTGGTCCTTACAGCTGGGCATATTGGATGATGATGACTTGTAACGTAATCTCTCCACAGTTGTTCTGGTTCAAGAAAATCAGAACAAGTTTAACAGCAACATTCTTGTTGTCAATTGTAGTGAACATCGGTATGTGGTTCGAGCGTTTTGTAATCATTGTGACTTCTATTCACCGTGATTACACACCAGGAGCATGGGGTGAATTCCACCCGAGTGTTACCGATATTGGAATGTTCGTAGGAACAATTGGAATCTTCTTCACTTTGTTCTTGTTATTCGCGCGTTACTTCCCAGTATTGGCGTTGAACGAATTGAAAACAATCTTAAAGGTTTCTGGCGAAAGCTACAAGAACTCAGACAAACATTAAAAACTGAACGATTAAGGCAATGGCAAATAAAGTATTTCACGTGATGTACGACGACGACCAGAAGTTGCTGGATGCAGCTACGGCGTTGGTAAAACAAGGAATACAGGTGAAAGATGTGTTTTCTCCTTTCCCTGTGCACGGATTAGATCCAATCATTGGCGTTAAGCGTACGCGCTTAGCAATTGCATCGTTCATGTATGCAACAACCGGTACCTTATTGGCAATATTGGGAACATGGTACTTCATGATTCACGATTGGCCAATGAACATTGGTGGTAAGCCTAACTTTACATGGATTGAAAATGCTCCGGCGTTTGTTCCTGTTATTTTCGAATTCTCGGTATTCTGTGGAGCTCACGGTATGGCAATAACTTATTTGTTGCGTAACGGAACTCTTCCTGGAATGCCAGCCTCTAATCCAGATCCAAGAACTACAGACGATAAGTTTGTAATGGAAATTGTTACAGAAGATAATCACGCATTCTCTGTATCTGATTTGGAAGAAAAAATACGTGCAACTGAAGTTTTTGAATTAAGCATAAAGGACTGTTAAGATGAAGCGTCCCCTATTAAACACATTTTCGGCTATCACAGTAGCAATTGCATTTGCTTCATGTGGTGTAGACACGAATTCACCTGGTGTGGAATACATGCCAGATATGTACCGCTCTCCTGCCTTGGAAGCATACGTAGATTACGGATCGAACAAGCATATGGACTGGACGCAGAGTCAGAAAGACGAAGCGGGAGTTACACCAGTCTTGTCGCGTGTTCCGGCTAAAGGAAGTATTGCATATGCTGGTGAAGATGCTATTTTCGGTATGCCATACGCATTGCCAAATGACACTACCGGTTATTCAAGAGCTGCACGTGAGATTCACTCACCACTTTTGGCCAACAAAGTAAACATTGAAGAAGGAAAGCGTTTGTATATGATTTTCTGTCAACACTGTCACGGAAAAGAAGGTCATGGTGATGGTGCAATTTCTAAGAACGGTTTGATCGCAGGTATTCCTGATTACGCTACTAAGTTGAAGGATTTGGAAGAAGGTAAAATGTACCACACGCTTCAATACGGAAAAGGATTGATGGGATCTCACGCTTCTCAATTGAATCAAAAAGAACGTTGGCAAATTTTGGAATGGGTAAAATGTCTTCAAAAAGGTATTACCGCTCCAGAATATGATGCGAAAGACATGTTAAAAGTTGCAGCGGAAGCGGCAGCAGATTCAACAAAAAAATAAGAACTAGAAGGAATAACGTATGTCACAGGATAAATTACAGTTCCAATTTCCGTCGCAAACTAAAATGTGGACGACGGCGTTGATGGCCATTGGTGGAGTTTCTGCTGCACTAGGATGGTTTGCCGATAAAACAGAGCATCATCAGTATTGGTGGGCAATGTTGTTGATTAGCGGTTTCTTCTTCTTTGCAATTGCATTGGGAGTATTGTTCTTCTATTCTTTGCAATATGCTGCTGAGGTTGCTTGGTCAGCGTTGTTAAAGCGTTTATTCGAAGCAATTTTCTCTTACATCCCTTATGGATTGGCGGTGATTGTTTTGGTTTTGTTGGTTGGACAATTCCACGGTCATCATTTGTATCATTGGATGGATTCATCTGTTTATGATCCTGCAAGTGAGAATTACGATGAAATTATAGCAGGTAAGCATGCGTATTTCGCTCCTTGGTTTTTCTGGTTGAGAGTAATCGCCTATGCTGCTGTTTTTGTTGGATTTGCACGTTACTTCCGCAAGTGGTCTTTGCAAGAGGATGCAGTTGGAGGTACAGAGATTCATTACAAGATGTATAAAAAAGGTGCGACTTTCCTTGTTTTGTTCGCAGTTTTCTCTTCTACTTTAGCATGGGATTGGTTGATGTCAATTGACACGCACTGGTACAGCACAATGTACGGATGGTATATCTTCTCGGGCATGTGGGTAACAGCTATGACAATGGCTACATTGATCCTACTTTGGTTACGTGGAAAAGGATATTATGCAATGATGACTGAGTCTCACATTCATGATATGGGTAAGTGGATGTTTGCCATCTCAATGTTGTGGAGCTACTTGTGGTTCTGTCAGTATATGTTGATTTGGTATTCAGATATTCCAGAAGAGATAACTTATTTCAAAGAGCGTTACGACCATTATATGGTTCTTATGTGGGTTATCTTCTTTGTGAATTTCGCTGTTCCGTTCTATTCATTGATTGCTCGTGATGCCAAGCGTAACACAGGGTATTTGTGGAGAGTAGGGGTTATTATTCTAATCGGTCACTTTGCTGACTTGTATTTAGCGGTAATTCCTGGAACTATTCACGGACACCTACTTTGGGGATTTGGTGAGGGACACCATGCAAATTTCGGTTGGTGGTTTGAGATTGGAATGTTGCTTGGTTTTTTAGGACTGTTCTTGCGTGTTGTGTTAACGACATTAACCAAGGCTCCTTTAGTTCCGAAGAACCATCCTTTCCTACAAGAAAGTGAAAACCATCATATTTAATTGAAGAGTAAGAAAAAAAGATAGTCAAATGAAACTACTAATTCTTTTAGTTATCGTACTTGCAATCATTGCCATCGCGCAATTGACGAAAGTATATGAATTGAGCCGTTCGTTAAGAAAGAACAAAGAGGAGGAGATCTCTGCGGCCGACAATAAACTGAACGCTAACTTGATGTTAGTCTGGATGTTTCTGTTCTTCGTGGGTACAGTCTTTTTATATGTTCGCTACGGAGATTATCTTCCAGTATCGGCGTCGGCTCACGGTGTTGATGTTGACCAATTGATGAAAGTTAACATTTGGTTAATCACAGTAGTGTTCTTCATCGTGAATTTCTTCCTATTCTTCTTTGCTTGGAAATATCAATACAAGAAAGGTAGAAAGGCGAGATTCTTTGCACACGACAATCGTTTAGAGATGCTTTGGACGTTAGTTCCAGGAGTTACTCTTGCGTTCATTATCGTATACGGTTTGATTACTTGGAACAAGATCACTGGACCAGCATCGGCTGATGCATTGAGAATTGAGCTATACAGCAGACAGTTCGACTGGACAGCTCGTTACCCAGGTGAGAACAATACTTTCGGTGCAGCTAATTTCAACCTTATTAGCTCAACGAATCCTTTGGGACTTGTAACTCCAGATGGTATCAGAGCCAAGCTTGATGAATTGGATGCTCAAATTGAAAACGTTGAGAAGCAATTGGCGGAGAACAAATTGATGCCGCTGTTACCAGAGAGCTATGTGGCTACACTTGAAGATAAGGTAAATCGTTTAAAGCGTCACAAACAACGTATTTCAGATCTTGACGAGAATAGCGTAAACGGATTAAGCTCATGGGAAGCTGGAAACGACGATCGTCTTGTGAAAGGTGAGATGCACATTCCGGTGAATAAAGAAGTTGAATTGATTTTCCGTTCACAAGACGTTATTCACTCGGCTTATTTGCCACACTTCCGTGCGCAAATGAACACTGTACCTGGTGTTGCAACACGTTTGAAAATGACTCCAACTGTGACTACAGCTGAAATGCGTAAAATCACCGGTAACGATTCATTTGACTATGTTCTTCTATGTAACAAAGTTTGTGGTGCTGCGCACTTCAACATGCAAATGAAAGTAGTTGTTGAAAGTGAGGCGGATTACAATGCTTGGGTAACCAAACAAAAAATGTTCAAAGCTCCAGAAGTGAAAGAGGTAGCTGATTCAACAGTAGCAAACGAACCTAAAAAAGACACTGTAGCCACAGCAATGGGCGACATAAAATAAGAGATAATCATGGAAGCAACTGACAATATGCACGCACAAGACCACGGTCATCACCACCACAAAGAGAGCTTCATTTCGAAGTATGTGTTCTCTATGGACCACAAAATGATTTCGAAGCAATTCTTAATTACGGCAATCGTAATGGGAATCGTGGCTGTAATGTTATCAATCTTCTTCCGTCTTCAATTGGGATGGCCAGGAGAGAAGTTTCAGATCTTAAACGCATTCCTTGGTGACAAATGGGCACCAGACGGAATCTTAGACCGTAACGCATACTTGGCTATGGTTACGATTCACGGAACAATCATGGTATTCTTCGTATTAACTGGCGGATTATCAGGAACGTTTGCGAACCTACTTATTCCACTTCAAATTGGAGCTCGTGATATGGCTTCAGGATTCTTGAACATGTTGTCTTATTGGTTCTTCGCTGTTTCGAGTGTAATCATGTTGGCTTCATTGTTTGTAGAAGGTGGAGCAGCTTCAGGTGGATGGACAATTTACCCGCCACTTTCAGCATTACCTCAGGCAATGCCAGGTTCTGGAATGGGTATGACACTTTGGTTAATTTCAATGGTGTTGTTCGTAGCGTCTTCTCTGTTAGGAGGTTTGAACTATGTTGTAACTATCATTAACCTACGTACCAAAGGAATGAAGATGACTCGTCTTCCACTTACAGTATGGGCGTTATTCGTTACAGCAATCTTAGGTATTCTTTCGTTCCCAGTATTGGTTTCTGCGGTTGTTCTTCTTTTGATGGACAGAAGCATGGGAACTGCCTTCTATCTTTCTGATATTTACATTCAAGGAGAAGCGTTGGACGTAACTGGAGGTTCTCCATTGTTGTTCCAACACTTGTTCTGGTTCTTAGGACACCCAGAGGTATACATCGTATTGTTACCAGCTTTGGGTATTTCATCTGAGATTATTTCTACCAACTCAAGAAAACCAATCTTTGGATACAAAGCAATGATCGGTTCAATCTTGGCCATTGGTTTCTTATCATTCATCGTATGGGGTCACCACATGTATGTCACAGGTATGAATCCATTCCTAGGGTCTGTATTCGTATTCACCACGTTATTGATTGCTATTCCTTCAGCGGTAAAAGCCTTTAACTACATCACAACATTATGGCAAGGAAATGTTCGTTTCACTCCTGCAATGTTGTTCAGCGTAGGTTTGGTAAGCACATTCGTAACAGGTGGTTTGACAGGTATTATCTTGGCTGACTCCGCGTTAGATGTTAACGTTCACGATACTTATTTCGTGGTTGCTCACTTCCACATTGTAATGGGTATGTCGGCGATCTTTGGAATGTTGGGTGGTGTTTACCACTGGTTCCCGAAGATGTTCGGACGTATGATGAACACCAAATTGGGTTATGCTCACTTCTGGTTAACATTGGTATGCGGATTCGGAGTATTCTTCCCAATGCACTTTGTGGGTATGGCAGGAGCGCCTCGTCGTTACTACAGCTATTCTGAGTTTGAATTCTTGGATTGGGTGTTGGATTTAAATCCTTACATCAGCACCTTCGCTATCGTGGGTGGAGCAGCGCAAATTTTGTTCTTGGTGAATTTCTTCCACAGTATATTCTACGGACAGAAAGCTTCACAGAACCCATGGCAGTCAAACACGTTGGAATGGACAACTCCAGTTCAGCACGTTCACGGAAACTGGCCAGGTGCTCTTCCAGAAGTTCATCGTTGGGCCTACGATTATTCGAACCCAGAACACGAAGAGGATTTCGTTCCTCAAGTTGTTCCAATGAAGCCAGGAGAACACGCACATTAATGAATCATATTCATCTTTTAAAAAATCCGTATCTTAGAACGATGCGGATTTTTTTTGTCATACTGTTTACAGTCTTTGGGATAGGTCTTTATGCCCAACCGATAAATCTGCGTGATTCATTTCAAGGTGTCTTCGAAGGAAGGCCTTCGGCAACAGCGAAGTGGGATACTTGGGGGACATTTGTTGGTGGAAGAACGTTCAATACGCAAGCTTTAAAAATTGGAGCAGAATTTAATGAAACACTTGTGTTGGGTGTTGGGTATAACTGGCTTTCGAATGGCGTGTATAAGAATATTGACGTGGCAGGAAGTAACACGCTTTGCGAATTTGAATTACGCTATTTTGGACCGTATGCTGAATTGGATTTTTTCAAAAAGAATCACTGGAAAGGAACGCTCCCGATTCAATTGGGTTTTGGAAATAGTTTTCTGAAATATACAGACCTTGAAGGAACGCGATTCAAATTGAATGAAGGTAGAGTTATTCTTTATGAACCTGCTATGAGTTTCAGTTATGACATTGCAAATCTCTTTGAAGTAGGAGCTGGATTCGGTTATCGAATTATGTTGAAGAACAACAAATCCATTGATCAACCCTTAACTTCACCCAACTTTGTGGTTCGATTAAGTTTTAATCCTTACGGATGGGCTGAATTGTTCCACTTGGATGAAATGGGAAAGAAAATTATAGAATCTAATTAGAAGACTATGAGTGAAGATTTCGATATTAGAGACGAAGCGGAAGGCACAACCGACAAAGATTTAGAGCGTGTCCTCAGGCCGAAATCGTTTGAAGATTTTACGGGACAAAGACAAGTCCTAGAGAATCTTCAAATATTCGTGCAAGCCGCTAAATTGCGTGGCGAATCACTTGACCATGTCTTACTTCACGGGCCTCCGGGTTTGGGGAAAACCACCCTTGCATACATCGTTTCTTTGGAAATGGGTGTAGGCATTAAAACTACCTCTGGACCTGTATTAGACAAGCCCGCTGATTTGGCTGGATTGCTTACTAATCTGGAACCTAATGATGTTTTATTCATTGATGAAATTCATAGACTAAGTCCGGTTGTGGAGGAATACCTCTACAGTGCGATGGAAGATTTTTGTATCGATTTAGTAATTGATACCGGACCGAACGCTCGTTCGGTACAAATTAATTTAAATCCGTTTACCCTTGTTGGAGCAACCACACGAAGTGGATTGTTGACTGCTCCTTTGAGAGCACGCTTCGGAATCAATGCGAGACTTTCTTATTACGATTCGAAGACATTAACAGACATTGTAGAGCGAAGCTCTGCTATTTTGAAAATACCAATTACGCCAGATGCTGCGTACGAAATCGCGCGCAGAAGTCGCGGTACGCCGCGTATTGCGAATGCACTGCTTCGTCGTGTGCGTGACTTCGCACAGATTAAAGGTGACGGCACCATTGAGATTAACATCACTCAAATGGCGTTGAACGCCTTGAATGTAGATACGTTGGGTCTCGATGAAATGGACAACAAGATTCTCCTGACTATCATGAATAAGTTTAACGGTGGACCTGTTGGTTTAACGACTGTTGCAACTGCAGTTGGAGAAGATGCTGGAACCATTGAAGAGGTTTATGAGCCCTTCTTAATTCAAGAAGGTTTTCTTACTCGAACACCACGTGGAAGACAGCTGACTGATCTTACCTACAAGCATCTGGGTAAGATTCGAAATAAACCGGGTGAACTGTTCTAGTGTTAAATCAGTCTGAACATACGCGCATAGTCAAAGAAATTGCAAGTCAATTGGGCTTTATGCATTGCGGTATTTCAAAAGCTGAATTTTTAGAAGATGAAGCACCGCGATTAGAAAATTGGCTGAAGCAGAACATGCACGGTGAAATGCGTTACATGGAAGGTCACTTCGATAAGCGCTTAGATCCAACGTTATTGGTACCCGGTGCAAAGAGTGTTGTTTCGTTGATGTACAATTATTATCCTTCAAACGAGCAGTCTTCGGAAGTTCCGAAAATTTCAAAGTATGCTTGGGGCGAGGATTATCATGTGGTGGTGAAGGACAAATTGTTTCGGTTTGTTGAACTCATTCGCGAACGTATAGGCGATGTAAATGGAAGAGTATTCGTGGACAGTGCTCCTGTTCTAGAAAAAGCATGGGCCGCTAAGGCTGGTCTCGGTTGGGTTGGAAAGAACAGCAATCTTATCTCGAAGAAAAAAGGTTCTTTTTTCTTTTTAGCTGAATTGATTCTCGATTTGAAATTGGATGCAGATGGTCCAGTGACCGATCATTGCGGAAGTTGCACAGCCTGCATAGACGCTTGCCCCACAGGCGCTATTGTTGGAGATAAGATTGTAGATGGAAGTAAATGCATTTCGTATTTCACCATTGAGTTGAAAGAAAATGTTCCGAGTGAATGGAAGGAGAAGCTTGACGGTTGGGCTTTTGGATGCGATGTTTGTCAGGATGTCTGTCCGTGGAATCGCTTTTCCATTCAACACAACGAGCCTCGATTTTTTTCAAGTCCAGAACGATTAAACCTTTCCAAAAAGGAATGGATAGAAATGACTGCAGAAACATTTCAAGCTGTATTCGGAAAGACTCCGCTCATGCGTGCAGGCCTGGCGCACATTCAATCGACTATCGCAGATTAATCTTCTTCCGGAAGTATTTCAGCCACGGTGAAAATGGATCCGGTAATTACAATTAGATCTTCTTTCGAACCCGCTGCTTTTGCAGCTTCTAAACCCGAATGAACGTTCGGGTAACACATTCCCTTCAACATAAAATCGTAAGCCTTTGCTTGAAGTTCCTCCTTTGGAAGCGCACGAGGAATTTCAGCTTGAACGAAATAATATTCTGCTTCTTTCGGCAAGAGTGACAAGACTTGTGAGTGGTCTTTGTCGTTTACCATTCCAATGACAATATGAAGTTTGTTGTACGTAAGTGACTTTATTTTCTGCGAAAGAAATGCGATTCCTTCTTCATTATGTGCTACCTCCGCAACCGTCAAAGGATTGTTTCCGAGGATCTGCCAACGCCCCATGAGGTGCGTGTTTTCAATAACTTTTGAAAAACCAGTTTGAATATGTTCTTCTGAAATCTTCCAATTTAATTTTTGAAGTTCTCTAATAATTCCGAATGAAGTGCGCTCGTTGAAGAGTTGGTAGCTCCCTTCCAGTGCGGATTTCGGCGCTTCTAAAATTGTGCTGTCGATGATATTTGAATCTTTCGAGATTGCAATTTTTTCAATTTCAATTTTCGCAGCACGGGGTATTTCGCCAAGAACAACAGGAATATTCTGTTTGATGATTCCACCTTTTTCTCTCGCAATAAGTTCATGCGTGTCGCCAAGAAATTGCGTGTGGTCTTTGCTAATTGAAGTAATAGCTGTTACTATGGGCTGAACAATGTTCGTGCTGTCGAGTCTTCCGCCCATACCTACTTCAATGACTGCAATGTCTACTTGCTCTTGCGCAAAGTAATGGAAGGCAAGGGCAGTGGTAATTTCGAAGAAGGAAGGCTCAATGCTTTTCCAACTTTCTTTTGATTGCGCTACAAATTCAGCAACGAATGTTTTGTCTATTTTCTTTCCGTTCACACGAATGCGTTCACGGTAGTCTTTGAGATGAGGAGAGGTGAATAGTCCAACCTTGTATCCTGCTTCCATTAAAACGGAGGCAGTGAGGTGTGAGGTGGATCCTTTTCCGTTTGAACCGGCGATGTGTATGACAGGAAATTTAAGATGCGGATTTCCAAGGTCTGCACTTAATTGAGAAATGTTTCCGATGTCGGGTTTATAAGCAGCAGCGCCTATGCGATGAAACATAGGCAGCTTCGAAAAAAGATATTCTACGGCTTCTTCGTAAGTCACAAGTTTATTTAACGGCTAGGACAATGGTAATTGTTCCGGGTTGTGGAATGCTACTGTTCGATGAAGTGAACGTACATTTCTTTGCGGCCTCAATTGCAAGTCCATGATTGTAGGCAACGTCGTTGGTAATGTTTGAGCTTGCTACAGTTGCATTGGTTACTCTTCCATTTTTATCAACGGTAATACTCACAACTACTTTACCATTGGCCGTGGGCTTTTTACTTGTGCTTGGACCGGATAAACTGTTCCTTCCTTTTAAAGACCAGCTCGTTCCGTTTCCGAAACTCGTGCCATTAAATGCTCCCGATCCAGGACCGTTTCCAGGTCCATTCCCGCTATCATTACCACCACCCGTTCCTCCCGTTCCACCTCCGTTACTGGCATCATTTCCGCCTCCACCGTTTTTGTCCATTGCAGCCATTGCTTTTTCCCAGTCGGAAAGTTCATGGGGCGTTTGCGCTGTTTGAGTTTGATTGGTAGACGTGTTGTTTGTTCGGTCTACAGGTGTTTTACTTTCAGAAATAGTAGGAGCAGAAATGTCAGCACCCACATAACTCTCGGGCATAGGAGCAAATGCAATTTCAACAGGTTGAATAGCACCACCCACTTCACCTTCCGCTGAGCCTTGTCCTTCACCTACCGGATTTCCACCACCACCACCACCTGGTTCTTCCTCTTTTTCAATAGGAGGCGCAGAGGCGAGCAAAAGAAAAACAAGGAACAGAATGAGCAAGTGAACACCTCCACTTGCAGCAGCGCCAATGATTTTATTTTTCTTTTCTTCGGTCATTAGTTTGCTTTTTCAGTTGCAATGAACGGTGTTCCTCCAATTTGTTGAATGCCTGAAAATATTTCAATGGTTTCACCGGTTGGAACCGAACGGTCAACGCGCAACAAGACGCGTTTGTCTTCAGAGGCATTCAGTTGTTCTTGAAGTTGAGTCAAGATGATTGCTTTATCAGACGGACTGCCGTTTAGGCTATAGGCCATGTCTTTTGTGATGGTCACTGAAATTCCTGCTGGATTTTCTTTTCCATTTCCCGCTTGTGGCTTATCGATTTGTGCAGACAATTCTTGCACAGCTCCAGCACTTGCGATGATGAAAAAGATAAGCAGCATGAAGATGATGTCAGAGAGCGTGGACATGCCAGACTCAATGTGTACTTTGTGTTTTCTTCCGAAGTTCATGGTGCCTCCTATTAGTTCATGGGTTCATCAAGAATGTCTACAAACTCTACAGCGTGAGATTCCATGGTGTTCACCAATCTTCCAATGCGTGTTACCAAAGTGTTGTAAGCAACGTAAGCCAACATACCCACAACCAATCCTGCTGCAGATGAAATCATCTTAATGTAAAGACCTTGAGAAACTACTCCGATTTCAATCTTACCAACATTCGAGATGTCGTGGAAGATGGTAATTACTCCGATTACTGTTCCTAAGAATCCGAACATTGGTGCGATAGACGCAATGATTGCAAGAATGGAAGTGTTCTTTTCCAAATTTGAAATCTCTAACTTGCCTGAATTCTCAACCGCACTTTTGATGTCTTCGAGCGGTTTGCCAATGCGCGCAATTCCTTTTCCAATCATGCGAGCAACTGGAGTGTTAGTGGTAACGCACAAGTTTTTTGCAGCGTCTAATTTTCCTTGATTGATATACTGCTTAATGTTCGTCATGAAGTTCGACTCTTCTTTGTTTGCTTTCGCAACAGTTAACCATCTTTCAACGAAGATGTAAATGGTTATCACGCTCATGATTAAAAGCGGAATGTAGATGTACCAACCTTTTACTACCAAATCGGTAATTGAAACGTTTTCAGTAGCAGGTGCTTGAAGAAATAAAATAGCTGACTCCATAATTTTTCGAATCTGTGTGTTTATTGTAACGCTCAAATTTGGAAAGAATTGCCTTTGCTTTTTTTGAAGGCTTTTGGAGTTATTCAGAAGTCGTGGTTGATAGAACGCCGTTAAATGTACCTTGATTTAGGAGTTGCATAGGAGGCAAATGTGAATACGACAATAAGAAAACTTGAGTTTATGTTAACTTTAAGCGTTGAAAATTAACCCCGAAATTGAAGGTCGATAAAATGAAAATGAATGTTTTTATCTTTTTAGCTATTCTTTTTTTTATGAGTTCATGCTCAAGTGAGAGACATAATGAAGATTTTTTATCGGTTAAAATTGATATTCCAATTAATTATCCACCTTACTTGAAGGGAGGAGATGTTTTTAAAAATCAGGTGTACGCTTCTCTTGGTTATGGAAGTGTGTTTTTATTGAGTGAACATTTTATGAATGGGTACGAAGATTCTGTTTTTTTTAGTGTTATTGGTCTAGACAATAGCAATGAACGTTATTCTATTTACAAATTCATGAACGGAAACATATATAAAATTAAGTTCCAATTGAGTTTTGAGGCATTTGGAACTTTGGATTCAGTGTTACTTCCGGCAGATACAGTTTGGGTTGGGTCACCTCAGCAAAATCGATTTAGTGATGAGTGTGAAGTTTTTTTCAAAAAAATAGGCGATCCAGATTTTGCTTACAGTAACATTAAACTTGATTCTTTACCAAAGCCAATTTTTTTTCCAAAACACAAGTTTAACGAAAGTCAGTTAGATGTTATTGATGATTTCTCATTTTATCGAGCGTTGTCGAATCATGAGTATGTTTTTGCTCAAAAAATTGATGGAACAGCTGAGTTAAAACTTGTTTCTCTGCCGAGGGATTGGTTCAATGAAAATAGCAAAGTATGCAGCCGGAATAAGATGAACGATGAAATTAATTTTATTGTGAGTATGGATATCCCAATTTTTGAAAGGAAATATTATTTGGTTGTAAATGGGTGTGGTTTTTCACCCGTCTTTTCTTCAAATGGTTATGAGGTGTCGTTAGATCCTTTCCTCTAAACAATAGTGAAAATGAAATTTGAATTATTGGAGAAGAATTGGAATAACAGATCATACAAGATAGAAGAGTATTTGCCAGAAATTTGAGCGTGCCAATTGATAGAGGGAAACGGAAAATGTACATTCATAGAAATTTTACTTAAGGCAGTTGCTTTGGCAAAGCGGAAAAATAGTATTTGGTATTTCTCATGGAGATCTTTTGGAATGACACACTTTTGATTGAGAATTTATTTGTTGATTGGAGCCTAGAAACGTGGGGTTAATTGTTCCATTCAGAATTATTATCTTGAATGGTAAGCACTCCTGAAAATTACGACTCTTGGGTTATGAACTTAATCAGATATACCTCGGATCTTTTTTGTAAGGAATTTTCTCGAGTTCTGTGCACTCGATGGAATAGGCGCCGAACTCTTCTAGCACAGTGCCTGTGATCTTATAAATACCGCGTCCTCTGAAGTTGCCGAACGATGAACTGTTTGGAAAATGCACGGTATCGAAGAACTGCAAGTCTTTGTCGAGAAAGGTTCCGAATCCCATGAGCTCCCCCTTGTTAGTTTTCGTCTTCTTTACATTCACGAGATAACCGGTTACAGTAATTTTTTTGTTTAGGTTGAAAGGAAGTTGCGAAGCAACTTCCGCAACGGTTAATTCTTCGGCGGCCAGTTCAAACGGAGAGCAAAGGGGAAATCCAATGAGTTCCATTTCGTCGAACGCAGTCTCTAACCAATCGTCTTGAAACTTCGGAAGCGTTAAGTCTTTTTCTGGTTCTTCGAAAAGCGAAAGCCCCATTTCAGGTTTGTCCGGATTCCCGTGAAAGTGCGTTTCCCACAGCAAATCTTTTTTCGGTTTATTGAATTTTCTACAAGCACCAATGCGAATAAGCAGACTCATTTGTTCAACCGAAACATGCGCTTTGTCCATGAGCTGCGCAATGCTTCGAATGTCTTCGTTCTGGCGGAGTTTGAGAATGCGAACAATGGTGTTCGTTTCCAAACTTTTTATTAATCCGAATCCAAGTATTATCTCATTGCCATGCAAAACACAAGTGGCATCACTTTCCCAAATGCAGGGTGCCGAAATTTTTGCTCCATGCCTCATCGCTTCCAGCACATAGATTTCAGTGTCGTAAAATCCTCCGAAGTGATTCAGCGTAGCGGTCATGTATTCAATGGGGTAGTAGGCCTTCAGAAATAAACTCTGATAACTTTCAACAGCATAACTCGCACTGTGCCCTTTCGCAAAGGCATATCCGGCAAAGCTTTCAATCTGTCTCCAAATTTCTGCTACATCTTCGAATGAATTTCCTTTGGCTTGAGCCTTTTCAAAAAATGATTCCCTTGCACGTTCAAATTCTTCTCTCCCTCTGAATTTCCCACTCATTCCCCTTCGCAATACGTCGGCTTCGGCTAGCGTGAGTCCTCCGAAGTAATGCGCAACTTTAATCACGTCTTCCTGATACACCATAACGCCGTAGGTCTCGGGCATGATGGCGAGCAATTGCGGATGTGCGCGCTCTCTGGCTTTCGGATCGCGATGTCTGTGAATGAACTCTTTCATCATGCCGCTGCTGCTCACACCCGGACGAATAACGGAACTTGCAGCAACCAATCCCAAGTAGTCGTCTACTTGCAATTTCGTCAGCAGCATGCGCATCGCAGGAGATTCAACATAGAAGCAACCAATGGCTTTCGCGTTACGCAAAAGGTCTTTGATACGCTCGTCTGTTTTCAATGGAGCAACATTGTGTAGGTCGATTTCTCTTCTCGGATATTTTTCCTTTACCAACTGAACAGCTTCTTTGATTTTCGCCAATCCGCGTTGAGAAAGAATATCGAATTTGTGAAGTCCAATGTCTTCCGCAACCACCATGTCGAACATCACCGTTGGATGTCCCTTCGGAGGAAGGAACGTTGCAGAGTAATTGTGAATGGGTTGATTCGAAATTAAAATTCCGCAAGAATGTATGCTCAAGCTATTGGGAAAATCTTGCAGGAACGAAGCGTAACGCATAACGTTCTGCTGATTTTTATCGAGTGCATTCGGATTGAATTTCCCACTGCTCAACAATTCAATTTCTTCAACTGGAAGTCCGAATACTTTTCCCAATTCGCGAACAACCGCGCGGTATTGAAAAGTGTTGTATGCTCCGAGCAAGGCAACATTCTGATAGCGATCGAAAATATATTCTGTAATTTCTTCGCGATCGGTCCACGAAAAATCAATATCGAAGTCTGGAGGATTTTGTCGGTATAAATTAATGAATCGTTCGAAATACAAATCCAGTTCAATGGGGTCAACATCTGTAATGCGAAGTAGGTATGCAATCACGCTGTTCGCGCCGCTACCACGTCCGACGTAGTAGTATCCCCGGTCTCTGGCGAATTGTGTGATGTCCCAATTGATGAGGAAATAGGAAACGAAATTTTTCTGCTCAATAATTTCTAACTCTTTTTGAATACGCTCTTCAATAACCGAACGGTTGTTCGGTTCGTTTCCGTATCGATATTCGAGACCTTCATTCGTAAGCTGTTTTAAGAGCTTCATGTCTTCTTCAAGACTGCCTGTGAAAGTTTCCTGGTTTCTCGATTTCGAATGATCAATGATTTCGTTCCACATCCATTCGTTTCCGAATTTCAAGGTGTTGTCGAACAAGTCTGGCGAACCTTCGAAAGTTGTTTTAAATTCTTCTTTCGAAAGGAATATGTCTTTGCGCTTGCCTTGCTCTGAGGGTTGAAGACGACTGAGCAATATGTTCTGTTCAATGCATCGAAGCAATTGATGCATGTTGAAATGACGTTGCGATTGAAAGGTTGAAGTGTGAAAGGCAAGGGCTTTGCTGCGTTGCTTGTTCCATTCACTTCGTTCGAAAATGGGTAAGTCGTTCGACTGAATTCCAATGAATTCATTTTCGCTTAGCGCGAATAATTCGCGTTTGAAATTTTCAAACGGATAGATGGTTGCGCAATGTTTCCATTGTGGCGCGCGCGATTCGAATTCTTTTTTCTGATGAAGATGTTCTGATAGGAAAGTTGCAAGTTCATTTACTCCGGCAGTGTTTCGAGCATAGGCGATAAACTGTTGTTGTGCGCCGTTACGAAAGTCAATTCCCCAAAGGGGATTCACCTTGTTTTTTTTCGTGAGTCGAAGAAAATCGTGAAGGGTAGTGGTTGAATTTATTTCGGTCAGCGAAACAAATTCAGATTCATTTTGCAAGCCGAATTCAACAATGTTTTCTACGGTTAATATGCCGTAGCGAAGGCTGAAATACGAATGGGTGTTTAGCACAATTAATCGAAAAGGGTAGGTCCTTCGTTTGCTCTTCTTTTCTTCGCGCGTGATTCTCCCATTCCGAACAATTCAATGTGCTGATGAAGAATGAATGTTGTTTCGGGAAGTAGCGCGTCTCCAGTTGGTTTCAGTAAATCGCTTCCTTCCGCTTGAATACTTTTAATGTCTGTGCTTACAGGATAAGCGTTCAATTCTAGATCAACAACGGGATGAAGCATGGCTGTGATATCTGAAAGATGAGCTTGCGGATCGAGCCAAAGTTCTTCTTGTTGTTTCGAAAGTATTAACGGACAACGCGGATGTCCGATTTGTTGAAGTACACCTGGAGGTGCCGCCGTAGTTACAATGGCGTAGGAGTGCAGTGTTTCTTGTGTCGAAGGATTTCTCCATTCGTCGTAGACACCCGCAAAAGCGAAAGGCATTCTTCCTGTTGAAAGGAAAACGCAATGCGGATTCGATAATCCTCCGCGCTCGGGTCCTTCGTAAAACGCATCGGCAATAACTAAGCAACGTTTTCTTCGAATGGGAATTCGGAAGAACGGTTTTTCGAGGATTCCCTTCGAACCAGAAAAAAAGAATGAATTGTCTTTGTTGTGATCGCCTTCAGCACGCGCGTTCAAAACATATTTCGGTTTATCTACCCAAGCTGGAGTAAATCCGAAAGTTGAGTTTCGAATTTCCGATTTGTTTTCTTGCGTAATAATAAGCCCTTGCTTTCCTGCACCAATGTTGGCCTGCGGTTTAAACACAACTCCTTTGCCAATCTCTGCGCGAAAGGCTTTTTGAATTTCTTCAATTTTAGAAACTACGGCGTAACGTCCACACATGGTACAAAATTGAAAAGTTAGTTTGTAGTGAATTTACAACGCAATGGAGGAAATTACTTCTTCGAAGAATTTTTTCGCAGCAGGAATATTTTCAATGTGTCCCATGTGTCCAGTTTCAGGAACGCGCGTCACTTTCGCATTCGGCAGTTGATCCCATTCAGAATTCATTTTATCGATGGAAAGAACTTTGTCGTTATCGCCCGCGAAGTAGTGCAGCGGGAATGCAGCGGATTGAAAGAACGAAATAGAAGATTCACGATTACGCATAGCTATGAGGCTTTGCACCGTGCTTTCAGCGGTCATTTCTTCAATCTTCATCAATTGTTTATTGATGGCTTCGCGGTGCTTGTCTGGTTGGTGAAAGAGTCCGTCGATTAAGTTCGCTGCGTAAAGCGCTTTGTGTTTTTCAGCGGCTTCAATGGCGCGTAGACGATCTTGTTTTTTCAATTCGCTGTCAGCATCAGCCGTGGAATGAAAGAAGGCAATGCCTTTGGTTTGATTGGAAAATTTCTTGGCAAGTTGTGCAGCAACATATCCGCCCATGGAATGACCAATCCAGATGTATTCATCCGAAGCTTGCGGATCGATTTGATTCAGAACATGATTTGCAAATTCTTCAATGGAAGGAGAAGAAAGAATATCATCGTTGCCGTGTCCGGCGAGTTGAGGTGTGTAGAGTGAAAAAGGAAAATGGGAAGGAAGAATTTCCTTCCACATTTCGTTGTTTCCTAAAAAGCCATGAATGGCAATTATTTTTATCATGGAACACGCTCCCATGTTTGGGTGCGGTATACAAAACCCCAGTATCCTCGAACTTCTAGTTTGTTTGGGTCTCCTGCTTTCAACCACATTTCACAACGGTAAATGTCGCCATTGTTCGGATCGCAGATGGTTCCGTCTTTGTACATGCTGCCGTTCCATTTCATGTTGCGAACAACATCCATTCCCAACATAGGTTGGTCTTTTCTGTCGTCTTTGCATTCGTAGCATTTTGGATTTTGATTGGCCCATTCAGAGCGAAATAATTGAATGACCTTTCCGTATAACTCGCCGTTTTGCTCACGTATTTCTACGATGCTTTTAACAAGTCCGGTCTTGTCATCAATGGTTTTCCATTTGCCAACAACACCTTGTGCTGCTGCAGATAGTGTTAGAAAAAATAGAGAGGCAAAAAACAATATTGATTTCATAATGAATTTTTTTTCAAATTACTAAAGTTTGTGTTTAGACAAACGTGTTGCACGTAATTTTTTTCGAATCAAAGCATTTAAGTCAAACCCAACAAGCAAGATGACCATGTTAAGGTTCAACCAAATGAGAATGACCATAAGTGTTCCAAGTGAGCCGTACAATTTATTGAATTGGGCGAAATTCTCAAGGAAATAACTGAATCCGAAAGATGTTACTATCAGAAGCAATGTTGTGAAAATACTTCCTGTATTAAAGAATTTCCAGTTCTTGCGAATGCGTAAATTCATTCCTGAGTTGTAGAGAATGGTAATGATACCATAGATGAATGAGATAGAAATAAACCATTGACCAAAGGTTAAAAATGGAATGACACCTTTATCTCCAATTAATCCTTTTTCGTGCATGATAAGGAAGGTGCTCTCACTTAATGAGGAAAGAATCATGGCAAGGAGAAACAGAACTCCCAAAACGAGCATCATGATAAAACTGAGAATTCGAACAATGAATGGATGAGCAGACACTTCAAGATGTTGACTGGTTTGGAACGCTTGCATTATGGCATTCATGCTGGCAGAGGCGTAGTAAAACATTAAAACAAAACCAATAGATAACAACGTGGATTGCTTTTTATTAATCAAGTCGTACAATGTTCCTTCAATAAATTGAAAGGTATCTCCCGGTAGAATGCTTTTCATTCCCAAGAAAACATCTTCTTGGAAATTGTCAATGGGAATAAACGGAATTAAAGTAAAAAGTGTGATGATTGCCGGAAAGAACGCAAGAAAAATTCGAAATGAAATACTCGCAGAACGCATAGTTGTGCGAACGTCAGAGAACGCAATGATTAAAAACGAGGAAATCTCCCAAAGGTTTAATCCGCCAAATCCAAACGGATGATAGCGTTCGAGAAAGTGTCGAACTTTAAAAAGCCAGGCAGCGTATCGTTTGAATTTTTTCTTGTTCATTTGATCGCCTTCAGACTTAAATCGAAACTCTTTACGTGATGTGTCAGAGCGCCCATGCTTATGTAATCCACTCCGGTTTCAGCATAGCTTACTAGTGTGTTTTCGTTTATGCCTCCGCTAGCTTCGGTCTCTACTCGACCGCCAATATGAAGAACAGCCTCGCGAAGTTTTTCAGGAGTGAAATTGTCGAGCATAATGCGAAAGGCAACTCCTGTTTCGATCACCTCATCTACCTCATCGAGATTGCGTGTTTCTACTTCAACCTTGATAGTTAAATTTCGTTCTTTGATAAATTCAGAGATCTTACTTAGAGCAGGTTTCACACCACCCGCAAAATCGATGTGATTGTCTTTCACCAAAATCATATCGTACAGTGCATATCTATGATTGTATCCACCTCCAATTCTTACCGCTTCCTTTTCGAAGTATCTGAAATTTGGAGTGGTCTTACGTGTGTCGAGAAGTTTGCAATTCGTGTGTGCAATCATTTGCGTTAGCCTGTGAGTCTCTGTGGCAATTCCGCTCATACGTTGCATGACATTAAGAACGAGTCGTTCAATAGTTGTGATGCTCTGACTTTTCCCTTCCACATAAAAAGCAATGTCACCGTTCTGAACAACCGCTCCGTCTTGAAGGAGTGTTGTCATTTTTAATGAAGGATCGAAAGCATGAATGATTTTTTCAGCAATGGAAACGCCAGCAAGTACTCCGTTGTCTTTTACAATTAACTGAGCCTTTCCAATGGCATTATCGGGAATGGTTGCGAGTGTGGTGAAATCACCAGGTCCAATATCTTCCTTAAGTGCTTCAGCAAGCCATGTTTTAAAGTCAAAAGCATTCATGTCGCGAAGTTATGAATTCCAATCGGCGAATACTTAACTTTGGAACTATGATTAAAAAAGGTCTTTTACTTTTATTGGTTGCAGTCTTTTCAAATTTCGAAGGAACTTCTCAACTGATGCCTTGGTATTATGAAGTGGACGAGAATTTTCTTTTGGGGAAAACAACGTTCGAGAAAGATTATCGATTTAGTCTCGTTCCGAGTAATCGAAGTACGAAGTCGTGTTATTTATTGCATGAAGTAAACGTGGCATTCGAAGAGATGGCAGTTGCTGCGCAAAAGGAAGGTATTACGCTTAAAGTGATTTCGGGTGGAAGGAATTTCAATATGCAGAAATCGATTTGGGAAAGAAAGTGGAATGCCCGTCGTCCGAATTTCAAATCGGATAAAGAAACGGCCTTAGATATTTTGAAGTACAGTTCAATGCCCGGAACTTCTCGCCACCACTGGGGAACTGATCTTGACATTAACTCACTTGAGCCAAGCTACTTCGCGAGTGGAAAGGGTAAGAAGGAATATGACTGGCTACAAAAGAACGCTGCGAATTTCGGTTTTTGTCAGACTTATGACAACAAGACGATATCAGGCCGTACAGGGTATTCAGAAGAGAAGTGGCATTATTCGTACATGCCCATTTCATCCATTTTTCTCTCGATATACAATGAAATGATCACCTCTGAAAAAATTACAGGTTTTCTGGGTGGCTCAACATCGAAAGAGGTTGAGGTCATTCGTGATTACGTAAACGGAATATGTCCGAATTGCAACTCGATTACTTTTCCTTAATTAATTTCTTCAGGTCGTTTCCGATATCCTTACGGTAGTACTTTCCTGAAAAAGAAATCGTGTCGGCTGCTTCGTTACTCTTTGCAAGTGCTTCATGAAGAGAACTTCCGTAGGCCGTGGCTGCCATTACTCTTCCTCCGTTCGTGACGATCTTTGCGCCGCTCTTCTTTGTTCCAGCATGGAAAACGATGCTGTCGCGAACTTCTTCTAAATCAGAAATTTCTTTTCCTTTCTCGTAAGATTCTGGATATCCTTTTGAGACCAACATGGTGGTAGTGCAATAACGAGGATCGACTTGAACGTCGCATTCACCCAACGTTTGGGTAGCGATTCCTTCGAACAAGTGCAACAAGTCGCTCTTTATGCGAGGAATAACAACTTCCGTTTCAGGGTCGCCCATGCGACAGTTGTATTCAATCACGTAAGGTTCGTTTCCAACTTTAATAATGCCGAAGAATATGAATCCGCGGTAATCGATGCCGTCAGCTTTCAATCCTTTCATGGTTGGAATAATAATCTGCGCTTCAATTTTATCGATGAATTCAGGTGTGCAAAATGGAACTGGAGAAACGGCACCCATGCCACCTGTGTTCAATCCCATATCTCCTTCGCCAATGCGCTTGTAATCTTTTGCTTCTGGAAGTATCTTATAATTGTTTCCATCTGTCATAATGAAGACAGAGCATTCGATTCCTTTTAAAAATTCTTCAATGACAACGGTATTGGAAGCATCTCCGAATTTTTTGTCTGAAAGCATGGCTTTCAATTCTTTCTTCGCTGCTGCCAAATCGTCGAGTATAACTACCCCTTTTCCAGCCGCCAATCCGGAAGCTTTTAAAACGTAAGGTGCTTTTAAGGATTCAAGATAAGCTTGTCCTTCTTTAAGAGTGGCAGATGTGAATGAAGCGTATTTGGCGGTTGGAATGCCGTGCTTCGCCATGAATTGCTTTGCAAAGTCTTTGCTACCCTCTAATTGCGCAGCGATTGAATTCGGTCCGATAACGGAAACACCGGTTAACGCCTTGTCCTTTTCAAAAAACTCTACAATTCCTTTCACCAATGGATCTTCAGGACCGACAATCACCATTTTAATGCTGTGTTCGATAACTGCCTTTTTGATTGCTTTGAAATCTGTTGGATCAATGGCGAGGTTGGTTCCGAAAGCTTCTGTGCCAGCATTTCCTGGCGCTATATATATGTTATGAATAAGTGAGCTTTGTGAAATTTTCCACGCAAAAGCGTGTTCTCTACCACCGGAACCTAAGATCAATACATTCATGCTCTGAGTTTTTTGCAAAGAAACAATGCATTGACGGCTCTCTCAATTCAACTTACTAACAGAAAAAAGGCTTTGACAGAAGATATTTGGGTTTATTGTTGAAAAATGCCTATATTTGCACCTGAAATTAAGTAATTGAACAATGAGAGAGGGGCGCTTAACCCCTCTTTTTTTTAGTCATGATAACAGTAGCAGAAATAGAACAATTGGTGCATGCCAAGATAGCCGAAACGGATACGTTGTCCGACGCTTTTGTTGTTTCTATTTCCGTTCGTCCGGGCAATGCCATTGAAGTTCTTCTAGATAAAGATTCAGGTTTGAATGTGGAAGATTGCAAGAAAGTGAGTCGACACGTTGAATCATCATTGGATCGTGAGAAGGAAGATTTTTCGTTGGAAGTTTCTTCTCCAGGAGTTGGTAAACCTCTTTTGGTGCACCGACAGTATGTTAAGAATGTGGGAAGAACGGTGAAGGTGAAAGCGGATGACGGAGAGAAATACGAAGGCGATTTAGCTGAAGTAAGTGAGACGGGAATAGTATTGAAGTACCAAGAAAAAGAGGCGCTTCCAGGAAAAAAGAAAAAAGAATGGGTGGAAAAAACAGTCACCCTTGCATTTGATAACATAAAAGAAACCAAAGTAGTAATACGTTTTAATTAACCTTGTCATTATGAAAGGACTAAACCTGATAGAGTCTTTTGCAGACTTTAAAGAATTCAAAAACATCGACCGCGAGACGATCACAAACATCTTGGCGGAAATGTTCAAAGCTATGATTGTAAAGCGCTGGGGCGCTGAAGATGGCTTCGACATCATTATTAACGCCGAGCGTGGTGACCTAGAAATTTGGCGCACACGTCAAGTTGTTCCAGACGGAGAACTTGATGATGAAGTAGCTGAAATCGAAGTAAGCATGGCGCGCAAGATTGTAGATGATCTTGAAGTGGGTGAAGAATTGATTGAAGAGATTAAGATTGAAGACTTCGGTCGTAGAAATATTATGGCTATGGGCCAAGTATTGAAGAACCGTATTCAAGAGTTAGAAAAGGATCATATCTATCAGAAGTACAAGGAGCGCATTGGAGAAATTATCTCTGGTGAAGTTTACCAAGTATGGAAGCGTGAGATTCTTGTACTCGACGATGAGAACAATGAATTGATTATGCCGAAGGATCAGCAAATTCCTTCAGACTTTTACAAAAAGGGAGATACTATTCGTGCGGTTGTATACCGTGTTGATTTGCGTAACAACAGCCCACAAATTATTCTTTCGAGAACTGCTCCGGAATTCTTGGAG
Source organism: Bacteroidota bacterium (assembly GCA_046048875.1). Lineage (GTDB taxonomy): Bacteria > Bacteroidota > Bacteroidia > Flavobacteriales_D > Sanyastnellaceae > CAIZGX01. The sequence goes on along the minus strand of JBJOFG010000002.1, from coordinate 28,912 downwards.
AAATTGTTCGAGCAAGAGGTTCCTGAAGTATTTGATGGATTAATCACCATTAAGAAAATCGTTCGTGAGCCAGGTGAGCGTGCGAAGGTTGCTGTTGAAAGCTACGACGATCGTATTGATCCAGTAGGTGCTTGCGTGGGTATGAAGGGTTCACGTATTCACGGAATTGTTCGTGAATTGCGCAACGAGAATATCGACGTTATTCATTACACAACCAACGAGAATTTGTTAATCGCACGTGCTTTAGCACCAGCGAAAATTTCAAGTATTAGCATTGACAAAGACAATGCGAAGGCAGACGTGTTCTTGAAGCCTGATCAAGTGTCATTGGCAATTGGTAAAGGTGGACATAACATTCGTCTTGCAGGAAGATTGTGTGGATACGAATTAGATGTATACCGCGAGACAGATGTTGACATCGACGATGTGGATTTGGAAGAATTCTCAGACGAAATCGACAGCTGGATTATCGATGAATTGAAATCGATTGGTTGCGATACCGCTCGTTCGGTTCTTGAGATTCCAAAAGAAGATTTAGTTAAGCGTACAGATTTAGAAGAGGAGACCATTGAAGAGGTGTTGAGTATTTTGAAATCTGAATTCGAATAATTCGTTTCGGTTTTCGCTTGTGCTACGCACGATTCAATGTGTTAAATAGATTTTATAAGGAACGGGAATAGATTTATGTCAGAAACAAAAGGACCACAACGCTTAGGTAAGGCCGCCACTAACTTAAATGTTAGTAAGGATACCATTATTGAATTCCTTAAGAAAAAGGGAGTTACAGTGGATAACAATCCAATGGCGAAAATTGAGGGTGAAGTATATGATATGCTTTGCGCTGAATTTTCTACGGACCAAAAAGCGAAAGAGGTTGTTCAAGCGGCTGCTACGAAATTGCGTGAGTCACGCGAGTCGTTGAGCATCTCGGACAATAAGAAAAGAAAGGACGGTGAAAGTGAAGAGTTGTCAGATATAGATTTGGCGAAATTCAAGCGTCCGGAAGCCGTGGTTGAAAAACCAAAGGCTAAGGCGAAACCAGCTGAAGAGCCTGTTGCTCCAAAGGAGGAAAAACCTGCTAAGAAGGCAGAGGTGAAAGTTGTTGAAGCTCCTGTTGAAGAGCCAACTCCAGTGGTGGAAGTGCCTGTAGAGGTGCAACCTGAAGAGCGCAGCAACGAAGTTAAAGTTGTTGGCAAAATTGATCTTTCAGCTTTAGAGAAACCGAAGCGCGGAAAGAAAGCGGCTGAGCCTAAAAAGGAAGAGCCGAAGAAAGCGAAGAAAGAAGAACCCAAAGTAGAAGTTCCAGTCGCACAACCGGAACCAACTCCTGAGCCTGAAGTGGAAAAACCAGAGGTGGTTGAAAAGGAATTGATTCGTGTAAACGTTGAGAAACTTGCAGGACCAAAGTTGATGGGTAAGATTGATCTTCCTACAACACCTGAGAAAAAATCTGCCGCTGCTACAGCTGCGGAAAACAAAGAAAAGCGCAAACGCAAGCGAATTTCTAAAGTAGATATTGGGCGTCAGCAAGAAATTGATAAGCGCAATGCTAACAAGCCAACGCGCACGCCATATGTAGCTCAGCCGAAAGCGGCACCTACAGAGACAGATATTCAAAATCAGATTAAAGAAACCTTAGCTCGTTTGGGTGTAGGTGGAAAGTCGAAGTCTTCGAAGAACAGAAGAGAGAAGCGTTCTCAAGTTGCTCGTCGTAGTGAACAGGAAGCAATGCGCATGCTCGAAGAGAATGCCGTATTGAAATTGACCGAATTCGTAACGGTAAGTGAGTTGGCAACATTAATGTCGCGCAATCCAACTGAGATTATTGCAGCATGTATGCAATTGGGAATCTTCGCGTCGATTAACCAACGTCTCGATGCTGAAACGATTGCTATTGTGGCAGAAGAGTTCGGTTATCAAGTCGAGTTCGTAGGTGCTGAAGTGACAGATGCTATCACAGAAGAAGAAGATCGCGAAGAAGACCTTCAGTCACGTCCGCCTGTTATTACAGTAATGGGTCACGTTGACCACGGTAAAACTTCGTTGCTCGATTACATTCGTAAAGCCGATGTATTGTCGGGTGAGGCGGGTGGAATTACGCAGCACATTGGTGCATACACCGTAACACTTCCAAACGGAAAGAAAATAACATTCTTAGATACTCCAGGTCACGAAGCGTTCACCGCTATGCGTGCTCGTGGAGCGCAAGTTACAGACTTAGCGATCATTGTAATTGCGGCAGACGACAGCGTAATGCCTCAAACAAAAGAAGCCATCAGTCACGCGCAAGCGGCTGGTGTTCCAATGATTTTCGCATTCAATAAAATGGATAAGCCTGAGGCCAATGCAGATCGTTTGAGAGAACAACTTTCACAAATGAACATCTTGGTGGAAGAGTGGGGTGGTAAATTCCAAACGCAAGAAATTGCGGCTAAGAAGGGAATGAACATCGACAAGCTTCTTGAAAAAGTTTTGCTCGAAGCTGAACTTCTTGAATTAAAAGCGAATCCGAAGAAACGTGCTGTAGGAACGATCATTGAATCATCTTTGGATAAAGGACGTGGTTTCGTCGCAACCTTGTTGGTTGAAGCTGGAACACTTCGTGTTGGAGATCCTATTTTGGCAGGACAATACAGCGGTAGAGTTCGTGCAATGTTCAACGAGCGTGGTGGAAAGGTTGAAGAAGCCGGACCAGCTACACCAGTTTCAATCTTAGGATTTGAAGGTGCTCCAAATGCAGGTGATCGTTTCAATGTTTTGGCAGACGAGCGTGAAGCGCGCGAAATTGCTACGAAGCGTCAACAACTTCAACGTGAACAAAGTGTTCGTACGAAGAAGCATTTGACCATCGAAGAAATTGGTCGTCGTATTGCACTCGGAGATTTCAAAGAATTGAACTTGATTGTAAAAGGAGACGTAGACGGTTCGGTAGAAGCGTTGGTGGATTCATTGCAAAAATTAAGTACAGAGAAAATACAAGTAAGCATTATTCACAAAGGGGTTGGTCAGATCTCGGAATCAGACGTATTGTTGGCATCGGCTTCCGATGCAATCATTGTCGGCTTCCAAGTGCGTCCAAGTCAGAGTGCGCGTAAGATTGCTGAAAACGAAGAAATTCAAATCAAGCTTTACAGCATTATTTACAAGGCTATCGAAGAAATTAAAGAGGCCATGGAAGGTATGTTGTCTGCACGCATTGAAGAGCAGATCACAGGAACTGCAGAGATTCGCGAAGTATTCAAGATAACGAAAGTGGGAACCATCGCTGGTTGCTTCATGCTAGAAGGAAAGGTAAATCGCAACAGCCGCGTCCGCGTTATTCGCGATGGTATTGTTGTGTACACCGGACACCTCGGTTCTTTGAAGCGCTTCAAAGACGATGTGAAGGAAGTGGTGAAAGGATACGAGTGCGGATTGAACATCGATAAATTCAACGACATTAAAGTGGGCGACTTGGTAGAAGCCTTCGAAGAAGTTGAAGTAAAACAAACTTTATAATTAAAAGAGAGCCGAAAAGGCTCTCTTTTTTATTCCGATTTAATAGAACGAAACCATGGCAAAAATTAGTAACAAGGCGCCCAAGAACGCCGACGTAGTTGTAACTCTTTTCAATAAAAAAGAAGTTAAGAAATTGAAATTGGAAAAGGCTCAATTGACTTTTCTTGAAAGTGAAATCAACGTAAACCGCAACACGGTTTTAATGCCTTCATTAACCGAGAAACATTTTTATGTTGCCGTAGAAGGCACTTGGAATGCCGATGCGAAAGAGGGTATGCGCAAGACAGGTGTTGAAATTCAAGTAGCCGTTAACAAAACAAATCTTGAATCACTTCACATCATTAACCAAAGCTCTTTTGAAAAAGCTGCTTGGTACTTGGCTGAAGGTGCTGCGTTAAGCAACTATCAATTCTTGAGGTATTTCAAGGAAAAGGAAAATAAGAAGAACACGCTCTCGAAAATTTTCGTGACAGACGCGACAATCAAAGAGTCTGAATGGGTGGAACTTCAAGGTATTATCCAAGGAACAGAATTGGCCCGAACATTAGTTAATGAGCCAGTGTCTTACTTGACTGCGACTCAATTTTCTGCCGAGATGACCAAGGCGGGAAAGGTTGCTGGATTCAAGACGCAAGTATTGAATAAAAAGCAAATTGAAGCGCTTAAAATGGGAGGACTATTGGGCGTGAACAAAGGCAGTATCGATCCGCCAACATTCACGATCATGGAGTACAAGCCGAAGAATGCGAAAAACAAGAAGCCAATTGTTTTAGTTGGTAAGGGTGTCGTATTCGATACAGGTGGATTAAGCTTGAAGCCAACTCCTGGATCAATGGATGAGATGAAGTGCGACATGGCGGGTGGAGCTGCTGTAGTAGGCGCGATCTATGCAATTGCTGCAAATAAGCTTCCAGTTCACGTTGTGGCTTTAGTTCCAGCAACTGACAACCGTCCAGGCGGAAACGCATTGTGTCCGCAAGACGTTATCACTATCAGCGATGGAACAACGGTTGAAGTATTAAACACAGACGCAGAAGGTAGATTAATCTTAGCAGATGCTTTGGTATACGCAAAGAAATACAAACCAGAATTGGTTATTGACTTGGCAACGCTTACAGGTGCTGCTGTTCGTTCAATTGGAACCTATGCAAGCGCTGTAATGGCAACGGCAGATCAAAAGGTAGTGAACAACCTAATGGACAGTGGATTTGAGGTGTGGGAACGATTGATTCAATTCCCAATGTGGAAGGAATACGGTGAAGAGATGAAGAGTGATGTTGCTGACTTGAAGAACTTAGGCGGTGCATTCGCAGGACAAATTTCTGCGGCTAAATTCTTAGAGCATTTCATCGATTATCCTTGGATACACATTGATATCGCTGGTCCTGCTTATCAGAACGCTGCACAAGCTTATCGCACCAAAGGTGGTGTTGGAGTAGGTGTTCGTTTGTTGTACGATTTCATTAAAAAGAATTACGCTAACTAAACCGAACAATCATTCGGTTTCTAATACCATTGAACAATGGAAAGAGTTAAAGTTGGAATTAGCTGTGGCGACATGAACGGTGTTGGCCTGGAGACTGTTATTAAAGTCTTCTGCGATGCACGTATGCTCGAACACATTGTGCCTGTAATCTATTCTCACGCCGAAATAATTAAGCAAACCAAACGCATTGGTGGAATGGAAGAATTCACCTACCAAAACGCGGCCACTGCCTCGGAAGCTGTTCCGAAAAAAGTGAACTTGGTGAATTGCTGGAAAGAATTCAAGGGCGATATTGAATGGGGAAAGCCTACCGCACTTGGCGGAGAGATGGCTCGAAGAAGTTTGGAGATGGCCGCAAGCGATTTGGCTTCGAATAAAATTGATGTCTTGGTTACCGCGCCGTTCAATAAAGACAATGTTCAGAATGCGGAATTTAAATTTCCGGGACACACAGAATACTTAGCGAAAATGGCTGGAACAGATAAAGTGCTTATGTTTTTAGTAAGTCCAGCCTTGAAGATTGGAATTGTTACAGGACATGTTCCGTTGAAAGAGGTGAGTGCGAACATCACGAAAGAAAAGATTACAGAGAAGTTAATTCTCATGCGCGAAAGTTTGGAACGCGATTTCGGAGTAGCTACTCCACGCATTGCTGTTCTTGGATTGAATCCACATGCAGGCGACAACGGATTAATTGGGACCGAAGAAAAGGACATCATTCTTCCAGTGGTTCGCGAGCAAATGGAGAAAGGATTTCAAGTATATGGTCCATTCGGAGCAGACGGATTTTTCGGGTCAGGAGCTTATAAGAATTTCGATGCGGTGTTGGCCATGTACCATGATCAAGGATTGGCGCCTTTCAAGGCTTTGGCTTTCGATAGCGGTGTAAACTTTACTGCTGGTCTGCCAATTGTAAGAACATCACCCGATCACGGTGTGGCGTATGATTTAGCTGGAAAAGGAACTGCAGATGAAGCATCGTTACGCGCAGCAATTTTCACGGCGACCGATATCTTCTTGAAGCGAAAAGAATACAAGTCTTACGCGAGTAACCCCTTGCAGAAGCAAGATATCAAAGAGAACAGAGAAGATCGCCGCGAATGAGAGTGAAAGTCTTGGTTATTGGTCATACGCACGAACCTTACGTTAAGGAAGGGATTGCGCGTTACACCAAAAGACTTCCTCATTACTGCACGTTTGAATATGTTGAATTGAAAGACATTGCGACGAAGGGTCTTTCGCCTGAACTTCAGAAAAGTAAAGAGGGAGAACTAATCTTGAAACAATTGAAGTTAGAAGATCAATTGTGTTTGCTCGATGAAAAGGGAAAGGCCTTCACTTCAGTGAATTTTTCAAAACACATCGAAAAGAAACAACTCGCAGGAACCAAATCTTGGGTTCTTGTGATCGGCGGAGCGCATGGTTTTTCAGATGAAGTATATGCTCGAGCAAACGAACAGGTTCGATTGTCTGAAATGACTTTTCCGCACGACTTGGTGCGAATCGTTTTAGTCGAGCAATTGTACAGAGCCTTCACCATTATTCGTGGTGAAGGATATCATCACATGTAATTAAGACAGCTTTGCAAGTGCCGCTTCCAATGAAGCGATGGATTGCGTAACATCTTCGTGTGAAGCTGTTCCAACGCTTAATCTATACCACGTTGAATCGTCTGACGCTCCGAATGCGCGGAATGGAACAATGGCCACTTTCGCTTCATTCAAAATATAAGAAGTGATATCGCCCGTATTTGCGAGTACATTTCCTTCAGCCGTTTTCTTTCCAACTAAATTAAACTGAACAGTTAAGTAGATAGCAGCTGCGGGAGGAATAGCACGAACAGCATATCCTTTTTCACGCAAGCTTTCGAAACCAGCGTAAAAACCATTCAAGCGTGTTTGCAATTCTTCTTTAATCCAAGTCAAATAATTGTCGAGCAATGAAATGTCTTGTAAGTATCTTCCTGCTGCAATCTGTTCCGGACGAGGTGCCCAAGCACCAACGTGTCCCAAAATGCTTTTCATTTTATCAATAATGAACTCGGGTCCGAATCCCCAACCAACGCGCACACCCGTAGCGGCAAGAGATTTAGAAATTCCGTCTACGAACACCGTGTACTTTCTCATTTCAGGACGAAGGGTTACCGGATCGAAGTGATGTGTTTCTCCGAAAGTAAGCAACGAATAAATCTGGTCGTACATGACATACAACGGCTTTTCGTTCGCTCCGCGTTTCGCGTTTTCTTCCAACACCATGTCGCAGATACTTTCCAATTGCTCTTTAGAAAATACAGTTCCCGTTGGATTCAAAGGAGAGCACAATGCAAGCAATGAAGCACCTTGAATGTGTTCCTTCAACAAATCTGCATTCGGCATGAAGTTGTCTTCAGGCAACGTTTCAACGAACACTTGATGTGCATGCGACAGGTGCGTGTAGTGATTGTTGTTCCAAGATGGAACTGGGAAAACAACTTTGTCGCCCGGATCTACAATGGCTTGAAAGATGGCATAAATAATAGGACGGGCACCGCCAGCTACTAAAATTTCTTCTGCAGAATAATCTAAACCTTGTTTCTCTTTTAAAAGTTGAACAACGGCGTTGCGCAATTCAACGACACCGTTTGCAACGGGATAGTTCGTTAAATCTTCGTTGTAACAATCAATAATGAATTGTTTCAATTCAGCGGGAATAGGAAAAATTTTAGGATTGAAATCACCAATGGTGAAGTTATATATTTTTTCTCCTTGAAGAATGCGGTCACGAATTTCGCCACCTAGTTTAATAATTTCTGAACCTATAAGATTCTCGGCCATTTGCGATACACGCAAGTTTAGCTTTTCTTGCTGAAGGGTAGCATTCATTCGAATAAATTGTCTGTCGGTAATTAGTGGCGCAAAAATAGTCTTTTTTGTGACTAATTCTGCTATTCGCCGGTTTCGTGAAGAACTTCTAATATGGTACGGAATGCGACTGCTCTGTTGCCGTATTTGTCGACATGTTCTTTCTGAAGCTTGGGCGCGTGTTCCGTGAAATAGTCGTCCAAATCACCACGATGAGCGGCGGTATACTGCACGGCATAGGTGACGCCATTTTCTTCTTCCCCATGAACTCTAAGAATTCGATTTTGAAGAAATTTACCAGTGTTCATCACATCAGGAATGTGAATGTCTTTCATCCAGGTAATCCATTCTTCATGAATTTCAGGGTCTACGCTCACGGTGACGTTGTATACAATCTTGTTCATAGCTTTTTCTTGGGAACAAAGATGTGGTGTTTTTCAAAAAGAAGATTAGATTTGAAGAAAATTAATAATTATGCAAACGGGCTTCAAACACTTACACATTTTACTTCCTTACTTAATTCTTTTACTTCCACTTTTAGCGATTATCGTTTCGTTGGTGAAAGAGAAGAACGAACCCGTTTCTGGCAAGCCAAGTAAGTTGGTTTTATTCTCTTTAATTTTCTCTCACATTCAACTTTTAGTTGGATTGGTTTTGTTGGCCATGAATTTCGCTGCTATCTCTGGAACAGGGGTTAACATTATGAAAGATGCAGCAGTACGAATGAAACTTATTGAACACCCAACAATGATGATTCTCGCTGTAGTATTCATTACAATGGGATATTCGAAGGCAAAGCGCGCAACCAACGGTCGCGATCGTGCGAAGAAAATTGCAGTTTTTTATGGACTTGGATTATTAGTAAGTGTTATAGCCATGAGCTATATGGGCTATTGGTCTAAAATGGCATTCATGCACTAAGAATGAAGAAGAGAATTATTCATTCGGGTCTTATTGTTTTTTTTGGTCTTCTATTCCTTTGGAATCTCAGTTCTTGTGGTGAAGAACCAAAGACTGCGGGACCGGTTGATGCGCAGGCTTTATTCATTAAGCGCTGTGCGACTTGTCACGGGAGTGAAGGCAATCTCCAATTGAGCGGAGCGAAAAACATCACGGTAAGTCAGCTTTCCGCAGATGAAATTAAAAATCAGATTACACACGGAAAAGGAGGAATGCCTCCTTTTGAAAGTATGTTAACGGTTCAAGAAATTGATGCCTTAACAGCCTATTGCATGAAGTTGTCGGGAAGATAAAATGGCGAAACTACAAGAGACCAAGAAACCCCAAGAGACCTGTGTGCTCGTGGGTATCGTGAATAAGAAACAAAATTTAGATATACTTACTGAATATCTCGATGAGTTGGCCTTCTTGGCAACGACCGCCGATGCTTTTTGTGTGAAGCGTTATTGGCAGAATCTCGATCATCCAGATAACAGAACGTTTGTGGGTTCTGGAAAGATTGAGGAAATCAAAAATTTTGTTTTCGAGAACGAAGTAGACATGGTCATCTTCGACGATGAACTTTCTCCCTCACAATTGCGAAACCTCGAAAACTTATTCAACGACGATAATCATAAGGTCAAGATTTTAGATCGAAACAATTTGATTCTGGACATCTTTGCTGCACGTGCACAAACCGCTCATGCGAAAGTTCAAGTTGAATTGGCACAGTATGAATATTTGTTGCCTCGCTTGACACGCATGTGGACGCACTTGGAAAGACAGAAAGGTGGAATTGGAATGCGGGGTCCGGGTGAGTTACAAATTGAAACAGACCGACGAATTATTCGCGATCGAATTGCAAAGTTGAAAGAAGATTTGAAAATCATTGATCGTCAGAAAACAACTCAACGCGGAAATCGCGGTGCGTTGGTGCGTGTAGCTTTGGTTGGTTATACCAACGTTGGAAAGTCTACCATCATGAACATGATGAGTAAGAGTGAAGTGTTGGCGGAAAACAAATTGTTTGCGACACTTGATACCACAGTCCGAAAGGTGGTGGTGAAGAATTTACCTTTATTGTTAAGTGATACCGTGGGATTCATTCGCAAGCTTCCTCACCAATTGATTGAATCGTTTAAGAGTACGTTGGATGAAGTTCGTGAGTCTGATTTGTTGGTGCATGTGGTAGACATTTCTCATCCGCAATTTGAAGATCATTACAAAGTGGTAATGGAAACGCTTCAAGAAATTGGAGCTGGGGATAAGCCCATGATTATTGCCTTCAATAAAGTAGATGCGTATACCTTCATTGAAAAAGAAGAGGATGATTTAACACCTAAGACTGCAGCGAATTATTCGTTGGAAGAGTTGGAAGAATCTTGGATGTCTCGAATGGGTTCAGAAGATGTGGTCTTCATGAGTGCGGCTAAGAAAATTCATGTCGAAGAATTTCGCGAAGTGCTATACAATCGGGCTCGAGAAATTCACGTGGTTCGTTTCCCATACAACGATTTTCTTTTCGACGATTTTACTGAGTAATCCCGTAGACGCTAAGTCCGAGGTATATCAAATAGAGTAGGACACTCTTCTTCATACCCCTGTTCCAATATGTGTAGATGGAAACGAGGTTTACTAAGATGAAGTAGTACCAATTTAATTCAATGTATAAAATTTGAAGAACGGTTCCGGCTAGGGCAATTGCTAGCACGAAGCTGTCTAATTGTGGTAATGCTGAATTTTTTTTCTTCAAGATAATGGCAAGAATTTGCCAAAGAACAATAGATCCTAATGCAAAGTAGAGATGCAGATTCCAATTCCAATTCGGGTCTTGAAAGGCGTTGCTGGGTGCAATCCAACCATACACAGCGAAGCCAACATAGAACAGTTGCAGCCAGCTTTCCCCTTGAAGGTTGGCTTTTCGACATAAATAAAAATAGACTGCGCTGCCAACTATTGCAAATGGCCAGCACCACCATGATTCGAAGAGGTAAAGGATGGTGTAGGCAAGACTTGTGAGAATTGCAGTAAGTTCGAGCATGGACAAATTAAAGCAAAAAAAAGACCGATGCGGACATCGGTCTTTCCTTTATTAAGACGTTTAATTTAGTTGTTACAGATTAAGAAACCATTGTTTACTGTTCCATCAACAAAGTTTTCATTAATTGCTGAAGCTGTTGCATTGATATCAGAAGCTGAATATGCAGAAGAGCATCCGCCAAGAACATCGTTAGCCACAGCGAAAAACTCCGCAACGGTCTGACCTTGGAATGGGCCTGAACCTATAATCAGGTTGCCCAGGCTGTTTGCAGATGAGCTGTATGATTCAATCGCGTTGTCAAATCCCAATGAAATGGCCAAGGCAAGTATTTGTCCCGCAAGTACATTGTTGACGGATGTTGGGTTAGTTTCAGTTGTACTAAGAACCGATGGTGTTCCTCCTTGAGGTAGGAAATTCATGATCGCAACTGAAGAAGTAAATGTCAACGAGTTCGTTGCACAACCAATGGTAATTCCATTAGGAAATGCTATTTCGAAATTCGTAGCGAGGTACATTCCAGGATTGTTGCCGTTCGGTTCAGATCCCCATCCACCTTGTGTTTGAGTTCTATAGTCACCTGAGTTGATGTCACACTCTGGATTATCGTCACACGTTTGAGTGCAGTAGGTAAATTTCATTGCCCAAGAGTTTCCTCCGAAGTCTTCTCCATCTGCCCAGCCCGTTTCGGTTTGAATAATATTTCCGTTTTCGTCTTTCAATACAACTTCAGCGTGGGCTGCGATGCAATAGCAATCCTCTAAACCGCTCAAAGGAACAGTTACTGTGTATGTTGTGACATTTGGTGTAAAGGTTATGTTTGTAGGAAACTGTCCTATCATTGGGTTTCCAGCTTCGTTGGAAGGTATTAGTTCACAATCTCCAACATACAAGTGAATTTTGTTTAACCACCAGCCGCCTGTTGTGGTGTAGTTAATATAGACGTTGTTTTCGTCGTTTGTCACAGTAACCGATCCTGCCGCAATGTTTTGTCCCGCGAACAATGTTTGTACTTGTGGCTCTCCGCATTCAACGGTAGGCATTGTGTTATTTCCCGTACCTTCATCAATGTTTGATTTGTTGCAGGCCGTGAATCCAATACATGCAAGAATGACAGTTATAAATCCTAGTTTTGCTTTCATTTTTAGTTAGGTGTGAAAAAACAATATTCGCAAATGTATCCGCTTTCTAATCCTACTCTTTGAAAAAGGTTACATCAGTTGGTCCTGTTTTATCGAATTAACAGTTTCGAAATAAAACTTTCTTCGGGTCACAATATATTTGTAACCAAATCTTAATTTTCGAAAATGAAAAAAGCCTTATTCCTTTTAGCTGTTTTGTTTCCACTTTTCGCTGCAGCTCAGCGCAACTGCGGAACCATGGAGCATTACGAAAGAGCAATTCAAGAAAACCCTTCTTATGAATTGAACCAACAAGAAATTGAAAATTTCACTAATGAGTTTTTAGCGCATTACAACGGTGAAGATCGCGCGATGGTCACCATTCCAGTGGTTGTGCACGTGGTGTACAATACAACAACCGAGAATATTTCTGACGCGCAAATTTTGACACAAATCGATGTGTTGAACAAGGATTTCGCGAAAATGAACGCAGACGCAGCCAACACACCTTCGATCTTTACAGCTTCAAACACAGACATTCAGTTCTGTTTGGCAACCGTTGATCCAACGGGTGCTGCAACAACAGGAATAACACGAACGTTTACTTCAACGACAGCTTTTAGTACAAACGATGCTATGAAAAACAATGCAACGGGCGGAAAGTCTGCTTGGGATGCATCGAAGTATTTGAATATATGGGTGTGTGACATCAGCGGAGGAATCTTAGGATATGCACAGTTCCCAGGAGGTTCTGCATCTACGGATGGCGTGGTTATCGATTATCAATATTTTGGTACGATTGGAACATCTACAGCCCCTTTCAATTTGGGAAGAACTGCAACGCATGAAGTTGGTCACTGGTTAAACCTTCGCCACATTTGGGGTGATGCTACTTGCGGAACAGACCAAGTGGCAGACACGCCAACACACAACACTGCGAATTACGGTTGTCCAACGTATCCTCACTTGAGCACTTGTACTGGAACTCCTGTTGAAATGACCATGAACTACATGGATTACACAGACGACGCATGCATGTATATGTTCTCTGCAGGTCAGACTGCACGTATGCAAGCATTGTTTGCAACAGGCGGGGCGAGAACGAGCTTGTTAAGTTCAAACGGTTGCGGCACTCCCGCACCTGTATTGTGTGGCGTTCCTTCGGGATTAACATCAAGTTCAGTTACCACGACATCTGCGACTGTTTCTTGGGCGGCGGTATCTGGCGCAACTTCGTACACGTTGCAGTATAAATTATCGACAGCAACTACTTGGACAACTGTTTCAGGTTTGACGACTACTTCTTATAGTTTGACGGGATTAGGATCATTGGTAACGTACAACTATCAAGTGAATGCGACATGCCCAGCAGGAACAGGAAACTATTCCGCAGCTTCTAGCTTCACAACGTTGTCTTTGTATCCAACATGCACAGATTCTTATGAGAATAATAACTCTTCAAGCAAGGCGAAATCAATTGCTGTTAATACAAATATTTTAGCGAAGATTTCTAGCTCAACAGATCAAGACTGGTTCAAATTTTCGAATACATCTACCAACAAAAATATCAAGATTGAACTTACTACACTGCCTGCGAATTACAGTGTCTCGCTTTATTCGCCAACCGGAGCGTTGTTGTTAAGTTCAACAAATGCGGGAACAGCTAATGAGGTCATTGTATACAATACAACTGTTGTCGGTAGCTATAAGGTGAGAGTGTTTAATGTAAGTGGTGCATTTAACAATTCATATTGTTATACCCTTCGCGCTAACATCAGTGCTTCAACTTTCGTCAGAGAAAGTGGAGAAGATGCTTTGGCCTTCGAAGATGCAGAAATTCCTGCGCAAGCTACCTTGGCGAATTTGAATGTATATCCGAATCCATTCTCAAGTCAATTAACTGCTCAATTCTATTCTTCGAAGGAAGAGTATTTGACAGTGTATTTATTCGATGCGATGGGTAAAGTGGTTTACGAAACGACGTATCCAGCCATTTCAGGTAACAACGTGATTGAATTGAACGGATTGAATCTTTCAAATGGCTACTACCATTTCTTAATTCAAAACGAAACAGATCGTGTTTCGAAAGCGATTATTAAAGAATAAAATTCTTCATTGAAATGAAAAAGGTGATCGTTTGATCGCCTTTTTTTGTTTGAAATCTTCTTATCGTTTACTCAGAATGTTGGTCGTCGAAAATCCTTCAACCAACGGAATAGCAACTGCTTTTCCACCTGCTGCTTTTACTTCTTTCGATCCAACCATATACGTCTTGTTCGATTCATCGGTTTCCTCTGGATTGTAGTCACCCCCTTTCACCAAGGTATTGGGTTGAATAGCTAAGATCAAATCTAGTGGAGTGTGATCGGTAAAAACGATAGCTGCATCTACACAGCGCAATGCCTCTAAAACACGAACGCGGGCCCATTCGGGATTAATCGGACGTTCAGGACCTTTGTTTAAGTTTCTCACAGAAACGTCACTATTCACGCCAACAATAAGTTTATCTCCAAGTGCAGCGGCTTGTTCCAAATAGGTAACATGACCAACATGTAAAATATCGAAAACACCATTGGTAAATACAATGGTTTGTTCGGCTTCGCGCCAAGCTTTAATTTGCTGAAGCAGTTTTTCCATATTTGATTCTGTATGATACAATGAGAAAGCCAATAAATCCGGATACAATTTCCATAATGGTTCTTGTTGACCAGGACACCGTTGCGAATGTTAATCCGAGAAGCGATGTGGTAGCATTGTTTTCATCGGCATAACCCAGAACGATAAAACCAATTATGGTGATTGAATGAAAGGCGCCCAATCCTCCAGGCGTAGGAGCGAGCATGGCTAAACTGGCACAAATCATTAGGAAAACCGATTCATTCAATCCCATGTGCTCACAACCTGGCACAGCCAACAAGTTGAACCAAGTCATCAACAGCCATGCTCCCCAAATGCCAACTGTTAAAAAAATGAATTTGAATTTCCCTTCAATTTTTCCAACACTTAAAAATGCTCTCCATGTTCCACGAATAAATTCAGCGAATTTTTCAATGAACTTGTTTTTAAAGGTGTTCTTCAAAATATATCGAAGAACAAGAATGCCAATCACAGCAAGAACCAGAAGGACTACGCCCAATTCCATGGTAAAGCCTGGACTTTTCGTTTCATTCATCAATGAAGATAGAGTGGAAGGCAAGAGTAAAATCCCCCAAAGGAGAAGGAGTCCGAACATAACCATGTCGATGACACGTTCAACGATGACGGTTCCAACAAGCGTGGAAACTGGAATTTTATCTGATTTGAAAAGCAGTGTGCATCTAGCCACTTCGCCGCTTCGCGGAACTAGGTCGTTCATACAGTATCCGAATGCAACGGCGTGAATGGCGTTCCATGTATTTGCTTTGTGTCCGAGAGGCTTCAACAATTGATTCCAACGGATTCCTCTGAAAATAACAGAGACGTATTCAATCACCAATGCTGCAACAATCCAAATCCAATGCGTATTCAAAATTTGCCCAACGATGTCTTGAATCGAAACTCCTTTGTAAGCCCAATACAGCAATCCAATTGCAAGTGCAGTGAATGCGAAATAGCGAATAGCATCGCGCCATTTTATTTTTTTGAATACTGCTAAGAACACGTAAAGCAACAAAGCAATTCCATTACTCAAATAAATCCACAAAGGCAGTTCACTCAAATTACTCATCATGGCATTCGTTGATTTTACTTCTTTTACGGACCAGTCGAACACAGTTTTTTGTGTTACTCTGTCGTATGCAATATTTCCATTTTCATCAAAGAAACAAACGAAATGCTTTCCATGAGTGAAAATAGAGTCTGGAAATTGAACAAGCATGCTGTCAATAACCGAATTCTCCTTATCACCAAGGTAGAAGGAATGTTTGGTTTGAAATCCAACCGGAAATTCAAGAGGATAGATGTTTGTTCCTTCGGGAAGTTGAAGTCTATGTCCAATTTCGTTGGTATGCAAAGGACTTACAAAAATGGCTGAACTCAGCGGAGGAATTTGTTGTCCTGTTCCATGCGTAAAAAGCGTGTCAACAATGCCATTCGGAGAATCATAAAGAATAATGCCGCTGATGTCAATAGGCTCGTCGCTTTGATTAACGATCTCCATCCACTTCATTGGATTTTTCGCTTTCATTTCACTTCCGAATCTTCGGATGTGTAATTTGTTTTTCAATTCTGAAACAGGAGCATGAGCGAATTGCGCCTCAATTGCTGAAGAAGTTGAGCAATCTAAAACACGGCTCTTTTCTTTAATTCCATCGCTCCATTGCTCGAAAATATAAGGGAACGAATGTTCGGGCACCGCCAGTGGCAAAGGAATGTTTGCAAAGAAATCTCCTTCAACTTTATTGAAATGTAATTTCGATTCGTTGATAATCAATAATTTCTCGTTCGGAATATTTGTTGTGAGCGTAAGATGAACGGAGTCACCCAATCCATAGGCTTCTTTCACATGTCGAAACATGGAAACAGGACGAATCTCCCAAAACTTTCTGTAGTTGCTCACGTGATTGCGCCACCCTTTTTCCGTTTCTTTTTGTGTTATTGGAAAACGATTCACGTGGTAAGGAATCTCAGGAGAAATGTAATTTGCAAATTGATCAATGCGGTGAACAACAGAGTCTTTGTGCAGTATTGTGCTCATGAGCAAACAAGTCTGTTGAACAAAGCGGTTGCGTAGTTCAGGGTTCAGAGTGGTATAGCGAAGCAGATGGGTAGTCCATGTTGGATTGTACCAATCAGTTTGAACGGGACTGATTCTCTCTTTCAAGAAATTCTGTCGATGGAAATTTCCCGCGCATCCCAAATCACCGTCGTAGTATATCCATCGCCATCTGTTGTCCGAAGTGGAATCCTTCCAGTAGCGAATGTTTCCACGAGAGTCGACGTTCGCAATATAGATTTCAAGAAAACTATAATTGAAATAGTCTTCAAGGTCCATGAGCTTTTGAATCTCTTCAGGAAAGTTTGTATCCGAATAATGCTCGGCAGCAAAGGCCTTCAACGATTGATAGTCTTTTGAGTTTCCTCCCTCTTGTTCCAAGAGTTGCGTGAAATCTTTGGAAGCGTTGTGATTGTAACCGAGGTATTCTTTATTTATTTTTTCTCGAAGATTAACAATGCCGAAGTAATTGTCATTCACATATAAAATCACAGGCTGATAGTCCATGAAGTCGACCATAAGTTCAGCAGCAAAGCTTGATATGCTAATGTCTTTGAAGCGGGTGAAATTCTGATCGCTTCCGCTTGTTCGAAGCACTAAATGTTCGAATTCGTTGTAGGGTTTGTTCTTGAAAAACTTGTATTCGAATTCTTTCTTTCCAACCAAAGTGTCGGTGTACAAGTGAAGTGATTTTTCAGAAAGGCCAAGTGTCCATCCGCCAAATGTTTTTACATGACATGCCGTTGCCTCAACCAATTTGTTGTTGTAGAAAAATTGAGCGAAGCAAGGAATAGGAGTCTTCTTCCATGAGTTTCCAATGAACTGGTTTCCACTACCAGGCGTGCCGTTTGCATTTCCACCTTTCACAATTAGCTTTCCGTCGTAGATACCAGTTGGAGGAAAGAACTCTTTTGGATTAACCTTCAAACAAATAACTGGAAGCGTATGATTTCTACCTACGATAAATGTTCCGATAAATACCGTGTTGGGAGCTCCCGAACCTTCAAGCCGAACTTGAATGTAAGTGTTTTGTGAAATTTGAATGGGCCCCTTGTAGCGTTGAAAAGCAGTGGAATCAGATGTTCCAAGTTTGAACAGAATGTTGAAAGTTGATTTGTTTTCAAATGAAACCGCAATGCTATTCGCATAGACACCGCATTCTGGCGAAGTGCTAATGTCATATTTTTTTAGTTTTTGAATAGACTCAATAGGAAAGTCAATCGCTACGGCCAAGGAAGCAATCAAAAACAGCAGAAGTGTGAGACTGTATTTCAAGTTGAAAAATGTGGGATGCGAAAGTACGTTGTTTTTCTCGTTCGAGTGTAAGTTTGCACCATGAAACAGAGTAACAGCGAAGCCCTTTTTGTAGAGGCAAAGAATTATTTTCCTGGTGGTGTTAATTCTCCGGTGCGTGCGTTTAAGTCGGTTGGAGGGAACCCATTGTTTTTTGAGCGAGGAAAAGGTTCGCGTGTTTGGGATGCTGACGGGAACGAGTTTATTGATTTTTGCTGTTCATGGGGACCGCTCATTCTCGGACACGCGCATGACGCGGTAACTGAAGCTATATGCACCACCGCAGCAAAAGGGGCTAGTTTCGGAGCTCCAACCAGAGAGGAGAATGAATTGGCCTCTTTCATATTGCAACATCATAAGTACCTCGAGAAAATTAGATTTGTGAGCAGCGGAACAGAAGCCGCTATGAGTGCTATTCGCTTGGCACGAGGTTACACCGGCAGAGATAAAGTTTTGAAGTTCGAAGGATGTTATCACGGACACGTTGATGCACTTTTAGTAAAGGCAGGTAGCGGATTGGCAACACTTGGAACTTCGAGCAGTGCAGGGATTCCTCAGGGATATGTGAATGAAACCATTGTTGTTCCGTTGAATGATATTGAAGCGTTCGATGCGGCCATTCAAATTTATCGCGGTCAAATCGCGGTAGTTGCCATTGAACCGGTTCCAGCCAATAACGGTTTGCTTATTCAAGATGGCGTCTTTTTGAAACATTTACGTGAAGTCTGCACACGAGAAGGCATTGTGTTGCTTTTCGATGAAGTGATTAGTGGGTTTCGTTTAGGGTTCGAGGGTGCTTCAGGATACTACGGTATTCAACCTGATGTGCTGGCTTTCGGAAAAATCATTGGTGGTGGAATGCCTGTTGGTGCCTACGGTGCAAGTGCAGAGATTATGTCGCAAATTGCTCCCGACGGTCCAGTTTATCAAGCCGGAACGCTTTCTGGAAATCCAGTTGCTATGGCAGCCGGTTTGGCGCAATTGAAAGAATTAGCGAAGCCAGGTTTCTACGAAGCGTTGGAACGAAAGACAAACAGATTGGTTTCTGCTATTCAAGCCCATGCCGATCAAAAGAATTACATCTTCAGAATGTTCAATATGGGAAGCATTTTCTGGGTTTCATTTTCGAAAGAAAAAGCGATTCGACGTATGGATGAAATCCCGGAGAACAGTGGACAATTGTTTGCGCCGTTCCATAGATTCTTGTTGGACCGTGGTATTTATCTTGGGCCAAGTGGATACGAAGTTGGATTTGTTTCAGCGGCGCATTCAGACGAGGATATCGAGAAGGCAATTGTAGATTTCTGTGATGCCTTAGACTACGTCTATAGCGAATAAACTCCTATAGCATAGACAAGGAAGGGAAGTTCGCGAAGAGCTTCCCTTTGTTTTTCCTTCGGGAAATAAGTTAGTCCCGCCTGTATAGCAAGTGCGAAAATCCCTGCATAAAACGAGGTGGGCATGAAAAGGTGTCCGACTAAAACGAATACCAACGAAAAGAAAAGGGTAAGGTTACTTCCTATCAAGTGAGGAACCGTTTCAATCTTTCCTTCATCTTCTTTTCGCTGCACAAAGTCAATGCAAAGTGAGAGCGCAAGCGTTGTGAAAAATACACTTCCACCTAAAAGAAAAATCTCCTGAGTGTCTGGAATAGCTATGAGAATAGACCAACAGGCAGCAACCGTTAGGTTCTTCAACAAGGGGATATTTCTTAGTGAAATTTTATGTTGAAGGAAATAACCAACGGTGAATAATGAAACTAAAATCATTAATACCGAATGAACGTTCGGTGATAAAGTAATAGTTCCTGCAATTACGAGTAGTGGAAGCCAATAGGCGGCTTGATGAAGTTTTTGAGAAACCCAATAACTGTAGAACACCGCAATGGATAGAAGTCCGTTTTCGAAAGCGGAGTTTGGATTTGCGGTGTTTAAGAGAAACCAAGATGCGCCACCGAGACACAAACTTTGAAGCAGTGCGATAAACACGCTTATTGGTTTTTTATAAAATAAATAACAACTCCAGTGGCCGATCCTAATAGCCCACTCAGGGCACCGCGAATCATTTTTCGCGATCTAGCGGGAGGTTCAAATCCTTCTGCGTACAAGTCGTTGTATTTGAAATTAGGGTCGGACATATACTTCTCACGGATTTTAATTTTTCCCACATATTGCATAGCTGCGTATGTAACAGGAGGGATAATCAAGATCAACAATCCATCTCCAACTAAATAGCCTGCCACTGTGCAAACCGCAAAGCCAATGGCACTAACATGTCTGGCTTTGAAGTTCTTACGAGCATCCCCTGCTCCGGCTAAATAAACGCGCATTTCTTCGGGTGTGTAATAGTCGCCGAGCATCGTATCTTGGTAATACAAAATCTGCTCTTTACTTCCGTTTGAAACACTGTAAATTTCACTTTTATTCAACTCTATCGCGCGTGTTTTTTCCTTACCGAATAGATTTTTTTTCTGGTCGTAGATGTAAATCATTCCGTCTTTCTCTTCCCAAAGTGTGTTCTCAACAACACTTCCATTCATCAAAAGAATTTTACCTTGTTGCACTTGAGAAAACGTAAACAGAGGAACGAGAGAAGAGACAAAGAAGAGAATACTTTTTAATTTAAACATCATCATTGAATGGTTTGTAAAAGTCAAAGATAGGATTAAAAAGTGTGTGCAATTGAGACAACGGAAATTTTGCCTTGAAACGTTTCTCTAATGGTTTGGAATGCCGATTCCAAAGTCGCTCCAGTGGTTATGACATCGTCAACAATTAGAATGTGGTTAACGTTTTGTGGGATACATGTTTGGATTTGAAATTCTATTTTACGACTATTCATACGTTCCATTCGATTTCCCTTGGTTGCACCCTTTCCGCTTGATTGTTTTTTGAGTGTATTCGAAATTGGAAGGCCTGTAATCTCGGAGATGCCTTCGCACAGCACTCGCGATTGGTTATAGCCACGTTCAAGTTCTTTGTTTCTGTGAAGTGGAATAGGAACAAGTAAATCAATGTCCTTTAACCAACTTGTGGCAGTCATCTGTATTCCCATTTCCTTCCCAAAGAAATGTCCGATTTCCATGTTCTTCTTGTACTTCAATTCATGTATTGCTCGTTGTTCAATGCTTTTAGGTTGAAAGAAATAAAGGGATTGTACGCTGTGAATATCCATGCGATAAGCAAGCTGGGCGTAGAGTGCATTGTTTTTACGTTCGAAGTGTGTGGTCTTGTGAAGGTATTGTCTACAGTAAAAACAAAGCCCTTCTTCAGATACAGATAAACTTCGGTCGCAAGCACTGCATACCCTCGGAAACCAGCAATTCAATAGAATATTCGAAATCTTTCTCATAATTATGGCGCTAAGATGAAAAATGAAGATTAAATTTGCCGCCTATGATTATTCAGGTTTTAAAGTCAAAAATTCACCGAGTAACTGTAACTGAGGCAGATGTGAATTATATCGGTAGCATAACAATAGATCCAATTCTGTTGGAAGCTGCAAATATGATCGAGGGTGAACGTGTTCAAGTGTTGAACTGTGCGAACGGTGAGCGCTTGGAAACCTACATTATTTTAGGTGAAAGAGGAAGCGGAGTAATTTGTTTGAACGGCCCAGCTGCATTGAAATGTACGGTTGGAGATATCGTTATTGTTTGTTCCTACGCACACATGGAATTTGAAGAGGCCAAGACTTTCAAGCCATGGGTTATCTTCCCGAATACAGAGACAAATACGTTGGTTTAATTCAACGACTTTTTATTGAAAGGAGGGAAGTAAGTAGGCTTCCCTTTTTTATTGCTCAAAAGAAAATCGTACAGCTCTTCGGTGCGGAACATGCGCTCCAATGCGCCATGGTCGTGGGTTTCAAATACAGTGAACTTTACATTTTTTGAGTCACATTGTTTTATCCGTTCTACGATTTCATAAGATTCGCCGAACGGCACTGCTCGGTCTCTTTTACCATGAGCCACCCACACGGGTATTGTAGACAAGTTACAAGCATCTTTTGCATTTCCGCCTCCACAAAACGCTGCGGCTGCGCAAAAAAGTTCCGGGTAATGTCCTGCCGTGTGTAGCGTGCCGTATCCGCCTAAGCTCATTCCTGTAATCGAAATTCGCGTACTGTCAACACGATGTGTTTTTTGCAATTCTCGTATGCACGCGACAACTTTATCTGGATTCCAGGATTCACCTTTGTTCACTTGAGGGGCAATGATGAGTGCAGGGAAATTTCTGCCTTTATCAATTTCGTGAACAAGTCCATACGACCGAACAATTTCTAAATCGGTACCACTTAAACTTCTTCCGTGAAGAAAAATAATTACGGGCCAAGCACTGTCTTTTTGGGCGCTGTAGTTTTCAGGTTCATAGCACCAATAGCGGTAGGGTGCTTTTGATTTTTCAACTTTATATAATTTCGATTTCTGTCCGAAGGAAATGACCAGGAAGGACAAGCAAAAAAAGAGAGCGATTATTTTTTTCATTCGAGTAAAAAACTAAAAATTTTATTTCCGCGTGCGGGTTGAATGATGCGATTTCCCCATGCAATAGGCGATGATTCAAAGGTGCATCCGAAATTTTCTGAATAGAGCACACTTCCATTCATGCCGTCGATTAAATAAATGGTGCCACCAACCGTAGGAACGAATAAAGTCGGATAACCATTTTTGTCATAAACAGCAATTGGTGAAACCCAGCTGTATTGTTGGAAAGGAACTTTGAAAATTAACGCGCCGGTTTCTTTGTTCAATGCAACAAGCTCTCCAGCTCCATTCAACGTGGTTCGCGAGAAAATGGTGTATATCATGTTTTTCGCTTGGTTCGTTCCGAGAAGAGGTGTGCAAAGCATTCCGCCGTTGTTTGTTTTTTCGCCAACTGAAGAATAACATTCTTTTTCAAAATGCCACATTTCTTTGCCTGTAAGTCCGTTCAATTTTCTTAAATAACCAAATCCTTTTGGTCCCTGCTTGTCTACCTCATTTCCAATAAACACAAACGGAATTTCTTTTTCAATAGAGAGCACCGGTGAGGCATCGGAGTCATCGGTGTTGAAGAAATGCCAGCGCGGTTGCATAGTGCGCAAATCGGCACAAAAAACATTTCCGCCGTTGTCGGTGAAATAGCCCAATTGCTTGTATGCACAAGGACTGGATTCAATGCCTTGGTGATACGCTTCCGTTAGTTTATATCTGAATTGTTCAACAAAGTTGAACGACGTGTCGCGGTAATTTGTTCTGTAAATAACACCCGATTCAGTGGGCCAAATCATTGTCATACTGTTGGTGTCTAAGAGCGGCGATGCGTCACATGCTCCCCACTTGCGATACGAAAAAGAAGAGGGTAGAAGTTGTTCATGTATGAGTGATTGTTTCTTCAAATGAAAAACACGCCACGCCATATTTCCGCGATGAGGTATGCCCTGTCCAACGAACAGCAAATCTTTGTTCTTCGGATCAATGCTTGGCGTTCCTTTGATTGGATTTCTAATAAAGAGTGGTGGGCGAGTTTCTGATCCTGTTTCGAAATCGAGAAAGTAAATTTTTCCAGACAATGAAATTTGAATAATTTCTTTCAATTCAGATTTCTTCGTGAACGCAGGATTCAAATTGCTGAGCAATGGGATTTCATTTTTTTTCCAATTGACAACAAGCGGTTGCCCTGTCCAACCAGCACCTCCTCCCCAATAACCAAATGGGCCGTTCATCGAATCAATGGCTGTTCTGAATTCCCAATCTTTAATTATTTTTTTTGGTTGAAAGGAGACAGTGCCGCGAATTGGACTGTTGCGTTGATTTCCTCCACGAAAAGTGAAAATACCTTCCGCATTTTCTTCATCCAACTCAAAATATAAATTTTCAATATTTTGAATCATTGAATCCTTTGATTCAATCTCGAAACTTGTGTCGATGAGTGAATTGAAATAACTGATTTCTTTTTTCGCAGTGCTAATTTTTGGCGAGGTAGGTGGTGCCGAATCACCCGATGCTTGCTTGCATGATTGGAAAAGCAAGGCGACAGTGCAACAAAGAATTATATAAGAACTTGTTTTTATCATGAAGTCTTACAAAGATAGTCACGGAGCTTCCACTAAATTTGCATTCAAATAATTCAGAACTATGAGCGCTTGGGAGAATTCAGAACAGTTTGCGAGAATGAAGGATGAGAATGATTCATTAAAATCTTTTCGCGGGGAATATTTTATTCCCCAGCACAATGGTTCGCCCATGTTATACTTCACGGGTAATTCACTCGGTCTTCAGCCAAGGGGCGTGAAAGATTATCTCCTTCAAGAATTAAGCGATTGGGAGAAATTTGGTGTTGAAGGACATTTCGATGCGAAACGTCCTTGGTTTAATTATCACGAGGTGTTAACAGAGTCATTGGCAAAAATTGTAGGTGCGAAAAATTCTGAAGTTGTAGCTATGAATCAGCTCACTGTGAATTTGCATTTGTTGCTTATTAGTTTTTATCGTCCTTCAGGAAAACGCAATAAGATTTTATTCGAACATAAGCCTTTTCCTTCCGATCGTTACGCCTTCGAATCACAAGCAAAGTTGCATGGATTAAATCCAGATGATGTATTGGTTGAAATGCAGCCGCGTGAAGGTGAGGTGTTGTTGCGTGAAGAAGATATTGTAGCGAAGATTAATGAACTCGGAGATGAACTCGCTGTGGTTTGTTTCGGTGCAGTGAATTATTTCAGCGGACAATTTTTTAATTGTGAATCGTTGGCGAAGGCTGGACACGCAGTTGGTGCTATGGTTGGATTAGACCTTGCGCACGCTGCTGGGAATATTGATTTGAAGTTACACGATTGGGATATTGATTTTGCTTGCTGGTGCAGTTACAAATATTTGAACAGTGGACCTGGAGGGGTTTCAGGCGCCTATGTTCACGAGCGTTTTCATGGTGAAGATGTTTTGCGTTTAGCAGGATGGTGGGGAAACAAAGCGGAGACTAGATTTTTGATGAAGAAAAATTTCGATCCGACGAATTCTGCAGAGGCGTGGCAAATGAGTAACGCACCTGTGTTGTCGATGGCCGCTCACAGAGCCGCTTTAGATCTTTTCGATAAAACATCGATGTCTGAATTGCGCGCAAAATCGAAAGCGTTAACGGCGTACTTAGAATTTATTTTTCAAGAATTGAAGTCGAAAGGTGTGCCTGTTGAGCAACTCACTTCTCACAATGAAAACGAAAGAGGTTGTCAATTGTCTATTCGTTTGAAGGGAAGAACCAAAGAGTTCGTGGGTGTTTTAGCAAAGGAAGGCGTGGTGGTCGATTGGCGTGAGCCAGACATCATTCGCATGGCGCCAGTGCCCATGTACAATTCGTTCCATGACATCTATGCATTCGGAAAGGTGATGGAAAGGATTTACGGCGTGAATTAATTCGAGGCGAAAAGTACTTTGCTTGATTCGTACAGCAGTTTAAGGGCTGCAATAAGCATGATAAGCGCAAAACCAAATTTCACTTTTGCTATGGGAATATTGTGCGCGAACTTACTTCCGAAAAGTGCACCTAGAATAAACCCTGCTCCAATAAGCAGAGCAGCTGTTGTATTTACATTGCCCTGTTTATAATAATGCATCACGGCAAGGAATCCTACCGGTAAAAGAAGAACCGCCAGACTTGTTCCTTGCGCTTGAAGTTGTGTGTAACCAAGGAAGTATACGAGCGCAGGTACAATGATTAATCCTCCTCCAACACCAACAAATCCACTCAGCATTCCCGAGGCCATGCCAATGGCGAGAAGCAAGAAAACAACATATGCGGTAATTTCCATTTTCATAAACTGTGCGTGAAAGTTAGTCTTATTTTTAATTGTTCCACTTCAAACTTCCCTTATTTTTGTTCCACATAAATTGAAAACAATGAATTTTCCAGCTGAATTAAAGTACACAAAAGACCACGAGTGGGTTCGCATTGAAGGCGATATGGCTACTGTTGGCATTACAGATTTCGCACAGAGCGAATTAGGTGATATCGTATTTGTTGAAATTGAAACTCAAGGTGAAAGTCTTGAAGAACATGCAATCTTCGGAACAGTTGAGGCTGTGAAAACAGTGAGCGATTTGTTCATGCCAGTTTCAGGAACTGTTGTTGAAGTGAACGCTGGATTGGAGGCTGATCCTGCGGATGTGAACAACGACCCATACGGAAATGGTTGGATGATTAAAGTTAAATTAGCTGAAGGAGCAGATTTAAGTTCTTTAATGGACGCTGCGGCTTATGAAGCATTGGTGGGCTAATCTTCCAAAAAAATATTGGACAACTGCTCACATTTTGTGGGCAGTTGTTGTTTTCGGCCTAAATGCCATTTCAAGCAAGCAATTTTCCCGGATTACAACGGGAAAACTCAGCACCTGATATAATTTTCAAGCTTTTTTATTCGAATAAGTTATTTTGGTTTGTTTTGGATGAAAAAAAACACAAACTCAAGTAGTTTGGACTTTTGCACAGTCTGTTGTACAATCTGAATGATTTTGCTTTGCAAATGACGAGTTATTGAATTGATTGGAGAAAATGACAGAATTTATCTTACTGTGCATCAGTCGATTTTATTGAGATTTAGGTCTGTTCATTTAGTTCAATTTATTTAAATATGATAATATATTCAAAATATTCAAGATTTACATTTTGTTTTTTTCATAAAGATTACTGATTTTGGAGTTAGATGCCTAAATTTGCGGCACTTAATCAAAACAAATGAGTATATTCTTAGCTTCTTCTTGCCATGCGGCAAGTATTCAAAGAAAATTAATTCAATTTTCCCGTTTCTATGTAGTTTTTGGGTTCTTGTTTCTTACAGTTTCTGCCTTAGGGCAGAACATCATCACAGTTCCCTTCAACAATGGTTTCGTAGGTTTAAATACTGCGAACAATGCTGCTGATCAATGTTATTATTTGTCAGGTGCTGGCGGCTTGGGATGGACGAATGTTCAATTTACACAGAACTCTCCTACAAATATATTTGTGGCACAGGGAAACGATATCATAGGTTCAGTGCTAATAACAGCATCGAATGGTGTTGAGTATTCTATTCCTGGATTTATAAAATGGAGAACCCCAAGCGGTAACAACCCTGCAACAATGGTATTCAGTCCCAGCGCGGGAAGCACATACACATTAGCAACAAATGGTTTTAATGGAAGTTCAACATATACCATTACCGATTTAACATATATTGGTCTTACATTCAATGGCGAGACGTTGACTATTTCTCCAGTACCTGGAGTTGTAACAGGAAATGCCGCTACAAATGGATTGTTGGATGCTTTAAATAACTACCTTCAATCATTTGCCGATATGTCAATTTCTGATGCTATTGTGAGCGAATCAGGTGGGTCGGTAACAATAACGGTGTCAATTTCAACACCTGTCTCTAGCGTGGTTACTGTGAATTATACTATCAGTAATGGTACGGCTACCGCTGGTCTCGATTATACAAGCGTTTCTGGGACATTAACTTTCCCGATTAATTCATTATCTCAAACATTTACAATTTCAATTCTTGAGGATTTATTGCCGGAAGCTAATGAGAACTTTACAATCACCCTAACAGACCCTGTGAATGTCTCTATTCTAGATGCAATAGGTAATGTTACAATCACTGACAATGAAGTTATCTCAGAAGTCTGTAATGGTTTAGATGACAATGGTAACGGTCAAATCGATGAAGGTGTCTTAAATACATATTATGCGGATACTGATGGCGATGGATATGGTAATCCAAGTTCAACCATCGAGGCTTGTAGTGCTCCGTCGGGATATGTGATAAATAATACAGATTGTAACGATGTTAGTGCTGCAATAAGTCCTTCTACGGTTTGGTATTTAGACGCAGACAATGATGGTTATTATATAAACACAAGCGTATCATGTACAAGCCCTGGTGCTAACTACAACACAACTGGCGGAACTAGCGGCGACTGTGATGATAACAATGCAGCAGTCAATGCGGCATCGACAGAAGTATGTAACGGCATTGATGACAACTGTAATGGTCAAATCGATGAGGGAGTATTGAATACGTATTACGCCGATGTTGACGGTGATGGATATGGCGATGCTGGATCAAGTGTTCAAGCATGTAGCGCACCAACTGGCTACGTAACAAACAACACAGACTGTAACGACGCAAGTGCATCTATCAATCCAACGACTGTGTGGTACTTAGATGCAGATGGCGATGGTTACTATGTAAGCACAAGCGTGTCATGTACAAGCCCTGGTGCTAACTACAACACGATCGGCGGAATTAATGGTGATTGCAACGACTCGAACTCAGCGATTAACGCTGCAGCCATAGAAATATGTGGAAACGGTATTGACGAAGATTGTGACGGATCTGATTTAGCGTGTGTCATTCCTGGATGTACCGACGCTTCGGCTTGTAATTATAATGCCTTGGCTACAGTAACAGACGGAAGCTGTACTTATGCGAGCACTTGGTATTTAGATGCAGATGGCGATGGTTATTATGTAAGCACGAGCGTATCATGTACAAGCCCTGGTTCAAATTACAACACAACTGGCGGAACTAGCGGCGACTGTGATGATAACAATGCAGCAGTAAATGCAGCAGCGACAGAAGTATGTAACGGCATCGATGATAACTGTAATGGTCAAATCGATGAGCTTTCGACTTTAGATTGTGATAATGATGGTTTGACATTAGAAGAAGAAACAAATAATGGTACAGACCCTTTAAATCCAGATACAGACGGAGATGGAGTAACAGATACAAATGAGATCGCAGATGGAACGAATCCAAACGATCCATGTAGCTTGATCATCGCAAGCCAAACGGTAGCGCCTTCAGCTGCATGGTTAGCGTTAGACTGTGACGGTGATGGAACACCAAACGAAGATGAGACTGGCACTGATCCATTGAATCCAGATACAGACGGAGATGGAGTGACAGATACAAATGAGATCGCAGACGGAACGAATCCAAACGATCCATGTAGCTTAATCATCGCAAGCCAAACAGTAGCGC
>JBJOFG010000001.1:0-203256 GCA_046048875.1 Bacteroidota bacterium | reverse complement strand
GGCTATATGGACCTGCTCCGTAGTCACATCCACCGCGCTTCAATGATTTTACGCAGATGCCATATGTTCCTGTTGGTTGGCTGCTGATGTTGTTGCGAACACCTACTTTGTATGTTTGTCCGGCAGTTAGTCCGAAGAAGTTCAACGTCTCGTTACCGATACCGTTTACTGCGTTCTCTTCCGCTACAATGTTTCCAAATGCATCTTGAAGCAAAACAGTTACGTTTGTTACAGTAGAAGTGACTTCAATGCTAACACCTTCAGACGTTGCGTTGAACGAATGCCAACTGTCTGAGCTCGTAACGCTGTTGCAAGTCGGCCAGTTGCTCGTAGGCATTGCTATTGGGTTACCGGCAGAAGCACCTGGTACATTTGGTGCAAAGTGTAAGACAAAACGGTTGTTGAATGTACCGGCTGCACTAGTAAAGTTGTAAACGGTCGTATTACTCAATTCAATATATGCTCCTGTTAGCTTGTCTTCAAGGTAAGCAAGATCGGAGAAAGTAAATTCCGAGCAATTCATGGTATACGTTCCTGCCATAGGAATTTGCACACCAAGAACAAGAGAGTCTTTTGTTAATGCATTTGCAATTCCATTAATAGCTACTTTGGTATTACCCTCAAGAGAGTACAATTGTGGTAGTGTAGTAGATGGTATTTCTTTACCAGAATCTCTGTAATCGAAGGCATTGGTTAGATCGTCTTTTAGCACAACGAGGGTTTCGTCTTTTACGGTTCCGTTAGTAATACTTAATCGAATGGTTGCTGGGATTAGATTCATGAAGTTCTGATTGCCATGAGAGCGCATAGCGTTCGTTGCCGTTATGGTAATACTTGGATTTCCACTTTGAACACGAAGCCAACAAGACTGCAAAGGAGCTAATGTGCCGGTTACTTGTGTTCCATTGTTTCCGGTTCCAACACCAAGAGTAGTGTTGTATGTATCGTAAAGCATGGTGTTGCTGCCATTTGCCGTTCTGTACCAAATAGTAGGGTATAACGGAGAAGTTCCGTTTGTCACCGTTGAGTTGTACAACTGATCCCAACTGAAATGCGAAGGGTAAGGATTAGCCAAAAGATTGAACCCTGGTTTAGGCGTTCCCGCAGTATGGCTCGCAGTAATGGTTACGTTTCCGTTTCCAAAGTTATTTGAACTGAAGGCATACGTTCCGTTTGCTCCACCTCTAAACACGTAACCTCTTCCTTGGGTTAAAACGACACTGTTTGTGGTTATTTCTTGATACCCTTGACCTTGAGGTGAATTTTCTGTCGGATTTTCATGATACATCCAAAGTTTGTTGTTTGCACTCGCGGCATCTACTGCAATAGAAGTTGCGCCGGTCATTGGAGGAGCTATATACCAATGGCGACCGTTCGGTGTTGTTCCACCTGCGCCGGTCATGTATCGCTCGGCAATATAAGTTCCGATGCCCGTTTGTGTTGACCCTACGGGTTGAAGAAAACTTCCTCCCGATTCAACTTTAAAAACGCCATTGTTATTCAATGTGCCTGTAACGGTAAGTTTTCCGCCAGACTTCACGGTTACAAAATTCTGAGCAGCAATACTCAGGTTCGATGTAGAAACGGTTTGACCGCTGTTGATGTATGAAATAGAAGGCGTGCTTGGTTCGGTAACTGCCAAAGAATAGGTAGTTCCATTATCACAACTTAAGTTCCAATTATTTATCGTAGTCCACGGACCAGAATTCGTGTTGTAGGAATATACAGGAATATTTACAACTACCTCTTGTGCGGTTGAATACACCGCAGGACAACTCGCGCTGCTTACTTTCGCTCTGTAATACGCAGTTGTAGTTAATGAACCTGTATTTAAGGAAGACGTGGTAGATCCGCTTAAATCTGAATAAGTCCCCGCCAATGAGCTTGAAGATTGCCATTGAATGTTGCCAGA
Organism: Bacteroidota bacterium; assembly: GCA_046048875.1. Taxonomy (GTDB): domain Bacteria; phylum Bacteroidota; class Bacteroidia; order Flavobacteriales_D; family Sanyastnellaceae; genus CAIZGX01. The sequence goes on along the minus strand of JBJOFG010000001.1, from coordinate 201,344 downwards.
GTGACCAGAGAGCGAAAGTTGTTTTGAATCTGCGTAACAAATATTTGAACTTCCAGTGTAACCAATACTTCCCGCAACTGGTCCTGCAGTTACAACTGCTGTAACAGCTGCACGTGTTGCGCTTTCCACCGATACACAAGCCGTTTGAGAAACATAATAGGTTGTGGTGCCAGTAGGCAATGCTTGTGAAGTAGACAATGCCGAACCTCCCGAGCTGGCCGAATACCATTTCAACGAACCTCCAGAAACGTTGGTTGAAGCTACCAGTGAAGCTATTGTGGGCGAACTGGAAGAACAAAATGATTGTGAGCTCGTAACAGTAGGTTCAGGTGTATTTGCGCAAGTGGTGAACGATTTTACCAAGCCTTGGTAGTAAGTAGTTCCTATAACTACATAAGCCCTGTAATAATAAGTTGTATTCGGCGCCAATCCTGTGGTGTTGGAAGAAAAATTAACTCCTGAACCTGGGTAGGTCATGGCTAATTTCGTACCAGTAGAAGTTACAGGAGTTGTACTCCCTCCGGAGTTCACAAGTGTTGAAGTATGATAAAAAATACCTACCTCAACCACTGTTCCTGCTCCCGATGGTACAGTAGCAACCCCACCCCATCCGTTTACTTGAACATTCGTAACGCTAGATTGAGCATTAGTGGCAATTTGCGGAATGGATGCCGTGTAGGCATTGAAATCTGCTACAATATTACCCGAGTTTCCATTCAAATTTGTACCTCCAGTGTATGTCACATTAGCACCTACTTTAACTACAGCTAAACCGTTGAATGTTGCTCCTGATGAAGGTGGCACTCCTGTATTGCCCACCGCCGTTGCACTATTCGTTAAAAGTAATGGAGTGCTATTCGCTACATTCAACGATAATGAGTTGCCTGGATCCACACTCCAGAAAAACGTAGTTGTCGTTCCGCCGTTATTTCTCCCGATAATAGTTCCCTGAATACTAAATGACTGCCCATCATTGGTTTCAATAATTGCCAGACAAGATACGTTGTTACTTGAAAGCTCTATAACATTTGAAAACATTATGTTGATGATTCCAAAAGTTGTCCCGGCACGCAAATTATCCATTCCATTTCCGTTGGGATTACCTACATAGTTCGCTCCGTACTGCCAAACAGCGTTATTTATGGTTATTTGAGAAAACAAAGTATTGCCTGCAGCAGATAACACCAAGAGGAAAGTAAATAGCCTTATTTTCATAAAAAAATTTTTGCGAAAGTACTTACTAAACATAATTATACTTAAACAATTTAAGAAAGTTTCAACAAAAATTAGTTTACTCTTGAAATCTCAGAATTTCTGACACGGTCATCGAACTTGTTCGTCATCACATGAAATGTGTTATCCCGAAGGGTCATCCGCTCCGCGGTCAACAATTTTGGTGTCATCGGCTTCGCCGTCATCCTTCAAAGAAGGTAATCGGCTTAAAAAATCTCAATTTCAAGCTCACTTTTAGCCAAAATCGAGCTGCAAATCGGGATGAAGTGAGCTACAAAAATCAAAGAATCAATACCTCAAATAAGAAAATGAGCTCGTTTATCGAGCGGCATTCGAAATGCCCCCGAGGAACTGCGTTGTTTGAACTTCGTTGTTCCTACTGCGTAATTCCTATTTCATAATTGGAACCTTTGGTTTTTTACACTCAGATTTAATCTAAACTTTTATCCCCCAGCTTCACTGGGGGCATTTCAGATGTCGCCCTTTGGGGCTCTTGATCACTTCGTGATCAATTCTTCGAATCAATCGCTTTGCGATCAATCGTTCCGATAAATCCGTAGGATTGATCACCGCAGGTGATTGATTGCATAGCAATTGATCTGACAAAGTCAGATTGATCACCGCAGGTGATTATATTTGTTTCAAACAAAGAGAAATGACCCCCTTAGAATCCGCAAAAGAAAAAGCTAGACTTTGGAAAACATACGACTTAGACGCTGAGACGCGTGCAGAGATTGAACGCATGGAGCGTGAAGATGAGAAGTTGTTCATTGATTCGTTTTATTCCGATTTGGAATTTGGGACGGGCGGATTGCGCGGTGTCATGGGTGTGGGAAGCATGCGCATGAACAAGTATACCGTGGGCATGGCTACGCAGGGTTTGGCGAATTATATTTTGAAACACCACGCGCAAGTGGGTGGAGAAGGTTCGGTGGCGATTGCGTACGATTCTAGAAATAACTCGAGTTACTTCGCGAATATTGCTGCAGAGATTTTGGCGAAGAACGGCATTCATGTTTATCTCTTTTCTGAATTGCGTCCGACGCCTTTGCTGTCGTTCACTGTTCGTGAATTGAAATGCACGGCGGGTATCGTTATTACCGCTTCACACAATCCGAAGGAGTACAACGGATATAAGGTTTATTGGAGTGATGGGGGGCAGATCTTGCCGCCGCATGACAAGGGAATTATCAATGAGGTGAAAGCTGTTATGGCAGGTGCGGAGCAAGGTTCTTCGAAAGGTGTTTCACAAGGTCCTGCGGAAGGTCTTGCGAAGCACCTTCGGAACGAACTTCAGAATGACCTTCGATTAGACCTTTCAAAGAACCTTCAGAATGACCTTGTGCAACACCTTCCACAGGACCTAACTTTAGTTCAAGACGTTCCGTCTTATGTAGAGGAAAAATATTTAGAATTGGTTCGTGGTCTGACCTTATCTGAAGACGCCGTGAAGCAAGAGAAAGACATTTCCATTGTGTATACCTCCATACACGGTTCGGGGATAACGTTGGTACCGAAGACCTTGGCGGCGTTGGGATTTTCTAATGTGAGTGTGGTGGAAGAGCAGGCGGTGCCGGATGGAAATTTCCCAACGGTGGAATCACCGAATCCGGAAGAGAAGTCGGCCATGAAGATGGCGTTGGAGTTGGGAGAGAAAGTGAATGCTGAGTTGGTATTGGGAACAGATCCGGATACCGATCGTGTGGGATTGGCGGTGAGAAACGATCAGAATGAATTGGTTTTAATCAACGGCAATCAAGCAGGAAGCTTGTTGGTGTATTACCGTTTATTGGCAGGGAAGGAAAAAGGAAAATTACCTGAACGTCCGTTTATTGGAAAGACCATTGTTACCACTGAATTGATTGCGCGCATTGCGGAGTCGTTCGGGGTACCGTGTTACGACACGTTAACAGGATTCAAGTTTATAGCGGGATTAATCAAAGAAAAAGAAGGAAAGGAAAATTTCGTGGCGGGCGGAGAAGAGAGCTACGGCTATTTGGTGAGTGATTTTGTTCGCGACAAAGACGCGGCATTATCGGCGGTTCAGTTCGCAGAGATTGCTGCTTACGCGAAGAGTAAAGGAACAACGATGTGGGGAATGTTGAAAGACCTTTACTTGCAACACGGTGTGTTTCAAGAAGAGTTGGTAAGTATTACGTTGAAGGGAATAGACGGTGTTGCGCAAATTCAAAGCATGATGTCGCGACTTCGCACCACACCTCCGCAAACCCTTGGCGGAGTAGCACTGGCAGAATTGCACGATGTGAAAGCAGGCACATGCAAAAACATCATTACCGGAGAAACAACCACTCTCCCCTATCCAAGCTCCGACGTCTTGCAATTCATCCTCACCGACGGCAGCAAGATCAGCGCGCGTCCGAGCGGCACCGAGCCGAAGATTAAGTTTTACTTCTCCCTTCGGAAGGAGATTTCTTCTTCAGAAGAAATTTCTTCAGTTCAGAATGAACTGACAAAGAAGATTGAAGTAATTAAAGCGGAGCTTTTGAACGACTAGTTGAATTGAACAACTCTGTTTCCATAAAATTTTGGAATAACCTTTCAGCGGAAGCTACATTTCTACTGAAGTGTTCGCAAGAAAACTTAAGTGCAGATGAATCTGCAGAGCTACATTCACTTTTGAACGAAAATTTCAATTGGGAATTATTTAAAAAACTTGCACTAAGATCGAGCTTAGGACCGTTATGCTACAAGTCTTTAGTTGCGGCGAACAACCCTTTAGTACCAAAGAGTATCATTCTTTATCTTGAAAATCTCTACAACAAAGTACTCACTCAAAACATTATTATTCTTCACGCCTTTGACCAGTTACGTGAAATTTTTATTTCCAATAAAATTCCGTTTATTCCTTTGAAAGGAGTTGATCTCATTCATCATTTGTATAACGATCCTGGTGTACGAGGTACATCCGATATTGACATTCTGATTAAGAAAAGTGACTTAAAAAAGGTTAGGGCAATCTTCAAAGAAAATAATTACCACGAGAGTATTGTAGATGAATATGAGTTTATAGGTAAACTCACAAAGAACCCAAGTCCTTATCAATACTCAAAAAACGGGGTGAATGTTGACTTGCACATCTTGTTAAATCGTGCAGACGAACATGCAATAGGCATTGAACAATTCTGGTTATCGGCCAAACAAAAGAACCAAACCTATGAGTATGAGTTAGACCCCGATTTTAAGTTTCTACATCTCTGCTTGCACCTTCACAAGCACCTATACGGAATCTCTTTCAAATTCATCTGGCTCTATGATTTAATGCTCATGCGTGGGCATGGAAATTTAAACACTGAGCGCATACAACAACTTGCCACGTCGCACCATTTTTTTACAGAATTGAACGAGGTTTTGGAGCTACTTCAAATGATCTACAACAAAAGTTTCTTTGGGTTGGAAAGAAATCAATGTGAGGCATTAAATGAAGATATAACCCAGAAAATTTTAAACTTTCTGAAAGAAAAACCCTTGCCTAAAACTCGCATTACCTCTTTTGAATATTTAATACTCGAAACAAGTCATCTCTCTGCATGGAATAAATTACGCGTTGCGTTAGGACGCATTTTTCCTTCACCACGATATTTAAACATGCGATTTAAAAGTGGAAATAACTACGCACTTGGATTATACCGCAGGTATTTCCATGCGTTTAAGGGATATTGAAACTTTACTTCAACAAATTCAATAAATATTCACCGTAACCACTTTTCACTAGTGGCTTTGCTAATTCAATCAATTGCTCTTTATTGATATACCCCATCCGGTAAGCAATCTCCTCTATGCACGAAATCTTTTGTCCTTGACGTTCTTCCATGACTTGAACAAATTGCCCAGCTTGCATCAACGAAGCAAATGTACCTGTATCTAACCACGCCGTTCCTCGGTTAAAGACACTGACTGTTAATTGTCCGCGTTTCAAGTATTCTTGATTCACATCGGTAATCTCGTATTCACCGCGGGCAGAAGGCTTGAGGTTCTTGGCAATTTCAACCACTGAATTGTCGTAGAAATACAATCCAGGAACAGCGTAATTGCTTTTCGGTTGTTGTGGTTTTTCTTCTATCGAAATCACCTTACCGCTCTCATCGAATTCTACCACGCCGTAACGTTCTGGATCATTCACGTGATAAGCGAATACTTTCCCACCAACTACTTCGGTGCTTGCTTGTAATAATTTGCTGAGCCCACTCGCGTAAAAAATATTGTCACCCAAGATTAAAGCGACTTTCTCTTTCCCTATAAATTCTTCTCCTATCACAAAAGCCTGCGCCAGTCCATTCGGTTCGGGTTGTTCGGCGTATTGGAAGGAGCAGCCCAATTGAGAACCGTCTCCCAATAACTTTCGAAATCCAGGTAGATCATGCGGAGTAGAAATAATCAATATCTCACGAATACCCGCTAACATCAAAACTGAAAGCGGATAATAAATCATGGGCTTATCGTACACCGGCATGAGTTGTTTGCTCACAGCCAAGGTTAACGGATGCAAGCGTGTGCCTGAACCTCCAGCGAGAATTATTCCTTTCATGGGTTAACGATTAACGTATTGATTGTTGTAATAAGTTTGGTAGGCGCCACTAGTCAGGTTATTCAACCACTCAGTGTTGTTCAAATACCAGTCGACTGTTTTTTCAATGCCTTCTTCAAATTGCAAGGAAGGTTTCCATCCCAATTCATTCATGATTTTGGTTGAATCTATGGCATAACGCAAGTCGTGTCCAGCACGATCGGTAACGAATTGAATCAACTTTTCCGACGCTCCCACTTCGCGATTTAATTTTCTGTCTAATACCTTGCACAGAAGTTTCACAACGTCTATGTTTTTCCATTCGTTGAATCCGCCAATGTTATAGGTCTCTCCAATTTTCCCTTCATGAAACACTTTGTCAATGGCTTTAGCGTGATCTTCCACATAAAGCCAGTCGCGCACATTCTCTCCTTTTCCGTAAACGGGAAGGGGTTTTTGGTGAATGATGTTGTGAATGATGAGTGGAATTAATTTTTCTGGAAAGTGATTTGGACCGTAGTTGTTCGAGCAGTTGCTAACAACAATAGGAAGACCGTAGGTGTTTCCGTAAGCCCGAACAAAATGATCGGAAGCTGCTTTGGAAGCGGAATAAGGCGAACGTGGATCGTACGAAGTTTCTTCGGTGAAGAAGTCTTCTGGATTGTGCAACTCGCCATATACTTCATCGGTAGATATGTGGTAAAAGCGTTTGCCTTCGAAGTTGTTCTTCCAATGCGCAACGGCAGCGTTCAGAAGTGTAACCGTACCCACCACATTTGTTTGCACAAACTCCATCGGATTCGTAATGCTGCGATCTACGTGCGACTCTGCCGCCAAATGAATAACACCGTCGAAATTGTATTTCTCGAATAAAGACTTTATAAAAGAAGCGTCTGCTATATCCCCTTTCTCAAACGCATAATTCGGAAAATGCTCCACATCTTTCAGATTCTCTAGGTTACCTGCGTAGGTGAGTTTGTCGAGGTTTACGACTTTCAAATCGCTACGCGTCAATAAAAAATGACGAACAACATGCGAGCCAATGAATCCGGCTCCGCCGGTGATTAATATATTTTTCAAAATGAATGTGGTTTGAAGTAATTGCTCTCCACGAAAGTGGCCTCATCAAATTGCTCGCTCATGACCAATCTTGCACCGGGCATAATGACTGAATGTGCGCCAACGTTCACATCGTGATGAACAGAAGCGCGCGTGTGCACAAGGCAGTTGTCGCCTAAAACTATGTCTGTGGTTAATATGGAAAAAGGGAAAACAACGACTCCGCTACCCAATGATATTCGGTCTTTGTTCATGAGCAATGCTTGCGGATGAATGAGCGAAGGGAAATTTAATTTTTCATTTGAAACCAATAACTCCCACACTTTCTTTCGTGTCTTCGGATTTCCGAAAGCTACAACCACCGATTGCTCATTGTTCAGACCCATCAAATCAGTTGTAGTACCTAACACGGAGTACTTGCCTAAAACAAGTTCATCCTTTGGTATATAGTCGTCATAAAAACCAGTCACTTGGTATTCGGAAATGCCCTCAATCAAGCAGGCTATTTCCTTGCCCAATCCACCTGCACCCACTATGACTATTGGTTCACTCATCTGTGCTCAAATTTACCACAACTTGCAACGATATCAAATAAAAAAAACCAGCGAGCTGGCTCTTTGATAAATATATAAATCACCGCGGCGTTTTCCTGCTATTGTTTTTTCTGCACCAAGGATTTTCCTTCTAAGGCTATGCGCAGTGCTAGGTAAATAAAGACCAATATTCCGAAGGCTATTCCAATAGGAACAAATTGTTGTTCGTTGTAGAAATAGAAAAATATCCCGTTGAATATTGCTTGTGTAGCACCGAAAATTAGCGCTACCCAAACGTGTGGTATTTGTTTTTCGTTGGCTAAGAACTGGTAGAAATGTGAGCGATGTCCGCGAAGAATATTTTCTTTTCGAATTAATCTGAAAAGAATGGTAATTGCTGCATCAATTCCATATACCGAAAGAAGCAATATCCAAATAGGATTTTGAGCTTCAACAGAGAAATTCAGAATGTAATAAGCAAAGATGAAGGCCAGGGCTACGGCTCCTACATCGCCGCTGAAGCACTTGGCTTTTTTCCGAAGATTGAAGAACAAGAACGCCATTAAAGCTGCAATTAATCCCAATAAAGCAATGTCTTGCTGCACCGCGTAAAGTGAAATTGCGGTAACTAGTCCGTAAATGCCTGTTATTCCGTTGATACCATCCATGAAGTTAAACGCGTTTATGGTAGCAATGACCATAATTGCCACAAGCACTAGCAACCAAACTGGCCACAGCCAGACAAAGAGTTCATTGAACAACAAACCAACGGAAATGAGTTGCGCAAACAGTCGCAGGCCGAAAGGAACATCACGCACATCGTCGTAAAAGCTTACAACTCCAAGAAGCGTTATACCCATTATGAGATCTACCAATCCGCCCGGGTGCCCGAATACCAGCACAAAAAACACAAACAAAACAGGAAAAACAATTCCCGCTCCGCGAATGGTTGGATAGGTGTGCGAGCTGCGTTGATTGGGTTTGTCTATGATGTTGTAAAGTGGTGCAATTTTCAGATACCCGAACAACAGGGCAAACGCCATTATCCATCCGAAGTAGATAGGCTTACCTGAGAGGGTTTCTGTAATAAGATTCATTTATTGCTTAAGTGCGTTCGACCCTGTCCACCCCAATTCTCTTCTTGCCTTTTGGTCACAAAAAGTTAGTGATTGGTAAAGTTTCGATAGTCGATACGAATTTAATGGAAATTTCGGAATTACGTCACCAAACTTTGCAATTGGTTTCAGCAAAGCCAAAGGAAGCGATTTAATTCTTTTCTTGTGCTTGCTCCCGAAATAATTAGCCACTTCGAGATAAGTCGAATGGTGTCCATCTGTTAAGTTGTAAATACCTGATTTGCCCACAAGAGTTGGGATAAATTCAGCCAATTGTTCAACATGAATCATGCTTCTTCGAGCATTTCCGGTTCCTATCTGAAAATAGTATCGGCCTTTTATTGCGCGTTCCATGGCTCCCAAATTTCCGGGTGCATTTTCTCCGAAAATGAGTGGCAAACGAAGGATAACGAGATTCACGCATTCCTTTTTCGCCCATTGAATCAAGTGCTGCTCGGCTAGGATTTTCGAACGCGCGTAGGCCGATTGTCCGTTCAAAGGAAATTCTTCTGTGATTCTATCTCCTTCTTCTCTTCCGTACACAGCCACGGTGCTTATGAAGACAAATGTATTTACTCGAATTGCGTTTTCAGAAATAATGCTTGTCAGTCTTTTCGTCAATTCAACGTTTGAATCGAAAAACGCTTTTTCTTCTTCACCTGAGTTTTTGATTGAATGTGCTTTGCCTGCGCAATGAACTATCAAATCAAGTATTTTCAGATTACCTAATTCATTTTGTAAGCATTCTCTCGCTGGATCAATAATCGTGTGCCCATATTTTTTTAAAACCAACAAAAAATTAGAGCCCAAAAATCCAGAAGAGCCAGTAAGAAACACTTTCAAATCAGTCAATTTTGTTTAATGCTGTTAGAGAGTACAAATACTTCTCCGCCAATCTATCTCTATTAAAATCTGACCTGGCCAGTGAGATTGAATTAATTCTCATTTTCTCATTTTCTTCCTTGTTTTCCAACAGATAAATCATGGCCTCAGCCATTTCTCTTGGATTATTGGGATTAACATTTAATCCGCAGTAATTCTCATTAACTAATTCCTTTATCCAACCTTGCGAAGTTTGTATGATTGGCAATCCCGCGGCAAAGGAATCAAATATTTTATTAGGGCTGCAGGTGTCCTGAACAGGGTTATTTAAAGTCGTAAATAATGTGGCGGTTGCGTGATTTAACCAATTAGGAAGTTCTGTCTTTGGAAGCAGTCCTAAAAAGTGAATATTTCCTAATTCATTCTCGTTTACGAAACGCTCTAACTCATTTCTTTCACTACCTGCCCCAATAAAAACAACATTTAGCTCTTTCTCTAAACCCATTTGCTTTAAAATTTTCGCTGCCTCTAAAATGTAGAAACAATTGTGAATAAATCCGAGCGAACCTATATGCAAAAACAACGGGCAATTCATGAATTCTTCTGGTATACAGATTTCGGCCTTGAAGTCTGACTCACCAAACAAATCTAAATCAGATGCATTGGGTATAGTCAAGTAGTTTAAATTTGGGTATCTGTTCTTGATATGTGCCTCCTGGCCTATTGAAGCCGTGATAATTAACTTAGAGTTTTTGTAAATCAATCTTTCAAACCATCTGCTTGCTTTTATTGCTATTTTACCTCTAATCAATCCCATTTCAATACCTCCATCTGGCCACAGATCCCGAACTTCAAAAACCAATGGTATTCGTTTGAAAAATTTTCCAACTAACCCAGGTATTCCCACAGTAATAGGCCCCGAGCTCGCTATAACCACATTTGCTTTAATCCTTAATACAAAATAAGAAGAAACTACAGAAAATAATAAAGCTCTAAAAACTCTTTTGAACTTTGGTAGCCTATTGGAGTCACCTGAATTGATTACAACCAATTTAACACCCTCTATCACTTGCTGTGAAATAAATGTATCTGATTCTATATCTGATTTCTCGTAAGGAGCAGTAATAACTGTAACTTCATGACCTTTTGCAACCCACCTTCTCGTTAACTCGTAAGCTCGTGTACTCCAACTTCCCTTTGGGGTGCCGAAATACTGATAAACCAATACTATTTTCACTAATCCAAGTTAATATAAGTACCAAACTTAAGGTCCGACGAAAAACTATCGAAAGGCTCCACACCTCCTCCAGGATGTAAAGTAATTTCTCCAAAATATACTTTATTTCCATGCTCGTACAAATCAATTCTACAAAATTGAAAATCACTTGATAAAAGTTTCGCTAATTCAATCATTGCAGATAAACTCCTAGGCTTTTCAATCGAATGTTTTGTATTTTCATACCGAATCCTTTGTGGCATCAAATTCCAAGACATATCATAGATATTTCTTCTATGGTCAGTAAATCGATCTACATCTACCTGTATCATAAATGGCCCTTCATTGTTGCAAAAAAACTTATAATCCAATAAGCTTCCAACCAATAATTTCTCAACAATTACTCTTGGCTTAATTTTTTTGTAATGCCACTCTCTTGACATTCCATAAATATCGGAATTGAAAGCTTTAAGGAACTTGTTCTTTTCAAATTCAAAGTTGATTTGACGCTTATCTTTACAAATCAAATTATAACCAGAACCGTTATTCAGTTTCATAACAAATTCGTTTGGCAATTCGTTAAAATCAATTAATTCTGGAGAATCATAGACTTTTATTAGCGGTATTAAAACATCATTACCCGCTTTTTGTTGAACATAATCACGGACTAAAAACTTATCTGCTACCTGAACTGAAGAAGGATTCCTAACATTAAACTTTATCCAACTTACCTTTTCATTGAATGTTCTAGGGGCATTTAAATTCAATCTGTAATATTCTTTTTTTAATCTTTTGGTGTTATACCAAAAAAGAAAATTAGAATACGTACTATTTGAAAATAGAAATCCGAATATCTTATTTATTGTCAATAATAAACTCTTCAATTCTTTACTGTATTAGCCAGGCAATTCAAATAATGTTTAAAAAACAAACGCATATTCGAACCCCTGTCCAAATTTTTAAACGCATATTCCATATTCATAACTGCAGCATTTGAAAGAATTTCCGTTTTAATTGCTGCATACTCTAGCGCTTCCTCAAGTGAAGCAACTGAATTTTTATCGACCAGCAATCCATTTATTCCGTTTTTAATGAATGATTTGTTTCCTGGCAAATCTGTAACTATTGGAAAACAACCGGAAGCCATTGCCTCCATCAACGACGAAGATGCACCTTCTGTAATGGGTGTTGAAATATATAACGGGCACTTTGCTAAATAATTTGGCAATTCTTCATTAGGAATCCTGCCTAAAAAATGAACCCTGTCGTCAACCTTTAACTCCTTGCTCAATGAAATTAAATAGCCTTTTAACGGTCCGTCACCGACAATATCAACATCTAGTTTAACTCCTTTTTTCTTCAATTCAGCGACTGCCTGAATAATGATATAGTGATTATAATCGGAGGCCAAAGCCCTTGTAACTATCGCACGCAATTCAAAGGGCTTGTTGTGGCTGAAATGATCTGTAAAATAATACTTCTTTAAATCAATACCCTTCGGAAGAACAACAATCGTTTTGGGATCTGCCCCTGATTTGAGCATGGCTGGAACCATTGCGTTTCCCCAGGCGTGTATCACATCGACATTCTTGTATACCAATCGTTGTAGAATTTTTTTATAGCCTCTTGAAAAAAAGGTATTTGGATAAATATCCGAAATTCCCTGCTGCGCAACCACTTTAATTTTTGCATTTGTAAACAATGAAAAGAAACCGTAGCTCGTGCTCCTTTCTGCAAGAACAATATCGTATTTCGGACCGAAAAAACGTCCCCACAATAATCTTCCGATGAACAAGAAAGCTTGTATCGCTCGAATGGGTTTAAATCGAATCGTCTTTATTTCATCGGTATCTATCTTACACCCGCTCGCTTCTTCAATGCCTTTTATCCATGTCTGAGCATCTGCCCTGTACGTTTCACCTAAAAATAAAATCTTCATCGCCGTTCCTTCTTTTTCTATTTGCTCTGAAATTGCTCTTTGTACCACAACGTATGAAAAAACACTTGTCTTATTAGCGCAGAACTTCGTTTATTTCCTTTCTTGTACAATTCAATTTCTTCCTTTAATTCGAGTTGGGCATAAGGACCCAACTTCATCAATGGAGATTTTAACATTTCATTGAAATGCTCTCTAAAATAAGTCTCAGACAAAATTATTTCGTCCCATGGAATGCTCAAACCAATTTTGAGATGCTGTGTAATGTAGGTTGGGAGCTTTTCACCAATAGTCTCCATAAGTAGCTTCTTACCTTTTCCTTTTGTTGGAAAATACTCATCGGATAAACTAAACACACCGGTTGTTAACCGGTAATCCTCAAAAGGCTCTCTGTTCTCTATACTCGCACCCATACTTACGCGATCGTTTCTATCGTTCAACGAAGGAACATGCGTAAACTGCTCCATATACATTAACTGCCTTAATCTGTTGTTCGGATACATTGCCTTTGTTTCTTCTAACAAAGACACTCGGTATTCTGGTAATAAATTCAAAGCGCTTACATTCCAATCTTCTAAATCCTTGAGGTAAATTCCGTTTGCGTTCATCATCAATTGCGCATCTTGATTACGCATATACAAGTAGCGTTGCATCTTTAACCACCTTTCACTCTTAATGTATTTACTTGGGACAAACCGAAGTAGCTGAAGCATTCGATAACGTAGTTGGTTGTCGTGGACCTTGTAGCGAACGTAACCCCCCAATAACTCGTCGGCTGCTTCACCGGATAACAATACAGTCACATCCTTTTTTGCTCGTTTTGACAGGCCCAGCAATTGCGGTTCCTGGGTATGCATAAACGGTTCGTCACTTATGTGGATAGCCTCTTTCGTCAACGCCGCCAACTCAGCATGTGTGAATTCAAAACTGTGAAAATCGAAACCCAGTGATTGCGAGAACTTTCTTGCTATTGCAGATTCGTCGTGTTTCTGATCTGTAAAAGCGATGTTCCAAGCACTTGTTTGGTTGTAACCCAATTTGTATTGCGCATACAACACCGAACTTGAATCGAGCCCACCACTGAGCATGGTTCCCACTTTAACATCTGCAATCATCCGATATTTTACAGAGCTTAGAAAAGTATCTTCAAACCATTCATGTGGATTTTGAATTGTTGGAAATTTCTTAGCCTCCTCGCCTAAATGAAACCAGCGCTTTTTTTCTATTATTTCTCCCGTTTCATTCAGCCGCATGAAATATCCAGGAAGCATTCGCTTTACACCACGGAAAATGGTATTCTCACCACTGACATGCCTGTAAAGGAATAACTCATCGAGATGCTCTTCAGCCAATTCCTTTGGAAAACCATAGGCGAAGAGTGCTTTTGGTTCTGAGGCGAAGGCGAAATACTCGTCACTTTCACAATAGAAAAAAGGCTTAATGCCCATTCTGTCGCGAATGAAAAGTGTTTCTTTCGTTTGTCTATCGTGAAATGCAATGGCCCAAAATCCAATTAGCTTTTGAAGGCATGCCATTCCCTCATGAATTAAAAGTTGTAAAAGAACCTCTGTATCGGAATTTGTTCTGAATGATATCCCTTTGAATTCAAGATCCTTTCGAAGCTCTTGGTAGTTGAAAATCTCCCCGTTAAAGACAAGCACATACCTTCCGCATTCCGAATGGAACGGCTGAGTCGCAGCGTCTGAAAGGTCAATAATGCTCAATCTCCTGTGCGCGAAAGCAACGTTCTCGTTCATCCACAGACTACCAGCATCCGGTCCTCGGTGAAGCATGGAGTCACGCATAGCAACTAGGCTCATCTCTGAGATTTTTTTACCTTTCTTATAAATAACTCCCGCTATTCCACACATAGACTATGCTGCAATCTTTTTATGAGCCGCACTCAATTTGTCGGGGTTAATATGCATTAATGCCATGCCTATCAAGAGGGGTGTAACGAAATTTCGCGTTGCCGCATGAAATGATGTGTACCAAGCGAGAAAATACAATGCAATCATGAATCCTTTGAATTCTCGTGAATAATTATTTCTAAAATAAATAAAAGGTAAAATTGATATGATTAAGAAGAAGAAAATTCCAAGATAACCATGTTCAGCCAGAAGCCTCGACAATTCTGTATGTGTCAAAACTCCTCTTTCAGAATTTCTAAGAAATGAGGAAGCTCCTGCTCCAACACCAAAGTGATTTTCTTGGAAAAGATCCCAGTCTGCTTCAAAAATAGAGGCCCGACCTGTTGTTAGTGTATTTAAGTCTTTTTCTTTCGAGCCTAACTGTGTACCTGCAGTTTCTCCTAGATATCTCAAGGCAAGTTGACCATTTGTAATTTCATTCGCAATCCAAAAAGAACCCAACATAATTACTAAAATTGGAAATACATATTTCAAGCTAATTTTATTTGTGACTTTTGTATTAGAAGAAAACACATAGTAACCAATAATTGCTAAAAAACCACCAATCATTCCGCCTCGAGAAAAACTCAAAAGTCCTTGGAAAACGAACAGAAACAAAATTCCTATATCAATTAATTTATTTCCGCTAATTGAAACGCCTTTGTTTATTAAAAAGAACATTAAAAACAGCCCAAGCCCAAAAATAGTTGCAACTTGATTTGGTCCAAAACCTCCGGTAGTGTCATGTATTGCCCCAAGCGCAAATTCAATTGTATCATAATTCGGTGTCTTAAAGAACACGAAGAAAAGAGCGGATATCAATGGAAAAAGTATAGCCCTCATTAAAAAATAAAGTTGAAAACTTGAAATTGCATTTTTATAAAAATAAATAACACCCAAGCACAAATTAATTGGTGCCAAAACGTTAAATACTAAACCTTTAAAAGTAACTTCACCAGATAAATCAAAAAACAACGCGGGCAAGAGTAAGGACAACAAAACAAATCCGATTTTTCCTCGATTACTACCCTTCAAAATGCCGTAGAGCAAAAGTAAAAACATCAGATATTTACTGAATTCGTAGGGTATGAAAGGACTAGTCTCGGTCATACGAGATAAAATCTCTAGAGGAACGACATACGCAATTAAAATATTTAATCGGAAGTAGTCACCTTTAAGTCTTAAGAGACCTGGTAAAGAACTCAATAAAACGTAATAAACATAAATTATAAGTGGAAACTTAGAAATAGCTGAAACAATGCCCAACAACACATGGAATACAAATAAAAAAAAAGTTTTCTTGTCTTTTGTTAAATAACCAATCATTTAGAGGCTATCGTTAAATGAAAACTTCAATAACAAGCTTTCGAATTTATTTATTTGACTTTTTAAAGCAAAATCTCTCTCTATTTTCATCCTTGCTAGTTTAGATAAATTTAAATATGACTTATGCCTAAAGCAAAGGCTTATTTCTTGAACGAGATTATCTAAGTCATCTGCTATCAAACCATCTAATCTTGACTCAATAATATTTTCAATACCATCAAAACTTAGGGCTGCGACAATTAACCCCGATGCCATTGCCTCAAGGACTACATTCGGCGTGCCTTCATACTTCGACAGTATAACCAAACAATCGGAGGTTTGGTATATCTCTTCTATGTTGGCATGTGATGGAAAAATTTGAATTGGGACATGAGAAAATCTTGACTCTTTTAATGAAATTAACCTGCTCTTCAAGCTCCCATCACCATACATTACCCCTTCACAATCGAAATCTTTTTCAACTAATAACTCCATTAGTCGAAGAAATAAAAATGGTTGCTTTTGTTCTTCCATGCGCCCTATAAACACAAGCCTAAATGGGCTTTCATTACGCGGCTGGCTATATTGAAACTTTTCTAAATCAATTACATTGGGTAATACTCCACTTCTCTTAGAGTAAAAAATTCTTTTGCAGTTTTTTAACCCATGCTCGGAATTAGCAATGATTACATCCGGTAAAAAATAATGCGCCCAACTTAAATATCCATTGGCTTTTTTTTCTGAAGTACCATCACTTCTTATTGAACCGAATGTCCGGATCGAACAAATTAGCCCTGTTAGCCCGGCATAAGCATTTGTATAAAAATGAAAACTATAGATTAAATTTGGCTTAATTCTTTTTACTGTCCGATAAATATAATACAGCCTTTTAATGCGATTGGAACTTGATCCAGCAAAATGAATATCAACACCTAAATCCATTATGCTCTTTTCCCAAAATTCATTTTGTGTTAAACAAATAACGGAAACAGAATAACCTTCTTTCCTTAAATTTGATATTAAATAAAAGAGCTGTCTCTCAGCACCCCCTGTTCCCAGTGTGCCTGCTAAAAAGGTTATTTTAAAATCTGCTTTTTTCGATTTATTTCTGTTTTCCATTGACTATTTAGTACCGTGTTTATCTGATCGACCCAATTCTCCAAAGAATAGTCTGACGCTACCTTTTTTGCATTAATAGCATGTTCGAGGTGTATTTCAGGGTTTTCCAAGTAATACAAAATTTTATTCGCTAAGTCTTCACTATCCTTAGTATTTACAATTTTACCACATTGTATACTTTGGCTCGCTATTAGCGACGGAATAACAGAAACGTTGGTGCTAAGGACAGGTAAACCATGTGCCATTGCTTCGATAATGACCTTTGGAAATCCCTCGGAAGAATATGTAGGAAAACAAAATATGTCCGCCCGAGATAGAACTTGGTGGACTCCCACATTATTTAAATTTCCTAAAAAATTGACTTTTTCGATTATTCCAAGTTCTTCTGCCTTGCGTTGGAACTTTTTTCTGTCAGGTCCATCGCCATATATATCCAAATTAACTTTAGGAAATTTTTTATAAACTAGGGCCAATGCATCTAATAAAATTCCAAAACCTTTCTCATTATTCAAACGACCTCCGCTCGCAATTGTTAAGCTATGACTCAGCTCAAAGTTCTTTTGAGGGTAACTTGATATTTCGGCAGTAGACATTGAGCTTGAGAAAATCCACTTGATGTGCTTGTTTTTCAAAGATGGTTCGTTTAAACCACCACCTGTCGTCAAATAAGCTACCCTACCACCTGCGAAAATCTCGCCATACCATCCCCAAAATTTTTCCGCAATCGTTTTCTTTAAGTACCAATTACCACAGTATCTAATAAATAATTTTTTTCGAAGCACAGGGGCAATGAATAGGGCAATTGTACCAACATCTCCGGGGATTGGCGCATGCACAATGTCTGATTTTAAAATATAAAAGATAAACTTCGGCAAATGGAATAAAAGCCAAAAAGGAAAAAGTATTTTTCGCAGAACACCTTCGCCAAATGGCTCTGAGAGTGGGACAATCTGAATAGTTGGATCTGTAAAAATTATTTCACCATGTGGCTGAGAGTTTTTAGAAATCGGTACTAATAAGTATACTCTCTTGTAGCTTGAACAAAGCGCTTGCATATGAAAAACGAATCCACCATTTGTTGCGTACCCGATAGAAGAGTTTGAACTTCTCCAACAAACTTTATGTGAAAAAACAATAAGTTTCATCTATTAATGTCAATCAACAATTTTACTATTCCGATTATTTTCCCTTGGAAATAATGCCAAGATGTTTTGTTTCTAAATCTAATTATATCCGCGAAAGCTCGTGCCATTTCAAAAAATTGATAGTTGAGGAATCTAGCTTTCTGACTAGTTGTTAAAGGTCCACAAATAGAATTAAAAACATAATAATAATTAGCAACTGTCTTCTCTCCTATGGTCTTTTTATTTGTTCTTCCTGTCGGAGCAGTAAGTTCAATAGCCTTGGCATCTCCGCACTGCAGTAGATTATAACCTCTCTTTTTTATGCTTAACGCTAGATGAGCATCTTCCAGAATTCCGTATCCTACAAAAAAAGGATCAAAGCTTACTTCATCCTTAAGAATTTCGGATCTATAAGCCGTGCAAGCTGTTGTCATAAAATCTACTTCTCTCACTCCGGTGAAAGGATGCATCCCATTATTATTAATTGGATATCCAGTTTCATAGTCGTATTTCCCGGGGGTAAATTCCTTCAATAATTTTAATCTCTTATACCATCTCCAACGGCTACTTTTTGACATATCAAAATAACAGTTTTCACGATATCCTGTAATTCCTCCAATTTTTCGTTCAAAATCTACCTCAAATAAATTTGCTAACTTTTCAATAAAATCTATTGCTAATCTTACATCATCGTCAACAAATAGTATTAAATCTCCATTGCTCTTTGAAATGCCGTAATTTCTTTGAATTGCAGTGCCACCTTCATGACGAAAATACTTAATCGGCAAATTTTTCTCCCTAACAAAATTAGCGATTAAAAGCTCTGTTCTTTGCTCTGAGATTGGGGCGCCATCAACTAAAATAACTTCAAATGGCTTATACGATTGATTGGCTAAACTATTTAAATAATCGGGGATTTCGTCCTGGCGATAAAAAGTTGGCGTTACAACGCTAACTCTAAGCATCCTTCAACAATCGTTTAAAAACATTTACAAATTCATCCGCTATTCCCTCATCCAATTTATTTCCAAAAAAAGAATGAATTAATTCAGCCCTCTCTTTTTTTCTGCTTTCTGGATTTTCAATAGCTTTTTTCAATAAATCTAACATTTGATTTTCATTTTCAGCTAATTCAACCGCTTTACTTTCAACGATTGGTTTATAGTGATCAAAAGAATAGAATCGAGTATAGTTGTATGGTGAGATATCTTTACCTGGTGGGTTGTATGCCACATTTATTGCTGGTTTATCGAACATACATAATTCTAGAGAAATGGTTGAAGCTACATTAATTCCCGCTATGCAATGCTTCAATAAAGATGAGAAGAATACTTGATCCTCGATTAGTGGGGTTTGGAAGTTCTTTTCCCATCTAACTTCAGGAATAATGATATCAGGTCTTTCGAATTTCAATTTCTCAAACACATCAAATCTATCTTTTGCATACGTTCTGACAACTAACCTATAATTTGGTCCAATTGACTTAATAATATCTGCGATACGGGCCACTACATAAGGTTCTTCAGGCAAATGATGGCTCATACCTGAACTATATAAAAAATATTGTTCATTAGATTCTAGCCCTAGCGTATCTCTGACGTCTGCATAACTCAGATGATTCGTTTTATCAAAATGACCAATAAACTGTGGTGTACCTGTTACAAAAACATTCTGTCTTGGAACATTAGGGTACATTTCATTAAAATCCCCTTTTATACTATTATTCCATGCGAAATAATAATTATAAACAGGTACTACTCGTCCTTGCGAGGTGAGATTATCCCATGAAAATAAAAAAGTACACGTCTTAATGTTTAACTTCTTTGCGGCATATACAACAGGGAGTGCATTTCTTGCATGGGAGTGTGACGAATTAAAGACCAAATCAATTTTATATTTTTTTAAAGTACTCACCCATTCATTTACACTTGGTTCTAACGAAGCCATTCGAAAATCAATTCGATCAAGAATTTGAAGACTTATCCTATTCGCTAAACATCTTGCAATTAACTTCTTCAAAAAACGAAAAATCTTATCTTTTTGGGTTTTAGCTTCCACATCCCGCATTCGCCATCTTACTTTTGCGGCCTCCGACCAAACATACCTATTGTGTGCTAAATCATAGATTTCGAAGAAGAGACGATACGCGTATAAAAATTGATTTGATTTCAACTCAATTAATACATCCGAATTGGATTGCAATAATTGCCAAATAGCTTCATTTGGTTTAATAGAAATCAGTATTATTTTGAATTCCGAATTTAATTTTCGAACTATTCCTGAATATAAAAAATTTCTGATAGCTTCACCTCTTGGAAGAATAATAACAATTACTCTCATAAGCCCAAATAATACCGAAATTTAGAAACACGACTGGTTAAAGAAAATTTTTCACTTAATAATAATGCTCCATTCGAAATTCGGCTTCTCAAATGTCTATTACTAATTAAATCGGTAATAGCTTGGGCAAATTCTATTTCATTCTCAACCAATAAACAGTTCTCTCCATTGACTAATTCAGGAATTATTTCTCCCAAAATTAAATAGGAAACTATAACGTTGCCGCGTGATATGGCCTCGAAAACCCTGGTTCTTTGTCCAGTTCCAAATTTCCAAGGAATAATATTAATTGTTCCTCTTTTCAAAAAAGCACCTAAATCTTCTACATAGCCTAATCCGATTTCACATTCACATTTCGTAATTAAATCTGTTTTACTTCCAATTAAAAAAATTTTAATGGAACCATCTAAATGCGGTAGTATGTTGCTCTGAAAATTTTTGTACCCATTCAGCGAGGCTGTAGTTTCAAAAGACCCAAGGTGAAATATTTCAGAAGTATTATCAAAATCGATAGACACATCAAGAAACCGTGTGTTAATAGGGAGATAAGCGCATTCTACACCAATACTTCTTAAATATTCTGCCTCCCTATGATTTCCAGATATTGCCATTTCACATTTTTGTAGTGTATTCAATTCAACTACTCGGAGATCTGATTTATCTTTATTATGCCTCAAAGATTTAATTTCAAACAAAAAATCATGATGCGAATAGACAATTTTTTTTTTGATAAAATTTGGTGTCAATTTAAAATTAGGAAGCGAATAAAAGTGTTCGCATAAAATTTTCTTATAATTTAAACCCAAGATTGTGTACAAAATAAACTTGTAAAAAGTCTTTGAAAATCTTCCCATATTCGGAAGACATAAAATTCTAATTTTTGGCTTATTTGGATTTTTTTTATCGAAGTGTTTGAATGTCAATCTCGAGTTTTGAAAGTCAATGAAAACAACATGAAGATATTCTTGGATTTCTAATATTGTATAGATATTTGATTCCAAAACTTGAGCGCCACCTGCCTTGTTATTCAAAAAGTCTGCTGACGCAACGATAATAATTCTTCGACTCTTCTTCAAAACCATCCTTTAAAACAAATTCTCAATTGTTAAATAGAAATCATCAAAATGATGATTTTCTAAAACCTTTTTTCCGTTAACCACCATATTTCTTCTTAAATCCAATTGTCTCATTTCAGTGACAAAATTTGAACTATGAAAAAAATTATCGACTATATAACCATTCTCATTAGATTTTATTATTTCCCTGTGAGCACTTATGTCTGACACAACTGGAATTAATGAAGATATCATAGCTTCTCTCAAAGCAATAGGCATTCCCTCAATAGAACTCATTGATAAATAGAAATCATAATTTTCAAAATGCCTGAAAATATCACTTTTGTCTATCCATTCAAATAATTTTATTTCTAAATTTTCAATTGAATTATTTCTAATTAATTCTGACAAATAATACTTTTCACTCCCTTCGCCATATATATGCAACACAAAATTTAATTCGCGAAAATCTTGAGCCAACTCTTTAATGAAGTATATACTCTTATCTACACACTTCTCTGGTGATAACCTTCCTATATGAACAAATCGAAAAAAATTGCTCACTAATCTTTTTTTTTCATTTTTCTGAATTGGTGGAATAACTACTATTTTTTTATTTGAGAAAGTTCTTAAATGATCAAGTAAATGACGACCAACACATAGCAGGGTAATGCGATTCAATTTGTTTAAAATGCGGAATTTAATTAAATCAGAAGGATTGTGAACAAATAAATAAACATTCTCCGTATTTCTCTGACAATATTTCAAATGACCTGGCTGATGAAAAATTAGTAACGCATCTTTTTTTATGTACAAATGCAGAAACAATCGCTTTAGACCAATACTCCAACTTTTCTTTAGTGATATAGAGGTTTTACCAAAATAAAAAAAATCCGAGTGAATATAAACGATTTTTACAGAATTGTAGCCTGATTTTCCTAACGCTTCGAGCAAATCCAACGTAAAAGTTTCAATGCCTCCTTTTCGACTTGGGCTATCTAAAAAAATATAAACTTCCCTACGTTTTTTTTTCACTTTTCAACTTTTCGTGTCTCCAAAAGTAATTCCAAACTTTGGCTAACTGCTGAGCAATAATTCTTTCCGATGCACTTAGATAAGTTACTTTCTTTCAAATTTATTCCACTCAAATATTCGATTTTATTTATATCATCATCATCTAGAATAAAATCTTTATGTTTTTCATTACTCAATTTAAAGTTATTCAACGAGTCAGTTAACTCATCAAAACTACTTAAATTCTTCAATGGTAATAATAATTGCATATCCATAACATGATGCCAATGTGCTATCTCTTCATTTAGTAGTCGATGAGTATCTACATTGGAACTAAAATTTATATTCCAAGTTCTTTTCCGACTTATTACAGAATCAATTAATAGCGTCGAGTTGCATGAAATTACAATATCTGCCTCTGAAATAGCACTACTCCATTGAGCCATAAAGTCGTCATTTACGTTTGATATACAATCCTGTAGCTGACAGAATTCATAATAACTTCGCTGTAATTGAGCCAACATGTCACTGTGAGACTTATCATCGCTAAATCCTGGATGAGGCCTGATTAAAAGGAAAAAATCTCTCTCGTGTTTTCCTTCTTTAATATATTTTAGCAGATCTATTAAAACATGGTGCTCTTGTATCAAGTTAGGAGAACCCAAACAAAACAATATCTTAATTCTTTCATCCGAACAATTGTAGACACCGATCAATCTCTTTTTTGAAAAATCAATTAGCCCACCATATTGTATCGCACCAACTCTAAATACTCTATTTTCCCCTACACTAACATACATATCTTTCAATTGAGACTCCATGTATCCAGACCACACCCAATAATGATCATGTATATCCAACATCCTCTCCTTTGTTGTAAGGTTATCTATGCCTAGTACAGATGCAACTGTTGATATGCCTCTTCCCTTACAAATAGAAGCTAAAGTAACGTTACTTGCTCTATATGGCCAAGTTAAAATAACAACAGACGGCTTGACTTTATCTAACAACTGTTCAAATTCCGAATCTTTTACAATTAATATGTGAACTTTTGAGATAAGCTTTTCGAATATTTCAAGAAGTTTAAAATAATAAATGAATAACCCAAAACAATAAATAGAAATACCCAACACAGATTTATATGCCTCCCTTTTGTTGAACAAACGAGCTCTTGAATTATACTTTTTATCATGTGCCGCCGTGTTGATGTATCTTAGGTACTTCAAATACCAGGGCTTTTCTAAATTACCAACGAGTTTAGCATATCTAATTTTAACCAAGTCCGATTTATAAACACTTGCGTATTGTGTCCAAAGTTCAATATCATACTTATCAGTTAAAACTTTGATTTCTGGGTTATATAAAATCGCTCTGTCACTATAAATTAACCCCCCGTAAAAAACAATTTTAGGCTTACTCACTTCAAAATTGATTTCAGACTAATATACTTTTGAATTAAAAAAGTTAAAATGCCTATCCAGCCAAATTCAATTTTCATTTCTGTTGATTTTAATTTGTAATTAAACCCTAAGAGTTGCTTACCAACCAAAACATTTGTGGTTGATTCATCAGGATGCACGAAAAAACTTGGATACTTTTTTTGATAATACTGATTTAGTTGATTTAAATATATTCCATAGGATTCGACGTGTTCGGAGAACTTATTAAAATATGCCGAATTGCTCATTTCCATTACATATTTCGTTGGACCGCCAACAAATACTCTCAATCCTAGAAAAGCTCCGTAAATCAATGTAGTTGAGAATATTTCAGAACCTAAAACATCATAACTCATCAAATATGTTCTTAGCTTGTATAAAAAATTATCATCATGCACATAACCTAAAGTTTCTACTCTAATACCTGCTGAAGCGCACCTGAATTTCAACCTTTCATTTAAATTAAAATCACTATAATCTAAATAGTAAAGAAGCATTGTCACATCATATTTTTTTCCTACAGTATCAATTAAATAATCAATTGTTGAATCCCAATCGAACTTTATGGATTCCTGCTTTAAAGAATGTGTAGGCACATATAATAGTCTATTGGCTGTTAAACTCTTTTTAGTATAATCCTCTGGAGGAGGAAGATAAATAAATGGGGCACCAATTATCCTAAAATTTTTAAAATTATTTCTTAATAAACACGCTCCAATTTGTTCATCCCAAACATATAGCTTTAATCCATACTTTTTTGCGAACTCCAATTCATCTTGCGGAAAGTAATCCGGATCTATAAAAAATCCGTGTTGCCAATAACCAGGAATCTGGATGCTGATGGTTAGATTACAATAATGTTGAGCTACACACAAATTTCCATGCCTGTTGTTATTTGCTAAGCCAATGTCTTTTTTGGTCAACACGAAGACATGTAGCCAATTTTTTTTAAAAAATTCAAGAAACCTCAAAACGATCTCCCTTTTTATATTCAAAAACGGATTTTGTTCCGATAATGTGTCGCAAATACTTTGGGTGAGCACCAAAACCGGGTCTTATACTTCGCACATTTTCCTCTGTAATTAATTCCCCGGCTTGAATATCCTTTACTACATACAATGATCGACAAAATTCTCTTCCCTTAATTTGTTTATCTGTAAGGTTGTAATCGACTATACCAATGGCACTCTCCGCTTCACGAACAGATTTTACCATATCAGCAAACTCCGATTCGTTCATAGAAAAAGAAGCGTCGGGTCCGCCAATTGAGCGATCCAAAATAAAATGTTTTTCAATTATTTTCGCCCCGAAACAGATCGCAACAATAGGAACCGTGCTTCCAATTGTATGATCTGAAAGACCGGAGATCAAATTAAATCTTTCAGCCAAATCCTTTACCATAACCATATTTGCCTCAGAAATTGGTGCGGGGTAACTTGAAGTACATTTAAGCAAGGCTATTTGGTTATTTCCCATTCTTTTGCACGCATCCACAGCTAATTCAATATCTTCAAGCTCAGCTATACCGGTTGAAATAATTATAGGTTTACCTTTACTCGCTACATATTCAATTAATGGAATATCAGTAATTTCAAACGAGGCTATTTTGTACGCAGGAGTGTTTAACTCTTCGAGAAAATCTACAGACGTCTTATCAAACGGAGAAGAAAAGCAGATTAAACCTACCTTTTCAGCTTCTTCGAAAATGGCTTTATGCCATTCCCATGGAGTATACGCTTCCTGATATAATTGATAAAGATTCTTTCCTTCCCAAATTGTGCCTTTAATAATAAAGTCATCTCTATCCGAATCAATTGTTATTGTATCCGCAGTGTAGGTTTGTAACTTTATGCAGTCCGCACCAGCTCGTTTAGCTGCTCTTACACTCTCTAGTGCAATCTCGAGACAGCCATTATGATTTGCAGAAAGTTCAGCAATTATAAAAACAGGACTACTTTTATCTATGTGGAAAGAATTAATTAGCATGACTTTTTTTCGTAAAATGAAGACTTTTATAATTATTTATTTCCGTTGTGGCTGTATATTCAAATCCGGCTTTCATAAAAGCACTTTTAGAGCCCAAATTACCAACTTTTATAAAAGCACTCACAGAACAATCTCTATTTATTCCGAAAAATGAATCGCAGGCTTTTTCAATCATTTCCCTTGAATACCTTTTTCCTCTATACTGAGCATCAATGGAAATTCCAATAATTGCATTATTTCCATTTTGAATTTGTATTCGCACCTGACCAACATAATCGTTCTCTTCATTTTGAAATAAATACATAAAACACTTAGTATCTTTCAATGCCTCTTTGAACCACTTTTCATGAGTTTCAAAATCTATGGTGTTTGAATCAAATGATTGATCTCTTACCGCCGGATCGTTAGCCCAATTAAAATAAATTAATATATCATTTAGCAAAGGCTTCCGGTATTTAAGCATCTTTCTTAAATTTCGAGTGAATCAAAACATCTACGAATTTTCCATCGAAGAAAGTATGCTCCTTAAGGCAAGCTTCTAATTTAAAACCAGAATCTAACAAGACAGGGTAAAGCGCAGGCCTTAAGTCGAAAGCATAAGTATAAATTTTGTGAAGGTCTAAGATTTCAAATGCGGGAGATTCGATAAGTCTTAGAAAAATCATCCATAATTGTGAAAACTCGAGCATTTCAAGTTTCGTATTCATGATAAATGAAAGTTCCGCATTTTTATCAACCCAATTGATGTGAACTAAACCACCGTAACCAATACATTCGTTATCCCTTAATAAAGAAAAAAGAATTTGTTCTGGATTTTCTTTTTTAAACTGATGAAAAACAACTTCTCTAAAATATCTATCTTGAGATTCTTTTGTCAGTAGTGATGTCTGACGCAAGTGGTACATTTGTTCATTGCGCCATTGCATAATTTCAAGTCGATCTTCAAAACGAATTGGAATAATTGAATATTCATTTTCTGAGAAAAATTGTTTACTTAATGCTTTGTAAGAATTCATATTTCAATTCAGCAAGTTTCCAAT
Source organism: Bacteroidota bacterium (assembly GCA_046048875.1). Classification (GTDB taxonomy): domain Bacteria; phylum Bacteroidota; class Bacteroidia; order Flavobacteriales_D; family Sanyastnellaceae; genus CAIZGX01. Next base: position 174,573 of record JBJOFG010000001.1, on the reverse strand, counting down.
CCGATTCATTGTCAATATCTTGACCTTCAAGCTCTGAGATAAATAGTCCCCCGGAATTATCCGTGAATATTCCCTTTTTGAGTGAACAGATAACTGGATTCATCCAATAGAATTGACCCGCATCGTGATATCCTTTTTCTAAATCTTGAGAACGAGAAAGAGCATGTTCTGGAGAAAAGTAGGTTATTTTCCCGTGACTGACTCGAAGTGCCCGTTGTATTGGAAATCCAAAAGGAAGAACAGGGAAAACACTATCAAAATTTTTATTTACCATTAAATTATACCCCTCCAATATTCTCTCAGCATTAACAAAAGGAGCACATGCATATATGCAGCAAACAGATTCATAAATCTGATTGAATTGCCCATATTCTTTTAAAACTTCTTCTATAACATCCATAGTGCTTGCATGGTCATTCGACATTTTCTCAGATCTCAGAAATGGTACCCTTGCCCCATAATCCTTTGCAATACGCGCAATTTCTAAATCATCTGTTGAAACCATTACTTCGTCAAAAAGCTTCGTATTTAAAGCAGCTTCGATAGAATAGGCAATAACAGGCTTGCCTAAAAATGTCCGGATATTCTTTCTTGGAATTCTTTTGCTACCGGCACGGGCAGGAATAATCGCTAATTTTTTCAACTTCTAAATTTAAATCCTTACCGGAATATTAATTGACTGAAGTGCTCTTTTGATGTCTTTTGGTGTATGTTGAGTAAAGTGAAAAATACTTGCAGATCCTACAGCCTGTATTCTTGTTTCCGTAAACAACTCTTCATAATGTTTAATTTCACCGCCACCTCCTACAGCTATTAATGGAATATTCGTCATTTTCTCTACGTAATTAATCAATTCGATATCAAATCCATTCATTAAACCATCTTTATTAACACTGGTCAAAACTAACTCCCCTACATTACAATCTATCATCTCATTAATAAAATCAGATAGGTCTTTGTCAATATTGAGTTTATTATGAATTTTGTAGCCTTGATTTGATTTAGTCGCATCTACCGCAATTGAAATACATTGACTACCAAAAAAATTTACAGCGTCTTTGATAAAATCAATATCCAAAAGTGCTCTTGTCTTTATTACAACTTTATCAGCCCCTATTTTGAGTAAATCATTTATATCTTCAATTGACTCAATACCTCCACCAATTGAAACCGGCATATAACATTCTTTTATAACGTCAGAAACAAGTTTCAAATTTATTTTACGCTTTTGCGATGTTGCAAAAATGTCTAAGAATACTAATTCATCAACCCCCCTGCTGTTGTATACCCGTGCTGATTGAACCGGATTCCCTACCATCCTTGGATTACCGAACTGTTTTGTTTTTACCAATGCGAACCCATTAAAAGTCAAGACCGGTATTATTCTTACCTTAAGCATTCAAATCAAAAAAATTTTTAATCACAGCTAATCCAGCATCTTGGCTTTTTTCAGGGTGAAATTGAGTTGCAAAAATTCTATTTTTTTGTATACAAGCAGTTACATCAAACCCATAATTCACTGTTGCTGCAATGTTTTCATAATTTTCAACATCTGCGTAAAAACTATGGATAAAATAAAAGTCTCTGCTATTTATGGTGTTAAAATATTTATTATTTCTTATCTCAATTTCATTCCAACCCATATGTGGGATTTTTAAATTCACAAGCTCGAGTTTTTTTACTTCTCCTTTAATCCAACCTAATCCAACACATTTATGTGGTTCATTTCCAAACTCCATAATTAGTTGCATTCCCAAACAAATTCCAAAAAATGGCTTCTGCTTGATTACCACTTCTTCAGTAAGTAAATCTACGAGATTCAACTCTTTGAGATTTAACATCCCTTGCGCAAAAGACCCAACGCCAGGAAGTAAAATAGCAGAAGAACTTTTAATAATATTTTGATCGTTCGTTACAATATTTTTGATATTCAAAAAATTAAGCGCCTTCTGCACTGAAGCAATATTGCCCATTCCGTAATCAATAATAGCCACCATATTATTCAACTTCAAACGCTCTCAATAGATTACCATTAGCATCTCTCATAAACCTTCCATTTTCATCTTGTTTAAAAAGAACAGGGTTGGTAAAAGAATCAATAATCGAATCAATCTCTTCCTTGGTCAAACCTGAATACTCTATGAATTCTTTTACACTATAGTGAGGATACTTACCATCAAACATTTTTACCAATTTCAAACCTTCCTCACGTGTTAACCTATTATTTCTTATATCGATGCATGCATGATCCGTTGCTCTTCCAAAACCGTATTTAACAAACTTTAAATAATCATGCAAGCCATGCATTTTTTCATCGAGATTTTCATAATTAGTATAAGTTCCTTCCACGGGACCATCTGTTTTTGTTGAAAATCCATGATTTTTGACAATTTCAAGTTGTTTTCTTGCATCCCAATAAAAATAGTGGCCAAGAAAAACTCCAACAACTCCTACTTTATTAATTTCCTCATCTGAAGGATAAAAATATGGTGTTAAGTCTTTTTCAGTAAGTCCATCGACACCCACCATGTCTTGAATCCGATTACCAAGCAACCCTCCAAATTCCTCCAACCACTTTCTATTCAAGTGTTTATTTTGAATTGACTCTATAGGTCCACCATACTCTTGCTGAGGATTTTCACCCCAAATTACCAGAGGAATATTAAATTTAACAGCTATATTTATTGGAATTGTAAAAATGCCTAGGTGATTTGGCCACATTTCATCTCCCACTCTCTTAAAACCCTCAACTACCAAACTTCTATAGGCTTTGTAATTTTTCTTGAAGTATATAACGTCTATGCCCATTTTAGAAATATTATCAATATTCTTTCTACCAAGTTCAGTGAGATTAGTAGTTTCAAAACAAACACACAAAGGATTCAAACCGCATATTTCCTTCATAAAATATGCCTGATAGGTACTGTCCTTACCTCCGCTAACAGGAATTAAGCAATCATAGCCAATTTCTCCTGGAGCCTTTTTATATTTCTCGATTATGGTAAAAAAATCTTTTTTTCTTGCATCCCAATCTATCGAAAGATCTTTTTCATCTGCAGCTGAGCAAGCAGAACAAATCCCACGATCATCAAAAAACAAATCCGGTTTTGTTTCCGGAAATAGACACCTTTTACAATATTTAATTTTCATAATTCTTTTTATAATATTCTTTAACTTTTTGAATAATATAGGTTTGTTGATCAGCCGTTAATGAAGAATACATAGGTAAACTGATACAATTTCTATAATACAGTTCTGCATTACTACAATCACCCTCTTTCCATCCAAGACCTCTGTAATAAGGCATTAAATGACAAGGGATGTAATGCACCTGAGCTAAAATTTTGTTCTCCCTTAAATAATTATACAATCCTAAACGATCATTTACTTCAATCACATATAAATGATAAGCATGCCCTTCTAGTAAACCTGATTGACTTTTAATAAATTCTGAATTTTCAAACGCCGAAGCGTATATTCCAGCTATTCTTTTTCGTTGCAATAATCCTTCATCTGCCCTTTTCAACTGGCTAATACCCAGAGCAGCTTGAAAATCAGTCAAGCGATAATTAAACCCTAGAGAATGCATTTCCATATACCAACCTGGAAAGCTTTCACTATCTCTTTTTTGCCCACTTGCAAATTCAATTGAATTGACAAAGTCATTTTCATTCTTTGTAATACCGTGGGTGCGCAATGAAAGCAAAGAATTGTACAAAGTTTCATCGTTAGTAGTTATCATACCCCCCTCTCCACATGCAATATGTTTTACTGGGTGGAAAGAGAAGATTGCTAAATCGGCAAAATTACTGTTACCGCATTTCTGCATATTATTTGAAGAATCTAAGAAATAGCCACCAGGTGCATGGCAAGCATCTTCAATAATCCATAAATTATACTCATCAGCCAATTTTCTGAAGGCCTCTAAATCCACTGCTCTTCCGGCAAAATCAACTGGAATAATCCCCTTGTAAGTTCCTTTTGGCGAATTTTCCAAGAGCACTTGAACTTTATTAATGTCTAACAGATAAGTGGTTGGATCTATATCTGAAAAAACAACTTCACCGCCACAATACCGAACGCAATTTGCAGAAGCCGCGAATGTAATTGGAGTTGTAATTACTTTATCTCCCTCCTTCACACCCAATGCCAAATTGCAAAGATGCAACGCAGCTGTTCCATTTGAGACCGCGACTGCATATTTGCTTCCTATGTACTCAGCAAATTTGTCTTCAAACTCTTTTATCTTCGGGCCTTGTGTTAAATAGTCAGATTTAAGAATTTCAACAACGGCATCAACATCTTCTTTTGTTATATTCTGACGACCATAAGGAATTACTTTGTTTTCCATTATACTTCTAATGCTGCTTCTACGTGTTCCTTAATAAGTAATTTAAGACTTTCAACGGTCTCCCATTCTGAATTGGTTCCTGAATCATAACTAAATCCTTCTCTTACCTTCGATGCGGAGAAAGTGCGCACAAAATCATTCAAATCAAAATTTGTCACACTTGGAAGAATTGTAAAATATTTGCCTAAATCGTATGTGTAGAAAGAGTCTGAAGAAGTTATCATTTCCTCATGTATTTTTTCTCCCGGCCTTATTCCGACTACCTTTTTTTCACATTCTGGACCAATCGCATTCGCAACATCCATTATTCTATAGGAGGCTATTTTAGGAATAAATATTTCTCCCCCCCAAGCATGTTCAATTGCGTGCATAACCATGTCCACACCACCTTGAAGAGAAATATTAAATCTTGTCATGTTAGGATCTGTAATAGGTAAAACTCCTGTATTTTTCATTTTTATAAAATAAGGAATCACAGACCCATTAGAACCCATTACATTTCCGTATCTAACTACTGAAAACTTAATCGGATTTGACCCTTTAATGTTATTGGCCGCAACGAAAAGTTTGTCAGATGTTAATTTAGTTGCACCATAAAGATTTATTGGGGCGCAGGCTTTATCGGTAGATAAAGCAACAACATTTGAAACAGATGTCTGCAGTGCTGCATTAATAACATTTTGTGCACCGCCAATATTCGTTTTTATGCATTCATCAGGATTGTATTCTGCCAAATGAACATGTTTCATTGCAGCAGCGTGAATGACAATATCGACTCCTTGAAAAGCTCTTACTAATCTTGCTTCATCTCGCACATCACCTAAAAAATATCTTATTTGCGGATATTTCGACTCAGGAAAATCTTGAGCCATTTGAAATTGCTTCTGCTCATCTCTCGACAGAATAATCAACTTCTTAATATTCGCATGTTTGTTTAAGATGTGATTTGTTAATGCCTTTCCTAAAGAGCCCGTTCCTCCAGTAATTAAAATGGTTTTATTTTCCAACATTTCAAGTTTCAATTAATAATTTCGATGAATTACTTTCAAATTAATTTTAAAAACTGCCCCAGAGAATGTGCAGTGCTTTACTGTATATCGTTTAATCTTGCAAATGCAGAACCCATCCTAGTCAATTCCCCGAATGTACCCGACTCCACTATTTCTCCCGCCTCTATCATGTGTATAATGTCCGCGTTTTTTATGGTTGAAAATCTGTGCGCGATTATAATGATTGTAATCTTGCCCTTGAGCGCATCAATACTTTCTTGAACAAATTTTTCGGTTTGAGAATCTAAAGAACTAGTGGCTTCATCTAATACCAATAATGCCGGTTTTTTATACAGTTCTCTTGCAATACAAATTCTTTGCCTTTGGCCTCCAGAAATAGTTATACCTCTGTCCCCCACTAATTTTTCAAAATCTGCTCTGCTTTGAATGAAATCACTCAACTGACTCATTTCAATTGCATCCTGTAATCGCTGCCCGTCAATTTGCTCGTCATAATTCCAAAGTGTAATATTGTTAAGAATGGTATCATTAAAAATTACAGACTCTTGAGTAATGTATCCAATCCGCTCTCTCCATGCTAACATATTAATTTCACATAGCGGTAACCCATCGATAGCAACTTGACCCCTTTTTGGAATGATGATTCCAGAGAGTATATTTACTAATGTACTTTTTCCACTACCACTTTTACCAACAAACGCGATGGTTTTATTGGCTGGAATTGAAACTGAAATATTATTTAAAACAGTCGTTTCGCTATTGTAATCAAAAAAGACATTTTCTATACTTATCTCATTAAACCGAATAATTTCATTAGTTCCGCTAATTACTTCTTCGCCACCAATAAGGCTTTCTTGCAATTCTACGATTGATCTTGAGCTGCCAATGTGGCCCAAAAATGTGTTCCAAATATTTTGAGCAGAAAGAAAATAATTCGTAGATCTATAAAAAAGTAATAGCAAAATAAATATTGAGGCAGCTGGGATATTGAATATCCTCATCGAAATATAAATTACCAAGGCAATCATTATGATTAAAGCAGGCTCTTGAACCGATGAAATGAAATTTGATCTAATATCTTTCTTTATTTTTAACTCTCTTATTTTATTTATAGTTGCAACTAAATTCTCTTTTAATTTACTGAATGTATTTGTAGATTTAAGATATTTGAACGAATGAATGTACTGTATTAGAACACTGTGGAAATTTGAATTGTACTCTGTAATTCCGATTGAAATATTTTTTATACTCCTATTTAGTCTTCTAAATAAGGTGTAATAAATTGTTCCAAAGAGAACAACAACCAGGGCAAACCAAGGATTTATTGTTAATATAAAAAAAATAAAAGATACCCCAGTAAAAATTGTAACCAAATAATTCGAAAAGTAAATGAAACCCGAAATGACGTTCTCAACTTCCAGTGTAATGCTATTAGACAACTTACCCGCATCTTTTTGTGTGTAATTTAAATAATCTAATCTTGTAAACATATTCAAAAGATTTGAGCGCAATTGAAGCAAAAATCCACTCGAATAGTACACTTTTATGTAACCGGTCATAAATTTAAATAAAGCTTTAAATACAAAAACTCCGAAAAGCAGAAAAATTAAATTTTCATTTGAGTGTTCAATTCCAACATACCTTACTAAATCGACGATATAATCTATTTTCAAGCTTCCAATTGCATTCTCGCCAATGAGCATACTTTGAATTACTGGTAAAACTAAACTAATTCCAATGCTTTCAAATACACCCGTAAGGAACGAAAATGCAATAAGCAAAACCATTCCAAAGCCAACATATCTGAAATAAAATTTTATTATTTCTAACTTTTCCTTCAAATCAACAGTAATTTGTTCAACCTACTACATTTAAATTCATCCACTGCCAGATATAAAAACTATTGTCTTGAGAACCGTTTTGGTAATCAGACCATTCCGATAGAACAGCTTCTTTATTCATATAGGATTTATTAGCAAACTCATTAATATTATGAGAAAAAATAGGCCGCAATTGCTCTTTTATCCATTCTCTTTGGGGAGTTTGTAAGGGGCGTTTTGGTGCTAACGAAATTCTATCGCCTAGATAATCCTTAACAATTTGTCTTAACATCCATTTACTCTGATTTCCCTTAATTTTAATTGATTCATCTTGAGCAAAAGCCAATTCAACAAGTCGATAATCTAAAAAGGGCTCTCTTAATTCTGTACTGTGCATCATACTGTTTCGATCGTTAAAACGCAATGCACGTGGTATTTTTGTATAAAAAATATCCCTGTATTGTAAATTCTTTAATTTATCAGAAAAAGGCTCAGGGTAAATCTCTTTTTCAGCCAATTTTCTAAATTCAGAATCTAATGCCTCCGGTCTTACAGGAGATGAACTTGTTCCTTGAACCAAAAAACCCGATTGGGTTCTGTAATAATCGTACCCAGCCCAAGCTTCATCCATGCCCTGACCATCTAAAAGTACCAAGATATTCTTCTTTCGTGCTTCTTTAAATATTAAGCTATAAGCAATGGTTGGAAAACCGCCATAAGGCTCATCTTGATAATAGGAAACTTCCTGAATCAATTGTTCCATTTCGTTTACGTTTAGGAGACAACTGTTTAAAGGATTTCCAGTTAAAGCAATCATTTCCTCTACCCACGGTAATTCGTCGTAATCAGCATTGTTTGAATAGAAGGTAAATGCCTCTATAGTTTTATTCTCGGGGAAATTCTTATTAACTAATGCTAGCAAAGCCGATGAATCAAGCCCTCCACTTATATTAAAACCAACTTTTACATCCGCTCTAAATCTCAAAGCAATAGAGTCGTTTAGTAAATCCAAATACTGATTCTTTAATGTTTTTTCATCTATTGGTTCTATTGCGTTCACCCTTCCGATAAAGTCATACCAATTTACTAATTCCATTTCCGCTTCAGTCAAAGCAGCATGCTCCTTGATTACTACTTTTGTCTGATGACCCGCCGGAATTTGATTAATTCCAGACCAAAACGTTTCGTGAGGCATGCCATATGTGCCATAAGAGAGATAATTGGCCCAAACTTTCCAATTTTCTACTTTTGGTATCCCAGCTGCAAAAAAGGCTTTTATCTCGCTAGCGAAATAAAATGCTCCTTGAAAAAACGTATAATAGAACGGTTTTACTCCGAACCGATCTCTACAAATGAAAGCACTTCTTTCTTGAGAGTCCCATATTAAAAAGGCAAACATTCCGTTCAAATGCTCACAAACTTGTGATCCCCATTTTTGATATGCCGCAAGTAATACTTCGGTGTCGGACTCCGTTTTAAAAACAGTCTGTGCTCTGAGTTGAGATTTTAATTCAAGGTAATTGTAAATCTCTCCATTAAATACTATGGTAAACCGGCCGCACGAACTCTGCATGGGTTGATTTGCAAATTGACTCAAATCAATTATGCTTAATCTATTGTGACCCAAATATGCAACGGTATCATTCCAAAATACAGACGCGTCTGGCCCTCTGTGTTTTGTCGAGAGCAACATCTTTTGTACAATAGACTCACTTTGCGTAGTCTGATTTGTTGTTAATATGCCCGCTATTCCACACATAAATTAAGAAAGTAATTCAGGAAACAATCGAATCATTTCTTCAGCTCTTGACCAATCTTCTTGTGTATCTAAATTACAATAGTACTTTGAATCAGATTCCTTGAAGGAAATTTTCCCTCCTACTATCTTCTTCTGTTTAAGCAAAAAATCAACTTTTGTGATATAGACACTTCCATCTCTAAAAAAACTTCGAGGTAAATCTTGCCGTCTTGGAATTAATTCGTTCTCACCTGTTGCAATTCTTAATCCGCCACATTCATTTTCTTCAAAAGTCCAATGTGGATTATATTCATGAGGAACACTTAGCACGGAAATGAATGAATCTGAATTTGAATCAATAAAGGTCTGAATACAATCGTCAACAAAATTCTTTGGCCTAAATGGGCTTGTTGCTTGAAGCAAGCAAATTGCATCAAATTCTTCACCGATATTTTTATAATAGTTCAATGCGTGAATCATTACTTCAACCGAAGGGGTGGTATCTAAAGCCAACTCCTGAGGTCTTATAAAAGGAACTTCAATACCTTGCTCTCTTGCAATTTGAGCAATTTCCTCAGAGTCAGTACTAACGATTAATCGGCTAATTCTTAAAGATTTTCCAACTGAATCTGCGGCATGCGCTATTAAAGGTTTGCCTCCTAATACCTTGATATTCTTGCCCGGAATTCCCTTAGAACCTGCTCGAGCAGGTATTAATCCCAAAATTCTCAATAACTAATTGTTTTGTGAAAAATCAATGAATTAGTCGCAAGAAGATTTGCAATTTGTTCTCCCGCATTTCCGCCGCCATAGACATCAGAGCGCTTAGGTTTTCCTGAATTCAACCACGAATCTATTGCGCCCTTGATTGTTATGGAATTATAATCCACATCAATTATATTGTTTCCCCGTGCTCTTCGATTTTGCCTTGATCCAACGTTAACAACTGGAACACCCAAATATGCACATTCTCTTATTCCAACCGAAGAGTTTCCTACCAAACATTTGCTATTAAAAAGAAGTTTTAAAAAATCTTCGCCCTCCATGTTTTTAAAAAAATGAATGTGATGAGTAAGGTGTTTTTCACGAAATGCACGAATACCTGCAGAAGTACCATCCGCGCCGGCATCTACATTCGGCCAAAACCACAAGACCGGGAGGTGCAAATCTTTCACCGCAATGAGAGTCTCGTTAATGTGTTTACGAGAGTCCTGATATTCGTTTGTCACTGGATGTTGCATAACAACAACATAGCCGTTAGACAAATCGGGGCAGACACCAACCCCACCATATTTTTCATAGGGATTAAAATCAAGGTTCGGATTTTGAATAACCTTATCGGCTAAATCAATTGATGGACAACCTGTATTGAATACATTGCTCGGATTTTCACCCAATTTGATAACACGTTCATATGCATCTGCAGAAGCTACAAAATGATAATCAGCAAGTTTGGTAATGCTGTGTCTTACCTTTTCATCAATATTACCGGTCACCTCTCCGCCTTGAATATGAACCAAAGGTATATTCATGTAAGCCGCGGCAATGGCCGTAGAAATTGTCTCAAATCTATCAGCAACCGTTACTACCATGTCGGGCCTTAAATTTTCAAATACAGAAGACAATTCCATTATTCCAAGCCCCGTAGTCTTTGCGGCCGCGGTTAAGTTCTCACCTTCTAGCACATTGAATACTTTAGCTGCTATATGAAATCCATCTTTTTCAATATACTGAACAGCGGATCCATAACGATCTAACAACGCAGAAGCAGCAACCACCAATTGAAGTTCAAGTTTGGGATGCTCCTTGATAGCTTGCAAGGCTGTTTTAATTCGACTATAAGACGGTCTTGCTGTGACTACCACACAAATTTTTCTTCTTTCCATAAGTCAGTTTTCTATGTCTGAATTTGATAAGAACTGCCATTGAGTCTTATCTCTCAGGAGTTTCTTACCTAGTACCGACTGAAATTCTCTCGCCGAAATTCCTTTATCTCCTGGTTTTTTCGATTCTAAATCATTAATATCAATTGTGTCTCCTTTTGATAGATTTTTATTGACCGCGAGTGATTTTCCAAACAGATTTTTAAGTTCAGAGAATTGAGACATATCCTCTTTTGTGTTTTCAGCATTAAGTGCTAATTCCAAAGCTCTAACAGATTGAACCAATTGCTTTGTCTCGTCAATAGATAAAGAAGCCTTGGCATCTGGGCCAAACATATCTTTGTGAAAAGTAGCATGAAATTCAAGAATCTCGGCACCTAAACTAACAGCTGCGATTCCGGCTGTTATATCGGATGAATGATCAGAAAACCCGACAGGTATATCAAACCGTGATTTCAACGCAGAAATTTCACCCAATCCCCATTGCTCTGGTTTTGTTGGATAAGCCGTCGTGCATTGAAGTAAACTAACCTCATTTCCAAACGGCTTCAAAAATTCAATACACTGTTGAAGCTCTTTGTAATCACTCATTCCCGAGGATAGAATGATCGGTTTTCCGGTATTCGCAATTTTACTAAGCATTAAAAAATTCGTCATTTCACCCGACCCAATTTTAAAACGCTTAACACCAATTTCTTCAAGCAGATCAACTGCAGCGCAACTGAACGGAGAAGAAATAAATTCAAGTCCTTTATTGTCACAATGTTCTTTCAAACCAAGCCATTGCTCTTTTGTGAATTCCATTCGTTTCCAATAGTCGAATCGGGTTTCATCTTCAAAACTAAATTTCACTCGAAAAGATTCAAATTCACTGCTCTCTGCTTCTGCAATATGTGTTTGAAATTTTATAGCATCAACTCCACATTCAGCTAGAACATCTATATATGAATGTGCAATTCCTAGGGAGCCTTCATGCGCTTGGGCAATTTCAGCGATAATGAAAACTTTCTTATTTTTCATTGTAATTTTTATACCAATCAACAAAATTTTTCACCCCTTGATCAATATCAATTTTCGGCTTATAATTCACGTATTCATTCAAAAGTGTCACATCGGAATAAGTCATTTCCACATCTCCTGCTTGCATCGGCATATAGTTCAATTGAGCCGTTTTAGATGTGTGTTTTTCAATTGAATGAATAAAATCAATCAATTTTTCCGGCTGATTCCTACCTACGTTAAAAATGTTCAATGGAACTTCTTTGTCCACATTTGGTAAAAGCATCAATCGATACACACTCTCTACCACATCATCAATATAAGTGAAATCACGACTCAGCTCACCGCCATTAAATAACTGCAAATGCTCTAAATTCATTATCGCTTTGGTAAATAAATGCATGGCCATATCTGGTCTGCCCCAAGGTCCATAAACGGTAAAAAATCTCAGACCCGTGCACGGTACTTTAAACAAATGACTGTAGGTATGTGCCATTAATTCATTTGCTTTTTTTGTTGCCGCGTACAAACTTATGGGAGTATCTGTTCTGTCTGATTCAGAAAAAGGTATTTTGGTATTCAAGCCATAAACAGAAGAACTACTGGCAAAAATTAAATGTTTCACTGGATAAAAGCGACAGCACTCCAATATACTCAAAAATCCTGTTATGTTGCTGTCTACATACTTCTGAGGTTCTGAAAGCGAATACCGCACACCGGCTTGCGCAGCCAAATGAATAACATACTCAAACTTGTTTTCAGAAAATAAACTCATGAAAGAGTCTTTTTCTTGAAGTTCCATTTTTATAAATGTCAGTTTTGTATCAGATGATGTCCAATTATTCTCATTTTCAGTAACACCCAGTTCCTTGAGTCTATCTTTTTTTAATTGGACATCGTAATAATCGTTCAGATTGTCAACTCCAACGACAGAATACCCTTCAGATAATAATCTCTTGGCAACATGAAACCCAATAAAACCTGCTATTCCTGTAACTAATACTCTCACCACCTACAATTTTCCGTCAACTAAATTCGCTTCTAACATCCCTTTTACATCATAAATCGCTGTGGATTCATTTTTGACTAGTTTCAAATGTCTAAAGGACTCATGCGCCACACCCAAGACTATTCCTGAATACGAATTCAATTCGAGTTTTGACTCATTCAATAAATGAAAGCCATATTCTTCAAAAACCTCATCGGTGTTAGCCCATGGGTCAATAACATCTACACTACAACCAAACTCAATTAATTCTTTTCTAATATCTACAATTTTCGTATTTCGTATATCTGGACAGTTCTCTTTGAAGGTTATTCCCATGATTAAAACTCTTGCGTTTTTTATGGCCAAACCTTTCGCTATCATCAGCTTTATCATTTTGTTCGCCACAAATGCACCCATGCCGTCATTTACTCGTCTGCCAGAAAGTATTACCGCAGGGTGATAACCTACCTGCTCAGCCTTGTAAGCCAAATAATAAGGATCAACACTTATACAATGCCCCCCGACCAAGCCTGGTCTGTATTTCAAAAAGTTCCATTTGCTCCCTGCTGCCTCAATAACTTCGTTCGTATCTATTCCCAATCTATCGAATATCAACGCTAATTCATTCACAAATGAAATATTGACGTCACGCTGAGCATTTTCTATTGCTTTAGATGCCTCCGCAACTTTCATAGATGGAGCTAGGTATGTACCTGCCGTGATTACAGATTTATAAAGGTCATTTACCACAGATGCAATTTCAGGTGTGCTTCCGCTTGTGACTTTCTTTATCTTCTTAACGGTATTTTCTTTATCTCCTGGATTAATTCGCTCTGGTGAATACCCACAATAGAAATCCTGGTTAAACTTCAAACCCGAAACTCTTTCCAAGACAGGAACGCAATCCTCTTCTGTACAACCAGGATATGTTGTGCTCTCATAAATGACAATGTCATCTTTCTTCAAGTATTTTCCTATTAAAGTGGACGCGCTAATTAACGGACGAAGGTCAGGTCTTTTACTTTCATCTATTGGCGTAGGAACGGTTACAATAAACACATTACACGTTTCCAAGTCTTCCGCATTGAAACTTGGCAACAATCCGTTTCCGCTATCGAAACCTTCAACCAACACCGCCTTCAACTCATCGTCTGCCAATTCCAAGGTATGGTCGTGACCCGACTTCAACTCATTCACTCTTCCCTGATTAATATCGAAACCCACTACTGGATATTTCTCTGCAAACGCCGCCGCTAAAGGCAAGCCTACATAGCCTAAACCAATAACTGCGATTTTTTTGTTTTCTAAACTCATACGTTTTTTGTTCTAAACCTTATTTTTTTTCACGGCTTCGCCATTGTCAGTCACACGACACACTGCGTGTGATGACCTTCTTCGAAGGATTACGCACACTACGCGATGCGATGACACACTGCGTGTGATGACCTTCTTACGAAGGATGACGCGCTTCGCGCGACAATCCCTATATTATTTAATTCTTCCCCTCTCTTCCCTCTTCTTAACTTCTCTTACCTTTCAATCCTAACCTCTCTTAACCACCTTAACAGCTCCTTTTTTCAGCGTAAACACCACCTGCGCTCCCAATCCCTGAAGGGCAATAACCACTTTTTGGGCATTCACTTCTTCAACCACAATACCGCGAAGGCCTTTGAAGTCTCCTCCGGTGATTTCAACCTCCTGTCCTTCAATGAACGTGGGACTTAATTTCACACTTTCGTATACGCCTTCTTGCAACATTTGCTGCAAAATGAATATTTCTTCCTCACGCACAACCGCGGGTTGACCCAGGAAATACAACATTCCGCTTACACCCACCACATTCCACAACAACTCTCTTTCCTTCTCTTCCACATGAACAAAAACCGTTGACGAAATCAATGGCTTTTGAACTTTCTTCTTGCGATCGCTCCACTGTTTCATGGTGGTGTACAAGGGTAGATAAACTTCAATACCTTTCAAAGCCAGGCGCTCTGCTACTTTCTTCTCAGCGTTAGCCCTCGTCTTCAGCACCAACCACTTCTTATCTCCTTTTAAACCCTTCATTCTGCATCTGTTAAATACAACTTCGTTGTGTAAGTTGAAGTAAATCCCTGCGGGGTAAGGTGAATTCCTATTACGCTACGAAGTAGCATTTACTTCAATTTACTCGACAAAGTCGAAATTACCACTTACTATAAATTCCTTCGGAGTAAGTTGAAGTAAGTCCCTGCGGGGTAAGTCGTGTTCCCCTTACACGGCACAGCCGTATTTACTTCAATTTACTGCTTTAGCAATTTAAATCCTCCCCTCCTTCTCCACTAACTTAAGGTCATTGCTCACCATAATCCTCACCAATTCGTTCAACGCAGTCTTGTTCGGATTCCAGCCCAAGAGCGTTTTGGCTTTGGTTGGATTGCCGAGGAGCTGATCAACTTCAGCTGGACGAAAGTACTTGGGGTCGACTTCAACCAATGTTTCGTCTGTGTTAACGTTTATGCCTTTTTCATTCACGCCCTCTCCCTCCCATTTCAACTCAATACCCGCTTCTTGAAACGCCAACGTGCAGAAATGACGCACCGTGTGCATTTCTCCGGTGGCAATGACAAAATCTTCGGGGGTGTCGTGCTGCAGCATGAGCCACATGCATTCCACATAATCTTTCGCATAGCCCCAATCGCGTTGGGCGCTGAGGTTGCCGAGGTATAATTTTTTCTGTAACCCCTTGGCAATGCGTGCAGCTGCCAAGGTGATTTTACGTGTAACAAAGGTTTCTCCGCGACGCTCACTCTCGTGATTGAATAAAATGCCATTCACCGCATACATGCCGTAGGCCTCGCGGTAGTTCTTGGTAATCCAAAAAGCGTATTGCTTTGCTACTCCGTAGGGAGAACGCGGGTAAAAGGGGGTAGTTTCCGATTGTGGCACCTCTTGAACTTTTCCGTACAACTCGCTGGTAGAAGCTTGGTAAATTCTACAGGTTTTCTCCATTCCCAAAATACGAACTGCCTCAAGTATGCGCAAAGTTCCAACCGCATCCGACTCTGCTGTATACTCCGGCACTTCAAACGAGACTTTCACATGACTCTGAGCCGCAAGGTTGTAAATTTCCGTTGGTTGTACAAGCTGAATAATACGAATAAGCGAAGACGAGTCGGTCATATCGCCATAATGCAATTCCAATTTTTTATTTCCGTGGGCATCTTTGATCCATTCAGAAAAATAAAGATGCTCAATACGTCCGGTATTAAAAGAAGATGCTCTTCTTAACAAACCATGAACTTTATAGCCCTTTTCCAATAAGAGTTCCGCTAGGAATGATCCGTCCTGGCCGGTGATGCCGGTTATGAGAGCTATTCTTCGAGTATTCATCTTTTCTTTTATAATTTCCTTCTTTTCCTTTTTCTAAATTCCTTCGGAGTAAGTTGAAGTAAGTCCCTACGGGGTAAGTTGTATTGTTCTTACGCGGCGCAGCCGCATTTACTTCAATTTACTCTGCTTCGCAGAATTTATTTAATTAGTTTCTTAATTCTTTTCTTCATCCTTTTAATCAACGGAGCGCGCTTCGTTTCACTTCCATACGCTTCTTCACCATAGCCGTAGCCGTAGCCGTAACCATAGCCGTAACCATAACCGTAACCATAGCCGTAGTAGCCAATACCACGCTGTTTCAAACCGTTAAAGACCAATACGGTTCTTGTGAAACGCGAAGTGAAATCGGGATTGCCCAATACCTTACGAACCGCTTCTTTGGTGCTGTGGTTGTGTCGCACCACAAACATGGAAAGGTCGGCAACCTTAACCATAAGCTCAGCATCGCTGATGAGCCCCAAAGGTGGTGTGTCGAGAATAATAAAATCGAAATGGATTTTCAGTTCTTCAATCAACTTTGGCCAACGTTCTTGCAACAACAATTCCGATGGATTTGGTGGAACAGGACCAGAGGGTAAAACAAACAAGTTGTCGTGCTCGGTAGCCACTATTGTCTCTTCGGAGCTGCACTTACCAATGAGGTAAGTCGACAATCCTATGGCGTTCGATATTCCAAATGTTTTGTGCAACTTCGGTTTGCGCAAGTCACCTCCAATAATGACTGTCTTCTTACCCATCATAGCTATGGACAACCCCAGATTAGCAGCCATAAACGACTTGCCTTCACCTGGAATGGAAGAAGAAACCAACAGTACCTTTTCGTCTTCACGCGTAAAGTAAAATGGAAGTTTGGTTCTCACCGAACGAATACTTTCCGCCATGACCGATCGTGAATTTTCTACAAAAATCAAGTCGGTTTCCGTCATTTTACTTTGAAAAATCTCACCAATGATTGGCAGTCCGGGAACTATTTTTTCAATGTCTGAGCGGAACAAAACCTTGTTGTTCAACCGCTCTTTTACGATAAGGAAGATAGCAGGAACGGCCAATCCGACTACCAAGGCAATTAACCAAACCATCTGTCTTCTTGGACTGAGAGGTGAGTTACTTCCCAAGGCGGGTTCAATAATGCGAACATCGCTAATTGTTGAAGCGAATGAAATAGCAGATTCTTCTCTTTTCTGCAACAAGAAGGTGTAGATGGCGTTTTTAATGGCTTGCTGACGGCTGATGTCTAACAATGAACGTTCTTTGCTGGGTAGGCTGGAAAGTTCCGACATGCGCAAATTGATTTGCTCTTCCAACGGACGTTTCGCAGAAAGCAGTGCTAAACGCACATTGCTTAATGCAGTGGTAATTCCTTGCTCCAATTTCTGAATCTCGGATTTCAGATTCAATAACTCAGGATCGCGATCTCCGGCAGTGAGTTTGCGTTTGTTGTAAAGGGTTTCCGTCTCGTACAGTCCCGAAAGAAGGGTGGAAAGAATGGGATCACTTACACCCAACAACGAGGGGAATGTTCCGTTTCGATTGGCTCCCTTGACATAACGTTCAACTTCGTCCAAAGCCAATAATTGAATGTTTATCTTACTCAACTCTGCATCTTGTACTTGCACACTGCTGAGAAACATGTCGCTTTGCGCGCTGAGATCGAATATTTGGTTGGCGGTTTTAAACTGTTCAATCCGCGACTCCACTGAGTCCAATTCCTCTGTCACGACCGCCAAGCGATTTTCAATGAAATTCAGTGTGTACTCCGCAATCAGGCGTTTATCTTTCACACTCGCTTGCGTGTATGCGTCGAGGATTGCCTGAAGATTTTTTTGAGCCAATTGGGGATCCAATGCTGTAATAGACAAATCGATTACACTGGCTTGCTTGTTGGTCGCTTCCGCCTTGAAGCCTCCCACCAATGCTCCTACCTCAGATTCCAAGGAACGCGTCCGAAGAGAAAAATTCTCGTTGGAGACACGTCCTACTTCATTCTCGTTCACGAAAATTAAAAAAGGTGTGTTCAAGCCTTCGTCGACCAATACAGAGTCCTTTAACGGATAGTGATTGTTACCAAAAACAATTTCATTTTCGGTGACGCGGAATTCTTTGTTACCACCCTTCAAGGAATCAGGATTGAGTGGCTGAAACCGGATGGGGAAGTCCGCTTGAATGCGATCGGTTACACGTCCGTTGCTATAAACTGAAATGAATGAATTCGCCTTAATGGCTGCCTCGCGCATGACAGAGCGCGAATGAATGACCACCAGTTCGTTTTCGACATTGGTCTTGCTTCCGAAAGCGTCTAACTGAGTGAGTACGTTATTGGTACGACCAAAACCCATTTTTGAATCGTCCTTTACCAATAATTTGGCGGTGGCTTGATACACTGCAGGGGTATAACGCAAATAAACAAAGGCCCCTGTGAAAGACAGGGCCAAGCCCAAAACAAAGAGGGGCCAGTATGCTAAAACGGTTTCTTTGATTTCAGCAATTACATTGACTTCCCTTTCTTGTACTTCGTTCTCGACCATGGTTATTGAACAATTTGGTTAAAGATGACTAAGAAAATAGAGACCGAACTGATGATGGTTGGCCACACTTGGAAAAAAGTGGTATTCGTGTTTACCTTAGTCTTATTGGGCTGCACATACAAGATATCCCCACTTTGTAACCAATAGTAAGGAGAAGAAAGCAAGGATTTATCATACAAACTCAATCGCACGGTTTCCTTTCCCTGGGGTGTTTCTCGAATCAGAAGAATATTTTCTCGTTCGGCGAAAATGGTTAGGTCACCCGCTTGCGCCAATGCTTCCATGATGTTCATGCGGTCATAAGAAATTGGAACAATTCCAGGGCTAGCCACCTCACCAATGACCGTTACGCGAAAATTCAATCTTCTCACTGCAACAGCGGGTTCTTTTACGTATTCAGCCAAGACTGCTTCCAATTCTTTTTGGACACTTGTCATGGACTTCCCGGCCACCTTCATTTTTCCAATTTTTGGAAATTCTATCTCCCCTTTGGGGTCTACGAGGTATCCCATGATAGGATTTACCATTCCGCCTTGGGACATTCCACCTTGGGCGCCACCAGAATTCGCTGCGTTAACTAGTGCGTTTATTTCAAGGTTAGCAGAAGTGAGTACGATACTCAATTGGTCTCCGATGGCTATGGTAGGGTTAGAGGCAGTGCTATCAATGGCTTGGTCGGCAATTTTTTCGTTGCCAGCATTTCGAAGGTAGTAAAAGTCTTCAGGAGAGGCACAAGAGGCAAGAAAAAGTACACCAAGAGTATAAAAAAGAAAGCGAATACGCATATTTACTCGTTTAAGTAAGCAGCGAAGGTAGGGAAAATTTCGCAGAAAAGAAAGTCCGAAGGACGAATGTGGCGTAGCCACGAATGCCGGAGGCGAATGCTTCGCGAGAGCAACTGGCGTTGCGAGGGCTAATAGCTTCGCGAGGGTCCGATGGACGAGGGTTGCAAGTAACGAGGGTCTTCGACGATTTTTGTAAGAATTAAAATATTTCTTCGCGCTATCCGAGCTCGCTCTGCGAGCGGCATTCGAAATGCCCCCACTGGAGGTGGGGGAAAAGATCTAAAAAATTATGGAATTTCAAGCGAGCTAATGAACTAAAAGTTAAATTAGCCCTATGGATGAGCAAACTAAAAAACTTTTTGATATCATCAATCACCCAGATTTCGTTGAACCGCCTGAGTTCTCTGAGAAAACGATAAAAAATCGTGAAAAACTTATAGAAATGTACAAGTCTGCGGAGTCTGTTTGGGAAAAGCGATGAACGAACTAGGTAATTGAAACCTTGAACTACGTTTCCCGATAGCTATCGGGAGGAACTGCGTTGTGAGAACTTTGTTTAATTAAGCCAGTCGAGGACATTCGCCGTAGGCATTCGTTGAAAACATTCGTCGCAGACATTCATGTCTATTTCCGAAGCGCAATTCTAAAGATTGTACCTTCCCCCTGAACACTGGACAAAACGTAAATACTCCCCTTATGATAATTCTTCACAATGCGCTTGGCAAGCGAAAGTCCAAGACCCCAACCTCGCAGCTTGGTGGTGAAGCCGGGTTCGAAGATGGTTTTCCATTTGCGTTTGGGGATGCCCTTGCCGCTGTCTTTGACGTCTATGTATACTTTGCCGTTGGATTCGTGGATGGAGACAGTTAGGTGTCCTTTTGCATCCATGGCATCGACGCTGTTTTTCACGAGGTTCTCGATGACCCAACTGAATAAGGCGACGTTCACGTGTACGATTGGATTGCCGTCTGATTCAACTTGAATAATGACTTCAGAAGATATGCGGACGCGCAAGTAGTCGAGAATTTCTTCGACCAAGTCTTTCGCGCCAATGGGCTTGAGTGCCGCTTCCGATCCGATTTTCGAGAAGCGCTCAGTAATCGTGGAAAGGCGCTCAATATCTTTGTTGAACTCTTCAATCAAGGCTTTCGAAACACCTTGCTGCTCGAACAAATCTCGCCACGCCATAAGCGCAGAAAGCGGTGTGCCCAACTGATGCGCCGTCTCCTTCGCCATACCCACCCAAACCAAATTCTGCTCAGATCGGCGGAAGGTTGAGAAGAGTATGTAGGCCACGAAAAGGAACACGCCTATGAGCGACAACTGCAGATACGGAAACAACTTCAACTGCTGAATGGTGGCAGAGTCGTCGTAAAAAATGTACTGCGTAGATCTTCCCGGAATCTTAATTTCAATGGGCTCATACCCTTCCTTCATTTCCGCTAACACCTGATTCACATTGCATTTCAGCGTGTCTATCTTTCCAACCTGTACCACATTCATCTTCGTGCTGTCGGTGACAATTACCGGGACAGAAGCGGTATTGATTACCGTTTCATTGAAGAACGAAGAAACCAAATCGTCGATGGTTTGCTTCAGCTCTTTGTACATGTAACTGTTGCTGTAATACACCACAATGCCCGCGTCTGGAAAGGAAATGGGCTTGTACTCTTGCTCGTACTGCAAACGCAATTCTTCAATGCGAATAGGGTCTTTGATGTAGACAGAATCGATGTTGCGCGAAAGCTGAAACTCGTTTTCGGTGTTACACACCAACAACGGAATGGTTGTATTCAACGCCAACACATCTACCGCAAATGACAAGTCGCCTTGCGGATTCGAGATGGTGTTCATGGCTCTTCCGAGGATCTCCGCTTTGCGTGTTTCTTCGGAGCGCAAGCTGTCGAACAACACTTGCGTGAGTTTCACCAATTCTTCTTTCTTGCGAATGGCGCTGTGCCACAACTCGACCTTCGCTTTTTCTTCGTCGCGAATGCGTCGTGCAATACTATTGGTGTACCACAAGGTAACGCCCGCAATGGCCGCTGCTAAAAGCAACAAGACCACCTTCCACCGTTGTTTGTTTTGCAGTACTGCCATGATTTCTTGTTATGCTTTGTGAGCGAGATCCAATAAAAACGCGTATTCAAGTGCTACTTCTTTCAATGCTTCAAAACGTCCAGACTTCCCGCCATGCCCGGCTTCCATGGTACACTTGAAGAACAATTTATTCGAATCGGTCTTCGTATCGCGCAACTTCGCCACGTATTTCGCGGGCTCCCAGTATTGCACTTGACTGTCCCAATAGCCTGTGGTTACAAGGGTATGCGGATAGTCTTTCGCTTCAATGTTATCAATAGGAGAATAGCTGAGCATGTAATCGTAATAGTCCTTGTCTTTCGGATTTCCCCACTCGTCGAATTCGAAGGTGGTAAGTGGAATGCTTTCGTCTAACATCGTAGTTACCACGTCTACAAACGGCACTGCGCTTATGATTCCGTTGAACAACGAAGGCGCCATGTTGGCCACTGCACCCATAAGCAATCCGCCTGCACTTCCGCCCATGGCGAACAAGCGATTGGATGTACTGTATTTTTCTTCCACCAAACATTCACCGCAAGCAATGAAATCGGTAAAGGTGTTTTTCTTCTTCAATAATTTCCCGTCTTCATACCAGTTACGTCCCATGTCGCTTCCACCGCGAATGTGCGCAATGGCGAAAACAAATCCTCTGTTTAACAATGACAGTCGCGCGCTGCTGAACCCAGCGTCCATGCTGTGTCCGTAGCTTCCGTAAGCATACAGCAAACACGGCGCACTTCCGTTGCGCTCGAATCCTTTCTTGTACACCAAGGAAATAGGAACCTTTACGCCGTCTTTTGCCGTTGCGAAAATGCGTTCACTCGTATAATCGCTCGCATTGAATTCACCCAACACAGGTTGTTGTTTTTTCAATTCGCGCTCGCGTGTTTTCATGTTGTAATCGAACACGCTGCCTGGAGTGGTCATAGACGAATATCCGAAACGTAAAGTCTCGGTATCAAACTCCGGATTCGCTCCCACTCCCGCGCTGTATGTCGGATCTGGAAACTCCAGGTAATGCTCTTCTGCCTTGTCCCAACGCGTAACGCGAATGTGCGCCAACCCTTCGGTGCGTTCTTCCAACACCAAATATTCTTTGAACATTTCAACCGATTCCAACAACGTGTTTTCGCGGTGAGGAATGACTTCTTCCCAATTTTCTTTTTCGGTGGAATGAATGGGGCACGACATGAGACGGAAGTTCTTCGCGTCTAGATTCGTTAAGACATAAAACTTGTCTTCGTATTGCGTGATGCTGTATTCCAAGTCGCGTTCGCGTTTTTGAAACAAACGAAATTCACCTTTCGGATTGTTAGACTCGAGCACGCGGTATTCGTCGGAAACCGTTTGAGAGCTGCCAATAATAAGGTATTGCTTGGTTTTCGTTTTGAAAACAAAGCACGAAAATTCTTCGTCTTTTTCTTCGAACACCAAAACATCTGTAGACGGATCGGTTCCCAATTCATGTCGCCACACTTGGCAATCGCGCAAGGTTTGTGGATCTTTTTTCGTGTAGAAAAAATGAAGGTTATCCGATGCCCAGGTGGCAGAACCTGAAGTGCCTTCAATGATTTCATTGAACAACTCTCCCGTTTGCAAATCACGCACACGCAAGGTGTAGACTCTTCGACTTACTTCGTCTACACCGTAAACCATGTAGCGGTTGTTTTCTGAAATGCTTAATCCGCCTAGCGCCCAGTAGTCTTTGCCCTTCGCCATTTCAGGACCGTTGATGAGAATTTCTTCTTCACCCGTTTCCATGCTTTCCTTCTTGCGACAGTTGAAGGCGTAGTCTTGTCCAATTTCGTAACGCGTGTAATACCAATATCCGTTTTGCTTCACCGGAACCGAAGAGTCGTCTTCTTTAATACGTCCCTTCATTTCTTCGAACAACTGCTTCTGCAATTCTTCGGTGTGCTTCATTCCCTCGTTTACGTAGTCGTTCTCTTCCTTCAAGTAGGCCAATACATCGGCAGTTTGCTCGTCTGGTGTAGCAGCGTTTTTCTGCTCGTCTGAAAGACGCATCCAATAGTAGTTGTCTATGCGCGTATGACCGTGTTCTACCAATTCCTTCGCTATTTTCTTTGCACGTGGAGCGTTCATTTTATTTTGTATTTGCAGTTAATGCCTCACCAACGATGAGGTCGATGGGCGATGTTATTTTAATATTTTCCAGATTTCCTTCCACCAAAAAAACCGAATGACCGTTCGATTCCACTACGGAAGCATCGTCGGTGAATAACGGGCTGAAAGGCTGATTGTAGGCTTCTTTCAAAACAGTAGCATGAAAACACTGAGGGGTTTGAATGCGTTTGAACAACGAACGATCGACGCTTTTATTCTCTGCACCGTGCACTTCACGAATGGAATCGTTGATGGGTATGGCGGGCACTACAGCGGGGTTTTCATTCAACGCATCAAAACATCTTTTAAGTGTTTCGTGCGAAACAAGTGGACGAACAGCGTCGTGCACTGCCACAGAATTCACGCTTTCAGAAAGAGCATTCAATCCGTTTTTCACACTGTGGAAACGTTCTTCTCCGCCTGCAACTACAGTGTGTGCAGGAACATGTTCGAATTGAAGACACAAGTCCTTCCAGAACGAAATATAGTCGTGATGCATGACCACCACCATTTCAAAAAAGGGATTGAACGTGTGAAAGTTTCGCAGCGTATGAATAAGAATGGGCGTGTTGTTTAGCGTAAGAAATTGCTTCGGAAGGGCGCTTCCCATGCGGGTTCCAGTGCCTCCTGCAACAAAGATGACAGCGTGATGTTCGGCGTTTTGCATTTAGTCTTCCAAGTGAATGGGGTAAATAATTTCATTCGCGGGAATGGATGCAGTGGTGCGTTTTCCAACCACCAAATTTCGTTGTGCCCATTTGAATCCGTCGCCTGGAGAGAGCATGCACAAGTCTGCTTCTTCAATGATTTTTCCAACTGGAATTTCACGAATGGCGGCGATGCTTCTTTCCAACTTCAAACGAGCGGAAGCGACAGAATCTTCGATCTTCATTTCCACTTCACCCATGGACAATTCGAGTTCACGAATGTCGCGCACCATGCGTCGAATGCCTTCAGGGCCGAGGGATCCGCGTTGGTCGGTTCCTTTCAAATTACGATCGGTGGTGATGTGCTTTTCGATGATGGTAGCCCCCATAGCAACGGCGGCAACCGGAGTGAAAATGCCCAGCGTATGATCGCTGAAACCAATGTTGTATTGCGGATAATTGTTTTGTAAAAATTTAATGGTATTCAGATTGACGTTCTTCGGCTGCGTCGGGTATTCCGAGGTGCAGTGGAGGATGCTGATGTTCGAATGGTAATGCGAAATGGTGTCTAACGCGTGATCGAGTTCTTCCTTCCCAGCCATTCCCGTGGAAAGAATAATGGGAATCTTCGTCTCCGCCAAAGCCGCTAGCAGCGGTAGATTCGTGAGGTCGCGACTGGCTACCTTCAAATAATCGGGTGTGAATCGTTTCAACAAAGAAAGACATCCGGTTGCGCAAAGCGTTTCCACAAAATCCAATCCTTTCGATTTTGAATAATGAAACAGTTCTTCGTGCTGCTCGTCGTTCAACTCGAGAAACGCGCGGTGTTCTCCGTATGTCGCCCCGAATGAATGCGGACTGTTGTAAGGCGCATTCATTTGTGATTGGCTAAGTTCTTCGTTCAGGTCACGCTTGGTGAGCTTCACCGCATTCATAGGCTTCAGCGAGAGCTGAAAATAATCTTCCACCACGGGGGCAGCAGCGAGGTCAATGATGTCCTTCGCTAACTCTACCGAACCGTTGTGGTTTTGTCCTATTTCTCCGATGATGTAGGTCACATTACAAATATACACACTTCGTGTGATGACGCGGAGCGATGACCGCGGAGCGGATGACACAACATGTTGTGATGACCTTCTTCGAAGGATGACCCTGCGGGATGACGGCAGAGCCGATGACCGCGGAGCGGATGACACAACATGTTGTGATGACCCTGCGGGATGACGCTACGCGATGGTGGAGTATATCGAGAGTTGGATTACTTTTGAACCATGATTGAAAACAAGGTTGCAAATAGTAAACTCATTACGCTTGACATTGCTGAAGAAGTGGCGGCGTTTGAAGGTGTAGCGTTAGATATTGCTCCTCAATTGTGGCAGGGAATTGCGTTGAAGGAAAAGGATTTTAGAGAATTTGTTTCATCGCTGAATACTGCAGAGTATACCCATAAAATTGTTGCCATTCATTGTTCGGTAGATGCTATTGTTCCAGTATGGGCATACATGTTATTGGCATTGAAACTTTCTGAAGTCCAGGCGCAATGTCATTTTTCATCACCGAGTACTTTAGACACTTTAAGGGCGCTTGCATTTATTCAACAATTGGATCTTTCGAAATTTCAAGATAAAAATGTAGTCGTTAAGGGCTGCACATCACTTCGACTCACAGAAGAGGTTTACATTCAACTTTCTCAAAAACTTCAGCCTGTCGCCAACCGCATTATGTATGGCGAGCCGTGTTCTACTGTGCCGCTTTTTAAGCGTTAACCGCAAGACGGATTATTGTCACGAAGTGTCATCGCGAAGCGTCATCCGGAACGGTCATCACGTGAAATGTGTCATCCTTCGAAGAAGGTCATCACAACGTGTTGTGTCATCGCGAAGCGTAACGTTCGTTGACAAAACTCCAATTCACCACAGAAAAAATAGCCGTTAGATAATCTGCGCGTTTGTTCTGGTATTTCAAGTAATACGCGTGTTCCCAAACGTCTATGCCGAAGATAGGTGTGCCTGGTTTGTCTACGACTTTCGACATTAACGGATTGTCTTGATTGGCGGTTGAGGTAACGAAAAGGACGCCTTTGGCGTCTTTGCACAACCACACCCATCCGCTTCCGAAGCGCGCTTTGCCCTCGTCGGTCATGAGTTTTTTTAGGTTGTCCATACCGCCGAAGTCGCGTTGAATAGCTGCTGCCAATTCTTTGCTCGGCTCTCCGCCTGTGCTTGCCGCTGCTAAACAATTCCAGAAAAATGTGTGATTGAAATGTCCACCGCCGTTGTTGCGAATAGCCATGTCTTTCGGATCAACTGCTGCGCACAATTGCTCAATGTTCAACTTCGAATACTTTTGATTCGCTTCCACCTTCATGGCAGTATTCAAATTTGTTACATAAGCCAAATGGTGCTTGTCGTGATGAATGTGCATAGTCTCTGCGTCAATAGCGGGTTCCAAAGCCTCGTAGGCATAAGGTAATTCAGGAACAGTCCAATCTTGAGCGAAGCTCATTGTTCCACAAAAAAGAAAACCTACAGCAAGCAACAAATTTTTCATAGTCAGCGTTATTAATTCGTTCGAACAAACCGTTGTGAGTTACTTCACAACTCCTTGCCAAAAGTAGTTCATACACCGTGTACTTTTAAACTAAGAATGGAAGAAGTAAAAGAAATAGAAGGGGGACCAGTTCTTCAGGAAAAAAAACCAATTTCAGCGCGTAGAAAGTGGCTGAAGCGCATTGTGGTTGGCCTATTCGCGTTGATGACACTGCTCTTTTCCGGATTGGTGATAGCTGTGACCGTTTACGAAGATGAGATTGTAACCTACGCCCTTCAAACCGTTCAAGGAAATCTAAAAACGAAGTCGAGCATTCGCGAAGCCGACCTCACCCTCTGGAACAACTTCCCTTCTGTATCGATTCGTTTCAAAGACATTTATGTGGAAGAAGATTCGAAGGCGCACGACACGCTGCTATTCGCGAAAGAATTGTACTTGTCGTTCGACATTATTGATCTCTTCAGTGGGAAGTACAACATTGATGAAATTGAAGCGAAAGACGGCACGTTCAACATGCGCATTGATCGCAAAGGGCTTGTGAACTGGGACGTGTGGAAGGCCGATACCTCTTCCACCCCAAATGAAAAATTCAAAATACATCTTGAAGATATTGTTGGAGAGAACATCTCTTACCTCTACGAAGACGAACAAGAAAAAACATTTGTAGATGTCAAGTTGAAGGAATTACAAGCCTCCGGTAAGTTCACAGAAAAGCAATTTTTGTTGGATATTGAAACGTCGGCACACATGAATGTGCTCTACGCCGGCGAAACAGAGATGCTTCGCAAGCGGAACATTGGACTGGATTCCAAAATGCAAGTGAACCTCGACAACAACACATTTGTAATTCAAACGGCGGAACTTTTGTTGGAAGAGGTGCCGCTGAATGTCACGGGCAGATTGGATTACGGCGACCATCCGAGCATTGACTTGCACATAGCAGAAACAGATTTAGATCTGAAGGAAGGAATACAATTGCTGCCGAATGCTATGCAAGTGCAGCTTCAACCGTACGCACCTTCGGGGAATGTGCGTTTTAATTTCGACATGACCGGTCCGTTCGAAAACTTAAACATTGCTTCAAACTTTTCGGTGAAAGACGGTGAGTTGGTGGAAATTAATTCAGGCGTTGACTTGCACTCGATTCAATTAACTGCGAATTATGTGTTGAAGGAAGGAACGGATAGTGTGACCATTTCGAACTTCCAATCGGTCTTGGGAACGGGCTCGCTGAGCTGCAACGGGAGCATTCGCGACCTGAATGATCCTGTGTTGAATTTATCTGTGAATGCGGAAACGAATCTGAACGATGTGAAAGGTTTCTTCGGGTGGGATTCACTAGCGGTGTGCGACGGACAAGTCTCTGCGCAATCGGTCATACGCGGAAAGATTGCCTTTCAAGAAGCAGACAGTACCTTCGATTGGTCGCAACTGCATTTAAACGGAAGAGCGCAAGTAACAGACGGAAGTTTTCAATGGGCCACTTCCAACGGCTTGTTCAAGAACATCAACGGCGTCTTCGTCTTGAACGGATCCGATGCGCGAGTGGAGCAATTGAACTTCAACATAAACGATAACAACTGTAGTTTTTCGGGCGACTTTTATTCGGTGATTCCTTACTTCACCACAGACCATTCGGCCCTCACGATTAATGCGAATTTGTATTCGAATAGACTCGATCTTGAAAAGCTGCTCACCGCTGCAGGCACCGATGACAGCGAATTACAGCTTGCGCTTCCTTCGTCGATTCAACTGCATTTAACAACGCAGATTGATCAGTTCTTGTTCAAGTCGTTCAACGCTTCGAAAATCAAAGGAACTATAGATTACGCCAATGGAAAACTGCAAATTTCGCCGCTTCAATTGGATCTTGCAGGTGGAAATGTCGCGGCCGATTTCAGTCTGTTTCCGACAAGCAATGGGCAGTTCGGAGTGACATGCGACGGGGCGTTGAGCAAAATTGATATTCAGCAAGTGTTCGGGCTGTTCGACAATTTCGGGCAAACGTATTTGACGCAGAACAACATCAAAGGAATTGCAACTGTGCTGGTCGATTTTCAAACGACACTCTCATCCGATTTGACCGTTCTTCCAAACACTATAAAATCTGATTTGCAAGTCAATATTGACAACGGAGAGCTGAACGACGTTTCCTCGTTTCAATACATGATTACGTACATCAAAGGAAACAAGTGGATTGCACCGTTTGTGAAGGAGGACGACTTCGCGGAAAAACTTCGACACATCAAATTCTCGACACTTCAAAATTCCATTCACATTGAAAATTCAATCATCACCTTCCCACTCATGGACATTGAGTCTAGCGCGATGTCGATTACCATGGAAGGAACGCACAGCTTCGACAATGTGTTGGATTATCGCATTGGTTTCGATTTGAAGGAAGTGCTGCTGAATGCCTCGAATACAGCGGGAGATAAAAGTGGAAGACAAATTTATTTGTATATGCGCGGACCTATGGACAATCTGGAATTCGGATTGGATAAAGACGCGCTGCGTAGCGATCGAGTAAGTGCGAAAATGATTGAGAAGGAAAAACTCAATCGCATTTTCACGAACGCGTTCGCTTGGCGAAGAGAAAGAGAAACACCTCGTGAACCTCTGTTTTCGAGCATTCGAAACGATAAACCGAATGAACCTTCGGTTGTGAAGCCGCCCATTCAAGAGCGCATAGCGCCTTACATCAAAGACAATGTCTCTCCGGAAGCGAAAGCCGAAAAAGAAAAGAAGACGCCGAAGTGGCTTCAAGAAAAACAAGAATACGAGGAAGAAGAATGAACTTACCAGAGGCCTTTGTCGATCGCTTAAAAACGCAATTCCCCGACCAGTGGGAACTCATGATTCCCGCCTACGATCGCGAGATTCAGACTTCTGTCTTGAAGCATCCGAAGAAGTTTAAACACACTTCCATTGTTGGTGAAACTGTGCCGTGGAATGCGTTGGGCCTTTTGTTGAAGGAACGTCCGAAGTTCACCTTCGATCCGCATTACCATGCTGGAGCGTATTATTCGCAGGAAGCGAATTCGATGCTCATTGGACATTTGTTTCAGCAAGCCATTCAAGAAATTGAAAATCCCGCTGTGATTGATCTCTGCGCTGCACCCGGAGGAAAGAGTTTAATTTACTCTACCCTACTCGGCGAAAACGGCGTGTTGGTTTCGAATGAAGTCATGCCGCAACGTTTGAGCATCCTACGTGAAAACCTTGACAAATGGGGAATTCCGAATGTCTTTACATTGGGTATGTATCCGAATAAAATTCCATTCACCCATTGCTTCGATGTGGTAGCAGTAGATGCGCCGTGCAGCGGAGAAGGACTCTTTCGCAAGCAAATCGATTACCGTGGTGAATGGAAAGAATCTTTCGCTCACACGTGCGCGGTGCGTCAGCATGAGATTTTAGAGGAAGCTGTTAGACTTTTAAAACCACGCGGATACTTGTTGTATTCCACCTGCACCTTCGCTCCAGAAGAAAATGAAGAAATCATTTCTTACTTAACAGATGAATTTCAACTTGAAAATATTCCTGTTGAAATGCAGAAAGAGTGGAACGTAGATGTTGTGAAAAGCACATCTGGCGAAGGATACAGAATGCTTCCGCACAACACGCCCGGTGAAGGATTCTTTTGCACGCTGTTGAAAAAGCCGGAGGGACACACCGAGAAAATTCGTTTCAAACCGAATTCGAAAATTATTCCGCTTACCGCGAAAGAACGCGCAACAACAAACGCCTTCATTCGCGAAGACATTGCATTGGTGAAGAATGAAAAGGGATTGGTTTTCCTCGATACCCTTCAACATACATTCAAAGAAATTTGGCGCTCAATGTTACCGAATGCAAACGCAGGAACGCTTGTGGGTGAATTCATGAAAGAAAAATTCATTCCCGGTCAAGGCATTGCGAACACGGGCATTGAGTCGAATGACGTTCGAAAATTAGAACTTCCGTACGACGATGTGATTCGATATTTGAAGAAGGAAGTGATTCAGGTGGAAGCCGAAGCAGGCTTTGTGATTATCACCTTCGAACAACAAAACATTGGATGGGGTAAAGTAGTTGGAACCCGCTTGAACAATAACTATCCGAATGAATGGCGCATTCGCTCTTAAGCTTCTTTTTCCGGAAGATGCTTGTCGAAATCTTCGATAGCAGGAATGATGGTCTTGGAAAAGTCGTTCACCGGTTCATACACAATTGAAGCATCTTTTTGCGACTGCGGAATCATATGGAACTTATCGTCAAGCGCATGCAGCATCACGAACAGCGAGCTGGTTCCCAATAAATATTTCGCCAATGAAAATGTTGCGCCTAAGGCTTTGTTCCATTTCTCGCCGCTTCCTTTGATGTTTTTCGAAATGAGTTTTCCAAGGAAATACATACCAATAACAACGACCAAGAAAATGCCCAAGAACACGCCTACACGCGTGCTTATCGAACCGTCGGTGGCACCGATCATTTTCGCTACGGCTTCCGACAAATAGACGGCTGCGTAGATTCCTACGAAAAAAGCGAGGAACGAGAATAGCTCTGAAACAAAGCCGTTCATCCAACCGCGCCACAGTGCCCAGACCAAGATGAGCACGAGAATTATATCGAGATAGCTTACCACATTTCGAAACTAATCTAATTTCCAAGACTTTCGGTTTTCGCATTCAGTACTTTTTCACTTCTGAATGTTCAACAAATCGAGTCTAAGTTTCGGCTTTTTCGCTTTGCTTTGTAGTGTGAACGTACGTCCGAAAAAACACCTGGGTCAGCATTTCCTTTTGGACATGTCTGTCTGCGAAAGAATTGCTGAAGCCATTACTGGCGTGGGCGAAACGAAGAAAATTGTAGAGGTGGGCCCAGGCACTGGTGCACTTACGCAGTACCTGATGAAGCTTCCATACGAGACCTCTGTGGTGGAAGTAGACGACGAGTCTGTTGCATATTTGAACGCGTACTATCCGGCGCTTCGCGGAAGAATTTATGAGGAAGACTTTCTTCGCATGGATTTGAAAGAGCGCTTCGGCGACAATTTTTGTGTCGTTGGGAATTTTCCGTACAACATTTCATCTCAAATTTTATTCAAGGTACTAGACGAATGGGAATGCGTTCCTGAGTTGGTGGGCATGTTTCAAAAAGAAGTGGCAGAGCGCGTGGCATCTGGCCCTGGAAGCAGAGATTACGGCATCTTGTCTGTCTTGCTTCAGGTGCATTACGAAATCAAATATCTCTTCACGGTAGAACCCGAAGTGTTCAATCCTCCACCGAAAGTGAAAAGCGGTGTGTTGCGTATGGAGCGCAGACCAGCGCCTTTGGTGACTTCTCAACAAAAAGAATTCAAGCAAGTGGTGAAGCTGGCGTTCAATCAGCGCAGAAAGACCATTCGCAATTCGGTGAAGTCGTTGCTTCAACCGGGAATAACTTCCGAGAACGATTTGTTCAACAAACGTCCCGAGCAATTATCGGTGGAACAATTTATTGAATTGACACACATTCTATTTCCCAACAAATAACTCATTCAGCTTAAATTAGCAACATGGCAGCATTGGTAACACTTAGTGAATTCGTCATGGAACGTCAGTCAGACTTTCCATATGCTTCAGGCGATTTAACGCGACTTCTTTCCGACATTGGAATTGCAGGAAAGATCATTAACCACAAGGTGAATAAGGCGGGGCTTCAAGATATTTTGGGTGCAGCGGCGAACATTAACGTTCAAGGCGAAACGCAAATGAAGATGGATGTGTTCTCTGACGAAACGTTGTTGAATGCGATGCGTTGGGGCGGACAAGTGGCGGGAGCTGGAAGTGAAGAGAATGAAAAGTATTTCGCCTTCGATCAAGAGCATTGCAAGAAAGCGAAATATGTAATCTTATTTGATCCGTTAGATGGCTCTTCGAACATAGACGTGAACGTGAGCATAGGAACAATTTTTTCTATTTTCAGAAGGAAGAGTAGCATTGGTGATTTGGCGAATGTGAATGACTTTCTTCAGAAAGGAGATGAGCAAGTTGCTGCGGGGTATATCATTTACGGAAGTAGCACCATGCTTGTGTATACCACAGGACACGGTGTGAATGGCTTTACCCTTCAACCCAGTATTGGTGAGTTTTTCCTTTCACATCCGAACATGAAA
The DNA here is from genome assembly GCA_046048875.1 of Bacteroidota bacterium. GTDB lineage: Bacteria > Bacteroidota > Bacteroidia > Flavobacteriales_D > Sanyastnellaceae > CAIZGX01. Next base: position 141,563 of record JBJOFG010000001.1, on the reverse strand, counting down.
ATTCCGGAAGACGGCGCTATCTACAGCATGAACGAAGGGAATTTGAATGCGTGTGAAAAAGGTGTTCAAGAATACATTGCGTGGTGCAAGGAAAGCGACAAGAAGACGAATCGACCGTATTCGGCGCGATACATTGGATCGCTCGTTGCAGACTTTCACAGAAACTTAATCAAAGGCGGAATTTATATTTATCCGGGCACCACGAAAAACAAAAGTGGAAAATTGCGTATGCAATACGAATGCAATCCGCTTGCGTTCATTGTTGAGCAAGCCGGAGGAAAAGCAACGGATGGTCATAGACGAATTATGGAAATTGTTCCTACTGATTTGCACCAACGTTCTCCCCTATTCATCGGATCAAAGAACATGGTGGAGAAGGTGGAAGCCTTGATTAAACAACACTCGTAAGATGCGTACTGTTTTCTTGCTTTGCTATTTGTTCTTCGGAATTTCAACATTCGGACAAGAATCTTTCGGAAGAAATTCTTCCTTGAAAGGAGCCTCGCAAGAAAAATTCAACAACAGAAAAATCGTTCAAAAGCTTCGAACCTTCGACAATCAAAGAGCCGTGGCTATTGGCCTCGATGTAAGTTTGGGATTGTTCGGTGTACATCGCATGTACCTTGGAACAGACTTAAAAGTTCCTGTGATTTATACCGCTACCATTGGCGGAGGTGGTGTGTTGTGGTTGGTTGATTTGGGTTTGTTAATCGCGGTAAAAGACCTCGCGCCCTTCAAGGATAATCCGAATGTTTTTATGTGGAATTCAACTCGATAAATCATGAAAGAAGGATTATCAGTTGTGATTATCACATTCAACGAAGGTCATCACATTGCAAAATGTTTGAAGGCAGCACAAGAGGTAGCCGATGAAATTGTGGTGATTGATTCGGGTTCTACGGATAACACCGTGGAAGTCTGTAAGGCCCACGGAGCAAGGGTTATAACCAATCCCTGGTGTGGCTATTCCGAACAAAAAAACTTTGGAAACGCGCAAGCTTCTTTCGATTGGATCTTAAGTTTAGACGCCGATGAGGTTTTGAATGACACGCTAATTCAAAGTATTCAGAAATGGAAGGATCATCCGCAAGCAGCGTCATTCAAACGCATGACCAACTATTGCGGAACGTTCATTAAGCATGGCGGATGGTATCCGGATAAAAAGGTTCGTCTCTTCAACAAACAAGAAACCAACTGGGAAGGAACCATTCACGAAGTGCTTCGTGGATTATCGAAAGAAAACACGTTGTTGTTGGAAGGAGATTGTTTGCATTACTCATACTACTCCATTGAGAAGCATTACGAGCAAGCAGAAAAGTTCACGACAATTCAAGCTGCAGATTTGTTTCAACAAGGAAAAAAATCGCCTTGGTACAAACGCGTTTTCAGTCCCGTATCGAAATTCGTTGTCGACTATTTTTTCCGATTGGGATTTTTAGATGGAAAGGCAGGATTCACGGTTGCGCGCATCTCTGCGTATGCCACTCACTTGAAATACAAAAAAATTCATGAGCACATTCGCCTTTCCAAATAGCATCGCCATCTCGCGTACAGACAGCATTGGCGATGTGATTGTGACATTGCCGTTGTGTGGTTTCATTAAAAAATATTCTCCGAATACGCGTATCACATTCATTGGAAGAAGCTATACGCAGGCCATTGTAGAGGCTTGTCCGTTTGTAGATGAATTCGTCAATTTCGATAAGCGTGCAGAAATTTCTTTAAAGGTTGAAGCCTGCGTCTTCGCCTTTCCAGATGCGGTAGTCATGCAATGGGTGAAGGCTCAAGGCGTGAAAAAACGCATTGCTACGGGAAGCAGAATAGCCTCTTGGAAATTCGCCAATGATCGCGTGTTCTTTTCCAGAAAGAATTCAGACTTGCACGAATCGCAATTGAATTTTCATTTGCTGTATCCGTTCGGTGTAAAGAACATTCCGAGCCTCGAAGAAATTCGTGAATGGCATATTCTGAAACCTCAAGTGGAAAGCCCCATTCAACTCGAACCGAATAAACGTTCGGTTGTGTTCCATATGCTCAGCAAGGGAAGTGCTTTGAATTGGTCGTTGAATCAGTATCAAACATTAGCATCGCTTCTACCCGCATCGGACTTCAACATATACATTACAGGAACGGAAGAAGAAGGCGTGCGCATTCGTCAGGGATTTCAATTCGATGAACATATCATTGACGTCAGCGGTAAGCTTTCCCTTCCACAATTAATCGCATTTATTTCATCTTGCGATACATTGGTTGCAGCAAGCACAGGACCGTTGCACATTGCTTCGGCCGTGGGTATTCGCGCCGTTGGACTTTATCCTTCGAAACGACCTATGCATCCGGGAAGATGGATGCCTCTTGGCACTAAAGCGACTTATTTAGAGGACGGAAATTCGGAGCAAAAAGAAAGCCTCGAGATTACTCCCGAGGCTGTTCTGAAAAGAATTTTAACAGTTAGTTAATAATTTCATTCACCAAGTAATTTCTCAACTTCTGTTTTAAGCGGTGGTATTGAATCGTTTAAAATAGTCCAAATGATTTCGTCTGATACAGAATCGTATCCGTGAATGATTCTATTTCTAACATCAATAATTTTCCGTGAATTCGTCAACTTAAAATCGGGAAAACCTTTGACAAGTCTATTCATTGCTTCACCCACGATTTCAAGGTTTCTCTCCACAGCTCTCTTTGTTTTAAGATCCAAAACATATCTGGTAAAATCCATACCCTCGATATCCAAAAAGAATTCGATTTCAATGATTGCATTGAGAATATCGTACAACAGACTACTTTGATTCTTTTCCATAAATCAAAGCTCTTTCTTGAACAATCTGATCTTTCAAATAGGGGTTTTTTAGCTCCTTGGCTTCCAATAAATCAACATCCCGACCGAGCAGATCTTCCAGTGAAAATTTCAACGCGAAATAGTTGTCTGTATATGCCTTTGGCGACTGATTTTCAACAAAATCAACGATTAAGTCGACGTCACTGTCATCAGAAAACGAATCCTTAGTGACAGAACCGAAGGCATACAAATTTTTCACCTTGTGTGCTTCACACAGAAGTTGGATTGATGTCATGTATTCCGCCAATGGTTCCATATCACGAAATTAATAAATAAATAAGTTTACCTCAACTTTAATACAGTTCCGGTCTTCAATTCAGCACCGTGTTCAAGTTTATTCTTGCGTTCAATGCTGCGAATACGAATACCGTATTGCTGCGAGATATCGCGAATGTTTTCTCCTCGTTTTATTTTGTGTTCTTTCACGCTTCCCTTGAAGCGCTTGGGTTGTAGATAGACAATCTCTTTTTCTTGAAACGAATGTCCGTCTTCTAAGTCGTTGTACTTCGCCAATAAACGCTCAGAGATTCCAGTGCGCTTAGAGAGATCTGTTAGCGTTTCTTTCTTCTTGGCAGAAACGTATTTAATTCGATTGTTGGAGATGTTCACAATAGCCGAATGTTCATTCGGTTTCTGTTCTGTGTCGAATTGTGTGAGCTCGTGTTTTTCGATTAAATCAATGAGGCTTTTTGCATACGTTGGACTGGTGGCATAACCACATTTCTTCAGGCCCTGTGCCCATCCTTTGTAATCTGTGATTTCCAAAGCAAACAACTCTTCGTAACGCGGTTTCTTTAGGAAGACACTGTGGTCTTCAAACGATTGCTCGACGGACTTGTATTTTCGGAAACACTCATTGGGCGCGTCATCATCGATGTGCATGGTGGCGCCACTCCACGTGTCGTGACATTTAATTCCGAAATGATTGTTGGCTTCGGTAGCGAGCTTCGATTTACCGCTGCCACTTTCCAGAATGCCTTGTGCTAGGGTGATACTCGCAGGAACACCGTATTTCCTCATTTGCTCTTGCGCGACGGAAGAATATTTTTGAATGTATGCCTCTGGGGTTTGAGCGAAGGGCGCGGTGAGCGAAGAGAGAATGAGTAGGAGAAACAGAATGGGAATGAGGAAATACTTAGTACTTCTTACGTTCCTTCTCTGTGCCGTCTTCGTTATAGAAGATCCACTCACCGACTTCTTTTCCATTTTCGTATTCGCCTTCAACATATAATTTTCCGTTTTCATACCACGTTTTGTAGTCGCCGCTTAACACTCCATTTTCATACGTATTCATACTCCACTTGTTACCGTTCTGGTAGAAGGTGTAACACTCGCCATGGCGCTTGGTGTCTTTCATGCGCATTTCAATGTAGCATTGTTGGCTGTTTGGATAGAATGCACGTTCTCCAATTTTATTGTCCGTTCCTTTTTCGAAATACCCGACAATACGAATTCCTTCTTCCGTGGTTTTTATTTCTCGCGCATCGGCATCGTCCAAAGAAGGGGTGCATGATGACAAAACAAGAACCAAAAGGGTAAAGATCCAAAGTGCTTTTTTCATGGGACTATTTTTTACGTTCAATGGTGTAATTCACCAACAATTGAAGGGATTCGCGCGCAGGAGAGTTTTCGAATTGATTCAAAATATCCAAGGCTTTATCGCGAAATTCATACATCTTTTCAGTCGCGTATTTGATTCCACCTAACTCCACCACTTGAGCCATTAGCTCTTCCACTTTTGTTTTATCGGTATTGAACTTCCGAACGGTACGAATCAATTTCTTTGCGGTATCGCGATTTACTTTTCCTAAAACATGAATCAACGGAAGCGTTAACTTTCTTTCTTGAATGTCAATCCCCACGGGCTTTCCAATAGCATCGGTTGTTCCGTAATCGAACAAGTCATCTTTAATCTGGAAGGCCATTCCAACATATTCGCCGAACAACGCCAATTGCTTCACTTGCTCATCTGTAGCGGAAGTTGAGGCTGCGCCACTTTCGCAACAAGCGGAAATAAGCGAGGCTGTTTTTTGACGAATGATATCGTAATAGACCTCTTCAGTAATATCTAATTTTCTCGATTTTTCTTGTTGAAGCAATTCTCCTTCAGCCATGTCCTTCACCGCTTTGCTCATGATTCCCAACAGGCGAAACTGTTGTGTTTTCACGCTGAGCGAAAGTCCGCGCGACAACAAATAATCTCCAACGAGCACGGCAATTTTATTCTTCCACAGCGCATTAATGCTGAAGAATCCACGACGCATTTGCGCATCGTCTACCACATCGTCATGCACGAGTGTTGCGGTATGCAGCAGTTCAATCATGGTTGCTGCAACGAACGTAGGCTCTTCCGGTTTTTGAAAAAGCTTGGCTGAAAGGAAGACGAAAAGCGGACGCATCTGCTTCCCTTTTCTTTTCACAATGTAATTGGTAACCTTATCCAACAAGCGATGCTCGCTTTTCATCTGTTCTTTGAAGAACGATTCAAACGCATTCATTTCGCCTTCTACAGGCGCTTGTATTTGGGATAGAGCTGACACGGGGGCAAATGTATAACAAGATTCTTACGAAAGGTGCCGAAAGCAGTTCCGAAGGAAGGTGCATTGCAAGGTTCTGCGAAAGGTCCTTCGGAAGGAATAACTTGCGCAGCACCTTGTGAAACAACTTGCAACGCACCTTCTGAAGGAAAGCCTGTTAAAAAAACAATTATACCCAAGGAAATAAGAATGAAGAAAACTTGTTGATTTGTAAAATGAGACTTTCAATCTTCGCGATATTGTTTTTGGTTAGTGCCTTGTCATTCGGACAGCGCAGAACGACTTTGAAAACGCTTTTCTACGAGCGCACTTCGTATATGCCGAAGGGGCTAATAGTTTCCTTGGGACCTACTTTGGCCATTGGGCAAAGATGGAATGCGACAGATACGATTTTGAATCCAGCTTTTTCAACTGGAACATACAAGGCGAGGCCTCGCGTGGGTTGGACTGCTGATGTTGGGAAATACTGGGTTACAGATAAACTTATTTTCTTGAATAGATTCGACTTGAACGTTCATTACATTCGATTCAACGGATCAGAGAAATTCAACGGGGAAGATGAATACGGCCAATCCATTTACGAGAAGCGTATTTTCCATGAAAACAGATTTGGACTGACCTTTTCAACCAGCAATATCACTCCGTTTGGAAAAGGTAAATGGATTCAAAATGAATTAGGTGTATTCGCTGATTACGCCTACAAACGCTCTACACGTGGGGAATACTTTGCTCTTCCGCGAGCATACTCTGAAAAAATTAGATCGCAACTGTACTATGGACTCGGCTATGGAATGTTGATTAACGATGGCCTATACGCCACTTTCGAAGTAGAGGTTCCTGTTCTACAGTTCTTTCCAAATACACTCGGCGAGATCCGTATGGATTATTTCCATTCTCACTACATTCCTATTGTTTTCAAAGCCTCATTGCTTTTCGCCAAGCATAAACCCGATCGCACCTGCGACGATGTGAACAAAGGTCCAAAGGACGTCAGCACCGACAAACCAGGCAGACACGACGGCGGTGATCTCTTCGGTCCGGATATCAAGAGGAAAAAGAAGAAGAGGAAATAGTCGATAGGTGCCTTGCAGGGTGTTACACAAGGTGCTACGCAAGTTCTTACTTCCGAAGGACCTTTCGAAGAACCTTGCATTGCATCTTCACTATGACCTTTCGATAGAATCTTGCAAATTCATTTGCATCAAATCCCTTAAATGTGGTATTTTTGCAGCCCAAACGAGTTCTATTTAGATTTTTTCTAAATAGTTTTCGAAAAGGGATAAACAAGTTGAACGTGTTGTTGTTAAATGTAGGCTTATGATAAAGATTACAGAAAGTGCGAAAGCACAAGTAGCAAAGCTCATTGCAGATGAAGGTCACCCAGCGAATGCATTCGTGCGCGTAGGTGTTGACGGAGGCGGATGCAGCGGGTTGATGTACAAGTTAGAATTCGACACTGAAATGAAAGACGGCGACCAATCATTTGAAGACAACGGAGTGACGGTGGTTGTAGACCGCAAGAGCTTCTTGTACTTGGTTGGAACCGAATTGGAATACACAGGAGGTTTGAACGGAAAAGGATTTGTGTTCAACAATCCGAATGCCTCTCGAACATGTGGTTGTGGTGAAAGCTTTTCAATCTAAAAACCGAATATGGCTTACGAAGGCGATGAGTTGTTAGAAAACGTAACCTCGAAAGAGTACGAATTCGGATTTACAACCAACATAGAATCAGACAAGGCTCCGGCCGGATTGAACGAAGACATTATTCGATTGATCTCTTCGAAGAAAAACGAGCCACAATGGCTGCTAGAATGGCGTTTAGAGGCTTTCAAGATTTTTCAGAAAATGACTGAACCCGAATGGGCGCATGTGAAGTATGAAAAACCAAATCTTCAAGCGATCTCGTTTTACGCTGCACCCAAACAAAAGAAGGTGTTAAACAGTTTGGACGAAATGGATCCGGAACTGCGTAAAACCATGGAAAAGCTTGGTATTTCCATTGAAGAACAAAAACGATTGAGTGGCGTTGCCGTTGATTTCGTGATGGACTCAGTATCTGTTGCTACTTCATTCAAAGAAAAATTAGGTGAACTCGGAATCATCTTTTGCAGCATTAGCGATGCTATTCAAGAGCATCCTGAATTGGTGAAACAATACCTTGGAACAGTTGTCCCAAGAACCGATAATTACTACGCAGCTTTGAACTCTGCGGTATTCACCGACGGTTCTTTCTGTTACATTCCGAAAGGCGTTCGTTGCCCCATGGAATTAAGCACTTACTTCCGTATTAACGAAGCAGGCACGGGTCAGTTCGAACGCACCTTGTTGATTGCCGACGAAGAAAGTTATGTTAGCTACTTGGAAGGATGCACTGCTCCACAGCGCGACGAAAATCAGCTTCACGCTGCAGTGGTTGAATTGGTTGCCATGCGCGATGCTGAAATAAAATACAGCACCGTTCAAAACTGGTATCCAGGAGATAAAGACGGAAAAGGCGGAGTCTTCAATTTCGTTACCAAACGCGGAATGTGTGAAGGAGCGAACTCCAAAATTTCTTGGACGCAAGTCGAAACAGGCAGTGCCGTTACTTGGAAATATCCAAGTTGTGTGTTGAAGGGTGATAACAGTGTAGGCGAATTTTATTCAGTTGCTGTGACGAATCACTTCCAACAAGCAGACACGGGTACGAAGATGATTCACATTGGAAAGAATACCAAGAGTACCATCATCTCGAAAGGTATTTCTTCCGGAAGAAGTCAGAACTCGTACAGAGGTTTGGTTCAAATTGGAAAGAACGCAACCAATGCAAGAAATTTCTCGCAATGTGATTCTTTGCTTATGACCGACACCAGCGGCGCGCACACCTTCCCATACATTGAAGTAAACAACAGCACTGCGAAAGTTGAGCATGAAGCAACGACTTCAAAAATTGGAGAAGATCAAATCTTCTATTGCCTGCAACGTGGACTCGATGAAGAACAAGCGGTAAGCATGATCGTAAACGGTTACGCGAAAGATGTATTGAATAAACTCCCAATGGAGTTTGCAGTTGAAGCTCAAAAACTACTCGCCATTTCTTTGGAAGGAAGCGTGGGATAAAAAGATAATTATGTTAAAGATTGAAAATTTACAAGCACGCATCGAAGAGAAAGAAATCTTGAAAGGTCTTTCATTAACCATTGGTGAAGGCGAAGTGCACGCGATTATGGGTCCGAACGGATCTGGAAAAAGTACTCTTGCATCTGTTCTTGCAGGAAGAGAAGACTATGAAGTAACTGGAGGTTCTGTAACTTTCAATGACAAAGATTTGTTAGACATGCCCGCTGAAGAGCGCGCAAGAGAAGGACTTTTCTTGGCTTTTCAATACCCTGTGGAAATTCCTGGAGTAAGTAACATGAACTTCCTGAAAGCTGCAGTTGGTGAGATTCGCAAACACAGAGGACTTGAAGCATTAACTGCAAAAGAGTTCTTACAATTGGTGAAAGAAAAATCTCAATTGGTTGAATTAGACGGTCAGCTTGCGAACCGCGCAGTGAACGAAGGATTCAGTGGTGGAGAGAAAAAGCGCAATGAAATATTTCAAATGGCTATGCTCGATCCATCGCTTTGTGTGTTGGACGAAACCGATAGCGGATTGGACATTGATGCCTTGCGCATTGTGTCTGAAGGCGTGAATGCGATGCGTGACGGAAAACGTTCGTTTGTTGTCATTACTCACTACCAAAGACTTCTAGATCATATCGTTCCAGACTTCGTACACGTCTTGTACAAAGGGAAGATTGTGAAGAGTGGCACAAAAGAGTTGGCGCTAGAACTAGAAGAAAAAGGCTACGACTGGTTGAAAGAAACAGAAGACGCAAAATGAGTATTGTAGCGGCACTAAAACCAACAAGCACATTCAGCTTCAAACCGAACAAACATTCGGTTTCTGATTATGCTTTGCCTACAACACGCGTAGAATCTTGGAAATACACACGTGTTGGAGCGATTGATTCAACTTGGAAGCAAGCTGAACAGAATGAAAATATGGTGGTCTTGGAAAAAGGAATTCGCATTGAAAACGGATTCATTGCTCTTCCAACCCAACAAATCCAAGGTGTTTCATTCACCGCCGGAAAAAATCTTTCAGCAGAACAACAAGCTTTGATTCTTTCCTTATTAGCGAAAGAAAACAGAAGCGATGTGTTCGATGCGATTTCTGAAAATGCTTCAAACGATCTTGTTCTTATTGAAATTCAATCTGGAAAAATTATTGAAGACGTAATCTCGATTGAAATAGAAAACACCTTGAACGATTGCATGAGCACACCTTATTTGTTCATTGTTTCGAAAGAAAATTCTATCGCGAAATTCACTGTTGATTTCAAAGGGAACACTGAACGCTCATTTCATTTGGTGCAAGTGTATGCTCATGTTGAAACCTCTGCTCAGCTTGAGATTCATCAATTGCAAAATACTTCGAAAAACGAATGTGTCTTGTTAAGAGAATCTATTTCTCAAGAGGAAAAGAGCGTGTTCAAGATTACTACAGTTACTGCAAACGGAACATGGGTTCGCAACGAGTTGAACATTCGAATTGAAGGTCAGCATTGCGAAACCTTCTTGAGCGGAGCCTACTTCCCGAAGCAAGATCAATTGATAGACAATCATACGTTTGTAGATCACCAAGTTCCGAATTGCTACAGCAACGAGTTGTACAAAGGCGTTTTGTTCGACAACGGAAAAGGCGTGTTCAACGGAAAAGTGTATGTGCATGTAGACGCACAGAAGACGAACGCTTATCAGAGCAATGCGAACATCATGATGAGTGACAACGCAAGCATGTTCACGAAGCCTGAATTGGAAATTTATGCCGACGATGTGAAGTGTAGCCACGGAACAACTACTGGTCAATTCGACGAAGAAGCTTTATTCTACTTGCGCGCAAGAGGATTGAGCGAAGAGTCTGCGAAGCGACTATTGGTTTCAGCATTTACATCTGACGTTATGGATCGTATTTCCATTCCGAGCTGGAAGGAATATGTTCTTGCAACGCTTATTCAAAATGAAATCATAACCGAATAATCATTCGGTTTCAAAATATGGACAACGATACCCTTCAACATAAAATGAAAGAATTGAGAAATCAATTTCCAACGTTGAATCAAACGGTACACGGTCGTCCTCTTGTTTATCTAGACAACGCTGCAACCACTCAAAAGCCACAGCGTGTAATAGATTCCATTACTGAGTACTACACGAAGTGGAATGCAAACATTCATAGAGGAGCACATTTTTTAGCGAACGCCTCTACTGAAAAATTCGAAGCTACACGCTCTGCCTTAGCAGATATGCTTCACGCAAATTTCCGCGAAGAAATTATTTTCACACAAGGCAGCACAGACAGTGTGAACATGCTTTCAACCATTTTAGAAAATGAAGTGGAGGAAGGCGATGAGATCTGGGTGACCGAAATGGAACACCACGCGAATTTCGTTCCGTGGCAAGTATTGGCAGAAAAGAAGAAAGCTGTTTTTCGTTACATTCCTATGACCCCTTCGGGCGAATGGGATATGGATTACGCGAAAAGAGAGTTGGGAAGCAAAGCGAAAATTGTTGCGTTCAATTACGTTTCGAACGCACTGGGAACCATTAATCCTGTTGAAGAATTAATAGCCCTTGCAAAGAGCGCAGGAGCATATGTGGTCATAGACGGTGCGCAAGCGGTAGCCCATTTCGACATCAATGTTCAAGCGTTGAATTGCGATTTCTTCTTGTTCTCGGCGCACAAAATGTACGGTCCAACCGGGCTTGGTGTTTTATGGGGAAAGAAAGAACTGTTGGAAAAACTTCCTCCATACAGATACGGTGGTGAAATGATTCGAAAGGTATCTGTAACAGGAACCACCTTCAACGACTTGCCCTTCAAATACGAAGCGGGTACTCCCAACATTGAAGCTGTTATTGCGTTCAACGAATCCATTTCATTCTGCAAGGAAGTGGGAAGAGCAGACATGCACAAGCATGAGCTTCACTTGTTGAAATTGGCGACTGAAGAATTAAGAAAAATTGAAGGAGCCACTCTATACGCCGACCTTGAAAACAAAGTGGGTGTATTGAGTTTTAATGTGGAAGGAATTCATTCTGCCGATATTGGAACGTTGCTCGATCAGCAAGGTGTTGCTGTAAGAACGGGACATCACTGCACACAACCCCTTTGGGAAAAGCTAGGAACAACGGGGTCTGTACGAGCGTCTTTCGCTTGTTACAATACCGTTGAAGACGTTGAACTATTTATTGCTGCGCTGAACAAAAGCGTAAATATGTTGAGATAATGATAGAGCAAAAGCAACAAGAGATAATTGAAGAGTTTGCATTTTTCGAGGAATGGATGCACAAGTATGAGCACATCATTGAATTGGGTAAAGAGATGAAGGGCTTGTCTGATGAGGAGAAGAAAGACGACTTGCTTGTTGCCGGATGTCAATCAAAAGTTTGGTTGAAAGCATCGCTTCAAGAAAACGGAACAGTGAATTTCGAAGCGGATAGCGACGCCATTATTACACGTGGATTGGTGGCATTGGTCATTGGTGTTTTCAACGAAGAAACGCCAGAAGAAATTTTAAAAGCCAACATTCATTTCATGAATGACATCGGTTTAGTTTCAAATCTTAGTCAAACCAGAAGCAATGGGTTGGCAGCTATGGTGAAGCAAATACTCTTGTACGCCACTGTTTTTCAAGCACAACAAAAAAGCAATTAATTATGGAGAAGGCCGCATTAACAGAAGCAATTATTGCCAAATTGAAAACCATATTCGACCCAGAAATTCCGGTTGATATATATGAGTTAGGATTGATCTATGGAATTGACATTGCGGAAGACGCTTCTGTGAAAATAACCATGACCCTCACTTCGCCTTCTTGTCCGGTTGCAGAAACTTTACCTCCTGAAGTGGAAGACAAAATCAAGTCGGTTGAGGGCGTTTCAGATTGTAAAGTTGAAATAACCTGGGAACCTACTTGGGACAAAAGCATGATGAGTCAAGAGGCTCAGCTTGAGCTTGGATTTTTGTAAATGAAATAATTTCTACAAAAGAGAGTTACCTTTGTACGCGTGTTAAAGAGACTGTCCATAATATTACCCTTACTGTTCGCCCTACTTTCTTTTAAAGTTAGTGCTTCGATATTGGTATTAACGGGAGGTGTCATTCAAACCGCATATACTGCCACCGACGATAAAGGAAAAACTGTTCGTCATTTCACAGATTTCGAACAAGCCAATATTTTCGAGGAGTACATTGAAGAGGGCGAAGAAGAGGAGGATGAAGATTCTGAAACTTCATCGAGCCTCTATTTTGGTTTCTATCAAACAAATCGTTCTGAATCAAATTCAAGTCAAGACTTTGTTTGTCGCAATGTCAAACGAAAACTTTTTTTACTCTACCATTCCTATAAAATAGATTGTTGTAAATTTTAAATGCCACGCCACACGCGGAATCGGGGTTAATAATCATTGACCTCTTCATTTAAACTTTCAAAATCTTATTTTATGGAAAAAATCAAACTACCATCCGACGGATGGAAGGGTCTTGTTGAAAATTGGAAAAGTGACTTACCCTCAGGATTTATCGTTGCATTGTTGGCATTACCGCTATCTCTAGGTATAGCCGCAGCTTCTGATTTCCCAGCAATTTTTGGACTCATAACTGCAATGATTGGCGGTCTTGTCGTAAGTTTTTTCGCTGGGTCGTTGCTGACCATTAAAGGTCCAGCCGCCGGCCTTATTGTTATTGTCGCAGGTGCCGTTGGGGAATTTGCACTTGGTGCACCCGCAGGATCAAGCACCGCAGATGCCACAGCATACGGATGGCATCTTGCATTAGGTGCTGTCGTTGTAGCGGGTATTCTTCAAGTCATTTTCGGCTTGTTGAAGTTCGGTTCGTTCAGCGACTTCTTTCCGCTTTCCGCTGTTCACGGAATGCTCGCTGCCATTGGTATTATTATCCTTAGCAAGCAATTGCATATCCTCGTTGGCATGAACCCAGTTACAGCAACCGGCAAGCCCATGGTTGAACCACTCGAATTAATTATTGAACTCAAAAACACTTTTGCAAATTTCCTCGAACACAAGGAAGTGGTAATCATTGGACTCATAAGTCTTATTATTGTTTTCGTTTGGCCAATGCTGAAGATTCCAGCGTTGAAAAAAGTTCCAGCGGCATTGGTTGTTTTGGTAGTAGCCATTCCTCTTGGAAAAGCATTTCAGTTACAAAACGTAAATGGATTTGCTCCTCTTTTGGAATTCAAAAAAGGTCTCTTCGATACACTCGGTGTTAATGTAAGTTTCGCGGGAATGTCAATGGTTGGAACATTTGTGAAATACGTTGTCATGTTCGCTTTAGTGGGAAGTTTAGAAGCGCTTCTTACCGTGAAAGCAACCGATATGCTCGATCCTTTTCGACGTAAATCGAATGCCAACAAAGATTTGATTGCTGTCGGGGTTGGAAATATTATCGCTGGAATACTCGGTGGATTACCCATGATTAGTGAAGTTGCACGTTCCTCATCGAATGTGAGCAACGGAGCAAAGACTCGCTGGGCGAACTTCTTTCACGGATTGGTAATATTGGTGTTTCTGATCTTCGCTGTTTCCTTCAGCGACATGATACCAAAAGCTGCCCTGGCTGCATTACTTATTGGCGTTGGGATTAAGCTCGCTCATCCACGCGAATTCATTCACATGTTCCAAATTGGAAAAGAGCAACTGTTGGTCTTCATCGTAACTATAATCTTCACTTTAGGTACCGATTTATTGGTAGGAATAGCTGCGGGAATTCTTACCAAAATGATTATTCTTCTCGTGAATGGAGCATCACTCTCTTCGCTCTTCAAAGCACAAGCTGAAGTTGCGTTTATTGAGGATAAGTATGAAGTTCACATGAGTCGGGCTGCTGTCTTTACCAACTTCGTTGCTATCAAGCATAAGTTGGAAGCTATTCCAGCTGAATCACACATTACGATTTTTTTCGAAAACAGCCGTGTTATTGATCACTCCGTTATGGAACAGCTGCATCTCTTCAAATTGAATTATGAAAGAGATGGGGGTGTTGTCGTCCTTGAAGGACTTGATGAACACAAGTCTTTCTCGAAGCATGATTTAGCGGGAAGAAAAAAGAAAAAACAATAGTCCATGAAAAATCCAAACAACGTTAGTTCTTCATTTCATGAAGAACAGGTGCTTCATGAACTTGCGCATTACCTGCCGGCTCAAGCTCCACTGAAAGATTTCATTCATCACAATACGCTGCATGCTTTTCAGCACGAAAAATTCTTCGATGGAATTCTCGAAGCAAAATTTACTTTCGGATATAAAACACTTCTATCACCACAAGAGTACAAGAAGTTTTATTCGGAAGGAAAAATTTCTGAAGAGAAGCTGTTGGTTGCTATTGAGAAAAATTTTCCCGAAGAAAATTCAACAGATAAGTTGAACGAAATTCTAACGAAAGATTTTCAACCCGATTTAACTCCGCGCGTTGGAGCTGTACGAATGATTTGGAAAGATCATTATCATTTCGATGTGAGTGCTCTTGTGCATCACATTGTTTTCCGAATAACCTGCAATTATCTCGATCAAGGAATTGCACTTTGGCAATTTCCTTCGAAAGAAAAAGGATTGCTCAATGCCGCGCGTGATTTGGATAAGCACACCGCTGTGAGTCTTTTCAGATCAAAAAAAGGTCGTGAGATTTTTCATGATTCATCGCTAAAGCTTCACGACCTACTGAAACTCATTGTTGGTGACCGGGAAGAGCTTTACAGTTCCTATCTCTTCGATTTGTGTTTCGCTCATCCCGGTTGGTCTGGCATGGTTGCTACTATTGAGAAGCTACCCAGCTCGTTGCTCGACAGCAAAGAAATATCGCTGCGAGATTTCATTCACCTAGAACTGTGCTTCGAAATTGATGCAGCCTACAATCAGTTTGGAGAAAACTGGAAAACTTTAGGCGTATTTGCTGGAGTAGTAGAACCTTATTTCGAAAAACCAAAAGTGTCTGAAGTAGATCTTGTTCAACGCGTTTGGCAGGAGGCTTTTGAATGGACATATAACGATACCGTTCTATTCGGACTGCAACAGAGGGTGGTTAAACCGAACAAAAATTCGGTAAAAAATTTTCAGGCAGTTTTCTGCATCGACGATAGAGAAGAGTCTATTCGAAGATACTTAGAATTACTAGATCCTAAATGCGAAACACTTGGTATGCCTGGGTTCTTTGGGGTTGAATTCTATTTTCAACCGCAAGGCGGAAAATTTCATGAAAAAGTTTGTCCAGCACCCGTATCCCCAAAGCACCTGATTCGTGAAGAGGGCACGACAAGGAAGACGAACAAAGAAGTTCAATTCAACAAGAATTCGCACCACAACATATTGGGTTGGACACTTTCTATAGTTTACGGATTTTGGTCTGCGGTAAAACTTCTCTCAAATATTTTCCGCCCTGGAATATCTCCAGCCACCTCGCTTTCATTTCGACACATGGAAAAGGAGTCCACGCTAACCGTTGAACACGACCATGAGCATGATGGTGAACTTCAAGTTGGATTCACGATTGAAGAAATGGCGAATCGTGTTGAAGCTTCCTTGCGCTCTATTGGGCTTATTAAAGATTTCGCTTCGCTTGTATACTTAATTGGGCATGGATCAAGCAGCGTGAACAATCCACACTATGCCGCTTACGATTGTGGAGCTTGTTCTGGTAGATCTGGTTCGGCCAACGCGCGTGTTTTTGCACGCATGGCGAATCATCCGAAAGTGAGACGAGTCCTACAAGAGCGAGGAATTCACATTCCACCTTTTACACAGTTCATTGGGGGACTTCACGACACAACCCGCGACCAAACGGTGTTTTATGATGGTTCGGGTCTTTCAGCAGAAAACAAAATTCTTCATCAGAAAAACAAGTGGACCTTCAGATACGCATCTGACTTAAATGCAAAAGAACGTTCGCGTAGATTTGAAACAGTGAACACGAATTTGACACCATGGCAAATTCACAAACGCGTCATGCGTCGCTCGGTATCAATCTTCGAACCTCGTCCAGAATTAAATCACGCAACCAACGCGCTATGCGTCGTGGGAACGAGACAACTCACAAAGCACTTGTTCCTAGATAGGCGCTCGTTCCTAAATTCTTATGACGCCACCATTGATCTAGATGGAAAGTACCTATTCGGAATTTTAAAAGCCGCGGCTCCTGTATGTGGCGGTATTAATTTGGAATACTATTTTTCACGCACCGACAATTACAAGTTGGGAGCAGGGACAAAACTTCCACATAATGTCATGGGGCTTATTGGGGTAGCAAATGGTGTAGATGGTGATTTACGTCCAGGCCTTCCCAGCCAGATGATTGAAGTACACGATCCTGTTCGACTTTTAATGGTTGTTGAGCAAGTTCCGAACATTCTACTGAGTACCATTCAAAAAGACGCCAGAACCTATGAATGGTTCAAAAATGAATGGGTTCATTTGGTTAGTATTCATCCGGAGACAGCCGAAATTCAAGTCTTCCGAAACGAAGCTTTCTTTCCTTATACTCCAAGCACCACATCACTTCCGGAAGCAACAAGCATGGAGAGACTTGTTGAAGGACATACAGAAAATATTCCCGTTCACATTTTAACACAAGCACATGAAAACTGAATTGGAATTCTACATGCAGTTCTTTCTTTGGTTGCCACTAGCGAGTTACATCCTTAGTTTAATTCCAAGCAAGCATCATGAAAAAACCATTTCATGGGGAACTTTCACTTCTGTGCTCTTGCACCTCTCCTTTGCATTGGGTTTTGTGATTGCATGGGCACTGGACGGATTCGAAAATCTTTCTCACCGTGAATGGGTATTGTATCAGACAGACGGATATATGTTCTACATAGATTTTTTCTTCGATAGAACTACTGCAACTTTCCTCATCATGGGATCTTTTCTTACTTCACTTGTTACCGTTTATAGTCGCTACTATTTGCACAGAGAAAGCGGATATAAGAGATTCTTCAACACACTTCTTCTTTTCTTCTTCGGATACAACCTCGTTATCTTTTCAGGAAATTTAGAAACACTTTTCACAGGTTGGGAAGTACTCGGAATCTCGTCATTCCTCTTGATTGCATTTTATCGCGACAGATATCTTCCAGTAAAGAATGCGTTGAAAGTGTTTTCCATTTATCGACTTGGTGACATTGGAATTATTCTCGCCATGTGGTTAAGTCATCACATGTTTCATGAGAACACAGCTTTCATCGATTGGTCATCGGATCACTTGCAGCACTTACTTCATGAACACGAGTCAACCGCAATCATTCTATCTGTATTCTTAGTTATTGCAGCAGCAGCAAAATCAGCGCAGCTTCCTTTCAGTTCTTGGTTACCCCGAGCAATGGAAGGTCCAACACCATCGAGTGCAATCTTCTACGGATCCCTTTCGGTGCACATGGGGGCATTCATTCTTTTGAGAACCCACGATATCTGGGGACACCTGATCAGCATTAAAATTTTAATTATTCTACTTGGACTTGCAACGTGCTTCGTTGCTACCGGCATTGCTCGTGTTCAGACATCGGTTAAAAGTCAAATTGCATATTCTTCCGTAGCGCAAATTGGAATTATCTTTTGTGAGGTTGCATTGGGATGGAATACACTCGCCTTGATACACATTGCTGGAAATGCATTTCTAAGAAGCTATCAACTACTCACTTCTCCTTCGGTAGTCACCTATCTCATGAAAGATATGTTCTACAATTTCAATCCGAAAAAGAAAAATATTGAATCCAAAGTTTCTAAAAAACTGGAATATACCTTCTATGTTTTAGGTACACGCGAATTCACAATCAACACTTTTCTCTATTCCTATTTATGGAATCCCATGAAGTGGGTTGGAAAACGAATCCCATTAAAAACTAAAAGCCTACTTGGACTTACATCGATCATCTTCATTTGTGCAATTCTTCTTTTGATTGGAGCAGATTTAAGCGAAGAAGTGAGACACTACATATCGCTTGGACTTGGCGTTGTTGGTCTTGTTTCTGTATTCGCTGCGTTTACAGAAAGAGAGAACACACTTCGAAGTTGGCTATTGGTCTGCAGTAATCACTTTTGGGTAGCCCTTGCCGTAACGTTCAACGAACATTACAGTTGGGAGCACAATATCGTTTATCTCAGCGGAGTGGTGGTGGCCATGGCAATTGGTTACTTGCTATTGAGTGGGATTAAAAAGAAAGAAGGTAAACTCGATTTAAATAATTTCTATGGCCTTGGCTACGACTACTCAAGAAGAGCATTCGCATTCTTGCTCTGTGCGTTGGCTGTCTCGGGGTTTCCAATTACCCCAACTTTCATTGGAGAAGATTTAATTTTCTCGCATATTCATGAAGAACAAATTGCGCTTTCACTTATCGTTTCAATAAGTTTAATAATCGATGGATTAGCTTTGGTTCGTATTTATGCACGAACTTTTATGGGCCCTCACTATAAAAAGAATCACGAAGTTGCCGATCGCGCTTCATAAAAATTATTATAATGAAAAAAATTTTTTTAATTATTGCTGCCATTGCTTCTTTTAGACAGGTTTCAGCGCAATCTCCAATTCGAAATGTTCAACCCAACAATACCGGTTGGTTCATGTATTTCGGTGATCATAAATTCTCTGACCAGTGGGGAGTTCATTTGGAGGCGCAATTCAGAAGAAATGAAATCATTGCAAAGCCACAACAGCTTTTGCTGCGGACAGGAATCAACTATCATTTCGCGTCTAACGCATTTGCGACTGCGGGTTATTGCTACGTTCATACTTCGCCTTATGGCGTATTCCCCACTAAATCGGGGTTTCCAGAAAACAGATTATGGGAACAACTTCAAGTGAAATCGCAAGCTGGACGATTAGAGGTAATTACCCGACTTCGCTTGGAACAACGATTTTCGAAGTTGCCTGTTCAGCAATTATCAGGAGAATACGCCCCTGGCGACGATGTATATACAAACAGAGCTCGTGTGCTTGTCAGACTCTCGGTTCCATTCAAGGGAAAAACCATTGAAGACAAATCGTTCTACTTCTCCTGCTACGACGAGGCGTTCGTGAATTTCGGGGAAAATATTCAAGCAAATATCTTCGATCAAAATCGCGCCTATGCTGCTCTGGGTTACAAATTTCCGAAGTGGGGAAAATTAGAAATAGGTTACATGAATCAATTTCTAATCAAAGCGGACGGTGTGAAAATTGAAAACAACCACACGCTTCAGGTTGGGTTCAGTTCGACCTTAGATTTCAGAAAGAAACTTCGTTAGTGTATCCCCTAGCCGAAGGCTTCTTGTAAAACATCTTGAGCAACATCTTGCGAAGCATCTTACATTTGTATCATGACCCGTGCAAATTTTTTTTATTCACGAATTGTTGGAATAGCTCTTTTGCTTTCCACTGTTTCGTGCGCAACGGATCAGGAAAAAGCAAGAGATTACAACAACAAGATTACGCTTGAGTTAGAGACCTGCGGAGTAGCTATTTTTCAGTTGGAAGAACAACTGGGCCAACCTCAAAATCTGAATGAGTTTTACTCGAAAGCTGAATCAACCTTAAACAGTGCAAAAGAGAATTTAACAGAAATCGGAAATTTCAAAGACGATACCCTACTTGTTAATCCTGCTATTCGCACCGTAGAAAAATTTCAGGAAATTCTTTCCACCTACTACAAACCGTTGTGCAATTTGCATCAACTTCCACAAGAACAAATTTCATTCGCAACAACCGATAGTTGCAGAGTTTTGCGCATGTTCATTCAAAACGAATCGGTCTTCACGCAGCAAGATTTCGAAAATGCACAGCAGTCATTTGCAGACAAGTATAAACTTGATTTAACAGAATAACTGTATCCTTAATCTTTCAATTCAGAGAAAATTCTTCCTAACACAATAGACAATTTGTGGTCGGTAGACAACGTTTGAAACACCGGACTTTTTCCTTTTTCTTTTTCTACTCGAATGCCGTCTTCGAAAGGCTCTATCGCTAAAACAGACTTGTAAGGAATTGTTGTATTGCGAACAAGACCATCGAAAATCAAACGCTTGTTGGTTATATATAGTTTTCCCGCATCTAATTCCGTAAGTTGATCGGATGTTATTCTTCGAACCGCCGTTCTTCCTCCTCGAAAATAAATTCCCTTTACTATTTTAAAGCGAATAGCGGGACCCCCATATGAATAGGCCTGAGTAATTGTTCTTATCTCATGCCAAGTAACATTCGTAATGTAATAACAAACCTCTCCTTTCTGAAGGTTTATACTCACCTCGATTTCTTTTAATGGCTCATTCTCTAATCTCCAATTATCCTTGTAATCATCGAGGACCTTCTGAGACTCTTCATTGAAGGTATAGTTCACTCCTAAATTCGAACACTTTGCAATAAAAGCTTCCAATTCTCCCGGCCCTATTTGCTTGTCGACTAAAATTTCATTCATCGAACGTTCAGCAATTTCATGAACTCTCGCGTTAATGAGTTTCTGAATACTCTCTTCACTTAACGAAAGTGTTGTTTTCAATTTCAATAAAATCTCCTTTTCGGAATCCGTAAGTATCTCATCATTCACAAACGAAACAAACAACTCATCATAAGCCGAAGCTCCAGCCTTCTGATATATCGCCATCTTCTCTTCATTTGTAATACAACACAATTCAACTAGCCTATTCAATTGTGAAACCTCCGATTCATCTATGTTTAAATCTGAGAGAAAATTCCCAATCGCTAAAAGAAAACAGTTTCGTAATTCAGTTTGAAATTCAGTTTTCCAATCCTTGATTTTATACTGTTGACAGATCTCTATTACATGGGAACGCTCTACTCCCATAATTCCTTTTTCAGCCAATAGATTATTGAAAACAATGAATGCGTTTTTCGAGTTTTCGCTTCCGCTAACTCTATTCCAAAGGGATTTTTTAATGAGTGGTTTCGTCTCAAAGATGTTCATGCTAACTAAGATATAACAAAAAGAAAGAACGAATAAACAGCATATAACTTATAGGAATTTGGCATAAACATTAGGTGCCGAGTGGTTCTTCCTTTGGCTCAAAATTAATTGAGTCATGAAAACCAAAAAAACAATTCTCTCCCTTTCTCTTCTGATTGGTCTCTACTCGTGCCACAAAGAGAACACCATTCCCAACATTCAATGCCATGTCTATGAACAAGGCTCTGCAGTGCCCATTCCATTCGCGCAGGTGCAATGGTATGAAATAGAAGGCTTCGGCTCTCTGGTGAATTATGTTCCAGCCTTCATTTCCACGGCCGATGTAAACGGGCAATTCGAAATGCCGAAAACAGCGACGGTAGATGTCGGAATTGCACTTGCAACTTCCGATGAGCAATACTCTGAATTCGGCTTTACAGACGTCGTCTTTAGCGCTGCGAATCCCAACCTGAGTATTCCTATTTCCTGCAAAGCAAATTTGAAAATCATGTTGGTCGATGATGCCAACACACAGCAAAACATCATAGGCGCATCATTCAAAGTAAATAACGGATTCAAAGGCCTGCTTCAACAAGCCGACCTCGCCGGATCTGGAGCCGAGTGCATGTTCAACATACGCGCACATTTCCCCATTGAATTAGAAATTATTAAACATTACGCCTCAGGTAATTATTCTTCAGAATGGACAACACTTGACGCGCTACAAGCCAATGAAATCAGTACGTACACCCTTTACTATTAAACCCATGAAAAAAATCTCTACTCTCCTTCTTAGTCTTTGTTCGATTGTCACCTTCGCTCAAAGTAACTACACACCGGTCATGAAATCGACCGCGTTCAAACACTTGCTTTCGAAAAACAACGCTCTCGTCTTCTCGAAAAAACAAGCTGCAAACGATGCATTTTTGTTTCTATGTGGAAACGATTCCAACCACATCTATTTTCCAGATTATCGA
Source organism: Bacteroidota bacterium (assembly GCA_046048875.1). Classification (GTDB taxonomy): domain Bacteria; phylum Bacteroidota; class Bacteroidia; order Flavobacteriales_D; family Sanyastnellaceae; genus CAIZGX01. Next base: position 119,230 of record JBJOFG010000001.1, on the reverse strand, counting down.
AATCATCTAGAAAATTTTCCTGCCGAAAACAATGTGACCTACCTTGAAACATGGGACATTCAATTCATTCATGAATCGAATAACTCGTCCGATACAAGTCAATTCATTCTGAGTAATTCGAATCTACTCACTCCAGGTCTGCATCTCTTCAATATTCAAAACGAAGTGCAATCGAATTACCATTCGAACGTGAATATTCAAGCCATTAGTTTCGATGAAGGAACAACATGGATGAGCGTCACGAACTATTCCGTTTCAACCGTTATTCCAACGAACACTGAATGGTTTTCAGTGGCTGTAAAATATTCAGTCAATGGAACCATGAAAGAAACGGGAATAAAATTTCCCGTTGAAACAAAAAGCCTACTTACTCCTGATACTGCGCCGTGGGCGACAGACAACACCTTTCTAATCGACACACTTCTTGGAAATAACCTTGTAAAAGGAAATGCTTACACCCTTTTCAGTGATGACGGAGTATTTGATAAACCTTTTGTTTTTGTTGAAGGAATAGACTTTGGAAATGATCATCTACCAACTCGAAATGGAACATTTGGATGGGACGCGTTCTCCTCTGGCTCTGCAACTGGACAATACGCCATGCTTCAACTCATGCCATACTGGATTGATACCCTACAACAACACGGATATGATTTAGTGCTAATAGACTTCTACGACGGAGCTAGAGATATTCGTGAAAACGCAGCTCTTGTAGAGAAAGTCATCAACCTCTGTAACAACTACAAAAACAGTGAACACAGCTTGGTGGTCGCTGGAGCAAGTATGGGAGGACTTATTTCGCGTTATGCTCTTCGCGACATGGAGCTTCAAAACAAATCACATTGCGCAAGACTGTATATAAGTCTCGACGCACCGCACAAGGGAGCGTATATTCCTCTTAGCCTTCAAGCTACTCTGCACTTCATGTCGCCTTACAGTTCTGCAGCTCACAGCTTCGTGTACGATAAGCTTCAGCGCCCAGCTGCGCAACAGCTGTTGTTCTATCAATGGGGTGTTCCTGATCCATTACTTCCAACAAATTTCTTGAATTTTCAAGAGGAACTAAATTCCATAGGACTTCCAAGAAATTGCAGAACCATTGCCGTTGCCAACGGAAATAAAAACGGGCTTGGACTTTCTTTGAACATCACAGAACCCCTGTTAACCGAATCGTGTAATGCCTCGAACTTAATCGGTGGAGACGAATTCAGATTGAAGTTTTTTCCTCTTCCCGGTTCGAACGACTATGAAGAAAATACAAGTACCCATCGCGTAATCGCAGATCTAAAACTAACTGAAGTAGATACAGATTTTTTAAGTCTTTCCATTTCACAATACAGTTCAAGACCTAAGGTTTCTGTTAATGCGCTTCCCTACGATTACTCGTGCGGAGGATACTCTTCTTCCATCAAAGAATTTGTAGACGCCATTAATGAAACCGCGGCGTTCAACAGCGCATGCGGAACAATCAACAACGATCAATTCGAATTGTATCACAACTTTGTTCCTACTTCAAGCGCGCTGCATTGCAACACGAACGTTCCATTCACTGCTGTTGACGAGACAGAGATTCCCTTCGACAACTGGTATGCGCCGGAAGGAAACAATCAGCCTCATTCTGGAATTAACTACGGAAACCTCGCCTTCATTGCACAAGAAGTATTTGCCGATGAATTACCGAACGGACATTCGGTTTTCAGATTGAGCATAGAAAACAATACTTCTTTCAATTTCGGAAAAACAGGATTACAAGTTCTTCCTTCAACAATCATTGAAAACAATTCTGTGGTAAGTATTGGCGCCCTCGGCGACAGTCAATCTACTCCAAATAGCATTGTATTTCCTGGTGACCAAGTATCCATTGAAACTGGAATCGATTGTGGTTCGGGAAGTATAGACATTCAACAAAACGGAACGCTTCAAATTGGAGATGCATCTGGAACTGTTGACGCTGCATTACACCTCCAAGAGTCAACAACCATTAACCTTCACACCAGCGGATTGCTTTTCATTCAACCGAATGGAAATTTGATTTTAGAACAAAACGCTACCCTTAATCTACTCGGAGGAACCCTTCAGGTTGAAGGGAAGGTTATACTGTTGCCTGGAAGTAAAGTCGTTTATACATCGGGAGAAGTCATCTTGAACAACACCAATGCTTCGCTTGAATTCAAGGGCGGACAACTGCAACTTCTTGCACAAGCCAATTTAACTCTTCAAGCGAATGAAGGAAAATTAGACGTTTTTTCCATGTGGAATGAAGCGGATTTGATTTTTGAAAATGGAAGTCGCTTGTTGGTGGAAGGAATGAATCAGAGCAACACGTTCTTGCGTATTCACGAAGGTGCAATGTTCAACGAATCGGGAACCGCGAATTACATCAAATTCAAAAATGGAAAAATTGAATTGAATGAAAATGCAACACTGCTTTCCTACCAAAGATTGCTGTTTGAAAATACGAACATGATCGGTTCTGAAAACGCACTCTGTCGTGTGGATTACAACACGCTATCTTTTTTAAACGCCTCCGTTGCTCAATGTAAAATTGAAAACAATTACGGAAAATTCTCTGCGTCGAACACACTCTTCAACAACAACGGATCCGTGAATATTCGTTATGGAAATTATTCTTTCGAGGATTGCGTTTTCAATTCATCTAATCTTTTCTCTGAACATTTGAAATCTCTCAGTCGAATCAAAAACACCTCTTTTGAAAATAACGACGTAGCGGTTTCCGATTTCAGTTTGGTTGAAATTGGGTTGACCAATTGCACCTTCACCAATAACAACAAGGCGGCTCAAAAAAAAGGTGGTGTCTTCACCATTCGCTGCTCTGAATTTACACAAAACGGAACCGCTCTGGAAATTGGAAAAGGATGTGTATTGAACATGTCGTCGAGCAGTGCAGGTGGATATAATGTTTTCGAATTGAATGATGAACACGTACACTTCTATCACAGCTCTACGCCTTTGCTAAATAAAGGATTCAATTCGTTCAGCGGAGCAACCGATTGCAATCTCTGCGGGAATATTGCAACCCTCTCGTCGCTGAATTGCGCGCCCGTAGCTCTTTCCAGTGCCAATAACGAGTGGCTTCCCATTGCATCTGGAAGTTCCGGCATTGCACTTTATTCATCGAGCACCTGCGCGAACGGAACACAAAGTATCATTACGCTAAGTCCATCCATTGCTGTTTCCACAACATGTCCTTCAGTCATCGGAACGCTCAGTCCAACGAAATCTTTGGCGCAAGCGAGCCTTCAACAAAAAACACTTTCCGATTTGCCTGTGATTTCAACCACGGAATACGGACAGTTGCCGCTTGACTCTGCGCTATCGCTTGCAGCTACCTTGGCATATGCGACTGATTCGTTGTTTGAAGGGAAGCGTTCGATTAAACTCTTTCATGAAATTCTTACCTCGTCCTTAGATCGCAACAACAGCGACATTCGATCCTTGTCTGATTGGGGAGTTGGAATGATGAAAAAGATGATGGAAGAGCTCGTTCTTCGCGGAGAAATAGTTCCTGAGAACAATTCTGAATCGTTTGAAATATCCGTTCAGCGCTATGTGAATTCATTGAACGCTTGCACCGACAGCGTAGTCTCAGACTCTTCGTTTCACTCGCAATTTTGGATTGAACTCTCGAAAGCCCAGCTCTTCCGTTCATTGGGAAACACAGCTCTTTGCTTCTCTATTCTGAATCAGCTTAACACCTGCAATCTCGAAGGAGAAGAGTTGGAAGAACTAATTTATTGGAAAGCTTTAACAGCGGGAGAATTGAACAATACATCAACCGTTATTTCCAACATCAACGATTCCACCTTCACGAATTTGAGTAATTCAAATTTCCCATTTGGAATTGAAATACTCGGTCCGCAAGATGTCCTTTTCTACTCTTGTTTTTCAGACAACAAAAATCTGAAACTCCCCGGGGGTAAGGTTTTTCCTTCCATCAGTTCAGGCAAATTCAAACTTCAATTCACCGAGAAAAATAATCTAGTAAAATGGAAAATACTCGGCGTAATTGGACAATTGATTCATGAAGGAACTGCCCGCGATTGTTCGGAAATTCCGTTCCATTATGAATTTGCAAACGGATGTTACTTCCTTCAATATTCATTGGACAACGGAAGTATTCAGACTGAAAAATTCGTAATTGAAAACTAATTACAAGTGCATGAGAATGTAAACTCCTGCACCGCTAAAGAAACCTAACATGGCCCAGAGTGAGATGTTCTTCAAGTACCACGTGAACGACATTTTCTCTAGCCCCATTGCAGCCACACCTGCGGCAGATCCAATGATGAGCATACTGCCGCCGGTGCCTGCAGTGTAGGCCAAAAAATGCCAGAAGGTTCCGTCTTGTACAAAATGTGATGCCCACACATCGGTTGTGCCGGCAGCTTCTACTGAATACATGCCAATGCTTGCAGCAACCAAAGGAACGTTGTCTACTATCGCAGAAAGCACACCAATCGCAATGTTTATCGCATAGGTGTTATTCAACTGCTCCTTCAACCAAAACGACAACTGCGTAAGGTGTCCGGCCTCTTGCAACGCACTCACTGAAAGAAGAATTCCCAAGAAGAAAAGAACCGAAGGCATGTCTATCTTTCGCAATGCACTTAACGCCGAATATTTCGCTTTATCCGAATCCATTTTTCTTCCATTCATTAGGTCAGTAACTAACCAAAGAACACCAACGGAAATCATCATTCCCATAAATGGAGGTAAGTGAGTTAGCGTCTTAAATATTGGAACAAAAAGCAACCCGCCCAATCCTAAAACAAACACAAGCATCTGCTTTGAACGTGTCAAATCGTTGGTTGCGGACTCGTGCAATTCAGGGCGATCTAAATTTCCCTTCAACACAAAAGACATAACAATAAGCGGAACAATGAGACTAACCAAGCTTGGTAAAAAAAGCTCTGAAATTACAGGTCCCGTTGTTAGTTGTCCCCCTATCCAAAGCATCGTTGTCGTCACATCACCTATGGGACTCCACGCACCGCCAGCATTGGCAGCAATAACAATTACACCAGCAAAAAACCAACGCGACTTTTCATTGCTAATCAACTTTCTACCCAAGCTAACCATAACAATTGCTGTGGTAAGATTGTCTAATGCCGCAGACAGGAAAAAGGAAAGCAAAGCAACAATCCAAAGTAGTTTTACTTGACTGGTGGTTGAAATACGATCGGTAATAATAGCGAATCCGTTGTGCGCATCAATAATTTCAACAATGGTCATTGCTCCCATTAAGAACAATAAGATGCCTGAAATCTCTTCAATGTGATGACCTAAACGACCTTCCAATACTTCGTGTGAAATTCCGGTTGGCGCGAGAACCAAAAGTGTCCAACACAAAACTCCTGCAATAAGCGCAGTAGCCGCTTTGTCAATTTTCACCGCGTGTTCGGCCGCAATAAGAACATAAGCCAGAACAAAAACAAAAAGAATCGCTGTTATCATTCGCTCTCGACTTTAAACGTTTTTAAATACATGCGAATGTCGCTTTTCGCACCCAACTGCATGACTTCCACTAAATCTTGAACAGGTAAATTTCTATCCATTGAAATGGAACACGTGCTTTCCGGAAATGTCTTTCCAATGAATTCTAGACGCTGCCCCAACTGCTCAATGCTCATCTTCTCGCCATCGAGATAGTAATCGTGATATTCATCTACCGCTAACTGCAACGACTTCTTCGGTTCGCGCTGTTGCGTTTCTGCCGCCTCTGGCAACAACACTTTAATGACATTTGGATTAGCAAGCGTTGAAAGAATTAGGAAAAACAAAAGCAAGAAGAACATAATGTCGTTCAACGCATGTGTGTTCACCACAGCTCCTCGCTTCTTTCTTCTCTTTATATTCATTTTCCTTGAAGGAATAATGTTTTAAGTTGAAGTGAATACTCTTCCATTTGCGCCACAAACTTGTCTACCGAATTTTGAAGCAATTGGTAAAACACGAAGGCTATAATCCCTACAACCAATCCACCTGCCGATGAAACCATCTTCTGATAAAGTCCTTCAGAAATAACTCCAATGCTAATATCTGCTGTGGTTGAAATGTCGAAGAAAATAGTTATAACCCCTGCTATGGTTCCAATGAACCCCAAGAGCGGCGCCACACCTGCAACAATAGACAATATATTTAGTCTCCTTTCTAAATAAGCCACTTCAACATTGGCCGCTTGCTCCATTAATTTCTCTTGCTCGTCGCCAGAGATTTCGGTTAGTGCTGCATATTGAAAAATGCGCGACCACGCCGCGTTATCTTCTTCACACAAACGCATGGCTTCTTTGTTGTTTCCAACTTTCAAAGCCGCTAAAAAACTTTCGAAATTGTTCTTCTTTCCAACACCTTGTTTTCCAAGAAAAAGATAGCGCTCGATAACAATCACAATCGTTAAAATAGAGAGAAGCAAAAGTGGAATCATAACCCATCCACCTTTGAAGATAAGGCCAATTAAATCCAACGACTTCTCGTAAGTTGCTCCTTCCGGCGCGGCTTGCAAATAGATCATCTTAAACTAATTTTTTTAATGCAATTTCAAACGCATGCTTCGTAACGAACTGCTCTTCTCTTCCTTGCTTGTAAACATTCTTCAATGCTTCACCAATAATTTTTGAGGTATCAGAGAAGATTCCTTCGTCAGATAAATCAACATCTGAATCGCTCATCAAATAAGCGAAAACTCTAGCCATTCCGCAATTCGAAATGAAGTCAGGAACAACACTGAAATGCGCATCACACCATTCAGAAATAGGTCCGTAAAAAATTTGCTGATCTGCAAACGGAACATTAGCTCCACAAGCAATAACAGAAACTCCCGCTTTGTGCATGCGCTCTGCTTGCTCTTGGCTTACCAGGCGTGAAGCGGCACATGGAAGGAATACATCCGCTTGAACATCCCAAATTTTCGCATTCATTTCTTCGAACGACAACATGCCTTCAGCAACCAATGTATTGTTCACACGATTCAAGAACAATGTGCGTATCTCTTCAAACGTATATCCATTCTCGTTAATCAATCCTCCGTTTCTGTCAATGATTCCAACAACAGAAGCACCGGCTTGACTCATGTAGAAAGCTGCAGCAGCGCCTACATTTCCCCAGCCTTGAACAATCACCTTCTTGCCTGCAAGACTCTTTTCGTCTTTCCATATTTCGAAGAAATGACGAACACTTTCCGAAACACCGTAGCCCGTAATCATGTCGGCTACCTTGAATTTCATATTTACATCTGGAGAATATTTAACATCTTCAATGATGCTAACAACACCTCTTCTCAAGTTTCCAATGCGCTTTACTTTCTGCGCTTCAGTTGGCATGAAGTGTCCGTTGAAAACACCTTCTTGTGGATGCCACACACCGCACTCTTCCGTCATTGGAATTACCTCGTGAATTTCATCAACATTCAAATCACCACCTGTTCCATAGTAGTGCTTCAACAACGGAGTTACTGCTGCATACCAACGCTGAAGAACTTCTTTCTTGCGAGGATCTGCTGGATTGAAATTAATTCCGCTCTTCGCGCCACCAATTTGTGGTCCGCTCACGGTGAACTTCACCTCCATGGTTTTCGCCAACGACAATACTTCGTGTTTATCTAAACCAGCTCTCATGCGGGTTCCACCACCTGCGGCTCCTCCGCGTAATGAGTTAATCACCACCCAACCTTGTGCTTCTGTGAACGGATCGTTCCATTCAAAAACTACCTCTGGTTTTTTATTTTCGTACTGCGATAATAAATCCTTCATTCTCTTGTTAATTTAGACTTCACAAAACTAACACAAAACATGCGTTTATCGAGTATTCCCTTTCTGTTTGCAGCGGTTCTATTCGCTTCGACTTTTCTAACATCTTGCGCTTATGAAAAATCTGCTGCTTATGATTACGATAACAACGCCAATGGAGGGTTTGAAACACAGTACGACGGACTTTACGCTAACGCGAATTTAGAAGAAAGTAGAGATAAGGTTGACTTCAGCAGTCTCTCTGCAACGAAAGAATACAGCGGACCGAAAATGTTGGTGTACAACGCGAACATGGGACTAACCGTAAAGAATTCCGACACCACCATTTCACAAATCACTCGCATTGCGGAAGAACAAAAAGGCTATGTAGTTAGCAAAAGCAACTACCGAATCACCATTCGCATTGAATCAGAAAAATTGGAAGGCACCATTGCACAAGTTTCAAAGTTGGGTAAGATGACGAGCAAGAGTGTTTCAACCACAGATGTTTCGGACAATTACGCAGACATTAAAATTCGTTTAGACAATGCCGAAAAAGCACGCACTCGCTACCTTGAGTTACTTGCAAAAGCAGAAAACGTTGAAGCCGCTTTGAAAGTGGAAAAAGAACTCGAACGCTTGAACACCGAGATTGATCAACTGCGGGGACAAATGATTAAAATGGAACACGACGTTCGTTTTTCAACATTAACCGTTAGCGTGAATCAAAAACAAAAACTCGGACCGCTCGGATACCTCTTCGTTGGAATTGGAAAAGGCATCGGTTGGTTGTTTGTGCGCGGATAAACATTTCTGTATTTCCTTTGTTTTGAAATTAAACTTAGGAAAATCATGTTGCGTCCTGTTCTCGTTTTCATTGCATTCATCGCATGTTCAATAGCTTCTGCACAAAATGGAAGTATCTCTGGTATTGTCATTGACAAAAATGTTCAAACCCCACTAATAGGCGCTACGATCATTATAGAAAACACCGACCTCGGTGCAATTTCTGATATAGATGGAAAGTTTTCCATTGGAAAAATTCAACCCGGAACATACAATGTAAAAATCTCTTTGCTGAATTTTCTTCCGGCACAACTCTTCAACGTGGTAATCACAAACGGTAACACAAATACCTTCACCGTTGAATTAGAGCGAAGCAGCGAGCAAATGAATACGCTCGAGATTAAACGCTACACCTACGGAAAAGTAACGGAAACCCCACTCAGCGTGCAGAGTCTTACGGCAGAAGAAATTCGAAGTAATCCCGGAGGAAACTTCGACATCTCGAGAGTAATTCAAGCACTTCCTGGAGTAGGCGGATTGTCTGGCGCTGGTGAAAGAAACGATCTTCTGATACGCGGTGGAGCACCGAGCGAAAACGTTTATTATTTAGATGGAATTGAAGTTCCGCAAATCAATCACTTCAGCACGCAAGGATCTTCAGGCGGGCCTCAAGGAATTATCAATGTTAGTTTTATTGAAACCGCTACGCTGAACAGCAGCAGCTTCAATGCGAAATACGACAACGCCCTTTCTTCAGTCCTTCAATTCAAACAACGAAATGGAAATGCCCAAGAGGTAAAAGGAAATGGAAGAATATCAAGTACTGAAATTGCCGGTACTTTAGAGGGCCCCATTGGAAAAAACACGACGTTCTTGGCTTCTGTTCGTCGTTCGTATTTGCAATACTTCTTCGCGCTCATCGACCTTCCTATTCGTCCGAACTATTGGGATTTTCAATATAAAATAAACACGCAACTCAACAAGAAAACCACGCTTACAGCAATTGGATTGGGTGCCATTGATGAATTCTCTTTCGCAGTTCCGAAAGAATCTGATCCAACAAAAGAATACATCATTCGCTCAAACCCGAACATCAATCAATGGAACTACACCGTTGGTTTCACACTGAAACACACGCTGGATAACGGATATTACAATTTAAGTTTAAGTCGAAACATGTTCGAAAACAGACTCGATCGTTTCGAAGACAACGATGTCGAAAACGAATCTCGCCGAACATTAAAAAGCGTGAGTCAAGAAATCGAAAACAAATTGCGTTGGGAAGTGAATCAATTCTTTGGCGATTGGAAAGTCATTTACGGATTGTCTGCGCAATACGTGAAATACAACAACGACTTCTTCGCGCGCCTTGCTCCTGCAGTCTACGACAACAACGGAAATTTAATTTCACCCCAAATAAATTTTTCTTTCTACAACGCGATTGACTTCGCGAGATACGGAGCGTTTGTTTCTGTGAATAGAAAGCTATTAAACGAAAGACTCTCATTAACAGGCGGAATTCGCACCGACATGAATTCCTTCACCACAACAGGAAACAATCCTTTAAACGCGCTCTCTCCACGCGTGGCGGCATCTTACTCGCTGAACGAGAAGTGGAACATGAACGCTTCTGTTGGAAGATATGCGAAGCTTCCTGTTTATACAGTACTTGGATTCAAACAAGATGGAAATTCAGTCAACAGAAACAGCGATTACATTTTGTGCGATCACTACGTTTACGGATTCGAATTCCTTCCGAAAAACAGTTTGCGTATGACCGCAGAAGGATTCTACAAGCAATACAGCAACTATCCTGTTTCCTTCAACACAGGAGTTTCGTTGGCGAACCAAGGCTCTGTGTATGGCGCTATCGGTAATGAACGCGTGACTTCTACCGGTGAAGGCCGCGCCTATGGATTCGAATTGTTCCTTCAACAAAAATTCACGAAGTCGTATTTCTTAACCGCTTCATACACCTTCTTCAAAAGTGAATTCACAGGTGCCGATGGAAAATACGCGCCTTCAGCCTGGGACAACAGACATTTACTCTCTGTTATTTTCGGAAAGAAATTCAAGAAAGGGTATGAGTTAGGATTGAAATACAGACTTGCAGGTGGCGCACCGTACACGCCTTACGACATGGTTACTTCACAACTGAATTATGTTACACTTGGGACAGGCTCTTTCGATTACACGCAATTGAACAGTCAGCGCTTGCCGGTCTTCAATCAATTAGACATTCGTATCGACAAGAAAGTTAACTTCAAGAAATCTTCTTTAGATTTCTTCATAGACATTCAAAACGCAACCAATGCGAAGAGTTACAGTCAAGATTTATACTCGTTTCAACGCAATGCAGACAACAGCGGATTCGCTACAACAGATGGACAAGCCTTACGCGCAGATGGAAGCAACGGAATTCCAATTCTCATTCCCAATGTGAATGGAAGTATTATTCCGGCGTTTGGAATTATTTATGATTTCTAAAAAAGAAATGTTATTTTAGCTTTATGACAAAAGCCACAGTAATTTCTGCAATTAATGAACTTCCAAAAGACTTTTCATTGGATCAATTAATAGAGCGCTTGTTAGTTATTGAAAAAATTGATACCGCTCTAGCCGAAGTGAAAAATGGAGATTTTGTTGCCCATTCTGAAGTAAAGAAGATGGTTTCAAAATGGTCGAAATAATTTGGTCAAAATCTTCAGTTAACGACTTAAAAAATTTATATCGTTATATTTCAAAAGACTCTGCTTTGTATGCCAAGCGGTTCGTTGACCTTTTGATTTCAAGAGTTGATCAATAAAGAGGTTTTCCTGAATCAGGACGCATCGTTCCAGAGAAAAACAATCCTAAGATTCGAGAACTCATTGAAGGAAATTACAGAATTTTTTACCAAAGAAATTCCAAAAGAATAATCATTCTTAGAATTCACAACTCCTCAAAAAATATTCAGTAATTATATCCTCGGAAATCTAGTTGGATTTCCTTCAGACATAACGGCATAAACAGCTTCAACAATATCATCAACAGATGGTTTACTGAAGTAATCTCCATCTGTTGAATAGGCCGGTAAATGCGGCTTTGAAGTCACTGTGATTGGCTGTGCATCTAAGTAATTAAAGGCCCCTTGCTTGTTAATGATTTGATCTAACAAGTACGCTGAAGCGCCTCCTTCTACATCTTCATCAACAACAACCAAGCGATTTGTTTTCTGAACACTCGACGCTGAAACGCCCGTAGTATCGAATGGAAGAAGCGTTTGTGCATCTACAACTTCTACAGAAATTCCCAAGTTCGCCAATTCATCGGCAGCATTCAAACACAAATGCAACGTGCTTCCGTAAGAAACAACAGTGATATCGCTTCCTACTTTCACCACCTCTGCAACACCAATAGGAACAACCATTTCAGAAAGATTGCTCGGCATTTTTTCCTTCTTGCGGTAGCCGTTCAAACACTCAACAACAAGAGCTGGATCGTTTCCTTTCAACAAATTATTATACATACCCGCAGCTTGCGTCATGTTCCGTGGAACACACACCACCATACCACGAACACTGCTAATGATAGCACCCATAGGGCTTCCGCTGTGCCAGATGCCTTCTAGTCTGTGACCGCGTGTGCTAATAATTGCAGGCGCCATTTGTCCACCAGCAGATCTATAACGCACAGTAGCAAGGTCGTCGCGCATAATTTGAAGCGCATAATAGATATAATCCAAGTATTGAATTTCAGCAACCGGACGAAGTCCGCGCATAGCCAAACCAATCGCTTGTCCAACAATGGTTGCCTCGCGAATACCCGTATCGCTCACGCGCAATTCACCGTATTTTTCTTGAAGACCTTCACAAGTTTGGTTCACGCCACCAATCTTTCCAACGTCTTCACCAAACATTAAAACCTCCGGCATTTCGGCCAACTTCGCATCCCAGAAATCGCGAAGCACAACACGGCCGTCTACCAATTCAGAATCACTGTTGTATTGCACAGGCACCGAACGGTCTAAATCTTGACGCTCGCTGTAAAGCTCGCTGCTGTAGGCTTTATGCATGCGCTCTTGCGCAGCAGCTAACCAGTTTTTTATATTTTGAATTTCAGATGACTGCTGTCCACGAACCGTGCGCAATACTTTTCGAATGGCTTCGAAAACATCTTTGCGAATGGCTTCGCCGTTGTTCTTCAAGGTTGAAGCGGCTTCGTTTTGTCCTGCCGCTTCGAGCAACGAAATAGCCGCGTTTACGTCGGCTTGAATTTGCGCGCGGAATTCGTCCCATGCTGCGCGTTGTTCGGTGCGTGCTTGCGCTTTTGCTTTTGCGCGCAACTCATCCAACTCCTCTTGCTTCGCAACTTTTTTATCTGTCAAGAATTTCCCGAATTGCACAATGCAATCGAATTCTTCATACCATTCCAACAATTCTTTCGTCTTGTAACGCTCGTGAGAGCCGCTCGTGCTGTGACCTTGCGGCTGAGTCAATTCTTCAACGTGAATTAAAACAGGCTGATGGTGAGTGCGAGAATGCTTCACCGCTTGCTCGAACTTTAACATTAACTCGGCGTAATCCCAACCTTTCGCTTTGAATATTTTTATTCCGCCAGCACCCGGTTCGCTTTGCATTCCACTTAACGATTCAGAGATGCTCTCTTTCGCGGTCTGATATTTTTTCGGTACGGAAATTCCCCATCCGTTGTCCCACACACACATGCACATGGGCACACCTAAAACGGCAGAGGCGTTCATGGTTTCCCAGAACAATCCTTCTGAAGTGCTTGAATCGCCAATGGTTCCGAAAGCCACTTCATTTCCCTTATTCGAAAATTGTGTTCTAGAATGAAGGTCTGTATTTGCTTTGTAATACTTAGAAGCTTGAGCCAATCCTAACAGGCGAGGCATTTGTCCGCCTGTTGGAGAAATGTCTGAAGAAGAGTTTTTCATCTCCATCACATTCTTCCAATCGCCGTTTGCATCTAACACTCTTGTCGAAAAGTGTCCGCCCATTTGTCTTCCACCTGAAGAAGGTTCCTTCTCGGTATCGGTATGTGCGTAGAGTGCTGCGAAATATTGTTGAACCGTCAATTGACCAATGGCCATCATGAACGTTTGATCGCGGTAGTATCCAGATCTCCAGTCGCCATTTTGAAACTGCTTCGCCATGGCAATTTGCGCCAACTCTTTTCCATCACCGAAAATACCAAACTTGGCTTTTCCAGTAAGTACTTCCTTCCTTCCCAACAACGAAGCTTCACGGCTTAAACAAGCCAAAAAGTAGTCGTCGAGCAACATTTGTTTTGCGGTATCATTCACCGCCGTTTTGCTGGCCAAACTCATAGGGTGCAAAGATAAGAACAAAGTGAAAAACATGGTGAAGACGAATGTCCTCTTCCCTCTAGGAATAAATCTTCCGAAACGTAAGGTTTATTCGGGGTGAAGCCGATTTCACTTTCCCAATCGCATGTTGCCAATTCGTTTGGAAATTTTCCATCAACAACAACGATCCATGGGGCAACGAAAAAGATAACGTTTTCTTATCACTTTGCGATTTGAACTTTATAACACGCTCGCCACCGATGGAGACAGACGCTATCATTGTAGAATCCATTTCCTTCTCGTTATCGCTGTGCCACCCCATGCTGTCTTGCCCGTCTCTGTAGTAATTGCAAAGGACCGCATTAAATTCCGCTTGCGCTAATTCTTCAATTTCTTGTTTTAGTTGGAAAAGAATCGGCGGAAATTCATTCGCTTTCCAATGCACATTCGAATAGGAATAAGCCGGTCCGAAATAGCACGTTAATCGAGGCTCTAAATGCTCTTTACCAAATACACGAATGGTATTTTGTTGCCAAGGCAACGAAAGAAAATCTTGGATGGAAAAAGAATTGAAAACGTTGTGGTGAAGAACAAGCGCTTCTCCGTTGGAACTATACAGTTCCTCCTGGCTGAACATCATCTGCAGGAATGGTTTTCGTCTCGGGTTGAACAGGTGGTGCTACTGGAGGAGCTGGACGCACGGGAGACTGATAATCTTCTTCGTTCATGAGTTGGTCCAACGGAACCTCTGCGCGTGCTTGCTTACGCATGTCATCAGCACTCTTCAAAATTTCATCTTGAACATCTTTGGCTGCATTACGAAATTGATACATGGTCTTGCCTAATGTGCGCGCGATAGACGGCACACCCTTCGCTCCGAAAAGCAAAAGATAGATAAACAAAATCATTAATATCTCACCAGTACTCATGCGGCAAAGGTACGCTTGTTCAACTTCATTCAAAGAAAAATGCCGGGAAAATCCCGGCACTTTCAAAGTATTCAAATGCGATCTTATTTCGCTTCTTTCTTTCCAAACAATTTACGCATATCCACAACAATTGGAGTTGCAATGAACAAGGTTGAATAAACCCCGCTAATTACACCAATAATCATAGCGAATACGAATCCGCGAATATCATCACTACCGAAGATGAACATAACACCTAAGGTCAATAATACCGTCATTGACGTATTGATTGAACGTCCTAATGTGCTGTTCAATGCATCGTTAATAGTAGATTTCAATTCTGGGTTACGACGCTCACGGAAGTACTCACGAATACGGTCGAAGATTACAACGGTATCGTTGATTGAATAACCTATGATGGTCAAGATAGCCGCTACGAAGTTTTGATTCACCTCCAACGTGAAAGGAACAATACCGTTCAACAAAGTGAATGCGCAGATTACCATTAAAGCATCGTGCAACAACGCAACAGATGCACCAACGGCAAAGTCAATTTTACGGAAGCGGAATACCACATAAATACCCACTAACAACAAAGTAAGAATTGCAGCCCAGATGGCTTCTGCTCTAAAGTCATCACTCATAGAAGCGTCTACCTTGTATGAAGTTGTAATCTCGTGCTTACCCACTTTGCTCAATGCATTGTCAACGTCTGTTTGAACGCGTTGAGCAACGTCGTTAGAGTTATCGTTAATCAAGTAGTTGGTTGTAATCTTTAATTCGTTACCAGCACTACCAATCGCTTGCACTGTGCTTGCCGCAGCATTTCCGTTTTCAACCAATGCGGTCGAAAGAGCGCTACGCACTGCTTCTGGATCTACCTTTTCTTCGTATTTCACTTTGAATGAAGTTCCTCCAACAAAGTCAACACCCATGTTGAAACCACGAGTGGTCCAAGAAACCGCACCAGCAATTAAGATGGTTGCAGAAATTCCGTAGTACAAGAAACGCTTGGTTACGAAGTCGTAGTTCATTTTAGTGAACCAGTTCTTGGTAATGTTGCTGTAGAAAGTAATTTCTTTTTTGCTATCTAAACGCTTGTAAAGAATCAAACGAGAAATAATGATAGCAGTGAACAAGGTTGTGAAAATACCAATAATCAATGTTGTTGCGAAACCTTTCATCGGACCGGTTCCTACCACCAACAAGACTAAACCTGAAATCAACGTTGTTGCGTTACCATCGATAATCGCACCCAGTGCTTTCTTGAATCCGTCAAGCATCGCCACAGATACAGGCTTACCTAAACGCAATTCTTCTTTCACACGCTCATATATCAATACGTTCGCATCAACCGCCATACCCATGGTCAACACGATACCGGCGATACCTGGAAGCGTCAATGTTCCACCTAAAGATACAAGCGCACCAATCAAGAAGAACAAGTTCGCAACCAATGCAACGTTTGCTGCCCAACCCGCCCAAGCGTAGTAGAACATCATGTAAAGAAGAATGACAATAAACGCCGCAACGAAAGACCAAATACCCGCTTTAATGTTCTCGTCTCCTAAGCTAGGACCAACAACAACTTCGTCAATAATCTTCGCAGGTGCAGGAAGCGAACCGGCTTCTAACAATCCAGCCAAATCTTTCGCTTCTAAAATTTGCTTATCGCGGTTGTCTCCTGAACCAAATGTGATAACAGATTTTCCGTTCGGTATTTCTTCGTTTACAGAAGGTGCAGAATAAACTAAGTCGTCCATAACTACTGCAACCGCTCTGTTGTTGTCTGCTGCGTTCTTCGCAGTCATTTCTTTCCACTTAGGAGCTCCAACATCGGGACTCATGGTCATTTCAACCACCACACCACCTTTGATAGGATCGAAATCTTGACGCGCATCTATGATAGATTTTCCATCAAGCGGAGCACGACCATTTAATTCATCTGCTTTAATAGCATACAACACTGCAATTCCTTTTTCTGGTTTTGCACCCCAAAGTAAACGAAGGTCTTTGGGTAACATGCTTTTCGCTAAATCTGAGTTGAAAATGCGGTCAACAGCTTCCATGTCTGTAACCTTGGCTGTACCTGCAATAGCTGAAGGAACGGCTTGGTTACTTGTTGGAATATTCGGACCGAAAATCGCAAACAAAGGATACTTACGCTTCTTCTCGTCGTCAGTTAATTGATCGTCTGGCTTCACTGCTGGAGCCGTAGAAGTAGAATCTTTTTTCGCTGTGTCTTGCACAGGAGCGTACAACTCTGGCGCTTGAATTCTACCTAATGCAGTATTCAAATCAATCATCGCTTGCGCAATTTCTACGTTGAAATAAGTGTTCCAAAACTCAAGGTTTGCTGTGCTTTTCAAGTTTTTACGAACGCGCTCTGGATCAGTAACACCAGGCAATTCAACTACGATACGGCTTGTTAAAGATTGCTTTTGAACGTTTGGTGAAGTCACACCAAATTGGTCAATACGCTTGCGAATAATGTTTTCTGTGTTGTCGATGGCATCACTTGCCTCTTTACGCAATACTTTAATAACGTCGTCGTCTGACATGTTTGCCTTGAACTTGTCTTGGTTCGATTGGTTGCTGAATTTTCTCCACAACTGGCCTTGTTGACCGCTCTTTTTCCATTCTTCATCAAAAAGTGTCAAGAAATCCGCGGTGCTATTCAATTGTGCTTTCTTTGCATTGTCAATGGCAGCAAGGAAAGTAGGGTCTGTGCTTCCGTCGCTCAAGGCAATCACCAAATCAGGAATACTCACCTCAAGGGTAACACTCATCCCGCCTTTTAAGTCAAGACCTAAAGCCAATTCGTGTGATTTCAAGTAGCTATAACTGTAACCCATCAACGGGAAAGCAACAGCATCTGCACTATCGCGTAATGCTTTGTTGTATTTCGCTGTGAAAATTGCTTCGCGTTTAGCATCGAAGTTCGACTTAACGAAAGCATCTACACTTCCGTGTCGCATAGCGATGATGCTGTCGCGATATGCCTCAAAACCAGCACCACGAAGAGAATCAGCTACAACCATAGTGTCGCCATAATTCTTCAGCAATTCTCCTTTAACTAAATCGTCAGTAATAGTCTCTTCAACAGCCTGAAACACCACGTTTTCGTAGCTTTTCGAGATAAAGCTAAACGACAAAAGGTAGGCAACTGAAAGGGTTAGAAGGATGATAAAAATCCAGAGTAGCGATCTATTTTGCATGTAAATTCAATATTGGTCAAAACAATTTAAGGGTTGCAAATATAAGGAAATTAGCAGAAATTCCCGAGTGCACAACAAAAAAGGTTGAGCGAACTCAACCTTTTTCAATTTCGATATAAAAAGAATTATCCGATTCCGTTTTCTTTTGCTCTTTTCATTGCAGCGGCCAAACCAATTTTGTTGATGGTTTTCATTCCTTTCGGAGTTACGCGCAATTCAACCCAACGGCTTTCTTCAGCCAACCAAAAACGCTTATACTGCAAGTTTGGATAGAATTTTCTACGGGTCTTGATATTAGAGTGAGAAACGTGGTTTCCAGTGATAGTCTTCTTTCCAGTAATTTGACAAATGCGTGGCATAAGAATGTGTTTTTGTGAATAAAGGGGTGCAAATATATGCACTTTTTTAATAAATCCAATTTTTACTTCTGAATTTCTTTGATTAAAAGCATGAATGCCGCATCAGTAGCCATTTCCCGATTGCGTGAGCGGTTCTTTCCAAACTTCAACTTCTTAACAATTGTTCCTTTTTCAGAAGACAATGCCACAAAAATCGTCCCTACACCATGCTTATCATCTCCGCCTTCTGGACCGGCCCAACCCGTTGAAGAAAGGGCATAATCACTTCCTGATTTCTTTCGAGCATGTTCCGCCATAGCCGAAGCAACTTCCTCACTTACAACCCCGAATTTCGAAATCAAATCGCTGTCTATTCCTAATTCTTTAATCTTAGCTCCTTCATGATATACAATCCAACCCGCTTGAAACACTTCACTTGCTCCTGACACATCGGTAAGTTTCTGAGCCATCATGCCGCCCGTGCAACTTTCCGCAAAACTCAACGTGCGACCGCTCTTCTTTAAATTTTCGACCAACACACTTTGAATGGTTTCCTTACCGTATCCAAAAATGTAATCTCCAATAATTGCGTGCAGCTCTTTCTCCTTTCGCTGAATTCTTTCTTGAAGAACCTCCTCTTCGGCTCCGCCATAAATAGACATACGTAACTTCACCATACCGGGAGAGGGCAAATAGGCCAAACGAATGTCCTCCGCCTTCAACGAGTTTTCCCAATCGGTCAAAAGATCTGCAATAAAACTCTCACCAACACCTTGTGTTAATACCGTCCGATGCACAATTTTGGGTAATTCAAACTTTTGTTGAACTCTAGGAACCACCTCATGTTCCATTAAATACTGCATCTCGAAAGGAACCCCCGGCAATGAAACACAGATGTGTCCATTTCTTTCAAACCACATTCCGTTGGCGGTTCCCACCATGTTTTCAAGAACAGTACATGCCTCTGGCACCAGCGCTTGTTGCTCATTCACTTTCAGGAAAGGTAAACCTCTTGATTCGAAAAACGCTTTTACACGCAAGTAACTTGGCTCATGCAGGACCAATTCCGTCTGAAACAATTGACACAGCGTGTGCTTTGTAATGTCGTCTTTCGTTGGACCTAAACCTCCTGTTACCACAACAAGATCTGCATGATACAACGCAACATCGATCTCGTCAAAAATTACAAAACCATTATCTGATATGCAGCGCGACGAAACTACCTCAATCCCAAAGCTATTCAAATACTGACCCATCCATGCTGCGTTGGTGTTAATGGTTTGACCAATCAACAGCTCATCTCCGATATTGATAATTATCGCCTTCATTTAATTTTTTTCATTGTTTCTGTTATTGAAACCAATTTTTGCTAAATTAGTTCGCTAATCTAAACCACTACTATGAAAAGACTCTACTTTGCATTGGCTATGGGTGTTGCTTTCAGCGCAAGCGCTCAGCAAATTCCAACCAAAATGACTGCCTCTCAAAACAAGGCAGCTAAATTCAATCCGTACACCAACACCACTGTTGGAGAGGCTCCCTCTCAGCAAAAGAAAGCTCCTTATGCTATTTCTACTGCCAAGAGCATGACTCAATCTGAAGAGTATGTAGGAACTTCTATCTACGATTTACAAACCAATAACAGTATTCAGAACCGTATCATTGCAGATGATGCAGGGGTTGCTGCTTGCTTCACTTTCAGCGCAACAAATTCAGGAGACACTTATCCTGACCGCGGAACGGGATACAACTACCGCACTGCAGGTGCTTGGCAAGACGACATTACACAGCGTGTTGAAAGCATGCGTACGGGTTGGACCTCACTTATGCACCCTGCAAACGGATCTGAGGTATTGATGAACCACAGTGGAACTGGCGGTATTAAAGTTTGGACACGTGCTGCAGTTGGTACTGGAAACTGGGTGAATTCTATGGTTCCTGCTGCCTCTGGATTCGGAATGTTCTGGCCACGAGCTACAACAGGCGGTGCTGACGGAAACAGCATTCACATGATTTGCTTGGCAGACCCAAATGCCGGTGCTTATACCAATGGAATGACTGGCCCAATATTGTACAACCGTTCAACAGACGGTGGCGCAACGTGGGACTTAACAGAAGTATTACTTCCTGGCGAAGAAAACACATCGTTGGTTGAAGGATTTTCAGCTGATACATATGCCATTCATGCACGCGGAAACAAAATTGCCATTGCTTGCTTCGGTGATCTTCAAGATTCTTATATCTGGATTTCTAACGACAACGGAAGTTCTTGGACACGTAGCACCATTTGGGATTTCCCAATCGACAACTACGTTATTGACATGGGAACTGACGTTGAATTAGACGGTGTTCAAGATACTGTTCTTTCTTCTGATGGAGCGGGAGCTGTGTTCATTGATGCGAGTGGAACCGCACACGCGGCATTCGGCACCATGTTCTACACAGATGATCTTGGTGTAATTGATTCTGTATACAGTTACTTCCCTCTTGCAGGAAGCATTGCTTATTGGAATGAAAGCATGGTTGATCCTGCTACTGAAGTTCTTGAAATCGGAATTTCTCCTGATAGTGACCCTACTATTCCTGCTGCGACAACTGAAGTTGGTCAGTACGGAAACAGTGGTATCGCTTCTCATCCACAACTTGCAGAAGCTGCTGACGGAACCATCTTCTGTTCTTATCAAGCCGTAAACGAAGTATACTTCAATGGTGCAGAATATTTGAGACATATTTATGCTGTGAAATCGGATGACGGTGGTGCCACTTGGTCAGATCCTTCTGACATCACTCCTGACATTGCTGAAGATGGCTATGAATATGTTTATGCTTCAATGGCTCCGTTTGCCTACGGAGATAAAATTCATTTAATCGTTCAACGCGATTTCGAACCAGGAATCCACGTTCAGCCAGAAGATGCAGCAGATCCTGTAACAGACAACGACCACATTTACGTTTGTGTAACTCTTGACCTAGTGAATGTAGAAGAAGGTGTAATGGCGAAAACTACTTTCAGTGTTTTCCCAAATCCAGCAACTTCTGAATTGAGCATTCAACTTCCAGCTAATGAAAATGGCGTTATTCGCATCTTCAATGCAAACGGACAGTTGGTGACTTCATTCAACAACTTCAACAACGGAACAGCTAAGGTTGATGTTTCAAATCTTGCAAACGGTGTGTACGATGTGCAATACCAAAATGCAAACGGAACAAGCAATGCACGTTTCGTAAAGCAATAAGATTTTAAATTTTATGTGGAAGAGGGCCGATTCGTCGGCCCTTTTCTTTTTCTCAGAACGTTTCTTACGTTACTTTGTTTTCTCTTTATGAAGAAGATTGAAAATCCAGCGCTGAGGTATATTCATCCCGATTTTATTGATGTCAAAACGCCGCTTGACTCGTCGGGGCGCTTCATGAATTTCCACACACAGTTTGAACCAAATTTCAAAGACGTGATGAAATGGAAACGTGCGACCAATCCCTTTCAAGCCGAAAAAAAAATGGGGATGAAAGGTCCTGAAGTTGCCCTCAATTTCGATTGGCTTAACGGAAATGAAGACGGAATTGCTTGGCTTGGTCACGCTTGCTTTTTCATTCGTGTCAACGGACTGAATTTTATAACAGATCCCGTTTTCGAAAAACTATCTCCCTTCCACAAGAGATATTCTTCCCTTCCCTTCAAAATACATGAATTACCAATCATTGATTGCATCTTGTTGAGCCACAATCACCGCGATCATTTGAGTGGAAAAAGCCTCAAGGGCATTTTGAAGAAATCGCCAGAAGCGAAAATTTTAACAGGCCTTCAAATGGGTGCACTAATAAGAAGTCTTACGGGTCACAAGAATCTTGAAGAAGCAGGTTGGTATCAGGTTTTTTCTGAATTGAAAAACAACTTATCCATTTCTTTTATGCCCGCTCAACATTGGTCAAAGCGCGGCCTCTTCGATTACAATGAACACCTGTGGGGAGCCTTCCTCATTCAAACTGAAAATAAAATAATATACTTCAGCGGGGACACGGGTTACAATTCACACCTGAAAGAAGTGGGTGACTATTTTAACGTCGATTATTGCATCATAGGCATAGGGGCATACCAGCCTGAATGGTTTATGAAACAAAACCACATTTCTCCGAAAGACGCCCTGCGTGCAGCACAGGAAATGAAGGCAAAGAGAATGATTCCTATGCACTACGGTTGTTTCGATTTGTCAGACGAGCCTGTCATGGAGCCGTTAGAAAGATTGCTCGAGTTAAAACAGAATAAAATCGAGCCCATTGAAGTTCTTCACCAAAAAATCGGCGAGTTTATTTCAATTTAAAATTCATCATCCTTCCATAACCTCAAAAAAAACAGTAAATTGCATAACCTGCCTTAACTGTTTCCGCATGAAAAGCATTGCTTTATTTTTTACGCTATTTCTTTTTGCAGCATGCTTGTGCGCGCAAAGCGTAAGCGACTGCAACGGGGCAATTCAGTTATGTGAAGATGTCTACACGGAAGCAAATGCCACTTCAACTTTCGGGACAGTTTTCGAACCCACTGGCGCTTGCAACAACGGCACTGAGACCAGTTCCATGTGGTATACATTTACAGTTACACAATCAGGAAACATGGGGTTTATACTAGACCCCTCTGATATTGACGCCGACTATGATTGGGGCATGTTCAACATAACAAACAATGGTTGCGCGGGTATCATGAATGGAACCTCTCCCGAAGTAAGTTGTAACTCTTACGGTCTATTTTTTGGTTCAGGGCCTACGGGGATCTCAACTGCCAATGGGGGTTCGGGAAACTCGAACGGTCCCGGTGATTTAAACGGTCCCGCTTTCAACGCAGATTTAAATGTAGTGGCAGGTCAGACCTATGCCTTGGTGGTTATGAACTGGTCGAATAGTTCAAGTGGGTACACCATTGATTTTTCAAACTCTACAGCATCTCTCTTCGATGATATTAATCCTTCTATTCTAAATGTTTCAACGGATTGCAGCAATCCAGGGGTCATCGTAGAATTCGATGAGAACATTGTGACCACGTCTATTCAACCCGTCGATTTTCAATTAACAGGCCCTTCAGGAAACGTCACAATCAATTCAATTCAACTTCCCGCTCCGAACTCTCCAGGAAATTCGTCGGTAACCCTTATTCCAACGCTCGGCAATCTGCCTCCCGGAAACTACACCCTCTCTATTTCAGATTTAGCTGGCTATGTTAACGACGCATGCGGGAATACGGCATCTGGATCATTCGATTTTGTTGTTTCTCCTTTAGAGGTCTCTGTTTTCGCAGGAAACGATACTGTTATTTGTCCCGATGGAACTGCTGATTTATTGGCTACCGGTAATTTCAATACTGTGCAGTGGCTTAACGGGCCGAATACCGCGAACTACAGCGTTCAAAATTCAGGGAACTATCAAGTTACTGCGACGCTTAACGGATGTTCCTTAACCGACGTGGTCAATGTTTCTATCGTTACTCTTCCAAATTGGAACTTAGGTCCAGATATTACCGTGTGTGCCGACCAACCGTATTCTTATGAAACAAATCAAAGCGTTCTTTGGGGAAACGGCACAACAAGCAGCACACTTCCTATTTCCTCTTCAGGAATGATTTACGGGACTTATTTCTACAACGGCTGCCCAATTCTTGACAGTGCTTTTGTCACGCTTGTGCAGCCTCCTATAGTCGATTTAGGCCCGGACACGACCCTTTGCACGGGAGAAACTTTAAGTTTTTCATTCAATAGCCCGCTCACTTGGAACGGGAGCACACTTTCTTCCAACTATACTGCAAATTCTCCTGGACTGCTCACAGTCTCATTTTCCGATGGTGTTTGCACTGTTTCTGATTCAATTTATGTCTCCTATTTGGATCCAATTGTCATCCCTATTGGAAATAATTACACTTATTGCCTGGGAGATACCGTTGTTCTAACCGCAGCTTCTCCAACCGCAGAATACTTCATGTGGTTTGACGGAACTGAACTTTCCGCGCATCCTTTTTTTGAGTCGGGAAATTATTCCGTTACGGTTTCGAATGCATGTGAAACAGTTTCGCGCAATTGGAATATGGAATTCGATGATTGCAACATCTATGTGTATATACCGAATTCATTCACTCCGAACAACGATGGTATTAACGACGTTTGGAACCCTGAAATTAACGGTTGGACAGAAATTGAAGCTATCGTTTACAACCGATGGGGGGAAGTTGTTTTTTCGAGCAACAATCTAGACACCCCGTGGTTGGGTGAAGTAAGAAACGGAGATTATTTCGCTCCTGAGGGAATTTATAGCTACCTAATAAAAGCAAAATTCACGAACGGTGAAGCTCGTGAATTTCGCGGTTTTGTATGTTTGATTCGTTAGCGAACGAGGACAACAGTTCCCATTCTCTTAAACGGCTCTTCTCCTGAATTAAATTGAATCTTTATTTCATAGACGTATGCACCATCTTCTGCGAAGTGCGTTCCTCCATTTACATCTCCTGTCCAAACGTCTTCAGGGTTTTGCGTTTCGAAAATTAAATCTCCCCAGCGATTAAAGATTCGGAAGCTGTATCGCGATGTACTTGACAGGCCTGTCACAACTGGAGCAAATACATCGTTGTTACCATCTCCGTCTGGCGTGAATGAATTCGGTACATAAACGTATGAACTTGTGCTCACGCTAACGGTATAACACTGCGCGTCCATGCAACCTCCTGTTCCAACAACTTCTAAACACGCTTCGAACGTTTCTCCCACACTACTTGGAATTGGGAAGGTGACATTCTCAGATGTGTATTCCGTTCCATCAATTGTCCAGTTGTATGTTACTCCCCCTAAAGAGGCGTTGTCAAAAAACACTGTGCTGCCTGATGTTGGCTCTGATGGTGTCCAAGAAAAAGATGCAGAAGGGTTCGACACTACGCACACTGCGTCGTTCTGGGTGATGGTGGCACTGCATCCTGCAGCATCAGTAATCATAATTC
This sequence comes from Bacteroidota bacterium, assembly GCA_046048875.1. GTDB lineage: Bacteria > Bacteroidota > Bacteroidia > Flavobacteriales_D > Sanyastnellaceae > CAIZGX01. The sequence goes on along the minus strand of JBJOFG010000001.1, from coordinate 93,954 downwards.
CAATATCAGAACAAGAACTACCTTCAAACAAATTCGTAAATGTATTTCCACTTCCTACCGGCGCACCATCGAGGTACCAAACACAATTACTTCCCAGTGGATTAGACGTGTTTGTGAAGCTTACTGAAAGCGGTGAACAGCCTGTTGTCGCGCTAGTTGTGAAACTAGGAATCGGCAATGCGTTAATGGTCACTTGCACGTTGTCGGAACTCAAGCATCCGTTGTTATTCAAATCGTAACTGAACGTATACGTTCCTGCTCCGAGAGTTGTTGGTGAAATTTGACCCCCTGCAGTTATCGCTCCTGTTCCAGTCCATACCCCTCCTGGGCTGGCTGCGGTAAGGGTTTGAGCAGCTGCGTTTTCACAAAATGGACCGGCTGCTGTGATTGTCGCATCGAGGTTTTCTATTACCTGAATTGACTCTGTGAAAGCGTGAGGACAAACGCCCGTGGTCGTGTAAGTAACGGTGTAGTTTCCTGCTGCCAGGTTGGAACTGCCGAATGCTCCACTCGCAGCGTTGTTTATACCCGTGCCACTCCAAGTACCTCCTGCAGATGCAGCAGTAAGGGTTTGTGGTAAAGCATCTTGACAGAATGGCCCGGCAGGTGTAATAGTTCCGTCTGGTACAGCAAGGACAACAACATCTTGTGTATCTGAATCTGGACATGCACCGCCAATATCATAAGTCATTGTATACGTCCCAGGTGCTAATCCAACCGGATTAAAGCTACCAGCAGCAGAAACACCTTGTCCTGTCCAAGTTCCACCACCTTGCGCTGCCGTTAAGGTGATTGCAGGAGCATCGTTACAAATATCCGCTATTGCATTAATCGTTGCGTCTGAATTGTTATTTACAACTATTGTTGCGGTAAAATCACGTGGGCAATTTCCGCCTGTATTGTAGTTAATCAGATAAGAATTGGCTGCGGTCGTTGCGCTTCCGAAACTTCCAGAAGCAGCATTATTAATTCCTGTTCCAGACCAAGTTCCGCCTGGACTTGCCGCTGTTAAAGTCACCGGTAATTCCGCTTGACAAAATGGTCCAGCTGGAGTAATGGTACCGTCTGGCACGTCCCAAACAACGAAGTCTTCCGTATCTGTTGAAGGACAAAAACCACCAATCGAGTAAGTAATAGTATGTGTCCCCGGTGTTGCTATGCCAGGGTCAAAAGTGCCATTATTCAAGTTCGTTATTCCATTTCCTGTCCAAGTTCCCCCTGTTTCGAGAGACGTTAATTGAGCCACTGGCGCATCAGCACAATAAGGGCCAGAGGCAACTATTGTGGCATCGCTTTGAGGAACTACAGTAACAACAATATCATCACTTGAAGCACAAATTCCCGAGTTAACTGTTAGTGTATATGTCGTAGTTGCAGTTGCAGTTAGAGTTGGTGATGAAATTGTTGCATCGCTGAGATTTGTAGCCGGAGACCAAGAGTATTGTTCCGTGCCTGTGTTTGAATTTGTAAACGAACCAACCATAACAGAATCAACTCCTTCACAAATACTGAAATCAAGTCCTGCAAAGGCTGCAGGAACATTTACTACTTCGATCTGCGTACCATCTGTTCCTCCGCATTGTCCAGCAATACTATAATAAATAGAATGTACTCCAGGACCTACAACAGTTGGGTCAAATACAGAGGTGTTCCCAGCTGTGCTAACTATACCAGGGCCCGACCAAGTTCCGGTAGGATCGGCTGCGATAATCATTTGTGGTCCAACATCAGAACAAAGAGGGCCAATATCGGTAATTGTTGCGTCTCCGTTTCCAGCTACTGTAACAGTAAAAGTTACAGGTGTTCCAATGCAGGTTCCAACCGATGGCGTGGCTGTGAAAGTTGAAAGTGCTTGGCTTAACGTTGGGTTGTTCAAGACAAAACTTCCAATATTTCCTTGACCCGATGCTGGTAAGCCCGAACTCGTGTTATCATTTGTCCAATTGACAACCGTGCTTGATGGAGTTGCGCCCCAGTTAACTCCTGCAAATGTGGCTCCGTCACAATAAAGGTTTGAGACAGGTTCTATAATCGTAGGGCTCGGGCCTACGGTTATATTAATTGTGCTTGGTGTTCCTACACAGGTTCCGAGTGTTGGAGTTACTGTAATAACAGAAGTAATTGAAGCTGCAGTATTATTCGTTGCTGTAAATGAAGGGATTGTGCCTACTCCAGTTGCGGGAATTCCAATGCTTGGCTGTGTATTCGTCCATCCCAAGACAGCGTTTGCAGGAGATCCTGTAATTGTTTGTGTTGGGATTGTCGCACCTGAACAAACACTGTATGTGCCTCCAGGGCTAACTACCGCGGTTGGGGTTGGGCTTACCAATACAGATACTGTTTGTTGTGCTTGACAACCCGCCTGCAGCGCAGTTACGGTGTAAGTTCCGCTATTGGTTACTTGAGGACAGTTAATCGTTGGATTCGCACTCAACGAAGCATAGGCCGGACCGGTCCAAGCAACTAGCAAACCAGGAGTTGGCGTTAAGCCTGAGCTTAATGTCAATGGATTACAAACACAGACAGGACTATTTGTTGTCGCGTTCAGTTGAGGAACGGGGTTAACAACAACTGTTGTTGATCCTGAACATGTAGCAGCTCCTGTAGCAGTAACAGTGTATACTCCAGCGTTCGCTACTTGAGCAGATGGAATTGTCACCGATTGACCAGTCGCTGTATATCCATTCGGTCCAGACCACGTATAGTTGGTTGCGCCGAATGCATTGGACGCGGCAAGTGTAACTGTTGCCCCTGCACAATTGTTAGCGTTCGTGCTGGTATTCGAGGCGGTTACTGCACAAATAGGAACACCCGATATAGTTGTAGACGGGGGTAAAACCGTAATTGGATTTGCATAATCGCATCCATTACCTCCCCAACTTCCCCAATATCCATCAGATGCTGGAGAAACTGCAACGGCCAAATTACCCGCTGCTGGTGAGTTTGCTACAGTAAGATTCACACAAAAACTCCAAGTGCAATTTCCTGCATCTCCCCAGTCGTTTGAAGCGTTCCCATCAATTGGTCCCGTTGGGCCTTCATAAAAATAACCTGGACCCACTGGGCCAACCGCCGTATTATTAGTAACCATCCAAATCCAACCCTGACCGCCACCTGCTGTTCCACCGCAATCCGCTGGAGGTGTAACTGGTGTTACGTTTGTCCATCCCGGACCAAGATTTAAATCGAAACCCTCAAACCACTCGGCCGATCCACAACCCCCGAAACCGGTCATTGTAAAACACATAGTAACAACCATTCCTGTGGGATATTGACCATTGATTGGCTGTGGATTTAAGGTGTAGGTTGTTGGTCCTGGTTGCGCCTTTGCGGCAACGGATAACAAGACTGCTAAAGCAATAAGTAAATGTTTTTTCACAACTGTAGGTTTTGGTCTGGACTTAAGGAATTTCTCCCTTATGAACATAAGACTAACAAAAGTACAAAATAGTTGCGAGAACGATGTAATTCCTTTTTTGAATTTTTATCGAATTAGAATTACTGAACCGACCTTCCTAAATGGAACTTCACCTGCCCTCAACTGAAGCGTGATTTCGTAAACATAAGCATCGGGTTGAGCATAATAATTTCCATTATGGACATTGCCAGTCCATACTTCTGATGGGTCATTGGTCTCAAATATTACCTCACCCCATCGCGTGTATATTCTCATCGAATATTCGTAACCGCTCGTAAGCCCTGCAATAACCGGTGCAAATACATCGTTCGTTCCATCGGCATCCGGTGTAAACGAGTTAGGAACAAAGACAAACGATTCACTACTCACGACCACTGTGTAACATTGTGAATCTAAGCATCCCCCAGCACCTTCAACTTGCAAGCAGGCCTGAAATTCTTCAGCTATTCCAGATGGCACATTGTAGGTTACGCTCTCTCCAGATGCACTTTGACCGTTAATGTCCCACGAAAAAATTGTCCCGCCTATTGAGGTGTTTTCAAAATTTACAACCCCACCGAGCATCGGCTCCAAAGGAGACCAAGTGAAAGATGCTGACGGGTTGGGATTTACGCAAACTAAATCTGTTTGCGTGATGCTTTGGCTGCAACCATTTCCGTCCGTAATCAAAATTCCAATGTCAGCACAAGAACTTCCTGTGAAAACTTCACTAAACGTGTTTCCATTTCCTGCTGGCGTGCCGTCTATATACCATACACAATTACTTCCTAAAGGATTCGAGGTGTTTGTAAACGTCACAGATAGAGGTGAGCACCCGTCATATGAACTGGCGGTAAAACTCGGCTGCGGAAGGGCGTTTACAACTACCTGAACGCTGTCGCTGCTCAAGCATCCGTTGTTGTCTATATCGTAGTTAAATGTGTAAGTTCCGGGGCCCAATACACTCGGAGAAATTTGTCCTCCGGCTGTAATTGCTCCAGTTCCACTCCAAGTGCCGCCTGGACTTGCTGAAGTCAAATTAAAAGGAGCATCGTCTGCGCAGAACGGACCAGCATTAGCCACAGAGGCGTCTATATTTTCAATAACCTGAACGACCTCGGTAAAAACCTGAGAACACTGCCCTGGGGTGGTGTAATTAATGGTATAATTCCCTGCGGGTGTATTCACTGCACCGAAAGATCCTGTTGCTGCGTTGGTTATTCCTGTTCCGCTCCATGTTCCGCCAGTGCTTGCGGCAAGAATTGTTTGCGGTAACGCATTTTGACAAAATGGTCCAGCAGGAGTAATTGTTCCGTCTGGAACTTCCAATACTGTAATGTCTTGTGTATCCGAATCCGGACAAGCTCCACCAATAGAGTAAGTAATTGTGTATGTGTTTGGTGTAACTGAATTCGGGGTAAACGTTCCTGACGCGCTCACGCCTTGTCCGCTCCAGGTTCCGCCACCGTCAACTGAAGTTAAATTAAATGCAGGCGCATCATTACAAACATCTGCAACTGCAGAAATAGTAGCGTCAACGTTAGCGTTCACAACAATCGTTGTCGTAAATGCTTCTGAGCAATTTCCTTGAGTTGTATAGGTGATTGTATACGTATTCGCAGCTAAAGATGGCGAGCCAAAATTACCGGAAGAGCTATCGTTAACACCTGTTCCGCTCCAAGTTCCACCTGCGCTTGCAGCCGTTAGATTAATGGGTAAATCTACTTGACAAAATGGTCCTACAGGCGTGATTGTTCCATCATAAACGGCGTAAACAGTTATGTCTTGAGTGTCAGAACTACTGCAGGCTCCCGCTATTGTATAAGTAATCGTCTCTGTAGAATTCCCAACTATGCTCGGATCAAAAGTGCCCAACACGGGATCTGTAATTCCAACACCACTCCATGTTCCACCAGGATCTGCCGCTGTTAGGTTGAATGGAGCAACATCAGAACACAGTGGACTTACGTTAGAAATTGTAGCGTCTACATTCGAATTTACAACGATGGTCTCATTAAAAACTCTTGGGCAGTTACCTCCGGTTGTATAAGTTACCGAATAAGAATTTGAGGCTAAAGTAGTGGCGCCAAAACTTCCTGTAGAAGCATTGTTTATTCCTGTTCCAGACCAAGTGCCTCCCGAAGTGGCAGCAACTAATGTTACTGGAAGGTCCGACTGGCAAAACGGACCTGCTGGGGTGATTGTTCCGTCAAAAACTTCGTAAACTTCAAAGTTTTGAGTGTCTGAATCAGGACAAGCGCCTGATATGGTGTAGGTTATGGTTTGAGGGCCTGGGATGACTGCGGCTGGATCAAATGTACCCGCGGCAGGATCTGTAATGCCGTTCCCGCTCCAAACTCCTCCTAAATCCGAAGCCGAGAGGGTAATTATCGCCGCGTCTGCACATAAATTGGACTGTGGGGTTATTGTTGCATCAACGTTTCCATTCACAACTATCGTCGCAGTATAATCACTTGCACAACTGCCTCCAGTGTTGTAGGTAATTGCATATGTGTCTGCCGCTAATGTTGCAGACCCAAAACTTCCTGTTGTTGTGTTGTTAATTCCTGCACCACTCCATGTTCCTCCAGCAGAAGCTGCTGTTAACGTAACCGGTAAGTCTGATTGACAAAATGGACCAGCTGGTGTAATGGTGCCATCGGGAACATCGTTGACAACGATAGTCTGCGTGTCGGAGCTCGGACAAGGACCTCCAATCGAATAAGTAATGATATTGTTACCAATGTTAGCCTGGCCCGGGTTAAATGCGCCTGTCGCACCATTCGTAATTCCGAAACCGGACCACGTGCCTCCTGTTTGAGCTGCTGTTAAAACTACAGGAGCCTCATCGGAACAGTAAGGACCAGCCGGGGAAATTGTAGCGTTTGTATTGGCATTGACTACAATCGTTTCCGTAAATGTTTGGGCGCAGTTTCCGCCTGTGTTGTACGTTACGGTGTATGAGTTAGCCGCCAAGGTCGTGGAACCAAAACTACCTGTGGAGGTATTATTAATCCCGGTTCCACTCCACGTTCCTCCTGTGCTTGCGGCGGTAAGCGTAATCGGCAAGTCTGATTGACAGAAAGGACCTGCCGGAGTAATTGTTCCGTCAGGGACAGAGTTAACTACAATAACCTGTGTATCTGAGCTCGGGCATGGGCCACCAATTGAATAAGTAATAGTGTTGTTTACAGCGGTTGTATTTGCCGGGTTAAACGCTCCGGTTGAAGCGTTCGTTATTCCTGGACCACTCCATGTTCCTCCCGTTTGAGCAGCCGTTAGAATTACCGCAGCATCGTCTTGGCAAAAAGGACCCGCAGCATTAATCGTAGCATTCGTACTCGCGTTAACAACAATATTTTGGTTGAATGTGCGCGGACAGTTACCCGATGTGGTATAAGTGATGGCATAGGTGTTGGCTGCCAACGTTGTGGATCCAAAACTACCTGTTGATGCATTATTAATACCTGTGCCACTCCAAGTCCCACCCGGCGTTGCAGCTGTAAGTGTCACCGGAAGAGCTGATTGACAGTAGGGTCCAGCTGGAGTAATCGCTCCATTTGGTACGGCATAAATCATTATTGTCTCAGTATCTGTGCTCGGACAAGAACCTCCGATAGAATAAGTAATTATGTTTGGTCCAACATTCGCCAGCGCCGGATTGAAAGCTCCTGTTGATGCATTGGTGATTCCTGTTCCACTCCAGGTTCCTCCGGTTTGTCCAGCAGTTAAAACAACTGGAGCAACATCAGCACAATAGGGGCCAGCAGCATTAATCGTAGCATTGCTTTGGGGCAGCATAGTTATAACAACATTGTCTGTTGAACTACAGATGCCGGAAGTAACAGTCAATGTATAGGTCTGAGTGCTATTGGCCGTGTAAGTTGGAGTGAGTGTAGTTGTATTGGTAAGATTTGTTGTGGGTGTCCAAGCAAAAGTCTCGTTTCCAGTATTTGAATTCGTGAAAGATCCACTCAAGTTGACTGTTTGACCTTGACATACACTTTGGTTCACGCCCGCATTTGCAACTGGAACACTAATAACCTGTATCTGTGTAACGTCAGATGCTGGACATTGGTTGGGTAGGTTTAACGTGTATGTAATCGTGTGTGTGTTTGCCCCTGCCGTCAACGGATTAAACAATCCACTGGTTGTATTTATAATTCCTGGTCCGGACCACACGCCACCAGGGGTAGCCGCGGTGAGGGTCTGAAATCCGGCATTTGAACAAAACGGACCTACATCGTTAATGGTGGCGCTCGGTGCGTTGTTCACCGTAATAGTAAAAGATACTGGTGTCCCCACGCAATTTCCTTGAGACGGGGTGGCCGTTATTGTGGCTATTGTTTGGTTAGTCACTTGACTTGTGGTGAATGCAGGAATGTTTCCCGTACCAGACGCAGGAAGACCAATTGCTGGGTTAGAGTTGGTCCAACTAATTGTAGAACCTGCGCTTGCTCCCCAATTCACACCTGGAAACTGCGAACCTTCGCAATAAACATTCGAAGCAGGTGTCGTTAAAGCCGGAACAGGATTAACCGTAATCGTAAAATTACTAGCCGTGCCGTTGCACGAGCCGAGGTGAGGCACGACGGAAACTGTTGCCACGATTGGGTTTGCTGTAGAGTTGGTCGCTGTAAATGAAGGAACCCCACCCGAACCACTTGCAGCTAAGCCTATTGAGGGTTGATTATTTGTCCATGTAAAAGTAGCATTGGCAGGATTTCCAGTAAAGTTTACTGCGGGAACCGTAGAGCCAGAACAATAACTGGAGCTTGGTGTGGCGGTAACAGTAGGCGCCGGGGTAACCACAACAGGAATAATTTGCTGCGACTGACAGCCGTTCTGAAGAACAGTAACTGTGTAATTTCCGGACATCGCAGCGGTAGCGCTTGGGATCGTTGGGCAAGGATTCAAATTGGCGTATGCCGGACCTGTCCAAGCGACTAAGGCACCTGCAGGTGCACCCGAGCAAAGTGTGATAGGACTCCCAATACAAACCGGGCTGGTCACGGTTGGGTTCATTGTTGGAGTTGGGTTTACGACAACTGTGGTAGATCCAGAACAGGTAGCTGCACCTGTTGCTGTAACAGTGTATACACCAGCCATAGTCGCATTGCAATTCGGGATTGTAACGTTTTGGCCCGTTGCTGTGAATCCATTTGGACCTGTCCAAGTATAGGCGGTTGCTCCATTTGCAGTAGTGGCGTTCAGGGTAATGGTAGTTCCTGAACAATACGGCCCAAGGTTTGACGCGGTAACACCGCACACCGGAACGCAAGAAAGACTTCCGCCGCCGGCCGCTTCAGTAATAGATACATTTCCAGTACAACCACCAAAATTAGTGAACAACATAATATAAATCTGACCAGTTGTTGGAGAACCAGGAAGGGTAAAGCTGTTATTCGCTGCTGCAGAAAAATTACAATAAACTGGCGCTGCAGTCAATCCTGCACAAGCTGCAGAAAGTGTGCTGAACGGACCCCAAATTGCTATATCTTGATCACATGCCGCAGTTTGATTAATAGAAATTACGCCTGAAGTCCCAACCGTAAGCGTAAACCACGAGGGATTAGGCTGACTTCCCAAACACCCGTAATTATTTCCAGCAGGAACAGTTCCGCCAATAGTCGCTGGAAAAGTGGTAGTAACACTTGAACACAAAGGCGTTGCTCCTAAACAATTCGTTCCCTGTCCATATGAACGAATAGAAACAGCCGCAAAAAAAATTACTGCAAAAAAAAGAATATACTTTTTCAAAATAGAAGGCTTTTATGTAAGGTGTAAGCTAAAGACGTGTCAAAACCAAATAGGGTTGCTCAAATGACTTTGCTCATTCGCAAATATAATTTACAAACACCTAATGAACAATGCTTTCTACATGCAAAACTTGCGCGTTTTCATTGTAGTTCGTGACCGTCATTTTACCGTTCAAGATTTCAACTACCATAAACCCTAATGATGATTGCGCAAAATGAGTGAAATCAAAGGGTGCTTGTATGGCTCGTTTATCGCCGCCAGCACCTGACACAAAATAAGTAACAGTGCCCAAAGGTTTATGAACTTGGAGGTCATGCTCGTGTCCACAAAAATAAGCATCGACGTGCGTTTCGTTGAATAAGCCTTCAAACTTGCGCATATATTGGGGCTGATTTTTTCGAACTCCGCACGTATAAAGCGGGTGGTGGCCAATGACAATTTTCCAATCCGCATTTGAGTTGCGCAGGCCCGTTTCAATCCAAACATTCTGACCTATAGTATCCATTCCATTCAATTCCGGGTACGAACCTCCCGATGAGAGCAAATCCTTTTGATACGGGTTAGAGTCCATAAAAAACAACTCTACCTCCTCATTACCGCCTGTTACGAGGTGTTCTTTAAAATGCTTCGAAGGCATTTTCCACCTGCCGCTGATGCCGGAATAAGCGATTTCAGCCGACGGCGCACCTCTATAATCGTGATTTCCAAGAACTGCATACCACGGACATTGAAGGTGCCGTCCCGTGTAAACATATTCGTAGGACATTTTCCATAATACATCTCCCGTCGAATCTACCCCAGCATCATAAAAATTGTCTCCAGTGCTTATAATAAAATCATAAGCGCAATCGGCGCCAATTTTCTCCATTGCTGCCGCAACCTTCATTTGATCTGGCTGTCCCCACCTCCCCCAATCGCCAATTACAGCAAATCGTATCGCAGAGTCTCCTCTGCATTCAGGAGACATGATGCATTCAGGTGCATTCTCTCTGCAACTCACTAACGAGGAAAATAAAAGGACTGCCGAAGTCAGCGTTGTTAAAATAAGCCCGTTGACCTTCATTGAAAATTTATTCATACCACTCTCGATTCGTTTTTTTCAAATTTAAGACGCATTCCCACTAATTTTGAAGCGCTATGTTAAAACAAGGCCTTCATTTAAAACAACAACAGCGACTTTCGCCTCAGCAAATTCAATTGATGAAGATGTTGCAAATTCCCACCATGGAATTGGAACAGCGTATCAAAGAGGAGATGGAGAGCAATCCAGCTTTGGAAGAAGGCGAAGAAGAAAGGGAAGAAAGCGAAAGAGACGAAGACAGCAATGAGGAAGAAAATGATAACCAAGAAGTCGATTTTGATTTCTCTGAATTCCTTTCCGATGATGACGTTCCCGATTACAAATTAAGCGTCAACAACAATTCGGCAGACCAAGAGGACCGTGACATTCCCATTGGGGCTGGAAAAACTTTTCACGATTTATTGTATGCGCAAATTGGACTCCGCGATTTAGACGAAGAACAATTGCAGCTTGCTGAATATATCATTGGAAATCTCGATGACAACGGCTACCTCAGAAGAGAGCTACAGGCCGTTGCTAATGATCTTTCTTTTTCAATGAACATAGTGACTTCCGTTCCTGAATTGGAAGAGATTTTGAGAGAAATTCAAGAATTAGACCCTGCTGGAGTAGGTGCCCGTGACCTCAGAGAATGTCTTTTCATTCAATTAAAACGACAAGAAAAAAACTCGCCTTCGGTGGAACTTGCCAAAGTGATTATTCAAAAATATTTTGAAGAGTTCACCAAGAAACACTATGAAAAAATTTCAAAAAAGCTTGGCATTTCAGACGAAGAACTAAAACCGTCTATCGAACTCATTCTACACCTCAATCCAAAACCAGGAAACAGCATGCAAGAGTCGAATCGAACGGTTCAGCACGTTACTCCAGACTTCATGTTGGTTGTAGAAAATGATGAACTCAGGCTACAACTGAATTCAAGGAATGCTCCTGAATTAAAGATCAGTCGTGAATACAAGGGAATGCTCGATCACTACGCAAAACTTAAAACGAAAGATCAAAAAGCGAAAGAGGCGCTTCAATTTGTAAAACAAAAAATTGAAAGCGCGAAGTGGTTCATTGACGCCATTCAGCAAAGAAATCAAACACTCATGATTTGCATGGAAGCCATACTTACTATGCAACGCGAGTTCTTTCTTTCTGGAGATGAAACCAAGTTGAAACCTATGATTCTAAAGGACATCGCAGACCGTGTGAACATGGATATTTCAACCATTAGCCGAATGGCAAACAGTAAGTACATTCAAACGCCCTACGGCACCTATTTACTGAAATACTTTTTTGCTGAAAGCCTTTCAACCGACGAAGGAGAAGAAGTGAGTTCGCGCGAAGTGAAACAAATATTGAAAGATGCCATTGGCGCTGAGGAAAAAAAGAAACCGCTTACCGATGAAAAACTAGGTAAATTGCTGAACTCGAAAGGATACAACATTGCGCGGAGAACTGTTGCTAAATACCGTGAACAGCTTGGTATTCCCGTAGCGAGATTAAGAAAGGAAATGTAATGAGAGAAAAATTTATAATTCAGTTTTCGAAATTCCTTTCGCTAATTTTTCATCCCTTAGGAATGCCTATGGTCATCTATCTTCTGGTTCGCTGGATAGATCCCTATTACATTGCACCTGCTGAAGCTGATTTCTTCGTTTTCCTTTTGTTGGGAATTAACATCGTCGCCCCCGCGGTTAGCATTTTAATCATGATCAAATTCAAAATGGTTTCTTCCATTGACTTGCATGATCGAAAAGAAAGGTGGGCGCCCTATCTACTCGTTATTCTGTATTACCTGCTTTCGTATGCCCTGTTGAGATATTACGGGCCAGCGCTTCCAACAGAAGTTTTTTCCTTTATTCTTTCGGTAATTGTTTCACTTTTACTTTCACTTGGAATTAATTTCTTTTGGAAGATTAGTGTGCACATGCTAGGACAAGGGGGCGTATTCGGTTCACTCATCAGCTTGAGCATCATTCATCGTGCAGATGTTTCTATTATAATCATCTGCTGCTTAATTATGGCGGCCCTTACGGGATTTTCACGACTCCGACTTAACGCGCACACTCATCAGCAGGTATACGCAGGATTCATCCTAGGTATGGTTTGCAATCTTGTTATTTTGTGCGGAGAATGGTTTATTTAACTTGGGTCTTGGTCCAGTTCCAAGCGTGTGCAAGAGCGTCGTCAATTGTCAACTGACACTTCCAACCCATCTTCCTTTCTGCATAGTCTGGAACTGCCCAAATAGCGGGAACATCGCCTGATCTTCTTCCCGTGATTTCGACATTCAATGTAACCCCATTTATTCTTTGGAAGCGATCTACAACTTCCTTCACACTATATCCTTTTCCAACACCTAAATTGAAAATTTCCAATTTTTTTTCTTTTGAAAGGTTAAGCGCCAAGACATGTGCTTTTGCAAGGTCTACCACATGAATATAGTCGCGAATACAAGACCCATCAGGCGTGTCATAATCTTCACCAAACACGAATAGTTTGGCGCGCTTGCCTGTCGCAACCTCACAAACCAATGGAATTAAATTTGTCGGAGCGTCGTTCGTAGACTCTCCAATTTTTGCCGAAGGATGAGCTCCAACCGGATTAAAATATCGCAAGACTACAGACTGAAAAGGAACGTGATTCGACGCTTCAAAAATTAAATCTTCACAATCTTGCTTTGTTTGTCCATATACCGAAGCCGCCGGTAATCGGGGCGTTTGTTCACTAACAGGGTTATTTTCCGGCGTGCCATATACCGTGCAAGAGCTCGAAAAAACAAATCGCTCAACCGAAAACTCTTCCATCAATCGCAACAAAACTTTCGTTGAACCCACATTGTTATGCATATATGCCTCTGGCATTTTTTGAGATTCTTCAACCGATTTAAATGCGGCAAAATGAATTACAGAATTTATTTTGTACGTTGAAAACACACGGCGCATTTCTTCTTCGTTGGTACAATCAACTTCCTCGAAAGAAATCGATTTTCCCGTGAGCTCTTCCAAACTAGAAAGTCTCTTCAGGCTTGAATTCGCCAAATTGTCCACTATGACAGGCGTGAACCCTGCAGCAATCAACTCTACCACCGTATGTGAGCCAATGTATCCAAGGCCCCCCGTTACTAAAACTGTTCTATTCTCCATATCTCCGACAAAGATATCAATTTAATTCAGGCCACTTTGTAACCTTTGAACCGCGGTCAACGTATGAAAAGAAAAAAATAAAATGAACCCGTCTATTCTCCCTCCAAAATCAGTTGATAAAAACTATTTGCTTCGATTGTTAAACGGAAACACAGAGATGATGGGTGTTGTCCTCAATGAAATCTTTCACAATATTCCCAATTGCCTGAACGAAATTCATTCAGGTTTAAATTCGAACGACTCTTTGAACGTAGCTACTTACGCTTCTCGTGCTAAAAGTGCTTTCACTATTCTTCGCGAAGACCAACTCGCGAAAGCTTTTCTGCAAATAGAAACAGCTGCACGTAAAGGAAACATGAGTGATGCTGAGATTTTGTTCACCGACATTTTCGACACAACGCTTTCACGAATTTCCTTCATTCAAGAGGCTGCTTAACTTATTCCGAAAACTTCTTTTCTTTTTATTTAAGTTTGTTGGTTCTTTCTTTTCAACATGAAAAATAAAATTGAACTAGCCCTTCATTTGTTGCATTCCAATAAACCCGCACAGCTCGTGAGACACTGCAGCGTTGGAGATGGCATAATTCAATTAGACGGCTCCTTATTATTGGATGCTATTCAAAAATTTGAAAAGAATTACGTTAACATTAAAATTGAAAAATTCGTCCCCGCATCCGGAGCAGCAACACGCATGTTCGCTCCACTCAGTGGTGTAGATTTATTGAATCCGAACGACGAAGCAGAATACTTTTTTCTTCATTTACGTGACTTTCCTTTCTTCAATTCGATTCTTCTAAACTTCGAAAAAGATGCGTTGAGTTACGACGAAACCACTGGAATCGAGAGATATTCTCGCGTATTAAACTTTCTATTCAACAACGGCTACGCCACCCTTCCGAAAGGCGCTGTTCCCTTTCATTCATATGATGAAGAAGAGCGCACTGCATTTGCTGAACACTGCGTTGAAAGTACTTATTACATGCAGCAAAACGGAAGTCACGAAATTCATTTCACCATTCCCGATGAACACAGAATGTTGGTGGAAAATATCTTCCATTCTTTTTTTGAAAATCAACTCGATAGCATCAAAAAGATTTCATTCAGTTCGCAAGACCCAAACACGCACATTCCAGCACTCGATAAGAACAATATGCCCGTCCTAAATGAAAACGGAGAAGTGTTCTTGCGTCCTGCAGGCCATGGTGCTTTACTTAAGAACTTGCAAGAATTAAAGGGAGAGTGTGTCTTCATTCAAAACATTGATAACATCACAGAAGCCTCTCACCACGCCGATGTTGCAGCTTACAGAAAATTAATGGGCGGGGTGCTTTTAAGCCTTGTTGAAGAGCGAAATCAGTTACTCACAGATCTTGAAAATAACATTGAAAATGCCGAAGCACGCGCAAATGCATTTATACAAAAATGGTTTAAATCCCCTTCTAACAACACCCCCGTTTTCGATTTTCTAAATAAACCTTTACGCGTATGTGGAATGGTTGAAAATACTGGAGAACCAGGGGGAGGACCGTTTTGGGTGAAAGACAATGCTGGTTTCGAATCGAAACAAATCGTAGAAAAAGCACAAATCAATAAGGAAGATGCAGAGCAATTGAATGTCTTCGAGAATTCTACGCACTTCAATCCCGTAGATATGGTGTGTAACTTCATTAATCATAAGGGAAACAAATACAACCTTGAAGATTATCGCAATCCAACAGCTGCTTTGGTAAGCGAAAAACTTATGCTCGGAAAAAGAACCAACGTCATCGAACTTCCTGGCCTTTGGAATGGAAGTATGTGGGGGTGGAATACTGTTTTTGTTGAAATTCCCGCGCGTGTTTTTCACCCGGTAAAGACGGTGAATGACCTCTTAAAAAGTGGGCACAAGCCGAAAGCTTAGCTCAGTTTCCAAACATCTGAACATCCCGTTAATTCAGACTCTGACGCGTTTGAAGCCACAATAACCGTTTTGTTTTTCTTGGAAGCAAGAACGAATTTAGAGAACCAGTTTTCAGCGTCTTTATCCAAGTGTGCGCAGGGCTCGTCCAAGAATACACAAGACACTTCCGACAACAAAGCAGTTCCTAGTTTCACGCGTTGTTTCATTCCACTTGAAAAATATTTCAGTGGTTTATTCGCATGTTTTTCAAGTTGAAGAATTTCTGGTATTTCATTCACGAGATAAGAACTCTCGAATGGCTTTAAACCATGTGTGAATTGAAGGTGCTCCAACAGCGTAAAGTCCTCATATAACCCCATTGCAGGGGAGCATAAGGAAATGTGTTTCCAAACCTCATCCGATGAAATTCCTTCATATTGAATCATTCCTTCTGAAGCAGATAAGTAACCCGAAATTATTTGAACGAGGGTTGACTTACCCGAACCGTTTTGACCTACAATACCAATATGATCTCCAGAATGAAAGGTTCTTTCTAAGTGGCGAAAAATGTACTTTCCGCCAAACTTCTTTCCAATATTTTGAAGTTCTATTTGCACATTATGTGGTCTGTGCGCCCCTAACGACTCCCTTTTCAGAACGTCGAATAAACGCAAGAACAATTTCTTTTTCTTCTGAATCTGGAAGCGATTCTGTTATTTGCTTAACGCCTGCGCCTATACTGTTGTTGTGAACGAATAGCGCTCTGTAAATATCTTCCAATCGCAATACCTGTTCATCGGTATAACCTCTTCTTCTGAGTCCAATACTATTCACTCCAATATAACTCAACGGCTCACGAGCCACTTTAATAAATGGCGGTACATTTTTACGAACGAGAGACCCCCCTGCTATAAAGGCGTGATCGCCTATTTCAATGAATTGCTGAACAGCAACAACACCTTCAATAACCACCCAATTACCAATCGTAACGTGACCTGCAATGTTTGCTGAATTCGCAATTACACAATTGTCACCAACAAACGCATCGTGTGCAAGGTGAACGTAAGCCATTAATAGGCAATTACTTCCCACCTTCGTTTTCATGCGGTCCTTTGTTCCGCGATTTAACGTGCAGCACTCGCGAATAGTGGTGTTATCACCAATTTCTACAGTTGTCTCTTCACCTGCAAACTTCAAATCTTGTGGAATTGCAGAGATAACTGCACCAGGAAAAATTCGGCAATTCTTACCAATTCTGGCGCCATCCATAATAGTGACGTTTGGACCTATCCAAGTTCCATCGCCAATAATAACATCGCCATAAATTGTTGTAAAAGGTCCTATTTCAACCCCTTCACCAATTTTAGCATTCGGATGAATTTGTGCTAAGTTGCTCATGCGTTTTCAGTTGTTTGTGGTGCCACCTTGTCTTTAACGACTTGAGCTAGCATTGTTGCTTCGCCTACTTCTTTTCCGTTTACATATGCAATACCCCGCATGTTCACTAATCCTCTGCGAATTGGCGATTCTAATCTTAGATGGAAAATAAGTGTGTCTCCTGGTAAAACTTTCTGCTTGAACTTCACTCCGTCAATTTTCATAAAATACGTACTGTAAAGCTCCGGGTCCTCCACTTGACTTAAAGCAAAAATTCCACCCACTTGTGCCATTGCCTCAATCTGCAAAACACCAGGCATTACTGGATTTCCTGGGAAGTGACCTTGGAAGAACGGCTCGTTCAACGTGATGTTCTTCAATCCAACAATGCTCTCATTGTCCATAGCAATGACACGATCAACCAATAAAAACGGATATCGGTGAGGAAGCATTTTACTGATTTGATTGATATCGAAAACCGTTTTTGTTAAGTCGAAAGAAACGGTTGATTGTTTCTTTTTGTCCCACGCCTTCAAAACTTTTGCGAAGGCTACGTTTCCATGATGACCTGGGCGAGCAGCTAAAATATGTCCACGTAAGAACTTACCAGTTAAAGCCAAATCACCTACGATATCAAGTAATTTATGACGCGCTGGTTCGTTCTCGTATTGGAGTTTAATCGTGTTTAACACACCAATTCCTTCCACCTTCACATCTATCTCTTCACGACCCAACTCTTTTAAAATGTCCTTTATCTGTTGCTCTGTATACTCTTTGTCTACCATTACAATGGCATTGTCTAAGCTTCCTCCTTTAATTAAGCCGTTCTTCGCCAAAAGCTCCAACTCGCGAAGGAATACAAACGTTCTGCACCGAGATATCTCAGAAGGAAACTGGTCCAAATTATACATTTGAGCGTGTTGTGTTCCTAATATCGGAGAGTTGTAATCAACCATTACGGTAACTCTATACTCCCCGCCATTCGTAGGAACCGCTAACATCTCAACTCCCTTTTCGGTATCTTCGAAAGTGATATTTTCGTCTAAAACGATGTATTTTCTTTCTGCATTTTGTTCTTGGAATCCACACGCCTCAATCGCTTCAACAAATGGCCAAGCACTTCCGTCCATAATTGGAATTTCTGGACCCGTTATTTGAAGAAGAGCATTGTCTACGCGACTTCCGTATAACGCTGCCAAAACGTGCTCCGTGGTATACACGCGTGCTCCATTCTGTTCAAGCGTTGTTCCTCTTTGTGTACCTACTACGCGATCGCAATCAGCGTCAATCAAGGGAGAGCCCTCCAAATCAACGCGTTGAAATTTATATCCGTGGTTTTCCGGTGCAGGGCAAATCGTTAGTGTCACCGGCTCTCCGGTGTGTAAGCCAACTCCATTAAATACGATTGGCTCCTTTACTGTTCTCTGTTTTGAAGACATGCGACAAAATTAATGTGAATCAACAGGTGATTCACTTGATTTTCTATTTGATTCTTTTCTTGTTATTTACGAATAGATTGAATAATGGCATCCGCCATTTCTCTTACATCTTTCTCTGACATTTTCTTCTTTTCCACGGCTTTCAATCTTACCACTGCAAACACACTGGAAAGTACATGCTCGAACTGGAAAGCGACATTCATTTTCTTGAACTTTCCTGTCTTTTGGCCCTCCTTTAATAGGGCTGTAAGCGCAGAAAACGCATCTTCCATTTCTTTGTTCTTACTGTACAATGGAGAGTTTCTGTATTGAATAACTGCTAAATAGCGCAACGGAGCTGAAGAAAAATATCCGTACAACGCCAACCAAGCACTTGTCAATCGCTGCGTTTCCTTGCCCTTAACCGAAAGAGACTCGTGAAGTGCGCGAGCGGCCTCGGTGCAAGTTTCAACATAAAGACTCTCGAAGAGATCTTCTTTGCTTGGAAAGTGGTGATAAATGGTACCTACTGCAACACCTGAAAGCTTCGCCAATTCAGACATTGGAGAGGCATGAAAGCCTCCGTTTGAGATGAGTTTTAGGGCTGTATTTACAACCTTATCTCTTCTTGAAATTTCTTTTGCCATAACCGAATGTTCGTTCGGTCAAAGATATTTCCTTTTCTAAACAGAGCCGTTGAAACTTTTCACCAATGGCCTTTTAATAAAGAAGAAATTACTAAACTTGCAGAACTAAAATTTGAACACATGTCAATACAAGAAAGAATCAACGAAGACCTTAAAACAGCTATGAAAGCTGGTGAGAAAGATAAATTAATGGCGCTTAGAGATATCAAAAGCAAGCTTCTTCTTGAAATGACCAAAGACGGAGGAGATGGCGCTGTGGACGACACGAAAGCTGTGGCTATTCTCAACAAGCTTTTCAAACAACGTCAAGAGTCTATTGAAATATATAAATCTCAGAACCGTCCAGATCTTTTGGAAGAAGAGCAATTGCAAGCCAACGTCATCGCAACGTATTTACCTGCACAACTAACTCCTGAAGAACTTGAAGCTGAAATCAAAAATTTCATTGCACAGGTTGGGGCAAGCTCTCCGAGTGATTTAGGAAAAGTTATGGGAGTGGCGTCAAAGGCGTTGACCGGAAAGGCCGACGGAAAAGCAATTTCCGAAACAGTGAAGAGACTTTTGAGCTAACCATGGATATCATTGGTCGCAAAACCATTATTCAACTTCCTCAATTGGGAGGTAAAAATGTCCGCGCCAAAATAGATACCGGTGCGTTCCGCACTGCCGTACATTGTGAGTCCTGGGCCTTGGTTGAAAAAGAGGGGAAACAATTGCTTGAAGTGACTATTCAATGGGAAGAGGGCATGCCTGTGGTTCTTCACTTCGAAAAGTTTCAAAAGCGCACTATAAAAAATTCCTTCGGTCAAACCGAAGATCGCTACTGCGTTAGAACCTTGATTCTCATTCACAGAAAAAAAATACAGTCTGAAATATCCTTCACGAACAGATCCGGAATGAGATACCCTGTGCTGCTTGGAAGAAAGACAATTGGAAAAAAATTCTTGGTTGATGTTTCCTTGAAGAGTTAAAAAAAAGAGGCCGCCTCTCCCAAAACGACCCCTTTTTAGAATCACTCTTTCTCGCACTAGACGAAAGAAGAATGAATAACTAAACCATACCTATTTGAAAAAATTTACTCTTTATTTTTTTAGGGAGAGTATAACTTTTGAATGTTCTCTACAGCATTCATAGTCTTATACCCCACTTGTTAAATAAAGGTTACGTTTTTTTTATTTTATTTTTGAAAGGCTTGATTTTACAGGGGAAAACATGATAGAGAGAATAAACGCATACGTACTTTCGAGTCGGAAATTTAAAGATTCCCTGCGATTAGCTCACGTTTTCACTTTAGAACTTGGTGTTCAAACATTTCTGTTTCGCACTGGAAAGAAGGGAGAGAACATTTCATTCTTTCAACCACTTAACGCCATTCAATTCTCCGGAAAAAAATCCGAGGGCAAACTCGAAATTGTAAAAGACATGAGCCTCAGCTCTATCTACGAATCCATTCCTTTTCAAGTTGAAAAATCTACCGTAGCCCTATTCATATCTGAATTTCTTTACAGGTGTTTACCCGAACACTATGTGAATGAAGAAGTCTTCGCACTCATAAAGCAGACTACAGAAAGACTTGACTCGTCTGAAAAAATAGGAACTCTTCCCATTCATTTCATCGCGCAATTCGCTTTAGAAATGGGGTTTCTCAGCGACGATTATGAAATTACCTTTGAAAACACCCGTAGCGATGAGGCTCTGCTGCATCAATCATTAAAGCTTTTCATCTCTAACCCTATCGAATCGGAAGTGATTAGCCCACTCAATCGCGACCAACGCAAAGCCTTACTCGAAGAACTTATTGCATTCTGTTCTACACAGCTTGATACTTCTATTCGCTTGAATTCACTGGAAATGTTTCACGAAATTTTCGATTAAACTTCTGTTATCTTCGCAATGAAATGAGGTTCGCAGATATCATTGGACAAAAAGATGTGATTGACCGCTTGCGTAAAGCAAAATCGGAAGATCGTGTTGCCCACGCGCAATTGTTTTTAGGTCCAGAGGGTTCTGGGAATCTTGCGCTGGCATTGGCTTATGCTCAATACTTGAATTGCCCAAACGCTACAGTCGAGGACTCATGCGGAACCTGTCCTACTTGCAAGAAATACCACTCATTGCAATTTGCAGATTTACATTTCAGCTTTCCTTATTTCACGAAACCGAACTCAAAAGAAACCATCTCAGATGATTTCGGAACCGAGTGGAGAAATCGCCTATTGGCTTCTCCATACTTCGGTGTGGAAGATTGGATGAAAGAACTTTCGAAAGACAACAAGCAACTCATTTTTACGGTTCCAGAAGCGGCCAATATTGTTCGAAAACTCTCTCTGAAATCTTTTGAAGGGGGTTACAAAATCATGATCATTTGGATGGCGGAAATGATCGGTGAAGGTGTCGCGAATAAACTCTTAAAAATTGTTGAAGAGCCACCTGCAAATACTCTTTTCTTCTTTGTCGCGAACTCTTCTGAGAACATCTTGAATACTATTCTTTCACGTGTACAAGTGATTCAAGTTCCAAAAATTGACGAGGTTTCAATTTCCGAAGGGCTTAAACATTTGGGTGTAGACGAACATAAAATTGCAGATATTGCACATTACTCAGATGGCAGTTGGGACGTGGCTTTGCGCTTAAGAGACAACAATGATCCAAATGAATTTTTAGCTATGCAGTTTCAAAACTGGATGCGCCATTGTTACTCGAAAAAAATTCCTGCACTTCATGCGTGGTCTGAAAAAATGGCTGAACTCTCGCGTGAAGACTTGAAGCATTTCATCCTATATGCTCTGGATCAAATGCGTCAAAATCTCGTGTTGAATTACACTTCGGAAAACATCTCGCGCTTCACTGCAAGCGAGAAAGCCTTCGCGCAGAAATTCTCGCCGTTCATTAACCACTTGAATATTGAAGACATCATGCTCGAATTAGAGTCGGCCCACCGAAGTATCGGGCAGAATGTGAACAATAAAATTCTTTTCTTCGAGCTTTCCATGCGGATATTCAGGCTCCTCAATCGAAAAGAAAAAGCATAAAAAAACACCTCCGAAGAGGTGTTTTGTTTTTGAGGTCCCGAGCGGATTCGAACCGCTGTACGAGCTTTTGCAGAGCTCTGCCTAGCCGCTCGGCCACAGGACCCTTGCGGATGGCAAATATACATTGTTTATTGAATAATCCGAATCTTTTCAATACTCTTCGTTATAAATAATTGTATTTTCGCTGAAAACCTGTCTTATGAATAAAAGAGTTGCCATCATTGTTATTAGCGTACTCGGCGCTATGTGTTTGGGTCTTGCCTTCTGGGTGAAAGTAAGCCGCGATCGAATTGTTGCTTTAGAAAACAGCATGGGGGCTTTAAACGTACTTGCCATGGATGCTGCAAATGCTACTCCTGAGCAGATTATCGAATTGTACAAGTTGGCGGAAGATTCGCTAACGAACATGAAAATGATGTACGATACCTTAACAACAGACAACACAGAAATGATGGCGCAAATTGAGGCGCAACGCACGCAAATCGAAGGTTTATTGAAACGTGCTAAAAACAAAGATTACGACATCAAAAAACTTCTCGCAGAAACACAAACCCTTCGAAACATAATGAAGGGGTACATTCATCAAATTGATTCGCTTCAACGCGACAATGACCGTCTTTTCGCTGAAGGACAACAAGCCAAACAACAAGCTACTGCTGCTGAAAACAGAAGCAAAACACTCGAGTCTGATTTGAATTCAACCAAAGAAATCGTGAAAGCAGGATCTGTACTTTCAACAGGCGGATTCTATTCAACAGGTGTGTTCGCGAGAAACAGCGGCGCTGAAGCGGTTTCAGAGCAAGCGAGAAAATCAACAATGATCAAAACGTCATTCACACTTCGTGAAAATAGAATTGTTAAGCCTGGTAGAAAAACGTTGTATTTGAAAGTAATCGGACCGAACGGAAACACATTAACCGGCAAAGGCGGCGGAAGCTTCACAGCTACCGGACAGGTCGATACGTTCGGCGCTTCACGTGAAATAGATTATCAAGGACAAGATACCGATGTAAGTATTTACTTCACTCCAACAGCTCCCTTCGACAAAGGAACCTACCGTTTGGAAATTTATGAAGGCGGAAACTTAATTGGTAAATCTGAAGTAATTCTGAAATAAGACCCGTGAAAAAAGCCCTAAAAATTGTTTTTATTGTTTTCGGTTCCATTGGGCTTCTTATTGGTGTTTTATATGTAACTGGAAATGGCTACCTCGCGCGCGGTATCTATTGTACGTACTTGCACGGTAAGATAAAACCCGATATTGACGACCAATCTTTTTTCGATACAAGAAAAATAAATAGGGGTGAAGCCATAAATCTTCCCGCCAAACTGAGTGTCTTATCGAACGAGAACATTTCGTTTTTAAACACTACGGAGTCTGAAGCTTTTTTAGTTTTTAAAAACGACACGCTTGTTTCAGAATGGTATGGTCATCCGGGAGCAGACACCACACACTGGAACTCTTTCTCCATGGCGAAAAGCTTCATTTCAATGCTTATTGGATGCGCGATTGAGGAGGGTAAAATTTCATCGTTGAATGATCCCGTTTCAAAATACATTTCTTGGAGTGGAAACAATGTAACGCTCGAACAGTTGCTTCATATGAGCAGCGGTATTCCTTTTGGCGAGAGCTATAGCAGCCCTTTTGGATATATGGCTAAGGCCTACTATCACAAAGACTTAAAAGCAATTACAATGCCCTTCAAAGTGGAGCAAACCCCTGGTTCTTATTGGTCTTACGAAGGTGGTAATACCGTTTTGCTCGGAATGGTCCTTGAATCCGCAACTCAGAAAAAAATATCGAACTATTTCGAAGAAAAAATCTGGACTAAAATAGGAGCGGCTTCACCAGCCTATTGGAATTTAGATTCGGAAAACGGATTTGAAAAACCATTCACCGGTGTGTATGCAACTGCAAAAGACTTTGGTATGCTTGGCCAATGCATTCTTCATCATGGAAAAATTAACGGTGCGTCAATCATAGATTCTACATATTTGGCTGAATCCTTTGCTCCGTGGGTTATTCAAGATGGAAATAAAACCACCTGCGATTGGTACGGGCTGCACTGGTGGATGGGTGAACTAGATGGCGTGAAGTTCAAATCAGCACGCGGAATGCGCGGACAATACATTGTAATTATTCCCGAGAAAAATATGGTTGTTGTGCGCATTGGCCACCAACAATCGAAAGAGAGAATAAACCAAATGCCCGTAGATATGCTAACTTATATCAAAATGGGGTTAGCCTTCTAGTAAGCGCGCTCTGTGCGACCTTCCATGTAATTGATGAAGGCTTTGTTCACCACTTTATTTCCGCCAGGTGTGGGGTAATTTCCAGAGAAATACCAATCACCTTTGTTGTTCGGACAAGCGTTATGTAATCCTTCAATTGTTTGGAAAAGCACACTCACCTTGGCTTTCGTGCCTTCAGGTGTAACAAGCTTGGCAACCATTTCAGAAATTTCTTCTTGCGAATATGCTTCATAAACTTCTTTCACGTAGTTTCTCACCTGCTCTTTCGGAACACTTTCTTGATCCTTACATTTCTTGTAAACAACATCTAGAATTCCTTCTTTTCCATCGCGCTTCAACAAAGCAACTATCGCCTGAAAGGCAATGAAATCGCCCATTTTCGCCATGTCAATTCCGTAACAATCAGGATAACGAATTTGTGGGGCTGAAGAAACAATAATGATTCTTTTTGGCTCAAGGCGGTCTAACATCTTAATGATAGACTTCTTCAAAGTCGTTCCACGAACAATTGAATCGTCTATTACAACGAGGGTATCAACACCGGGCTTAACCGTGCCGTGTGTAACATCATACACATGTGAAACCATTTCATCACGTGCAGAATCTTGTGTAATGAAGGTGCGCATCTTCACATCCTTGATCGCAATTTTTTCAATACGCGCCCGCTTGCGAACAATTGCTTCAATTTCTTCTTTCGACCACGAACCCGACGTTAACTTTTCAATTTTAACATCGTTCAAATGATCTTCCAGCGCTTTAATCATTCCATAAAACGCTGTCTCTGCTGTGTTAGGAATGAAAGAAAAGACCGTGTTTTCCAAGTCGTAATTCACTTCTTGTAACACGCGAGGAACAATGTTTTTTCCTAAATCTTGACGCTCTTGATAAATAGAAGCATCATTTCCTCTAGAAAAATAAATACGTTCAAAAGAACAGGGTGTTAATGCGGTTGAAGGTTTAATCTCTTTCATGGAAGAACTTCCATCTTTCTTCACCACATAGGCGCAGCCCGCAGGAATTTCTTTGATTTGATTTAACGGAACATTGAAGGCGCTTTGAATCGGCGGACGCTCACTTGCAACAACACAAACCTCATCGTCTTCGTAATAAAACGCTGGGCGAATTCCATTTGAATCGCGATAAACGAAAGCGTCTCCGTGTCCTAACATACCAACCATTGCGAATCCACCGTCCCAATCTTTACTTGCACGTTGAAGCACACGTTGAATGTCTATGTTCTTAGCAATTAACTCTGATATCTGTTGGTTTGAATACCCTTGCTGGTGGTATTGATTGAAAAGAACTTGGTTTTCTTCATCCAAGAAATGACCAATCTTCTCCATGACCGTAACGGTATCAGTTCTCTCTTTCGGATGTTGTCCCAATTCAACAAGCAGTCCGAACAATTCGTCTACATTGGTTAAATTGAAATTCCCTGCAAGCACGAGATTGCGGGTCATCCAGTTGTTTTGACGAAGGAAGGGGTGACAGTTTTCAATGCTGTTTCCGCCGTATGTACCATATCTCAAATGGCCTAAAAAGACTTCGCCGGTAAAGGCAAAATTGTTCTTTAGATGTTGCGCGTTTTTAAGTTTTTCTGGGTTCTTTTTCGCTAATTCCGCAAAGCGATTCATCACTTTTGCAAACACTTCACGAACAGGCTGAGCATCGTTACTTCGAATTCTAGAAATGTATTTTTTTCCAGGTTCTGGATCTAACTTAATGTTTGCTAAACCAGCGCCATCTTGGCCTCGGTTGTGCTCTTTCTCCATGAGGAGATACATTTTGTTTAGTCCGTAAAAAGCTGTTCCGTATTTATCGGTGTAATGCTGAAGAGGCTTCTTCAGTCTTAAAAATGCGATTCCGCATTCGTGTTTGATAGCGTCACTCATGGAGTGAAAAATAATTTGCGGCGAAGATAGTCTATGCTTCGCGTATGTTGTAAATAATTAAATCCAATTCTCGTTTTGGAAAGGTAATTTTTGAAATTACTTGGGAAAAATTCATGGACTGAAAAAGTTAGCTTAGGGAAAAATTAAGAATATGAAAACAATTACATTACTCGCAAGCTTGCTCATCTCGTTAGGAATGGCGGCACAATCACACGGTGAAATCTTCGGAAAGATCGTCGATGAAAACAACAACCCTATTGCAGGCGTAATTGTGCGTGCTGAAAACAATGGAATAGTCGTTGGCGCGGCAACAGATGAAAGAGGCTTATATCGCATCAACGGTGTTGAGCCAGGAACATACACTCTATTCTACGACCTTATTGGTTACAGTCAACTTCAAGTAAGTGACGTTCAGGTGAAGTCAGATCAAATCCGAAAGCTTTCTGATTTCACTTTAACAACTGCAAGTTATGGCACCGGAGGTCCTGTTATCATTCGTGCCGAAAAGCCACTCATTGACATCAATGGAGGAACCGCAATCTCACTTGGCGCAAGAGAGTTGAAAGATAACGCAGCTGCCAACGGAGGTTCTTTAAAGGCTATCCTTTCTTCTATGTCAAGCGACATCAAAACTAGCGATCGCGGGGAAGAACTTTATTTTCGTGGAAGCCGCTCTGGAAGCGTTGTTTATTATATCGATGGGGTGAAGATATACGGTAGTCCGTTGAACATACCTTCAAGTGGAATAAGTAACATTACCGTATACACGGGTGGCGTGCCAGCCAAGTATGGCGACAGCACCGGTGGGTATGTTATTATTGATACAAAGTCATTCAGAGACGCTGCTCGAGAAAAAAAGTAAAGGTGTAACGTATTAAGTCTTTGTTTTTTCTAAACCTTTTGGTTCAAAGGGAGTTAGGTTATAATTTTAGTTCGCTAACCTTAACCTAACCCCTTTTATTTTGCATAAAGGAACATTTCATTGCACCAAGCACGCTGTAATTAATGCGCTCACTGATCTTCTGCATAAAGAGCGGTTCTACATTCGCGATATTAATGATCGAAAGGGCTTTATCTATGCACAGCAAGGCTTGCGTTTTTTAGCGTTGGGCAGAACTTGTGTGATACGCATTGTTGAGGAGGGAGAAAATGTCGTGGTGGAAGTTCGATGCTCGAATAAACTTGGAATCGGAGTTCCAGGAATGACAGGTTCTATCGAGAAAAAAATTCTTCAACACCTCCAAGAAGAATTGTAGGCGAAGGCGCTATCTTCGAAAAAAATTTCTAGGATGAAAAAATTCGGAGGTCTTTCCACGTGGATATTTATTGCTTTGTTTATTGGAATTGGCGTGGGTTATGCGCTTAATATTTCTTATCCAGCTCCTGCACAAAAAACAAAAAAAGAGGCGTTAGACCAACTCTCAAAAGAACTTTCTAGCCAATCAGCGCCTGCTGCAAGCGAACTCGCTGCGATACTTTCCAACGACTCTATTTCAGAAAACGAAAAATACGACGCTGCGTTAGCGTGCATTAACAAAACGAAAAACGCATCCTCCGAAATTTCCAGGTATCAAAAAAGTATTGACGTTTCTGAGTCTCAAAACGCAACACTTAAAAAGATTTTAGAAATACTTTCCATTTTCACCGACATCTTCCTTCGATTAATTAAAATGATTATAGCACCACTTGTGCTTGCAACACTTGTGGCGGGGGTGGCGAAGTTGGGTGACATGAAAACAGTGGGGCGCATTGGAGGAAAAACCATGCTTTGGTTTGTTTCAGCCTCTTTCATCTCCTTGTTACTCGGCGCTTTGTTGGTGAACCTTTATCAGCCTGGAAAATCGCTGCAAGTCCCCCTTCCACCAGAAGCTATGGAATCTGGCATTGATAAGGCTGCGTTAACGTTGAAAGGCTTTGTGGTTCATATTGTTCCTTCAAGTGTGATAGAGTCAATGGCCACAAATGAAATTCTTCAGATTGTGATTTTCGCCTTGTTCTTTGGAACGGCAACAGCCGCGCTCGGAAAAAAAGGAGAAATCATTGTGAAAGCAATGGATGCGCTTGGGCACGTCATGTTGCGAATAACCTCGATGGTTATGTACGTGGCGCCATTCGCTGTATTCGCCGCTATGACCTCCGTTGTGGCGAAAAAAGGAATTGGTGTTTTGTCTTCATATGCACTTTTCATTGGCGAGTTTTATAGCGGGCTTCTCTTGCTTTGGATTATTCTTTTGTTTGTCGCCTTTTTAATTGTTGGAAAACGTGTTGTCCAGTTGACAGCGAGAATAAAATCGCCCTTATTACTTGCTTTTTCTACGGCGTCTAGCGAAGCCGCATATCCCAAGTTATTGGAAGAGCTAGAGCGCTTCGGTTGTCGAAATCGAATTGTGAGTTTCGTATTGCCTTTGGGATACAGTTTCAATTTAGATGGAAGTATGATGTACATGACCTTTGCGAGTTTATTCATTGCTCAGAGTTATGGAATAGACCTCAGCTGGGCAGACCAAGCCGCAATGCTCTTAACGCTTATGGTTACTAGTAAAGGAATTGCGGGTGTTCCTCGCGCTTCGCTCGTGGTAATAGCTGGAACCCTAGCCACATTTGGAATTCCAGAAGCCGGACTGCTATTGCTCTTGGGGGTAGACCATGTGCTCGACATGGGAAGATCTGCCACCAATGTCGTAGGAAACGCTGTTGCGGCTGTTGCAGTAAACCGTTGGGAAGAGAAAAATTATAACACCGAACAAGAGAATGCTTAATTCAACTCTAATTCGTCTATAAGCCTTACCCCGCCTATAAATCCTGCGATTAGCGCAACCTGGTGCGGTGCATCAGAAATGTTTTCTAACGGAACCAAAGATTCTGAATTCGCTATTGTGAAATACTGAAGTTCAATTTGCTCTTGCGCAATAAAACGATTTGTGGCTTCAGTAATTAAGGTGTTCACGTTGTCCGATTGCTTGTGCTCTTCGATGTATTTCAGTGCTTTCGAAAAGGCGGTTGCCATTGTCGCTTGTTCTTGCGAAAGTCTTTTGTTTCGAGAACTTAATGCAAGACCGTCTGTTGCTCTGACGGTGTCGCACCCAATGATTTCAACTGGAATCTCGTTGCGCTTCACCCACTCGCGTATGACTGAATATTGCTGAAAATCTTTTTTTCCAAAAAACGATTTGTGCGGAATGACAATTTCGAACAGCCGTTTTACGACGGTAATGACTCCATTGAAATGACCCGGGCGATACCGCCCTTCCCATTCCGAAGTTAACGTTCCGAAATCGTAATCTTTGACCTCTTGGCCTTCCGGATACATTTCTGTCACACCTGGAACAAAAACTACATCACATCCTACTTCCTTCAATAAAGCAATATCTGCTTCTTCTGTTCTTGGATACAACAAAAGATCCTTTGGGTCGTTGAATTGCGTCGGATTAACAAAAATGGAACAGATGACTACATCACATTCAGCCTTTGCTTTGGCAATTAAAGACAAGTGTCCCTCGTGCAATGCACCCATTGTGGGAACAAAACCGATCGTTCGGTTTTCGTTTCTGCACTTCGTGCTAAACGCCAGCATCTCATCAACATGCTGTAAAACAGCTATTTCGCACGAAGTTCCCTTCATTTCAGTATTTTAAGGCCAAAAAGTTGCAAAATTCAAAAAAGATTTATAATATCTTTGCAAACTGAATTCAGGCAAACCTAAACATCTCTATGCAAAAAACAAAAGTTCTTTTTGTAAGTCAAGAAATTTTTCCCTTCACTCCGGAATCGACAATAGCAAATCAAGTTCGTCAAATCCCACAAGCCATGCACGAAAGAGGCAAGGAGACGCGCATCTTCATGCCGCGCTTTGGAAAGATTAACGAGCGCAGACACCAACTGCACGAGGTTATTCGTCTTTCTGGAATGAACTTGATTGTCGACGATACAGATCATCCATTAATCATTAAAGTTGCGAGTATTCCTCAGATTCGTTTGCAGGTTTACTTCATTGATAACGAAGAGTTTTTCCACCGCAAAGCATACCTACACGACGAGGCTGGTAAGGCATTTTCTGACAACGGAGAGCGCATGATTTTCTTCTCGAAAGGCGTTTTGGAAACGGTGAAGAAATTAGGTTGGGCGCCAGATATTGTTCATTGCCACGGTTGGTTCTCTGCGCTTATGCCGCTTTATGTTAAGCACGTTTTTGCTGGAGACCCACATTTCGCTGAAAGCAAAATTGTCATTTCGTTGTACAAAGACGATTTCGCAGGTTCAATCGATAAGGGGCTTTCAAAGAAGGTTCAATTCGATCAGGTCGGTCAACAATATCTTGGTGATCTTTCTACATCGAATTATGTAAACCTGATGAAGGTTGCTCTTGCTCATGCTGACGGTGTTGTTGTTCACGACGCGGACATCAATCCGAAGCTTATGGAAGAGGTGAATAACCTCAGCGTTCCCGTGCTTAAGGCATACGAATGCGAAGACTTCCATGGAGCAATTGATGAATTCTTCGATACGGTTCACGCGGCAAAACCAATTTTGATAGACTAACACATGAGGAAATCCCTCTTCTTCCTTTTTGCTCTTACCGCGTTATTGTTTGGTTCATGTAAAAAACCAACAGACCTGCAGGCAGATGGACTTCTTCCCGAAGAAGATGTGTTGTATGCGAATCAAACAGATACAGCAAGTATTGTTAGTTATATCGTTCGCGAAGACACTTTGTCTACTGATGAGTTATCGGCTTGTTTGCTGGGGTCTTATAACGATGAGATATTCGGAAGAACCCTTGCTAGCTTCTCAACGCAATTCGCCCTATCTGGAGCAAACCCAAGTTTTCCAGAGACCTTTGAAATTGACTCTGTCATTTTCTCGGTAGCTTATACGGGCTATTCTTACGGAGCACTTGGTGAGGGGTATTTATCAGTGAGAGAGTTAAGCGCTGATTTACCAAAGGCTTCAGGATTCAACAGTTCCTACAACGCGCCTGTATTGAACGAAAATTTACTTGTAAATCCCGGGCAGCTGTTTCAATTCAAACCGAAAAATTATTTGTTTGGAACAGAAGATTCTCTTGCGCCTCAACTACGTTTACCACTTAAACACAGTTTAGGAACAAGGTTGCTTCATCCAACAGATACCTCGGCGCTTGATTCAGATGCTAACTTCCAATCTTATTTCAAAGGGCTGAAGGTCGAGGCTGGTTCTTATCCTTTGGGTGTTGTGGCACTTGATCTTACAAACATCAACAGTAAAATTACGGTTTACTACCGCTACGACAATGGCGGTGCTGCTGACACGACCTTTTATGAATTCCCTGTTACATCGGATTGTGGGAGGTATTCTCAACTTCAACATTTTTATCAATACGCTTCTCAACCTGAATTACAAAACCTTGCTGCCACAGACACACTCGCTAATCAAAACAAAATGTACTTACAAGCGGGTGCTGGGACTAAGGTGAAATTAGAACTGCCTAATCTATTGGATCTTCAAATGAGTGAAGGTAGAATCATCAACAAAGCAGAGCTTGTTGTTCCTTATGAACCAGATTCGAAGTACGCGCCGGCTTCTCAAATTTTTGTTTTCTATCAAAACAACGAAGGAACCCTCGTTGCACTTCCGGATCAATTCAGTGGAAACATTGGTGGTGGGGTTGAAGAGGCGAACAAAAGATATCGTTTGAACATTACACAATACGTTCAAAAGGTTGTTTCCGGAGAATTAGAAAACGCACCGCTTTTCATTGTCTCGGGCGCTGCAGGTGTTTCGGTGAATAGAACCGTTCTACACGGTCCTGATTATTCAAGCGTAGCAAGCGAAAACACTCGCTTGATTATTACATATTCAAACTAAAAAATTTCTTATGTGCGGAATTGTTGGTTATTTGGGCAATGAACCGGTTTACGAAAAAGTAATTAAAGGTCTTAGCCGTTTAGAATATCGCGGATACGATAGTGCTGGTATGGCTTACATTGAAAACGGGGAAATTGTCGTTAGAAAATGTAAAGGAAAAGTTGTTGACCTTGAAAATGTTGTCGGTCCGGTAAAGCCCCTTTCGCACATTGGAATTGGGCATACGCGTTGGGCAACTCACGGTGTTCCCAACGATGTAAACGCTCATCCGCATTGCAGTGGTGATGGTTCAATCGCTCTTATTCACAATGGAATTATTGAGAACTACGCGTCCATTAAGCAAGAATTAATGAATCGCGGACATGTCTTTTTAAGCGATACAGATACCGAAGTTTTGGTTCACTTAATTGAAGACATTCGCAATGAAGAAAAAGTTAGTTTATTCGAAGCTGTCCGACTTGCTCTTTCTGAAGTGCATGGTGCGTATGCGATTGTTGTGATGGAAAAATCAAATCCGGACCAATTAATTCTTGCAAGAAAATCAAGTCCACTTGTCATTGGAATTGGAGCTAACGATGATTTTTATATCGCCAGCGATGCCACACCCATTATCGAGTACACAAAGAATGTGGTTTACTTGAACGACGAAGAAGTTGCTCGTGTCGATCGTAAATCCGGTTTAACAATCGTTAACATCGACAACCAAAGTCAAGCACCATACATTCAAGCGTTAGAGTTAAAGCTGGAAGCGATTGAAAAAGGAGGTTATGATTCGTTCATGTTGAAGGAAATTCACGAACAACCACGAAGCATTGAAGATTCTATACGCGGACGTGTAAATCTAAAGACCGGACTCATTAAAATGAGCGGAATAGACGAGCACGAAGAGCGTTGGAAAAGCGCACAACGTATACTCATCGTTGCTTGCGGAACCTCGTGGCACGCGGGACTTGTCGCTGAATATTTATTCGAAGACTTCGCGCGTATTCCTGTTGAGGTTGAATATGCGAGCGAATTCAGATATAGAAATCCGATTATCTATCCCACAGATATTGTTATTGCAATTTCTCAATCTGGAGAAACAGCAGATACCCTAGCTGCCATTGAATTAGCGAAAGAGCGCGGCGCATTAATTTTCGGAGTGTGCAATGTTGTAGGAAGTTCTATTTCACGCGCAACACATTGCGGAGCATACACACACGCAGGGCCTGAAATCGGCGTGGCTTCTACCAAAGCCTTTACGGCTCAGGTTGTTGTTCTTTATCAAATAGCCTTGGCAGTTGCACAAAAGCGCGGCGTTATTTCAAATGAAAGAACCACTCGCTTAATGGCTGAATTAGGATCTCTACCGTTAAAGGTAGAACAAGTGTTAAAGACAAATGCCATTACAGAGTCCATAGCGGCCCTTTATCAGCATTGTTCTAACGCTTTATACCTTGGAAGGGGTTATAGCTTCCCGGTGGCCTTAGAGGGCGCTTTAAAGCTAAAAGAGATTTCTTACATTCACGCTGAGGGATATCCAGCTGCTGAAATGAAGCACGGTCCTATTGCGTTGATCGACGAGAACATGCCTGTGATTGTCATTGCAACTGAAGGTGCCTCGTACGAGAAAGTCGTAAGTAACATTCAAGAAGTAAAGGCGCGCAAAGGACAAATCATTGCAATCGTTACTGAAGGAGATAAAACGGTGAAAGGCATGGCCGATCACGTAATTGAAATTCCTCGCACCGACGACAGTCTTGTTCCAATTGTTTCTGTCGTTCCGTTGCAGCTGTTCTCGTATCACGTAGCTATCATGCGCGGATGTAACGTTGACCAGCCAAGGAATCTAGCGAAGAGTGTAACGGTGGAGTAGAACGAACTACTCTATACAGAGTATTTTCATAGCACTTTTTGTTGCGGGAGTATCGAAAATCTATATTCGTTTCAACAAACAAAAAACTATGAAAAAATTACTTTCAATTGCATTTCTTGCAATCGCATTGACCGCATCTTTCAGCGCGTTCAGCCAATCTCAAGCGGTAACGGCTAAAAAATTCAACAAAAGTGGTGTTGGCGCTAAACTTACATTACCAACTGCGGACGTAGTTGCTCCAAAGCCAGATCCAAAAAGAGGTCTTTGTTGCTTAAATTTTGACAACTGGACCGGTTACACACTTTATGTTTGGGTAGATGATGTGTACAGAGGAACTGTTGCTCCTTGGGACGAAGACGGAATTTGTGTTCAAGACGGTTGGACATCTTACTACGTTCGCACGGCAGGTTATACTTACGAGTGGGAAGCTGAAGGACAGTGCTCTGGTGATTATGATTTAAAAATCGAAGACTAAACACGAAAATCATTAACAAAAGGCTGATTGGACTTCTAATCAGCCTTTTTTTTTCATTTAACACCTTTGACACCCATGAAACTTTCTCAACTCCTTTTTCTTTTTACGCTTTTGTTAAGCAGCTTGGTGCATGCTCAAAAGGAAACACATGCCTTGCTCATTGCCGCACATGGATACACTGCAGAGAGTAAATGGAGCGAATTAGGGGTGTCTACACTCACCGATATGCAGCTCATCAAAGATGCGCTTACAAACAAAGGTGTACCTGAAAAGAACATCATTATTCTCGATTCAAACACAACCAAAGAAACAATTGCAAATACTATCCTAAATTGCCTCATTCCCGCTTTAAAACCGGGCGATGTGGTGATGTTACATTACTCGGGTCACGGATACCAAATACCAGACAATAACAAAGACGAACTCGATGGATTGGACGAGGCGCTAGTCCCAATAAACGCTAAATTCGATGGTGGAAGAAGAAAAGATGAAAAGTTTTATGAAAACTACTTACGTGACGATGAGTTAAATAAACTCTTGGAACAAATAAGAATTAAGCTAGGTATAACGGGTGATTTGTTTGTTTCAATTGACGCCTGTCATTCGGGCACTTCAACCCGCGGATTAGGCCCTTCCAGAGGTGCTGTTCGCCTGGACATGGAGTCTTACCAAAACGCCGGGGTTGAAGAAAATTGGGAGCCTGTTGGCGAACAAAGCAACCTTTCCAATATGGTAGCTTTCTTTGCGTCTAGTCAAAGCCAATTAAATGCTGAATACCAAGACGACGAGCTGAGTTGCGGATCTCTTTCATTCGCACTAAGTAAGGCTCTTGCATCTTCAGACCAAAACACTTCTTACCAAGCGTTATTCGAAAAAGTCAGAAGTATTATGATTGGAATTGTTCCAGCCCAAACTCCGAATTCTGAAGGAAACTTAAACACCGCCATTCTCGGAGGAAACGCGCTACCATCCGCAGCTTTTTTCCGAGTTAAGTCAATCCTAGAAAATAATATCGTGGTTATTTCCGGAGGGTTACTTGCTTCCGTTAATGAGGGTTCGCGAATTGGATTTTTTCCCCCAGATACGCGCGAGTTTAAAAAATCAGAAGCACTCCTCACAGGAAAGGTTATGAACGCAACAACTACAGAATGCGAAGTGTTACTAGACCAACCCCTTTCATCTCGTGTCGAAAACATAGAATTGCTTTGGGCATTTGTATTGGAAAGAAATTTCGGAAACGTTACCGTATCCGTTCAACTTAAAAACTTCAATAAAGAACTTTCAAAAAAAATTGAACAGAAAATAAAAGAAAATCCATTTATTTCCATCGGTAAAGGAAGCAAAGCGGATTTGTTTATTGAGTGGAATTCTAATAAAACAACTCAAAAAAATGAAATATCACTGAACGCGTTGCGCGAAATTAATTTCGCAACATCTAACTTCGAGGTAGATGAAAACTCTTTTTCCGACATCCACGCAGACTGGATTATTGATCAAATTTCAAATTTTGCGCAAGGTAAATTCTTAAGAACTCTTTCTGTCGAAAATCCAGAATATAAAGCCAATATCGCTCTAGTTGAAGTAGAAAAAATTCAGGGGAAAACCGGTCGCTCCCCGAGCGACTATTTAGAAATTAAAAAGGTAAACAGTAAAAAGTTTCACATAAATACCTTGTTTCGAATTGATGTTGAAAACCAATCGAATCACGTTGTCTACTATTCTATTCTTGACATTGACGCTTCAGGAAAAGTTAACGTGGTTTGCCCAGCAAAAGGACGTCAGCCCGAAGAATATAAAATTTTCGGTGAGTCTGTTATATCAAACAACGGAATTGTAATTAGAGTGTCTCCACCATTGGGACAAGGGGTAATGAAGCTAATTGTTTCGAAACAGCCCATTAACCTCCAGGGTCTGGCAACCTCACGCGGAGCGTCGGCAAACCCAAACAGTAACTTCGACTTGTTCTTTCAAAGCACAATTAAAGAAAAAACCAGAGGAGTAGAAACCGTTCCTATTGAACTTGATGAGATTGGAATTTATGATTTCGTTTATGAAATTATTAAGTAATAAACGCCGTTTATTACTCTACGTATTTTATTTATTCGTTGAATTCGGTTTTGCGCAATTCAAAACAAATACCCCTATTTATAACGGGGCGTTAAACCAAGATAAATCGAAAATTGCGCTTGTAGACAGTGAGCGTATTTCTGTGTTAACCACAACTAATCTAGAGCCCATTTGGTCATTGCCTTATGAAGAGGGTTATATCATTTCCGAAATTTCATTTGCTCCCTCAAATGACAGTGTAATCATCTTCAGAAAAAGCACGTTCAACGGCGATTTAGAGAGGAACCTAGACAACACATATTATTGGGATAGTTTGTATGTCTACAACTTCGTTTCAAGGTTTTATTATGCTTTCAACGGAAATTTATTCGCCGCTTTCGCAAAAGAAAATGACGAGTTCTGTGCCTTCGAGAACCAGGCCACAGAATATTCCTTCCAAAACAAAAAATATTGGCACACAGAACGGTCAACACTTTTCACGAGTACGAAAAAAAATATTCCGTTTAATTTTCCTGTTCTGAACTGTGCTATGAGCTCAGACGGACAAAAGATTGGTGTAATTATCAAGACGTCAAATTCCAAACACCCGTGCACTTTGAGAGTTCTTAATACCCAGTCATTAGATGTGGTTTTCGAGCAAGAGCTTCCTGAAAGTGACTACACTCAGCTAAAATTTTCAGAAGAAGGGAATTCCATTTATCTCGAATCCTGCAGAACATTTAGAAAAGGAATGTTCGAAAAATATATTAGCGATTTGGGAAATGTTAGGGATACCATTATTCCAATAATTACAGGTAAGGAAATAAGTACAGAAATATTTTTGGGCAAACAAGAGTTCGGCCTGCGCTTGAAACCCAAAGAAGACGAATTCGTTCTTTCCGATGTAAACTCGGGTAAAGAGCAGCATGTATTTTGGGCAAACGCTTGTCAGCTTTTCAACATTCGAAATGCATTTATTCTAAATGAAAATGAAATAATCGTTTACGGCAGTTTTTCAGATTACACAGGCCCCCAACTTAGTGGCGCAGCTAATATCATAAAGCTAAAAGACGTGTCTTCGTTTACGCAAAAAGATGAAAGGTGGGGATCCTATCAACTTTTCGATCCGAATGAAATAAAAATTCTTCCCAATGTTTCGCGCTTCGATTCAGATTTAAAAATTGAGGTTCGTGTAGGTGGAAGTAAAAAAATTGCTTATCTCAGTCAAGGAAGGCACCTGGAATTATGGGGTGTAGAAGACGCCTCCCTTCTAAAGCAATTCGCCTTCGAAAATAATATCCAGGTGCATACAGATAATGAAGATTCGTTATTGCTTGTTGTGGAAGATCACGAAGAGTATGACCGCACAAACTTCCGATTGAATGTGATTAACCTGCATTCTGGCGAGGTCTCTTTTCAGATTGTATCGAAAGAGGAGGTTGAAACTTACCTCAACACCCACTCATTTGGAAACATGCGCGCTCAAGAAAGTGAACATTTCTTGCGCAGTGTTAGAAATGATTGGCCTTGGGAGATTAAAAAAACCAACGCTGTATTCGACAGTTTTGTCAAGTTCGATAATGCCCATCATTTGCTGTTCGAAAAGCTACTTATTAATCTGCAAACATTAACCAACGAACCTATCAAAAATTTTGGGCAATACGTTTTGTTGGGTGATGAATATACTGGCCTGGGCGCCGAACTTGTGACTCAAAATTATTGGTCTGTTGATGATAAAAGTGACCGTAAAAAAAACACGTTTTTCATAGTAAAAAACATTGCAGAGAATGGAGATACACTTGCCGTAAGCAAGCGTTTCAAGTTAGATTTTGAAACAACCTATTACAAACAAGAATTAATCGCATCGAATACAAGTAAATTTATTTGCGCAACGGTGAATGAGTTCTTTAAAGACACCGATAGAGACATTTATATTTTCGATATACAAAAAAATGACGTTCGTGAATTTTTAAACGTGGGTCTTTCAAGTGTCGTCTTTTCGAAAAACGATTCCCTGTTTCAGTTAATAACAACATCTATGGACGCCTCTTGGAACACCACCATGAAATACACGTTATATGAAACACAAAACTTCAAAAAATTAGGAGAGTCAGATAAGTCATTCTTTCTTGAAGACACCGCGTTTACAAAAGAAATTCAACAGCTCAATGCTCCCGAATATTCCCTTAATGCGAAATACATTCAAAGCGTTGATGGTAATAAAATTTTTGGGTTTTATAAATCGGGAAAAATGTATGTGTGGAAGAAAGGCGAATTATCTCCGCACAAAACATTTTCTTTAGGTGAAGGCGCTCCGCTTATCTGCACCTTCGTAGGAAAAAATATTTTTGTTGGATATTCGAACAGGTCGGGGGTGTTTATTGACCCGAATTCCGAGCGTGTCGTATGCTCATTATTCCTTTCGGGAAATAATGATAATACGAGTATTCTTTGGTCTTTACCAAACGGTTCGTTCTATGCACCAAAGAACACAGTAGCAAACTACCACATGGTAAAACAAAACAAATCATACCCGCTTATTGCCTTTGATGTTTTGTTGAACAGACCCGATCAAATTTTAAGTGCTATTGGATTAGCGGATGACGAAACCATTGAAATTTATAAAAGAGCACGCGAAAAACGCATGAGCAAATTCAAAATACCAGACATCAATTCAGCGCTTCAGGTACCAATGATTGAATGGGGAAAAAATATTGTTAAATCAACCAAAGACAGCATTGTCGATTTCTCAGTCCTTGTTCCAACCGGGGTTGAAAAAAATGCGCGTTTGCATGTCTTGTTAAATGGAATTCCTATGTTTGGTGTTGGGGGAATTGAAATTCCACATGAAACAAAAAATTATTCATTTTCTGCAACTTTAGAGCAGGGAAAAAACGAAGTCATAGCCTACATTCAAAATGCCAATGGGGTTGTTAGTTTGCCCATTTCAAAGGAAGTCACTTGCGAATATTCTACCGTACATCGCTTGCATTATTTTGGAATCGGTGTGTCTGATTATGCAGATTCAACAAAAAATTTAACATACGCGCACAGTGACATACTTAAGTTGGAAGAAGAATTTAATTCAGCATTTCGCGATAGGATTTCCTCGACCTTATTATTAAACGAACGTGCAACGAAAGAGCATATTCTCGCATTGCGATCTCAAATAAAAGCTACTGGAGTGAATGACATCGTTGTTGTAGCTTTCGCTGGACACGGAACCTTAGGCAAGGACAATGAGTTCTATTTTTGTTCGCACAAAATAAATTTCAGCAAGCCAGAATTAGAGGGGGTCTCTTATTCTGAAATTGAGCAACTGCTTGACAGTATTCCATCTCGAAAAAAATTGGTTCTTTTAGATGCTTGTCATAGTGGGGAAATAGACTCTACCGAGGCGCCGATTTTCGTTCAAGATTTAAAGCCCTCGAAAGACAAAAGGGGAATAGATGTCGTGGTTGCAGGAGGGGATGACGAGATTAACGAGTTAAATAAAGTTTCAGAGTCCTTATTTGCGAATGTGAACAACAGCAACGGAACCTTCGTTATTGCTGCGTCTGCAGGATCGGAATTTGCTTATGAAACAGATAAAACAGGTGGGGTGTTTACTTATTCCTTCATTCATGCTTTCAATAAAAACATGTACAATTGGGTTAATGGACCAACCATAGAGTCTATTCAGAAAGACACTTACGACATGGTTAAAACGCTTACAAAAGGATTACAAAAGCCTAATTCGCGTTCCGAGAACTTCCGATACAACTGGAAGTTCGAATAACAAAAAAGGGCCTCAAAAGAGGCCCTTTTCATAATTCAATAACTTCGATTAGAAGTGGAAGTGAACCAATACAGCCGCTGGAGCAACTCCGAACGCGTTGTTATCAGTATCAAGACCGAATGAAGAAGACTTACCACCTGTTACAGCTTCAGCTCCTTGGATTGTAGTCTCAGAAGCACCTGTGCTAGTGAAACCTAATCCCCATCCGAATTCACCACCGATAGAAATCTTAGGTAAAACGAAGTACTCAGCACCAACGAAAGCGCGAACACCTAACCCGAAAGTAGATCCTGCTTTTTCTTCAGTGATTTGTCCGTCTACAGCACCTGCACCGTACTCGTAAGAAGTCTTGCTTCCACCAAGTCCAACCATAGCCATAGCACCATAATAACCTTGAAGACGTGTGTTACCACGACGGTACTCAACACCACCACCTAAAGTAATGTTGTTGTAGCTGTTTGTTACAACATCTTCGTTTGTTCCAGAAGGAGTAGTTACTTTATCAGAACCAAATCCGATACGTACCATTCCGCGGTAAGCCATTTTATCTGTCATGAATTTCTTACCAGTGATAGCCGTTGCTCCGTTGGTGTAACCCATTCCGAAACCTGTGTTTGAACCACCGTTCAACATGTTTCCGAAGTAAGTCAACATTGAAGAAGCGTCTGCTCCAATGGCATACTCTCCAGCTTCAGGTAAATAGTTTTCACCTTTCTTAGATGTTAACTGAGCATTCATTGTGCTCACAAGCGCTACAGAAGCGCAAAACAAAAAGATTTTTTTCATAGTTTGAAAAGTTTGATTTCGTCAAACTTATGAGGAACTTGAACTGATGTGCATCCTTCGAACTTAACATTTCAACAACATAAGGTTCATAATGGTCTTACTGTCGCAAAATCAACCGCTTAAAAAATTCTCTGATAACAAAAAAGAGGCCGAAGCCTCTTCTTAATTTCATTTAAGCACAAAATTATTTGATAATCTTATACAATTCTTTCAAGTTAGGCTCAAGAATAATTTCAATTCTTCTGTTTCTTGCTTTGTCATTCGGATCCAAGGGGTGATACTCACTTCTTCCAGAAGCTGCCAATTGCGCAGGATCTATCTTGCTGTTCGCTGTGATAAGCTTAATCACTTCCGTAGATCTCAAAACACTTAGCTCCCAGTTATCTCTCGGAATAGCTCCACCAGAACTAATCTTATCCGAGTCAGTATGTCCTTCAACAATAATATTCAAATCTTTCTCGTCTTGAATAATTTTTGCAAGTTGAATAATCGCTGATTTTCCATCGGGGTTAATCTCTGTTTTACCCGAAGGAAATAACAATTGCGCTTCCATACTTACGTATACCTTTCCGTTTTCCTCACGAACAGAAATTCCTTTGTTCTTATAGTTTAGCAGTGCCGCTTCCAGCTTTGCTCTTAACAATTCACTTGCGCTTCGTTGTGCCTGAAGCAACGAATCAAGCTCTTTAATTTTTACCTCTCTTTCAAATAAATCCTTCTGTGCTTTTGCCAACGCCGCTTGTTTTTCTTTGACCGATTTTTCCAGTTTGTACAAAGAATCTTCTTTCACTTGAAGCGCTTCTTTGGCACGTTCCAAATCTCTCAACAGTTTCTTATTCTCTTCCAAAGAGTTATTGTACAACTTCTCGTTTTTCGCAAGAAGTTCATTGTTTAACTCGTTCACTTTATCATACATAACGCGAAGTCTACGGTATTCCTTCCCGTAGAGCGTTGTGTCCTCATTCAATTTGTTGATTGATTTTTTCAGCGTTTCAATCGTTGCTCCCTGCTCCTTAGTTGTCGCGTTCACGTTGTCAAGTTGCTTCTGTAACTCCTTGTTCTCGTTTTCAGTGGTTTCTTTTGCTGTTTTCATTTCAGCAAATTTTCGCTGTGGTACACAGCCTACGAAAACAATCGCTACCATGACTGCTAGTGATAAAATCAGTTGAATCTTTCTCATAGTTCTTTTT
This sequence comes from Bacteroidota bacterium, assembly GCA_046048875.1. Classification (GTDB taxonomy): domain Bacteria; phylum Bacteroidota; class Bacteroidia; order Flavobacteriales_D; family Sanyastnellaceae; genus CAIZGX01. The sequence continues at coordinate 52,110 of JBJOFG010000001.1, read as the reverse complement.
ATGTCTTTCAAAATTGCAGCACAATACGCTTGCGCAACGTTTAAAGATTTTGAATTGTTAACCGCTTCTTGTTCGTCAAGTTTCTATTTCTCCTGTCTTGTGAGTGAAAAACCTAGTCATTTTCGTGGCCATGAACAGCATTTCATTCCACAATGAAGGTGTTAGCACCAAAACACCTTCGAAACGCCATTTAAAAGCCTGGATTAAAGAATTTGTCTCAAATCACGGTAAAAAAGTCGGCGAATTAGCCTTTGTTTTTTGTAACGACGAGAAAATACTTGAGGTGAATCGAAATTTCCTCCAACATGATTATTACACTGACATTATCACTTTTGATTATTGTGAAAATGAAATTGTGTCTGGTGATATCTTCATCAGCGTGGAACGTGTCGTGGAAAACGCTCTGATTCACAAAGTGGATTATAAGCAAGAACTCCTTCGTGTTCTTGCTCATGGTGTTCTTCATCTCATTGGTTTTCAAGATAAAAGTCCGAAAAAGAAAAAAGAAATGACCGCAAATGAAGACTTGTGTATTCAACTATTTTTCACTAAATTTGTAGTAAATTCAAACACTTAAAAAAGAACAAAAAACACGTTTCACGTGAAACATATAAAATTATGAATAAACATTACAACGTAGTAGTTGTCGGTGCTGGCCATGCGGGAAATGAAGCGGCGGCAGCGGCAGCAAATTTAAAAAATAGCGTTTTATTGATAACCATGGACATGAATAAAATCGGACAAATGTCCTGTAATCCAGCCATGGGTGGTGTAGCTAAAGGACAAATAGTGAGAGAGTTAGATGCTCTCGGTGGTTACAGTGGTATAGTCTCAGACCTATCTGCAATACAATACCGCATGCTCAATTTAAGTAAGGGTCCAGCCATGTGGAGTCCGCGAACTCAAAATGATCGCATGCTTTTTGCAGAGGAGTGGCGCAATGCCCTTGAGCAAACTCCAGGCGTTGATTTTTGGCAAGACTCTGTAAATGAGGTTATCATCGAAAACAATCGTGTTAAAGGAGTGAAAACAGCTCTTGGAATGGCGTTTTCCTGCGATTCTGTTGTTATTACAAGCGGTACTTTCCTAAACGGCGTCATTCACATTGGCGAGAAACAATTTGGCGGTGGAAGAATAGGAGAAAAAGCATCTCACGGAATAACAGAACAGTTGGTTTCATTGGGGTTCAGAGCAGGAAGAATGAAGACTGGAACACCGCCAAGAATAGACGGACGATCGCTAGATTATTCTAAAATGGAAGTACAAGAAGGTGATGAAAATCCACAGCGATTCTCATACATTCATCAACCTAAAATCACAAAGCAACGATGCTGTTGGATAACGACTACCAACAGCGCTGTGCATGAAGTTTTAGCAACTGGATTCGAACAAAGTCCTATGTTCACTGGAAGAATTACAGGCACAGGTCCGAGATATTGCCCATCCATCGAAGATAAAATTACACGCTTCGCTGACAAAGATTCCCATCAATTGTTCGTTGAACCGGAAGGGTGGAAGACAGTAGAAATTTATCTCAACGGATTCTCTACAAGTCTTCCCGAAGAGGTGCAACAAAAAGCATTAAATCTTATTCCGGGATTTGAAAATGCAAAGATGTTTCGTCCAGGATATGCCATTGAATACGATTATTTTCCACCAGATCAACTGAAGCCAACTCTAGAGAGCAAAGATGTTTCTGGTCTTTTCTTCGCAGGTCAAATTAATGGAACCACAGGGTACGAAGAAGCCGCTGGCCAAGGGATCATTGCAGGCATAAACGCCGGTTTATATGTTCAAGAAAAAGACCCATTTATTCTTAGAAGAGATGAAGCATACATCGGTGTGCTTATCGATGATCTGATTACGAAAAGTACGGATGAGCCCTACCGCATGTTTACCAGTCGTGCCGAGTACAGAACATTACTTAGACAAGACAATGCTGACGAAAGACTCACGCCCTTATCACACGCCATTGGTTTAGCTTCAGACGAACGCATGTCAATGCTCGAAAAGAAACGTGGACACATCAAATCAGTCATGAAAACTATTGAAAAAACTTCTACGACTCCCGACGAAATGAATCCCCTTCTAGAGGAAAAAGGAAGCACCCCAATAGATCAGAAATTGAAACTGATTACATTGTTAAGTCGTCCGCAAATAAGTTTGAATGACATAATCTCGGTTAACAATGATTTAAAGGCCGAAATTTCAACTCTTGGGGAGAATGAGGTGGAAGTTATCGCAGCGGTAGAAATAAGTGTAAAATATGCGGGTTATTTGCAGCGAGAAAGGGATATGGCAGATAAACTAACAAGACTCGATCACATACAGCTCTCGCCAGAATTCGATTATATGAAACTTACTTCGATGAGTATTGAAGCTCGACAGAAATTGACGAAGATTAGACCTTACACAGTTGGACAAGCCAGCAGAATAAGCGGGGTGAATCCTTCAGACATTTCTATCCTTCTGATTCACATCGGGCGCTAAATTTCATGTGAAACAACCTACTTCTTTTCTTTCAGTTTAACACCGTCAACTTTGTAAAGTTTTCCGCCTTGATAAGTGACGGTGTTGATGTAGTTTCCATCTTCATCGAAATACATCCAATCACCATCCAATTCACCACCTGCGTAAGTGCCACGCATTTCTGGTTTTCCATTTGAATAAAAGTATTCATGCTTTCCAACCGCGACACCTAATTCAAAAGCACCTTCAAACATTTTGTTTCCATTGGAATGAGTGAACAACCAACGTCCGTTCCGCTCATCATCTACATACTCCCCTTCTTCCTTATGATCGTTGATAAATCTAAACCACATTCCTTGCTTCAATCCATCCGTAAAATCCCCTTCTAATACTACATTTCCGAGGCTGTCATTTTCAATATAATGACCATCTAATTTTCCTTTTCTGTAATATTCTTCCCTCAGCACAATTCCGTTAGAATAATACCATAACCACTTTCCTGTAATAACATTATTCTCGTACTTCCCTGATTGTTCCAACTTTCCGTTTTCGAAATAATACTTCCATTCTCCAATTTTTTTTCCGTTCGAAAAACCACCAAACGCACGAACCGCACCACTCGGAAAATAATATTTCCATTCTCCTACCTCTCTATTCAATGAATCATACTTCCCTTCGGCTTGTTTGATATCATTCAAATACAACCTTGAGAAAATAATGTTTCCCGTGGAATCTAGTGTTTGAAATATTCCATGTTTCTGTCCATTTTTTGTACCACCTCTCTCAATTACTCTTCCCTTTGAATCGTAAAATTTTTCAATCTTAACGAATTCTGTTTCCTCTGTATTCTCCTTTAAAATTCCAAATTCGTAGAATTCATATTTCCAAAATTCTCCTTGCTTGTTATACACCTTGAACGTTCCCTCTTTCAATCCATTCAAATAATTTCCTTCTTCCTTCAATCTGCCATTTTCTCTAACATCCACCCACAATCCAACACGCTGACCGCTCTTGTTGTATCGATTAATTTTCTCCTCTGAATAAATTAATCCATTCTTATAAGTTCTCCTGGTTATTACTCTGCCGTCTTCTGCGTATTCAAAGTATTTTCCTTCAATAAGATTATTGACATAGTTGAATGACGTTTTTAAATTACCTGATCCGAAATACTCTGCTGCAGGGCCATCTTTAATATCGTTCTTGAAAGTGATTAATCGTTCTTTTCGCCCTAATGAATCGTAATAACACTCCGCACCTGATTTTACGTTTCCTTGATATTCTATCGACTGTTGCAGGCTTCCATCCGGTCGAAAAAACTTCCACGTGGAATCGAGCTGAAAATCTTTTCTATTTCCTTCTGACTTCAGTATTCCATTGTCGTAATAATTCTTCCAATAGCCGTTTGGCTTGCCCTGTTCCAAATAACCCTCGCTGCTCTTTTGACCGTTGGCGTAGTAGAATATCTTGAACTCTTTCTGTGCCAACAACGAAAGCTGGCTAGCGAGAAGAAGAGTGATTAATATTCCGATTGATTTCATTTTTCAAAGGTCGTTATGATTTCCAATTCAAAACTAATTTGACGTTAACTTTGTTTTCACCAACATCTATCATCTAATTATATTCTTTATAAAAGAAAATAGTCATAGTAATAGGGCTGTTAATTACGTCAGTAAGTTCTTTCAAAGTTCTTAGGATTTTTCGATATTATCATTGAAGTAACACGTTCTTAACAATTTTAGTATACTTAATTCTTTGAATTTGAATTGTATTTGACGAATTCAACAAAGTTGTTAAAATTGTGGCATGTTGATATTCTTTATCTTCTAACAACTCTTTTTCTGTTGATTGATTTCGTTCATAACAAAATCAAAAAAGTGAGAAGTAAATTTTGACAATCATTCTTTCTGTATAAGGGCTTAAAGAGAATGAAAGTAAAAATTTTGTTTTTAACAGTTATTCACAAGTTAGTGACACAAAAAAGTGCGAGTTGTTAAAAGTCTTATCATTCCATTCACAGCCTTATTCAAAACAGAAATAAATGAAATAAGTTTGTACAAATCTAAACAATATGAAGCTTTACATAGGATCTGATCATGCTGGTTTCGAAATGAAAGAAGCGTTGAAAGTATGGTTATTAAAGAATTACACTGGAATTGAAGTTGAAGATAAAGGATGTGATTCAGAAGAGAGTTGCGACTATGCAGATTATGCCCATGCAGTTGCTAAAAGTGTAAATAATGATTCACGTGGAATTTTGCTTTGTGGTTCAGCGAATGGGGTGAGTATTGCTGCAAATAAGCATGCGGGAGTGAGAGCAGCTTTGTGCTGGACAGAAGAAATTGCAACATTAGCAAGACAACATAACGATGCTAATATTCTTTCTATACCTGCTCGATTTGTATCCTTAGACGTTGCAGAAGCAATGGTTAAAGCATTTTTAGATACTCCATTCGAAGGAGGAAGACACGCTAGAAGAGTAGAAAAAATTGATTTGTAAGATGAAAAAATTAATAGGATTATTATTCAGTGTTCTTAGCCTTAGTGCTTTAGGACAAGCATCTCTAGATGCATTCGATAAGCGCGACACTTACATGAATACTATTACGGTAAAGGAGCTTAAAGAACAACTTTTTATACTAGCGGCAGACGAGTTTGAAGGAAGAGAAACCAGTAAACCAGGTCAGAAAAAAGCAGCGGCATATATTGAAAATTATTACGAGTCTTTAGGATTGGAAAAAGGTTCTATGACCGGTGTTCAGCAACAGAGTTTTCCTTTGCGCAAGCGTAAACTAACATCGACCATTCTTACGGTAAATGGAAAGAACTATGAAAGTTCGAAAGATATTTTTTCTCTAGATGCCGAAGGGTTAGAGGGAACAAAAACATTTACACGAATTGTATTTGCTGGATACGGTATCACGGAAGGACGTTACAATGATTATGAAGATTTGGATGTAAAAGATGCTTTGGTGGTTGTGATGGACGGAGAGCCAAAGAATAAAAAGGGAAAATCTTTGATTTCTGGAGACGTTGAGCAGTTAAGCGATTGGTCTTACGATCCAGGACTAAAGGTTGCTCTAGCCCAGCAAAATGGTGCAAAGGCTATCGTTGTTATTCGTCGTGATTACGCCACGTTTTTACCTCGTATTAAATTTTGGTTAGAATCGGAAAAGATGGAATTGATTGAAGATATGGATGTAGCTTTTGCAACAGGAATTCCATTAATTTTCACCAATGAAAAATCTGCCAACGAGTGGTTCAATTTAGATCTTACAAAAAATTTAGACGGATTAAAAAAGAAGAGAAAACCCTTGTTTTCAAGCAAAAAAATAGGGCTTTGTGAAAGAGCGGTTGAAGCTTCGTTGAATGTGAATGTTACCGACGAAATGGTTTCTAGCGAAAATGTATTGGCTTTTATAGAAGGAAGTGACGAAACGTTAAAGAATGAAATTGTTGTCATATCTGCGCACTATGACCACATTGGTGTTGTGAATGGCGAGATTAACAACGGTGCAGATGACGATGGTTCAGGAACGGTTTCAGCAATGGAAATTGCAGAGGCCTTTATTCAAGCGAAGAAAGACGGAAATGGTCCAAAACGGAGCATACTTGTTCTGCATGTAAGTGGTGAAGAGAAAGGATTGTTCGGAAGTGAATACTACACAAGACATCCGGTTTATCCGCTTGCAAACACGGTTTGTGACTTGAACATTGACATGATTGGACGTGTAGACGAAGCGCACAAAGACAATGAGAAATATGTTTACTTGATTGGAAGTGACCGCTTAAGCATGGATCTTCATAATATTTCTGAAGCGGTAAATAAGCAAACCTCTAATCTAGCGTTAGACTACACCTTCAATTCGGAAGACGATCCAAACCAATTTTACTATCGCTCAGACCACTACAACTTTGCGAAGAACAATATCCCTGTCATCTTTTATTTCAGTGGGGTTCATGAAGACTATCATAAGCCAGGTGACGACCCTGAAAAAATTCTTTACGACAAGATGTGCAGCATTGCTCAATTGGTTTTCTCTACGGCGTGGGAAGTGGCAAACGCACCGGCACGTATTCAATTGAAAAACTAATTTTCTTGTTTCGGAAGGAAGAAGAAAAATGTACTGAAGAAGGCAAAGAACGCCACTCCTGGTTGTGTTGTAAGGGTGTCTTCTGTGAGACAAGAAAGGAAGGCTATCACAACAAAGGAGAGTGCAACAGCATTTGCACGAGCCCTTTTCCACATAAAAACGAAGTAAAGGATAAACGCTATTAAAGCGAATATTCCTGAGGATATCCAATAGGATAAAAACTGGTTGTGTACCGCATGTTGCACCTTCTCATCAAGGTTTGGCGAAATACGTTCATAAGCCTTCTGATAAGCTTCTTTCACATGGCCTTGTCCAACTCCAAAAATCACGTTTTTTTCGATAATGAATGTCGCGACTTTGTAATATTCTAAACGTTGAAAAACGGAATGTCCGCTTGGGTTTTCACCACTTTGGAAGGTTTGATATTCGAAAGCAAGCTGGTGCCATCGTTTTTCCAATGCATTCCATTTAGGTTCATTGCAGTTGGTGTAACCGGATTGAATATTATGTATATCATCATCCGATAACTGTTCTATTCCAGCAGAGTCTTTCGTCAATCCTTTGCTGGTTAAATAACGAATGAGTGTTGTTTGAATAAGTTGTCCCCGCGCATCTTTTTGAAGCATAGATCCGCCTGTTCGAGCGGACCAAGCGCTGTCTAATTCAATAGGCGCGATATTTATGAAAATCTTGTTTCCGTTTTCGGTTTGAGTGTTTGCAGATTGATGAACGTACTTTTCACCTTTTGCTGATTGCACCAATTCTGTTTGAAAGGAAATGGATTGAGCTGTTTTTGAAAGAGAAAAGAAAAGAATTCCAAAAGCAACGGCTGCAGATCCAATTACGACGAATGCGTTGCGTTTCGATTTTGAAGCGAAGAGAAATAGAACGAGAAGAATTAAAAATCCCCAACCAGTGAGTGTTCCAACAAAAAAGAAAAAAAGAAAGATGAGAGCGGTTAGAGCTACTTTCAAGTTTAAAGGAAGAATACCAGGCATACACCAGGCGCAAATAAGCGACAATACGGCCATTAAACTGAATCGGATGTGTGAGATAAACAAAGAAGCGCTTCGGGGCTCAGGAAGAGGGTGTTTTGCAATGGCATAAAGCACACAGACAAAGGCAGAAACACCAACCGCAGCGAGGAAGACTCTCCAAATGAAAACCTCATTTTTTTTTGTGATTGGATTTAGATTTTGAAGGAAAACAGGAGCAAAGATGAGCGGGAGCAATGTTTTGACTTCTTTCCACACGTGATTACTCTCCCCACCACGCAAGAGACCGGTGAGAATCAACCCCCAGATCGCTAGAAAACAGAGATAGATGGGGTTTTTAAAAAAGGGAAGAAAGTGAAACTTCTTTTTTTCGAAGGCGGAAACAATGGATACAAACAAAAGAAAAAACATGGCCACAGACATTCCCAAGTTCCACAACGGCAGCATAAATGCCCACAGGGCGATTGCTGCGATTTGGGTTTTAGGAAGACTGAAGAATTTCAGCACGTTTTATTTTTTTTCACTCTTAGCTGGTCCGGCAAGAATGGTTGAATAGTTTTTTTGAAATACCTCTTGCGAAGCTCGAATGAGCGCGTCGTTGGTAAGGGATTGCTTAATAGCAGCCGATCTGAAATAATACATTTCAACAATTTTAGCCTCTACTTTCGGTGTAATCTCATTTTGAAGTTGAAGCAACGAACTCTCGAAAGCAGCAGCAATTCCGTTTTGAAGGTTGCTTATTTGCTCTTTAAGAGCAGGGTCGACAACAGATTGATTTGCCAACTCTTTCTCTAATTTTTCAATGTGATCAAACCACGTTGGAACGAAATCTTTTGCATTAGTCTTCGCGAATTGAACAAAGTCTGTGTAGTCTTTGCTTGTTAACTGGAAACTTCCGGCAGAATCAATGGATGGATGAGTTTTCTTGAATTCTACGCCGAATCTGAAATACGCGAAGTTCTTTTGTAATTGTGCGAGTATTTCTTTCGAAGCGCTCGGGGCGATTAGGACATCGGGATAAATACCACTTCCGTCTTTCACGGGTCTTCCGTTGGTGGTGTAAAAGGTGCGGATTTTAGTCGTGTCTATTTGTGTAGCGTGTCCGTCTTTCTTGTTGCCATAATCAAGCTTCTGAATACACCTTCCGCTAGGGGTGTAGTACTTAGCGACAGTTACTTTCATTTTGGCGTTGTATGAAAGATCCAAGGTTTGTTGAACAAGCCCTTTTCCAAAAGAAGGTACGCCGATGACAACCGCTCGATCTAAGTCCTGTAAACTGCCACTCACGATTTCAGAAGCTGATGCCGACATTTCATCAACGAGAACAACGAGCGGAATAGTCAGGTCTAGCGGTTCGTATTGCGCCACATAAACTTGCTTCCAAGATTCCGTTTTGCCCATGGTGCGGGTGATTTCAGTGCCTTTTGGGACGAAGAAGTTTACAATTTTTACCGCCTCATTCAACAATCCTCCGCCGTTTCCACGAAGATCAAGAACGAGTTTATTCATTCCCTTTCCTTTCAAATCGTTGAAACTGTTTTTTACGTCTTCGGAAGCCGTTTGTGTGAATTCATCGAGTTTGATGTATCCAACATTGTTTTCCAATAATTGAAAGTGTGGAACGTCGGGAGTTTTAATACTCTCGCGGGTTACCGCTAATTCACTAGCGTTTGGTTTTCCCAATTGAACAACTGTTAAATTCACGACACTTCCTGGCGTTCCTGTTAATCCATCTTCGAGATTGTCAAGATCAATTCCATCAATAGATTTTCCGTTGATATGTGTGATAATGTCACCCGCGCGCAAGCCAGATTTGTAGGCAGGAAAAGATTCAAAAACCTCAAGAACAGTGTTTCTTCCGTTTACTAAATCCACTCGAGCGCCCACACCGCCGTATCTTCCTGTTTGAAGGTACATTGCATCTTCGATTTTCGACTCGGGGTAGTAAACGGTGTACGGGTCTAGCGACGCTAACATTCCTGAAAGAGCAGTGTTGACAAGGTTTCCCGGAGTTGCTTCTTCCACGTACAGTTGGTCGAGTTGTCTGAATACGTCTGTGAATATCTCCAAGTTCTTTACAACTTCGAAATAGTTTGTAGATGGGGTTGGTTGAGCAAAAGCAGAAAGCGAAGAGAGACTTAGCAGAAGAAAAAGAAGAGAAGTCTTAAGTATTTTCATAGGTTGAAGGCTCTTGGTTCGTAACGGAAATAAGTTGTCGAATAAGGTACTTAATTTTTTGTTCCACATAGTCATAATCGGGAATGCGGTTACCCGTAAAGATAAAGGCTAACGATAATTTTTCACCCTTGTTGTTGAGGTGGTCATAAAGCGATTGTTTTTCTTTTCGATAAACCTCTTTCATGAGTCGCTTTATTCTGTTTCTATCATGTGCACGAGCGAAACGACGTTTAGGAGCGGTAAATAGCGCTTGAACAGGGAATTCAGACTCTTCCGAAGAGCCGTTATACAAACAGATGATTGCAGGCGTTTTTATGCTTTTTCCATGAGCATAAAGCGACTCGATGGTTTTTCTTTTATAGAGCCGTTCCTGTTTGGAAAGCGTTTCCATTAGTTATGATAGAAGTAAGCGTTGTAGTTTTTAGAAATCTCTACAGCCCTTATTAATTCAGGGTCTTCCGCGTTCATAATTCTAAACATAGCATTTTCATCGAACAATGCACGAGCAATTTGCGCTTTGAATCGAAGTGCGCATTGCGACTTTAATTTTGCAACTTCTGCCTTTGTGTAAAGAATGTTATTCTCTTTCGCTGATTGAAGTGTTTTCTCTAAAAGAGCGTCTTCAGTTTTATAGTTTTTTTGATAAAGGTCGAAGGACTTCCAGTTAGAGAGTTGCGCTCTGTTTTGATCGACATAATCAAAGCACAAGTGACGCAGAATACCGAAGTTCACAATATCAATTAGGGCGAAAGAGGTCGAAGTAGAATCGAATGGAATGAACACATCGGGAGTAATTCCACCGCCTCCAAATACAACTCTTCCAGAAGGTGTATAGAACTTAAGGGAATCAACGTGAGTGATTTTTTCTTGTTTGAACAGTTCACCACTTAACCAACGTTGATGTGTTTCGTTGAAATACTTCGAAGAGTCGCCGTAAGGCTTTTGTATACATCTACCTGTTGGGGTATAGTAGCGCGCTGTTGTTAATCGAAGAGCGCTTTTGTCAGGCAGTTCAATTTCACTTTGAACCAAACCTTTTCCAAAAGAACGTCTTCCCACAACGATAGCGCGATCCCAATCTTGCAAGGCTCCTGCAAGAATTTCGCTCGCAGAGGCACTGTATTCATCGATAAGCACCGTCACTTGTACATCTGCGAATGTTCCGCGTTTCTGTGTGTTGTAGTCGTTCCTTCCAGAGTGTGTTCCAGCAGTGTACACCATTAAGCGGTCTTTTTCCAAGAACTCTTCTGCGATGGTTGTTGCTTGATCAAGCAATCCGCCACCGTTTCCTCGAAGGTCAAGAATAAACTTGTTACACCCTTGATTTCTAAGTGCGTTTCCTGCAGTAATAAACTCGTTGTAGGTTGTTTTCGCGAATCGGTCAATCTTTATGTAACCTACCCCCTCTTCAACTTTGTAGAACGAAGGAACACTCGGTAGTGGAAGAGACCCTCTTTCCACGTTGAAATTCAAATATTCCTTTTTACGCAGCACGCTAATGTTGACAGTGCTTCCAGCTTCACCTTTTAGCATTTTCATTACGCCGTCGTTGGTGAGAGATTTTCCCGAAATATCTTTTCCATCGACTTGCACAATGCGATCCCCAGATTGTATTCCGGCTCGGAAACTAGGACCAAAAGGAACAACGCGATTCACCATTAACGAATCGCGAAGAATGAGAAACTCTACGCCAACTCCTTCATAGGAACCCGACATTTCCTCTTTTGCTTTGGCGTATTCTTCGGGGTTTAAATAATAACTGTGTGGATCTAAATTTTTAAGAATAGACGCAATGGCGTCATCAATGATTTTCTTTTTATCAACGCTATCAACGTAATTGTCTTCAATGAAATCAATAAGACTAACCAATTTATTCGGATTGTCTTCCGTGCCTGTTTTAATACTGAGCAAGTTCTTATCTGCGAGCAAAGTACCGAGCAGAATTCCGACAATTAAAACCGCAGCATAATACAGGGGCTGTAAGGGTGATTTACCAGATTTTTCGTTTTGTATTTCTTCAGACATGTGTGTGGTTCGAAGTTGAAAAGATAGCGTTATTCTGGTAATTCTCGTTGTACAACTTCAATCCCTGAATTTTTTAAGAAATCGATGGCTGTGGTGTCTTTATAAGCATCAAGGTAAACCATGCGTGTAATTCCAGATTGAAGAATGAGTTTGCAGCAGTCTTTACATGGGCTTAATGTGATGTAAAGCGTTGAGCCGTGTGCATTGTTGGTTGACTTAGCTACTTTGAGAATGGCGTTGGCTTCTGCGTGTAAGACGTACCAGTGTGTTTCGCCTTCATCGTTTTCGCAGGTATTCGGAAATCCACTGGGGGTACCGTTGTATCCATCTGAGATGATTACTCCGTTTTTCACAAGAAGCGCACCGACTTGTTTTCGTGTACAATGCGAAAGTTTAGCCCATTCTTTGGCCATGCGCAAATACGCGAGGTCGTACCTCAGTTGCTTTTGTTCTTCAGCTGTGGGCATTGAGAAGGGCTACGAAAGAGAAATTAATATTCGTCTTCGTTGAAGAAAAAATCTTCTTTTGTTGGGTAGTCTGGCCAAATGTCTTCGATGCTCTCGAACACCTCTTCCTCGTCTTCTAATTGTTGAAGGTTTTCAACGACTTCCAACGGTGCGCCAGCACGCATTGCGTAATCGATTAATTCTTCTTTTGTTGCAGGCCAAGGTGCGTCTTCGAGATATGAGGCCAATTCTAAAGTCCAGTACATAGTATTAACGCTTAAGGGTTTTTTCCGTTACGCGAATATAACATTTTTGAGCACGCACGCAAGAAATGATTATTTCGTCAGTTTCGGCATGCGTCCTTTCTTGTATACATTGCGGACTACAGGCGTTTTTTTACGCAGTTCTTTTTGCTCTTCTTCGCTTAAATGTGTGATACTTTGACATTCCTCCGAGCAACAATTTTCGTATTTCTCTTTGCATTTATCGCATTGAATGAACAAGATGTGACATCCTAAGTTCATGCAATTGGTGTGGTGATCGAACGGTTCACCACATTGGTGACACGTTGCAATGACTTCATCAGAGATACGTTCAGCAAGTCTTTCATCGAATACGAAATTCACGCCTTTGAACTTGATGTCAAGGTCGTTTGCTTTCGCGTCGCGAGCATATTTAATGATTCCTCCTTCGAGATGATAAACGTTTTCAAATCCTTTGTGCTTCATGTAAGCCGAAGCTTTTTCACAACGAATACCACCGGTGCAATACATGAGCACTTTTTTGTCTTTATCGTTTTGAAGAATATCTTCAACCACCTGTAATTCTTCACGGAAGGTGTCGACGTCTGGACAAATAGCCCCTTCGAAATGACCGACCTCGCTTTCGTAGTGATTGCGCATGTCTACAACTACCGTGTTCGGATCGGAAAGTTGTTGGTTCCACTCTTCGGCATTCAAATATTTTCCGGTGTTTGATGGATCGAAATCTGGATCTTCAATACCGTCTGCAACGATTTTATTTCGAAGTTTTACCTTCAAAGCATAAAACGATTTTCCCTCGTCAACTGCGGTGTTCAAACGAACGCCATTCAGAAAATCAATCGAATAAAGGTCTTTGACAAACCGCTCGAAATTTTCTGTAGGAACAGAGATTTGAGCATTGATGCCTTCAGATGCGATATAGGTTCTCCCCAATACGCCGAGTTCACTCCAATTCAGAAACAGATTGTCTCTAAACTCTTGCGGGTTCTCGATTTGATGGTATTTGTAAAATGAAACTGTTGTTCGCGGAGTAGTATCGGCGAGCATACGTTCGCGCAGGACGCGCTTGTCTTCTGTGTTGTATAATTTTTTCATCTGAACAAGTATAGATTATTCTAGATGTCGCGAAGTTAAGCGAAGAAGTTAGACTTCGAGATGAGCAATGTCATCTAACTTCTTTCGAATGAAATCGATATCCATGGAAGTAACTAAATCCATTCGATACGGTTTGAAATTTGGAATTCCTTTGAAGTAATTCGTGTAGTGTCTTCTCATTTCGAGAATACCTAACTTTTCTCCTTTCCAACGAAGCGAAAATTCGAAATGACTTTTGCATGCAGCAATTCGCTCTTCAATGGTAGGAGGCGGAAGTAATTCTTGCGTTTTGAAGTAGTGTTTGATTTCTCGGAAGATCCACGGATAGCCAATGCTGGCGCGTCCTACCATGATTCCATCTACGCCGTATTTGTTTTTATACTCCCACGCTTTTTCAGGAGAGTCTATGTCACCGTTTCCGAAGATTGGAATATGAATGCGCGGGTTTTCTTTCACCTTCGCAATAAGTTCCCAGTTCGCTTCGCCCTTATACATTTGAACACGCGTTCTTCCGTGAACTGTTAATGCTTGAATGCCGATGTCTTGCAGGCGTTCAGCCACCTCTTCAATGTTCTTCGAACCCTCGTCCCACCCTAGACGGGTCTTTACCGTAACCGGAAGTTTTGTTGCTTTCACAACAGCTTCGGTCATAGCAACCATTTTCGGAATGTTCTGTAGAATGCCCGCCCCGGCGCCTTTGCAGGTTACCTTGGAAACGGGACAACCGTAGTTGATGTCTAAAAGATTGGGGTTTACCGACTCGATAATCTCGGCACTTTTCACCATGGATTCAATTTCACTGCCGAAAATTTGAACACCGATGGGGCGCTCGTATTCGAAGATATCGAGCTTCATTCTGCTCTTTGCCGCATCTCGAATGAGGCCTTCACTGCTAATAAACTCAGTGTACATAAGATCTACGCCTTGCTCTTTGCAAACCATGCGGAAAGGCGGATCGCTCACATCTTCCATGGGAGCGAGTAGCAACGGAAATTCAGGAAGTTCAATATCACCAATCTTTACCACGTGCTTGGGTTTAGATGGTCATAATGTCTTTGTCTTTCGCGGCTAAGACTTCATCTACTTTTTTATTGAACTTGTCGGTAAGCTCTTGAACTTTTGATTCACCCGTCTTTGCCTCGTCTTCAGGAAGTCCGTCTTTTTGCGCTTGCTTAATGAAGTCTAACGCTTCCTTGCGAGCTGTGCGAATTCCAACACGTGCATTCTCTCCTTCCGAATGTGCGCGCTTCGATAAATCGCGACGACGCTCCTCAGTAAGCATAGGCACTGCAATCATGATTACATCGCCGTTGTTTTGCGGATTCAAACCCAGGTTTGCTTCCATAATTCCTTTTGCAATAGCGTTCAACATACCTTTTTCCCAAGGCTGAACCGTTAATGTTCTTGCGTCTGGAGTGGTAACGTTTGCAACGTTTTTAAGAGGCGTCATGGTTCCGTAATAGTCAACACGAACACCGTCTAACATGACAGGACTTGCTTTTCCTGCACGTACTTTATTCAATTCGTTTTCTAAGTGAACAATGGATTTGGTCATTGCTTCAGCGGCTTCATCAAGAGCCATTTTAACTTCTTCAGACATCTTATTATTCTGCTTTAAAATTCTACTTTGGTTCCAATGTTTTCGCCAGAAACAAGCTTCAGAAGGTTTCCTTCTTTGTTCATGTCGAAAATGATAATGGGCAATTTGTTTTCGTTACACAACGTGAATGCCGTCATATCCATTACGTTCAAACCTTTTTCATACACTTCGTTGAAAGTTACTGTGTCGTACTTGGTAGCGCTTGGATCTTTCTCTGGATCGGCAGTGTAAATACCGTCTACACGCGTTCCCTTCAACACAACATCTGATTCAATTTCAATTGCACGGAGTGAAGCGGCTGTGTCTGTAGTGAAGAACGGATTGCCCGTTCCCGCACCGAAAATCACAACGCGATTTTTTTCTAAGTGACGAACAGCTCTGCGTTTGATGAACGGCTCACATATTTGTTTCATCTCGATAGCGCTTTGCAAACGGGTTGGAACCCCAGCCGATTCAAGTGCACTTTGCAACGCCATGCTGTTAATCATGGTTGCTAACATGCCCATGTAATCGCCCTGTGTGCGTTCCATTCCGCCTTGTTCAGCTTGAACTCCGCGGAAGATGTTTCCACCACCAATAACAATGGCTACTTCAACTCCTTTTTCCCAAACAGCTTTAATTTCTTTCGCGTATTGAACTAAACGCGAATTGTCAATTCCGAACTGTTTGTCGCCCATTAAGGCTTCACCACTTAATTTTAGAAGAATGCGTTGATATTTCATACTGCGCGAAGTTAGTGAATTAGGTCTTTCTAAGCCCTATCTTCGCGAACGATTCTACACGATTTATGGAATACGATTTTAGAAATATTGAAGGAAACTGGCGCAAGAAATGGGCGCAGGACGAGTCTTACAAAGTGACCGAAGACCCGAATAAGAAGAAGTTTTACGTGTTAGACATGTTCCCTTATCCAAGTGGTGCAGGACTGCACGTTGGACACCCACTCGGATATATCGCCTCAGATATTTACGCCCGTTACATGCGTCACAAAGGATACAATGTGTTGCATCCGATGGGCTATGATTCATTCGGACTTCCGGCTGAGCAATACGCTATTCTAACCGGGCAGCACCCCGCGAAGACGACAGAACAAAACATTGCTCGTTACCGCGAACAACTTGACAAGATTGGATTTTCTTACGATTGGAGCAGAGAGTTTCGAACTAGCTCTCCGGAATATTATAAGTGGACGCAATGGATTTTCGGGCTGTTGTTCAACGCATGGTACGATTTAGAATCGAACAAGACTCGTCCGATTTCTGAGTTGATTGCGAAGTTTGAAGAGAACGGTTCATACGGCGTGAATGCGCACATGGATGAAGAGTGGTGGAAGACTTATTTGTTGGAAGCTGATCATATTTTCTCTGCTCATTTCGAAGGTGAATTCACCGATACCGATTGGAAAAGCATGACCGAAGCGCAGAAGGAAGCCCTTCTTATGAACTATCGAATTGCTTATTTGGCCGACTCTGTGGTGAATTGGTGCCCTGCTTTGGGAACCGTTTTGGCCAACGATGAAATTAAAGATGGTGTGAGTGAACGCGGTGGTCATCCAGTTGAGCAAAAGAAAATGCGTCAATGGAGCATGCGCATTTCGGCCTATTCGGAACGATTGATTTCCGATTTAGACGCCATTGATTGGCCTGATAACATTAAAGAAATTCAACGCAACTGGATTGGAAAATCTTCCGGAGCGCGCGTTCGTTTTCAAGCGGAAAAGGAAGTAACAATTGAAGTCTTCACGACCCGTCCGGACACTTTGTACGGAGTTTCGTTTTTGACCTTAGCGCCTGAACACGAAAGCGTTGAAGTGCTTACGAGTGAAGAGCAGCGCAATGCCGTGTTGGAATATGTTGCGAATTCAAAATTGAAGACAGAACGTGAGCGTATGGCCGAGAAGAAAATCTCGGGCGTATTCACCGGAAGCTATGCGCTGCATCCTTTGACTGGCGAGCAGATTCCAATTTGGATTGGTGATTACGTGTTGGCTGGATATGGCACTGGTGCGGTGATGGCTGTTCCAGCGGGAGACCAACGCGACTATGATTTCGCGAAGCATTTCAACTTAGAAATAAAAAATATTTTTGCTGAATCTGATTTGTCAGAGAAGGCAGAAACCTCAAAAGACGCGCTTCTTGCGAATTCAGATTTCTTAAATGGAATGAATTACTACGCTGCGTTTGACGCGGTGTGTGAGCGTTTGATGGAAATTGGTGCGGGTGAAAAGCGTGTGAATTATCGCTTACGCGATGCGGTGTTTAGTCGTCAGCGTTATTGGGGAGAGCCGTTTCCGATCTATTACGAAAACGGAATTCCACGCTTGATAAACACCGAAGAACTTCCAACCGAATTACCTGATGTAGACGCTTATCTTCCCACGGAATCAGGCGAACCACCTTTGGCGCGTGCAACGAATTGGGAGCGAAACGGCATGCCCATGGAATGCAACACCATGCCAGGATGGGCAGGATCTTCTTGGTATTTCTTGCGTTACATGGACCCGAACAATCATTCGGTTTTTGCTTCGGAAGAGCGAATTAAATATTGGGGACAAGTAGACTTATACATGGGCGGTGCAGAACACGCAACGGGTCACTTGTTGTATTCTCGTTTTTGGACGAAAGTGTTGTTCGACTTGGGATACATACCGTTCAACGAGCCGTTCAAGAAAATGATTAACCAAGGGATGATCCTTGGACGAAGTAGCTTTGTTTATCGCATTAAAGACAGCAACACTTTCATTTCTTTCGAACGAAGAAAAGAGTTTGAAACACAACGATTGTATGCAGATATTTCTTTGGTAGACAACGACAAGTTGAACATTGAAGGCTTCAAGAATTGGCTTCCAGAATACGCAAACGCAGAATTCATGTTGAATGAAAACGGCGAATACACCTGCGGTTGGGAAGTTGAGAAAATGTCAAAGTCGAAGTACAACGTTCAAACTCCGGATGAATTAATTGAGAAATTCGGAGCAGACACGTTGCGTTGCTACGAAATGTTCTTAGGCCCTGTTGAGCAAAGCAAACCATGGGATACCAAGGGTATTAACGGCGTGCACAATTTCTTGCGTCGCTTCCACCGTTTGTTCCTCGAAAATGAAACATTCTCTGTTTCGTCTGAAGAAGCCACTGCAGCTGAGATGCGCGTGGTTCACAAGACCATTAAGAAAATTACCGAAGACCTTGAGCGCTTCTCTTGGAACACGGTTGTTAGCGCATTCATGATTGCTACGAATGAATTGACAGACTTGAAATGTAACAAGCGTCAGGCTTTGGAGCCTTTGGTTGTTATGCTTTCTCCTTATGCTCCTCACTTGGCGGAAGAGCTTTGGAAGAATTTGGGTCATTCCACTTCAGTTATGAATGAATCTTGGCCTGTTGCTGAGAGTAAATATTTGGAAGACGATAACTTCGAATATCCGATTTCATTCAATGGAAAAACAAGATTCTTCTTGTCGCTTCCGGTGGGCATGAGCGGCGCAGATGTTGAGGCACAAGTAATGGCGCATGAAAGCACAGCGAAATATTTGGAAGGGAAAACCCCGAAAAAAATCATTGTTGTTCCAAAACGTATTGTGAATGTAGTCATGTAACACTACCTTTGGTAGTCCCATGATTTCCCGTTCCACCATAGACCGAATTTTCCAAGCCATCATCGTTGAAGATGTTATTGGAGAGTTTGTTCATTTGAAAAAAAGCGGGTCTTCGTATCGCGGTCTTTCTCCGTTTGTGAATGAAAAAACTCCGAGTTTTTTCGTTGTTCCGTCGAAAGGGATTTACAAAGATTTCAGTTCTGGGAAAGGTGGAAACGCCATTGACTTTCTCATGCAGCACGAGAAGCTTACCTATCCGGAAGCCTTGCGCTGGTTGGCTAACAGGTACAATATTGAAATTGAAGAAGAGAGTCAGACCGAAGAACAAAAAGCTGAAAAAAGCGAGCGCGAACAACTTTCTGTTGTCACAGAATTCGCGAACAAGTATTTTCAAGATCAGATGTACAATACCGAAATGGGCAGAGCCATTGGCTTGTCTTATTTCGAAGCACGCGGTTTTCGTGAGGACACCCTGAAGAAATTTCAACTCGGATATTGTCCGGACGGATGGGACAAGATGTCGCAAGCAGCGCTGTCTGCAGGGCATTCTTTGACGTATTTGTTGAAGACGGGATTAACCCGTGAGAAGGACGGATCGCCGTATGACTTCTTCCGTGGACGTGTAATGTTCCCGATTCACAATGTGAGTGGAAAGGTGATTGCGTTTGGTGGAAGAACACTGAAGGCAGAGAAAGACATTGCGAAGTATTTCAACAGTCCCGAAAGCGATCTCTATCACAAATCGAACACTCTGTATGGTCTGCACCTCGCGAAGAACGCGATGGTGAAGGAAGACAATTGTTTTTTGGTTGAAGGGTATACCGACGTGATTGCGCTTCACCAAGCAGGCGTTGAGAATGTGGTTGCGAGTAGTGGAACGAGTTTGACGGAAGGACAAATTCGCCTCATTCGTCGATTCACCCAGAACATTACGATTTTATACGACGGAGACAAAGCTGGAATTAAAGCCAGTTTCCGAGGTATTGACATGATATTGAAGGAAGGGTTGAACGTTCGCGTTGCAACATTTCCAGATGGCGATGACCCTGACAGTTATTCTAGAAAGCACAGCAGTGAAGAGATTCAGCTGTATGTGAAGGATAACGCGAAGGATTTTATTCGATATAAAACCGCATTACTTCTTGAAGAAGTAGGAAATGATCCGATTAAAAAAGCGGGGTTAATTCGTGGAATTGTGGACAGCATTGCACTAATTCCAGATGCAATTAAGCGTTCGGTTTTTGTGCAAGACTGCTCGCAAATCATGGGCATTGGCGAGTCTGTTCTGCTCTTGGAGTTGAACAAATCGCTTCAAGAAAATTTAAAGAAAGGCCCGTCAAAACCCGCTTCTACTGAAGAGTCGGGGGCGGTTCATGCACCGGCTGAAGCCCAACCCTCAACGCCGTTTGACGAGACGGTTCCTGTTCCGGACACTCTGAATGCAGATGCTCAAGAACGCGATTTCATGCGCATACTGTTGATGTATGGGGAATTTGAAATGCCAATTGAAATTATTACGGAAGAAGGAAAGCGTGAGGTAATCCATGTTTCGGTAGCCGATTATTTAATTGGAAATTTGGAGCACGATTTTATGACCCTTCAGTCCGAAGTTTATTCGAAGATGTTGAAGGAATATTTAGAGTTGGTTCAAGAGAACACGATGCCAAATCACACGAATTTTATTTCTCACGAGGAAGAACAAGTTCGAAGTGAAGCGGTTAATGTGTTAACGCAGAGACATCAAATAAGCGAGAATTGGCAAAAGAAACACGGTATTCTAACCGAGTCGGAAGAGTACATTGTTGGGAAAGCCGCAAAAGACTGCTTGTTTCGCATGAAAATGCGGCACGTGCAAATTGCTGCGAAGGCCATAGAATCTCAATTGGAAGTGGAAACGAATGAAGACGAGGTGATGATTTTGTTGGCGGAAAAGAAACGGTTAGATGACGTGCGCAAGCAGTTGGCAGATAATTTTGGAACGGTAGTTTTATAAACAATTACGATGGAAAAAGCGATGAGGTATCCAATGCCAGGCGAGCGTTGGAAACATTACAAAGGTGGAGTTTACGAGATAGTAACCTTGGCCAATCACAGCGAGACAAAGGAGCCTTTGGTAATATACAAGTCCATTCCTTTTGGCTCTGTATACGCCCGCCCACTTGCTATGTGGGAAGATGAATGCGAGTTGGGCCGCATCAAATTCAAACGATTTGAATTTTTAGGATAAGTTGAAAAATCATCAAGTTGAAGGCAAGGTTTCCAATTGAAAACCGCTGTATCTTCGACACAAATATTACAGTATGTTTGAACGTAAAGAATTTAAAAAATATGCTACTGGTCACCTCGGTATCAATAGCACAGTGGTGAACGATGTGATCTCTCACATGTATGGTCCAGAGAACATGACAAGAACAGTTATTGAAGAGCGTCACATGCCTTTCCGTGAGGTTGATGTGTTCTCTCGTTTGATGGCTGATAGAATTATTTTCTTAGGAACTGAAATCGATGACTACATCGCGAATATTATTCAAGCGCAGTTGTTGTTTTTAGAAAGTACAGATTCTAAGAAAGACATTCAGATCTACATCAACTCACCAGGAGGAAGTGTATACGCGGGTCTAGGTATTTATGATACTATGCAATACATCAATCCAGACGTTGCAACGATTTGCACGGGTATGGCTGCGTCTATGGGAGCTGTTTTGTTGTGCGCTGGTCAAGCTGGAAAACGTACTGGATTGAAGCACTCACGCGTTATGATTCACCAACCTTTAGGTGGTGCACGCGGACAAGCTTCAGACATTGAAATCACTGCACGTGAGATTCAAAAATTGAAGAAGGAATTGTATGACATCATTGCTACACACAGCGGTAAATCATACGATCAAGTGTGGGCAGATAGCGATCGCGATTATTGGATGATTGCTTCTGAGGCGAAAGAGTATGGAATGATTGACGAAGTATTGGAAAGAAAACCATAAGAATTTCAAACCGAAAGAAAGTAGAGACACGACCTTCGTGTCTCTATTTGTTTATAGACGATGAAGACTTTTTTTGTTGATGTTGTTGTCCCACTAGCACTTCCGCAGGTGCTTACCTACAGGGTTCCTGTGGCCTGGGAAAACTACGTTCAGCAAGGGGTTCGTGTGGTGGTGCCATTGGGAAAATCGAAGCGTTATACCGCAATTGTTTGGCGGGTGCATGAAGAGGTTCCGAAAGATTATGCGGCGAAGTATTTTGAAGAGGTTTTGGATGATGTTCCTGTGGTTTCAGAAACACAGATGCAACTGTGGGAATGGATTGCGAAGTACTACGCTTGCACACTCGGGGAAGTCATGACAGCCGCACTTCCTAGCGGATTGAAATTATCGAGCGAAACGGTTTACACAACAAAGGATCTTGCTGTAGAATTAACACCGAATGAACGTTCGGTTGTAGATGTTATTTTGGAAAAAGATCGCGGGATGGGCGTTATGTCGAAAGACATACAACACGCGCTGCCAAAGGTTTCCATTCATTCCACATTAAAAAACCTATTGAAGAAGAATGCTATTGCGTCTTTCGAAGAGGTGAAGGAAAAGTTCATTCCGAAGCGTGTTTCTTATGTAACAGTTGGAGAAAACGGAAACACCGACGAACAGCTGCAACATCATTTTTCAGCGTTGGAAAAACGCAATGCAGACAAGCAGATTCAAGTGCTCATGACCTTTTTGCAAATGAGCAAATGGGACGGAACCGCAGGAGAATCAGTGAAGAAAAAGGAACTCGAGATACAATCGAAGACCGATGCTTCTGCTATATCAGCATTGGTGAAGAAGGGAATTCTTGCCATTGAAGAACGCTCTGAATTACGCATGATTAGCGGTGATCAAGAGCTTCAGCCCTTACCAGTATTAAGCGAATTACAGCAAAGTGCTTTTGAAAAGATAAAGGCGCATAACGGGGTAACACTGCTTCACGGAGTAACCTCTTCAGGAAAAACAGAAGTTTACCTGCATCTAATGCAAGAGCAAATTCAACAAGGAAAACAAGTGTTGTTGTTGGTTCCGGAAATTGCATTGACTTCGCATTTGATTGAGCGTATTCAAAAGTACTTCGGTGTTCGCGTTGGTGTATACCACAGCGGCTACAGCACCCACGAACGCACGGAAGTGTGGCATCGCGTACATTCAGATTTACATAGATTTGATATTGTTCTTGGAGCCCGTTCTGGTGTGTTTCTTCCTTTTGAAAATCTTGGTTTAATTATCGTTGATGAAGAACACGAGGGGACGTTCAAACAGCAAGATCCTGCACCGCGTTATCATGCGCGCGATACGGCCATTAAGTTGAGTGTGCTTTCAAACGCTCAAGTGGTATTGGGAAGTGCAACACCTTCGTTGGAATCGTACTTCAATGCGACACAGAAAAAGTATCAGTTGGTTGAAATGTTCGAGCGTTATGGCAATGCGGTTCAACCAAAGATAAACTTTGTAAATCTGCGCTCTGAGCTTCAAGCCAAGCGCATGCAAGGGGTTTTCTCTTCGGTTTTGTTGGAAGCCATTGATCAAACGGTGAAGGAAGGTAAGCAGGTTATTCTCTTTCAGAACCGCCGCGGATACACGCCTCTGTGGGAATGTGAAATGTGTCATTACACCCCCGAGTGCAAGAACTGCGATGTGAGTTTAACGTACCACAAATTTCACCATGAATTGCGATGTCACTATTGTGGTCATCATGAAATTCCTGTTCAGCAATGCCCATCGTGCGGTGCGAATGCGTTCAAAATGTTGGGCGCCGGAACAGAACGCATTGAAGAAGAGTTGGGCGAATGCCTTCCGCATATTCGTATTTCACGCATGGACTTGGACGTTGCGCGCGGCAAACATGCACACCATAAAATAATTTCAGAGTTTGAAAGTGGAAAGACCGATGTGCTCATTGGAACGCAGATGGTCACGAAGGGACTCGACTTCAGCAATGTGCATTTGGTGGGCATCTTGAATGCCGATCGCATGCTGAAGCATCCCGATTTTCGCTCGATAGAGCGCGCTTTTCAAATGATGGTTCAAGTGTCTGGAAGAAGCGGAAGACGCGAAGAACGCGGTCGAGTTCTTATTCAAACGTACGATCCCGAGCATTGGGTTTTCCCGTTGATTGAAAACAATAACTACGCACAATTCTTCACGTTGGAATTGGCCGAGCGCAAGCAGTTCAGGTATCCGCCCTTCACACGAATGATAAAAATTACGGTGAAGCACAAAGAGCAAGGTGTTGCGTTAAGCGCTGCTGCCGAACTTGCCACGTGGTTTTTCGAGTCGTTGTTTGGAAATTATTCTGGGCCTGAAACCCCCGCCATTGGACGCGTGAACAACTATTACATTCAGCAATTTTGGATTCGAATTCCAAGTGAAATGTCCCCCGCACAAGTGAAGCGTTATCTCATCGATTGTTCGCATACGCTCACGTCTCAGCAGAAATACAAAATGGTTCGCGTGTCTATTGACGTGGACCCTATGTAAACAGCCGAGTTTCATTACCTTTGTGGGAAAGAATTAAAGATGTCTAAACAAGAGATTAATTGCTCGTTTTGTGGAAGAAAAAAGAGCGAGGTGAATGTGCTAATTGCGGGTGTTTCTGGACACATTTGCGACGACTGTGCAAGACAAGCGAACGAGATTGTGAAGGAAGAAGCTGTTGTTCCGCAAGAAGAATTCAGCACTTCGGAATTGTTGAAGCCCATTGAAATCAGAGACTTTTTGAATGAATACATCATTGGCCAAGACGAAGCCAAGAAGGTGTTGAGCGTTGCTGTATACAATCACTACAAGCGTTTGGCGCAGCATGCAGCCGGAAAGAAAGACGACGAAGTAGAAATTGAAAAGTCGAACATTGTTTTGGTGGGTGAAACCGGAACAGGAAAAACCCTTCTAGCAAAAACCATTGCGAAAATGTTGAACGTTCCATTTTGCATTGCAGACGCAACGGTTCTTACACAAGCCGGTTACGTAGGAGAAGACGTGGAAAGCATTCTTTCAAGACTGCTTCAAAGCGCCGACTTCGATGTGCAAAAAGCAGAACGTGGAATTGTTTTCATTGATGAAATAGATAAGATTGCGCGCAAGAGTGATAACCCAAGCATTACGCGTGACGTAAGTGGTGAGGGTGTTCAACAAGCGTTGCTTAAATTGTTGGAAGGGGCTACAGTTAGCGTTCCACCGCAAGGCGGAAGAAAGCATCCGGAGCAGAAGATGATTCAAATCGATACCAAGAATATTCTCTTCGTTTGCGGTGGTGCTTTCGATGGAATTGAAAAGCACATTGAACGTCGCATGAATACTGCAAGCATTGGATACCGCAATGCGAAGACGGTTGAGGAACAAGGCGGTTGGTTGCAATACATTGCTCCTGCCGATTTGAAGCAGTTCGGATTAATTCCAGAATTGATTGGTCGTTTCCCCGTGTTGACTTTCTTGAATCCGTTGGATGAATCTGCGTTGAGAAGAATTTTAACCGAGCCGAAAAACGCTTTGGTGAAGCAATACGTGAAGTTGTTCGAAATGGACGGGGTGAAGCTTTCCTTCGAAAAGCAAGTGTTGGATTACATTGTGGAAAAGGCAATGACGTACAAGTTGGGTGCGCGTGGATTGCGTTCAATCTGCGAAGCAATCTTGTTGGATTTAATGTTTGAAATTCCAAATCAAACGGAAGAGAAAGAGTTCAAAGTAACACTGGCTTACGCCCGTGAGAAATTTGAAAGTTCAAAATTGAGTCAATTGAAGGTGGCGTAAAATGGCAGAAGAAAAATCGACCGTGGTGGAAACACCACTCATGAAACAATACAACGAGATTAAGGCGCAATATCCAGATGCGCTCTTGTTGTTTCGTGTGGGCGATTTTTATGAGACCTTCGGTTCAGACGCAATTGCGGCTGCACGCATTTTAGGAATTACATTAACGAAGCGAAAAAACGGAGCAGCCGCATTCATTGAATTAGCAGGCTTCCCGCATCATTCGTTAGACACATATTTGCCGAAGCTGGTTCGTGCGGGAAACCGCGTGGCCATTTGCGATCAGCTTGAAGACCCAAAGCTTACGAAGAAAATTGTGAAGCGCGGAGTGACCGAATTGGTAACACCTGCCGTGAGTTACAACGAGAAAACATACGACAGTTCGAACAACCAATTTTTGGCGGCTGTTGTGATGCGCGATCAGCAAGCGGGTGTGAGTTTCTTAGATATTTCCACTGGTGAATTTTATTTGGCCGAAGGAAGCACTGCACACATTAACAAATTGCTTCAGAGCTTTCGTCCGAACGAAGTGTTGTTTCAAAAACACGAAGACCAACAGTTTCGCGAAGCATTCGGAGATACGAAGTGGTTTACATTTCGCGTAGACGAATGGGTGTTCTCATTGGACTACGCGAAAGAAGTTTTGCAAAAGCAATTCGGAACTCAATCGCTTAAAGGTTTCGGTGTTGAAGAGCTGAAGCTAGGCGTTGTTGCGGCCGGAGCAGTGTTGCATTATTTGAAAGACACGCAACACGACAAGACGCAGCACATTCAAAAAATCTCTCGCATTGAAGAAGACACGTTTGTTTGGTTAGACCGTTTCACCATTCGAAATTTAGAATTGGTGCATTCGAATTACGACGAAACAGCAACGTTGTTTTATACGCTGAATCACACCAGCACGCCCATGGGTGCGCGACTTCTGCGTCGTTGGGTGCTTATGCCTTTGAAAGATATTTCGCAAATTGAAAAACGTCAATTTGTAGTTGGAAGCTTTGTTCAGAACGCCGAGCTTCTTGCTGAAACCCGTTTGCATTTGAACACCATTGGCGACATGGAGCGCTTGGCCTCTAAGATTGCAACAGGTCGCGTGAATCCGCGCGAATTGCTTCAGTTGGCGAAGGGTATGCAAACAGCAGAGCACATCAAAGATTTGGGCTCGAATTCAAAGAGCAAAGAGATACAGGCGTTGTTCAACGTACTGAAGCCATTAACCGATTGGTGCAACACGATTTTCGAAAAGATAAATCTAGAAGCGCCACTTGCCCTGAACAGAGGCTCTGTCATTGCCGAAGGCGTAAATGCTGAATTGGATGAACTTCGAAATTTGCAAAAGACAGGAAAGGACTATTTGCAAATGGTGCAAGAGCGCGAAAGCGAACGCACAGGAATACCTTCGTTGAAGATTGCCTTCAACAATGTCTTCGGATATTATTTGGAAGTGCGAAACACGCACAAGGACAAGGTTCCACCTGAATGGATACGCAAGCAAACAGTAACTCAAGCGGAGCGATACATTACGCCCGAGTTGAAAGAATACGAAGCGAAGATTACGGGTGCTGAAGAGAAGATTTCAATTTTAGAAAATCAGATTTATCAATCGTTGATTGAAGAGACGCTTCCGCATTTGGTGAGTATGCAGTTGAACGCGCGCGTGCTTGCAGAGATAGACGCGTTGGCTTCTTTCGCAACGGTTGCAGTGGCGAATAAGTATTGCGCGCCGGAGTTTACCGAAGAGAATAAAATTGAGATCGAACAAGGAAGACACGCCATTATTGAATTGCGCCTTCCGCCGAACGATCCGTATATAGCAAACGACATTACGCTCGATAGAGACTCCCAACAGATCATGATGATCACGGGACCCAACATGTCGGGTAAGTCCGCTGTATTGCGCCAGACCGCGCTTATTGTGCTTATGGCTCAGATGGGGTCATATGTTCCTGCGAAGCGCGTAAAGATGGGTATTGTAGACAAGGTGTTCACACGCGTGGGTGCGAACGACAACATGAGTGCGGGTGAGTCGACGTTTATGGTTGAAATGAATGAAACCGCGAGCATCTTGAATAACTTAAGTGATCGCAGTTTGATTTTATTGGATGAAATTGGTCGT
Source organism: Bacteroidota bacterium (assembly GCA_046048875.1). GTDB lineage: Bacteria > Bacteroidota > Bacteroidia > Flavobacteriales_D > Sanyastnellaceae > CAIZGX01. The sequence continues at coordinate 24,470 of JBJOFG010000001.1, read as the reverse complement.
GGAACTTCAACATACGACGGTGTATCTATTGCCTGGGCCATTGCGGAATATTTGCACGAGCATCCGCAATTCAAAGCGAAAACACTTTTCGCAACACACTATCACGAGTTGAACGATATGACGAATTTATTTCCGCGTATCAAAAACTTTAATGTGTCTGTTTCAGAGTCGAAAGGAAAAATAGTTTTCAGAAGAAAATTGCAAGAAGGCGGAAGCAATCACAGCTTCGGAATTCACGTGGCGCAATTGGCGGGTATGCCGAAAACCGTTGTGAATCGTGCAAACGATATGCTTCATCAGTTGGAAACCAAACGCGGTGAAGCGCCTACTGGCAAAGGAAAATCCGAGGGTGTGAAAGACGATGGAAAAATGCAATTGAGCTTTTTCCAGCTCGATGATCCAACCTTGGTTCAGATTAAAAAAGAAGTAGAAAAAATTGATATCAATACGCTTACCCCGGTTGAAGCTTTGTTCAAGTTGAACGAGATCAAGAAGATAGTGGGAAGCTAATTTGTATATTTGAGAATATAAAAGTAGAAAACATGGGATGTTCGAGTTGTGGAAGTAAAGATGGTGGCGTTCCAAACGGTTGTAAAAGCAATGGTAATTGTGGAACGTGTAGCTCCGGTAAGATGGAGGTTTTCGATTGGTTGTCAGGTATTCCTTTAGCAGATGGTGTTAAACCATTTGATGTGGTTGAAGTACGTTTTAAAAATGGCCGCAAAGCCTTTTTTAGAAAGGGAAGTTTGGAGTTGTTTCAAGGAGATGTAGTGGCTGTTGAGGCTTCTACAGGTTACGATGTTGGAATTGTTTCTTTGGCAGGTGAGTTGGTTCGTGTTCAAATGAACCGTCGCGACATCAAGGACAATTACGAGTTAAAGCGTGTTCTGCGCAAAGCAGAGCAAGCGGACTTCGACACGTGGCAAGCTGCACGACAATTGGAAAATGGCACTATGATTCGTTCACGTGAAATTTCACGTGAGTTGGGTCTTCAAATGAAAATTAGCGATGTGGAATATCAGGGAGATAAGACCCGCGCGATATTCTATTACACCGCAGACGATCGCGTAGATTTCCGAGAGCTCATTCGCAAGTATGCTGAAGAGTTTAAGGTGCGCATTGAAATGCGTCAGATTGGTCTTCGTCTTGAAGCAGGTCGCTTAGGCGGTATAGGTTCTTGCGGAAGAGAGTTGTGCTGTTCAACCTGGTTAACCGACTTCAGATCGGTGTCTACCGGAGCAGCACGTTATCAGCAGCTTTCATTGAATCCTGGAAAGTTAGCAGGTCAATGCGGAAAGTTGAAGTGTTGTTTGAATTACGAATTGGATCAATACGTTGAGGCCGTTCGTATGCTTCCTCCAACACACGTGAAGTTGAAACTCGCCAAAGGAACTGCAACGCACTTTAAAACCGATATTTTTAAGCAAGTGATCTATTACACCATCGAAGGTCAGCACGGCGAAGGACCGTTCGCGCTTACTGCAGATGTGGTAAAAGAGATTATTGAAAAGAATAAAAGAGGTGAAGTGGTTGGTGAAATCCAAACGTTCGTTGAAGAGAAGGAAGTGGTTGAAAGCGTTGAGTTTGCTGAAGTTGTAGGACAAGATAGTTTGACACGTTTCGACAATAAGAAGCGTAAGAACAACAACAACCGCAACAGAAACAACAAACCTTCAGGTGGTAACAAGCCGGCGGGACAAGGAAATGCTGCTCCTCAAAACGCTGCAGCACCGAAGCCGAAAGAAGGTAACAAGCCGCAAGGCAATGGCAATCGTCCGAATCGTTTCAGAGGAAAACCAAACAATCAAAACCCGAATCAAGGCAAGAAGGAATGAGAAAATTAGTTTTCTTTTTAAGTATCGCTTTTCTCTTGAGCTCGTGTTCAGATGACTTTGTATACGAAGGGAACATGCCCGTTGAAGGCGGTGTTTGGGACAGCAAGCAGGTGGCGAATTTTGAATTTGATATTCAGGATACCGTAAGTCTGCACGACTTCTTCATTGATGTTCGAAACGGCGAGCAATACGAATTCAGTAACCTATTCGTGTTTATTGAAATGGAATTTCCGAACGGAAAATTAGCTGTGGATACGCTGGAGTGTCCAATGGCAGATCCACAAGGAAATTGGTACGGCAAGTCTGGATTGGGAGATCTTTACGACAATCGAATCATTTATAAATCACGCAAACAGTTCCCGCTTTCAGGACACTACAAGGTGTCTATTCACCAAGCCATGCGTGTGAATCCGGTTGAAGGGATTTATGACATCGGATTTCGCCTAGCGAAGTCGAAGTAGTTCCTTCGCTTAGCGACCTTGCGAAGCACCTTTTGAAGGATCTAGCCCTTTGTGGCTTTTCGGCTCCAAATATTGTATTTCGCGATGCACCAGAACGCGCGAACGCCGTCTTTCCAGCCAATCTTTTTCCCCTCTTCGTAGGTTCTTCCGTAGTAAGAAATTCCAACTTCGTAAATACGAATGTTCGGGATGCGCGCAAGTTTTGCGGTGATTTCCGGCTCGAAACCGAAACGCTTTTCACACAACAACAGATTCTTTGCAATGTCTGCACGAATCAATTTGTAGCACGTTTCCATATCTGTTAAATTCAGATTGGTGAACGCGTTGCTCGCAAAGGTTAGAATTTTGTTTCCGATGCTGTGCCAGAAGAATAAGATGCGGTGAGGGTTTCCACCCATGAAACGAGATCCGTAAACCACATCAGCACTGTCTTTGAAAACCGGCTTGAGCAATTTGTTGTACTCGTCTGGATCGTATTCCAAATCGGCATCTTGAACCAAAACGTAATCGCCTGTAGCAATCTCAATAGCCTTGTGTAAAGCCGCTCCTTTTCCTTGGTTGAAGGGTTGCGAGTAAAAGTTGAAGTTGCGCTCTGGATGAGCAGCAATGTATGATTCAATAGCCTCTACCGTGTTGTCTGTAGATGCATCGTTCACAATGACAATCTCCATTTCAATGTTGTTCACCAATTGAACTTCACCAATACGGTCAAGGATAAGGTGAATGGTTCTTCCTTCGTTGTAAGCAGGAATTAGGATAGAAAGCTTTTTAAACTGATGCATGAATTATTGTTTAATGACTTTAGGAACACGGAAGTAGTACATGTCTTTTGAAGGTGCGTTTTTCAACGCTTCGGCTTGTGAAATGGGCGATTCCACAACGTCTTCACGTAAGACATTCGTTTCGTCGGTCATAAACACGAGGGGCTCTACATTCGCAGTGTCAAGCTCTTTTAGCTTGTCTACAAACGCAATCATTTCGTTCAACCCGTCTACCATTTCTGTTTCTTCGTTTTCAGAAAAAGAGAGCTTGCTTAATTCAGCTAGGCGACGAACGGTGGCAACATCAACTTTCATGTGTTTTATTCAATTCGCGTTGAATGGTTTCAAACGCTTGAGAGCGCAAAGGTAATAAATCGGAAGCAGTTAACCCTGCCGTAGCAATGGGCGCATGCACAGTCACTTTTATTTTATGTGGAAGTGAGTATTGAAAAAACTTTGCGGGATCTAACAACACTTTATAATTCGAATGCCACGTCACAGGAACAATGGGCGTTTGCTGCTCGATAGCAACTTTGAATGCACCGTTTTTAAACGGAAGCAATTTCGGAGCGTCGTCTGGAATTGTTCCTTCGGGATAGATAGCCACACTCATTCCGTTGCGTAAACTTTTCGCTACACGGTCCATGGCTACCAACGCTGCTTTCGTTTGACCACGACGAATGGGAATGTCTTGCTTTCGGAAAAACAACGAGAACAAAGGCCAATTCAACAATTCACCTTTTCCAACGAATAAAAAATTTCTTCCGATGGCCTCATACATAAATACCGTATCGAGGTAGCTGCTGTGGTTGGAAGCAATGATGAACGAACCTTCTGGAAGTGGACTTTCGAAGGTGACTTCGATAGGACAAAAGATACACTTGCGAATAAGTTTACCCCAGAACCGTTTTAGTGCGAAAGCTTTCAAATGTCGCTCTCTTTTTTTATACACCCAAACGAACGGGATATACAGAAAAATTAGGGTAATCCAAAACACTAAACCTATCCAAAGTTTATAAACGAAATATATGGGCGCTAGGATGTAGTGCAAGGTTGGGTTGGTTTGGAATGGAAAGATACGAAACGAAAGGCTATACGGAATAACCTAAATTTTTGCGAACGCGATCCAATGTGATTGACGCTGTAACGCGCGCTTTTTCTCCACCCTGTTTCAGAATATTTTCAAGCGATGAGTAGTCTGAAATGTACTCGAAATAACTTTTTCTTTCCGCTTCGAAACGAGTTAGAATAGCTTCCAACAATTCTTTCTTCGCATGTCCCCACCCGAAATTTCCAGCGATTAATTTTTCGCGAAGAACCGCGGCTTCCGCGCTTCCAGCAATGAGTTCGAACAAGGCGCAAATGCTATTGGCATTCGGATCTTTCGGATCTTCAAGCTTTGTAGCGTCGGTAACAATGTTTTTGTTAATGACATCTTTCAACTCTTTTTCAGGAAGAAAAATGTTGATGTAGTTGCCATAGCTCTTGCTCATTTTTTGTCCGTCTGTTCCTGGAACATACATGGTTGCTTCGTTCACTTTTGAATCGGGCAGGACAAACGTTTCGCCCATTTGATGATTGAAGGTTGAAGCAATGTCGCGTGTGATTTCTAAATGTTGCAATTGATCTTTCCCTACAGGAACAACGTTTGCGTCGTACAACAGAATGTCTGCTGCCATGAGCACAGGGTAGGTAAACAAACCTGCGTTCACTTCTTTCAAACGATCTTGACGGTCTTTAAAACTGTGCGCATTCGCCAACATGGGGAACGGCGTAAAACAGTTCAAATACCAAGCAAGCTCTGTTACTTCAGGAACATCGCTTTGTCTGTAGAACACATTTTTATCTGTGTTGAAACCGCACGCCAACCAAGCAGCCGCTACGCTGTAGGTATTGTTTCGAATCTCTTCCGCATTCTTGATTTGGGTAAGGGTGTGGAAATTCGCAATGAATAAATACGCTTCGTTGGAAGGGTGATTACTCATTTCAATTGCCGGAGCAATTGCGCCCAACACATTACCTAGATGCGGTGTTCCTGTGCTTTGAATGCCTGTTAGTACGCGTGCCATAATGTTAAAATTCGCTGCAAAGAAACAGCATTATTTGCTTCGTTCTTTATCGTACTTGTTCTTGTACAGCATGTACATTTCGGTTTGCATGTTGTTTAATGCAATGCTTCTACCATCGATATAGGCTAGGCGCAATTGATTGGTGGTCATGTTCAACGCATCTCCGTACGAAACGAAAAGCGTTGCACTCTTACCAACTTCAAGTGTTCCGTACTTTTTATCAATTCCCAAAATAGACGCTGCACTACTTGTCAAAGCTTTCACTGCCTCTTCGTACGGAAGTCCGTGTGCAACGGCTGTACCGGCCATGAACGGTAGGTTTCGCGTGCCCATGCGCTCCATGTCCCCTTCGTTTTGGAACGCGAAAAGAATTCCGGCATCGTATAATTTCTTCGCTAAAGCGAAAGAGGCATGTGGGTCGTCTTCATCGAGGTGAGCAAGATCGTGCACACGACGAAGAAGCACCGACACGTTTTCTTCTTTCAAAATCGAAGCCGTAAGCGGTGCGTCGTATCCACCAACAAGCACCATCTTCACAATGCCCATGTCGCGCTTGAATTGAATGGCTTCGTGAATAGACTTCAACTCATCGGCATGAACGTAGAGTGTTTTGGTGCCATCGAAAAGACCGGCCATAGCCTCGAAGCGTAGCTCCGTCAAATCTCCCTGTGGTGCTTTCGCGTATGCTTTTGCGTCGCTGAAGAACAATTCAATTTCGCGCTTTTGTTGATCGTAGCTTTTCACTTTCGACACCATGATTCTTCCTTTGTCGTAGTGTCTGTGAATGACTTGCGGCCAGTTCAAGTGAAGGCCATCGTCTGCACGTACCACAGCGTCTTCCCAGTTCCAAGCATCGAATTGCATGATTGAAGAAGAGCCTGAAATTATTCCGCCTCGCGGCGTTATTTGTCCCAATAACACACCGTTCGAACGAACGGTGGGAATAATTTCTGAGTCTGCGTTGTACGCAATAACCGAACGAACGCTCGGTTTGAAAGTTCCAACTTCGTACAAGTCGTTTTGCGCACGAATCGCATCTATTTCAACCAGTCCCAACGAAGAGTTCGGCGCAATGAATCCGGGATAAACGTGCTGTCCTTCGATAGGAATGACTTTATTGAATTTAGTCACGTCGATGCGAGAAACAGTAGCATCTGCAACGAGTGTAATCACACCGTTTTCAAAGGCGATGTAGGCGTTTTCAATGACTTTTCCATTTCCCAAATGCGCGTAGCAATTGGTTAGAAGAATTGACTCTTTCTGCGCTGGAGCTGGCGTTGGACGGTGTTGTGCTTGAGCAGCAATACCGGCAATAAGCGCAAGTGATAAAAATATTTTTCGGATAGTCATGTTCGTTTATTCTTTAATGAAAATACCTTTTGAAGTCTCGTCCATGCTGTCGCAATGGAAGTGATGTGGAGTCTTTGGTTGTGGCTTTCTGGTTGAAGCGCCCCCGTTTTTAGCTGCTTCCATTTTTTGAATGATGCGCTCACGTTCAGCAGCGAAAGCTTCACGCGCCTTTTCGTCTTCTTCCAAGTTGAAGTAACACGCACCGTCGATGTATGTCTTTTCAGCGCGTGCATAAATACTCAACGGTTCGTTGTTCCAAATTACGAAGTCGGCATCTTTGCCCACTTTCAACGAACCCATGCGGTCGTCGAGGTGAAGAAGTTTAGCTGGATTTAAAGTCACCATTTTCAAAGCTTCCTCTGCGGGCACGCCACCGTACTTTACAATTTTTCCAGCTTCTTGATTCAAGCGTGCGCCCATTTCCGCATCGTCGGAATTAATGGCCACAACAATTCCTTGCTCGTACATAAGCGCAGCGTTGTACGGAATGGCGTCTTTCACTTCGGCCTTGTAGGCCCACCAATCGCTGAATGTAGAAGCACCTGCTCCGTGTGCTTTCATTTTGTCGGCGACTTTATAGCCTTCAAGAATGTGAGTGAAGGTGTTTATTTTGAAGTTGAAGCTATCTGCTACATGCATGAGCATGTTGATTTCGCTTTGCACGTAGCTGTGACAAGTGATGAATCTTTCTTTGCGAAGAATTTCTAGAATGGTTTCCAATTCTAGATCTCTACGCGGCGCAAGAGGCATAGGTAGACCTTTCTTAACTTTTTTGCAAGCCGCGTTGTAATTGTCCCACGCCTTTCCGTATTCCAATGCGCGATAGAAATGATCGTAATACACTTGCTCTACTCCCATACGGGTTTGAGGGAATCGAGTGGTTGCGCGATCGCCCCAATTGCTTTGCTTAACGTTTTCACCCAAAGCGAATTTGATGAAGCCAGGTGCGTTTTCAATCTTCATTCCTTCTGCGCTAACACCCCATCGCAATTTCACCAATGCGCTTTGTCCGCCAATCGGATTTGCACTTCCGTGCAACAATTGTGAGGCGGTGGTTCCTCCAGAAAGCTGACGGTAGATATCAATATCTTCAGGATAAATAACACTTCCTTCTTCTACCTCAGCGCTGCTCGCTTGCGTTCCTTCATTCACACTGGAAAGTGCAATGTGACTGTGCTCGTCAATAATACCTGGAGAAATATGTTTTCCTTTTGCATCTATTTCTTGAACAACCTCTCCCTTCGGAATGCTAAGGTCTACGCCTATGCCAGCAATCTTTCCGTTTTTCACCCACAAATCACCTTCTTGAATGTTTCCGTTTTCACACGTCCAAAGCGTTGCATTTCGAAACACAACATTCTCTTTTTTCGGAAGTGAAGTCTTGCCGTAAGCGGTGAAAGGATAAATAATTTCTCCAGGAATCGTTTTTGCTTTTTCACCTTTCTTTTCTTCTTCTTTTTTCGGAAGAGCCACAACGGTTGCGTTGATTGAAAGCGTAGATTTTCCAAATGATGTTAGGTCTAACGATAACTCTTTTCCTTTTGAATGAATGTTTCCTGAAACACGCACGAATGCGGCGCTATCGAGCGTTAATTCTCCAACTGGAAAACCATCTTTTAACTGTAATTTCAACTGTAATAAAGTTGAATCTTGTGCGGTTGATCCGAGCGCTTCGTGTAATTTTTTCAACGCATCAGTTGTTTTCAATTTAGAAGTCACCACCACACCTTCTCCTTTACCTTTCTTGCTTTCTGCTTGAACCGTAGTTCCGAAAACAGACACAGTGTATGTCCCTTCAAGTGAAAGTGATTCGGCGTATGAAACGAAGTAAGGCTTTCCATTCACCCATGTTTCAAGCACCTTTGAATCGTTGGTGAAAAGTTCTTTGTTAGTAATCACAAGGTTGGCATCGTAACCCGCGAGTATAGATCCTACGCGGGTTTGAGCGTTTAGGTATTGTGCTGGTCTAGTTGTTAATGCTGCCAACGCAATGTTTGAAGGAAGTCCGTTTTCAACGGCCGTCTTAATGTTTTCAAGCAGTTGACCTTTGTCTTCAAGTCCGCTTGCAGTAATGCAGAATTCAATCCCCGCGTTGTGCAAATAGGCAAGGTTGTATGGAGCCAATTCCCAATGTTTCAATTCTGCTGTTGAAATATAACGGTTGCTCGCAGGATCACTCACGTCGAAGGCTTGCGGATAGTTTACAGGCACAATGAATTTTCCTTTGGTGCCTTTCATTTCTTCTAAGCGCTGGTATTCATTTCCTCCTGTTTTGAAAAGGTATTGAACGCCGAACTCATCGCCTACTGCATCTGCACGAAGAATATTCCATTTGTCGTTCGCTTCGAATATTTGAGGAAGACTGTTGTTTGCATTGAGAGCACGAAGCGTCAAATTTGTTTCTCCGCTGCCTTTCAAATTCGCATACCAGTTCGCATCGCAATAAGTCTGTCTAAGCAACGCAATGCTACCCATGATAGATGACGGATACTGTTGCGGACTGCTTCCTTTGTTGAAAGAGAAATAAGCTGCCGCTTCAGCGCTAATCACATCTGCATGAATTTCATTACCCAATGAAACAAGTGCTCCTGTTCCTCGTGAAATACCGTCTGCCTTGTGCGAGCACACTGCGGTTATTCCAGCATTGCGATAACTTTCAGCATCTTCTTCGTTGTGTTGAAGTTGCATGGAAGCGTTGTATTCCGGATGAATGGCGGCATTCCAACCGAGAACATTTTTTCCTGAGTCTTCGGTTTCTTCTCCATGATTGTCATTTTGCTTTTTTGGAATTCCATAGGTCGAAAATGCATCAACGAATCCTGCATAAATGAATTTGCCAGTCGCGTCAATGATTACGCAATTGGCAGGAATGGGTATGTTCTTTCCAACCGCTTTGATTTTTCCTTTTTCAATAATGACGGTTGCTCCTTCCATTTTATTTTCTGGAGTGGAATAGACCGTTGCGTTGGTGAGCGCATACGCACTCACGTCTTTTGGACGAACGCCGTTGAACGGAAAGGTTTCTTGCGCGAATGAAACAATGCCATTCGATACAAGTAAAATGAAGACCAAGAGTTTTCTCATGTTGTTTGTTGAAGTGAAAAATTCACGAACGATTCAAACAAAAATAGTGGGATTCAAATGAACATTGGTTGTAAATGTTTTCCTTGAATGGAATTACATTTGTGTCATGAACGAAAGAAAAAAAATTCCGACCTCTGTTTATGCTGAAATGACTCCGAATCCTTCGTCAATGAAGTTCGTTGCAGATCGTTTGCTATTAACCGGCGGACTTCAAGTTGAATATAAGTCAAAGGCTGAAGCATCAGGTTCATCGCCGTTAGCAGAGGAGCTCTTCAATTTTCCATTTGTAACCAATGTTTTTGTTGCGCACAATTTTGTGACTGTTACCAAAGACGGTACTATCGATTGGGACATGATTGTGATGCAACTGCGCGAATATGTTCGCGAGTGGCTTATGGATAATGAGATTGCAGTTTCTACGGTTCCAGCAGAACTCATGAGCAGAAGCGCAAGCATGATTGAAGAAGCGAAGGCGGGAGGTTCAACGCCATCAAGTATTGATCGTTCGAAGTTCAAGCCTTCTGAATACGACGATGCTATTATGGCGTTGTTGGAAGAGTTCGTTCGTCCAGCTGTAGAGGCAGACGGTGGTGCAATTGATTTTGTGGCCTACGAAGAGAAGAAAGTGTTTGTTGAAATGAAAGGGTCTTGCGCAGGCTGTCCTTCTTCAACAGCAACGTTGAAAGGTGGAATTGAGAATCTTTTGAAAGCCAAGCTTCCAAGTGTGGTTGAAGAAGTAATTTCGGTGTAAGGAAATAATCTGAGAAGACTCTCGTTTCAACCACGCTCATGAATAAAAATTTCATTTCGAAAATTAGCCTTTTGGTTTTGCTCTTGTGTTCTGCACAGCTGATGCAGGCTCAGGTAACACGGGTTTATGTGAATGAGTTTTTACAAATTGGAGTTGGTGCTCGAGCTATGGGCATGTCGCAATCTCAAGTGAGTAGTGTGAACGATGTTACCTCAGGTTATTGGAATCCTGCGGGATTGTTGGGTCTAGGAAATAAGTTAGACGCCGCTTTGATGCACAGCGAGTCTTTTGCTGGAATTGCAAAGTATGATTATGCAGCCGTTGGAAAGTGTCTCGATTCAACATCTGCGGCCTCTTTTTCTTTGATTCGATTTGGAATAGATGATATTCCGAATACGCTGGATCTATACGACCCCAATGGAAACATTGACTACTCAAGGGTTACAACATTCAATGCAGCCGATTACGCATTTTTATTTTCATATGCGAAGAAGGGAGTTCCCTTCATTCACAAGCCATGGGCAAGTCGCGTGAACATTGGTGGAACCGCGAAGATTATTTATCGTCAGATCGGAGATTTCGCGCGTTCATTCGGATTCGGATTCGATGTAGGTGCCCAGTACCAAGGGAAGCATTTGTGTTTGGGTGCTGTTGTGCGCGACGCAACTTCAACGTTTAACGCGTGGTCCTTTAGCTTAGGATCAACGGCTACTTCGGTCTTCGAACAAACCGGAAATACTCTTCCTCAAAACGGATTAGAAATTGCGTTACCGAGAGCTATTCTAGGTGCAGGATATAAATTCAACAAGGAAAAAATTTCTTTTTTGGTGGAAGGCAATGCCACCTTCACCACAGACGGACAACGCAATGCGTTGGTTTCTGGAAATGTATTCAGTATTGATCCCAACGTTGGAATGGAAGTTGGCTATTCAAACACGATATTCTTCCGCGCTGGCGTTGGAAACGCCCAGCGAGTAAAGGATTTCGAGGAAGAGTACATCACCTATCAACCAAATATTGGGATAGGAATTCGCCTTCGAAAAATGTTTATTGACTATGCCTTAACCGACGTTGGAAATTCTTCCGACGTGTTGTACAGCAACGTTTTCTCGTTGAAGTTTTCGCTCTAGTTATTCAATAATGAAGCGCTCACTTTCGTGAGTGGTTTGTCCTTCAGCATGTAAAACATAAATACCCTTTGGAAGATTAAGTTCCAAAGTTTGTGTATGCATACCACCAGGGATGTTCCATTTCGATTCGTACACGACTTTTCCACTAATGTCTGTCACGGTTACAACGGCCCTGTCGTAGCGCTGATTAAACGTCTGAACATTAAATGTTCCATTGTTTGGATTCGGGAAAACGTCGAACTGTTGGTGAACGAAGTGCTGTTCTTCGGTGCTAACGATAGGCTCTACAAGAATGTCTTCATCTCCAGGCAAGTAATAAGTATATGCGAAGAATACAATCATCATTTCATCACCCGTTTCTTCCCCCGCAGTTACCAATTGTGGTGGGCTGTTTGGGTTGAAAGGGTTCGCTGATGTGTTGTCGTAGAAAGCCTCAGCGCGAAGGTTGGTGTTCTGTGGAATATGAATCAATTGCGGATAGTTATAACTCAACTGCCAATTGAAATCCCATGAGGGAATGCTGATGAGCGGTTCAATAGCCCCGCCGGGTAATTCTGCCCAACTGCTTATACTTCTTCCGATGAGGTGCATGTGTGGAAAAGTTCCAATCAATGTTACTTCAGCAGGAACAGTGTACGTCTCAGTGAACGTGGCTGTTTGATTCGGCATGATGAATAAGAAGTTCTGATCTAAAATGCCCGGAGCGTGATTTAAAATTGGGTTGTACCAAACCTCGCGAGGTGTCGGATCATCGGAGTAGTGAAGGTTAATGGTAGATTGATCACTTTGCCCAAGGCTTCCCGCCGGGTAGTGAAATTCAACCAAGAAATCTCCTCCCGCCTCAAGTCGTTGTGCAAAGCCAAACGGAACCCAAAGTGGTCCTCCGCCAGGGGCCCAAGCCGCTAAGAATTTTGCACCATTCACAAGACTTCCTCCGCTCGATTGAAACCCATCTCCAGGATCATTTGCATCCAATGTAGCCCCTGCCCCGGTTGGATCATAGGATATCACTACGTGGTGGACAATGTCAGCATTTCCAGGAATGATTTCAATACCATCGATCCACCCGTCCTGAGCTAATCCACTAGGAATGACAAAAGTTCTGTAATAATCTGTGCTCGTTGCGGGGCTTGTATAATCGGGTGTTAGATACGTTTGATCCACAGACGGAAGTTGTGTGTTGTTGTTGTACACAGGTGCTGCGGGTGCAAGTGCTAGGTCTCCTGTTAATGCGCCCCCAACAATCCAATCTTCAATGGCTTGCTTTTCGGCTTGTGTTAAAACATTTTCTCCAACGAAATGACGGTAGTTCGGATCGGCTGGCCAAGGCGGCATTTGTCCGGAAGTAATAGCGCCTAAAATACTTGCCTGACTGTTGTATGCGTCGTCATAGGTCATGAATGAAGAAGGCCCGATGCCGCCCTCGTGGTGACACTTGGTGCAGTGTTCAAACAAAATGGGAGCTACGTTTTCACTCCAAGTTACTTGAGCAAAAGCACTATTCGAAATGAAGAAAACAGCAAATAGAAATACAAGTTTTTTCACGGCGGGAAATTTTAAGGTTCACTAAAACTACACAATTTTGGATTTAGACCCTCTAAATACATAAAGGTTTATTGCAAGCGAAATGTTTATTTCTTCAACGGCGCAATGTCTTTCCAACTGAAATAATTTTCATCTTGCATACCATGAAGGCCTTGTTGGAAATCCAGAAGTTAAGCGTTGCGTTCAACGACCGTGTTGTTGTGAATGCCCTGTCTTATGGGCTATTCCCGGGTAAAATAACCGCGGTTGTTGGCGAATCAGGAAGTGGAAAATCAGTGACGGCCATGTCGCTATTGGGTTTACTTCCAACAAAAAATTTAACCTTTCCTTCTGGAGAGATTTTTCTTTCGAGTGAATTAATTGGAAAGGAAGATAGAATCGTAAAGCCTACCGATGAAATTCTTTCTTCGCTGCGTGGAAAGAAAATCGCAGTGATTTTCCAAGAGCCCATGACGGCCCTCAATCCAGCGATGACGTGTCAGCAGCAAATGGAAGAATGCCTTCAACATGAAAATAAAGAAGCGCGAAAGAGCAAGGTGATTTCCTTGTTGGAAGAAGTTGAAATGCCCGACCCGCAAGGTGCTTTGAAGAAATATCCGCATGAGTTTTCTGGCGGACAGCGTCAGCGCATTATGATTGCCATGGCGCTGGCTTCAGAGCCACAATTGCTCATTGCAGACGAACCGACTACAGCTTTAGATCCTTCCGTTCAAGCGTCTATTTTAGAGCTCATTAAAAAATTGAAGAACAGCCGCAACATGTCGGTGCTTTTCATTTCACACGACTTGCATGTGGTGAAAGAAATTGCAGATTTCATTGTGGTGATGAAGTCTGGAAGTGCTGTTGAACAAGGAAATGCAGCGGAGGTGCTGAATAATCCACAGCACGCTTATACAAAAGGATTACTTGCGTGTAGACCAACCAAAACTTCAAAGGGAAAGAGCTTGGTTACGTTGGGAAATGATCGGGTTGAAAAGCACTATTCATTTTCGACCAACGAAAATATTTTATTGCATGTTGAAGGATTAACGAAGGTTTATCCTGGTCAAACATTTCCTGCTGTTAACAACATTTCCTTCGATATTAAACAAGGTGAAACCCTCGGATTAATTGGGGAAAGTGGCTGTGGAAAGACGTCGTTAAGTCGAATGCTTATGGGCTTGCTGTCTCCAACGAGTGGAAGTGTTTTATTTGGAAATGAACCGTTGATAGGAAAGAATATCTCCTTCCCGAATAAATTTCGAAGAGACATTCAAATGGTTTTTCAAGACCCGTTTGCCTCGTTAAATCCGAAGTTGAAAATTGAAGACATGCTCCTCGAACCTTTGCACATTCATAAAATTGGAAGTACAAATTCGGAACGAAAAAAACGCGTTGAATATTTATTGAATGCTGTTGGAATGCCCGCTGATAGTGCGCAGCGTTACGCGCACAATTTCTCAGGCGGACAACGTCAGCGTATTGTCATTGCCCGCGCATTGGCCACCAATCCGAAATTAATTATCTGCGATGAAGCCGTTGCGGCGCTCGATGTTTCCGTTCAAGCACAGGTGTTGAATTTGCTAAACGATTTGAAGGAAGAGTTCGGTTTAACTTATTTATTCATCTCTCACGACATGCCTGTTGTGTATCACATGAGTAACCGCGTTATGGTTATGCGCAAAGGCGAGATGGTGGAACAAGGAAGCACGGAAGATGTATTTCTGCATCCGAAGCACGATTATACAAAGCGATTGATGCGCATCGGAAATCCTGCGTGACGAACATCACCTCAAGCCTTTATTGAACCCCCTTATCTTTGCATTATGGAACTAACAATGGCCCTAGGATTTTTCGGAGCACTGCTCATGGGCTTTGTGTTGGGCGTTCTTGGCGGCGGCGGGGCTATTCTTACCATTCCCATTCTGGTTTATTTGTTCGGATTCGATTTAAGATCAGCGGTTGTTTCATCATATGCCATCTTGTTTTTCAGTTCAATTGTTGGCGGCATTCAAAGTCGAAAAGAAATTGAATGGCGCTTGGCACTCTTGTTTGCTGCGGTTTCGATGCTCTTCATAGCGCTAACGAAATTCTTTGTGTTGCCCATTTTACCGAAGGAATTTTTGTTGTTCGGATGGAAGATTTCAACCCAAAGTATTTTGCTGTTGTTGTTTGTAACCATTATGTACATTGTCGCCTACAAATTGCTTAATCCGAAAAAGGCGAAAGGCAAAGGACTTGTCTCATTGGCTCTGAACGCTGCTGTTGTTGGAGTCTTGGGATCTCTCATTGGCGTAGGTGGAGGATTCTTGATTGTTCCTGCTATTTATGCTTACCGCAACACAACTATGTCTGCGGCCATTGCTTCAACCTTCGTGGTAATTACCCTGAACTCGGCTTCAGGATTAGCGGTTTCTTATTCGGAATTGAGTACCTTGAATTTTCCCATACTTCTTCCTTTTTTAGGACTTGCGGTAGTGGGTGTGATAGCTGGAACTTTACTCTCTAAAAAATGGTCAGACGCGATTTTACGAAAGTCCTTCGTTGTACTTTTGCTGGCCGTGGGAACGTATATGTTAACGAAAGAAATAATTGAAATACTATGAAAATTGAACAGATCTACACAGGTTGTTTAGCACAAGGCGCGTACTACATTGAAAGCAATGGTGAGGCGGTTATTATTGATCCGCTTCGCGATACGAAAGCATACACAGACAGAGCGAACGCTTCAGGAGCAAAGATCAAATACATTTTGGAAACGCATTTTCATGCGGATTTTGTGAGTGGACATTTAGACCTTCAAGTTTATACAGGCGCCACCATTGTTTTTGGACCGAATGCGAAGACCGAATTCAGCGCACACATCGCAACCGACGGAGAGATTCTTCAAGTTGGAAACTGCACGATTGAAGTGTTGCACACACCTGGACACACCATGGAAAGCACGTGTTACTTGCTTCGCGATGAAAACGGAAAGCAAGTGGCTGTATTCACCGGAGACACGCTTTTCATTGGCGATGTTGGAAGACCTGATTTGGCGCAGAAAGCAGGTGAATTGACGAAAGAAGATTTGGCAGGATATCTATTCGACAGCTTAAGAAATAAGTTAATGCCGTTGGATAACGACATTACGGTTTATCCTGCACACGGTGCTGGTTCGGCTTGTGGAAAGAACATGAGCAAAGAAACCTTCGACACATTGGGTCATCAGAAGGAAGTGAATTACGCCTTACAAGACATGACCAAAGAAGCTTTCATTGAAGAAGTAACTTCAGGATTGTTACCTCCTCCGTTCTATTTCCCTGAGAATGTGGCGATGAACAAGAAAGGCGTTTCTTCTTTGGATCAAGTGGTACAAAACTCAATGAAACCGTTGTCTGTAGAGGCGTTTACGGTTTTGATGGAAGACGATAGCGTATTGTTGTTAGACGTTCGCGGTCCGCAAGTATTTTGCAAAGGCTTTATCCCGGGATCAATAAACATTGGATTGAAAGGCGATTTTGCTCCTTGGGTTGGAACATTAATCACAGACATGAAGCAGCGCATAGCGTTGGTTACAGAGCCGGGACAAGAAGAAGAAGCCATCACGCGCTTGGCTCGTGTGGGTTACGACGGTGTTGTAGGATATTTGGAAGGAGGATTCGGCACTTGGGAAAATTCTGAAAACGAAATCGATCAAATTGAGAGCATTTCCGCAGAACAATTTGAAGAAATTGCCTCAGAAAAGAAAGTGAATGTTATTGATGTGCGCAAACCAACAGAATTCCAGTCTGAACATTTGGAAATAGGTAATAACGCTCCTCTTCATGAATTGAACAACCACATGAGCGCCTTCAAATCTGGAGAGAACAACTACATCCATTGCGCTGGCGGATACCGAAGTATGATTGCTGCGAGCATTGTAAAAAGCCGTGGAGTCCACAACGTCATTGACATTGCGGGTGGATACAATGCCATTTCGAAGACCGCTTTACCAAAAACCAATTTCGTTTGTCCGAGTAAGCTATAACCTTTGGTTTGTCGTATATTTGTGCAACTAAAAATCAAGTCATGGGAAAATTAGGTTGGCCAGAGATTCTTTTAATTCTTGCGGTTGTTATGTTGTTGTTTGGTGGAAAGAAAATTCCAGAAATGATGCGTGGTCTAGGCAAGGGAATGAAAGAATTCAAAGACGCAAGCAAAGGCGAAGGATCTTCTTCAACGCCTTCTGAGTCTGAAAAGATCGAGAATAAATAACATCTATTTCCAATGGTGTTTCATTCCTTGAAGGAAGTTCAGACTGAGCTTTCCTCAAAATCCATTACGTTAAAAAACGTTGTTTCACACTACCTTCAGAACATTGAAGAGCGCAGGAATTTGAATGCGTTTCTGGAAGTTTGGGGCGATGAAGCCCTTGTTCAGGCCGAAGAAATTCAACAAAAAATAGACAATGGAACTGCAGGGAAACTTGCGGGAATGGTGATTGCCATTAAAGATAACATCTGTTATAAAAATCATAAAGTTTCAGCCTCTTCCAAAATCTTAGAAGGATTTGAATCATTGTACAGTGCAACTGTTGTAGAACGCATTCTTGCGGAAGATGCAATTATCATTGGAAGATTGAATTGCGATGAATTCGCGATGGGGTCTTCGAATGAAACATCTCATTACGGACCGGTTAAAAATCCGTTGAATGAAAACTGTGTACCTGGCGGATCATCCGGAGGAGCATCTGCTGCTGTAGCGGCCGATTTTTGTTTAGCGGCTTTGGGTAGTGATACGGGAGGATCTATTCGTCAACCCGCTTCCTTCACGGGTATTGTCGGCATGAAACCTACATATGGTGCGGTTTCTAGATATGGTCTCATAGCGTATGCTTCGAGTTTTGATCAGATTGGTCCAATGACCAAGTGTGTAGAAGACGCTGAACTTTTATTGAAAGTGATCGGTGGTCCAGACGCATACGACAGCACAACCTTGTTGGAGGCTCTGCCAAGCGCGACTTCCAGAGAGAACAAGCCTAAGATTGCATTCTTGAAAGAAGCAGTAGAAAGCCCTGCTGTTCATCCGGAAATTCGCGAGCGCATCAATTCAATTTTAGAAAAATTGAAATCGGAAGGTTATATCGTTGAGCCGATTTCGTTTCCGTATTTAGATTACATGGTTCCTGCGTATTACGTGTTGACCACAGCGGAAGCCTCTTCGAATTTAGCGCGCTTCGACGGTATTAATTACGGATACAGAAGTAAAGAAGCAAAGGGAATTGAAGATACCTACAGAAAAAGCAGAACCGAAGGATTTGGTCGTGAAGTGAAGCGAAGAATTTTATTGGGTTCGTTCGTTTTGAGTTCAGGATATATCGATGCGTACTACGGAACCGGACAGCGCGTTCGACGTGTGTTGCAAGAAAAGACGAAAGCAATTTTCGATCAATACGACTTTTTACTTTCTCCAACGTGCACCGATGTGGCTTTTGAGTTTGGAGCAAAATCGAAAGATCCGATTTCGATGTACATGCAGGACATCTTTACAGTTCACGCGAACCTAACAGGTAACCCTGCCATATCTATTCCGTGTGGAAAAGAGTCAACAACAGGATTGCCATTCGGCATTCAGGTTACTGCACGCCACAAGGAAGACAACGATTTGTTCGCGTTTTCAAAAACGCTAGAAGCCTTATTTTCCTAGGCTGAGCGAGTTTTTCCCTAACAGAGTGTTCACAATTGTGTTTTTCCAAGATTGGAAATAATGCATTTTTTTCGGAAATTGTATCCGAAATGGAAGGGCAATAAACGGCTACAAACCGTGTTGCCCTATTATAAAGGGAAATCATGAAAAAATTAGTTACAGCATTACTTGGCGTGCTTTCGTTTTGGAGCGTATATGCCTTGGACTTTCCGAAGGATACGTTGCAGGACCGCGCGGTTGCGGGTTTGAAGAAAGAGGAGATTGATGAGATTGATAGAATGCTTGTAGCAAGTTATTTGAATCACTTTTGTTTTTCATCAGATCCGGCCATTCAAAATGCATACGATTACCCTGCCGATTTGGTGCCAACTTTTCCCGAAGAGTTAACCCGAGAGCGCATGAAAGTTCTTGATCGCGAGAGTCCATTTGACTTGGTTTACAATGAAAACGTTCGTGACTTCATTGCACTCTACGCTGTTCGAAGAAGAGATGTGACAGCAAAGGTGTTGGGTCTTTCACAGTTGTATTTCCCTCTAATTGAAGATGCTTTGGCGAAGTATAATATTCCGCTTGAGTTGAAGTATTTGGCAATCGTAGAATCTGCATTGAACCCAACGGCGATTTCACGCGCAGGTGCAGCAGGTCTTTGGCAGTTTATGCCAGGTACAGGAAAGATGTATGGCTTAGACATCACGAGCTACCAAGATGAGCGCTTCGACCCGATAAAAGAAACCGAAGCCGCATGTAAGTATTTGCGCTTTTTGTACAACACCTTTGGAGATTGGAATTTGGCTTTAGCAGCATACAATAGTGGTCCGGGTAACGTAAACAAAGCCATTCGTCGCGCAAACGGAAAGAAAGATTTTTGGGCCATCAAGCAATACCTTCCAAAGGAAACGCAAGGGTATGTTCCTGCATTCATTGCGGTGAATTACATCATGAACTACTCTACCGAGCACAACATTTTCGCAAAGAAGGCTTCTATGTCTTATTTCGAAACGGATACTATACATGTAACGGGAAGAGTAGATTTCGAAATAGTTTCAAAGAGCATTAATCTGCCGATTGAGGAAATTACGTACTTGAACGGAACGTATAAGTTGAAGGAAATTCCAGACAACGGCAAGGTTCATTACCTGATGTTACCGGTTGAAAAAATAGGAGATTTCTTGGCTCATGAAAAGGAAATCTATTTAGCAAGTGAAGTTAAAAAGCCAGAACCAGAGCCGGTTGTAGCGGATACTGCTTCGGCTGACGGTGGCGCGGGTCAGACCACCAAAGTTATTTGGGAAGATCAGTGGAAGACGCACAAGGTGAAGAAAGGCGAAACCTTAAAAAGTGTTTCCTCCAAATACGGAGTGACCTCTTCAGACATTAAAAAATGGAATAAGTTGAAATCTTCTACATTGAAGATAGGACAAAACTTGAAAGTGAAAGTCAAGGTTAAGAAGACCATTACTATTCCGAAAGTAACAGAGCCTGCTGACACAACTTCTGCAACCCCGAAGGTTACGCCTCCAGTTGAAGAACCCAAAGCAACGCCGACACCGCCAAAGCCTGCAGCACCGAAGGAAGAATACGTATACTACACGGTGAAATCGGGAGATAGTTTATCAAGTATCGCCTCTAAAAACAGAGTGTCGGTTGACTCAATTGTGAAATTAAACAAGGGGCTTAACCCCAACAAAATACAAGTAGGACAGAAAATTAAAATCAAAAAGAAATGATAAAAGAAGGAGCCACCGTAGAGGTGAATTATGAGCTTTTCATCGACGATGAAAACGGAGAAATGGTAGAATCTACCATGGAGCATGGACCGATGAAATTCACTTTCAAGGTAGATCCGATGATTGAAGGGTTCGAGAAGGGTTTGGAAGGATTGAATGTTGGTGATGAGTTCCGCATTAGCATTCCATGCGCAGAAGCATATGGAGAAGAGCAAGAAGAATATTTCATGGAGTTTCCAAAGAGTGAATTCATGGAGGAAGACGGTGAGTTCGACGAAGAATTGTTTGCTGTTGGGGAAGTAATTCCAATGCAAACACCCGAAGGACACCAAGTTCAGGGGGTTGTGGAAGAGGTTAAGTTGAATTCTGTGGTTATTGACTTTAACCATCCATTGGCTGGAGAGAATTTATTCTTCAAAGGTCATGTAGTTTCTGTATCGTAAGATTAGCATGCAATTCGTTCGCACTTCAGCCAGCAGCATTTCACGCATTTCCGCATTTGCAGGATCTACGCTGGTATTGTTGATGGTTGGAATATTCCTCGTTTTCTATCTGGTGGCGCTGCAGGTTTCGGATCACATTCGATCTCAGTTTACCGTGCAATTACTATTGAATGAAGACGCGAGCGAAGAACAGATATTGAGTTTTAAAAAGGAAATCGAGGGAGGCGGCATCGCCTCCCAAGTTTCTTATACGTCTAGCGAGCAAGCGGAAGCTGAATACAGCAAAGAAATCGGAGAAGATTTCGTTCAGGTATTGGGTTACAACCCGCTTCCCGCTTCTATCGATGTTCAAATCAATCCGGAAAAAGCCGATGGGCCTACGGTAGATGCATTTGTAGAGTCTTGCAAGCTGAATCCAATTATCAAGGACGTTGGATACGAAAAGACACTACTTCAATCGGTGAACGAGAACATCTCTAAATGGGGCGCCATCATTGGAGGAATCGTTATTTTGTTCTTAATCATTTCCGCCTTCATTATTATGAACACGGTTGAATTGGCAATTTCCTCTCAGCGATTAATCATTCGAAGCATGCAGTTGGTAGGCGCTACACCGTGGTTTATTAAACGTCCGTTTTTGTGGCAGAGTCTGAAGAACGCCTTACTTTCTTCAACCATAGCGTGGCTCTCTATTTCTTTGATCTTGTACTTCAACCAACAATCGTTGGCAGATATTATTCAGATACTGTTGGATGGAGGTGGTTTTTGGAAGTTAGGTGTTTTGCTCATTTCATTGAGTGTGATAGTGGGCGTTTTTAGCACCTATATTACTGTAAGTCGTTTTGTTCGTGCGAAGTTGCACCAGATGTACTAAGCCGTTCATGGGTGAAATTTCACCTAAACCTATAGAATAATAGCCGAAAATAGAATGTCGGGAATAAACCGAAGATGATTCGTTATTCTTGTGAAATGTTAACCTTAGATGAAGATTTAAGGAAGGCGCTCAAAATTGAACAAACTTCCTTATTTTCGTTGCCCGAATAAAAACAGAAAATTAATTTAACAGTCATGAACAAAAAAGCAAGTCCTACAGTTAAGCAAGAAAACGGCTTTAACTTCAGTTCAATTTTTCCTTACATCGCAATTCCAATTGCTTTGTTAGTTGGATGGGCATTATTCACCTTTGTATTGGGTGATACTGCAAACTTCGAAGGTGGTGATCCAGTAAAAGGACATCCATTAAACGTATTGGGAACAGTTCACAAGGGTGGTTTCATTGTACCAATCCTTATCGCGGTTAACTTGATTGTAATCATTTTCTTCATTGAGCGTTTCATTAGCATTATGATGGCTAAAGGAAAAGGAAGTGTTTCTGCTTTTGTTCACAACGTTCGCAAGATGTTGTCTGAAAACAATGTAGACGGAGCTTTAGCAGCTTGCGACAAGCAAAGAGGTTCAGTTGCTGCTGTATTGCGCGCTGGATTGTTGAAGTACAAGGCAATGTCTGCAGACACAGAATTAGATAAAGAAGCAAAAGTTACTGCTATTAAGCAAGAACTTGAAGAGGCAACTGCTTTGGAATTACCAATGTTGTCTAAGAACTTAGTTATCCTTTCAACTTGCGGATCTTTGGGAGTACTTGTTGGACTTTTAGGAACTGTAAAAGGTATGATTTCTTCCTTCGAAGCTATGGCAACTGCTGGTGCACCTGATGCAACTGCACTTTCTTTAGGTATCTCTGAAGCCTTGATTAACACGTTCTTGGGTATCATGGCATCTGCGATTGCGATCATTCTTTACAACTTCTTCAATACACGTATTGACAGCATGACTTTCGCAATGGACGAGGCTAACTTCACAGTTACTCAAACATTTGCTTCTAAGCACTAATTCAAGTTTTTACTTAATTATAAATATTTAAGAATATGCCGAAACTCAAGATGCCCAAAAGCGCTCCTAGCTTGGATATGACGCCGATGGTTGACCTTGGTTTCTTGTTGGTAACGTTCTTTATTCTCACCGCGAAATTCCGTCCAAACGAACCTGTAATCGTAGACGTTCCTGCTGCAACATCTGAATTGTTGTTGCCAGAGAAAGTGATGCAAATTACGGTTGACGAGAAGGGAAGAGTTTTCTTTGACCTTGCTGGAAAGGACATTCGCAGAGAAATGTTAAATCGAATGGTTCAAAGACATCCGGAATTAAAACTTACCGAAGATGAAGCGCGCAAATTCGCTTTGCTAGGTATGTGCGGAATGCCGTTGAACAACCTGAGTCAGTACCTAAGTGCCGACGAAAAAACAAGAGCAGCACTTGACGCACAAACCCCTGGTATCCCTACCGATTCTATCAATGGTGAATTGGGAGATTGGATTCAGAGTGGTTACGAAGCGTTTATGGCCGATGCAGAGAAACACGGTTTAGAACCGAAAGACATCAAAGGCGATAAAGCACTTCGTTACGCAATTAAAGCAGACGGAACAACAGACTACGAAAAGGTAGAGCAAGTTATTGACGTGTTCCGCGACAAGAATATTTTCCAATTTAACATGGTGACTACTTTGGAATCTGGTTCCAAATAATGCAACCGTATAGAACAAACATGTTATGGCAGAAATAATAGAAGGTGGTGGTGGCCACGAAAAAGGTGGGAAAAAGAGACCCAAGAAGAGCCCGGTGCGCATGGACATGACGCCGATGGTTGACTTGGCGTTCCTTCTCTTGACCTTCTTCATCTTGGCAACCTCACTGAGCAAACCAAAGACCCTTGAAATTGTCTATCCGAAAGAGGTGGATAACACAGAGGATCAAACAAAACTTGACGACGATTTAGCAACGACTATTGTTATTGGTGAAACTGACGATCAAATTTTCTATTACCATGGAAAATTCAGAAAAGACACCACCAAATTAGAGCCGTCGGATTTTTCTAAAGATGGATTACGCGTGATGCTACTTGAGCGAAACAAGCGAGTAGTTGAACAAGTAAATTCTTTAAAGGATCAACAAAGAGAAGAGTTGAAGAAAAGCAACTCTCGTGAAGAAGATGAGAAAATAAACGCTCGATTCAAAGAGCTTATTGCCGAAGCTTCGAACGATTCTCTTGCACCTTTCGTGATTGTAAAGACAATGCCAACAACCAAATGGAAGAACGTTGTGAATGCAATTGATGAATTGAATATTACTAACGTGAAGAAGCGTGCGATCATGGATATGGAAGCACGTGAAGCATTGCTTTTCCTTTCACCAGAAAAAGTAGCGGAATTAAAATTGAAATGAACGATTGATGTGTAGGCCTGTACTGCACATTATAAAAGCAAACCATTATGTCAGCAGTAACTGATTTTCTTAGCAACCACTCAGACTTGGTGGCTGTAGCTACAGCAGCAGCTGTCGTTACGTTCCTGGGCTTTGAAGCGGGCTGGAATAGCATTATGGCTTCAGATCGTAACGAGCAGGTATTTGAAAACAAGAACAAAGCCTACGGAGCTTATAGAATTCGTTCTATGTATGGCGCTGTATTGGCTATTGCGGTGTTTTCTGGTATTTTCTTGGTGTCTGGAGCGTTAATCACGCCAGTCATTTTAGCCAAGGGCGAAAAAAAGGAAAAAGAGGTGAAGGTGGAAATGAACGCAGAAATGATTGCGCCTCCACCAACGGATCCAAAC